>NZ_CAMFLA010000012.1 GCF_945957525.1 uncultured Aquitalea sp. | reverse complement strand
TATACCCCCCGCCCCAACCTCCGTCAACAGGTATTTTGAGAAAAAGCGACTCGCCCCCGCCCGCCTCAACCCAAACCCTTGATCCGCAACGGTTTCGTTTTAACCGGCCCGTCATGATTCTTCGATCCGCCAGCGCGTGGACCTTGTTGGGCGGGCTATGAGGGGCAGCTTTGCCTGGGGATGGGCGATGGAAACGGGGGAATTCCCCGTCTCGGGAGGGGGAAACCCGCGAAACCTGGCTGCCGATGGCGGAAGCCGCCCCTGACGGGCGGAAGACACCCTTCGGCCAACCTTGGGCCGGGCTCTGTATGGGAGCTTATATATAGACAGGCGGCATGAGCGGCTGAGGAGAGACGGCCGGATAAGGGACACGCAGGATAAGGAACACACAACAGGTCGGGCGCAAGATGTCACCCCGCACGCCCTCCGCACCAATCAGGCATTGCGCATGCGCGCCAACACCCACCTTCGGCAAACCGCAAAACAAAAGCCCCTCTTGCGAGGGGCTTGGGGTCGGGCGCATCGGGCATGAGGCCTGGCGTCGGTCCGGTTCTGCATACCCGGTTCTCTATATAGTGAAGATATAGAGAAGAATGCGCGGAGCTTACTGGTCTTGTGCGGCGATATCGGCGCGAACCTTGTCCATGTCCAGATCACGCACAGCCTGGACGAGTTGCTCCAGCTGGCCCGCCATCATCGCACCGGACTGATTGAAGACGATGATGCCGTCCTTGATAGCCATGAGGGTGGGAATGGAGCGGATCTGGAAGTGGGCGGCCAGTTCTTGCTCTTGCTCGGTATCAATTTTGCCGAACACCACATCCGGATGTTTTTCTGCTGCCGCTTCGAATACCGGCCCGAACATTTTGCAAGGACCGCACCACTCGGCCCAGAAATCGAGCAGTACCACACCGCCCTTGTCGACGATGCTGTTGAAGGTGTCGCCTGTGATGTTGACGTAGGCCATGCTGTTCTCCTGCCCTTGAGGCTGATGGTGTAATGCAGGGAAGATTGCTGCAGTATGAAAGAAAGCAAGACCAGCGCTAATGGAAAATTCCTATCAGGCGCATTGCACCCTGCCATCCTGATGATGAGAGCGCCGCCGCTCAGAGTATCGTTTTGGCGTAGCTGTCCTTGTCCATTTCACGCACTTCCACGCATAGCTGGGTGCCGACCGGGCCATTCACCTGCGCTTGCAGAACCGGCAGGATGGCGGCGGAAAGGCGCTGCCGGGCGGGCAG
This sequence comes from uncultured Aquitalea sp., assembly GCF_945957525.1. Classification (GTDB taxonomy): domain Bacteria; phylum Pseudomonadota; class Gammaproteobacteria; order Burkholderiales; family Chromobacteriaceae; genus Aquitalea. The sequence goes on along the minus strand of NZ_CAMFLA010000012.1, from coordinate 137,029 downwards.
ATCGCGTCCGGTGAGAATGGCCAGCTGCAAATGAACGAAGGGGGCCGTGCCGGCTTCCAGCCCGGTTAGCCACTGTTCGCGGCGCACCGCGCGCGACTTGATGTCGCCGGGCTGAAACAGGCCGGTGTCCACTAGCGCCTGATTGAGCGCCAGCAGGGTTAGCCGAACGTCCAGCTGCAAGCCTTCGGTGTATTCAAGCGTAATTTGCGGCATGTCAGTTTTCCTTGCGGCGCAGTTGCCAGCACTGGTGGATCTTGCGGTTGCGGAAATCTTCCGGTACCGACTGGGCGCTGATGTCGCGGATCAGATAGTCTTCGGCCAACCTGTCGTCCAGCTCGAAACTGCGCAGATTGTTGGAGAAATACAGCGTGCCGCCCGGCGCGAGTAGCGCCATGGCGTAGTCGATAAGCCAGACGTGGTCGCGCTGCACGTCGAGGATGTCCTGCATCTTCTTGGAATTGGAGAAGGTGGGCGGGTCCATCACGATGAGATCGAAACGCTTGCCGGCGTCAACGGCGTCTTCCAGATACTGGAACACATCAGCGCGCACCAGTTGGTGCCGGTCGGCGTCCAGACCGTTGAGTTCGAAATTGCGGCGCGACCAGTCCTGATAGGTGTTGGACATGTCCACCGTTTCCGAACTGACAGCCCCGCCGTTGGCGGCGTACACAGTGAAACTGCCGGTGTAGGCGAACAGATTGAGGAAACGCTTGCCGGCGGCCTCTTCCCGCACGCGCTTGCGAGTATTGCGGTGATCGAGAAACAGGCCGGTATCGAGGTAGGCTTCCAGATTGACAATGAACCGTTGGCCGAACTCTTCGACGATGAAATCTTCGCCGGCACTGCCCAGTTTTTCATACTGGCTGACCCCCTTCTGTCGGCGACGGCTTTTGAGCGCGACGCGTTCGGGGACGATGCCGGTGACTGTGGCAATGCCTTCCACTACCGACTGAATCCAGTCGCGATATTCGTCATCCTCCATTTCCCAGCCGGTGTCGTACTCCTGCAGATGCACGCGGTCGCCGTAGAGATCAACGGCGAAGGGAAACTGCGGCACGTCCTTGTCGTAGGCGCGCCAGGCGTCCAGCCCTTGGCGACGCGCCCATTTGGCGAGGTGCTTGTAGTTTTTCTGCAGGCGATTGGTGAAGGCGGAAACGTCTGGCATGGCAATCCTTGATGGGGTGTTCCCCGCAAAAACAAACGCGCGCCAGCTTATCGGCAGGCGCGCGCGGCAGCAAGTCCGGTATCGGTTCAGCTCTGAATGCCGTACATGGCGATGAGCTTGCGATAGACCGGCTCGGGCAAGTATTGGCGGATCATGTTTTCCCAACCGCGCGGACCGACCAGCCCCTTCACCATGGTGGAGGAGACTTCCGCGTATTCGCGCGGGGGCAGCAGGAAAATGGTGGTGATGTCCGGATGCAGATCGGAGTTGATGTAGCGCATGGTGCGCTCGTACTCGTAATCGCTGGCGGTGCGGATGCCGCGGATGATGTAGTTGGCGCCGATGCTTTGCGCGTAATTCACCAGGAACTGGTTTTCGAACACATCCACGCGCAGCTTGTTATAGCCGCGCGTAACGGCGCGCAGCATTTCCACGCGCTCCTCCACACTGAAGGTACAGTGCTTTTCCGGGTTCACGCCAACGGCCACGATCAACTCGTCGAACAGTTCGACGGCCTCGCGGATCATCCACAGATGCCCGTTGGTGACCGGATCAAAGCTTCCGGCATACACGGCTCGCTTCACTTCTCTTTTTCCTCGGTGTGTGTGTGCCATGGCGACTGTATCTCGCTCGTCAAAGTGGGTAAAGCCATTTTTGCTGCACTGCGCAAAAATGGCGTCATGAATGATCGTTTTTGCGACACGCCTGTCCTTATTGCAGTCCATCCCGGTGCAGGAAGCAAGAAAGGCCGGGTTTCCCCGGCCTTGTCAGACACCTTCATGCACCGCCAAGGCGCATCAGACGTTGATGTCTTCGGCCCGGTGACAGGCGATCATGCGCTGCTCCAGCTCGCGCAATTGCGGCACTTCGCTCTTGCAACGCTCAGTCGCGTGCGGGCAGCGCTTGTGGAAGGCGCAACCACTGGGCGGATTGAGCGGACTGGGCAGCTCACCCTGGATCTTGATCTTGACGCGACGGTCTTCCGGATGAATGGAAGGCGTGGCCGAGAGCAGCGCCTGGGTATACGGATGCAAGGGACGCGAGTAGATGGTTTCCTTGGCGCCGACTTCCACCGCGCGGCCCAGGTACATCACCATCAGGTCGTCAGCCACGTGCTCCACCACCGCCAGGTTGTGCGAGATGAACACATAGGCCGTATTGAACTCGTCCTGCAGATCCATGAACAGATTGAGCACTTGAGCCTGGATGGACACGTCCAGCGCCGAGGTGGGTTCGTCCGCCACCACGATCTTGGGGTTGAGCATCATGGCGCGTGCGATGGCGATGCGCTGGCGCTGGCCGCCGGAGAACATGTGCGGATAACGGTAGTAGTGCTCCGGGCGCAGACCCACGCGCTTCATCATGGCGCGCACACGCTCTTCGCGCTCGGCCGAAGACAGGCTGGTATTGATGGCCAGCGGCTCACCCAACTGGGTGCCGATCTTCTGGCGTGGGTTGAGCGAGGCATAGGGGTTCTGGAACACCATCTGCACCTTGGTGCGCATGGCCTTCAGCCCTGCCTTGCCTGCCTGGGCGGCATCCTGCCCGTCCAGCAGCAGCGAACCGGAGGTGGGGGCCTCGATCAGGGTGAGCTGGCGCGCCAGAGTGGACTTGCCGCAACCGGACTCGCCCACCACCGCCAGCGTCTTGCCGGCCTGCAGTTCGAACGACACGCCATTAAGCGCCTTGACCTGGGCCGGGGGCTTGAGAAAACCCTGGTTCACATCGTAGTAGCGGGTCAGATCCCGCGCTTGCAGTACGGTACTCATCATGCCTCCCTGGCCGAGATCGGGTAGTGGCAGCGCACAACGCCACCCTCAACAGCGGTCAGACCCGGTCGCCGGGTCTTGCAGTCGTCCTTGACGTACGGACAACGCGGCGACAACAGGCAACCGGTCGGACGGTCGTACTGACCCGGCACGATGCCCGGCAGGGTGGACAGGCGATGCGCGCCCTTGCTGTGCTCCGGAATCGACGACAGCAACGCCTCGGTGTACGGATGGGACGGATGACGGAAGATGCCCGGCACTTCGGCCAACTCGGCCACCTGGCCGGCGTACATCACCGCCACGCGGTGCGCCACCTCGGCGACCACCGCCAAATCGTGGGTGATCATGATCAGGGCCATGTTCTGGCTCTTCTGCAAATTGACCAGCAGATCCATGATCTGCGCCTGAATGGTAACGTCCAGCGCAGTGGTGGGTTCGTCGGCGATCAGCAGCTTGGGATTACAGGCGATGGCCATGGCGATCACCACGCGCTGGCTCATACCGCCGGACAGCTGGTGCGGATAGGCGGCCAGACGAGTTGCCGCCGCCGGGATTTCCACCATTTCCATCAGTTCCAGCGCGCGCTGCTTCAAAGCCGCTCCGCGCAGGCCTTGGTGCAGTTTCAGCACTTCCATGATCTGGTAGCCAACGGTGTAGCTGGGGTTCAGCGACGTCATCGGGTCCTGGAAGATCATGGCAATGTCCTTGCCCACGATCTTGCGACGCTCGCGCGCCGAAATGGTGAGCAGGTTCTTGCCGTCGAATTGCAGGGTATCCGCCACAATGCGGCCCTGCCCTTCCAGCAAGCCCATCATGGCCATCATGGTGACGGATTTGCCAGAGCCGGATTCGCCGACAATGCCGACGATCTCGCCCTGATTGACCGTGAGGTCCAGCCCTTCCACAGCGCGGAAGGGGTTCTTTTCCGAACCGAACTCCACCGAGAGGTTCTTGATTTCCAGCAGACTCATGCTTCCTCTCCTCAGGCGGCGCGCTTCAGTTTCGGGTCAAGCGCGTCGCGCAGGCCGTCGCCCATCAGGTTGATGGCCAGCACCGACAACAGAATGGTCAAGCCCGGCAAGGACACCACCCACCAAGCACGTTCGATGTAATCGCGGGCGGACGCCAGCATGGTGCCCCACTCCGGCGTCGGCGGTTGCACGCCCAAGCCCAAGAAGCCCAGCGCGGCGATCTCGAGGATGGCGGACGAGAAACTCATGGTGGCATGCACGATCAGCGGCGCCATGCAGTTGGGCAGCACGGTGATGAACATCTGGCGCCACAAGCCGGCGCCGGCTACGCGCGAAGCGGTGACGTAGTCGCGATTGAGCTCCGTCATGGCCGAGGCGCGCGTCAAGCGCACATAGGCCGGGAGCGATACCGTGGCGATGGCGATCATGGCGTTGAGCAAGCCAGGCCCGAGAATGGCCATGATGGCCACGGCCAGCAGCAGCGAGGGCAAGGCCATCATGATGTCCATCAGGCGCATGATCACGCTGCCCAGGCTCTTGGGAAAGAAAGCCGCCAGCAGGCCCAGGATCACCCCTGGCAACAGCGCCATCACCACCGAGCACAGGCCGATGAACAGCGACAGGCGCGCACCGTAGATCAAGCGCGAGAGGATATCCCGACCCAGTTCGTCCGTGCCCAGCAAGAAAGAGGCGCTGCCGCCGTCCAGCCACACCGGCGGTTGCAGCAGATGCTCGCGGAACTGCTCGATCGGGTTATGCGGTGCCACCAGCGGCGCGAGAATGGCGCACAAGGTGACGATGGTCATGAAAAGCAGCCCGGCCACGGCGCCCTTGTTGTGGGCGAAGCCTTGCCAGAATTCCTTGAACGGCGAGGGATAGGTCAGCGCCTGATCCTCAACCGCCGACGCTGCGGTCGTAGTCTTAGCATTAGTCATTGAGCTTACCTGCTAGCGTTATTTGGCGTGACGGATGCGCGGATTGGCGACGCCGTAGAGGATGTCCACGATGAAGTTGGTGACGATCACCAGCGTGGCCACGATCAGGATGCCGTTCTGCACCACCGGATAGTCGCGGCGGCCGATGGCGTCGATCAGCCATTTGCCGATGCCCGGCCAGGAGAAGATGGTTTCCGTCAGCACTGCGCCGCCCATCAGCGTGCCCACTTGCAGGCCGATGACGGTCAACACGGGGATCAGCGCGTTGCGCAGGGTGTGAATGAAGATGACGCGCGCCGGCGACAGGCCCTTGGCGCGCGCGGTGCGCACGTAGTCTTCGCGCAGCACTTCCAGCATGGAGGAGCGAGTCATCCGCGCGATCACCGCCAGCGGAATGGTGCCCAGCACGATGGCCGGCAGGATCAGGTGCATCACCGCGTCCTTGAAGGCCCCTGCGTTGGCCGAAGGATCGGCCGCTTCGGCCAACCAGGTGTCGACCAGCATGAAGCCGGTTCTGGGCGCGATATCAAAGGCCAGATCAAGACGGCCGGATACCGGCGTCCAGCCCAGCTTGACCGAGAAGAACATGATCAGGATCAGGCCCCACCAGAAGATCGGCATGGAAAAGCCAGTGAGAGAAATACCCATCACGCCATGATCGAAAATTGAACCGCGCTTGATGGCGGCGACCACGCCGGCCAGCAGACCAAACACCGCAGCAAACAGCATGGCGGCCAGCGCCAGTTCCAGCGTGGCGGGGAACAAGGTCTTGAATTCGGTCCAGACGCTGGTTTTGGTTACCAGCGACTCGCCCAGATTGCCGTGCGCCAGATTGCCGATGTAATCGAGATATTGCGCGTAGAGCGGCTTGTCCAGACCCAGACGGTGCATCGCTTCCGCGTGCATTTGCGGATCCAGCGAGCGCTCGCCCACCATCACTTCCACGGGGTCGCCGGGAATCATGCGGATGAGGCCAAAGGTCAGCAGGGTGATGCCGAAGAACGTGGGTACCAGGAGGCCCAGCCTTCGAAAGATGAAAGACAACATGTGTACTTCTCCTGTGCGACGCGAATGCTTGTGACGACGCGACGCCGCGATAAGACCCGAGGGAGATCCGGAGCAAGACAGGGGAAGGAAACGCGAGAAACAACAGGGAAGGACACGGGAAGGTGTCGGACAGAAGACGGCAACTGAACCACCCACCTACATCAGTTGCGCCTTCTGCCGCGACGGATGCCAAGATAGCACCCGCCCTACAGGGCGACTTTGACGCAGGTCAATCCCGACCACCACAATGCCACGGCCTGGCGGCCGCGACATCGACTCTGTTTCTCTATCTGGCGTTTCCGCCCCGCCGCCAGGCGGACCGGACACTGCCTTCCGTCTCTTTGCGGACGGATGGGGCAGGCATTGCAGGCAAGACATCGGGGGCGCATGCGCCCCCGATGACGGCAGCTTTCCCCTGCGGGAAAGCCTCAGACCTTATTTGACGCTGACACCCTGGAAGGTGTAATCGCCGAACGGGCTGATCTTGAAGCCGTTGACTTCCTTGCGCATCGGCTGATTGACAGTCGAGTGAGCGATGGTGGACCACGGCAGATCGCGCTTGAAGATTTCCTGAGCCTTCATGTACAGCTTGGTGCGTTCTTTCACGTCGCTGGTGGTGCGAGCCTTCAGCACCAGGCTGTCGAAGTCCTTGTTGCAGTAGCGGGCGTAGTTGGAACCGCCAACGGCTTCACAAGTGAGCAGAACGCCGAGGAAGTTGTCCGGGCTGGCGTAGTCGCCGGTCCAGCCGATCAGGCCGGCGTCATGCTCGCCGTTCTTCATGCGTTTGAGGTATTCGCCCCATTCGTAGGTAACGATCTTGGCCTTCACGCCGATCTTGGCCCAGTCGGCCTGGATCATTTCGGCCATCAGCTTGGCGTTCGGGTTGTACGGACGCTGAACCGGCATGGCCCACAGGTTCATTTCAAAGCCGTTCGGATAGCCGGCCTTGGCCAGCAGCGCCTTGGCCTTGGCCACATCGTACGGGGCGTTCTTCAGGCTCTTGTTGTAGGACCACAGAGAAGCCGGGAACGGGTTGGAGGCTTCCTGACCCTGACCCTGATACACGGCATCGATGATGGCCTTGCGGTTGATGGCCATATCCAGCGCCTGACGCACTTCCAGTTTCTTGAACTGCGGCTTTTCGACGTTGTAAGCGAGGTAACCGATGTTGAAGCCCGGCGCAGTCATCATCTTCAGCGCCGGATCGGTCTTCATGGCGGCCAGATCGGTCGGACGCGGATAGGACATGATGTGGCACTCGCCGGCCTTCATCTTCTGATAACGCACGGAAGCGTCGGTGGTGATGGCGAACACGAGGTTGTCCACCTTCACTTCACCCTTCTTCCAGTAGTCCTTGTTGGCCGCGTAACGGATCTGGGCGTCCTTCTGGTAACGCTTGAACACGAACGGACCGGTGCCTACCGGCAGTTGGTTGATCTGGGAAGCCTTGCCGTCTTTCATCAGCTTGTCGGCGTACTCGGCGGACTGGATGGAGGCGAAGGGCATGGCGATCTTGATCACCAGGTCGGAGTCCGGGTTCTTCAGGTTGAACTTGACGGTGTAGGGATCGACCTTCTCGACAGAGGCGACGTTGGCGTCAAGACCGGTGTCGGAAGCGTACGGGAATTCAACGTTGTAAGCCTTGCGGAAGGGATGGTTCTTGTCGAACATCCGCATGAAGGTAAACACCACGTCGTCCGCGTTGAATTCGCGGGTCGGCTTGAAGTAGTCGGTGGTGTGGAACTTCACGCCCTTGCGCAGCTTGAAGGTGTAGGTCTTGCCATCCGGGGATACGGACCAGGATTCGGCCAGGCCCGGCACGGCCTTGGTGGAGCCGTGTTCGAATTCAACCAGACGGTTGAACATGGCGTGGCCGGCGGCATCGAAAGTGTTGCCACCGGTAAACTGGGCGGAATCAAAACCTTCCGGGCTGGCTTCCGAGCAGTAAATGAGAGTACCAGCAGCCTGGGCGGCCATGGAGGCGCCGGCGATCAGGCTTGCAGCCAGCAGCATTTTCTTAGCAGCTTGCATGTTTCTTTCCTTTTCCTTTGTACAGACTTCATTTTCTTATGATTCGGCCCGGGCGATCCTGAGGACCGCCATGGGCGGATACATTATGCAGAGACGCGCTTTTTGACAAGCACGATCACTGTTTTTGCGGCGGGTATTTGTGCCAACACATTACCCGCCCGCCAAATCTAGCACTTTTTCACCACAACACTGCCTACCGAGTAACCCGCGCCAAAGGAACAGATCACGCCCACGTCTCCTGCGGCCAGCCCGTCGCCGTGCAAGTGGAAAGCGATGATGGAACCCGCTGAACTGGTGTTGGCATAACGGTCCAGAATCACCGGCGCTTCCGCTTCGCTGGCTTCACGGCCCAGCACGCGACGGGAGATCAAGTGGTTCATCGACAGATTGGCCTGATGCAACCAGAAGCGCCCCACCCCTGACGGCGCGATATCCAGCGACTCCAGATGGCCGACGATGTGCTCACCCACCATCGGACAAACTTCTTTGAACACCTTGCGCCCCTGCTGCACAAACAGCTTGTCGGGCTGACCGATACCGCGCTCGTCGCAACGATTGAGAAAGCCGAAATTGTTGCGGATATTGTTGGAAAACACTGTAGCAAGGCGCGTGCCCAGCACTTCAAAGCGCTTGGCGGACACGGCGCTGTCCGCAGCCTCCACCACCACTGCAGTGCAGGCATCGCCGAAGATGAAGTGACTGTCGCGGTCGCGGAAATTGAGATGCGCGGAACAGATTTCCGGGCTGATCACCAGCACGGCGCGGGCCTGGCCGCTTTGCACTGCGTTGACAGCGGTCTGGATACCGAACGTGGCGGAGGAGCAGGCCACATTCATGTCGAAACCATAACCATTGATGCCCAGAGCTTGCTGGATCTCGATGGATACCGCCGGATAGGGCCGCTGCATGTTGGAGCACGCCACCAGCACCATATCGATATCTTCGGCCAACCTGCCTGCCGCCTGCATCGCCTCGCGCGCGGCCGCCACGCCCATTTCCGCCTGAACGGAGAGCTCTTCGTTGCCGCGCTCCGGCAGGAAGGGCGCCATGCGCGCCGGATCCAGCACACCAGACTTGTCCATCAGAAAGCGCTGGCGGATGCCGGAGGCCTTGAGAATGAACTCGGCGCTGGACTCGGCCAGCGGCTCCAGCTCTCCAGCCTCGATGGCCGACGCATTGTCGCGATTCCAGTTGTTGACGTAGGCGTTGAAGGCCTCGACCAGCTCTTCATTGCTAACGGCATTGGGCGGGGTGAACAATCCGCTGCCGCTGATGACCACTTTCTTCATATGCATGTCTCTTCTTGAATTCATGTGCCGACTGGCGTGATCACGTCTGTTGCGCCCGGCCTACAGCAACCGGCAGGTTGCAAACGGCGGGATCGCGCTTGTCGGCATGCCCAAACGGGCGTTTGAACGAATAATACACCAGCCCCTGTTCGCTATCGAAACTAATGCCCCAAGCAGGCATAAACCTAGTAAAATTATCAACTTTGCCCCAGCAGGCTGGACATTCCGCTGCACCGCGCCGTGACAGTCGGCCCCGGGGCACTGCCGAAAAAGTTGACCAAAATACTCGGGAATTGGGTATAATGGCTGCAACCACCCAAATCGGAGTACTTCATCATGCGTCTGACCACCAAAGGCCGCTTCGCCGTGACCGCCATGCTGGATCTTGCCATGCGCGAATCCAACGGCCCGGTCACTCTGGCCGGCATCAGCGAACGCCAAAGCATTTCGCTCTCCTATCTGGAACAGCTCTTCGGCAAACTGCGCCGCGCCGAGCTGGTGGACAGCGTGCGCGGCCCGGGCGGCGGTTACACGCTGGCCAAGATCCCGCCTGACATTTCCGTTGCCGACATCATCTCCGCCGTCGACGAACCCGTTGACGCCACCCAGTGCGGCGGGCGCGAGAACTGTCATGACAACCATCGCTGCATGACCCACGACTTGTGGACCACGCTCAACGCCACCATCTTCGACTACCTGTCCAAGGTTAGCCTGGGCGATCTGGTGGAGCAGCAGCGCGCCAAAGAGTCGGCCAAAGAAACCAATGTATTACAGGACAAGCGCGAAAGCAGCCCCCGCTCGTCGGCTTCAGCCGCCAGCGCCGCCTGATCCGCCCTGTCCTTGCCACGGAGAATACTGATGAGCCTCAAGCTTCCGATTTACCTCGACTACTCGGCCACCACGCCGGTAGATCCGCGCGTCGCCGAAAAGATGATCACCTATCTGACCGACAAGTTCGGCAATCCGGCGTCGCGCAGCCACAGCTTCGGCTGGGAGGCGGAAGAAGCGGTAGAGAATGCGCGCGCCGAAGTGGCCCGACTGCTCAACGCCGACCCGAAGGAAATCGTGTGGACTTCCGGCGCCACCGAGTCGGACAACCTCGCCATCAAGGGCGCGGCCATGTTCTACAAGACGCGCGGCAAGCACATCATCACGGTGAAAACCGAACACAAGGCCGTGCTGGACACCTGTCGCGAACTCGAACGCCAGGGCTTTGACGTTACCTATCTGGGCGTGCAGGAAAACGGCCTGATCGACATGGAAGCATTCAAGGCCGCCATCCGTCCCGACACCATCCTTGTGTCGGTGATGTATGTGAACAACGAAATCGGCGTGATCCAGGACATCCCGCAAATCGGCGAAATCTGCCGCGAGAAGGGCATCATATTCCACGTGGACGCCACTCAGGCACCGGGCAAGGTCAAGATCGACCTATCCACCCTCAAGGTAGACCTGATGAGCCTGTCCGCTCACAAGGTGTATGGCCCCAAGGGCATCGGCGCGCTGTACATCCGTCGCAAACCGCGCGTGCGCCTGGAAGCGCAAATGCACGGCGGCGGTCATGAGCGCGGCTTCCGCTCCGGCACCCTGCCTACCCACCAGATCGTCGGCATGGGCGAAGCCTTCCGCATCGCCCGTGAAGACATGGATGCCGAAAGCGAACGCATCCGCATGTTGCGCGATCGCCTGTGGAACGGCATCAAGGACATGGAAGAGGTGTACATCAACGGCGACGAAGAACAACGCGTGCCGCACAACCTCAACGTGAGCTTCAACTTCGTGGAAGGCGAAAGCCTGATCATGGCGATCAAGGATCTGGCCGTATCCAGCGGCTCCGCCTGCACCTCCGCTTCGCTGGAACCGTCCTACGTGCTGCGCGCGCTGGGCCGCAGCGACGAAATGGCGCACAGCTCCATCCGCTTCACCATCGGCCGCTTCACCACCGAAGAAGAAATCGACTACGCCATCAAGCTGCTGAAAGACAAGATCGGCAAGCTGCGCGAACTCTCTCCGCTGTGGGAAATGTTCAAGGACGGCGTCGACATCAACTCGGTGCAGTGGGCAGCCCACTGACAGTACAGATCAGCTTCGGCCAACCCTGAACGATAGCGGGGCGGCCGGAGCGGCAGGAGAGAAAACATGGCATACAGCGACAAGGTAATGGATCACTACGAGAACCCCCGCAACGTGGGTTCCTTCGACAAGGGCGACGACAGCGTGGGCACCGGCATGGTGGGCGCCCCGGCCTGCGGCGACGTGATGAAACTGCAGATCAAGGTCAACGCCGACGGCGTGATCGAAGACGCCAAGTTCAAAACCTATGGCTGCGGTTCCGCCATCGCATCGTCTTCGCTGGTGACTGAATGGGTGAAGGGCAAGTCGCTGGACGAAGCGCTGTCCATCAAGAACACCGCCATCGCCGAAGAACTGGCGCTGCCGCCGGTGAAAATCCACTGCTCCATCCTGGCCGAAGACGCCATCAAGGCCGCAGTGACAGACTACAAGCAAAAACACGGCAAGTAAGGACGCATCATGGCCATCACGCTTTCCGAAACCGCAGCGCGCCACGTTAGCCAGTTCATCAGCAAACGCGGCAAGGGCCTCGGCATTCGCCTGGGCGTCAAGACCTCGGGCTGTTCCGGCATGGCTTACAAGCTGGAATTCGTCGATGTCGCCAACGATGAAGACATCGCCTTCGAAAGCCATGGCGTCAAGGTGTTTACCGATGCCAAGAGCCTGGCCTACATCGACGGCACCGAACTCGACTACACCAAGGAAGGCTTGAACGAAGGCTTCAAGTTCAACAATCCCAATGTGAAGAACGAGTGCGGTTGCGGCGAGAGCTTCAACGTCTGATCCTTGCCGGGTCGGCTGCCGCTATCTGGTTGCCGACCATTCCCACTCGCACTTGCGCCCGCCTTTTCGCTGATGACAACCGACTTCACTCAGGATTTCTTCTCCCTGCTGGGCCTGCCGCGCGCTTTCGCGCTGGATACCGAGCGTCTTGACCACGCCTGGCGCACCGCCGCCGCCGAAGTGCATCCCGATCGTCACGCCAGCCGCCCCGAAGCGGAAAAACGCGTGGCGCTGATGATGGCCACGCGCGTCAACGAGGCCTACCAGACCCTCAAGAACCCAGTGAATCGCGGCCGTTACCTGCTGTCGCTGCAAGGCGTGGATACCGGCGAAGAAACCAATACCAGCATGCCGGCGGACTTCCTCATGGCGCAAATGGAGTGGCGCGAAAGCATCGAAGACGCCCGCGACAGCGGCGAGGTGGAAGCGCTGGATGCGCTGTCCGCCCGTTTGCGCGACGAGATGCGCGAGCGGGTTGCCGAACTGGCCGTCGCGCTGGATACGGCCCCGGACTTGGACGCCGCCGCGCTTCTGGTGAGAAAATTGCGCTTTCTGGAAAAACTGGAACAGGAGATCGGCGACGCCATCGAAAGCCTGCTGGGCTGAGCGCGCCGTTTACCCTCCACAACAATAAAGACGAGTCATGGCCCTACTGCAAATCGCCGAACCCGGTCTGTCCGCCGCGCCGCATGAACACCGCCTGGCGGTAGGCATCGATCTTGGCACCACCAATTCGCTGGTGGCCACCGTACGCAGCGGCTCCGCCGCCGTGCTGGCCGACGAATTCGGCCGCAGCCTGCTGCCGTCCGTGGTGCGCTACCTGCAGAACGGTGAAACCGTGGTGGGGCATGAAGCGCAAAGCGAGCAGACCCGCGACGCGCAGAACACCATCTCTTCAGTCAAGCGCTTCATGGGCCGCAGCGTGAAGGACATCAAGGACGCGCCCGCCCTGCCCTACCGCTTCGTGGACGCGCCGGGCATGCTGCAGCTGCAAACCCGCGCCGGCGTGAAAAGCCCGGTGGAAGTATCGGCCGACATTCTGCGCGCGCTCAAGACCAGGGCGGAATCGGCGCTGGGCGGCGAACTCACTGGCGCCGTCATCACCGTGCCCGCCTATTTCGACGACGCGCAGCGCCAGGCCACCAAGGACGCCGCGCGTCTGGCCGGCCTCAATGTGCTGCGCCTGCTGAACGAACCCACCGCCGCTGCCATTGCTTATGGTCTGGACAACGGCGCAGAAGGCACCTATGTGGTGTACGACCTGGGTGGCGGCACCTTCGACATCTCCATTCTCAAGCTCACTCGCGGTGTCTTCGAAGTGATGGCCACCAGCGGCGACTCCGCGCTGGGCGGCGACGACTTCGACCATCGCGTGTACTGCTGGATTCTCGAGCAGGCAGGCCTGCACGGCCTGTCGGCGCAAGACGGCCGCCTGCTTCTCACCCGCGCTCGCGAAGCCAAGGAGGCGCTGACCGAGCACCTCGATACCCGAGTCACCGCACTGTTGTCCGATGGCCAGGCCATCGACCTGACGCTGGATCAGGCCACCTTCCGCCAGATCACCAAAACCCTGGTCGACAAGACCCTGCTGCCGGTGCGCAAAGCACTGCGCGACGCCGGCATCCAGGCTGAAGACGTCAAGGGCGTGGTGATGGTGGGCGGCGCCACCCGCATGCCCCACGTGCAAAAAGCGGTGGGCGACTTCTTCGGCCAACCTCCGCTGACCAACCTCGACCCGGACAAGGTGGTGGCGCTGGGCGCGGCCATCCAGGCCAATGTACTGGTGGGCAACAAAACCGACGACGAATGGCTGCTGCTGGATGTGATTCCGCTGTCGCTGGGCATTGAAACCATGGGTGGCCTGGCGGAAAAGATCATCCCGCGCAACAGCACCATCCCGGTGGCGCGCGCGCAGGAGTTCACCACCTTCAAGGACGGCCAGACCGCCATGTCCATCCACGTGGTGCAAGGGGAGCGCGAGCTGATCTCCGATTGCCGCAGCCTGGCGCACTTTGTGCTGCGAGGCATCCCGCCCATGGTGGCCGGCGCGGCGCGCATCCGCATCACCTTCCAAGTAGACGCCGACGGCCTACTGGCCGTCTCCGCCCGCGAAATGACCAGCGGCGTGGAGGCCAGCATCGAAGTCAAACCGTCCTACGGCCTGGGCGACGAAGACATCAGCCGCATGCTGACCGAATCGCTCAGCCATGTGCAGGACGACATCGAAGCGCGCAAGCTGCGCGAAGCCGTGGTGGATGCGGAAAGCCTGCGCGACGCCACCGTCTCCGCCCTGGCCAGCGACGGCGACCTGTTGGCCGAAGACGAGCGCCAGTTGGTGGACACAGCCCTTGCCGCCATCGCCGAAGCCATCGCCGCCGACGACACCCGCCAGGTGAACCAGGCCACGCATCACCTCAACAAGGTGACCGAAGACTTTGCCGCCCGCCGCATGGACCGCAACATCCAGCGCGCCCTCAAGGGCCAGAACATTGCCGAGCTATAAGGATTTTTCATGCCACGCCTGATCGTGCTGCCCCATGCCGACCTCTGCCCCGATGGGGCGGTCATCGACAACGCCGAAACCGGCAAGAACATCTGCGAAGTGCTGCTGGAACACGACATCGAAATCGAGCACGCCTGCGAACTGTCCTGTGCCTGCACTACCTGCCACTGCATTGTACGCGAGGGTTTCGATTCGCTGAACGACGCGGACGAACTGGAAGAAGACATGCTGGACAAAGCATGGGGGCTGGAAGCCCAGTCCCGCCTGTCCTGCCAGGCCGTGATCGGCGAGGAAGACCTGGTGGTGGAAATCCCGCGTTACACCATCAACCACGCCCGCGAGCATCACTGAAAACGCGCGCGATCCGCCGCTGATCGCGCACGCCCGTTGAGAACCGCCGCGCCATGCGTCGGCTGCCGACAACACACCGGCAAACCGCGCATGCTCATGCCGCCTCTGGAGCACCAAGATGAAATGGACCGACGTTAACGACATCGCCATCGAACTGGCCGACACCTACCCGGACGTGGACCCGACAACCGTCCGTTTTGTTGATCTGCACAACTGGGTGGTCAGCCTGCCCGGTTTCGACGACGATCACAGTCGCGGCGGCGAACGCGTGCTGGAAGCCATCCAGCAAGCCTGGATCGACGAAGCCGACTAAGAGCGGCTGGCAACCGCTGCCCATCAACGCCCTGCCTCCGGATAGGGCGTTGTCATTTTCTCTACCCCTGCAGCGTACCAGCCGCTACCATGGTGCATTCCCCACCTCGCCGGAGCACCACCATGTTTACCCTTGTCATTGGCAGCAAGAATCTTTCCTCCTGGTCGCTGCGCCCCTGGCTCGCCCTGAAAATGCTGGGCGAGCCGTTTGAAGAAGTGCTCATCCCGCTGGGTCGCGCCGACAGCAAGCAGCAAATCCTTGCCTACAACCCGGCCGGCAAAGTGCCTTTCCTGCGCGACCGCCAATTGGCGGTGTGGGACAGCCTCGCCATCTGCGAATACCTGGCCGACTGTTTTCCCGGCAAGCTGTGGCCGCTTGATGCCGCGCAGCGCGCCGAAGCCCGCTCCATGGTGGCGGAAATGCACTCTAGCTTCACCGCCCTGCGCCAGGAGCTGCCAATGAACGTCACCGCCAGCCTGCCGGGCAAGCCATTGTCCGATGCGGCGCTGGCCGATATCGAGCGCATCGTTGATTTGTGGGAACACCAGCTGGAACGCAACCAGACGCAAGGCCCCTTCCTGTTTGGCGAGTTCAGCATCGCCGATGCCTTCTTCGCGCCGGTGGTCTGGCGTTTCCATACCTATCATGTGGCGCTGCCGGCGCTGTCCGCCCGCTACGCCGCCCACCTGCGCGCGCTGCCGGCCATGCAGCAATGGTTGGCCGAAGCCGAAGCGGAAGGCTGACGCGGCGGTTTCCGTTTCCGCCGCTGCCGCGCTACTGCCCTCCCGCTGGCAGCGGCGGACAGTAATACGGAAAAAAACAGCGCAAAACTGATGGATCAACGCGCCATAACTCATTAAAATGGCGCGTTTTTTTGCGATCCCGAAAGGCAGTACCCATGACCACACCGTTCATCATCGGCGTTGCAGGTGGCAGCGGCAGCGGCAAAACCACGGTTACGGTCAAGGTGCTGGAAACCATCGGCGACGATATGGCTGCGGTCATCGTGCAGGACTACTACTACCGAGACCAGAGCCACCTCACCTTCGAACAACGGCTAGCCACCAATTACGACCACCCGCACGCCTTCGACTGGCCCTTGCTGATCGAGCACATCGACGATCTGCGCAACGGCCGCGCCATTGACATGCCGGTATACGATTTTGCCAATCACACCCGTTCCGAGCAGACCATCACCATCCAGCCGGCGCCGGTGATCGTGATCGAAGGGCTGTTTCCGCTGTACGACGCCGCGCTGCGCGAGATGATGTCGCTGAAGATTTTTGTCGATACCGATCCGGACGTGCGCTTCATCCGCCGCCTCAAGCGCGACATCGCCGAACGCGGCCGCACCACCGACAGCGTGATCGACCAATACCTGTCCACCGTGCGCCCCATGCACAACCAGTTCATCGAGCCCACCAAACGCTTTGCCGACGTGATCCTGCCGCACGGCGCCAACGACCCGGCGGTGGATATCATCACAACCAAGGTGGCCAGCCTGATCCGCGATCTGGCCTGAGCCGCGCGTGGCTGCTTGGCCATAGGATCTGCCCTGAGCCCCAGACAAACAGGCCGTTATCGCTTACGCGACAACGGCCTGTTTTACGCTCATGACGCCATCAGCACTGGGCGGTTGCTATCCGCCTTGATCCAGCCCGGCCACCGCCTGTCTGGCGCTGTGGCTCAAGCCCTCCGCCCGCCCCTCGGCCAGCGCGGCGCAGAGCGCCTCGCGCATCGACGGTGCCCAGAAGCGTTGCAGATGATTACGGATATCCGCCACCGCTTCCGCCTCGCTGGCGTCGCCGTCAAAAAACTGGCTGATCTGGTTGGCCATGCGCACCAGTTGTTCGATATTCATCGACCGGTCTCCTTTTCCGCCCGCCGCCTTTCGGCCAACAGCGCCTGTTGCTGGCTGCTGAATTCGCGATAGCGTTGCTGCCACACGGAAGGCTCGTTGACACGCAGCACTTCCACCGCCGTCACTTTGTATTCCGGGCAGTTGGTCGCCCAGTCGGAGTTGTCGGTGGTGATGACGTTGGCACCGGATTCCGGAAAGTGGAACGTGGTGTACACCACGCCCGGCGCCATGCGTTCGCTGACGCGAGCGCGCAGCACGGTATCGCCAGAGCGGCTGGCCACGCCCACCCAGTCGCCATCGGCGATGCCGCGTTGTTCTGCGTCGCTGGGATGGATCTCCAGCCGGTCCTCTTCATGCCAGGCCACATTGTCGGTGCGGCGAGTCTGCGCGCCGACGTTGTACTGACTGAGAATGCGGCCGGTAGTCAGGATCAGCGGGTAACGCGCATTGACCTTTTCCTCGGTCGGCACATAGCGGGTTACCATGAAATGCCCTTCGCCGCGCACGAAGCGGTCAACGTGCATGGTGACGGTGCCCTCCGGCGCGCTGTCGTTGCAGGGCCATTGCAGGCTGCCATGCTGGTCCAGCTTGCGATAGCTGACGCCGTGGAAGCTGGGCGTGAGCCGGGCGATCTCGTCCATGATGTCGGACGGGTGGCGATACGGCATGGCGTAGCCCAGTGCTTCGGCCAGAGCGATGGTGACTTCCCAATCCGCCTTGCCGCCCAGCGGCTCCATCACCTTGCGGACGCGGGAGATGCGGCGCTCGGCATTGGTGAAGGTGCCATCCTTCTCCAGGAAGGAGCTGCCGGGCAGGAACACATGGGCAAAACGGGCGGTTTCATTGAGGAAGATGTCCTGTACCACCACGCACTCCATGGCGGACAGGGCGGCAGTGACATGCTGGGTGTTGGGGTCGCTCTGGGCGATGTCCTCGCCCTGGCAGTACAGGCCCTTGAAGCTGCCGTCCAGCGCCGCTTCGAACATATTGGGAATGCGCAGCCCCGGCTCGGCCTGCAAGGCCACGCCCCAGGCCGACTCGAACAGACCGCGCACGCTACCGTCCGAGACATGGCGGTAGCCCGGCAGTTCGTGCGGGAAGGAACCCATATCGCAGGAGCCCTGCACGTTGTTCTGCCCGCGCAGGGGGTTCACCCCCACGCCCTCGCGACCGATATTGCCGGTGGCCATGGCGAGATTGGCGATGGCCATCACCGCCGTGCTGCCCTGGCTATGCTCGGTAACGCCCAGACCGTAATAGATGGCGGCGTTGCCGGCATTGGCGTACAAGCGGGCGGCGGCGCGGATGTCTTCCGCCGCCACGCCGCACACCCCGGCGACGGCTTCCGGCGACTGCGCCGGCTGGGCGACAAAATCACGCCAGCGACGGAAAGCCTCCGCTTCGCAACGTTCGGCGACGAAGGTTTCGTCCACCAGCCCTTCGCTGACAATGACGTGGGCCAGCGCGTTGAGCATGGCCACGTTGGTGCCAGGGCGCAGCGCCAGATGATGGCTGGCGCGGCCATGTGGGGTGTCCACCAGGTCGATGCGGCGCGGGTCCACCACGATCAGGCTGGCCCCCTCGCGCAAACGGCGGCGCAGGCGCGAGCCGAACACGGGATGCGCATCGGTGGGGTTGGCGCCCACCACCATGATTACATCGGCTTGCATCACGGAATCGAAACTTTGCGTGCCGGCCGATTCGCCCAGCGTTTGCTTGAGACCATAACCAGTGGGCGAATGGCAAACGCGGGCGCAGGTGTCCACATTGTTGTTGCCGAAAGCGGCGCGCACCAGCTTCTGCACCAGATAGGTTTCTTCATTGGTACAGCGGCTGGAGGTGATGCCGCCCACCGCCTCGCGGCCGTACTGTTGCTGCAGTCGGCGGAACTCTCCGGCGGCGTAAGCCAGCGCTTCTTCCCAACTCACTTCGCGCCACGGGTCCTGGATGCTCTTGCGGATCATGGGTTTGGTGATGCGGTCCGGGTGGCTGGCGTAGCCCCAGGCGAAGCGACCCTTGACGCAGGCGTGGCCGTGGTTGGCCTGGCCGTTCTTGTCCGGCGCCATGCGTACTACGCGGTTGCCCTTCACTTCCGCCTTGAACGAGCAGCCCACGCCGCAATAAGCGCAGGTGGTGGTGACGCTGCGATCCGGCTGACCCCACTGGATGACGCTCTTTTCCATCAGCGTAGCAGTGGGGCAGGCATCAACGCATGCGCCGCAAGACACGCATTCCGAACCGAGAAAATCCGGCCCGCCCGCCGCTCTGACGCGGGACTCGAAGCCCCGGCCGGCGATGGTCAGCGCAAACGTGCCCTGCACCTCTTCACAAGCGCGCACGCAGCGGTTGCAGACAATGCACTTGGAGGGGTCGTAATCGAAATACGGATTGGAGCAATCCTTGGTTTCCTGCAAGTGCCCCTCGCCTTCAAAGCCGTAGCGCACCTCGCGCAAGCCCACTTGCCCGGCCACGGTTTGCAGCTCGCAATTGCCGTTGGCCGAACAGGTGAGGCAGTCCAGCGGATGATCGGAGATGTACAGCTCCATCACGCCGCGACGCAGTGCTGCCAGCGCTTCGCTCTGGGTGCGCACCACCATGCCGGGCGACACCGGCGTGGTGCAGGAAGCGGGGTAGCCGCGATGACCGTCGATTTCCACCAGACACATGCGGCAAGAGCCAAACGGCTCCAGGCTGTCGGTGGCGCAAAGCTTGGGAATGGGGGTATCCAGCAGGCTGGCCGCATGCATGACCGAGGTGCCGGCCGGCACGCTGATATCACGTCCATCAATGTTGAGGGTGATGCTGGCTTCGCCGGCGCGGGCCGGCGTGCCGCGATCCGGCTCGCGGGAGGAACAGGCGCAGCTCATTGTGCGTTCTCCTGGGAAGTCAGGCCGAAATCGGCGGGAAAGTACTTGAGGGCGCTTTGCACCGGAAAGGGCGTCATGCCGCCCAGCGCGCAGAGCGAGCCATGTTGCATGGTGAGGCAGAGGTCATCCAGCAAAGCATGTTGCCGGGATTTCTCCTCGGCGTTGCCAGCCGCCAGCAAGCGGTCTATCACTTCCACGCCGCGCGTGGAGCCGATGCGACAGGGCGTGCACTTGCCGCAGGACTCTATGGCGCAAAACCGCATGGCGAAGCGCGCCATGCGCCCCATGTCCACCGTATCGTCCGCCAGCACCGCGCCGCCGTGCCCCAGCATGGCGCCAATGGCGGCCAGTGCTTCGTAATCCAGCGGGGTGTCCAGCAGGGAGGGCGGAATCCAGGCGCCCAGCGGGCCGCCCAGCTGCACCGCCTTCAGCGGACGGCCGCTGGCGGTACCGCCGCCGTAATCCAGCACCAGCTCGCGCAAGGTCAGGCCGAAGGCCCGCTCCACCAAGCCGCCGCGCCGCACATTGCCGGCCAGCTGAAAGGCCATGGTGCCCAGCGATCTGCCCATGCCGAAATTGCGATACCAAGCCGCCCCGCGCGCCAGGATCAGCGGCACGGAGGCCAGCGACAATACGTTGTGCACCAGCGTAGGTTGGCCGAAGAGGCCCTGCAACGCCGGCAGCGGCGGCTTGGCCCGCACCGTGCCGCGCTTGCCTTCCAGTGATTCCAGCAACGAGGTTTCCTCGCCGCAGATGTAGGCCCCCGCGCCTTCGCGCACTTCGATATCGAAATCGTGGCCGCCGTGGGCCACGTTGTCGCCGAGATAACCGTGTTCCCGGGCAATGACGATGGCCTGGCGCAGCACGGCGATGGCCGGCGCGTATTCGGAGCGCACATAGATGTAGCCCCGGGTGGCCCCCACCGCCAGCCCGGCGATGGTCATGCCTTCCAGCAACAGGAAGGGGTCGCCCTCCATCAACATGCGGTCGGCAAAACTGCCGGAGTCGCCTTCGTCAGCGTTGCACACCACGTATTTGCTGTCCGCACCGGCCTGACGCACGGTGCGCCATTTGATGCCGGCGGGAAAGGCCGCGCCGCCCCGGCCGCGCAGGCCGGAATCCAGGACATTGGCGACGATGTCGTCGCCGCTCATGGCGGCCGCTTTCTCCAGCCCCTGATACCCTCCGGCGGCCAGATAATCATCCAGCGACAAGGGCCGGGTAAGGCCGGCGCGGGCAAACAACAAGCGCTGCTGGCTCTTCAGGTAGGGCAGTTCATCCACCAGCCCGATGGACAAAAGGTGATCCCGCACGGCGGCCATGTCGATGGCCAGCAGGCCGGACACATCCTCCGGCGTCACCGTGCGAAAACCTGCCCGCCCGTGCGGGGTGTCCACCTCCACCAGCGGCTCCAGCCAGAACAGGCCGCGCGAACTGGTGCGGCGGATATCCAGCGCCATGCCGCGCCGCGCCGCCTCTTCGGCAAACCTTTGCGCGACGTCGTCCGCGCCCACGGCGCAGGCGACGGAATCCATGGGAATGTAGACAGTCAGCATGCGCCCTCCCCGCCCTTGAGGCCTTGCAGCAATTGCCGCAGCTTGTCCGGCGTCACGCGGGCATGCAGCCGGCCGTCCAATTCCAGCGCCGGCGCGCAGGCGCAAGCGCCCAGGCAGTACACCGGGATGAGGCCCAGCTCGCCGTCCGCGCTGACGCCCTCGTCAGGCAGGCCCAGGCTGTCGCGCAGTTGCGCGGCCAGCGCTTCGCCTCCCATGCATTGACAGGCCTCTGCCCGGCACAAACGCAAAGTGTGGCGCGCGGGCGGTTCGGTATGGAAATCGTGATAGAAACTGATGACGCCTTCGATTTCGGCGCGAGTGCGGTTGAAAGCGCTGGCGATCAGCGGCACGGCGGCCGGCGGCAGATAGCCCAGTTGATCCTGTACCGCGTGCAACAGCGGCAAAAGGCCGCCTGGCGCGGCGGCGTGGCTGCGCAGCAAGCCCTCCACCGCGGTTTGTTGTTCTGGCGTCATGTTGGCGTGTCCTGCAGGGCAGCCGCCCGCCCGGCAAACGGCGTCATCGACGCCGGCAACGGCTGGGGGCGGGCTGGGCGCAACCTGCTTGAGTCTGTTTTCATGTTAAGGCGCTTGCTGGCAAAGCAAACTGCTTGGGCCACAGTAACGGCCGCCGTTACGCAAGGCTTGCTCACAGGCGACCTCCTCGCGGCACGGCGCGTCCCGTGCGTCCCGCACACGGCGCTTGCCATGACGGGCCGCGACAAGGGAAGGCATCTTCCCCGTCTTATGCCATCCGGCATTTGACCGCCATCAAGCGGTCGTGATCAAGCTTAGGCGTGAAGCTTGCAGGGCGCATGACACGCGAGGGTTAGCCGAAGCGCCGGCAGCTACCCTTGCCGGGTTGTTCCCTCTGCAAAGCCCGGCACCGCTTTTGCCGCGCCGGGCGCCGGCGCGTCAGGCCGTGTTCAGCAGTTGCAGATGCGGGTCAATGACGAATTTCTTCGGCGCGCCGCCATCGAATTCAGCATAGCCCTGCGGCGCCTGATCCAGCGTGATAAGTTGCACGCCCACCACTTCGGCGATATTGATGCGGTCCCACAAAATGGCCTGCATCAGGGCGCGGTTGTACTTCATCACCGGTGTCTGGCCGGTAAAGAAGCTGTGCGATTTGGCCCAGCCCAGCCCCAGCCGCACCGACAGGCTGCCGCGGCGCGCCGCTTCATCCTTGGCGCCAGGATCATCGGTGACGTAAAGCCCCGGGATGCCGATGCGGCCGGCTTCGCGCGTGACTTCCATCAGCGAGTTGAGCACGGTGGCCGGCGCCTCCTGTTGCGAGCCGGCATGGCCGTGGCCGCGCGCTTCGAAGCCGACCGCGTCGATGGCGCAATCCACTTCCGGCACGCCCAGAACGGCGGCGATCTGCTCTGCCAGCGTGGCATCCTGCGACAGGTCAACGGTTTCAAAACCCACCGCGCGCGCGTGGATCAAGCGCGACGGATTGACGTCGCCCACGATCACCACCGCCGCGCCCAGGAGTCGGGCGGATGCGGCTGCAGCCAGGCCTACCGGCCCCGCCCCCGCGACATACACGGTACTGCCCGGTCCCACGCCCGCCGACACCGCACCGTGATAACCGGTAGGCAGGATATCGGAGAGGCAGGTCAGATCGCGAATCTTGGCCATGGCCTGATCGCGGTCGGGAAACTTCAGCAGATTGAAGTCGGCGTACGGCACCATGACGTATTCGGCCTGGCCGCCCACCCAACCGCCCATGTCCACATAGCCGTACGCGCCGCCTGCACGGGCCGGGTTCACCGACAGACAGACGCCGGTGTGCTGTTCCTTGCAGCAGCGGCAACGCCCGCAGGCCACATTGAACGGCACCGAAACGATGTCGCCTTTCTTCAGCATCTCGACATCGCTGCCCACCTCGATCACCTCGCCGGTGATTTCATGGCCCAGCACTAGCCCGGACGGGGCGGTGGTGCGACCGCGCACCATGTGCTGGTCCGAGCCGCAGATATTGGTGCTGAGCACCTTGAGAATCACGCCGTGGCCAAGCTTGCGGCCAGCGGGCGACACCAATTCCGGAAAGGGGATGGACTGCACCTCCACCTTGCCCGGTCCGACATATACGACACCACGGTTGCCTGTCATGTGTTGTCTCCTCATTGTTTGAACACACGGTTGCATCGGGGAAAGACCGCGCCGGCGCGCCGACGGGCCTGGGCATCGTAGGTCGGCGCGTCGGCGCCGGTTTGACCGCAGGCGACAGCTTTTCCCCTGCACGCGTCCTGCGCTGCGCCAGGCCACGGGCCGCAAGGACAGCAAACAACAAGGCCCCGGCGAAAGCCGGGGCCTTGTGTGGTGAAAAAGCCAATGCTTTGAAAACCTTGAACAATGCCCTTCAAGGCTGAGGCGGGTAAAACATCAATGCAGCGACTTCATCACAGCGTCGAGGCCCGGCTTGCCATCGGCGGTGGTGACACCGGCCAGCCAGGTTTTCAGCACATCGGGGTTCTTCTTCAGATAGTTGCGGGCGGCCACTTCCGGCTTCACCTTGTCCATGATCGGGCCCATCACCACGTTTTCCATGGTGGTGGTGTACTTCAGGTTGTGCAGCAGCTTGGCCACATTGGGGCAGCGGCTTTCGTAATCCGGCGCAATGGCGGTAAACACCTTGGCTTCGCCCAGATTGGGGCCGAACACGTCATCGCCGCCGGTCAGGTAGGCCATCTTGAACTTCACGTTCATCGGATGCGGCTCCCAGCCCAGGAATACGATCCACTTTTTCTGGCGGATGGAACGCTCCACTTCGGCCAGCATGCCAGCCTCGCTGGATTCCACCATCTTGAAGCCGGCCAGGTTGAACTGGTTTTTCTTGATCATGCCGTCAATCAGCAAATTGCCGTCATTGCCCGGCTCGATACCGTAGATCTTGCCATCCAGTTGCTTCTTGAATTTGGCGATGTCCTGGAAGCTCTTCAGACCACCGGCGGCCACATAGTCAGGCACGGCCAGGGTGTACTTGGCGCCCACCAGATTGGGCTTGTCCAGCACCTTGATCTGACCAGCCTTGACGAAGGGCTCGATCACCGGAGTCATGCTGGGGTTCCAGTAGCCGAGAAAGGCGTCAATCTGCTTGGTCTTGATGCCGGAGAAGGTAATGGGCACCGAGGCGATGGTGGTGGTGGGCTTGTAGCCAAGGCCCTCCAGCACCACGCTGGCCATGCCGGTGGTGGCGGCGATATCGGTCCAACCCACGTCGGCAAAACGGACATTGCGGCACTGGGCCGCATCGTTGGCCAGCGCGCTGCCCGCCAATGCCGCCAGGGCACAGCCCAGAATCATGCTGCGAATCTTCATGGTTAACTCCTCTGATGTGCTGCTCGAATGATCGAACTGATGCGGCAATGGCCATGCGGCCGCTGTAGTTATCGCCACCGCGACATCATTGCCCCAGCCCTGCCCCGCCTCTTGCGCAGGCGCGACCGTCAATTGCTTGAATCCGGCGAAAAAAAACGTCCCGAGGAAGCCATCGGGACGGAGGGAAATCGGCCCGCCATGCACGGACCGAGAAGGGATCGTCGCGTTGTAAGCAGCCGTTTTTCAACCTGCCCCGTTTGGCAACAGGATGTTGAAAGCCACTCCTTAAAACCGTTGCGCGCCACCGCGCGGCGCGGCGTCCTGGCGATCAGGCGATCACCGCGCTGTCCACCAGATACTGCTGGCGTTCGCGGCTGGGCGGGTAGCCAAACAGGCCGCGATACGATTTGGAAAAATGCGAGGAGGAGAGGAAACCACAGGCCACGGTGACTTCCATCACGCTCATATTGGTTTGCAGCAGCAGTTCGCGCGCGCGCCGCAGGCGCAAATCCAGGTAGTACTGCGCCGGCGTGGTGTTGAGATAGCGTTTGAACAGGCGCTCCAGATGACGCAGGGACACGCCCAACTCTTCGGCCAACTCTTCCAGCGAGCGCGGATTCTCGATATTGCCTTCCATCGCCAGCGCGGCGTCCACCAGCGTTTCATGGCCGGTGCCGATGCGCGCCAGCAAGGGGATATGCTGACGATCGCCGTTGTCGCGCAGGCGATCGACGATGAACTGCTCGGACACGTCGGCCGCCAGGCTCTTGCCGCCCTTGTGGCGGATCAGGTGGCACATAAAATCCAGCGGGGCCGTGCCGCCGCTACAGGTGAAGCGGTCGCGGTCCAACACAAACAGATCAGAGGTGAACTGCGTCTTGGGAAACTCCTCGCTGATGGACAGCAGGTTTTCCCAGTGAATGGCGCAACGATAGCCATTCACCACGCCAGCCTTGGCCAGCGCGAACGTGCCGGTGCAGATGGCGCCAAGCGGCACGCCTTGCGCGGCAAAACGACGGATGACAGCCAGCACCTTGTCGTCCACCGCTTCGCGCACCTGCCAGCCGCCGCAAACAATCAGCATGTCGTAGTTTTGCGGGCTTTCCGGCGCAGTGATGGGCGACAGCTCCAGCCCGTTGCTGGCGGGCACCGGATTGCCGTCAGCGGACAAGAGACTCCAGCGGTACAGCTTCTTGCGCGACAGATAATTGGCCATGCGCAAGGGTTCCACCGCGTTGGAAAACGCGATCATGGAAAACTTGTCCAGCAACAGGAAACCTATATGCGACAACTCTGCGATGTTTTGCGGGCTCATGGCGTCACCTCTGTAGATGTGTGCTGCGTTCTGGTTTTGTCGCCGTCAAAGCAGACCGGTCGACCCCGTCTTAGCGTCGACCCCTCAGCCTGTTTGCGGCTTTTTCTTGGTATGAATCGGTATTGCGCTCAGCTGCCCTGCTCGCTGCGCGCCGATGGCGAAGCGCCGAAGCTTTCGGTGATGCGGTCCAGAATGATGGCCAGCAGCACCACAGCCAGGCCGCTCTCAAAACCCAGCCCCACGTCCAGACGTTGGATACTGGCCAGCACGTCGTTGCCCAGACCGCCCGCGCCCACCATCGAGGCGATGATCACCATGGACAGCGCCATCATGATGGTCTGGTTGACGCCGGCCATGATGGACGGCAAGGCGATGGGCAACTGCACTTTGAACAGCAACTGCCAGGAGGTACAGCCGAAAGCGTGGCCAGCTTCCACCTGTTCCTTGTTCACCTGGCGGATGCCCAGATTGGTCAGGCGTACGGCGGGCGGCACGGCAAACACCACGGTGGCGAGAATGCCTGGCACCCGGCCCAGCCCAAAGAACATGGCCGCCGGAATCAGATAGACGAAGGCCGGCATGGTCTGCATGAAGTCCAGCACCGGGCGCACCACGGTGTTGACGATCTTGTTGCGCGCGCACCAGATGCCCACCGGCACGCCCAGCACCAGACTGACGCAGGTGGCGGACAAGGTGAGCGCCAGCGTGGCGATGGTTTGGCTCCAGAAGCCGGTGGCCCAGATCAGGCCCAAGGCGGCCACGACGAAAACAGCGAATTTCCAGCCCAGCCGCCACAGGCCGACGGCGACAAAGATGCCGCCCATGATCAGCGGCGGAATGCCCAGCAGAACAAACTCCACCATGTTGGCGAACCAGTCGATGGAGTTGCCGATGGCGTCAAAAGCCCCGGCATTGTGGTCCAGCATGAAATGAATGATTTCATTCACCCAGTCGCCAATCGGCAACATGTCTTGCGTGCTTGCGTCAGCCATAGCGGCTTGCTCCTTCCTGTATCCCGGTCGCGGGGCCCGGCCCCGTCATGTCGTCGGCGCCGCGTCAGTGCGAGGCAGTGGTTTGCAGCCGATGCTGTGAAATCTTGGTAAGCACGCTGCTGGGAGTGATCAGGCCGAGGCATTCGCCGTTGGCGTCGCGCACCTGCAGGGGTTCGGTCTGGCCCAGCAAGCGTTGCAGCACGTCGGGCAGGCTACAGGACGGCGGCACATGCTGGCCCAGGGCGGAGGCGTGCACCGGCAAGCCGGCTTCGATGAGATCCTTGGCTTGCAGATAACGCGAAGTGTCCACGCTCTTGAAGAAGTCGCGAACGTAATCGTCCGCCGGTTTCTCGATGATCTCTTGCGGCGTACCTACCTGCACCAGCCGGCCGCCTTCCATGATGGCGATGCGGGTACCGATGCGCAGCGCTTCTTCCAGGTCGTGCGAGACGAAGAAAATGGTACGGCGATGCTCGCGCTGCAGTTGCAACAGGATGTCCTGCATCTCGGTGCGCTTGAGCGGGTCGAGCGCTGAGAAGGCTTCGTCCATCAGCATCAGCGACGGATTGACCGCCAGCGCGCGCACCAGGCCGACGCGCTGCTGCATACCGCCGGAGAGCTGATGCGGATACTTGGCGGAGAACTGCGCCAGGCCCACCTGCTCCAGCACCTCCATGGCGCGGGCTTCGCGGGTCTTGCGATCCACGCCGGCGATTTCCAGACCGAAGGCCGCGTTGTCCAGCACCGAGCGGTGCGGCATCAGGGCAAAGCTCTGGAACACCATGCTCATGTCGCGGCGGCGCAGGTCCACCAGCTGTTTGTGGTTGAGTCGGGTGATGTCCTTGCCGTCCAGAATGATCTGGCCATCGGTCGGATCCATCAGACGGTTGATCAGGCGGATCAGCGTGGACTTGCCGGAACCGGACAGGCCCATCAGCACAAAAATCTCGCCTTCCTGCACCGAGAACGACACGTCGTTGACGCCTACCACGCTGCCGGTTTTCTGAAAGATGGCGTCTTTCTTCTCACCGGCGCGCAGCATGTCCATGACTTCGGACGACTTTCCCCCGAATACCTTATAGAGGTTTTTCACCACTATCTTGGCCGACTGCTTCATCCGTTCTCCTCCGTTGATATCGCACGCTGGCCATATCCCGCCGTCTGTCCGTTTTCTGCGCTGTCCCGTCGGGCCTTGGCCCGCAGCGTGCGGATCTATACGGCTGTCATCCATCGTGTCCGGCGTGGTCTTGCGCGGCCCCGCCGTCTCGTCCGTCGCGGGCCGCCGGCCCTGACAGACTGCTGCTTGAACTGACGGAGTCTCGTGCGCCCCGCCCCTGGCGCCGGCGGGGAATCCCTCGCGCCGGCCTGGCAACAGATGGCATTTTTCGCTGCGGTCCGCTGCATGACGCCGCTTTGGCGAACATGCAAAATTCATGAACCGATCGAAGAATGTTTAATGTAAGTCAAGGACCAAGATAGGCAGTATGGGTTACACGAAATAAGCGCATTCCGACCATCACATGCCTACAGGCGACACGCTGTCGGAAAACGACAAATAGACGCCATACCCATGCAAATTCAGCAACTTGCCTACCTTGTTTGCATCTTTTCCGAGCAAAAATTCCTTGTCGCAAAAAAACAGCAACATGCACTGCAACATAACGGCGTAACGTCTGTTACAGCCGCTAAAACGCGCCAGCAATCCGCCTGATTGTCCTACAGCAAAGACCGTGCCCACTGCCAGAAAAAATGCCCGCCACCTTGCGATGAGCGGGCATCAGGAGGCCTGACAGGCCCCTCAGGGGGAGAGAATCGTCAGCGATCCAGCACAAGATCGGTCAGCGGTTTGCTGCAACAGGGCAGGAAATAGCCCTGATCCACTTCGCGCTGGCGGATACCGCCCTCGTGCTTCATATCCACTTTGCCCTCCAGCAACCGGGTCTTGCAGGTGCCGCAGACGCCCCGCGTGCAAGAGGCCGGCAAGCGCATGCCCTTGGCCAGCGCGGCCGCCAGTACGGTCTGGCCCGGCGCCACGCTGAGGTCGTCGCCCATCTTGGCGAAATGCACATTGAAACCGGTGCCCTCTTCGCTGGGCGAGGCGCTTTCCACCACCTCGTCCGGCGGCGCGGCGTTCAGTTCGGCAAAGTTGAAGCTTTCTTCGTGATAGCGATTCATGTCGAAACCGCACTCTTGCAACAGGGCCCGCACCGACGCCATGTAGGGTGCCGGGCCGCAGCAGAATACTTGCCGCGCCAGCAAATCCGGCACCATGCCCTGCAAACGGGCGGCGTCCAGCCGGCCGATAAAGCCCGGCCACTCCGGTTCACCGGCCCGGTTTTCACAGATGATGGCCTGGGTGAAGGTGGCATGGCTGGCGGACAACAGCGCCAGCTCCTTGCGAAAGATGATGTCGCGCGGCGAGCGCGCGCTATGGATGAAGACGATGTCCGCGCCGGTGGAAAGATCGGTCAGCGCGCGCGTCATCGACATCAGCGGCGTGATGCCGCTACCGGCGGACAGGAACAGGTAAGGCGAAGCGGCGTGACGGGCGCAGGTGAATTCGCCGGACGGCCCCAGCACGTTGATGCGCTGTCCCGGCCGCAATTGTTCATGTAACCAGCCGGATACCTTGCCGCCGGGAATGCGCTTGACGGTAATGCTGACGCGATCCGGCCGGGTGGGCGTGGACGACAGGGTGTAACAGCGGTTGACGGCTTCACCGTCGATTTCCAGCTCCAGCGTGAGGAATTGTCCCGGCTGGTAATGAAAACGACGCGGCGGCTCGGCGCGGAAAACGAAGGTTTTGACGTCGTGCGTTTCTTCGCGCACCTGCACGCACTCCAGCGTGCTGTCTTCGCCCGGCTGCCACAGAGGCAGATCATCCGCCGGCAGCGGCGAGGACGGGTGGCTGTGCTTTTGTTCTGACATGGAGGCGTTCCTCGACGATGCGCCGGCAAGCCGCCGACCCTTTCGCCGCCGCTCGCCAGCCCAGGGCGGCCAACCAGACGCATGCTGCAAGTCTGGTTGGCCGAAGGCCGGTGCGGCGCGGGGTCGGACTCAGCCCTGGGCGGTATCCAGGCCGTGGCCCAGACGGTTGATGTACCAGTTGGTGAATTTTTCCACCAGCTCCTCGGTATAGGGCGAGTACGGGCCGGGACGATAGGCGGAACTGTTGACGCCCACTTGCGACTCCTCCACCAGATGGCGGTCCTGGCCGTTGGTGGCGTTCCACACGCGAGTCAGGTTGTCCACGTTGTAATCCACGCCTTCCACCGCATCCTTGTGCACCAGCCATTTGGTGCGCACCAGCGTGGTTTCCGGCGTCAGAGGCAGCACGGTGAAGGTTACGATGTGGTCGGCCATGAAGTGGTGCCAGGAATTGGGCTGGGTCCAGAACGACAGGCCGCCGGAAGACGGGTCGGTAATGTCGCCCAACAGCTTTTTGCAGGCCGCGCCGGTGTCCATGGTCTGCGACTGACCCTTGCGGTCCAGCGGCATGCGCATAGTGCGGAAGCCGGTCACGTCCGACAGTTTCTCGATTTCGGCGGAGGGCAGGCCGCAGGCTTCCCAGCGCTCGTGGTTTTCCCGCACCAGCTTTTCATAGCCTTCCAGGCCGGCCGCCAGTTCGGACTTGGGCGCAAAGCCGTAGCTGTAGGCGTACAAGGAAATGGTCAGCTCGGGATGGTTGCCGGTGCAGTGATAGCACTCGCGGTTGTTCTCCATCGTCAGCTTCCAGTTGCCGGCCTCGATGATGTCGATCTGGGCGGCCACCTTGCAGTTGTCGATCTGGTGCGGGGCGATGTAGGGCGACATCTGGCTGATCATCTGGTCGATGTCGGCCGGCGCTTCATCGGCCAGACAGACAAAGATCAGCCCTTCCAGATTGCGCACATGCACCGGTTTCAGGCTGTGGTGCGACATGTCGAAACCTTCCGGCATGTGATCGGCGAAAATCAGCTTGCCAGAGAGGTTGTAAGTCCATTGGTGGTAGGGACAGACCAGATTGCCCACCGAGCCCTTTTCCGAGTTGCACAAGCGCGAACCGCGATGGCGGCACACATTGTGGAAGGCCTTCACCTGCATGTCGTCATCGCGCAGGATCAGGATGGGCTCCTTGCCGATTTCCACGGTGATGTAGTCGCCCGGCTCGGGGATCTCCGCCGTCACGCCGACATAAATCCAATGGCGGCGGAAGATGTGCTCGATGTCGGCGTCGAAGACCGCTTGCGAGTTGTAGAACGGGGCTTCAAGACTGTGGCCGGCCTGGCGGCGAGCCACCAGCTCGCGCAAGTTGATCACCGGCTTGAAAGAAAGAGTGCTCTGCTGCATTTCACGAATCTCCAAACTTGTCCTGGTCCATGTCCATGCATCCTGAGAGCCGGTGGGTGGGTTGCTGGTCGGATGCTGTTGTGTCGTTGTCAGAAATCGACGAGCTGATGGTGCCTGAGGTACTCCAGTACAACTTGCGCTTTTTCGACAGGATCACCCTGTTTTACGACGCGCCCGGACTGCTTGCCGTCGCTGCCGGCAATGGCTCCCAGCATGCGGTCGTGACCGCTGGCGCGGCTGGCCGCCACCAGCGCGCGAGCCCGGCGGGCTGGCTCGCGACGCGGTTGGGCGAAGGCCGGCCCGGCCGCCTGCTGACGGCGGATGGCCCCCTGCCTCAGCGCGGCGTAAGACCAACCGCCGGCGCTGGCGGCGCGCTTGTCTACAGACGACACCAGAGGCAACGCGGCGGACAGCGTGCGGCGCACGCCTTTGGCCAGCCCCTGGGTAATGCGCAGCTCCTTGCCGCACACTTCCAGCGCCATGGCGTCCGGCAGCAAGGGACGCTCCAGCGCTTCGGCCAACAGGTAGGGCAGCATGCCGCTGCCTGCGCCGTTGCCGGCGCGCCCACCGCACAAGATCAGATCGTGGTCTTTCACCGCCTCGATCAGCGCCGGCAGGATGTCCTGCCCAGCCTCTACCGCCAGCACGCGCACCGCCGCCGCGCCTTGCGCCAGATAGTCCGCCAGGGCGGCGTCCTCCGCCGCGCCGGCATAGAGCACCGTCAGCTCGGTGGACAAACCGCCGGCCAGCGCCAAGGCCGCCAGTTCCGCCTCGCCGGCACAGGGCCGACCACTGACCGGGTGGGCGGCCGGCGCCACCAGTACCGCTACTTTCATGACTGTTTCTCCTGCCTGGCCGCCGCCACCAGCGCTTGCAGCGCGGCGATGAAAGCGGCGCAATCCTCGACGATGGTGAGATCGGCGCGTTTGACGATGGGCGCCGCCGCATCCAGATTCACCGCGATGACATGACGACAGCTCTTGATGCCCTGCAAATGCTGCACGGCGCCGGAAATGCCCAGCGCGATGTAGGCGCTGGCCTGCACGGTCTTGCCGGTGGCGCCCACCTGCTTGTCGCGGGTAAAGCGGCCATCGTCCACCGCCACGCGAGACGCCCCCACCGCCGCGCCCATGGTACGGGCCAGCTCCAGAAAGGACGGCACATCGGCCACGCCGTTGCCGGCTGACAAGATAAGATCCGCCTCTTCCAGCGGCAGCGCCGAAGCGGGGCTGGACTGGCTGCCCAGATCGCGCACGCGCTCTGCGGCGTTCACGCTTACCGGACTGTCGCCGCGCAGGCCCAGCCCGACAAAGGGCAGACGGGCATCGGCCACCCCGCGCGCCAGCAACAGCACCGGCGCGCTGTCGTGCAAGGCGAAGTCGGCTGATGACAGCCTGCGGCGAACGCCGTCGGCCGCGATTTCCAGCACATCGGTGACTGCCCGCAAACCCTGGCGGCAGGCAAAACGCCGTCCCAGGTCGGCATCGTCGCCGCGATCCGGAAACAGCGCCTGCGTGGGCCGCTCCTGCTTCCATACGGCGTCCAGCCAGGCCAGCAGGGCTTGCGGCGCGTAGCCGGGATCGGGCAAGGCCAACACCCGGTCCACGCCCAGCTCGGCCAGGGATACCTCGTCGTCCAGGCCGATCAGTGCGGCCAGCACTTCGGTATCCGGCCCGGCCAGCACGGCGGCGGCGGCCAGCGCTTCGATCAGCGCCTCGTCCGGCTGGCCGCGTTCGGCATGGCCCACCACCAGAATACGTTGGCCGAAGGGCCCGGCGCTGCGCAGCGGCTTGCCCGACGGGCCGTGGCCCGGTTGCTGCGCGTCGCGGCTGCCGCGCTCCTCGCCCAGCACGATGCGCTTGATGCCGCCTGGCCCCGATACCCAGGGCCGGCGCGGATCTCTGCGCGGAATTGCAGCTACGGGATGATTCATGCCTTGTCCTCCAGTCGCTCGGCCACCAGCTCGGCCAACTCGATGACATCGGCCCGCTCGCCCGGCACGCCTTCCAGCATGGCGGTGCAATTGGGGCAGGCTACCGCCACGCGACCGGCGCCGGTGGCGCGGATGTCGTCCATGCGCATGTCGGGAATGCGTCGCTGGCCCGGGATATCGGTAAAGGCCGCGCCGCCGCCCCAGCCACAGCAGCGAGCGTCGCGACGCGAGCGTTCCATTTCCACCACTTTCACGCCAATGCCCTTGAGCACATTGCGCGGCGCTTCGTAACCATCGTTGTAGCGACCCAGATAGCAAGGGTCGTGGAAGGTGACCGGCGCGGGGGCGACTGTGTCGGCTTTCAGCGGCAGTGCGCGACGCGCCAACAAGTGCTCGATCAGTTTGCTGTGATGCCAGACGTCGAACTCGCCGCCCAGCGCCGGATACTCATTGGCCAGGCAATGGAAGACGTGCGGGTCCGGCGTCACGATGCGGGCAAAGCGATAACGCCGCAGCGTGGCGATATTGTCGGCGGCCAGCCGCTGGAAGGTGGCTTCATCGCCCAAGCGGCGCGCCAGATCGCCGCAATCGCGCTCGGCTTCGCCCAGCACCGCCACCTTGAGGCCGGCGGCTTTCAGCACTTTCACCAGCGCGCGCAAGGCGCGCTGGTAGCGCATGTCGAACGCGCCCTCGCCCGCCAGCAACAGCCAGTCTGTCTCCTCGCCCGCTTGCAAGACCGGCAGATTCAGATCAATCGCCCAGTGGTAACGCACTGCCAGCGGGTAGCCGCCTACGGTGTCGGTATTGCGCAGGTTGGCCAGCGCCTCCGCGCCCTTGCCGGGCAAATCGCCGCGCTGCAAAGCAAGGTGACGGCGCAGGCTCACCACAGTGTCCACGTGCTCGATCAGCATCGGGCAGTTTTCCACACAAGCGCGACAGGTCGTGCAGGACCACAGCGTCTCGGCCGCCAGCACGCTGCCGACGATGCCCTCGCCCGGCGTCACCGTCACCGCCGCCTCGCGCCCCGGATGCGGGCTGCCGGCATAGGCAGGATCGCGCCCCCGGCTTTGCGCGGCCACCATGTCCTGGATCAGTTTCTTGGGATTGAGCGGCTGACCGGCGGCATAGGCCGGACAGGCCGCCTCGCATTTGCCGCACTGCACGCAGGCGTCAAAGGACAGCAAGCGGTTCCAGGTGAAATCCTCCACCTTGGCCACGCCCAACTCGCCCTGCTCCAAGCGCAAGGGCTGCAGATCGGACGATTTGCCGGCGAAACGCTGCGGTCGCGGGTGGAAAGCCAGATGCAACAGGCCAGCCACAGCATGCTTCATCGGCCAGCCCAGGCCGATGCCCAGCACCAGCTCCGCCCCGCCCAGCGCCAGCAAGGCGCAGGCCAGCAAGGCCAGCAGACGGCCCGCCGCGCCAGCGTCGCCGCCGGTGGCCATGACCGCAGCCACCACCAGCATGCCCATGGCGAACCAGCGCAGACGCGAGGGCAAGCGCTGCCAGCGCCCTTGCGACAAACGCTTGGGCGCGTCCAGGCGGCGGGCCGCCATCATGCGCGCGCCCACCAGCATGCCGGCCGCCAGCAAGGCCAGCAGCACGTCCAGCCAGCGCCAGTACAGCATCAGGCCGTAATTGAGCATGGACAGCAACAGGATGGCCACCGCGCCGCCCGCCACCGCCACGTGGGCGCGCGCCACTGCCGGCTCGCGCGCCACCACATGATGCAGATCGACGAAATAGCGCTTGGGCATGGCCAGCAGGCCCAGCCAGGCCACTGGCGCGGCCCGGCCTTGCCGCCATAGCGCGGCGCGACAGGCCAGCCCCACAAGCAGCAGGCCCAGCCCCAGCCACACCAGCGCGGTCAGCACAAGATCGAGGGAGAGGCTCATCGTCAGAAATCCTTCACCAGGCGCAGAGCGTCATAAATCGCCCCGTGGATGTTGTGCATGGAGATGCAGTCGCCAACGCGGAACAAGAGGAACTCGCCGCTGGCCAGCGGCTGCGACAAGGCCGGCTGCGGCTTGGCGGCAAACAGGGCGTGCACATCGGTCTGGCCCTTGTTTTTCGAGGCCTCCTTGAGCTGCCAGTAGAGGCCGTCATTGGGCAGAATGCCGTTTTCCACCACAACTTGATCCACCTCGCGCTCTTCCAGCGCCTCGGTGTACTCGTTGCGCAGCACGGCAATCTTCTTGTCCCCTTCGGCGTAAACACGGTCCAGCCAGAAATTGGGGGTGGGAATGATGCCCTGCGCGTACAGCCGGCGATAGAAAATGGGGAAGGTGGTGCCGCCCGTGTCGTCGCCCACTTTCACGTCTGGCGTGACGATTTCCACTGTGCTGCCGCGGCTAGCGAGGAAATCCGCCACGCCGAAGCCGGCATGGGTGCTCACCGCGTCGTACACCAGGACATTCTTGCCCGGCGCGGTCTTGCCGGACAGGATGTCCCAGCTGCTGACGGCCAGCCCCTCCTCCACGCCCCAGGCCGGCACTTGACCGGTGTAGGGGGAACCGCCGGTGGCCAGCACCACAATGTCCGGCCGCTCGTCCATGATGGCGGCGCGATCGGCCACCGTACCCAGCCGACGATCCACGCCCAGCCGTTGGGTTTCCATGTCCAGCCAGCGGATGATGCCGGCCATCTGTTCGCGTTGCGGCGCCTTGGCCGCCAGCACGATCTGCCCGCCCACCTGGGGTTCTTTCTCGAACAGCACCACCTCATGACCGCGTTCCCGCGCTACGCGGGCGGCTTCCAGCCCGGCCGGGCCGGCGCCCACCACGACCACGCGGCGCGGCGTTTCGCTCTTGCTGAAAGTGTGCGGCATGGTGGCTTCGCGGCTGGTGGCGGCGTTCTGGATGCACAGCACGTCCTGGCCGTGATACTGGCGGTCGATGCAATAGTTGGCGCCCACGCACTGGCGAATCTGGTCTTCCTTGCCGTCGCGGATCTTGATCACCAGATGCGGGTCGGCGATGTGGGCGCGGGTCATGCCCACCATGTCCACCATGCCGGTGGACAGGATGCGCTCGGCCTGTACCGGGTCGCGGATGCTTTGCGCGTGCATCACCGGCACCTTGGACACCGACTTGATGCCGGCGGCCAGATGCACGAAGGGCTCCGGCGGCAGGGCCATCGGCGGCATGCAGTTGGCCAGGGTGTTGTGGGTGTCCGCGCCGGAGCCCACCACCGACAGGTAATCGATAAGGCCGGTTTCCGACATCGCCGCGGCAATGTCTTTCAGCATGTCGTGGCTGAGGCCGTCCTCGTGGAATTCGTCGCCGCACATGCGCAAGCCGACACAGAAATCCGGGCCCACCTCCGCGCGCACCGCGTTCAGCACCTCCACGCCGAAGCGCAGGCGGTTTTCAAAGCTGCCGCCCCACTCGTCGGTGCGGAAATTGGTGCGCGGGCTCCAGAACTGGTCGATCAGGTGCTGGTGCGCGGCGGAAATTTCGATGCCGTCCATGCCGGCCGCCTTCACCCGGCGCGCCGCCTGGGCGAAATCGCCGATGATGCGGCGGATTTCTTCCGTTTCGATGATCTTGGCGTTGCCGCGGTGTACCGGCTCGCGAATGCCGGACGGGCTGACCAGATGCGGCCAGTGCTCGCCGTAATAGCTGGAACGCCGCCCCATGTGGGTAGCCTGGATCATGATCTTGGCGCCGTGACGATGCATGGCTTCGGCCAACCTTGCCAGCGGATCAACGATGGCGTCGGTGGCCAGATTGACCGACTTCCACCAGCTTTGCGGGCTGTCGATGGACACCGGGCTGGAGCCGCCGCAGATGGCCAACCCCAGTCCGCCCTTGGCCTTTTCTTCGTAGTAGCGGATATAGCGCTCGCCCGGCAGGCCGCCGGGTTCAGCGTACACCTCGGCGTGGGCAGTGCTGACAATGCGGTTGCGCAGCGTCAGTTTGTTGAGCGTGATGGGGGCGAACAGGTGCGGATAGCGCATGGAACACCTCTGGGCTTACAAGGGATGAACGGTAAACACGCAGTACTCGGCGCCAAGGCCCGCGCACTGGCTTTCGCGGCTGACGGTGCGGTAATCCTTGCCCAGATTCTCGCCCACCCAGTCCATCGCCCCGGAGAACCAGCCGGCAAACAGGTAACAGGCCATGTGCTCGCTCTGCGGCGCTCCGGCCACGCCCTGTGCCAGCACGAAGCAGGAGTTGTCCAGGCGGATGCTGGCGTTGCCGGTTTCCGGGTCGGCTTCGATGAAGCTGAACTGGCCCCAGCCGCGTTGCGACAGGCGGGACAGATAGTGTTCGAACACCGCCAACCCCGTCAGGCCGTGGGTTTGCGCTTCGCTGCCGCACCAGAAATGAGCGGAGCGGTAACCGGCTTCGTACAGGGAATCGGCATAGGTGCGACGGCCCAGCGCGGTCTCGATGGCCAGGTGGTTGTTGATGAAAAAGTGCCGCGGCACGTACAGCATGGGCAGGCCATTGGTGGTCCAGACGCCGGTTTGCGGATCGACATCAATGGGTACTTGGGGTTGCATGCCATTCTCCTGAACAAGGGGGGCGAGAAATTCGCTCATGCAGAGGATGGTGCCGGACGGTGCCGGGCGACGGTGCGGCGGGGACGACAGGTATTTGCCGACTAGCGACAAGACGACAGCTTGTCGTCTGTGGGCAGATTGTGGCGGGGGGGCATGGCTAGGCCAGATCGGCGCTGATTGTTGCTTGCGTATGCTCGCGACCGCTTCGCCGATTCCGCACTAGCGTTGTTTGCAAGGTGGATTTGAATAATGACTTAGCGGCTTCCGTGCTGCGGATGGAAAGAGGCCTTATGTTTGGCGGAAAATCCCTTTTATTCCTAAAGGCCATCCGGCGAGCATGGCCTTCAGCCAACAGGGAAAAGCATCCAGACAAAAGGTAAAAATAGAGAATTCGCTTTTATTACAGACTTGTTTACCGCAACCATGCTCAAAAGTGGTTTTCAAGCAAAACTTTTGAATCAGCACCCAGTCGGAGGATGACGGCAACGCTGCCGTGACAACTAAAGTGTGCTGACAGAAAAGGCAACTGTATGAAGTGGATTGCGGAAAAACGATCGCATCTCAATCACTACGACTTATTAGTATTGACTCTGATTTTCTTCGGAGCGCCCATTTATTGGTCCAATATCGGCCTGCTAACCGGGGATAGCATGACTCAAGCCGTCGGCCCAGAAGCTAGTTTTACCGATGACGACAATTTGGGCAGTCTGATTCACCAACTGGGGCTGCTGGCAATCGGTCTGGTCTACCTGCACTGGAGACGCTTCGACTGGCGCTCTCTTTCCTGGGGCATTTCCTGGCAAATGACACTGCTCGGCGTCGTCGTCTATCTTGGACTCTCATGTTTCGCTGATCTGTCGTTTTATACCTTGGCTTTATTGACCAGCTGGGATGTATGGCACCCTAACGGCTTTGGCGCGATTTTTCCCCAAAGTCTGTCGTTGATGATGTATTCGTTTTTCAATGGCTTTTACGAGGAGCTATTTTTCCTTGGGCTATTTCTGGCAGTACCGAAAGAAAGGCTATGGCTCACTCTGGCACTGAGTTTGCTCGTCCGCTTTTCCTTTCACACCTACCAAGGCATGGTCCCAGCAGCCGTCATCGGTCTGACCGGCATTCCGATGGCCTTACTGTATTTACGCGTCAAAAAACTCTGGCCCTTCTTCGTGGCCCACGCAATGGGGGACATGTTTGGATATGGGCTGGTCTAAAGTAGCCAATACCAAAGTGATATATGAGTGAGAATAAGCTTGTTTGACGACGTTAAGCTTGCACTCTCCCCCAGAGATAAAACCAGTACAGGCCTAACGCTGTAAATGCCGTTTTCACCACGACAGCATTTTCTGGCTGCCGCTCGACACGCGTCACTCTCGCAACCAAGCCCGTTTTGCTGAGACTGGCTTGAATGACCGCGTCGCAACGCACGCAGGCAGGCAGGCAGGCAAAAAATACCGCGCCGGCGTCATTCGCCCGGCGCGGTGTTCTGCAACGATCTCAGCAGGGGGAATCAGTGCGTCCACTCGCCCACTTTGCCCGGATTGGCCTTTACCCAGCTCTCGGCGGCGGCGGCCGGTTTGGCGCCGTTTTCCACATCCAGCATCACCTTGCCGATTTCCTCGGGCTTCCACTGGAATTTCTTGAAGAAGGCCACCACGTCCGGTGCCTTGGCGCTCAGGTTCGGGTTGATCACGCTGTCCACATGCTCGGCGTCGCCGTAGACCTTCTGCGGATCATCCAGGAAGCGCAGCTTCCACTTGGCGAACATCCAGTGTGGAATCCAGCCGGTGACGATGACCGGCTTTTTGGCGTTGATGGAACGCGCCAGTTCGGCAGCCATGCCGGTGCCGGAGCTGGGCAACAGCGTATAACCCAGCTGGTACTTCTTGATGGCCTCTTCGGTTTTCTTCATCACGCCGGCCCCGGCGTCGATGCCGACGATGCGGCCCTGAAAGGCAGCCTTGTTGGCATTGAGGTCGGCAATGGAATGCGCCGGAGAGTAATCCGGCACGATCAGGCCGATCTTGGCTCCGGGATAGTTCACCGCCACGTCCACCACCTTGTCCTTGAACTGGCTGTAATAGGCTTCATGCGTGGTGGGCAGCCAGGCGGACAGGGTGGCATCCAGATCGCCGCGCGCCACGCCCTGCCACATGATGCCCGCGGCCACCGGGATGATTTCCACCGGATAGCCCAGCTTGGTGCGGATAATGGTGGCGGCCACGTTGGTGGTGGCCACGCTGTCCGACCAGCCTTCCACAT
This sequence comes from uncultured Aquitalea sp., assembly GCF_945957525.1. Lineage (GTDB taxonomy): Bacteria > Pseudomonadota > Gammaproteobacteria > Burkholderiales > Chromobacteriaceae > Aquitalea. Next base: position 96,857 of record NZ_CAMFLA010000012.1, on the reverse strand, counting down.
AGCCGATCTTGATGGTGGGCTTGTCAGCCGCGTGACTCAACAAAGGCGTGGCAAGGCCGGCCAGCAGCAGGGCAAGAAAGCTTCGTTTCTGCATCGTTTTCTCCAAACTTGAAATCGCAGGTTCTTAAGGATGAACGTCTCAGTCCGGCCGCAGTCGTCTTGCCGCATGCTCGGTACCTGATTCCGCTACTGCATCGCTCCGGGTTGGCCCAAGGCATCCCGGAATCGTTGTCGCCATCCGCAGGGCAAGCCGGCTGGCGCGTCCCCGACGCGGATCAAGCCGCGTCGATCGGGCAAGGGCTGTTGCTTGTTGCGCCAAAAAAAAGCGGGGCCAATGGCCCCGCCCAGGTTCAACACCCCCACACATCACCGAATACGCGGAGCCAGTTTTCCCCCAGCACCTTGCGAATCTTGCTTTCCGGCCAGCCGGCTTTCTCCATGGCCGCCGTCAGGTTGGGCGTTTCGCCTATGGTGCGAATGCCTTCCGGATTGAGAATAGTGCCGAAATTGGTCAGTCGACGATGGCGGCCCTTGTCGTGGGTGATCCAGTCAAAGAAGCCCTTGTCGTAGCCCTGAGTAAAGTCGGTGCCGTAGCCCACGCAATCCTCGCCCACCAGATTGATGACGTAATCCATCGCTTCCACGTAGTCGTCAACCGTGGCTTCGATGCCGCGCTTGAGGAAGGGGGGAAACATGGTGACGCCGATGAAACCGCCGTGGTCGGCGATAAAACGCAGCTCCTCATCGCTTTTGTTGCGCGGGTGTTCTTTCAGGCCGGATGGCAGGCAGTGCGAGTAGCACACCGGCTTTTTAGATTCGAGAATGGCCTCGCGCGAGGTGTTGCCGCCCACATGCGACAAATCCACCATGATGCCGACGCGGTTCATCTCGGCGATCACTTCGCGGCCAAAGCCGGACAGGCCGCCATCGCGTTCGTAACAGCCGGTGCCCACCAGGTTTTGCGTGTTGTAGCACAGCTGCACCACGCGCACGCCCATGTCGGCGAAGGCTTCGATGTAACCCAGGTTGTCTTCGAAGGCGTGGGCGTTCTGGAAGCCCAGAATGATGCCGGTCTTGCCCTCGGCCTTGGCCCGGCGGATGTCCTCGGTACCGCGCACCAGCGTGAGGATGTCGCTGTAATCGCGGATCTTGCGCTTCATTTCCGCGATATTGGCCACGGTATCCTGAAAGCCTTCCCACACCGAGACGGTGCAGTTGGCGGCTGACAGGCCGCCGCGACGCATGTCGTCAAACACGTCGCGGCTCCATTTGGCGATGATCAGCCCGTCGATGACGAGCGAGTCCTGATGCAGGCTCATGGTTATCTCCTAAGTCGTTCAGGCCGGCACGGCGTCGTGACGGGGTTCGGCCAACAGGCCCAGCAGCGGATGGCCGGCGCGGGCCTCCAGCTGGCAGACCGCAAAGCCGTAAGGCTGGGCGGCGCGGCGCAGCAAGCGCCACAGGTAGTCGGCAAAGCTGCGGCGGAACACCAGAAACACCGCATCGTCCTCCAGCTTCAGAATTTGCACGGTGGCCTTGCCCAGCACGGTGCTGACCGCCTGTCCCGGCTGGATGGTTTCAAAGTCGTACACGCCCAGATGGCGCAGCACGGTGATGTGCTGCGGGCCGGCCAGCAAGGCGCTGGTGAGCCCGCCGCTGGAATCCACGGTCTGGGCAAACAGGCCTTCTTCGGCAAACCTGCCGTCCAGCGCCGCCATCCACTGACGGGCGCGAACGCGGCTGGTGATCAGCAACCACTCATCCGGCGAAGTCCATACCAGCACGCCTTGCGGCGCGGTGGACATCACCTTTGGCGAGGTGGGCAGCGCCAGGCCGGTCACCTCCGCCACCACGCGGGCAAAGCCTTCTTCCGCCGTATCGCCGCGCAATACCACATAGGCCAGGTTGGCCAGCTCGTTGCTCCAGATGCGGCCATCGGCGCGGCGCGGCTGGGCTTCGGCCGCCAGATTGAAATGCTGGAGCGGCGACTCCAGGAACGGCTGAAAACGTTGATCAGGCATGTTGACGCACCCCTTCTTTATCCACAAAGACCGACGACACCACCTTGGCCGGCACGCTCTTGCCGTGCGCCCACACCTGCACGGTATCGCCTTCGCGCTTGCTGCCGTCCTTGAGCACGGCCATGGCGATGGAGCGACCGAGGAAGGCGCTGTGATAGCTGGAAGTGACGTGGCCCTGCATGGCCGCTGGCACCGTGTCGTCGGTGTTGTTGAGTATCTGCGCGCCTTCGGCCAACACGGTGGCCGCATCCAGCGGCATCAGGCCCACCAGCTGCTTGCGGCCCTCGCCGCCGGTATGGGAGCGCGACAGCGACCGTTTGCCGAGGAAGCTGAACGGCTTTTTCATGCCCACCGCCCAGCCCATGGCCAGATCGATCGGGCTCATCGAGCCGTCGGTGTCCTGGCCGACGATGATGAAACCCTTCTCGGCACGCAGCACGTGCATGCTTTCCGTGCCGTAAGGCGTGATGTCGAACTCCGCGCCGGCCTTCATCACTTCTTCCCAGATGTAGCGGCCGTAGTTGGCGTCCACGTTGATCTCATAAGCCAGCTCGCCGGAGAAACTGATGCGGAACACCCGCGCCGGCAGGCCGGCCACAGTGCCCGGACGCCAATCCATGAACTTGAAGGCCTCGGGGTCAAAGTTGATGTCGCCGCAGAGCTTTTGCAGCACCTTGCGGCTGTTCGGCCCTACCACGGCCACGGTGGCCCAGTGGTCGGTGGTGGTGGTGAAGCGCACTTTCAGCTCAGGCCACTCGGTCTGGTGCCAGCGCTCCAGCCAGCTGTACACGCGCGCCGCGCCGCCCGTGGTGGTGGTCATGTGAAAGTGATCGTCGGCGATGCAGGCAGTGACGCCGTCGTCCATCACCATGCCGTTTTCATCCAGCATCAGGCCGTAGCGGCATTTGCCCGGGTCCAGCTTGCTCCAGGCGTTGCTGTAGATGCGGTTGAGGAACTCGCGCGCGTCCGGGCCTTTGACGTCGATCTTGCCCAGCGTGGAGGCATCCATCACGCCCACGCTGTTGCGGGTGGCCAGGCATTCGCGATTGACGGCGGCGTGCAGATCCTCGCCCGCCTTGGGGAAGTACCAGGGGCGCATCCATTGGCCCACGGTTTCGTATTCGGCCTGGCGCGCATCGTGGCTGGCCTGCATGGCGGTGTAACGGCGCGGCTCGAAAGTGTCGCCCACATGCGCCCCGGCCAGCGCGCCAAACGTCACCGGGGTGTAGGCCGGGCGATAGGTGGTGGTGCCCACTTCGGCAATGGGTTTGCCCAGTGCTTCGGCGGCGATGGCAAAGCCGTTGATGTTGGACAGCTTGCCCTGATCGGTGCCGAAGCCCAGCGCGGTGTAGCGCTTCACATGTTCCACCGAACGGTAGTTTTCACGCACGGCCAAGTGGATGTCGGCGGCGGCCACGTCGTTCTGGTAATCCACGAAGGCCTTGGCGCCGCGACCTTCCGGCTTGCCGTCCGGCAGGCGGAAGATGGCGCGCGGCGCGCTGATCGCATCGCCGTTGACCTTGGGTGCAAGGAAACCGGTGGCGCGACCGGCTTTTTGCAGGAAGCCGAGGCAGGCCTGATGGGTTTGCGCCAGCGCTTCATCCAGCTCCCAGCGGCCGGTAATGGCGCCGACGCAGGCGATGTTGTCGCGGCCCTCGTCCGGGCAGACAAAAGACAAGCGGTCGTCGCGCCACACCGGGCGGCCGCCGTTGTGACAGAACAGATGCACGGTGGAGGTCAGGCCGCCGGACGAGAGTACGGTGTCCACATTAAGGCGCGGCCCCTTGCCGGTCGCCGCATTGCGCTGTCCATCCAGCCGGACCAACTCCACGCCGTTGACTGTTTTGTCGCCCAGCACTCTGGCGATCCCGTGACCGGACAACAACTGGATGCCAGCACGCGACAACGCGTCCTGGCGCCAGCGTGCCGGGCCGTCGCAGCGGGCATCGGCCACCGTCACTTTCACGCCGCTGGCGGCCAGATCGAATGCAGCGTCGTAGGCGGCGTCGTTCTGGGTTTGCAGCAGCACTTCGCGGCCCACGGCCACGCCGTAACGATTGAGATAGCTGTGGCCGGCGGCTACGGTCATCACGCCGGGCACGTCGTTGTAGCCGAACACCAGCGGACGCTCGATGGCGCCGGTAGCCAGCACCAGCTGATGCGAGCGGATCTTGTGCAGGCGCTGGCGCGGCAGCGCGGCGTTGCGTTCAGTCAGCGGCAGATGGTCCTGCACCAGTTCCAGCGCCTGCACCAGATTGCCGTCGTGCAGGGCAAAAGCCGTGGTGCGGGTCAGTACGCTCACATTGGGCAGGCTGTCCAGTTCGGCCAACCTCTCGGCCAGCCACTCGGTGGGCTCCAGGCCGTCGATACGGCTGCGGCGGTCGGTCAGCAACCAGCCGCCGGCCTCAGCCTGCTCGTCCACCAGCAGGGTTTTGAGGCCGGCCCGTCCGGCCAGCGTAGCGGCCCACAGGCCAGCCGCGCCGCCGCCCACCACCAGCACATCCACATGGTGGTGCAGGTGGTCGTAGCTTTCCGGGTCCGCCTCCACCGGCGCGCGACCATAACCGGCGGCCTTGCGGATGTATTTCTCATAGAAGGGCCAGGCGTTCACCGGCTCCATGAAGGTTTTGTAGTAGAAGCCCGGCGGCATGAAGCGGCCCAGCTTGCCCAGCAAGCCTTTGTAGTCGAAATCCAGCGAGGGATAACCGGTGGTGGAAGCCGCTACCAGGCCCTGGTACAGCTCCACCTGCGTGGCCTTGAGATCCGGTACGGTGTGGGCGCCGGTTTCCAGCTGGATCAGCGCATTGGGCTCTTCCGCGCCAAAACCGACGATGCCGCGCGGACGGCCATACTTGAAGCTGCGGCCAATCAGGCGCACGCCGTTGGCCAGCAGCGCCGAAGCCAGCGTGTCGCCGGCGAAGGCGTTGTAGCGCACATTGTCGAAAATGAAGCTCAGCGGCTTCTGGCGCTGGATGCGCTCGCCCTTGCGATGAATGCGGTAGCCGCTCACGATTGCTCCTCCGAAAGGTACAGGGCCTTGCCTTCGGCCAGGGTCCAGGACCCGGCTATCTCATAGGTGACGGTGTGGCGCTTCACGACAAACACCTTGCGGCAGCCGGCAACGTGCTGCCATTGCTCCCAGTGCCAGCCGCGCGGGTTCTTGCGATGAAACACGTAATCGCCCCACACGGCGTCGTCCACCTCTTCCGGCGCGGCGGGGCGGGCGATATAGGCCTCGCCGGCGTAGCCGAACTCTTCTTCCTCCCGCACTTCGCGGCAGTACGGGCAATGAATGCGCAACATGCTGCTTCCTTTTGCAATTCGCCGACAAAACCGCAGCCCCCGCGCCGCCCTGCCGGCGGCCCATGCGGGTTCGGGTCTGCTGCGTGGTTTTGTGAACTGTTTTTTCAGTGCGCCACAGCGGCGGCGCCGTGTTCGTCGATCAGGTGGCCGCTGGCGAAACGATCCAGCGAGAAGGCCGCGTTGAGCCGGTGCGGTGCATCGTTGGCGATGGTGTGGGCGAACACGTTGCCCGAACCCGGCGTGGCCTTGAAGCCGCCGGTACCCCAGCCGCAGTTGAAGAACAGGCCTTTGACGCGCGTCTTGGTGATGATGGGGCAGGCATCCGGCGACACATCGACGATGCCGCCCCACTGGCGGTTCATGCGCACGCGGGAGAAGGACGGAAACAGCTCGATGATGGCGGCGGCGGTGTGCTCGATGATGTGCGGACTGCCGCGCTGACCGTAACCCAGGTAGGAGTCGATGCCGGCGCCGATCACCAGCTCGCCCTTGTCCGACTGGCTGACGTAGCCGTGTACGGCATTGGACATCACTACGGTATCCAGACAGGGCTTGAGCGACTCGGAGACGAAGGCCTGCAGCGGATGGCTCTCCAGCGGCAGGCGGATGCCCGCCATCTTGGCCAGGGTGCTGGTATTGCCGGCCGCCACACAGCCCACCTTGTCGGCCAGAATGTCGCCGCGCGTAGTCTTGACGCCCTTGATGCGATCGCCGTCGATCAGCATGCCGGTCACCTCGCACTGCTCGATGATGTGCACGCCCAGCTCGCTGGCGGCGCGGGCAAAGCCCCAGGCCACCGCATCGTGGCGGGCCACGCCGCCGCGCGGCTGGAAGCTGGCGCCCATCACCGGGTAGCGCGTCTTGCTACTGACGTCCATCAGCGGCACGATGTCGCGAATCTCGGACGGGCTCAGCACCACGGCGTCCACACCGTTGAGCAGGTTGGCGTTAGCCCGGCGCTCGATGTCGCGCATGTCCTGCAGCGTGTGGCCGAGGTTCATCACCCCGCGCTGGCTGAACATCACGTTGAAATTGAGATCCTGCGACAGGCCTTCCCACAGTTTGAGCGCGTGCTCGTACAGTTGGGCGGCCTCGTCCCACAGATAATTGGAGCGGATGATGGTGGTGTTGCGGGCGGTGTTGCCGCCGCCCAGATAGCCTTTTTCCAGCACGGCCACGTTGGTGATGCCATGCTCGCGGGCCAGGTAGTAGGCGGTGGCCAGGCCATGCCCGCCGCCGCCGACGATGATCACATCGTACTTGTTGCGCGGCGTGGGGCTCTGCCAGGCAGGCTGCCAGCTTTCATGATGCTTGAGCCCATGCTTGATCAGGCTCCACAAGGAATATCGGTTTGCCATCTGCGGCTCCGGAGAGTGGCGGTCACAAATCGGAAACCGGCACAGCAACCCGGCTTCCCGTCCCGAAACATTCTCCGGAAGCGCTCCCTTGCGTGTTTGGCTGAAAAGGACAAGCACTTGTCCTCATGCGACACCTCGCACATGTCCGGAATCGACTTAAAACCGGCGCTTTTTGACCAGTGCCGCCGCCCCGGGGCCAGTAGGTTTAAACCCGCTAGCAAAACGCTTGCCCCTGCGTTGCGCCTTCAGGCCGTACTTTATCTACTGCTTGCGCCGGCGCGCCTTGGTCAAGGCTTCTACCCGCTTTTGTCAGCCGCTTTTAGCATCAGCGTGTCGCGCCCACGGTGCGCGTCATCGACCAAACAAACGCTGCCGGCAGTCAGGCGGGAAGCCAGCCGCCGGCCCTCCCTTACGCGGCCCCCGCGCCACCCGCGCAGGTCGGCCCACAGCCCGGACCACGAGCCATGCACAACACACCTTCTTATGTTCTGAGCTTCACCTGCCAGAGCGCCTCCGGTCAGGTGGCCGCCTTCTCCGCCCTCCTGGAAGCGCAAGGCTGCTATCTGGACGAACTGGCGGTGTTCGACGACCCGATCAGCCGGCGCTTTTTCGTGCGCTGTGTGTTTCATCCGCAAAGCGAGGGTTTCGACCGCGCCAGGTTGGCCGAAGGCATGGAAGGCATGCGCACCCACTTTCAGGGTCTGGCCTGGCGGCTGCACGACCGCCGAGAGCGCGCCCGCGTACTGATCATGGTGTCCAAGCTGGACCACTGCCTCAACGACCTGCTCTACCGGCAAAAAATGGGCGATCTGGACATGGACGTGGTGGCGGTAGCATCCAACCACCCTGATCTCAAGCCCATTGCCGACGCCTACGGCCTGCCTTACTACCACCTGCCCATCAGCGCGGACACTAAGCCGCAGCAAGAGGCGGCGCTGCGCGAACTGATTGAAGCCAGCGGTGTCGAACTGGTCATCCTGGCGCGTTACATGCAGGTACTGAGCAGCGAAATGTCGGCCTGGCTATCTGGTCGCGCCATCAACATCCACCACTCATTTCTCCCTGGCTTCAAGGGCGCGCGGCCTTACCAGCAAGCCTACGAACGCGGCGTAAAGCTGATCGGCGCCACCGCCCACTACATCACCGACGATCTGGACGAAGGCCCGATCATCGAACAGGTGGTGGACCGGGTGGATCACGCCCATGCCCCGGACGACCTCCAGGCCACAGGCCGCGACATGGAGTGCCTGGCCCTGTCGCGCGCAGTGCGTTACCACCTGGAGCGCCGCGTGTTTCTCAACGACAACCGCACCGTGGTGCTGCGCTGAGCGATGCCGCCAACGGCGCATTGCCGGACGCGGCTTGCCGATGTCATCATCGGCCCAAGCGCTTGTCGTCCGATCGCGCCCGCCTGTCGCTCATGGACAGGCGGGCGCTGCAGGCTTTATGGCCCAATGGAAGGCCCGGACGCATCGCGCCGGGCTGAACGCACGCATCGCCTGTAGCCGGTTGCCGGCTGGCCCGGGGCGAACACCAAAGAGGAAACTGCAGTGAAAGATGGCATCCTGAGAAGCTATATCGGTGGCCGTTATCTGGATAACCCCGCCCTGCCGCTGGCCGACAACCACGACCCCGCCACTGGCGAGCTGCTGTGCCGCGTACAACAGGCCGGCAGCGCCGAGGCCGAAGCCGCCGTACGCGCGGCGGAGGCGGGATTCGCCGTCTGGAGCGAAATGAGCGGCGCGGAACGCGGCCGCATCCTCAACCGCGCCGTGGCCTTGCTGCGCGCCCGCAATCGCGAACTGGCCGAACTGGAAGTGCGGGACAACGGCAAACCCATTCAGGAGGCGGAAGCGGTGGACGTACTGTCCGGCGCCGACTGCATCGAATACTTCGCCGGCATCGCCGCCAGCATCCACGGCGAACACATCCCGCTTAAAGGCGCCTTCGCCTACACCCGCCGCGAACCGCTGGGCGTGTGTCTGGGCATCGGCGCCTGGAACTATCCCATCCAGATCGCCTGCTGGAAATCCGCGCCGGCGCTGGCCTGCGGCAACGCCATGATCTACAAGCCCTCCGGCATGACGCCGATGAGCGCGGCCCTGCTGGCGGAAATCTACAGCGAAGCCGGCGTGCCGGACGGCGTGTTCAATGTGATCCAGGGCAGCTCCAGTGTGGCGCGCCAGCTGATCGCCGACGAGCGCGTGGCCAAGGTATCGATCACCGGCTCGGTGGAAACCGGCAAGGCCATCATGAAAGACGCCGCCTCCACTCTGAAGCGCGTCACCATGGAGCTGGGCGGCAAATCGCCGCTGATCGTGTTTGACGATGCCGACATCGACCAGGCCGTATCCGCCGCCATGCTGGCCAACTTCTACACCCAGGGCGAAATCTGCACCAACGGCACGCGCGTGTTTGTCGCTCGCGGCGTGCACAAGGCCTTCATGGATAAACTACTGGCGCGCACCGCCAAGCTGAAAATCGGCCACCCGATGCGGCCGGACACCCAGATCGGCGCGCAAGTGTCGGCCAGCCACGCCCAAGGCGTGCTGCGCCATATTGAGCAAGGCTTGGCGGAAGGCGCGCGCCTGGCCGCCGGCGGCAAGCGCGTCGCCGTACCGGGCTGCGAAGCCGGATGGTTCATCGAACCCACCATCTTCGATGGCTGTACCGACGACATGTCCATCGTGCGCGAGGAAATCTTCGGCCCGGTAATGTCCGTCCTCACCTTCGACAGCGAAGACGAAGTGATCCGCCGCGCCAACGCCACCCGGCTGGGACTGGCCGCCGGCATCTTCACCCGCGATCTGGCCCGCGCCCATCGCGTCATCGGCAAACTGCAGGCCGGCGTGTGCTGGATCAACAACTACAACATCACCCCGATCGAGATGCCCTTTGGCGGCTACAAGGAATCGGGCCTCGGCTATGAAAACAGCCTGGCCGCCGTGGACTGCTACACCCAACGCAAGAGCGTGTATGTGGAGCTAAGCGGCGTGGCCTGCCCTTACGAGTAATGGCGACCAACAAACCCCTGATGCGGTGCCGCACCGACGCGGGCAGTACTTGAGTACGGCAAGGAGGCGCAACGCCGCATCAGTCGTTTTGCTGGCGGGTATTGGCAGCCGCTTTCAACAAGGCATCGCCACATCGTAAAGAGATCCCCGAACCCGCAGCCCAGTACCGGGCTTGCGTGCGGCCTGTCTGCCCTTGCCCAGACGCACGGCACGGGTTTGCCGAAGACCCCTCTTGCAGGAGCAAGCATGTCCTCGACCTTTGACTACATCATCGTGGGCGCCGGCTCCGCCGGCTGCGTGCTGGCAGCCCGCCTCACCGAAGACCCGCAAGTGCGTGTGCTGTTGCTGGAAGCCGGCGGGCCGGACTGGCGACTGGACTGGCGCACCCAGATGCCGGCCGCGCTGGCCTACCCGCTGCAAGGCACCACCTACAACTGGGCCTACACCACGCTGCCCGAGCCGCACATGGGCAATCGCATCATGACGCAAGGGCGCGGCAAGGGGCTTGGCGGCTCCTCGCTGATCAACGGCATGGTTTACATCCGGGGCAACGCGCTGGACTACGACGGCTGGGCGCAAAACCCGGGCCTGGAAGACTGGAGCTATCTGGACTGCCTGCCTTACTTCCGCAAGGCCGAGTGCTACGACCTGGGCGCCAACGACTACCACGGCGGCCACGGCCCCCTGCACGTCGCCACGCCCAAAGCCGGCAACAACCCGCTCTACCACGCGCTGATCGAAGCCGGCGAACAGGCCGGTTACCCGCGCACCGACGACCTTAACGGCTACCGGCAGGAAGGTTTCGGCCCGATGGACCGCACCACCACGCCGGGCGGCCGCCGCTGCAGCACCTCGCTGGCGTATCTGGACAGCGCCCGCGAGCGCCCCAATCTCACCGTGCGCACCCGCGCGTTGGCCGACCAGATCGTCTTTGCCGGCAACCGCGCCGTCGGCGTGAGCTATCTGCAAGGCCATGCACTGCACGAGGCGCGCGCCGAGCGAGAAGTAATCGTCTGCAACGGCGCCATCGCCACCCCGCAATTGCTGCAGCGCTCGGGCGTCGGCAACGCCGACCAACTGCGCGAGCACGGCATCGGCTCGGTGGTGCACCTGCCGGGCGTCGGCGAAAACTTGCAGGATCATCTGGAAATGTACCTGCAATACCACTGCAAACAGCCGGTATCGCTGTACCCGGCCCTACAGTGGTGGAACAAACCGCCGATCGGCATCGAGTGGTATCTCAACGGCACCGGCCACGGTGCCACCAACCACTTCGAGGCCGGCGGCTTCATCCGCAGCAGCACCGACTTCGCCTGGCCCAACCTGCAATATCACTTCATTCCGCTGGCGATGAATTACGACGGCAGCAATCCAGTGAAAGCGCACGGCTTCCAGTGCCATGTGGGTTCCATGCGCTCGCCCAGCACCGGCTTTGTGCGGCTGGCCAGCCGCGACCCTCGCGTCAAGCCGCTGCTGCGCTTCAACTACATGGCGCACGAGGTGGACTGGCAGGAATTCCGCGCCGGCGTGCGGCTGACGCGCGAGATTGTCGCCCAGCAGGCTTTCGACGCTTTCCGCGGCGATGAAATAAAGCCGGGCATGATGGTGCGGACCGACGCCGAAATCGACGACTTCGTGCGTCAGCACGCGGAAACGGCGCTGCATCCGTCCTGCACCTGCAAGATGGGTTACGACGAGATGGCCGTGGTGGACAAGCAGGGCCGGGTGCACGGCGTGGACGGGCTGCGGGTGGTGGACGCCTCCATCATGCCGATGGTCACCACCGGCAACCTCAACGCGCCGGTGATCATGATGGCGGAGAAGCTGGCCGACGCCATTCGCGGCCTGCCCTCGCTGCCGCGCAGCAAGGCCGCCTATTTCGTAGCGGGCGACCGCGACACACGCTGGGCTGCCGAAGCGGCCGCAGCGGCAGGCGCCTGAACGCCAAGCGCCTGCCATGATCAAGGGCCGCCCACGGGCGGCCCTTCTGCCTGCCCCGGACAGAGCAGGCCATGTGGCGACAGCCTGCCGGCTAAACGGTAAACCGGCCCGCCAGTTCGGCCAGCTGACCGGACAGGTTTTTCAGACCAACCACCGTTTCGGCGGAGCTCTTCACCGCCCGGCTGTTTTCCTCCGACATCTGCGCCACCTGCTCCACGTTGCGGGCGATGATCTGGCTGGTCTGGCTTTGCTCGCCCAGCGCATTGCGAATCTCGGCCACTGCCTCGCAAGCCTGATCGATCTGGCCGCGAATGTCGCCCATCACGCTGCGCGCCTCATCCGCCTTGCCCTGCCCCTCTTCCACAATGCGGCGGCTGGTGCTCATGTCGCCCACCACATGGCGGGTGGTGCCCTGGATTTCCTGCACGATAGACGCGATCTCGGTGGTGGATTGCGCCGTGCGTTCCGCCAGCTTGCGCACTTCGTCGGCCACCACCGCGAAGCCCCTGCCCTGCTCGCCGGCGCGCGCCGCCTCTATAGCCGCGTTCAACGCCAGCAGATTGGTCTGATCCGCCACATCGCGAATCACATCCACAATGCCGGCAATAGATTCAGACTGCCGGCTGAGCTTTTCGATGGTGCCGGCCACTTCGCCGATGGAAGACACGATGCTGCTCATGCTCTGGCTGGCGTTGCCGATCACCGCCACGCCGGTTGCCGACTGGTTCACCGCCGAGCGCGACAGCTGGTCGGCCTCTTCCGAGCGCTCCGCGCTGACCGACAGACTGGTGCTCAACTCCTCCACCGCTGCGGCCATGCTGGACGCGGCCTCATTTTGCCGCTCACTGCCACTGGCCACCTGCTGCGCGCTGTCCGCCACCTGCGTGGCTGCCGCATCCAGCTGACGCGATGTGGCGATCAGCCCGCTGACGGTTTCGCGAAGCTCGTTGCGCATGCCGCGAATGGCGGCCAACAGGCTGTCCCCATCCTTGTCTTCAATGCTGATGCGCGTATCCAGCTTGCCACTGGCAATCTGCTGCACCACCTCTTGCACGTAGAAAGGCTCCCCGCCCAGTTGCGCGGTAATGGACAGATACAAAGCAATGAACAGATAAGCCGACAGCAAGAGAGCAAACAAGGCGCAAGCCATATAGATGTCGCGCTGCAACAGGATGCGGTCAAGCCGCGCCCTCAGCAGCGACTCCAGCTGATCCAACGCCGCCTGCTGGAATGCCTGCGCGCTTTGCAAAGTGCCTTCGTGCAAGCCCGCGGCGCTGGCCTGGCCGCCCGCCACCGCCTTGTCCAGTTGCGCGCCATTGGTTTTGGCTTGCGACATCAGCGCCTCCTCCTTGGCGGCAAGCACGCCTTTCAGACCGGGGTTGTAGGCTACCGCCTTGGTCAGGTCGTTCTGCAAGCCGGACAAGGCGTCCGCCAGCAAGGGACGCAACTCGACGGCGTGGTCATGCTCGCCGGCCCCCAGCGGCTTGGCGCTGGAACGCTCGATCAGTGCATTGCCGCGCGCTGCGCGGATCAGCCAGTCCGGCCACTTCACGGTCAGCGCGTCCATCAGATAAAAACTGTCGATATCCGGGTCCAGCGTCAGGTTGGACTGATCGCTCACCAGCCCGATGTGATCGTTCAGCCTGTCGGACAAGGCATCCAGATTATCCGCCGAGGGCGCTGCCTTCACCGCCTGCCAGGCGGCGCTCAGGCTTTGCCAACCGGCATCCACCGCCAGTTTGGGCCCCAGCTCGCGCTGGGTGGCATCCAGCGCCCCCCAGGCAGCATCCAGCCCAGCCGCGCTTGCTTGCCCTTTCTCCGCCAGCATGCGCTGCTTCTGCGTATCCGCCAGCAGGCTCATGGCCGGCTTCAGGTACTGCGCGCCCACCAGTTCCTTGCCGGAGAAGTCGGCATTGTCCTGATTGCTGCGATAAAGCCCGTACGTGAGATAGACAAGCGCAACGGCGAACACCGCGCCGATGATGGCGAAACGGCTGGGATAACTCAGCCGTCGCATGCCTTTGGCTGCGAAACGAAACATGACCGCTCTCCCTGGGATTTGGCTCTTCCAAGCGACCGCTCTTCAAATGGGCGGCGATTTAAATCACCTTGTCCGGTGGCGGTCACCTTTTTGCTATAGCATGCTGCGGCGCAGGGTTAAGAAATTTCCCTACTCTCAACAGGTAAAATTTCCTTCGGCCAACCTTGTCCCCGACGGCGTCCCCCCTCCGGGCGTGGTCACACTCCGTCAATGTGTTGTAAAAAACCATCACATTTCAAAGAAAAAAGCCCGCGCTGGCGGGCCTTTTTCATATCGGAAAACAACAAAAAACGGTCGCTTGCTAACCGGTTTCAGATGGTTTTCGAATACTTCGCATGCGTTTGACGCTCGCGCAAATGGCGGTCGAACAGCATGGCAATGTTGCGAATCAGGAAGCGCCCCTTGGGCTCCACCATGAGGAAATCGCCGTCGAAGGTCAGCAAGCCCATCTTGTGGTACTCGCGGATGGCCGGCAGTTCCTCGGCGAAGTAGTCGGCGAAATTGATGCCGAACACCTGCTCTATCGCCTCTACCGACAGGCTGAAACGACACATCAGCGCCTGAATCACGCTGCGCCGCAGTATATCGTCGCTATCCAGCGTCATGCCGCGCATGGTGGGCAGATGGCCTTCGTCCAGCATCTGGTAATAGCTGTCCACATCCTTCTGGCTTTGCGTGTAACAGGGGCCGATCTTGCCGATGGATGACACGCCAAGACCAATCATGTCGCAGTCCGCGTGGGTGGAGTAACCCTGGAAATTGCGCTGCAAACGCGCTTGGCGCAAGGCGATGGCCAGGTCGTCCTCCGGCTTTGCGAAGTGGTCCATGCCGATAAAAACATAGCCTGCGTCGCTCAGTCTTTTTACCGAGTCCTGCAGGATGTCCAGTTTCACGCTGGCGGCTGGCAGGTCGGCTTCATTGATGCGGCGCTGCGGCATGAACACGGTGGGCAAATGCGCATAGTTGTAGAGGGCGATGCGATCCGGATTCAGCGCAATCACGCGCTCCAGCGTCTCGCGCACCGACTCGCGCGTCTGCAAGGGCAAACCGTAGATCAGGTCCACGCTCACAGAGCGGAAACCCGCCTCCCGCGCCGCCTCGATCACTTCGCGGGTTTCCTCTTCCGATTGCACGCGATTGACCGCTTCCTGCACCTTGGGGTCGAAGTCCTGGATGCCCACGCTCATGCGGTTGAAACCCAGGCGCGCGAGATGATGCACCGTATCGCGACCCACCTTGCGCGGATCGATCTCAATGGAATACTCTCCTTCGGGCAAAAATTCGAAGTGAGTGCGTAGCATCCCCATCAGGCGATCAAGCTGATCGTCCGACAGGAAGGTCGGCGTGCCGCCGCCGAAATGCAACTGGATCACTTTTTCCCGACAGCCCAGCGTTTGGGCTACCATGCGGATCTCCTTTTCCAGGTAATCCAGGTAGCGGTCCGCGCGGGTTTTGTCCTTGGTGATGATCTTGTTGCAACCGCAGTAGTAGCAAACCGTGTTGCAGAACGGTATATGAGCGTATAATGATATAGGTTTCTGGTTGGCGCCGATGCGTCGTTGCTTCAACCAGTGTCGGTAGTCCTTCTCTCCAAAGGCCGGTGTGAACCGGTCAGCAGTCGGGTAGGACGTGTATCTGGGCCCCGAGCCATCGAGACGTTCGATCAACTCGCGATCGAATTCGAAGTGGGTGGGCGAAAACGGGTGGGTGGTATTCATGTCGGTTATCGATGGCAAAACCTCTGGTGGACTGGTAAATTTGCGGAAAACGTGCGAATTTCGCTTTGACAAGGGTCAAGCTTCTTTACAAGGTAGTACGAAACACAGCATGTCCGACAATAATCACACGTCCATTCACGCACTCAAGGTGTCCTGCTCCAACTGCAGCTTGCGCGAGCTTTGCCTGCCGGTTGGGCTGAACCGCGACGAAATGACGCAGCTCGACGCCGTCATCCGGCAGAGCCGTCGCCTCAAGCGCGGCGAATATCTCTTCCGCAGCGGGGAAGGTTTCAAATCGCTGTTCGCCGTGCGCACCGGTTTCTTCAAGACCAGCGTGGCGAGCCAGGATGGCCGCGAGCAGGTTACCGGCTTCCTGATGTCCGGCGAACTGATGGGCCTGGACGGCATCTCGTCCAATGTCCACGGCTGCGACGCCATCGCCCTCGAGGACAGCGAAGTCTGCGAACTGCCGTTCAATCGCATGGAAAGCCTAGGGCGCGATATCCCCAGCTTGCAGCACCACTTCTTCCGTCTGATGAGCCGCGAGATCGTGCGCGACCAGAACGTCATGTTGCTGCTTGGCAACATGAAAGCCGAAGAACGGCTGGCCGCTTTCTTGCTGAATCTGTCGCAGCGCCTGTCCACCCGCGGTTTCGCCGCCAATGATTTCATCCTGCGCATGAGCCGCGAGGAAATCGGCAGCTTCCTCGGCCTGAAACTGGAAACCGTAAGCCGTACGCTGTCCAAATTCCAGCAGCAGGGCTGGATCGTGGTGGATCACAAGCACATCCAGCTGGTGAAGCCGGAAGAGCTCAAGCATCTGGTTTCCGGCTGCTCTCACGCCAACAGCGTCTGATCCGTCCCAACGCTTGCCTCAGCAAGGCTGCCCGCCCCATGGCCGGCAGCCTTTGTCATGCCCGCCGAATCACCACATGCCGGACAGCAAGCCTGCGACCAACACTTCGCCCCGCTCTCTCGCCTGTGCCAACATCTGCGCATCAGGCTCGCCGCGACACAGCAAAGCCGGCATCACGCGCCGCCATGCCAAGCCGCCGACAATACGCTCCACCGAACGCGCCGCGCCTTCGCCATCGGTGCCTGCGGAAACCAGCATCAGCCAGGGCAAACCGGCCGTACGCTCTTCCAGCGGATAAAAACTGCGGTCGAGGAAATCCTTGATGCCGCCCGCCATGTAGCCGAAATTCTCCGGCGTGGCGATCACCAGCGCATCGGCGCGCAACACCGCCTCCGGCCCGGCATCCAGCCCGCACAGACACTCCGCCACCACCTCATCCCCGGCTTCGGCCAAGCCTTGCAGCAGCGCATCCACCAGCTGCAGGGTGCGGCCGGTCTGAGTGGCATGCACCACCAGCACCCGCTTCACGATGCGGCTCCCAGCCGCCCCACTTCATCGAGCAGGGCCGTCAGCCGCTCTTCTTGCGGCCAGCCCGGTGGAATGACGAAACCGCGCGAGATTTCTTCCCAATGGCCATCGCCCACTGGCAGTAATTCGGCCACCAGTTGCGGTACGGCGGATTGCAATAACTCGCGGCGCAAGCTGTCTTCTTCCCGTGTTGCCGCCTCGGTCACTCGCGCCGGCGACAACCACCCCAGCCGCGACAGCCATACCCAGCGCGAGCCTTGCGCCTGCCGGGGCCAGGGCGCGGTCAGCGGCGCATACCAACCGGTGAGTTGCTCCTCGGCCAAAGGCGGTTGCGGCCCTGCACCCGGAGCGTAGAAGAACCAGCCCGCCACGCGGGCCGCGCTGTCGCATTGCCGAAAATCGGCAGGCAGCACCGTCTGCGCCACGGCATGGCGCGCCAGCCGCAACTGCTCTTGCAGTTTGGCGGCCTTCAGACGCCAGGCGTCGCGCAAGCTGGGGCCGATCAGAGTATCTGGGCCATGGCCCAGTTGCAGATAGAACTTGCTGGCGGTTTCCACGTGCAGCGGGCGGCCATCAAGCCGAATGAGGAAATCGAACTCGCCAATGGTGCGCAAGGCGGCGTTGCGCACCGGCAGATTGACCGCCACCGTCTCGATATGGGGCGCCAGCCGGAACCAGAAGGCCAGCAAACGCTCGGCGTAGCGGCCCAGTCGCTCGCCGGTTTGCGTCGGCCCCAACCAGTGCGACAAGGGGGTTGGATCATCTTCCAGCGCAGCCAAGAGGCCGAGGCCGTCCGGCCCGAGAAGGTTGGCCGAAGAAAGATCCCTCCCAGTGCGCCAGGGCGGCGGCGACAACAGGAGGAAAGCCAGGTCGCGCAGCGCCTGGTGGGTATAAGGGAGAGGAAAAGAGCGCTCAGCCCTGCTCGTCGCGTCCATGGCCGCTTGCCACGCGCTGGATCTGTTTCATCAGGCCGCGCAGGATGTCCACTTCCTCGCGCAACATGCCGGCGCGGTTGAACAGGGCCCGCATGCGCCGCATCAGGCGCTCGCTGTTGCGGCGCTGGTAATAGCCGATGGCGGCCATGGTGTCGTCCAGATGGCCGCAAAAACCCTCCACCTCGCCCAGCGTGGCGGTTTCGCTCTCTGGTCGCAGGTATTCCACATCCACCCCGGTGTGGCTGAACAGCTCGTAGGTCATCACCTGCACGGCCATGGCCAGATTGAGCGAAAAATAGTCCGGGTTGCCGGGAATGGTCACCAGCCGGTTGCACTGCTCCACTTCGTCGATGGAGAGGCCAAAGGTTTCGTTGCCGAACACCAATGCCACCTGCTCGCCGTCGCGGGCGCGGGCAATCAGCTCCGGCGTGGTGTCGCGCGGCGTGGACAGGGGGGTGGTGAGTTCGCGGCGGCGGCTGGTCAGCGCGCAAGCCACGGTCACATCGGCCAGCGCTTCGGCCAATGTCGATACCACCACGGCGTTGTCCAGCACATCCACCGCGCCGGAGGCCAATGTGTTGGCTTCATCACTGGGAAACACCTTGGGTTCCACCAGATAAAGCCGGTGCAAACCCATGGTTTTCATGGCTCGGGCGGCCGAGCCGATGTTGCCCGGATGATTCGGTCTGGCCAGCACAATGCGAATGTTTTGCAGAAAATCAGGTACTTGGGGTTTATTCATCGACGATTTCACATTAAAATGGCGGGCATTACCAAAAGCCCGCGCACCCGCGTCGGGTTTTTTTGTTCCTTAACCCAGATTGTTACTCACAGATGTCGAGCCATTTTGCTGACATCTGTTCTTAGTCTAGAGGCCGTCAATGCATCCGATGCTCAATGTCGCGGTTAAAGCCGCTCGCCGCGCTGGCAATGTTATCCAGCGCGCGTCGCTCAACCTCGACGCCATTCGCGTAGAAAAGAAAAAGCACAATGACTTCGTCACCGAGGTGGACCGCGCCGCCGAGCAGGCCATCATCGACGTCATTCTGGAAGCCTATCCGAAGCACGCCATTCTAGCAGAAGAGTCGGGCGCCAAAGGCATGGGCACTTCCGAATACGAATGGATCATCGACCCCATCGACGGCACCACCAACTTCCTGCGCGGCCACCCGCAATACGCGATTTCCATCGCACTGGCGCACAAGGGCCAGATCCAGCAGGCCGTGGTGTACGACCTCAACCGTAACGATCTCTTCACCGCCAGCCGCGGTGTGGGCGCCTTCCTCAACGACCGCCGCATCCGCGTGTCTCGCCGCTTCATGATGAACGAGTGCGTCATCGCCACCGGTTTCCCCGTTTCCGACCAAAGCTACATCGACCAATACATGGGCATGCTGAAGGATGTCATCGGCAAGACCGCCGGCGTGCGTCGCGAAGGCGCGGCTTCGCTGGACTTGTGCAATGTGGCCTGCGGCCGCGTTGAAGGCTTCTGGGAACTCAATCTGCAGCCCTGGGACATTGCAGCGGGCAGCCTGATCGTGCAGGAAGCCGGCGGCATTGTGACCGACCTCACCGGCGAACAAGGCTGGCTGGAATCCGGCGACATCGTGGCCGGCAACCCCAAGGTGCTGGCCCAGTTGCTGGCCACCCTGGCACCGCACGTACCGCAATAAGCCTCCGTCGGCATTAAACAAAAAACGGCAGCCTTCCGGCTGCCGTTTTTTGTTTGCATCCACCTTCAAGGCTACTCGTGCGCCGTCATTTCCGGTGGCAGGCCACCGCCCTGCCTCGGCTTGAGCAACAGCAGCAAGGGCAGCATGGCAAGGAAACTGAAGGTGATCAGCCAATACACATCCACAATCGACACCATGCGCGCCTGCTTGTCCAACTCCAGCGCCAGCCGCTGGGCCACGCTCGGGTCCAGCGCCGCCTTGCCCAGCCGCTGCAAATAATCCTGCAAGGCCGGGTTGTATTCGTTGAAAAAACCGCCCAGCACGTTCCAGGCGTGTTGCGTGCCGCGCGTGTACGCCGTGCTGACAATGGCAATGCCCACCGAAGAACCCATGGTGCGCAACAGGCTGAACAGGCCGGCGGCTTCGGCCGACAGCCGCGCCGGCAACGTGGACATGGCCATGGCCGACAGCGGCACATAGATCATGCCCAGGCCAAAACCTTGCAGCAGCACCGGCCAGACAAACCAGGCCGGACTGGTGTCCAGCGTGTAATGGGTGCACACCCAGGTGCCGGTAGCGCCGATCAGCAAACCGGTGCCGATGATCAGCCGTGAGTCCACTTTGCCGATCAGCCGCCCCACAATCATCATGCTGACAAAGCTGGCCACCCCGCGCGGGGCCATGATCATGCCGGTATCCAGCGTCGGGTACTGGAACAGCCCCTCCAGCATGATGGGCTGGATCACCATCGCGCCATACATCGACAAACCCAGCGCGGCGATGACAAAACTGGCGGCCACGAAATTGCGGTCGCGGAACATGTGCAGGTCAAACAGGGGATGCGCTTCGGCCGACAGTCCGCGCCAGATGAAACCGGCCAACCCCAGCACGGCCAGCAAGGCTGCGGCCACAATACCGGAGCTGGCGAACCAGTCATCGCCGTTGCCACGGTCCAGCACATACTGGATGCCGCCGATAGCGCAAGAAATCATTGCCAGCCCCAGCCAGTCGATACTGCGCTGACGGCGCTCGGTATCCGGCACCTGCCGCGCCAGAAACAGCGACAGCACACCCACCGGCAGGTTGATGAAAAAGGTCCAGCGCCAGTCGAAAACATCGGTAAGCCAACCACCCAGCGTCGGCCCGGCAATCGGCCCCACCATCACCCCCATGCCCCAGATGGCCATGGCGCGCCCGCGCTCCTCGCGCGGGTAGTTGTCCACCATGATGGCTTGCGACAAGGGCACCAGCGCCGCGCCGAACACGCCTTGCAACAGGCGGAACAGCACGATCTGCGTCAGATTCATCGCCACGCCGCACAGCATGGAGGCGATGACGAAACCGCTGATGGAATACAGGAGATAACGCCTCCGCCCCAGCCGGTCGGTGAGATAGCCGGTGAGCGGCATGCAGATGGCGCTGGCCACCAGATAGCTAGTGAGCACCCAGCTGATCTGGTCCGAGGTGGCGCCCAGTTCGCCCTGCATCTGCGGCAAGGCCACGTTGACGATAGTGGTGTCCAGCACTTGCATCACGGTGGCGGCCATCACCGCCACCGTTACCCACAGCCGGCTGTTCACTCGGCCTGTTCCCGGCTGGCGGCGTCTTCTGCCGCCAAAGCAATCTGTCGCAAGGTGGCAACGCAGGCCACCAGCGCCTGCGGCTCAAGGCCGGACAGCAGTTCGGCCTTGAGCGCGTCGGCCACGGTCAACAGTTCGGCCGATACCTGCTCCGCCTTGGCGGTGAGCCACACGCGTTTGGCGCGGCGATCATCCGGGTCCGGTTCGCGGGTGATCCAGCCATCCTGCTGCAGCACATCCAGCAAGCGCACCAGCGAGGCGGGCTCAATACCAATGCGCGCGGCCAGTTCGGCTTGCAGCAAAGGCTGACCGGCGCGGCGCAGTTTCAGCAGCACTTGCCAGGTGGCCTGGGAAAAGCCGTAGGGTTTGAGGCGCTTGTCCAGCAAGGCCCGCCAGACTTTGGGCACATGGCCGAGCAACTCGGCCAGTTCCTGATGCGATGTCGTCATATCATTAACAGCAAAATAATTAGCTTGCTAATAATAATTCTTGTCGAGCAAATACTCAACAGCTCTTTCGAACACGTCGCCACCCCAGCAAACCAGCGCGCCCTGAGCACCGCCGACAACACCTTGCAAAGGCGCGCCGATGCAGGCAGCACCAGCCGGACGGCAAGCAGGCGCAATGCAGGATCAGCGGTTTTGCCTGCGGCTCAAGCCGCCTCAGCGCAAGAGGAAGCCCCGGCCGATCTCGTCGCCCTCCTCCAGCCAGAACCGGGCTTCGCCGCTGTAATGCGCCTGCCCGCCCACCCGCACCACCACCGCCGGCAGGCCGGCAAGATCCACCTCCCGGCGTACCTCCGCGCTGAATTCCGCCCCGGTGAGGCTGCGAAACACACAGCGCTCTCCCAAGGCCACCCGGCCGCGCGCGTAGCGCACCGCCATGCGGGCGGTAACACCGGAGCCGGTGGGGCTGCGGTCCACCTCGGCATCGGCAAACACGCACACATTGCTGCTCGCGCCATCCGCCGCCCGCTCGCGGCCATCGCTGAGAATGCTGCCGTACAAGAAGCCGAGATCCTCATGCAGCGGATGACGAATGGGCAAGGTTTGCCGAACGGCCTCGCTCAGCCGGCCGGCAGCCGCTTTCAGTGCCGCCACCGGGCCGTCCAGGCTAACGCCCAGCGCGACAGCCGGCGCCAACGCGTAAAACGCGCCGCCATAACCCACATCCACGGTCAATGCGCCCGCCTCCGGCAGCGTCACCGCCACATCCAGCGCCAACGCGAAGGCCGGCACGCTATCAAAAAACACCCTGCCGCTGCGGCCATCCTGTATTTCTACCCAAGCCTCGACCAGCCCGCACGGACATTCGATGCCCACCCGGGTCAAAGGCCCGCTGGCCGGCACCAGGCCGTAATCCACCGCGTAACGGCCCAGCGCGATAACAGCGTGTCCGCACATGGTGCTGTAGCCTTCGTTGTGGATGAACAGCACCGCCAGATCCGCGCCCGGCAAGCTCGGCGCTACCAGCACCGCGCCGTACATGTCGGCGTGGCCGCGCGGTTCATACATCAGCAAGCGGCGCACATCATCATGCCGTTCGGCAAAATGCCGCCGTTTGGCGAGGATATCCCCGCCTTCGGCCAACCCTTCCAGCTTGCGGACGATGCGCACCGGCTCACCGCCGGTATGCATGTCCACCACGTCCAGCACCTCAGGCCAGGACAAGGCTGTGTGCATGATTTTCTCCCCAAAAAAACGGGCGGCCTACGCCGCCCCCAGTGCAAGAGACCCGATGCCGGCAACCGTCAGCGCACGACGCTTTCCACTGCCCAGGCATTGTTCTTCACCACCGACAGCGTGACCGGCGCTTTTTGCAGATTGCCGCTGCGGTCGAAGGCGAAGTCGGCAGTCACGCCGCTGTAGCGGATGGAGGCCAGTTTGGGCAGGTACTTGGCGGGCTCCACCGAGCCGGCCTGCTTCATGGCTTCGGCCACCAGCATCACGCCGTCGTAAAACTGCGGCCCCAGCAGCACCACATCCAGATGGAAGCGGTCCTTGTAGCGCTTTTCAAACTCCTTGCCGGCCGGACGCGCGGTCAGCACGCCGCCGGGCACCGCCGAGTAGTGACCCGCGGCATCCGCGCCGGCCAGCGTGATGAAGTTGGGCGTATTGAGCATGTCGCCCCCCATCAACTTGGCTTTCATGCCCAGCCGCTTGAGCTGCTTGGCCATCGGCGCGGCTTGTGCGTCGGCGCCGCCGTAGAAGATCACTTCGGGGTTCACCGCCTTCACCGAGGTGAGGATGGAGGTGAAATCGGTGGCCTTGTCGGTGGTGTACTCGCGGCGCAGCACCTTACCGCCATTGGCGGTGACCGATTTGACGAACTCGTCGGCCAGCCCCTGACCGTAGGCGGTGCGATCATCGATGGCGACAATGCTCTTGGCCTTGAGCGTTTTTACCGCAAACTGGCCCAGCGCGCCGCCCACCTGGCTGTCGCTGCCCACCAGTCGGAAGGTGGTCTTGTAGCCTTGCTGGGTGTAGGTGGGATTGGTGGACACCGACAACTGCGGGATGCCTGCATCGAAGTAAATCTTGGAAGCCGGAATGGATACCCCGGAGTTGAAGTGGCCAATCACGGCTTTGACGCCGGCATCCACCAGGCGCTGCGCCGCCTGGGTGCCAACGCGCGGGTCAGCCTGATCATCCTCGGACACCATCTCGAACTTCACCTTCTGGCCGCCCACCACCAAACCCTTGGCGTTGAGGTCATCGATGGCCATGCGGGTGGCGTTTTCGTTGTCCTTGCCATAGTGGGCCTGCGGGCCGGACAGCGGCGAAGAAAAACCGATCTTCACCACCGTATCGGCTTGCGCCTGCGCCGACATCACCGCAAAGGGCGCCATCATGCCGCCCAGCGCCACCACCCAGGTCCATTCGCCAAACTTGTTCTGCACCATCTCGTTTTCTCCTTTGCGACATGCTTGTTGTGCCGGCGGGCTCTGCCCGCCGTGCTTTTTCGGACGACTGAAGCCCTGCAACGACCGGGCCGTCCACCGGTCAGAAACGGTCTACCCGATACGGCCGCATATCGATGCCGGGCTCTCGCCCCAGCATGGCGTCCGCCAATAAAGCGCCAGTAGTGGCCGCCAGCGTCAGGCCGAGATGGCCATGGCCGGTAGCGAACCACAGCCCGGCATGACGGGGCGAAGGGCCGATTACCGGCACGGTGTCCGGCACCGAGGGGCGGTTGCCCATCCACACGCTCATGTCCTCGGTGGAAAAATCGCCGACGATGGCACGCGCCTTGTCGATCAGAATGTGCGCGCGCCGCCAGTCCGGGGGCGCGTCGCGATGCGCCAGCTCCACAGTGCCGGCCAGTCGCAGGCCGCCATTGGCCATCGGCAAAATGACGAAGCTTTCGCTGGCGCATTGCAAAAAGTGGCGCAATGACACGCCCGCCTTCGGCAGGGTGACGTGATAACCGCGCTCGCTTTCCAACGGCACGCGACAGCCCATGGGCTTGAAAAAGCGGTCGCTCCACACGCCGCAAGCCACCACCACCTCGTCGGCGTCCAGCGCGCCGCCATTCTGCAGCTCAACCCCGTCCACCCGTCCGCCGCGTTCGCGCAGGGACGATGCCTCTGCCCGCACAAACTGCCCGCCCAGACGGCGAAAAGCGTCAAACAGACCCACGGCAAACAGCCAGGGGTCGTCCACATGCGACCAGTCGCGCACCTTCACCGCGCACTCCCAACCCGGCAGCAGGGCGGCGTCTGCATCACGCACGGCCTCGCCGTTCAGCAGCTCCCAGGCCACGCCGTGGCGGCGCTTTTCCCGCCACGCCTCTTCGGCCAACCTATACTCCGCTACATCGCGATACAGGGTCAGCGAGCCATGCCGTCGCCAGATGCCGTTGAGGCCGGCCAGGTCGGCCAGCGGTTCGGTATCGCGGTTCACCCGCGACAACAACGCGGACAGCGCTTCGGTCAGCGCCCTTACCCGAGAAGGCCGGCTGGCGGCGACAAAACGCAGCAACCAAGGGGCAAGACTGGGCAAATAGCGCCAGCGCATGGCCAGCGGGCCCAGCGGGTCCAGCATCCAGCCGGGCACTTTTTTCAGCACGCCGGGTTCGGCCAAGGGAATGATGTCGCTCACCGCCAGCGCGCCGGCGTTGCCGAAACTGGTTTCGCGGGCCGGCTCACCCCGGTCCAGCAGGGTGACTGCGCAACCGGCCTGTTGCAATTGCAGCGCGGCGGCTATGCCCACCACCCCCGCGCCGATCACCACCACTTGTTTCATCCTGGCTTACCCCACCACAAAGCCGTGCACATAGGGGTCGGCCTCATCCAGCAAGATGCGGTTGTAGCCGGTGGTGATGGCCCAGCCCTCGATGCTGGGAATGATGGCCGGCAAGCCGCCCACCCGTGTTTCCGCCTCCACCCGGCCGATGAACTGGCTGCCAATCAGGCTCTCATGCACAAAGGGCTCGCCCTGGCCGATCAGGCCGCGCGCATGACGCTGCGCCAGCCGGGCCGAGGTGCCGGTGCCGCAGGGAGAGCGATCCAGCGCGGCCGCGCCGTACAGCACGGCGTTGGCCGCGTGCGAGCCTGCGCTCTTGGGCGCGCCCGTCCACATGCAATGGCGCACGCCGCGAATGTCCGGGTTGTCAGGGTGAATGATGTCGTAGTGGCGATTGATGTAGTCGCGCACTTCATTGCCCATGGCCACCAGCTGGGCCGGCGTGTAGTCGGCCATATCGCGGTAGCCGGGCTGGGGCTCGATGATGGGATAGAAATTGCCGCCGTAGGCGATGTCCGCCTTCAGCCGGCCCAGCGCCGCCACCTCCACCTCGATGTCCTGCAATAGCAGGAAAGACGGCACATTGGTCAGGCGCACCGACTTCACCTTGCTCCCTTCCTGCGTGTAATGGGCCACCACCTTACCGGCGGGCGTGTCCAGATTCAGCACGCCCGGGGTGCGCGGCGTCACCACGCCGTGCTCGATGGCCATGGTCACCACACCGATGGTGCCGTGCCCGCACATGGGGAGACAGCCGCTGGTTTCGATGTACAGCACCGCCACGTCGCAATCATCACGCGTGGGTGGGTAGAGAAAAGCGCCAGACATCTGCGCATGGCCGCGCGGTTCATACATCAGGCCGGTACGCATCCAGTCCAGCCGCTTGAGGAAGTCCAGCCGGCGCTCCGCCTGGGTAGCGCCCGTCAGCACGGGCTCCCCCTTCACCACCAGCCGCACCGGATTACCGCACGTATGGCCATCAATGCATTCGAATTCGTACACCGCCATGCTTGTCTCCCGAAATGATGGATTCACTTTAGGTGCATACAAAATTGAATACAATAATCAGGATAAAATTTGCACAAACCCAACAGTCGGACAATCCTGCACCATCAACCAATTCCACAATAAAAATCAATTAAATCAATAAATTATCGCCATGTTGCAAATTTGTCATGCTGCACAGCAATAACATACGAAAATTCAAAACAAGCAATTTTGTATACAAAAATGATTGATTACTGGATACAAAAATGGAAACATGAAATGGACATCCCACCCCATCCTTCAGGAGGAAACACCCATGGCACATCTCTGGACTGGCGTATTCCCGGCCGTCACCACCAAGTTCCACGCCGACGAAAGCCTCGATATCGACGCCACCTGCCGCCACATCCAGTGGCAACTGGATTGCGGCGCGGACGGCATCATCCTCTGCGGTTCGCTGGGCGAAGCCTCCACCCTGACCGCCGATGAAAAGATCATTCTGCTCAAGGCCGCGCGGAATACGGTGGCGGGTCGCGTCCCGGTGCTGCTCACCATCGCGGAGGACAGCACCCGCGCCGCCGAAGATCTGGCCCGCGCGGCGCACCAGGCCGGCGCAGACGGCCTGATGGTGCTGCCCGCCATGCGCTATGTGTCCGACGAGCGCGAAACGCTGAACCATTACCACCGCGTGGCGGCGGCCAGCCCCCTGCCCATCATGGTCTACAACAACCGCATCGCTTACGGCGTAGACATCTCGCCGGAGATGTTCAAAGCCATGGCCGCCGAACCGAAGTTCGTCGCCATCAAGGAATCCAGCGGCGACATTCGCCGTCTTACCGACACCATCAACGCCGTGGGCGAGCGCTACGCCATCTTCAGCGGCGTGGATGACCTGGCACTGGAAAGCCTGATGATGGGCGCGCACGGCTGGGTGGCCGGCCTGGTGGTGGCCTTCCCCAAAGAGACCGTCGCCATTTACCGGCTGGCCCGCGCCGGCCGCTGGGAGGAAGCCCGCGCCATCTACCGCTGGTTCGCCCCCTTGTTACATCTGGACGTCTCCATGAAGCTGGTGCAGAACCTCAAGCTGTGCGAGGCGATGGCGGGCGTCGGCACCGAACACGTGCGCGCGCCGCGCATGCCGCTGGCCGGTGCCGAACGCGAACGAGTGGCCGCCGTGATTCAGGCCGGGCTCGACAGCCGCCCCGCACTGCCGGAACTGTAAGCATGCAGCGCTATCCCTTGCTGATTGGTGGTCAATGGCGTGACGGATTGCGGCTGTGCCCCAACCGAAATCCGTCCGATCTGGGCGATCTGGTGGGCGAGTACGCCGAAGCCGGCGAGGAAGACATGCGCGAGGCGGTGGCCGCCGCCCGCGCGGCGCTGCCCCGCTGGCGGGCCAGTACGCCGCAACAGCGATCAGATGTGCTGGACGCCGCCGGCAGCGAGATACTGGCGCGGCGCAGCGAACTGGGCCTGCTGCTGGCCCGCGAGGAAGGCAAGACCCTGCCGGAAGCGGTGGCGGAAGTGAGCCGGGCCGGCCAGATCTTCAAGTTCTTTGCTGGCGAAGCCTTGCGGCAGGAGGGCGATGTGCTGGCCTCGGTGCGGCCCGGCGTAGAGGTGCTGGTGGAGCGGGAGCCGGTGGGCGTGGTGGGTCTGATCACGCCCTGGAACTTCCCCATCGCCATTCCCGCCTGGAAAAGCGCGCCGGCGCTGGCCTTTGGCAATACGGTGGTGCTGAAGCCGGCCGAGCTGGTGCCCGGCTCGGCCTGGGCACTGGCCGATATTCTCAAGCGCGCCGGATTGCCGGACGGCGTGTTCAATCTGGTGACCGGACCGGGCCGCGTGCTGGGCCCGGCCATGCTGGACGCCGGCATAGACGCCCTCAGTTTTACCGGTTCCGTCCCTACCGGCCGCCAACTGGCGCGGGAGTGCGCGGTGCGCGGTATCCGCGTGCAACTGGAAATGGGCGGCAAGAACCCGCTGGTGGTAGCCGACGACGCTGATCTCGCGCAAGCGGTGGAATGCGCCGTCAACGGCGCCTTCTACTCTACGGGCCAGCGCTGTACGGCCAGCAGCCGGCTGGTGGTCTGCGCCGGCGTCCACGACCATTTCGTCGAGGCGCTGGCAGCCCGCTGCGCCAGCCTGCGCGTGGGACACGCCACCAGCCCGGACACGCAGATCGGCCCGCTGGCCAGCGAAGAGCAGTTGCGCAAGAACCTGGACTACATCGCCATCGGACAGCAGGAAGGCGCCGTGCTGGTGGCCGGCGGCCAAGTGGTTGAAACCCGATATCGCGGCTACTACTTGCAACCCGCCTTGTTTGCCGAAGGCTTATCGACACACCGCATCGTGCGCGAGGAAATCTTCGGCCCGGTAGCGGTAATACAGCGCGCGGACGACTACCCGCATGCGCTGGCGCTGGCCAATGACACCGAGTTCGGCCTCGCCGCCGGCATCTGCACCCGTTCGCTATCGCTGGCCAGCCACTTCCGCCGCCATGCCGAAGCCGGCATGGTGATGGTGAACCTGCCTACCGCCGGTGTGGACTATCACGTGCCCTTTGGCGGCCGCAAAGGCTCCAGTTTCGGGCCGCGCGAGCAAGGACGCTATGCGCGCGAGTTCTACACCACGGTGAAAACAGCGTATTTGGCGGCCTGATTTCCTCTGGCCAACTCCCCTCAACGGCGCTTTCGGGCGCCGTCTTTTTTTACTGGCCGCAGCAAGTTAGAGCCACAGCGTCAACAAGAACAAGGCAAGCACTGCCATAAAAGGGAAAGCCGCTGCCAGGGCGCTGCGGACGCGAGCCAGCCGCCAACAACGCAAGGCCAATACCAGGGCCGCAAAATACACCAGCACGCTGAGCTGAAAGCCGGCCGCGGCCAAGCGCCGCTGCGCCCACAATGACGGACAGGCCGCAGCGCTTTCAAAGCACCGCGGATGCGGGTCGCCCATCTGCATCAGCAAACAAACCAAGGCCCCCGCCGTTGCCAGCACCGACAGCGCCAGCGCCGTGCCGGCCATGCGGGGCGACCGGGCCCGCCACCCGTCAACCAGACGCCTCATGACCCGCCTCCTCCCGCCGTGAACACCCCATCAGCTGCCGCACCAGCACTGTCCGGATTACCATGCTCTGTTGACCGCCCCGAGGATTCTTTCAACAATGCCGCCTCACTGAATTATTCATTTTCGATACTTTGCCAAGATGACTTTTACCGATTACTGCATCAATATTTTGCTGTCCATTATTTTGATTGTGGGTTGTTATCAGTTCTATTTCTGGTGCCAGCGCCGCACATGGGTGAAAACCCGCCGCTACCACTCCCCCATCGATGAAGCGATTCCTTTTCAGCCATGGTGGGTCTGGATCTACAGCTTTCTATACTATCCAGCGATCATTTATCTGAACCTGCTGGTCTCCGACAGCCGGGAATTCACTTACATGGCGGCCTCGTTCATTCTGCTGTTGCTATTGCAAATGGTGTTCTTTGTGCTCCTTCCGGTGGAAACGCCCACCCACTGGCGCGATCACGGGAAACGGGATGGCCTTTCCGTAAGATTCCTGCGCTTTGTACAGAAATACGATAAGTCCTCCAATTGCTTCCCCAGCATGCATACCTCCGTCGCCATGCTGACCGCCATGTACGCCATGCCTTATGTCGGTTTGTGGGGCCTGCTGTTTCCCATCCTGATCGCGCTAAGCTGCGCGTTTACCAAGCAGCACTACCTTATCGACTTGCCCGCCGGAGCAGCCCTTGGCCTGGGCGTGTTCTATATCGCCAATTAAACCCGCCAGGCCGGGCGACAGCCGCCTCCCGCAGCCATCGCCCGTTCAGACAGTTTGCCTCTCATCGGCACACCCCGCCTTCGCCTTATTCACCGCCAACATTGCCAAACCGTTTCTTTCGCCCAACCCGCCAGTTCGTCCTATTCAGTATTATTCGCCGATCGCTTGACATATTTTAATAAATAGGCACTTGAGATAATTGCCTGACAATGGAATCATGTGCGACCGCATGATTCACTGTCATGCAAATCCACCAAAACGATGCCGAGGATACTCATGCGCGCCGCTGTCGCTTGTCTGCTTGCCTGCCTACTTTTACCAAGCCAAACAACACTGGCCAATACCGCCAGCGCGCCGGTGGACTGCAAGAAAACCGAAGAACCGCAACGCGGCAAGCGCGTCCTGCAAAACCAGGCCGCTGGCCGGGCGCTGGATAAAAGTCCCATCGCCATCGGCCTTGCGCGCCGCGCCAAGAACAAGCATCTTGACGACAAGGGCTGCTGAGCAGCGTCGGCAACCACCCGGCCGCAATCCATGCGACCGGAAAATCAAGAAAACAGACAACGAGGGCAATCATGAGCAATACCCAATCCCGCTGGCGCAAGCCGCTGATTATCATCCTGGCCCTGCTGGCCATTGGCGTCTGGAGCGGAGCTCGCGCCCGCCACACCTTGCTGGCCATGGATATCGCCAAAATGAACACCTCGCAAAATTGGAAAATGGCATCCCTGGTGTTGCTGACCCCGGAAGAACGCCAGGACATCAAGCTGTACACGCACGACAAGCACGACAGCTGGGACAAGTTCTTCACCCTGGCCAGCGGCATCACCATCCAGAAAGTGATTGATACCCAGCGCCAGCTGCAGGCGCAACAAGCGCCTGCGCAATAAGCGCCTGCGCAATAAGCGCGGCTAACAAAATCAGTTTTACGCTTGGGGCAAGGCGCGCCGACGCAGGCTGTACCCAAAGCGCGGCGAAGCGCCGCAACGCAGCATCAAGGGGTTGTAAACCGCCAGAGACCCGCGCCTTCGGCCAACCATGGCCGTTGTACGCGAGGCAGGCGAAGCATGAAAAAAGCCGGGGCTTCCCCGGCGTTTTCCACATCCTGGCAGTGAGCAGTCAGACTCGCGCCGCGATGTCCGGCCCTCATCACTCTTTCAACTGCCTCAGCGCCGACGCCCAGTCTTCTACATGGTGAACGCGCCAGATCCTGCCATCGGCCAGCTCATGAATATCAATCGTGTCGATGCGGAAGCTTTTGCCGCCATCACAGACCATACCCATGAAATTGCCCTTGGGCGTGCCACTGGCGACCGAACGGATAACCACTTTGGAGCCATCCATCAGCTTGTCCTGCGGCTCGAACTTCAGATCTGGCACAACGGCCCAAATAGCCGCTATCTGCCTGATCAGCGTGGCCTTGTCTTTGGTTTCTTGCGAATTGATCGACTGAAAGTCATCCGCTAACACCTCCTCCAGCACCGCTTGCGGAGTGGTGTCTGCGTTGACGGTCAGCGCCTGGAGATAGAATCGCTGCAGAATTTCACGTGGACTTGAGTGCATATTTGCCATATCGCCTGCCTATAATTTGCGACTCAGTGAGTCACTACATAATGCTCGAACAACGAAACGTCGGAAATCGCACCGCGCGCCTTGGCGCTGGGGTCAGTCATGAACTTAGCGGCCGCGTCGTC
Organism: uncultured Aquitalea sp.; assembly: GCF_945957525.1. Lineage (GTDB taxonomy): Bacteria > Pseudomonadota > Gammaproteobacteria > Burkholderiales > Chromobacteriaceae > Aquitalea. Next base: position 65,180 of record NZ_CAMFLA010000012.1, on the reverse strand, counting down.
AGCATCCTTCATGGTGCGCCACTGCACCACAACAAACACGGAGCCATCCTTGGCTACGGCCACCTTGCGGCCAAGGAAGCCATGCTGCTTTTTGACAAACTGCTGCTCCATTGCCTTGTCGGCTGCCAGCAGATCCTTCAGCTCGACGCCTGGCTTGGGCTTGGACACCACCACTTCCATAGTAACGTCACTCATGGCACGGGATGCAGCAGCGGCTTTGACGCTGTGATCCGCCGCGGAAGCAGCATTGGACAGAAATGCAGCAGACAGAATCACACTTGCAAAAAAGGCGAGTTTTTTCATTACAGTTTCCTTGGTAGTTGCTATCAAAAGCGACAATTGATAAGGTAGGTGCTTGCGCAAGCATTTGAATAATATGTGCGTGCGCACGCACTGTCAAGAACAGGATACAAGAATGACGCAACAGCGATTCACTCCACTGGAAAGAGCAGCCTGGGGCGGCCTGCTCAAAACCCACACCACCCTCAATAAACTGCTGGAAGCCCAGTTGCAGAGCGAATTCGGCATCACCCATGTCGAATACGAAATTTTGCTGCGACTAAATTACGCGCCGGGCGGCAAACTGCGCATTCAGGATCTCGCGGAGCAAAGCATCCTTACCCGCAGCGGCGTTAGCCGTGCAGTGGACAGACTGGAGAAGGCTGGTTTCACCACCAAGAATGTGGCGGAGGAGGACAGACGCGGTGCCTATGCAATGTTGACGCCGGAAGGAAAAGCCCGGTTCGAGAAGATTTTGGATCAGCACGTGGCCTTTGTCAGAGCCGCTTTCCTTGATCTCTACAGCGAGGAGCAGTTGCAGCTCATGGCGGACTGCTGGGCCATCATGGCCGCCCGGCATCCGGAAGCCTGAGCCGTTTGCATTGCATGAAAAAAGCCGGCTGATGCCGGCTTTTTTCGTTTTCTACTGACGACAGGAGTCATGGATCAATCCAGCTTGCCCGGCTGCAGCAGATCCAGCCGGTCGGTACACACACTGTCCACGCCCCAGGACCGCAATTCGCGCGCGCGCTCCACGCTGTTTACCGTGTAGCACAGCAGCTGGTAGCCCGCCGCCTTGATGTCGGCGGCCAGCTCCCGGGTCAGGGTCTCGTGGTCGCAATGCAAGGCAATACAATCCATTTCCCGCAGCAAGCGCTGCCAGTCGGCAGGAATGGTTTCCACCAGAAAGGCACGCGGCAGTTGCGGCTCCGCCGCCTGCGCGGCGCGCAGTGCGCTGTCGCTGAAAGAGGACAACAAGGGGGCAATGGTCGCGCCTTGCCACAGCCGGGCGGCTTCATGCGCCACCCGCCGGCCGGTTTCCTCGTCACGCCCCGGGCAGGGTTTGATTTCGATATTGAGCAGCATGTCTTGCGCGCGACACCAAGCAGCCACCTGATGCAGCGTGGGCAGCGCTTCGCCCGCGAAGGCCGCGCCGCGCCAGCCGCCTGCGTCAACGCAGGCCAGCTCGGCCATGGTTTTGCCGGCGGCAGGGCCTCTGGCGTCGGAGGTGCGGTCCAGCGTGTCGTCGTGCAGCAAAAAACAGACATTGTCCGCCGACAGCTTCACATCGCATTCCGCCGCGCGATAGCCGTAACGGACACCCTCGCGAAAGCCGGCCAGGGTATTTTCCGGGGCCATGACGCCGCCGCCGCGATGGGCCACCAGCGCGGCATAGGGCCAAGTGCGATCAGACATCGCTCACTCTCCTTTGCGTGGTTTTGTCGAACAGGTGCAGGGATGACGGCTTGAGCCGCAGCGGCAGCCGGCTGCCGGCTATCGGTCTCAGCCCATGCGGTACGCGCGCGGCGACCGCCTGGCCGGACAACATACCATAGACGTAATTGTCCGCTCCCAGCAATTCGACGCTTTCCACATGCATCACGACATCCGCTTCCTCCTCGCCAACGGCCTCCAGATGTTCCGGGCGAACGCCGGCGGACAGAGGCTTGCCGGCCAGATCAGTCCGCGTTTCGGCCAAGCGCAGCGCCGCCCCGTCGCCCAGCAGCACGCGCCGGCCATCGGCATCCACCGTGGCCTCCAGCAGGTTCATGCCCGGCGCGCCCATGAAGCCGGCCACAAACAGCGAGGCAGGCCGCTCGTAAATGTCGTCCGGCGCGCCCACCTGCTCTACCCGCCCCTGATTCATGACGATGACGCGATCAGCCAGCGTCATGGCCTCCACCTGATCGTGCGTCACGTAGAGGCTGGTGGTGGCGAGGCGACGATGCAGGCGCTGGATTTCCAGCCGCATCTGTCCGCGCAGACGCGCGTCCAGATTGGACAATGGCTCGTCAAACAAGAACAGGGCCGGCTCGCGCACAATGGCGCGCCCCATCGCCACGCGTTGGCGCTGGCCGCCGGACAGCTCGCGCGGCTTGCGCTGCAAAAGCGCGTCCAGCTCCAGAATGGCGGCGGCACGGCCAATGCGCTCGGCGATGGCGGCCTTGTGCAAGCCGCGTATCTTGAGCGCGTAAGCCATATTCTCCGCCACGCTCATGTGTGGATAGAGCGCGTAATTCTGGAACACCATGGCCATGTCGCGGTCCTTGGGCTCCAGCGCATTGACGCAACGGCCATCCAGCAGGATCTCTCCCCGTTCGGTGCTTTCCAACCCGGCCACCATGCGCAGCAGGGTGGATTTGCCGCAGCCGGAAGGGCCGACGATCACGACGAACTCGCCATCTGCGATATCCACATCAATGCCGGTCAGCACGTCGCGCTCCGCGCCGGGGTAGCGCTTGGCCAGTTGTTTCAGGCTCAGTGTCGCCATGATTCCACATCCTTATTTTTCATTGTCCACCAGCCCTTTGACGAACCAGCGTTGCATCAGCATCACCACCGCCAGCGGCGGCATCAGGGTCAGCAAGGCGGTGGCCATCACCAGATGCCATTGCACCGCGCCCTCACCCAGCATGCCCTTGATGGCGATCACCGCCGTAGACATGGCCGGATCGTGCGTCACCAGCAGCGGCCACAGATACTGGTTCCAGCCATAGATGAAGGTAATGACGAACAGCGCGGCGATATTGGTGCGCGAGAGCGGCAGCACGATATCCAGCATGAAGCGCAAGGGCCCCGCGCCGTCCACCCGCGCCGCTTCGGCCAACTCCGGCGGCAGGGTGAGAAAGAACTGGCGAAACAGGAAGGTGGCTGTGGCCGAGGCAATCAAGGGCAGCGTCAGCCCGGTGTAGCTGTTGATCAACCCCAGTTGCGTCACCACCTCCACCGTGGGGAAGATGCGCACCTCCACCGGCAACATCAAGGTGGCGAAGATCAGCCAGAAACCGGCCTGCCGCAGGGGAAAGCGAAACCAGACGATAGCAAAGGCCGACAGGAAGGAAATAACGATCTTGCCCACGGCAATCACCAGCGCCATCACCAGGCTGTTGGCCAGCGTGCGCCATAGTGGCACCGCCAGGCCGCCGTCGGGCGAAGCCAGCACATGACTCAGGTTTTCCAGCAGATGGCCGCCCGGCAGCAAGGACAAGGGCACCGCCGTCACTTGCTCGGCGCTTTGTGTGGCCGCCATCAGCATCAAGTACAGGGGAAAGGCCACCGCCAGCATGCCCAGCGCCAGCAGCGCGTGACAGAGCAGGTTCAGCCCTTTGCGGTTTTCCACCATCATCAGTACTGCACCTTTCGTTCTACATAGCGGAACTGGATGACCGTCAGCAGGCCGACAATGGCCATCAGCACCACGGACTGGGCGGCGGAGCTACCCAGATCCAGACCCTTGAAGCCTTCCAGATACACTTTGAGGATGAGGGTTTCCGTGGACTTGCCCGGCCCGCCGCCGGTGGCGGCGTCCACCACGGCAAAGGTGTCGAAGAAGGCGTACACCAGGTTCACCACCAGCAGGAAGAAGCTGGTGGGCGACAACAGCGGCAACACCAGGTCGCGGAAGCGCCGCAGCGGCCCGGCCCCATCCATGGCGGCCGCCTCTATCAAAGATGCGGGTATGGCTTGCAAGCCGGCGTAGAAGAACAGGAAGTTGTAGCTCACCTGTTTCCAGGCCGAGGCCATCACTACCAGCGCCAGCGCCTGACCGCCGTTGAGCGCGTGGTTCCATTCATAGCCCGCGCCTCGCAGCAGATAGCTGATCCAGCCCAGCGAAGGATTGAACAGGAACAACCACAGCACTGCCACGATGGAGGGCGCAATGGCGTAGGGCGCGATCAGCACCGTCTGATAGAAACGTTTGCCGAAGCGCACCTGATTCACCATGGCCGCCAACAGCAAGGCCGAACCCATCCCCAGCGCCGTCACCAGCGCGCTGAACAGCAAGGTAGTCTTGACCGTGCCCAGATACAGCGGGTCCTGAAACAGCGCGCTGAAGTTGTCCACGCCGACAAAGCGCGTGGCCAAGCCGAAGGGGTCTTGCGACTGCGTGGACTGCCACAGGGCTTGCGCCGCTGGCCAGACAAAAAACAGCACAGTGATGGCCAGTTGCGGCAACATCAGCAGAAATCCCAGCCAGCCGCCGGGAAACCGGATCCGGTTTTGCATGATCATTCCGAGTCATGACGCCGAAGCGGATGGTCTGCCTGCCCGCTTCGTGTCGGTACAAGGGTCAGAAAGGCCGCCGATACCGGCGGCCCAGCCCTGAGTTCCTGCCCGGATTCCGGATCAGTCGGCGGTTTTCTCGAAACGACGCAGCAACTCATTACCGCGCGCCACGGCGCTGTCCAGCGCGGCCTTGGGCGCTTTCTGGCCGTTCCACACGCTTTCCAGCTCTTCGTCCACCACGGTGCGGATCTGCGGCATATAACCCAGGCGCAGGCCGCGGGTATACGGCTTGGGCGGCTTGTTCATCATCTGACGGGTGGCGATGTCGGCACCGGGGAATTTGTCGTAGAAGCCTTGTTGGCGGGTCAGCTCATACGCGGCGCTCACCACCGGCAGATAGCCGGTGCTTTGATGCCAGTCGGCGGCCACCGCCGGGCTGGACACCATTTTGAGGAAGCGGGCCACGCCCTTGTATTCGGCCGCGCTCTTGCCGCCCATCACCCACAGGCTGGCCCCGCCGATGATGGCGTTTTGCGGCGCGCCCTTCACATCCGGGTAATACGGCATCATGCCCATGCCGAAGGCGAACTTGGCGTTCTTGCGGATATTGGCCAGCGAGCCGGAGCTGCCGGTCATGATGCCGCACTCGCCGCTGTAGAACTTGGCGCTGGCCTCATCCTTGCGGCCGGCATAGGTGAAGGTGCCGTCCTTGGCCATCTTCTGCAGAAATTCGATGTGCTTCACGTGCAGCGGGCTGTTGAACTGCAATACTGCCTTGCTGCCACCAAAGCCGTTGTCCAACGAGGCGTAAGGCAGGTTGTGCCAGGTGCTGAAATTCTCCAGCAACACCCAGCCTTGCCAACCGGTGCTGTAACCACAACTAAGGCCGCTGGCCTTGAGCTTGGCGGCGGCGGCGGCCAATTCCGGCCAGGTCTTGGGCGGCGCGTCGGGCAGGCCCGCCTTCTTGAAAGCGTCGCGGTTGTAATACAGCACCGGAGTGGAACTGTTGAACGGCATGGAAATCAGATGGCCGGTCTTGGCATCGGCGTAGTAGCCAGCCACCGCCGGGATAAAGGCTTTTTCATCAAACTTTTCGCCGCTTTCCGCCATCAGTTGCCATACCGGCTTCACGGCCTTCTTGGCCTGCATCATGGTAGCGGTGCCCACCTCGAACACTTGCACGATGTCCGGTGCATTGCCGCTGCGATACGCGGCGATGGCGGCTGCCAGCGACTCGTCGTACTGGCCTTTGTACACCGGCACCACCTTGTACTCTTTCTGCGACGCATTGAACTGGCTGGCGATGCTGTTCACCTTGTCGCCCAGCGCACCATCCATGGAATGCCAGAAAGTGATTTCCGTCACTGCGTTGGCCGAAGCCATGACGCCCGTCAGGGCTGCCGCCGCCGTCAGGCGGACAAGGGGAGAAAAACCAGAAGATGCCATACGAAGCCTCCGTCTCATTGAGTCGTGATCACCACCGTGTGAAGCGACGGATTATCAGCAGCACAAATGACAAAGGCGTGACATTAACGTGATATCTGACGTCAAAACGGTCAGAAAAAGAAAATTTGCGAAAACAAAACCGCTATCAACAAGGGAGTCATGCAGGCAATCGCTTCCACGTGTTGCATAAGCAACAGCGACTGGCGCGGGCGACGTCTAACGCAGCATCAGCGCGGGGGCGTCTCGCTCCCCCATGTACTTCTCCAGAATGCGCAACATGGTGCCGTCCTTGCGCATGGCGGCCAGCACCGCCTCCAGCCTGCGCTTTTCCGTTTCATTGAAACGCTGGCGGGACAACATCAGGTACAGCGCGGCCTGCTCCTGATCCGGCACCCAGTCCTGCACCAGATAACGGCTGCCCACCATGCCGGGAGGCAACTCAAGATGGTAGGCGGGCGGCGTGGTGATGATGGCCTGCACCCGGCCCGCCAGCAGCAGGCGGTACATCTGCTGGCTATCCGCCACGAACTCCACCCGGCCGGCCGCATCCAGCCGCTTGATCAGTTGGCCGAAGCGCGACGAACCATAGGCAAAGGAGCGTCCCACCCCCAACCGCAATCCGGGCTTGGCAATGAAGCTTTCCGCATCGCGCACATCGATGGCCGACGACACCAGCGCCACATTGCGATCCTGCACATAGGGCAGCATCCAGGCCACCCGCTCCCGCTCGGCGGAGTAAAACTTGTGTCCGGCCACATCCACGCTGCCCTCTTCCAGCCGCTTGATCAGCCGCACCACCGAATCCGACTCCAGCGACAGCCGGCAATGCAGGCGCTTGGCCACCTCCTCCATCACCTCCTTGTCGATGCCGCCGTAGCCGCCCGGCGCCGCATGCCAGAAACTGCCGATCTCATCGGCGGCAAAGCGCAAATCCGGCGCGCACACCGCGCCGGCCACAGCAGTGCCATTCAGGCACAGCAAACCGGCTGCCAGCAGTCTCGCCGCTTTTCGCCACATCGCCATGGCTCATCCTCGTCCAATACGTTTCTCCACTATAGGACGACGACATCGCCTCGCCGGAGGGATCACCGGCCGACAATGCAAAAAGGGAGCTGGATATCCAGCTCCCTTTTCATTCACAAGGCGGTCAGGCCCTGCCATGGCTTAGGCGTTCGGCGGAGTGCCTTCGGCGTTGGCGATCACGGCGTCGATCTGGATCAGCGCGCCCTTGGGCAGAGCAGAAACACCCACGGTGCGGCGAGCCGGTACACCGGTCTTGAAGAACTCGGTATACATCTCGTCAACAGCGGCGCTGTCGTCGATGTTCTTCAGGAAGACATTCACCTTCACCACATCGCCCATTGCGTGGCCGATGCTTTCCACGATGGCCTTGAGGTTGCGCAGGCACTGAGCAGTCTGCTCTTTCACGCCGCCCGCCACCACTTCAGCGGTATTGGCATCCAGCGGCAGTTGCGCAGAAATATGGTTGTAGTGAGAGAAGGCCACGGTCTGGGTGGACAGCGCGCACTTGGGCGCCTTGTCGGTATTGCTGGCCTTGATCACGATGCCGTGACGGTCTTCAACCGCTTGCGGCGGGGTGCCGTCGCCGTGGGACACAACAGCTTCGATCTGCACCAGCGCGTCCATCGGCAAACCGGCGGCGGCGATCACGGTGCGAGCCGGCACGTAGGCAACGGCGCGGGCGATGGCGGAATCCGGGAAGAAGGTGCTGTACACCTCGTTGACCGCGTCCACATCGGCAAACTGCTTCAGGAAGATGTTGATCTTGACGATGTCGTCGAACGGCACGTCAATGCTTTCCAGAATGGTCTTGATGTTCTTCAGGCACTGCGCAGCCTGTTCTTTTACGCCGCCAGCCACCAGCTTGCCGGTAGCGGGATCAATCGGCAGCTGGGCCGAGATGTTGTTGTAGTGCGAGAAGGCCACGGTTTGCGTAGACAGCGGGCTTTGCGGCGCCTTGTCGGTATTGCGCGCCAGCTTGATCAGGTCGCCGGCTTGCGGCGCATTGGGAATGGTGCCCTCGCCGTTGGACAACAGGGCTTCCACTTGCACCAGCGCGTTCAGCGGCAGCGCGTCCACAGCCACGGCGGTCAGTGCGGGCATGTAGCTGGTGAAGAAGCTGGCGTAAACCGCATTCACCACTTCCATATCGGCAATGTTCTTCACGAAAATGCTGATGCGCACCACATCGTCCATCACGTGGTCGATGCTCTCCACCACGGCCTTGATGTTCTTAAAGCACTGTTCAGCCTGCTCCTTGACGCCGCCGGCCACCAGCTTGCCGGTTTGCGGGTCTACCGGCAGTTGTGCCGACAGGTTGTTGTAATGGGAGAAAGCAACAGTGTGAGAATACGGGCCGAAAGCCTTGGGTGCGTTTTCCGTATTTCTTGCCAATACCGCGTTGAAGCCGCTCATGATAATAAACACCTATTCAGTTTGGATTTAGCCGATTGCGTGGCAGCACGTGCTCCACTTCGCCAATTCAAGTTGCCACCACGCAGGCCAAGCGGCTATCTCATCCGCCCTGGCCATGACTGAAAACTTCCCAGCCCCTGATTTCAAAATTTGATTTAAATCAAACAGAAAGCAGACCGGCAATTTTCATTCTGGCAACGTTTTCACGATTCACGAATTTTATGGGCGCATTACCCAACCCTGTCAACACAAGCCAGGAATGAAAATAAACTTGATCACAAATTCAAACTGAGTAAATAGCCGCCAATATTGAATGTACTTATTCAGCATGTCTCAATTCTGAATAAAAATGCGCGCTAAAATCAGCAGGCAAAATCAACCAAACCCTCCAAGACAAATTGTACACTCCACACCAAATCATTTTCGCCAAACACAACTCAAAAAACAGCCATTTGATAATTATCAAGAACACGAAAAAAATCAGCACCACCAGCAAAATGCCAGCACCATTATTTTCATAAAAACTTCGCCTCCCAATTTAAAAACTGTAAGACAATCCAATTAAAAAACAGCTAGCCGATAATCACATAACAAGGAAAGCATTTCCCATCACCCGGATTGGCTCGCTGAGACACTCGCCGGAAGCCCAGGCCGGGCCACCCGGTGCGGCCCGCTTGTGCCAAGACCAGGCTGGCGAGGGCTGGTAAGATACTCCCCCATCGCTTTGCCCTTGCCCCCGACATCAGACTTCCCGCCGCCCTCAGGCCCGAACGGCCGCCGTCCGGCCTCCGGAAGCCGTCCGCGCAAGGGCTCAAACCACCCACGAACGGACCTTCACAGACTTGGCTAACGAATTCACTACAGATCAAGAAGACAAAAAGCAGCCCAAGGCGCAACACACGCCAATGATGCAGCAGTATCTCGCGCTGAAAAGCCAGCACGCCGACAAGCTGCTGTTCTATCGCATGGGCGACTTCTACGAACTGTTCTACGAAGATGCGGAAAAAGCCTCCCGCCTGCTGGACATCACCCTTACCGCGCGCGGCGCCAGCGCCGGCACCCCCATCAAGATGGCCGGCATCCCCTACCACGCGGCGGAAAACTACCTGGCCCGGCTGGTGAAAATGGGAGAATCGGTCGCCATTGCCGAACAGATCGGCGACCCCGCCCTGGCGAAGGGCCCGGTTGAGCGCAAGGTAGTGCGCATCGTCACCCCCGGCACGCTGACCGACGCCGCCCTGTTGGACGATAAACGCGACAACCTGGTGCTGGCGGTCAATATGGTGAAGGGTGTGCTGGGCCTGGCCTGGCTGTCCCTGGCCAGCGGCGAATTCCGCCTGATGCAAGCCGGCGTGGAAGATTTCACCAGCGAGCTGGAACGCCTCAAACCCGCCGAGCTGCTCATGCCGGACGACACCGGCCTGGCCGCGCTGGACAATATCGCCGGCCCCAGGAAAAAACTGCCGCCCTGGCAGTTCGATAGCGAATCGGCCACTCTGTCGCTGACCCGCCATTTCGGCACCCGCGACCTGGCCGGCTTCGGCGCGGACACCCTGCCGGTGGCCGTGGGGGCGGCCGGCGCGCTGCTGGAATACGTCAAGGCCACGCAAAGCGTGAACCCGGCGCACATCAGCGCGCTGACGGTGGAAACCACCGGCGACATCATCCGCATGGACGCCGCCACCCGCCGCAATCTGGAACTGACTGAAACCATCCGCGGCGAAGCCTCGCCCACACTGGCGTCCCTGCTGGACACTTGCGCCACCAGCATGGGCAGCCGCCTGCTGCGTCACTGGTTGCACCACCCCATCCGCCAGCAAGACAAGCTGGCCCGCCGGCTGGAAGCGGTGCGCAGCCTGCTTGATCGCCACCAGGACGCGCGCGAAGCACTGTCCGAAGTGGCCGACATCGAACGCATCACCGCCCGCATCGCCCTGCGCAGCGCCCGCCCGCGCGACCTCGCCGCGCTGCGCGACTCGCTCAAATCGCTGCTGGCGGTTAAAAGGTTGGCCGAAGCCTGCGGCGCGCCGTTATTGCAAGAGTTGTCGCGCGTCCTGCCGGACGAATCGCCGGTGGAGCAACTGCTGACCCGCGCCATCCTGCCCGAGCCCGCCACCTTTCTGCGCGACGGCGGCGTCATCAATCAGGGCCTGAACAGCGAGCTGGACGAACTGCGCGCCATCCAGACCGACTGCGGCGAATTCCTGCTGGCGCTGGAAGCGCGCGAACGCGAACGCAGCGGCATCAGCACCCTCAAGGTGGAATACAACCGCGTGCACGGCTTCTATATCGAAGTCTCCAAAGCGCAATCCGACAACGTGCCGGACGATTACCGCCGCCGCCAGACGCTGAAAAACGCCGAACGCTACATCACGCCGGAACTGAAAACCTTCGAAGACAAGGCGCTGTCGGCGCAGGACCGCTCGCTGGCGCTGGAGAAGCAGCTGTACGAAAGCCTGCTGGACCAACTGGCCCCGCATATCCCCGACCTCAAGCTCATCGCCCAGGCCGTGGCCGGCGTGGACGTGCTGTCGGCCTTCGCCGAGCGCGCCAGCACCCACAACTATGTCGAACCGCGCTTCGTGCGCGAGGTGAGGCTGGACATCATCGGCGGCCGCCACCCGGTGGTGGAGGCCGAGGTGGAACGCTTCATCGCCAACGACACCCGTCTTGGCGAACAACGCAAGCTCCTGCTGATCACCGGCCCCAATATGGGCGGTAAATCCACCTATATGCGCCAAAACGCGCTCATCACCCTGATGGCGCACGTGGGCAGCTTCGTACCGGCGGAAGAGGCCGTCATCGGCCCGGTGGACCGCATCTTCACCCGCATCGGCGCCTCGGACGATCTGGCCGGCGGCCGTTCCACCTTCATGGTGGAGATGACCGAAACCGCCAACATCCTCAACAACGCGGGCGAGCACTCGCTGGTGCTGATGGACGAAGTGGGTCGCGGCACCTCCACCTTCGACGGTCTGGCGCTGGCCTCCGCCATCGCCCGCGCCCTGATCGAGAAAAACCGCAGCTACACACTGTTCGCCACCCACTACTTCGAGCTCACCACGTTGGCCGAACAGTATCCGTCGGTGGCCAACGTGCATTTGTCCGCAGTGGAACACAAGGACCGCATCGTCTTCCTGCACCATGTGGAAGACGGCCCCGCCAGCCAGAGTTACGGTCTGGCGGTGGCGCAGTTGGCCGGTGTGCCCGGCAAGGTTATCCGCGAAGCGCGCCGCTACCTCACCGAACTGGAAAACCAGTCCGCCGCTCGCGTCCAGCCGGACCTGTTCGCCGCGCCGGCACCCATGGCAGCAGCGGAACCCGAACCGCATCCGGCGGTGGAAACACTGCAGGACCTCAACCCGGACGACCTGACGCCGCGCGCGGCACTGGATCTTGTGTACCAGCTGAAAAAGATGACTGAATAATTTCAGCAAAATTTCCGGGCTGGCCTATCATGAAAAAATCATTCAAACCCGAGAACAGGAGATAGCTATATGTCGTCACAGAGCACTGTCGTCAATCCCGGCATCACTCGTCTGTTCGGAGCACCCGGGGATGATGGCAGCATTTCTCTGGTTGCCATCCGCGAGCGCGCCAACAAGCAACTGGGCCGTTTCGCCGATCTGGCGCAAGAGCAACTGGCCACCCTCGGCATCAGCATGCCGCCGGCCATCAGTCTGGTAAGCTGCCCTGGTTGCAGCCTGACCTTGGGCAACAAGCATCCGCAGGCCGAGGAAATCCTCGCTTGGCTGGATGGCAACTCCAACGTCAGCAGCCTGTTCAAGGAAGTTGAAGTCTTGTTCGAGCTCGTAAGAGCCGCAGAAGTAGCAGGAGACACCGTCCCGGACACCTCCTGCTTCCATATTGGACTGACCAGCGCCGGACCGATTGCCTTCTTTGAAGAGCACCTGTGCGGTCAAGACCAACAGTAATTTCCCGACATTCCTTCAAACTCCATCGACAGGGAAGCCGCCAGGCTTCCCTGTTTTCTTGCTGCACCCGCTAACAAAAGCCCTGGTCCTGCCTTGCGCCGGCGGGTCGCAAACCGGTACTGCCCGCCTTGGCTCGTCTCGGCCAAGGGTCTCCATGAGGTATTGTCAGCCGCTCTTAACTGCAATCGCCCCACTGCAAAACCAGCCGTTTCCACAAACAGACTCAGCCCTCTCTCCGAACTCGGCTTTCTAGACTTCCTGCATTACGCCGCAAGGAAAGCACCCCATGATTGCCCAAGCCCAACACTCCGCCTTGTCTGTACAACGCCGCTCTCGTCATCTGCTGGCCCGCTTCGCCAGCCGTGCCCTTGACGAGCTGAAACGCCAAGGCGTGCCGCTCTCGCCAGCCATCTGCCTGAGCCGGCAGGGCGAGCGTCTGCGCACCGTTACCCCGCACCCTCAAGCCGAACGCATTCTCGATGGCCTCAACCGCCACAGGGAGTTGATCGGGCTGTTTCATGAAGTGCAACTGCATGTCGAATTGCTGCAACGATTGCGCCACCCATCCCTACCGTTTCTGGGAGGAACGCGATTTCGCATCGGTCTGACCAGCGCAGGGCCGATGGCGTTTTTCGAAAACAATCACCCCTCCGGCGCAACGCGGGTAGAGCGCGTGCCGGTCTGACGCACCGGCACGCCTTGAAAACAAACCGGGAGGCATCCGCCTCCCGATTTGTTTTTCTGCTGCGTGGATACAACGGGGTCAGGCCGGAATCCTCTCCATGCCCTGCCCCGCGCTGGCAAAACGGTTCACAAAACGCATCTCTTCCGGATAGGGGTAGAAATCTTCGATAAAACCCTCGCGGATGCGCTGCTGCCTTTGCTGCCAGAAGCCGGCGTCCAGCAAGTCCCGATGGTATTTGAGGAAGGTCTTGCGCACGACGGGGTCGCCCAGCAAGAAGGTGCCGAACTCTTCGGGAAACACATCATTGCGCGCCACCGGGTACCACACCTCGCCGGACATCTCCATCTCCGGATTGGGCGCGGGCGGTATCCTGCGGAAGTTGCAGTCCGTCATGTATTCGATTTCGTCGTAGTCGTAAAAAATCACCCGACCGTAGCGGGTAACGCCGAAATTCTTGAACAGCATGTCGCCGGGGAAGATGTTGGCCGAAGCCAGCTCCTTGATGGCCAAACCATAATCGCGAACCACCCGCTCCTTCTCAGCGGCATCGCAACTCATCAGGTACAGATTGAGCGGTTTCATGCGCCGCTCGATATACAAATGCTTGATAACGATGCTGCCCTCGCTCTCCTCCATCATCGAAGGCGCCAGCGCGCGCAACTCGCCAATCAGCTCGTCAGTGAAACGATGGCGCGGGAAGGCCACGTTGGAAAACTCCAGGGTGTCCGCCATGCGCCCTACCCGGTCGTGCCGTTTCACCAAGCGGTACTTTTGCTTTACCGTGGCGCGATCCATTTCCTTCGGGCCGCCGAACACGTCCTTGATCAGCTTGAACACGTAGGGGTAGGACGGCAAGGTGAACACCAGCATCACCAAGCCGCGAATGCCTGGCGCAATCACAAACTGATCGTCGGAGTGCTGCAGATGCTGCATGAAATCGCGGTAGAAGGTGTTCTTGCCCTGCTTTTGCAAGCCCAGCATGGTGTACAGCTCGGCCTTGGTCTTGCTGGGCAACATGCCGCGCAAAAACTGCACGTAGCCAGACGGCACTTCCATATCCACCAGGAAGTAAGCCCGGCTGAAAGAAAACAACACGCCGATACGCCAGGGTTCCAGCAAAATGGTGTCCAGATACAACCGCCCAGCCGCGTCGTGCAGCACCGGAATGGCGAAGGGATAACTATTGCCGCCATTCACTACCTTGCCAAAGATATAAGCCGTCTTGTTGCGGTAAAAAGGCGACGACAGCACCTGAATCTGGAAATTGGCCTCCGGCTTGGGCCAGATGCCCTGCAAAAACTCATGCGCATAGCGCAGCAGAAAGGCGGTATCGCGGTTGAGATCAGCGAAGGGCCGCCGCCAGCCAAAATCGCGGATGATGCGCTTGGTCACGGCGCGCAGGCTGCTCTTGGCCGGGTAGTAACTGCGGTAGGACGGGGGGTCGGACTCGATGTACTCGGTGGAAATGGCCGGCCGGATAAAGATGAAATCGTTGTTGAAGTAGTCCCGGTGCAGCATGCGGGTGAACACCGAGTTGAAGAAGGTTTCGGCCAACTCCGGCTGCTTGTGGTTGGTCAGCAAGCCAATGAAATACAGCTTGGCCTGCTGCCAGATATCATCGTCCAGCAGGTCGGCGTGGAACTCCGTGTTCAACCGCGCCACGGTCTCGCTGACGCGATCATCATAAAACTGGATGCGGTCGCGAATGGCTTTCTGCACGCCTTGCCAGTCGGCATCGTCAAACAACTGACGGGCCTTCTGATTACACTCGCGAAACAGCCGGTAGTGCTTGTTGAAACCGTCTATCAGGGCCTGGGCAATGTCCCTGGCCACCGGGTTGTAGTATTCGGGTATCTGCATGTTCTCGCCTCGAGTTCTTCCCTGCCGCGTTGTCTTTCGCAACGGCGGCCATGCGACGAACGCCCTGACGGGCGTTCACGGGAAGCGGGGCGAGCGGGAGGAAGGGTATCCGGCGGCTCAGGGCTTGTTCTTGCGGGCGAAACGGAAGGTCGGGGGTGCCCCGGCGCGTCCGCCCGTCGGCGCGCTGTTCCCTTTTGCGGGCGCAGGGCCGGGCTTCCCGATGCGGCTAGCATGCTGCACCTGCGGCAAATCTTCAAGGCTGACGGAGAGCCGGCGCAACTCGCCCGGCTGCAAGCCATCCAGCCGCCATGGCCCGATGGCCGCCCGCACCAGTCGCAAGGTGGGCAGGCCCACTTTGGCGGTCATGCGCCGCACCTGGCGGTTCTTGCCCTCGCTGATGATGATTTCCAGCCAGCCATCCGGCACCGTCTTGCGAAAACGCACCGGCGGCACGCGCGGCCACAATGCCGGGGTGTCAATGCGGCGAACCTGCGCCGGACGGGTGATGAAGTCGCCCAGATCCACCCCGGCGCGCAGGGCCTCCAGCTGCTCCTCGCGAATCTGTCCTTCCACTTGCACCCAGTAGGTTTTCGGCAACTTCCAGCGCGGATCGGCAATACGATGCTGCAACGCGCCGTCGCCGGTCAGCAGTAGCAGGCCTTCGCTGTCGGTATCCAGCCGGCCGGCGGGATACACGCCCGGCAGCTTGATATGGTCTTTGAGGGTGCGATGCAGCTCGTGCTCGGAGAACTGGCAGATCACGCCATAGGGTTTGTTGAACAGGATGAGTTCGGGCATGGACAAGCCGTAAAGATGAAGTCTGGCCGCCATGATAACAAAGCCGCCGCCGCCCGGCCCGCTCCAAACCCTGTACAGGCCCGGCGCCTGCGTTGTTTTTTCAACAAGTGATCAGCACAACAACGAAATGGCGCTATCCGCTGCCTGGCATTTCAATTTCGAACAAGCGTTTGCACATATTTCACTATGAAAGTTCGATATGCTACAAACAGAGCGAGCGATTGAGAGGTATAATTCTTTTCTGAAAAGTCGCCGAGCGTCTTCGGCCTTCAGCGCTGCGGTAGCATGCCGCGGCGGCCGCGCGTCTTTCCACATGCCTTTCCTTGTCTCCGGCGGGATGCCGCCCAGCCTCACATGCTCGCCGGGAGCAAGCGTTCTGACGTCAAAATAATCATGGAGATAGAGTAATGCCTTCGGAAAAACCGACCATCATCTACACGCTGACCGACGAAGCGCCGGCGCTGGCCACCGCCTCTTTCCTGCCGATCATCCGCACCTTCACCGATGCCGCAGGCATTCAGGTAGACACCGCCGATATCTCCGTGGCCGCCCGCGTGCTGGCCGAGTTTCCCGAATATCTGACCGAAGAACAAAAGCTGCCTGACACCCTGGCCGAACTGGGCCGCCTGACGCAAGATCCGGACACCAACATCATCAAGCTGCCCAATATCAGCGCCTCCGTGGCGCAGCTGATGGCTTGCGTCAAGGAACTGCAATCCAAAGGTTACCCGTTGCCGGACTACCCGGAAAACCCGGTTACCGACGAAGAAAAAGCCCTCAAAACCCGCTACGCAAAATGTCTGGGCTCCGCAGTGAACCCGGTGCTGCGCGAAGGCAACTCCGACCGTCGCGCGCCGCTGGCTGTGAAAAATTACGCAAAGAAGCATCCGCACTCCATGGGTGAATGGAAGCAGTGGTCGCAGACGCACGTCTCCCACATGCACCACGGCGACTTCTACCACGGCGAAAAGTCCATGACGCTGGACAAAGCCCGCGACGTGAAGATGGAGCTCTCCACCAAGAGCGGCAAAACCATCGTGCTGAAGCCGAAACTCGCCCTGCAGGACGGCGAGATCATCGACTCCATGTTCATGAGCAAGAAAGCCCTGTGCGAATTCTACGAGCGCGAAATGGAAGACTGCCGCCAGTCCGGCATCCTGTTCTCGCTGCACGTGAAGGCCACCATGATGAAGGTGTCCCACCCCATCGTGTTTGGCCACTGCGTCAAGATCTACTACAAGGATGCGTTCGAAAAACACGGCAAGCTGTTTGAAGAACTGGGCGTGAACGTCAACAACGGCATGGCCACCCTGTACGAAAAGATCGAAACCCTGCCGGCCACCAAGCGCGAAGAAATCATCCGCGACCTGCACGCCTGCCAGGAACACCGCCCGCGCCTGGCCATGGTGGACTCCGCCAAGGGCATCACCAACTTCCACTCGCCCAACGATGTGATCGTGGACGCTTCCATGCCGGCCATGATCCGCAACGGCGGCAAGATGTGGGGCGCCGACGGCAAGCCTTACGACAGCAAGGCCGTAATGCCGGAATCCACCTTTGCCCGCATTTACCAGGAGATGATCAACTTCTGCAAATGGCACGGCAATTTCGACCCGCGCACCATGGGCACCGTGCCCAATGTGGGCCTGATGGCGCAAAAGGCTGAAGAATACGGCTCCCACGACAAGACTTTCGAAATCGCAGAAGACGGCGTGGCCAACATTGTCGACCTCGCCACCGGCGAAGTGCTGCTGTCGCAAAACGTGGAAGCCGGCGACATCTGGCGCATGTGCCAGGTGAAGGATGCGCCGATCCGCGACTGGGTGAAGCTGGCCGTCACCCGCGCCCGCAATTCCGGCATGCCGGCCGTGTTCTGGCTGGACCCGTACCGTCCGCATGAAGGCGAACTGATCAAGAAGGTGCAAAAATACCTGAAGGATTACGACACTACCGGCCTCGACATCCACATCATGTCCCAGGTGCGCGCAATGCGTTACACCCTGGAGCGCGTGGCCCGCGGTCTGGATACCATCTCCGTTACCGGCAACATCCTGCGCGACTACCTGACCGACCTGTTCCCCATCATGGAACTGGGCACCTCGGCCAAGATGCTGTCCATCGTGCCGCTGATGGCGGGCGGCGGCATGTACGAAACCGGCGCCGGCGGTTCCGCGCCCAAGCACGTGCAGCAACTGCTGGAAGAAAACCATCTCCGCTGGGACAGCCTTGGCGAGTTCCTCGCCCTGGCGGTGTCGCTGGAAGAGCTGGGCATCAAAACCAACAACAACAAGGCCAAGATCCTGGCCAAGACGCTGGACGAAGCCACCGGCAAGCTGCTGGACAACGACAAGTCCCCGTCCCGCCGCACTGGCGAACTGGACAACCGCGGCAGCCAGTTCTACCTGTCGCTGTACTGGGCCCAGGCGCTCGCCGCGCAAACCGAAGACGCGGAACTGCAAGCCCGCTTCGCGCCGCTGGCCAAGGGACTGGCCAACAGCGAACAAGCCATCATTGATGAGCTGAAGGCCGTTCAGGGCAAGCCGGCCGACATCGGCGGTTACTATCTGCCGGATACGGGCAAGTGCAGCGCCGTGATGCGCCCGAGCGCCACGTTCAACAGGCTGCTGGCTGCAGCTCAAGCCTGATTTACCGCAATCCCATTACCAAGCGCCATGGTTATCCATGGCGCTTTTTTCATGCTCGATTCCAGCTTGCTGCTTGAATCGAGGGGATTTTCACGCTTGTTTGGTAGATAATTCTGTAGATGCCGGGTCAACGCAGCCTCTTGCCCGGCAGAAAAGACGGCACACCGGCCTCCGCCGGCTCAGGCCGCCACCACCACAGATAAGGAGAGAAAAAGAATGACAGCTTCGCATATTCAGGTACCGGCCGGCGGCCAGAAAATCGTCGCAGGACAAGCGGTGCCCGACCAGCCGATCATCCCCTTCATCGAGGGAGACGGCATCGGCGTGGACATCACCCCGGTGATGATCAAGGTGATCGACGCCGCCGTGGAGAAAGCCTACGCCGGAAAGAAAAAGATTCACTGGATGGAAGTGTACGCGGGCGAGAAATCCACCCGGCTTTACGGCCCGGACGAATGGCTGCCCAAGGAAACCTTTGACGCGCTGAAAGAATACGCCGTGTCCATCAAGGGCCCGATGACCACGCCGGTAGGCGGCGGCATCCGCTCACTCAACGTAGCGCTGCGCCAGGAGCTGGACCTCTACCAGTGCGTGCGTCCGGTGCGCTATTTCAAGGGCGTGCCCTCGCCGCTGAAAAACCCGGAACTCACCGACATGGTGATTTTCCGTGAAAACACCGAAGACATTTACGCCGGCATCGAATGGCAGGCCGGGTCGGAAGCGGTAAAGAAAGTCATCGGTTTCCTGCAGCAGGAAATGGGCGTGAAGAAAATCCGCTTCCCGGAAAGCTCCGGCATCGGCATCAAGCCCATCTCGGTAGAAGGCACTGAGCGACTGGTGCGCGCCGCGCTGCAGTACGTCATCGACAACGACCGCGAGTCGCTGACGCTGGTGCACAAGGGCAACATCATGAAGTTCACCGAAGGCAACTTCCGCGACAGCGGCTATGCGCTGGCGCGCAAGGAGTTCGGCGCGGAACCGATCGACGGCGGGCCGTGGTGCAAGTTCAAGAATCCGAAAACCGGCCGCGACATCATCGTCAAGGACGCTATCGCCGACGCCTTCTTGCAGCAGATCCTGCTGCGCCCAGCCGAATACGACGTGATCGCCACCACCAATCTCAACGGCGACTACATCTCCGACGCGCTGGCGGCGCAGGTGGGCGGCATCGGCATTGCGCCGGGAGCCAACATCTCCGACAAATACGCCTGCTTCGAAGCCACCCACGGTACCGCGCCCAAGTATGCCGGCCTCGACAAGGTCAACCCGGGCTCGCTGATCCTGTCCGCTGAAATGATGTTGCGCCACTTGGGCTGGCGCGAAGCGGCCGATCTGGTGATCAAGGGCATGGAAGCCGCCATCAACGACAAGATCGTCACTTACGACTTTGCCCGCCTGATGGACGGCGCCAGCGAAGTCTCCTGCTCCGCCTTCGGTGACGCCATGATCGAACGGATGTAAGCGCCGCGCTTCGGCCAACCATCCCCAGCAGGACAGCCCGCCTCACGGCGGGCTTTTTCATGCCCCCAGCCGGTAGCGCCGGACGCCGCCTACCGCATCAAGGAACGCCTCATCATGCGAAATCAGCAGCAAGGCTCCCGGATAGTCGCGCAACACCTCGATCACATGCGCACGGGTGCGCGCGTCAAGATGATTTCCCACTTCGTCCAGAATCAGTAGCGCCGGCACCTTGGCGGCCACGCAAGCCAAGGCCAGCCGCACGCGCTCGCCGCCGGACAACACGGCAACGCGCCGCCCCGCTTCACCGCCCTCCCGAAACAGGAAATCCGCCAGATGTTGCCGGCGTTGCGCCATTGCCCAAGCCGGCGTATGCCGCTCCAGCGTCGACAGTACCGTATCGTCCGGCTGCAAATCGGCCAAATGCTGATCCAGATAGGCCACCGTCGACGCTTCGGGCAACAGCCATTCCCCGCTCACCGCACAATCTGTCGGTCTACCTGCCAGTACGCTTGCCAGCGTGGATTTGCCGCTGCCGTTGCGCCCCGCCAACGCCAGCCGCTCCCCTGTGCACAAGCCCAGGTAAAGCTTGCTCAGCAAGACGCGCTCAAACGCCAGCTCACCATTGCTGATCTGCACGATCACCCGCTTGCCCTGCGATGCCGCCGCAAAATGAAAGCGCGGTGTCACCACAGGCGGCGCGGCGTTCTCGCTGATTTGCCGCGCCAGTTGCTGACGCCGCTCCCGCAAGACGGCTTGCTGACGCCCCGCCGTTTCATTGCCTCGCCCCAGCTTGGCCGGCGAGCGCACGGTAGCCCATTTGCGTTGCGCAATACTGCGGGCGCCATGCAAGCGCGCTTTGCCGGCACGCTCCTGTTCCGCCATGCGCGCCGCGTGCAACGCTTGCGCCTCCCGCTTGAGCAACTGCATTTCCCGGCCTTGCGCGGTGCGCCCTTGCGCCAGTTCGCGCAGATAATCCTGATAACTGCCGTTGAACACCCGTACCCTGCCGTCGGCCATGTGCCAGACGGTATCGCATACTGCGTCAATGAGCTCGGCGTCATGCGACACCATCGCCAGCGTGCCGTAAAAACGGTTCAGCCGGCTGATCAGGGCTCGCCGCCGATCGCTATCAAGGTGATTGCCCGGCTCATCCAGCAACAGCAAATCGGGCTGTTCGCCTAGCGCCGCCGACAGCGCCCGCTCTACCGCTTCGCCGCCGCTCAACGAGCAATCCTTCGGCAAACATTGCGGCAAATAGCCCAGCCTCAGCGCGGCGTCCCGCCACACACTGCCGGCATCCGGCGCCAGCTCGCCCAGCAACAGGCGCAGCAGGCTGGATTTGCCACTGCCATTGTCGCCGACAATGGCCACGCGCTGCCCCCACTGCAAAGTGAGATGCACATCGTCAAGACAGAGAGATTCAGGAAAAGCAAGGCAGACGCCCTGCAATCGGATAAGAGACATGCTGTGTACTCGCGTCAGGTCGCAATAGCCGTGTGAAACGGCGCGAACCCCGTTGATCGGGGCGGATCAGTCGCGAGAAAAGCTCATGCTCTTGGTCATCCGGTAAAGGCGGGAAAGCGGCTATTGTCCGCCGATCCGCACCCAAGGTAAACCGCTGGCGGCATGTCAGCCTTGCTGGCACTCCCCCGCCAGCGCCCGCGCCGCATCCAGCACAATGCCCTTGGCGGGGTCCATGCGCTTGCCGGCGCGATAGGCCATCATCACCTCCCACTGCCAGAGCGGCAGCTCGCCCACCTCCAGTCGCACCAGCGTGCCGTCGCGCAAATCGCTGCGAATCGACAATTCCGGCATGAAGGAAACAAAACCGTGGCGCAACACCAGCTCGCGCGCGGCGGAGGCCGGCTGGATGGCGTGAATGGCGCTGTGCTGCGGGCGGGAAAGACGAATCTGCCGGATCAATTCTTCACAGCCGTCACCCCAATACTGCGGTGCGATGCGGTACTCGGCCACCTCGGCCAGCCGCAGCGCCCCACCCGCTTCGGCCAACGGATGCCCGGCGGCCACCACCGGCACGATGGGAGAGCGCCACAGCAGCTCCATCTGAATGCCGGACATCGGCGGGCATTTGAGTACAAAGCCCACATCCACCTGCCCGGTCAGCAGCTCCTGCATGATCTGCTGGGAGTGATCGGTGTGGCAGCGAATCTCGATCGGCGCTTCGGCCAACCTGGTCAGCACCAACCCGAATACCGGCGACGCCAGCGACGGCAGGCAGGACAGATGCAGCCGAGGCAAGGCGGGCGTTGCCTGCATGGCTTCCTGCGCCTGCGCAAAAGCCTCAAGCGATTGCCGGGCCGGCCCCAGAAAGGCCAGGCAAGCTGCCGTGGGTGTCGCACCGCGGCGATGCCGCTGAAACAGAATATTGCCCAGCGTCTCTTCCAGCAGCGCCACGCGCTGGCTGACCTGCGGCTGCGACCACCCACGCCGCGCCGCCGCCTGGCTGAAACTGCCCAGCTCCGCCACATCCACCAGCAACTGTAGATCCGCCAAAGAAATAGACATTACAAAATCCAATATTAACTATTACCAGAAATACCGTTACATGATAGCTGAGCCGCCCTCTAGAATGCCATTTCAATAGGGAGAAAACATGGCATCCGCAACGCGCGCCCGGCGCATGGGCAAATGGTTCATCTTGCTGGACAACATCCTGGTGGTATTGGGTTTTTTCATGGTGTTTCCGCTGATCAGCCTGCACTTCGTCGACCAGCTGGGCTGGGCGGCCGCCAGCGTTGGCCTGGCGCTGGCCATCCGCCAATTCACCCAGCAGGGCCTGGGCATTTTCGGCGGCTCGCTGGCCGACCGCTTCGGTGCCAAGCCGCTGATTGTCGGCGGCATGCTGCTGCGCGCCTTGGGCTTCGCCCTCATGGCCATCGCCCACACGCCCTGGGTGCTGATTCTGTCCTGCGTGCTGTCCGGCCTGGGCGGCACGCTGTTCGACCCGCCGCGCAACGCGCTGGTGGCCAAGCTGGTGCGCCCGCGCGAACGCGCGCACTTCTTTTCCATCCTGATGATGCAAGATAGCGCCGGCGCGGTGATCGGTGCGCTGCTGGGTTCCTGGCTGCTGCGCTTTGATTTCGAATGGGTGGGCTTGGGCGGCACGCTCATGTTCATCATCGCCGCGCTGGCCAACGCGCTGCTGTTGCCGCCCTACCGGGTGGCCTCCCAGCGCGGCGCGGCGCCGCTGGCTTCGATGAAAACCGTTCTGGCAGATCGCGCCTTCATGCGTTTCGTCCTGACGCTCAGCGGCTACTACATGCTGATGGTGCAAATCATGCTGCTGGTGCCGGTCACCATCAAGCAACTGACCGGCACCTCGGCCGCCGTGGGCTGGATGTACACACTGGAAACCTGCCTCTCGCTCACCCTGCTGTACCCGCTGGCGCGACTGGGGGAGCGCCGCTTGCGTCGGGAAACCCGTATGTTGATCGGGCTGGCGCTGATGACGCTCAGCCTGGCGCTGATGGCGCTGGTCAACCATCCGGCACTGGCCTTCGTCGTGCTGGCGGTGTTCTATCTGGGCTCCATCATCATGGAACCAGCGCGGGAAACGTATGTGGCGGGTCTAGCCAATCCGCAGGCGCGGGCCAGCTATATGGGCACCAGCCGCATCGGCCTCGCCCTGGGCGGCTTCGCCGGCTATCTGGGCGGCGGCTGGCTCTACGACATCGGTCGCGTCAACGCCCTGCCCTCGCTGCCATGGCTCACACTGGCCGGTGTCGGCAGTCTTACTTTCCTGCTGTTGCGGAGACAATTCTTCGGCCAACCAGCACCGCCTGACGGCTGCCGCCCCTGCGATGCAAAAACAAAACCCGCCTGAGGGCGGGTTTTGTTATGAATCTGTCAGTATGCTGATTTTGCAATCAACTTACCTGGGAATCCTTGCGATATCCAGAATCAGGCTGCCTGGATATTCGACGCTTGCTTGCCCTTCGGGCCAGTCACCACGTCAAAGCTTACGCGCTGACCCTCTTTCAGGGTCTTGAAGCCTTGCATGTTGATGGCGGAAAAATGGGCGAACAGGTCTTCACCACCCTCATCCGGGGTAATAAAGCCAAAGCCTTTAGCGTCGTTGAACCACTTCACGGTACCAATAGACATGTTACTTCCTTGATTGACAATGGCTGGTGAGGCCGACCAACTCAAGCTTGCTGTGATCCTGCAACGGCAGGCATGCCAAACAACTAAGCCAAGCACCTGAACAGCATTTCTACGCAACCATCGCCACAGCGTCAAGTCGAAAAGGAAATACCCACTCCCCCCTTGAAAAAAAGTTCAGGGGAACCAAAATTGAAGTAAAACGCCGTTTCACTGAAAGTCGACATGCCAACGCAGTTCAGCGACGATGCCGTCAAACAGGCATCCAGGGAGAAGCTAAAGCCTCCTCCCATGTATAAGGTCCTGTTATTGAACGATGATTTCACCCCGATGGAGTTTGTGGTGGAAGTTTTGCAGCAGCTCTTCCACATGAATCGCGAGCGAGCGACTCATGTGATGCTGCAGGTACATACGCAGGGTCGTGGCGTGTGTGGCGTTTATACCAAAGACGTAGCGGCAACCAAGGTCGAGCAGGTTCAGCAAATGGCCCGATCCCACCAACACCCGCTTCAGTGCGTTATGGAGGAAAACTGATGATTGCCCAGGAGCTTGAAGTAAGCCTGCATATGGCGTTCATGGACGCCAGGCGCAAGCGCCACGAATTCATCAGCGTGGAGCACCTGCTGCTTGCCATGACCGACAATCCGTCGGCAGCCGACGTGCTGCGCGCCTGCGGGGCGAATATCGACCAACTGAAAAAACAGCTGGGCGATTTTATCGACGAACACACCCCCACCGTACCGGGGGAAACGGAAGTGGAAACCCAGCCCACCCTGGGATTCCAGCGCGTCATTCAGCGTGCCATCCTGCATGTGCAGTCGTCCGGCAAGAAAGAAGTCACCGGCGCCAACATTCTGGTGGCCATCTTTGGCGAGAAGGACTCCCACGCCGTGTATTACCTGCACCAACAGGGCATTTCCCGGCTGGACGTGGTCAACTTCATTTCGCACGGCATCACCAAGCAGCGCTCGCAGCAGCACCCGCCCGAGCCGCGCGACCAGCACAACGACAGCGACGGTGAGGAACAATCCTCCAGCGCTGGCGGCGCGCTGGAAAACTACACCCAGAACCTCAACCAGCAAGCGCGCGACGGCAAGATCGATCCACTGATCGGCCGCGAGCACGAGCTGGAACGCACGGTGCAGATCCTCTGCCGCCGCCGCAAGAACAACCCGTTGCTGGTGGGCGAAGCCGGTGTGGGCAAGACCGCCATCGCCGAAGGCCTTGCCCGCCGCATCGTCAACGGCGAAGTGCCGGAAGTGTTGTCCCAATCCACCGTTTACGCGCTTGACATGGGTGCGCTGCTGGCTGGCACCAAGTATCGCGGCGATTTCGAGCAGCGACTGAAATCCGTCATCAAACAGCTGACCGACGACGAACACGCCATCCTGTTCATCGACGAGATTCACACCCTCATCGGCGCAGGCGCGGCGTCCGGCGGTACGCTCGACGCCTCCAACCTGCTGAAGCCCGCATTGTCCAACGGCAGCCTGCGTTGCATCGGCGCCACCACGTACAACGAGTACCGCGGCATCTTCGAAAAAGACAACGCCTTGTCGCGCCGTTTTCAGAAGATCGATATCCCGGAGCCCACTGTCGAGCAGACCGTGGAAATTCTCAAGGGTCTGAAATCCCGCTTCGAAGCGCATCACGGCGTGAAGTACACCCAGTCCGCGCTGTCCACCGCGGCTGAGTTGTCGGCGCGCTACATCAATGACCGCCACCTGCCGGACAAGGCTATCGACGTCATCGACGAAGCCGGCGCCGCGCAGAAGATCCTGCCTAAATCCAAGCAGAAGAAGGTGATCAATAAGTCTGAGATCGAAGACATCGTCGCCAAGATCGCGCGCATCCCGCCCAAAACGGTCTCCAGCGACGACAAGAACGTGCTGAAGAATCTGGAACGCGATCTGCGCAACGTGGTATTCGGTCAGGACAAGGCCATCGAAAGTCTGGCTACCGCCATCAAGATGACCCGCTCCGGCTTGGGCAACCCGCAAAAGCCGATCGGCTCCTTCTTGTTCTCCGGCCCCACCGGCGTGGGCAAGACTGAAGTGGCGCGTCAACTAGCCTATGTACTGGGCGTGGAACTGATCCGCTTCGACATGTCGGAATACATGGAGCGCCATGCCGTCAGCCGGCTCATCGGCGCGCCTCCTGGCTATGTCGGCTTTGAACAGGGCGGCCAGCTCACCGAGGCCATTAACAAACACCCCTATGCGGTGCTGTTGCTGGACGAAATTGAAAAAGCCCATCCGGACATTTTCAATGTGCTGCTGCAGGTGATGGACCACGGCACACTGACCGACAACAATGGTCGCAAGGCAGACTTCCGCAACGTGGTACTCATCATGACCACCAACGCTGGTGCTGAATCCATGTCCAAACCGACGCTGGGCTTCACCAACAGCAAGGCGACCGGCGACGAAATGGCGGACATCAAGCGGCTGTTCAGCCCTGAGTTCCGCAATCGGCTGGATGCGATGATTCCCTTCCGCATGCTGGACGAACTCATCATCATGCAGGTGGTGGACAAGTTCCTGATGCAGCTGGAACAGCAACTGAGCGAGAAGAAGGTGGACATCCACTTCACCGACAGCCTGCGCGCCTTCCTGGCCAAGCGCGGCTTCGACCCGGTAATGGGTGCCCGTCCGATGGCTCGTCTAATTCAGGACACCATCCGCAAGGCGCTGGCGGACGAGTTGCTGTTTGGCCGGCTGGCTGATGGTGGCGAGGTCACGGTTCTGGTCAACGACAAGGACGAAGTGGAGTTGCAGTTTGACAAGGCCAGCCTGGCGACTGAACCCGCCTGAACAGTTTGAAATCACCCTGCACACAACAACGCCGGCTTTCGCCGGCGTTTTTCATGGCGCAATCACCGCACTCCCCAAGCTTGGCCGAAGCAGGAAATGCAATACACTGCTGCTATGCTGATGCAATATGTGGCGCCGTCGGCGCTGCAAACTAGCCAGGAGACCTGCTATGATCCCTCACCTACGCCCGCTGCTAGCCGCAGCCTTTCTCCTGTTTTTCTCCGCACTGGCCGACGCTGCCGAGCCGCTGAAGATTGCTTTTGTCGATACCGGCAACACTGGACGCAGCGTCACGGCGGAAGCGCTGGCCAACACGCTTATTCAGCAGCGACATCTGTCCATCGCCATCATTTCCCGCGCGGTGGATATGGACCCCTTCGACACACATCCTGAAGCCAACGCCGCCACCTTGCTGAAACAGCGAGGCATCGACGTCAGCCAACATCTGGCTGCGCAACTGAGCGCCAATGACGTGCGGCACGCAGACCTGCTCCTCGTCATGACCGCCAAACACAAAGCCAAGGTGCTCACCCTGTTCCCCGAAGCCGCAAGCAAAACCTTCACTCTGAGCGAGTATGCCAGCGGCGCCGACAGCGACATCGCCGATGCTTGGGGCAAGCCGATGGCAGTCTACGAGGACATGTTCAGACAAATGGACAAACTGGTGCCTGCCGCGCTGGAAAAGGCCGCTGCGCAGCAAGCCTCCAAGCCTTAGGGCCTGGCACCCCTCCACGGCGCAAGCCAGCGGTTAGCCGCGAGGGTGGTGTTGCGCGTGTAGCTGCTTGAGCCGTTCCCGGGCAACGTGGGTATAGATCTGGGTAGTAGAGATGTCGGAATGGCCCAACAACAGCTGCACCACCCGCAAATCGGCGCCGTGATTGACCAGATGCGTGGCAAAGGCGTGCCGCAAGGTATGCGGACTGATTCTGGGCAAACCCTGCCGACTGGCGTAGCTGCCAATCAGATGCCAGGCCATTTGCCGGGTCATGCCTGCCTTGCGCTGAGTGACAAACACCTCATCGCATTGCGTCCCGCCCAGCAAGAGCGGGCGAGCGTGCTGAAAATAGCGATCCAGCCATTCCAGCGCCACCTCCCCGATGGGCACCATGCGCTCCTTGCTGCCCTTGCCGCGCGTAATGATGAGCCCGGTGATACGGTCAAGCTGCTGAAGCTTCAGCCCCACCAGCTCCGACACCCGCAGACCGGTTGCATACAGGAGTTCAAACATCGCCTTGTCGCGCAGGCCCAGTGGGGTATCGACATCGGGCGCTAGCAACAGCAACTCCACCTGTTTTTCCGACACGCTCTTCGGCAAACGTTGGCCTATTCGCGGCGTTCCCAGGTGCTGCGACGGGTCGTCCTGGCGCACCTCGGCCTGCAACAGAAACTGGTAGAAGCGGCGCATGCAGGAACGCAGGCGCGCCTGAGTCGCAGGTTTTGCTTCAGCCAGCCGTCGCAGTAAAACAGCCTGCAGCTGGGCTTCGCTGGCCTCTATCAAGCTTGCGCCCTCTTCCGCCAGCGCCGCTGCCAGTTTGTTCATGTCCCGCCGATAGGCAGCCAGCGTATTGGCGGACAAGCCATCTGTCAGCCACAGATGGTCCAGAAAGCGGTCTATCGCGTCAGCGCCATTGCTCATGCTGCACCAGCCACTGCTTGATCATGCGGGTAGCCAACCCGCTGGAACGATTGAACCCGCCCAGGCTGCGGCCCGCCACCACCCGATGGCAAGGAATGATGATGGGCAGCGAATTGCGCCCGCAAGCGCCTCCCACTGCGCGAGGCGCCGAGCTAAGCTTGTCCGCCAGCTCACGGTAACTGGCCAGCTCGCCCAGCGGAATCTCGCGGATGGCCTGCCAGACCCGCTGCTGATACGGCGTGCCGCTCACGCGCCAAGGCACGGTAAAGACAAAGGCCGGATCGCAAAAATACTCCTGCAGCTGCTCCGCCGCCCAAGCCGCCACGCTGCCGGCATCCGGTTCTTGCACCGCGCGGTCCGCCGGCAGGAAGTCCAGCGCAGTCAGCATATCGCCACAAGAGAGAATGCCCAGTTTGCCGAAGGGTGCGTCGATAACGGCCTGGTAGTCGAGTGCGGCATCCGGTACGGCCAGCGATGGCTTGTCGAGCGGCAGGTCAAGAGCAGGAAGCAGCGAGGTCATGAGAGGTCTGACGAGAAGTAAGGCGTAGGCATATGGTAATCCCGTTCACTACGCGCACCAAGCAGGGCGCGGCAGGCATAAAAAAAGCGCGAGGCCAAAGCCTCGCGCTTTCATCCAGCCTGATGGTATCAGGATCAGCCTTGCTTGCGAGCCGGCAGTTTTTCCTTGATACGTGCGGACTTGCCGGTACGGCCGCGCAGGTAGTACAGCTTGGCGCGACGTACGTCACCGCGACGCTTCACTTCAATGGAAGCCACCAGCGGGGAGTAGGACTGGAAGGTACGCTCAACGCCTTCACCGGCGGACATCTTGCGCACGATGAAAGAGCTGTTCAGACCGCGGTTGCGCTTGGCGATAACCACGCCTTCGTAAGCCTGCAGACGTTCGCGGTTGCCTTCCTTAACCTTTACTTGAACCACTACGGTGTCGCCAGGAGCGAATTCCGGGATGGTTTTGCCCAGGCGGGCGATTTCTTCTTGCTCGAGCTTCTGGATCAGATCCATGAGTTACTCCGGTTTTGTCTGGATATCTTGTTCCTGCTGGTACTCTGCCAGCAGCCGAGATTCCTGTTTTGTCAGAGAGCGGCCTTGCAACAGCTCGGGACGACGTTGCCACGTGCGTCCCAGCGACTGTTTCAGCCGCCACTTGGCGATCAGCGCATGATTACCGGACAACAGCACATCCGGCACCCGCATGCCCTGATATTCTTCGGGTCGGGTATAGTGCGGACAGTCAAGAAGACCGTTCACAAATGAATCTTCGCAGGCCGACTGCGCATCGTTCAGCGCGCCGGGCAGGAGGCGAATAACGGAGTCCATCAACACCATGGCCGGCAGCTCTCCGCCAGACAAGACGTAATCGCCGATGGAAATTTCCTCGTCCACCTGACGCTGGATCAGGCGCTCATCCACCCCTTCGTAACGACCGCACAGCAAAATCAACCCCGATCGCTGCGACAGCTCCACCACACACTCGTGGTCCAGCCGACGCCCTTGCGGAGACAGATACACCACATGGCTTTTCGCCACGCCGGCACTGTGCTGCCTGGCTTTGGCGGACAGAATGGCCGCTTCAAGCGGTTCTATCTGCATCACCATGCCGGGGCCGCCGCCATAGGGACGCTCGTCAACGCGACGATAGTTGTCCTGCGTGAAATCGCGCGGGTTCCAGCACTTGAAATGCCAGATGCCCATGTCCAAAGCCCGCTGGGTAACCCCCGAGCGGGCGATGGCATCGAACATTTCCGGAAACAGGGTAACGGCGTCGACTTGCATCAGTAGTCGAGACCCCAGTCCACCAGCATGACGGCATCCTGCAGTTTGACTTCAAGGACAAACTGGTCAACGAAGGGAATCAGCTTGCGGCCGTGTTCACCGTCCACCACCAGTACATCGTTGGCGCCAGTTTCCATCAGGCTGCTTATCTTGCCCAGTGTTACACCGTCCTTGTTGACGACGGACAGACCAATCAGATCCGCCCAGTAATACTCGTCGTCGCCAGCTTCCGGCAGTTCACTGCGGGGGACGGCAACCTGCATGCCGCGCAAGGCTTCGGCGGCATCTCGACTTTCGACGCCCTCAAGCTTTGCGGCCAAGGCTTTGGGTTGCACAGCCCCGTTTTCAAATGTGTATGGCTTCCAGTCGCCCGATCGGCCCAGCCACCAGACCGGGTAGTCGAACAGACTGTCAGCATATTCGGTATCGGCATGGAGTTTCACCCAGCCCTTGATACCGAAGGCGCCACGCACAAACCCCATGATGACGAGATCGTTATCGTGCATGCGCCTCAGGCTCCGTCGTGTTTCGTCAATTGACGAAAGATCAGGCGGCAGCTTTCTGGGACTTCAGCACCTTGGCCACAGCGTCGGAAACCTGGGCGCCAACGCCGATCCAGTGGTTCAGACGATCGGAAGCCACGCGTACGCGCTCTTCCTTCTCGTTGGCTACCGGGTTGTAGAAGCCAACGCGCTCGATGAAGCGACCGTCACGACGATTGCGGGAGTCGGTTACAACGATGTTGTAGAACGGACGGTTCTTGGAGCCGCCACGTGCCAGACGAATCACTACCATTGTCGATTGTCCTTAGATAAAAACGGTAACTTAGAAAAGCCCACGATTTTATGGCACTTTTCCCTTATCTTGCAAGCGCTTAATCCGGAGACGGCCCGATGCGGCAACAGCGGCTGACGCTTTGACCACAAAAGCAACGCCGCCAGCGCGGATCAGACCGTGAAAAAACAGTCGGCCAAGCTGCGCGGACAGCCTGGCCGAAGAGTAAGGAACACGCCAAGGCGACTCAGAGAATCTTGGTAACCATGGTCAGCGCGCGATCTTCCGGATGCGGCTCTACGGTAAAGCCAAGCTTGTGCATCAGCTTGAGCATGCCCTTATTGCCGGCCAGCACTTCGCCGCGCATCACGGTGAGGCCCTGCTCGCGCGCCGCGTCGAACAAGGCATTCATCAGGATGAAGCCAATTCCCTTGCCCTGCCATTTGTCGGCCACTTCCAGCGCGAATTCACACCCCTCGTTGTCCGGATCGGTGATGAAGCGGGCCACCGCCTGCTGCTCTTCGCCCTGCTCTGTCTCGCAAGTCATGGCCAGCGCCATCTCTCGGTCGTAGTCCAGCTGGGTAAAGCGCACCAGCATGGTTTGCGACAACTGCTTGATGCTGGACATGTAGCGGTTATAGCGGCTTTCATCGGACAAGGTGCGCACGAACTCCTGCTGCATGTCGGCGTCCTCCGGTCGCACCGGCCGGATAGTGACGGCCATGCCGTCATTCAGCGTGGCCTGACGCACCATGTGGGTGGGGTACGGCATGATGGCCATGTGCCCGTAGCGCTTGAGATCCGGCCGCTGGGCCTCGACGATGATGCGGGCGTCGAGCGCAATGACGCCTTTTTCATCGGCCACCAGCGGGTTGATGTCCATCTCCCGCACTTCCGGCAGTTCGCACACCATTTCGGAGACGTGCAGCAGCACGTCTTCCAGTTCGTCCATATCCACGCCCGGCAGATTTTTAAACGGCCCGAGCAACTGGCCGATACGGGTCTTGCGCACCATATTGCCCACCAGATACTTGTTGATGGGAGGCAGGGCCAATGCGCGGTCGTGCATCACTTCCACCGCGATACCGCCAGCGCCGAAGGTAATGACCGGGCCGAAGGCGCCATCGTGGGTCACACCCACCATCACTTCCCTCGCGAAACGTCGCTTGCGCATCGGCTGCACCGACACGCCCTCCACCCGCGCTTCCGGCATAGCTGTGCGGGTGCGCTCGAGGATGCCGGCGAAGGCGTCGCGCAGCGTGGCCTCATTGCTAATGTTGAGCTCCACGCCACCAACGTCGGATTTGTAGATCACATCGGGAGAGTCAATCTTCAACACCACCGGGTAACCGATTTCTTCGGCCAACTTCACTGCTTCGTCGGCGCTGCGCGCCAGCCGGGTAGGATTGACCGGAATGCGGAAAGCCGCCAGCACATCCTTGGACTCACGCTCGGAAAGGATATTGCGTCCCCCAGCCAGCGCCGCCTGAATGATGCCGCGCGCGCGGCCGATATCGGGCGCTTCCACCTTGCCCTCCAGCGGGCCAGGCGTCTGCAGCAGCAATTTCTGGTTGTGATGGTAAGACGCCAGGTTGCGGAACACCTCGATGCCGTATTCCGGCGCGCGGAAATGAGCGCACTTCGCCTTGGAGAACAGGTCACGGCTTTCCGACACTTTGGCGTCGCCCAGCCAGGACAGAAACAGGGGTTTGGTGGTTTCCCGCTGCAGACCGATCATCAGCTGCGCGGTGGTCATGTGATCGGTTCCCGCTTGCGGCGTGAAGATCACGAGCACGCCATCCACATTTTCATCGTCGAGGCAGGCTTTCACTGCCGTGCGGAAGCGTACCGGGCTGGCGTCGCCGATGATGTCCACCGGATTGCCGTGCGACCAGTTGCGCGGCAAGGTGCTATTGAGCAGCTCCATGGTCTTGTCGGACAGCTTGGCCAGCTCCACGCCATTGATATAAGCGCTATCCGCCGCCAGCACGCCGGGACCGATACCGTTGGTCACGATGGCCAACCGACGACCCAGCACACGGTAATTGGCCGCCAGCACCTTGGCGGCAGTAAACAACTGGGCAATGGACGATACCCGCAGCACCCCCGCGCGGGACAGCGCGGCGTCGAACACATCGCCGCTTTCCACCAGGTTGCTGGAATGCGTCAGGCCGGTCAGGTCATCCTGATAGCGGCCGGACTTGATCACCACCACCGGTTTGGTACGGGCGGCAGCCCGCAGGGCGCTCATGAATCGGCGCGCATTATGAATGTGGTGAACATGCAACAGGATGCCTTGCGTGAAGTTGTCCGCCACCAGGTAATCGAGAATTTCGCCGAAATCCACATCCAGCGCCTCGCCTACCGAAATCACACTGGAAAAACCGATGCCCTTGCTGTCGGCCCAGTCCAGCATGGCGGTACACAGCGCGGAAGACTGCGACACCAGCGCCAGATTGCCCGGCCGGACTTTGCTTGTGTAGTTGGTGGCATTGAAGCCGGCCACCGGGCGCATCAGGCCCAGCACATTAGGGCCCAGCACGCGAATACCGTAATGACGGGCAATGGAAACCGACTCGTTGAGGATCTCCCGCTCCAGCTGTTCGCTGTCGGAGAACTCTTTGGCCAGCAGCACCGCCTTGATGCCCTTCTTGCCGCAATCCTTGATGATGGCCGGCAAGGTACGGATGGCGGTGCACACCACCGCCATATCCACAGCCGGCTCTATCTGCCGCACCGACGGCACGGCGGGAATGCCGCCCACCACCGAATGATTGAGGTTTACCGGATACAACTTGCCCTGGAAGTTGCCCGCCAACAGATTGGCGAACACCGACTGGCCGATGGATCCCGGCGTATCACTGGCGCCGACAACGGCGACGCTACGGGGCGAAAACAGCGGGGTGAGATAATGTGGCCTCATACAAGCTCGTCCAGTTCTTGATCCGTCAGGAAGGTTGCCCGAAGCGGGCGGCGCGCAGGGCACTGCCCGGCGCGGCAGGTTGTCATCACAATACTGTTGCAGTGCAGCATAAAATTCAATCAGGGATTGCCAGCATGCTTCAAACAGTCTTCAACGCTAATGGCGGCATCCTCCATCCTGCCCGCCTCACCTCTACGTCATATTGACATCACGCAAGCCTTTGCTGAATGGGTTCCTCCACTTCCAGGCCCACTCTCAGGCCCGCGCAGCGGTAGCCAGCATCAGGCAATATTGTTAATCTTTGTCGTTTGGCAACCTGCGTTGCATCGCACCAAAAATCAGCCGCCCGGGCAGCAGCCCGCAAGGGGCCGGCAGGAGCAGAACACATCATGAGCAAGCGCGTCGTCACCCTCGCCCACTACTACACCCAGCCCGAAATTCAGCAAATGGCCGACAAGGTGGGCGACAGTCTGGAGCTGTCCCTGTACGCCAAGGAAGCCAACGCCGACATCATCGTCTTCGCCGGCGTCCGCTTCATGGCGGAAACCGCCAAAATCCTCAACCCGCAAGCCGAGGTGATCCTACCGGACGCCGGCTCCACCTGTTCGCTGGTCACCCAGACCGACGTCGGCGCTCTCAAGGCCTGGCGTCAGCGCCACCCGGACCACGTGCACGTTTCCTATATCAACTCCAGCGCAGAGCACAAGGCGCTGTCCGACTGGA
Organism: uncultured Aquitalea sp.; assembly: GCF_945957525.1. Lineage (GTDB taxonomy): Bacteria > Pseudomonadota > Gammaproteobacteria > Burkholderiales > Chromobacteriaceae > Aquitalea. Next base: position 30,623 of record NZ_CAMFLA010000012.1, on the reverse strand, counting down.
TCGTCACCAGTCGCAATGTCGATGACATCATCGCCCACCTGTATGCCGAAGGAAAGAAAGTCATTTTCTCGCCCGACCGCAATATGGGCGGCTACCTCAACGACCAATACGGCTATGACATGCCGCTGTGGTCCGCCGTGTGCGAAGTGCACGACAAATTCAACGAAGCCGCCCTTGACGAGGCCTTCGCCGCCGCCACAGGCGAGAAATATCTGATCGCCCACCCGGAAAGCCCGCTGCCCGTACTGAAGAAGGCCGATTACGTTGGCTCCACCTCCGGTATGCTGGGCTGGGTGAAAAATTTCAAGGGCGACAGCAAGTCGGTGATTTTCGTCGCCACTGAAGACGGCATCCTCTACAACATGGGGCTGGCCCGTCCTGACCTCGACCTGCGTCAAGCACCCATCTATGCAGGCTGCCAGTGCAACTCCTGTCCGTACATGAAGATGAACACCATCGAAGCGGTCAAACGCGCCCAGGCAGGAGAAGGCTTACGCATAGATTACCTGACGCCGGAGCAGATGGACGCGGCCCGGGTGCCCATCGAACGCATGCTGGACTTCAGCCAGCGTTACTACGCCTGAACATGAAACCCGCCATCCGGCGGGTTTTTCTTTGCCGTTCCGCCATGACGGTTTTCCTTGTCATCGCCGGGGAGATACAATCGGGCCTTACTCCGGAAAGAAGACATGAAGTTCCTGATCAGCAACGACGACGGTTATTTTGCGCCCGGCATCGCCCAGCTCGCCGACACCCTCTCCCGTCATGGCGAAGTCGTTGTGGTAGCGCCCGAGCGCGACCGCAGCGGTGCCAGCAACTCGCTGACGCTGGATCGCCCGCTGACCGTACGCAAAGCCGCCAACGGCTTTCACTACGTCAACGGCACGCCCACCGACTGCGTCCACCTTGCCGTCACCGGCTTTCTCGACTTCCGGCCCGACATGATTTTCAGCGGCGTCAACCATGGCCCCAATATGGGCGACGACACCATTTACTCCGGCACCGTTGCGGCCGCCACTGAGGGCTTCTTACTGGGCATCCCCTCCGTCGCCGTATCGCTGGCGGGCTATAGCGGTCGCCACTTCGCCAGCGCCGGCAAGGTAGTGGATCAACTGGTGACGCGCTGCAAGGCCAGCCCGTTCCGTCAACCGGTGCTGCTCAACGTCAATGTGCCCGATCTGCCGCCAGAGTCGCTGGGCGAGCTAAAAGTAACCCGCCTTGGCCGTCGTCATCATGCCGAACCCGTCATCAAATCGCAGAATCCGCGCGGAGAGACGATATACTGGGTGGGGCCCGTCGGCAGTGCGCAAGACGCCGGCGAAGGCACCGACTTTGCCACCATCGCGGCCGGCGACATCTCCGTCACCCCGCTGATGCTGGATCTGACCGCTTTCGGCCAACTGGACGGTATCCATCAATGGCTTCATCCGTGACGCAAGACAACCAAGCCTACGGCATGCTCTCCGACCGCACCCGCCGGCGGATGACCGACCGTTTGCGCCAGCAGGGCATACAGGACGAACGCGTGCTGACTGCCATGGCCGAGGTGCCGCGACACGCTTTTGTCGATCAGGCGCTAGCAACGCGCGCTTACGACGACGTCTCCCTGCCCATCGGTCACGGCCAGACCATTTCCCAGCCCTTCACGGTTGCCCGCATGACGGAAATCCTGTTTACCGGCCGCAAACCCGGCAAGGTGCTGGAGATCGGCACCGGCTGCGGTTACCAGACTGCCGTGCTGCTGAAAATGGGTGCGGAAGTCTATTCGATTGAACGCTTGGGTGCCTTGCTGGACAAAGCCAGACGCAATCTGCGCGCCGCCAAGTTGGTACACGCACGGCTGGTGCACGGCGACGGCCATCTTGGCCTGCCTGAAGCAGCGCCCTTTGAAGGCATCATCATGACCGCCGCCGCGCGCAACATTCCGGAAGCGCTGGTGGAGCAGATGGCCGAAGGCGGCCGCCTGATCATGCCCATCGGCGATGGCGAGCAGCACCTCTGGCTCTTGGAGAAAACCTCGCAAGGCCTGCAGAAAACCCGGCTGGACCCGGTCAAATTCGTCCCGCTGCTGCCAGGCCGCGGTTGAATGATGGCAAAAACGCCACACTGATTTTGTTCGACAATTTACAAACCCCAACTAACCGGCATATAAAATTTCCAGGCATGCGTAAACAGCATTCACAACACACACGGTGGCTGGCATTGTCGCTGATGGCCATGGCCGTAAGCGGTTGCAGCAGCATGGCCCAGCAGGCCGCTCCGGTGGAATCCGCCTCCAGCGCGCCAGCGGCTCCCATCGTCACCGCAGCCCCTGCGCCGGCGCAGCCCGCTACTACCAGTCCGGCGGTAGCAACGCCGTACAAGAGTGGCGGCGATGTTGTCGCCAAGCCAGTATCCGTCGCCAATGGCGAGAAAACGCACATTGTGCAGCCCGGCGAGAATCTGTTCCGCATCTCGCTGAACAATGGTTTGAAATACAAGGATGTCGCAGCCTGGAACAACCTGCCAGACTTCAACATCAAGGTAGGCCAAGTACTCCGGCTGACCCCGCCTGATGGCGGCGGCACAGCCCCTACAGTGGCTACGGCTCCGGTTATTTCCGCATCCGCCCCGCCGGCTGGCGCGACGGCTACGCAGGCGCAGGATGCAGGAAACAGCAAGAACTATCCCAAAGCACTAAAAGTGCCGTATTCTGAAGACGCCGTGAAAACGCTGCCGGCTCAGAGCGAGGGCGGCAAGAAAGCGCCGGCCAAGGCCGCCGCCAGCTCGGCTCCCGCAGCAACAGCGGCAACGACGCACAAAGACACCAGCGCCCCGCAAGCGAGCGCGCCGGCTGCAACAATCCAGCCGGAAACCAAGAAGGACAGTAAACCGTCCGCGGACGGCGAAGATACGGTGGCATGGATCTGGCCGACTGAAGGCAAAATGATCCGCGGCTACTCTGACAGCAACAAGGGTATCGATATCAGCGGACGCAGCGGCCAGCCGGTCGTCGCTTCCGGTGACGGCAAGGTGGTATACAGCGGGAACGGCTTGAGAGGCTACGGCAAGCTCATCATCATCAAGCACAACAAAACCTTCCTGTCTGCGTACGCCCACAATAGTCAGTTGCTTGTGAAGGAGGGTCAGTCTGTCAAGAAAGGGCAAAAGATTGCCGAAATGGGCAATACCGATGCCGATCAGGTGAAGCTGCACTTTGAGGTCCGCCGTTTCGGGAAACCGGTGGATCCCATGCAGTACCTTGACAACAAGCCCTGAGCCGGAGGCCAGAACTCCCTCCGGACTGGGTCACCGTAGCGGGGGGAGTTATGAGCCAAGATAGCGATATCCTCATTGAAGAGGAACTGCTCGAAGAAGAAGAAGCTGAAGAAACCGTTGCCGAACAGGAAACCGAAGAGGCTTCCGAGCGTCAGGCCGTACCTGACGAAGTCGCCGACGTAACCCAGATTTACCTCAACGATATTGGCAACAACGCGCTGCTGACGCCGCAGGAAGAACTGGCGCTGGCAAGACGCGTGGTGGCGGGTGAATTCGAAGCCCGTCAGAAAATGATCGAGCACAATCTGCGCTTGGTCGTGAACATCGCCAAACACTACATCAATCGCGGCCTTGCCCTGCTTGACCTGATCGAGGAAGGCAATATCGGTCTCATGCACGCGCTGGAGAAGTTCGATCCGGAACGCGGCTTCCGCTTCTCGACGTACGCTACCTGGTGGATCCGGCAGAGCATCGAGCGCGCCATCATGAACCAGTCGCGCACCATCCGCCTGCCGGTTCACGTCATCAAGGAACTGAACGTCTACCTGCGCGCCTCGCGTTTTCTGGAAAACCAGATGGGACGCGAACCCACGGTGGAAGAAATCGCCCATCAGGTTGGCAAGCCGGTAGAGGATGTCCGCAAGATCCTGAATCTCAATGAGCGCATGGCTTCGCTGGATGCGCCGCTGGATATCGATCCGATGCTTTCCATTGGCGAGTCCATTCCGGACGAGCAGCATGAAGAGCCGGAAATCCAGTTGCACAATACTCAACTGGAGCGCTTTGTGCATGAATGGCTGGCCCAGCTCAACGAAAAACAGTGCATGGTGATCGAGCGTCGTTATGGTCTCAACGGCCATGAAATCTGCACATTGGAAGAGCTGGCCGCCGCGCTGAGTCTGACGCGGGAGCGTGTGCGTCAGATCCAGATAGAAGGCCTGGAACAACTGCGCCGGATATTGCGGCGCAAAGGCATCTCGCGGGATTTCCTGCTTTGACGCTCTACACACCTCGCCATGAAAAAACCGCCATCACGGCGGTTTTTTTATTACAGGCAGTCAGGTACGGGGTGGGCTGCCTCTAGCCAGATGCTTGCCCGTTACGCTGAAGCGCCGCGCCTCTTTCAGCCAGGCGCGCTCTTGGGCAGAATCCGGCTTCGCCGCGCCATAACGCAAGGCACTGTAACGTTTGAAGAGACGCTTCAGCTGCTTGAATTCCTGTTCGGGCAAACGGCGGCTCTTGTTGATGATGTCCAACGGTCCGTCGCTGTCCCGCACCGCGATCCCATGCCGCGCCAACTGCCCAACAATGCGCGCCCGCCCCTCGGCCAGCGGCGGCAGACCTTTTTGCCGGCGCCACAGCAGCAACAAAGGCAGGCAAGCCAACGCGCCGCCTATCAGCACACCCTTTGTCACTGCGGCACTGTCCACGCTATCGCCCAGACCCAGCCGCTGATATAGCCCTTGCTGGCGGCTAGCATCGTAGCCCACCACCCACTGTTGCCAACTGAAAGACAAAGCCTGCCAGCCCTGGCGCACGGGACGCCACCAGTTGGCCGAAGCGGCGCCGGCAGCGCCGCCGCCTGCCAGCGCAGGAATCGCCTGCGTCACCTCTTCGCTCACCCTGCTGGGCGCGACGGCGGCAGTGGGGTCCACCCTCAGCCATTGCTGCCGGCTGGGCAGCCACACCTCAACCCAGGCATGCGCATCCGACGAGCGCACCTGCCAAAAACGGCCAACCGGGTTGTATTCGCCCCCCTGGTAGCCCACCACTACCCGCGCGGGCAAGCCCGCTGCACGCGCCAACACGGCCATCGCCGAAGCGTAGTGTTCACAAAAGCCTTGTCGAGTGGAAAAAAGGAATTGGTCAATGGGTTCGTCGCCGTCCAGCAACGGTGGCGACAGGGTATAACGGTATGCGCCCAACCTGAAATACTCCAGTGCTGCGCGCACAAAGCCGGCGTCGTCCCCACCCTGCAAACGCAGCCTTTCGGCCAACAGTCGCGTCTGCGGATTGCCGACGGGAAGCCGACGATAAAACTGTTGATCCTGTAGCGACAAGTCCGTCAGATACGCTGCCTGCGGGCGACTGCGGGCACGATAACGGAATAACTCTTCACCTTCTTTCTCCAGACGCAGCACGCCGCCCGGCTCCATCCGCGTCGACTCGGACGGGCCCTCGACATACTCCAGTGCCGGCAACCTCGACTTCTCCGGGCGCAGCGTCAGGGTATAGTTTACGGCGTCGCCGCCGCTGAGCCCCATGCGCTCCTGCGTCACGCCCCGAATGTTCTGCCAGCGGCGACCATCGAAATCATCAAAAATCATCATCCGCCAATACAGGGAGGGGCGCGGCGGGATGGCGCCGTCAAACACGACTGAAAAGGCCGGCTCCTGATTCTGGATCAACTGACTGATGCTGCCTGGTTCCATTTCATCCGACATGCCGGTACTGGCCCGTTTCTGGTCATGCGGCATGCTCCACAAAGGCCCGGGCAGGCGCGGCATGACCACAAACAACACCAGCATCATGGGCAGCGCCAGCAACAAGGCGCTGATGGCCGTGCGCAAACTGCCCTTGGGCGCCGCGCCGGCCAGCAGTACCATGGCCCAGGTCAGCGCCAGCAGACTGAGCGCCAGCCATGCGGCTGCCAGCGGCGACTGATCAAACAGCAGCGGCATGCCGGCCAGAAAAAAACCCAGCGCCAGCAACACCTGCCAGTCTCGCCGGCTAGCGGACTCGAAGGCCTTGAAGCCCAGCAGCAAGGACAACAGGGCCACGCCGCCTTCGCGCCCCACTAGGGTTTTGGTTGTAAGCCACAGCACCAGCACCGCAGCGGTCAGCACACACAGCAGCAGCCAGCGCGCCGGCAAGGCACGCCCCGCCCACAGCATCCAGCCGCGCAAACCCAGCATGACCAGCACCAGCAGCGGAATCCATACCGGCAGTTGCAGCAGCAAAGGGACGGTTGTCACACCCAGCGCAGCCAGTACCGGCCAGCATCGCAGTATATTGTCCTGACTCATGCCGGCTGGCCTCCATCGTACGCCGCCAGCGCGGACAACGCGGCTTCCTTTTGAAAAGGGCGTGGATCGATGCGCGCGCCCGGCAGCAACAGGCAGTACGACTGCCCGCTCCGCTCGCACTGCAGCACCCGCCAGCACAACCGGGACAAGCGGCTTTCCACATCCACGCCCGCCGGGTAATCCTGCCAGGCGATCACGCGCAGCCCTGCTCCAGCCGGCTCTCCGGCAAAACGTTTGCTCACCAGCACATCCCGGCGCGCCAGCACGGTCCAGGCTATCTGACGCGGAGTGTCGCCCTGCTGGTATTCGGACAAGTGAGAAAATTCATCGCGTTCGGTGGGACGCGGTGCGGCGCTGGGTTCGCGGCCCTCCTGATGGTCGTTGCGGTCCCTGTCCGCCAATGGCATCGGATAGGCCAGCAAGGCACCGTCCAGCCGCACATAGGCAAAAGCCCGGATCAATCCGAACGGCGCTTCGCTCCATACCCGCAGATCCGGGTAGGGGTGCGCCCCGCGCCAAGCCAACACCTGGGGGATGCCCACGTCCAGAGAAGCCGCAGGCGCCAGCGCGCAATCCACAATATCGCCCTCCCCGTCTGCCCGTTGCAGGCACAGCCGGCGCTCCAGGGCCTGCTCATGCGACAAGCGGATACGGCAGCTGGCCGCATCTCCAGCGAATACCGGCTCGCTACGGGCCCCGCTCAACGTCAAGCCAGCCAACTGGCGGTAAGCCATCAGCACCGCCACCAGCAATAAGGCGGCGATCCAGAACGCCAGCGCGTAAGCGAGGCTGACTGCGTAATTGAGCGCACCCACCCATACCGCCAGCGCCACCACGATGAGCGACAGGCCGAAACGGGTGGGCAACAAGTAGATGCGGCGCTGATTGAGCGTACAGGTGGATTCACGCGGCAAGCGCGCGATAAACCAGCCACTCAACCGTTTACGGAATGGCAACATGTTCCAGCAGGGAGGCGAGTTCGGATTGCGCATCGCCGGCCAGGCCCAGACGATGGCCAGCCACCGAGGAAAATACCGCTTTCACGTCTTCGGGCAATACATGATCGCGCCCCTCCAGCATGGCCCAGGCACGAGCCGCCGCCAGCAGCGCCAAACCAGCGCGCGGGCTGAGGCCGGCGAGGAAGCGTTTGTCGCCGCGCGTGGCCTTGAGCAGACTTAGCACATACTCCGCCAGCGCCGGACTGACCGTCACTGCGGCCGCCATCTGCTGCAGCTTGGGCAGTTCGCCTTCCTTGAGGATCGGTTGCATGGCGCTCAACAGTTCGCGCCGGTCTTGCCCCATCAGCAAGGACAACTCGGCCTCGGCGGGCGGATAGCCCAAGGAAATGCGCATCAGGAAGCGGTCGAGCTGTGATTCCGGCAAGGGGAAGGTACCCAGTTGCTCGGACGGATTCTGTGTTGCGATGACGAAAAACGGCGCCGGCAGAGCATGGCTCTCGCCATCAATGGACACCTGACGCTCTTCCATGGCCTCAAGCAGGGCCGACTGCACCTTGGGCGAAGCGCGATTGATTTCATCGGCCAGAAGCAGTTGGGTGAAAACCGGCCCCTGATGAAAGTGGAACTGGCCGGTATCGCGCTGGTAGATGTTAACGCCGAGGATATCGGCCGGCAGCAGATCACTGGTGAATTGCACGCGCTGATAACGCAAGCCCAACACCGCGGCCAGACCATGCGCCAGCGTGGTTTTTCCCACGCCCGGCAAGTCTTCGATCAACAAGTGGCCCTTGGCGATCAGGCAGGACAGCGCCAGGCGAATGGCTCTCGGCTTGCCCAGCACCAGATTGTTCAGTTGACGATAAGCAAGGGAGAGTGATTGCATTTGACCCCGGTTGCGAGCAGTATTTATTAAAAAGACATAACCGCGTCCCATTGTACGCAACAAGGAAACGCTCGTGTTCACTTGGCTGAAAAACCGTCTGCAACGTAACGGATTGACTGCTTACGTTACGCATTCCGACTGCTTGCAACACAATATGGGGGTAGGCCACCCGGAGTGTCCGGAACGGCTGATCGCCATCCGCGATCAACTGATGGCCGGGCAAATTTACGACAGCCTGCATGAGGTTGACGCGCCGGAAGTCACCGAGCAGCAATTGGCGCGGGTCCATCCGCCCCGCTATGTGGAATACATCGAAGCCTGCGCGCCCAGTGTGGGCACTTTCCGTGTGGACCCGGACACCGCCATGGGCCCCGGCACGCTGAAAGCCGCCCGCCGTTCCGCTGGCGCGGTGGTCAAGGCGGTGGAGCTGGTTTGCGAAGACAAGGCCCCCAACGCTTTTTGCGCCATCCGGCCGCCTGGTCATCATGCGGAAGCGGACAAGGCCATGGGCTTCTGCTTCTTCAACAATGTGGCGGTGGGCGTGGCGCATGCGCTGTCCACCTACAAGTTCGAGCGCATCGCAGTCATCGACTTCGACGTCCATCATGGCAACGGCACGGAAAACATCTTCCACGACGACCCGCGCGTGATGATGGTGTCCATCTTCCAGCATCCGTTCTACCCCTACTGCGGCGATGCGCCAGCCGGCGCCAATATGGTGAACGTGCCGATGAAGGCCGGTAGCGGCGGGCGCGAATTCCGCGAAGTGGTGGAAAACATCTGGTTGCCCTCGCTGCATGATTTCAAGCCGCAGATGATCTTCATCTCGGCCGGCTTCGACGCTCATCGCGAAGACGACATGGGCTCGCTGGGGCTGGTGGAGTCCGATTACGAATGGGTGACGCGGCATCTGATGCAAGTGGCCGACCAGTACGCCGACGGCCGCATCGTCTCGGTGCTGGAAGGCGGTTACGACCTGTCCTCGCTGGCGCGCAGCGTTACTGCACACGTGAAAGTACTGTCGGACGGCTGAGGTGCCTCTTCGGCCAACCTTGCGCCGCAGCATGCAAAAAGCCCGCTTAAGCGGGCTTTTGTTTTGTCTGGCGAGGCGTCGTCACCCCTGCTTGTCGGTTTTCTCGCCGATGCGGCCTTCCTGACCCGTAACCAGCTTCATCAGGTTGGACTTGTGACGATGCACCACCAGAATGGCGATGATGATGCAGGTGCCGAAGAAGGGGGTGGCGGTGCCGGTGATGAAATAGGCATATACCGGCACCAGCAGGCAGGCCACGATGGCGGACAGGGAGGAAATCTTCACCACAAAGGCCATGAACAACCAGGTAGCCAGTGCCGCCAGCGCCAGCCAGACATTGAATCCGAACAACACCCCCACCGCCGTGGCCACGCCCTTGCCGCCCTTGAAGCCGAAGAACACCGGCCACATGTGGCCGATCAGCACCGCCAGCGCCGAAGCGGCCACCACCTGGTCGCCCAGCCCGTAGCGTGGCGCGAAAGCGGCCGTCAGGGCCACGGCCACCCAGCCTTTCAGCCCGTCGCCCAGCAAGGTCAGCGCCGCGGCGGCCTTTTTGCCGGTGCGCAGCACATTGGTGGCGCCGGGGTTGCCCGAACCGTAGGAACGCGGATCAGCCATGCCCATGGCCTTGCTGACAATGACGGCGAAGGACAGGGAGCCTATCAGGTAGGCGGCGACGACAAAGGCGAAGGCTGTCGTGGTCATGGCGTATCCATTAGAATAGAAGGCTTCGGATTTTACGGTATCGGGCGGCAAAGCCCAACTCCCCGCTAAGAGATGGACATCATTTTCCTGCGCGAAGTGCGCGCCGACACCATCATCGGTGTCTATGAATGGGAGCGGAAAGCCCCGCAAACCATCGAGCTTGACCTGGAAATCGGCATTCCCAGCGAGGTACCGTGTCATAGCGACAACATCGGCGACACCATCCACTACGGCGTGGTGGTGGAGCGTCTGCGCAAGGCGCTGGCCGAGCAGCACTTCCTGTTGCTGGAAGCGCTGGCCGAGTACATCGCCAAAGTCATCCGCGAGGATTTCGGCGCGCCCTGGGTCCAGGTATCGGTCACCAAGCTCGGGATCCTGCCCGGCGTCAAGCGCGTGGGCGTGATGATAGAACGCGGCCACCGCCCGCGCTAAGGCCCCGCCGCCTGCCGCGATCACCTCGCGCCCTCCCGGCGGACCACGCCGGCTTGGGCGGCAGCTGCAATTGACGTTAACGTAATCGTCATGCAGGATGGGTTTCCCCTTGCCCGGAGCCCATCATGAGCCAGCTGAGCGTTGACGCCTTTCAAACCCTCATCGACAACGAATTGCCCTTGGTGCGGCTGTTCGGCATCCGTACGCAGGAAATCGGCCACGGCAACGCCACCCTGCGCATGCATTTCAACCCGGACCTGATCCGCCCCGGCGGCACCATTGCCGGCCCGGCGCTGATGGCGCTGGCGGATGCCACGCTGTATGCCGTGGTGCTTGGCATGATTGGCCACGTTGAGCTGGCGGTCACCACCAGTCTAAATATCAACTTCCTACGCAAACCGCCGCAGGCGGATGTGCTGGCCGAAGGCCGCATTCTCAAACTGGGCAAGCGGCTGGCAGTGGGAGAAGTGATGCTCTACTCCGCTGAACTGGACGAACCTGTCGCCCACGTTACCGGCACATATTCCATTCCACCCCGAGACTGATTTTCGCTATTTCATAGCGGGATAAGCACTATCCATTTTGTGTTTTTGCCACACTTTCACTTCAACATGAAACATACGCTCATTTAAATTAGACTTCTCTAATGAACAGCGTAAAATGGCAAGCATTCACTCTCGTTGTAGTCTCCGGCCACGCCGCCGACCTCATGTTTCAGGAATGCCGCCATGTTTTGCCACCGCAGACAGCCGCAGGGTTTCACCCTGATCGAGCTGGTCATTGTCATTGCCGTCGTCGGCCTGTTGCTGACCATCGCCTTGCCCGCTTATCAGAATTACCAACTGCGCGCACGCCGTGCGGACGGTATGCAGGCCGCCTTGCATCTACAACAGACGCAGGTGCGCTATCGCGGTTTTCACCCCGCCTACGCCGACAGTCTCGCCGCGCTGGGTCAGAGCGATCATAGCCCACAAGGCTACTACTCGCTGAGCAGCGGTCTGCTACCGGATGGTTTCTATGTGGAAGCACGTCCGGCGGCAGGCAGCCCGCAGGCACAAGATAGCCAATGCTCCACGCTGCGGCTGGAGCAACGTGCCGCCGATACCCGCCTGACGCCCGCCGAATGCTGGAGCCGATGATGCGCCGCTGCCAAAACGGATTCACCCTGATGGAACTATTGATTGTGCTCACCCTGCTCGGCCTGCTGGCGGTAATGGCCATGCCGGCCATGGGTCAGTGGCTAGCGCGCCAACAATTGCAAGGCACGGCCTGGGAGTTGGCAGATACCCTGCGTTACGCGCGCAATAGCGCCATTACCAGCCAAACCCCTACCCGCATTACCTTCACGGCCGCAGCCGACGGCAGCTGGCGGGCAACAGTGCGCAAGCTGGACGACGACGGCGCGGTCACGATCAAAACGCTGGAACCCAAGGAGGCCGGCAAGATCGCGCTGGCCACGCCGGGCAGCGCCTGGCCCTACAGCATCGAGTTCTCTCCCCTGCACGGTTTGCCGGCCACGCTGGACGGCCAAGCCGCCAGCGGACGCTTCCTGCTGGAGCGCAACGGTTGCCGCCCCTTGAGCATGGAACTGCTGATCACCGGCGCGGTAGATATGGAGGCTGCGCAATGCGTGTGACACAGAGGGGCCTGTCGCTGGTGGAGCTGATGATCTCGCTGGCCGTCGGCTTGCTGGTACTGCTGGTACTGTCGGATGTCCTGGTCAATCTGCTTGCCACCCAGGCACAGGATCGCCGCCGCAGCCAGCTGTCGGCCATGCTGGACGGTGCCGCGTCGCTGATCGCCGTGGATCTGCGCCGCGCCGGCTATGACGCCGGCGGCGCGGCCCGCACCCCCTATGGCAAGGTGTTCATCAGCCCGGACGGCAGCTGCCTGCGCTACGCCTACGACACTCCGCCCGGCATGCCCGCCTCCAGCAAGCGCTACTTTGCCGTACGACTGAACCGCGCCGCCGAAGACGGCCCTCGCCTGGAACGCCTGCAAACCACAGAAAGCGGCTGGCGCTGCGATGCGCCGGAGACCGATTGGCAAGCCATGAGCAGCCCAGGGCTGGGCCGCATCACCGCATTGCGCTTCGGCAAACAGCAAGGGGGCATAGAAATCGAGCTGGCTGGCGAAGAGAATAGCGGCGAAAAACCCGAAACCGTGGCGATCCGCACCCTGGTCAGCCTGCGCAACCAACCCGAGGCAAGCATCCAATGACGCACCGTCCGCACCGTCAGCACGGGCTGGCGACCCTGTTTGTCGTAGTTACCCTGCTGGCCATCGCTGCGCTGGTGGTGCTCGCAAGCTCGCGCCATTTGCTGCTGGCGCAGTTCAACGCGCAGAACCAGCATCGCTATCATCAGGCGCTGGACAATGCGGAAACAGGTCTCGCCGCCGCTATCGCCAATCTGAGCGCCGGCAAGAGCCTGCCGCCCCCCTCAGCGCTCTATACCGTCACCGTGCAAGATCTGGGCGAGGGGAAACAGCGCCTGATCAGCGCCGGCCATCACGACGGCGAAACCGTCAGTGTGCAACGCCTGCTCAGCCTCAGTCCCGCGCCGCCCTCCAAGGACGACAACGCCATCAACATCATGGGGGATCTCAATCTGGGCGGCGCCATCAAGATCACCGGCAACCCCGACGCTGTGCTCAATGTAGACGGCAACGTGACGCTAGGCGGCTCGGTCAGCGGCATCAGCACCCTCAACGCCACCGGCAGCATCACGCTGAAGGGCAACCAGCAGCTGGATGTACTGCATGCGAATGGCGATATCCAGGCCGCCAACGGGCAATACCAGACCATCAAAAGCAAGGGTTCGGTAACGCTGACCGGCAACGCCGCCGCCGCCGTGGTGCTGGCCGACGGCAAAGGCAACTTCGGCAACGCCTCGGTGGACAGCGCCCGCCTGCGCGGCGACGTGGACATCAACGGGGGCAATACCACCGTAGGCTCGCTGGCCACGCGCGGCAAACTGAGCAGCCGCAGCAGCAACAAGGTAGGGCCGGCGCAAGTGATGGGCGACCTCAGCGTCAGCGGTTGGGGCGGCCCGCTCACCGCCACCATCGGTGGCCAGGCCAGCTACAACACCGCCAACAAAGACATCCGCGTCACCCGCCAACCCGGGCTGAGCATCGACATCAAAGAGGTGGAGCCGGTCAGCATCGGCCGTCCCGTCATCAACGCGCTGGATTACCGCGCGCTGGCCAACTATGCCTTCAGCGCCGATCAGAGCGGCCATATACGCGTTGCCGTACGGCAAGTAGCGGGGCTGGAAGACGGCGATTACTATCTGGCCGGCGACGCCAAGGGCCGCCGCAACTTGCTGTGCCAGAAGCTCGACGCACAGGGACGCTGCGCCACCGGACCGAGCGAACCCCTCTGCAAAGGCTATTCAGATTACAACGACTGCCTGACAGTACAGGGCCGCAACTGGGCACTGGCCGGCGTAGGCATGGCGCCGGGCCTGCTGTGGTTCGACGGCAATCTCAAGGCAGGCAACGGCACCTACTACAACGCGCTGATCGCCACCGGCGACATTGAAACCAGCGGCGATCACACCATTTACGCCGTCAATTACATCGGCTACCAGAAGGTTTGCCGAAACGAGCAATTCCCAAACCTGACACCGCTGAATCTGTGCGATACCACCACCGGCAAGCTGCGTCTCACCACCGCCGGCAACATTGCCTTACTGGCCGGCAGCGCCAGTGAAGGCCGCTTTCAGGGCGGCGACATCCGCCTTGGGTCGTCCAACCATGTTTACGGCAATGTGCTGGCCGGCAAGCAGTTGATCAGCGGCGGCAGCAGCACCGTGCACGGCTACATCACGGTGGCCGGGCAGGGCTTGAACGGGATGATGAATCAGTGGAGTGGCAGCACCACCATTGATCTGAGCGATCTGCCGGAAAGCTTTCAGCCGGGCGGCGGCGGCTCATCGGGCGGCGGCAATGGCGGGAAACCGACCATCAGACTATTGCCGCACAGCTGGATAGACAGCGGCGCGGGAGCGCAATCATGAAATGCGCCCGCGGATTCAGCATGGTGGAAGTCTTGATCAGCCTGGTGGTGCTGGCGGTAGGCGTACTGGGACTGATGCGCTTTCAGGGTTACCTGTTTCATCAGCAGATACTGGCCAACGACTACAACGCCGCCACCAATCTGGCGCAAACGGCGCTGGAGCAACGTCATGCCGGCGCCAGTCCGGCATGGTGCGATCAGGAAAACTTCGCGCCGCCGGAACCCAACGCCAGCGGCACGCTGGCTCGCTTCCAGTGCCGCAGCGCCAGCAAGGGCGATCAGACTGCCGTCACCGTGCGTTGGACCACCAGCGACGGCGAAGCCGCCGAGCTGTCGCTGACCGCGCCAAGCCGGCTGCAGCCTTGAACACCCTTGCGGGCAGGCCTAGCCCTGCCCTTCGTCCCGATTGCGCATGAAATCGGCGGTGTTGTAGAAGGCCTCCAGCAATTTGGCCTTCAACCAGTCTTCCACCAGCAGTTCATTCACTGCCTTGCTCATGCAGTACATCCACTGGTCGCGCGCCTCGCCATCCACGGCGAACGGCATATGGCGCATGCGCAAACGCGGATGACCAAACGCCTCCATATACAGCGACGGGCCACCCAGCCAGCCAGACAGAAACATGAACAGCTTCTGCCGCGAACCGGCCAGATCGGCCGGGTGCATGTCGCGCAGCGGCTTGACTGACGGGTCGCTGTCCATGATGTCGTAGAAGCGATCGGTCAGCCAGCGCACCACGCCCTCGCCGCCCATCAGCTCGTAAGGGGTCATCTCCTGCACTTACGCCCCCTTGCCCGTTACCGGCTTCACCAGCGAGGCCGCCAGCCGCGCCCGCTCGCGCGCGGTATCGACATCGTCGGCATAAGCGACGGCCACGCCCATGCGGCGGCGCACGAAGCTCTCGGGTTTGCCGAACAGGCGCAAATCCGCGCCAGGCACGGCCAAGGCTTCAGCCACACCCTCAAAGGCAATGCCTTGCGCTTCCATGCCGCCGTAAATCACGGCCGAAGCGCCGGCGGTGCGCAGCCCGGCGTCCACCGGCAAGCCGAGAATGGCGCGCGCGTGCAACTCAAACTCCGAGAAACGCTGCGTGGCCAGCGTTACCAGCCCGGTATCGTGCGGACGCGGGCTGACCTCGGAAAACCACACCTGATCGCCCTTGATGAACAGCTCCACGCCAAACAGACCCCGGCCACCCAAGGCATCAGTCACCGCCTTGGCCATTTCGCGGGATCGCAGCAAGGCCAGTTCGCTCATCGGCTGTGGCTGCCAGCTCTCCACATAGTCGCCGCTTTGTTGCAGATGGCCCACTGGCGCGCAGAAATGAGTGGCGATGCCGCCCTCGCCATCGCTGGCACGCACGGTCAGTTGGGTAATTTCGTAATCAAAATCGATAAAGCCCTCGACAATCACGCGACCCTTGTCCACCCGGCCAGCGCTCACCGCGTATTCCCAGGCGCGGGCCA
Organism: uncultured Aquitalea sp.; assembly: GCF_945957525.1. Classification (GTDB taxonomy): domain Bacteria; phylum Pseudomonadota; class Gammaproteobacteria; order Burkholderiales; family Chromobacteriaceae; genus Aquitalea. The sequence goes on along the minus strand of NZ_CAMFLA010000012.1, from coordinate 14,840 downwards.
CATCGTCCGGCCCCTTGAGCAGGCTCTGGCCCTTGCCGCTGGAAGACATCACCGGCTTCACCAGGCAGGGGTAGCCGATGCCGGCATCGATGGCTGCCTGCAACTCCTGCAGTGAAGAAGCGAAAGCATAGGGCGAAGTGGGCAGGCCCAGCTCTTCCGCCGCCAGACGGCGAATGCCTTCGCGATTCATGGTGAGATTGGCGGCGCGCGCAGTGGGGATGACCTCGGCAATGCCGTCCGCCTCGATCCGCAACAGTTCTTCAGTGGCAATAGCCTCGATCTCCGGCACGATCAGGTGCGGCTTCACCTGCTCGACCAGGCTGCGCAAGGCCGCGGCGTCGGACATGTTGATCACATGGCTTTCATGCGCCACTTGCATGGCCGGCGCGCCGGCATAGCGGTCAACGGCGATGGTTTCCACGCCCAGACGTTGCAGGGCGATGGTCACTTCCTTGCCCAGTTCGCCGCTGCCCAGCAACATGACGCGCAGTGCGGAAGGGCTGCGAGGGGTACCGATTTGCATGGTGAATCTCCATGATGGGGTGTCTGGCGCGCATGGTAGCACAGCGCCTTCCCCGCGCCGGCTGACGCGGCTCAAACACCCAGAAAGGAAAAAGGAATCTCCGGTCGGCGGCCGGATATCAGTTCGGCCAGCGCGCGCCCGCTGCCCGGGCCCTCCGTCCAGCCCAGCGTGCCGTGGCCGGTATTAAGATAGAGGTTGGGACAAGCGCTGCGGCCAATCAGCGGCACATTGCCCGGCGTTGCCGGGCGCAGGCCGGTCCAGAATTCGGGCGCGTCCCAATCAGCCGCTTCGGGCAACAAGGTCCGCGCCTGCCGGATCAAGGCTGCGCAACGCACCGGGTTCAGCGAGCTGGAATACCCCGCCAACTCGGCGGTGCCAGCCACGCGCAGGCGGCCGCCAAGACGGGAGACGACAATCTTGTTGGCTTCATCGGTAATACTGACCAAGGGCGCCACAGCGCCTTCCCGTACCGCGAGTGTGGCCGAGTAGCCCTTGGCCGGATAAATGGGCAAGCGCAGCCCCAGCGGCGCGGTCAGCAAGGGCGAATGACTGCCCAAGGCCAGCACGTAGACATCGGCGCGCAGACTGGCGAAATGGCCGTCCGGCTGGGTGATGGATACGCCGGCCACTTGCCGTCCATCACTCTCCAGCGCATTGACGCGGGTATTGAAGCGGAAGCGCACGCCCAGGCCGGCGGCGCGCTCGGCCAATTGACGGGTAAACAGGTGCACGTCGCCCGACTCGTCCGAAGCGCAATAAGTGGCGGCGGACAATTGCGGGGCCATAGCGGCCAGCGCGGGCTCAATCCGCGCCAACTCGTCAGGCGTGATCAACTGCTTGTCGATGCCGAAAGCCTGCATGCGGCGGGCGATGCGCTCCGCCTCGCGCGCTTCGGCCAACGTGCGCAGCAAGGTGACGATGCCGCGCGTCTGCTGGTCGTAGGCCAGGCCCAGCTCCCGGCGCAAGTCTTGCAGCGTTTGCCGGCTGTACAAACCCAGCGCCAACATCTGCGACATATTGTGCTGAAAGCGCCCCGGCAGGCATTCCCGCAAAAACTGCAGACACCAACGCCACTGGGCGGGCTCCAATCGCGGGCGGAACAACAAGGGCGCATCGTCGCGCAGCAACCACTTGAGCACTTTCCACGGCGCGCCAGGCTGTGCCCAGGGTTCGGATTGGCTGACGGAAATCTGCCCGCCATTTGCAAAACTGGTTTCCCGCCCGACCCCGTCAGCACGGTCCACCACCTCCACCTCGTGCCCCTCGCGCGCCAGAAACCAGGCAGTAGACACCCCCACCACCCCCGCGCCCAGCACCACAACCTTCATGAGGTATCGCCTTTCTCTACTTGCAACGGAAAACGGGCAAGATGTCTTGCCCGTTCAGTGCATGACCCGCCTTGCGGATCATTTTGCCAGCGCGCAGTCCGCGCCGGCATCGGGACTATCCCTGCTTTTTCGCCGCGTGCTGGTACACGGTTTTGCCGCGCAACTGGAAATAGTCGCTGGCGAAGTAGAAGTTTTCCGAATGGCCGACAAACAACAAGCCGTCCGGCTTGAGCAGCGGCGCGAACTTCTTCAACACGCCAAACTGTGTATCGCGATCGAAATAAATCATCACGTTGCGGCAGAAAATGGCGTCGAACTGCTTGCGCAAAGACCACGTCGCGTCAATCAGATTCAGCCGCTGGAAGGTGATCATGCTGCGCAGCACCTGCTTGGCCTGGAAGTTGCCGTCCGGCAACTTGTCAAAGTACTTGGCGGCATAGCCGGCCGGCAGCTTGGCCACTTTCTCGGCGGCGTAAATGCCTTTGCGGCCGGTTTCCAGCACCAGTGTATCCAGATCGGTGGCGATAATGCTGATGGCCGGCTTGTGACCGCTGGGGAAGGCTTCCAGCGCGGTAATGGCCAGCGAGTAAGGCTCTTCGCCGGTGGAAGAGGCCGCGCACCAGATGGACAACTCGCTGGCGCCGGCGGCGGCGCGGCTCTTCAGGTGTTCGGCCAACAAGGGGAAGTGATGCTCTTCACGGAAAAAGAAGGTGAGATTGGTGGTGAGCGCGTTGACGAACTGCTCGAACTCGCGCTTGCCGCTGACCGACTCGAGAAAATCGACATAGGCGGCAAAACTGGTCAGCTTCAGCTCGCGGATGCGCCGCACCAGCCGGCCATACACCATGTCCTTTTTGGAAGGGTTGAGCGAAATGCCCGCTTCTTTGTAAATCAGCTTGCGGATACGTTCGAAATCCTGGTCGCTGAAAGCGAATTCGCGATTGAATTCCACTTTGGGCAACACGATGGGCGGCAGCTTGTTCATTGTCGTTTCTCCCCGCGCAAAAAAAGCCCGGACTTTGAAGCCCGGGCTTTCATTCTAAACCTTTTTGCACCCGCCGCAGCGATTTACACCGAGAAGGACGAGCCGCAACCGCAAGTGGTGACGGCATTCGGGTTGCGGATAACGAACTGGGAGCCTTCCAGGCTTTCCTGATAGTCGATTTCCGCGCCCACCAGATACTGGTAGCTCATCGGGTCAACCAGGAAGGTAACGCCGGAACGCTCGATGGCGGTGTCGTCATCGTTGGCCAGTTCATCGAAGGTAAAGCCGTACTGGAAACCGGAGCAACCGCCGCCGGTAACAAATACGCGCAGTTTCAGATCCGGATTGCCCTCTTCCGCGATCAGATCCTGCACCTTGGCGCAGGCGCTGTCAGTGAAGTTGATCGGGATCGGCATTTCGTTTGCAGACATTCATTCACCTCGCAATTCGCATTTCGGGCCGGATTGCCGGCCATTCACCTAGTATTTTAGTCGGATATCAGGGCGAATGGCGACAATTCAATAGCCCGACAATCAGGGCATCAGCGGCACGATGTCCAGGCCAGCGTTTTCCGGCAGACCGAACATCAGATTCATGGTTTGCACCGCTTGGCCAGAGGCACCCTTCACCAGGTTGTCTTCCACCACCAGCACGATCAGCAGGTCGCCATTGCCCGGACGGTGCACGGCAATGCGCACAGTGTTGGATCCGCGCACACTGCGGGTTTCCGGGTGACTGCCCGCCGGCAGCACATCGACAAAATGCTCGTCGGCGTAGCGCTGCTCAAACAGGGCCTGGAAGTCCGTGTCCATCGCTTCCGGCTTGATGCGGGCGTATAGCGTGGAGTGGATGCCGCGGATCATCGGCGTCAGGTGCGGCACGAAAGTGAGTTTGACCGGGCCGCCGTGGATGGCGGACAAGCCCTGCTCGATTTCCGGTGAGTGACGATGGCCTTTCACGGCGTACGCCTTGAAATTGTCGCCCGCTTCGGCCAGCAAGGCACCCACTTCGGCCTTGCGGCCTGCGCCCGACACGCCGGACTTGCAGTCGGCAATCAGGGTCTGGGTATCCACCAGTTGCGCGCCGTTTTCCAGCAAGGGCAGCAAACCCAGTTGCACGGTTGTAGGGTAGCAGCCGGCCATGCCCACCACTCGCGCGGTCTTCAGGGCTTCACGGTTGACTTCCGGCAGGCCGTACACCGCTTCGGCCAACAGGTCGGTACAGCCATGTTCCATGGCATACCACTGCTGGAACACGGCCGGGTCTTTCAGACGGAAGTCGGCAGCGAGATCGATCACCTTGACGCCCGCGGCCAGCAGTTCGCGCGCTTGCGCCATGGCCACACCGTGCGGAGTGGCGAAGAACACGACGTCGCAAGCTGTCAGCGGCGTGTCGTCCGGCGCGGAAAAAGCCACATCCACGCGACCTCGCAAGCTGGGGAACATCTCGGCCACCTTCATGCCGGCCTCCTTGCGGGAGGTCACGGCCACGACCTGGGCTTCAGGGTGCCCGGCCAGAAGACGCAAGAGTTCGACCCCGGTGTAACCGGTGCCGCCGACGATGCCCACCTTGATCATGCTGCACTTCCTTGTATAAAAAAACGTCGCAAAAGCGACAGTCTAGAGACTAGGGCACCGCATTGCAACATGCGATTTCCCCCAATCGGCAAGCATGGGCGGCAAAAGCAAAAAGCCGCCCGAGGGCGGCTTTTTGTGGAAACAAATCCCGGCGATTAACGCTTGGAGAATTGCTTGGCGCGGCGGGCCTTGCGCAGACCAACCTTCTTACGTTCAACTTCGCGAGCGTCACGGGTAACGTAACCAGCTGCGGAGAGAGCGGACTTCAGCGCTGCGTCGAATTCGATCAGGGCGCGGGTGATGCCGTGACGAACTGCGCCGGCTTGACCGGTTTCGCCGCCACCAATCACATTGACCTTGATGTCGAAGGATTCGAGGTTCTCGGTCAGAACCAGCGGCTGGCGGATAACCATGCGGCCGGTTTCACGGGAGAAGTACTCGTCAACCGGCTTGCCGTTAACAACGATCTGGCCGGAACCCTTTTGCATGAACACGCGAGCTACGGAGCTCTTGCGACGGCCAGTGCCGTAGTAGTATTTACCGTTCATCTCTTAGCCTTAAAAACGAAATTCCAGCGCTTGGGGCTGCTGGGCGGTGTGCGGATGCTCGGAGCCAGCGTACACCTTGAGCTTCTTGATCATGGCGTAACCCAGCGGGCCCTTCGGCAGCATGCCCTTCACGGCCTTCTCCAGAACGCGTTCCGGGAACTGGTTTTGCAGTTCGGTAAAGGAGCGTTCGTAGATACCGCCCGGGAAACCGGAGTGACGGTAGTACTTCTTGTCCTGGGCTTTGGCGCCAGTAACACGCAGCTTGTCGACGTTGACTACAACGATGTAGTCACCGGTATCAACGTGCGGGGTGTATTCCGGCTTGTGCTTGCCACGCAGACGGTAGGCGATTTCAGCGGCGAGGCGACCCAGCACCTTGTCTTCCGCGTCAACCACGAACCACTCGCGCTTCACCTCATGCGGCTTAGCAGAAAAGGTCTTCATGGAACTCTTCCATCGTAATTCTTGAAAGTTACGGATTCTATTACAGGCTCATTTCCGCTGTCAAACCATTGTGCGGCAAAGAAATTGACGAGGGGCAAAGCGGGCCTGAAAGCGGGCTATTTTGCCACACTTCCGGGGTTTTCAGCCGTTAGGGCGGCATTTGGAAAAAAAAAAGGCGCAATCCATTCTGATTGCGCCAAGTTCCACCTAAAAGAAGGAGGATGGAGGAGACAACACCAAAACGCACACATTGCATGCAACGTCCTGATGCAGACTTCATTATCAGGAGGCGTTTTCAATTTGGCAAGGCTTTTTGTGCAGTGCACGATAAATTCGAGGCATGCGCACAACAGCCCTTGACTGGAGGCTGCCAATTGGCGGAAAAGCCCACTGGACGCGGGCTTTCCGATTTACTCACGCTGCAGGTCAAGGTGTTTTCACCTGCCTTTCACGCCCCAAAATCGGGCATTACGCCCTGAAATTGTGCAGACGCAGCAAAGCCGTATTGGCGCTTACAGCTTGATGGCGGTATCCAGCGCAATCTCCATCATGTCGCGGAATGTGGTCTGCCGTTCTTCGGCCGACGTCGCCTCGCCGGTGGGAATGATGTCCGATACGGTGAGTATGCCCAGCGCGCGCGCGCCGTACTGGGCCGCCACGCTGTAAATGCCGGCCAGCTCCATCTCGATCACCTGCACATTCATTTTTTCCAGCACGCCCAGCATTTCCGGCTGCACGCCATAGAACAGATCGGCCGAGAAGACATTGCCCACGGTGACGCTCTTGCCTTGTTCCGCGGCGGTGTCCATGGCGGCGCGCAGCAGGTGGTAGTCGGCGGTGGCGGCATAGTCGTGATCGTTGAAGCGCATGCGGTTGACCTTGCTGTCCGTGCTGGCGCCGATGGCGATGTAGAGCTCGCGCAACCGGGTCTTGGCGCTTACCGCGCCACAGGAACCGATGCGGATGATGTTCTTCACGCCGTAGTCTTTCACCAGCTCGGTGGTGTAGATACTGGCGGAAGGGATGCCCATGCCATGTGCCATCACCGACAGGCGCTTGCCTTTGTAGCTGCCGGTGAAGCCAAGCATATTGCGCACATTGGTCACTTCGCGCGCGTCTTGCAAAAAGGTTTCGGCGATCATTTTGGCGCGCAGCGGGTCGCCCGGCATCAGGACGGTTTCGGCGAAATCGCCCTGCTGGGCGTTGATATGCGGAGTCGGCATCGGGTTTTCCTTGTCGTGATATGAGGTTCGGTGCGGCGGTCAGTGCAGAAAGTCGACGCCGTAGTCCATGGGCGGCAAGCCCAGATGACGGGCCACGGTCTGGCCGATGTCGGCGAAGGTGGCGCGCTCGCCAATGGCGCCGGCCGGCACGCCGGGGCCATAGCACAACACCGGAATGTGTTCGCGGGTGTGATCGGTACCGGCCCAGGTGGGGTCGCAGCCATGGTCGGCGGACAAGATCAGGATGTCGTCCGGCCCCAGCGCAGCCATGACTTCCGGCAGGCGGGCGTCGAACTCTTCCAGCGCGCTGGCATAGCCCGCCACATCGCGGCGATGACCGTAGCTGGAGTCGAAATCAACAAAATTGGCCATGATGATGGCGCGCTCGTCGCTGGCCGCCATCGCCGTCAGCGTGGCGTCCCACAACTGATCGAAGCCGGTGGCCTTGTGCTTTTCCGTGATGCCGACATGGGCGTAAATGTCGGCGATCTTGCCGATGGACACGACCCTGCCCCCGTATTCGGCCAACCTTTGCAACACGGTGGGAGATGGCGGCGGCACTGCGAGGTCCTTGCGGTTGCCGGTGCGGCTGAAGCGCCCCTTGCCGTCGCCGACGAAGGGGCGAGCGATCACGCGGCCGATGTTATAGGGCGCCAGCGCCTCGCGGGTGATGCGGCACAGTTCGTACAGGCGCTCAAGGCCATAGGTCTCTTCATGACAGGCAATCTGGAATACCGAGTCGGCCGAGGTATAGAAAATCGGCTTGCCGGTTCGCATGTGTTCCTCGCCCAGGCGATCGAGAATCTCGGTGCCTGAGGCGTGGCAATTGCCCAGATAGCCGACCAGGCCGGCGCGTTCGGTAATCTCATCCAGCAAAGCTGGCGGGAAGCTGTTTTCCTTGTCGGTAAAATATCCCCAGTCGAACAGCACCGGCACGCCGGCGATTTCCCAGTGCCCGGACGGGGTGTCCTTGCCGCTGGAAATCTCCTTGGCGTAGCCATAGGCGGCGATGGGTTCGGCCTTGTCCATGCCTTCCGGAAAGTATCCGGAAGACAGCTGGCAGGCATGCCCCAGGCCCAGCCGTGACAGATTGGGCAAGCGCAAGGGGCCGCTGCGGCCCTTGTCGGCCCTGCCCGCGGCCGCTTCCATGGCGATATGTCCCAGCGTATTGCTGCCGGTGTCGCCGAAACGGGGGGCATCGGCGGCGGCGCCAATACCCAGCGAGTCCAGAATCAGAATGATAGCGCGTTGCATGACGCTCTCCGGTTGATCAGGCGGAACGGATGGTCTGGTAGACCAGCGGCGGCAAGGATGGTGCGGTCGGCGTCAGACTGACGGCGGCGCGCACGCGGCGCTCCGCCTCCGCAAACCCGGCCTCGTCGGCGGCGTGAACGAACAGCAGCGGCGTATCCGCTTCAATCCGCGCGCCCAGCTCGACAAAACCGGACAAGCCCACGCGATAGTCCAGCTGATCGCCGGACTGGCGGCGGCCACCGCCCAGGGCACAGACGGCCATGCCCAGACCGCGCGTGTCCATGCCGCCGACAAAACCACTGCCTCCAGCATATACCGGGCGTACGATGGGCGCAGGCGCGAGGTAACGATCGTAATGCTCCAGGAAGTCCACCGGACCGCCCAGCTCGCTGACCATGCGACCGAAAATCTCAGCAGCGCGGCCGGAATCCAGCGCCACGGTCAGACGCGCGCGGGCATCTGCCTCATCGCTGGCAAGCCCGCTGGCCAGAAGCATTTCGGCGCACAAAGCCATGGTGACCTCATGCAAGCGCGGGTTGCGCTCATCGCCCATGAGATAGCGCACCGCTTCACGGGTTTCGATGCTGTTGCCGGCCGTGGACGCCAAGGGCTGGCTCATGTCGGTAATCAGCGCGCTGGTGGCCACGCCCGCGCCGCAGCCCACTTCCACGATGCGTCGAGCCAGCTCTTCCGAATCCGCCAGCGTGGGCATGAACGCACCGCTGCCGGCCTTGACGTCCATCACCAGCACATCCAGCCCGGCCGCCAGCTTCTTGGAGAGGATGGAGGCGGTGATCAGCGCGATGGATTCCACTGTGGCAGTGATATCGCGCGTGGCGTAGAAGCGACGATCGGCGGGCGCGAGGTCCGCCGTTTGCCCGATGATGGCCACGCCGATGTCCTTCACTACCTGGCGGAAACGCTCGGGCGCGGGAAAGGGGTCGTAACCCGGAATGGCGGACAGCTTGTCCAGCGTGCCGCCGGTATGGCCAAGGCCCCGACCGGAGATCATGGGTACGAAGCCGCCGCAGGCCGCCACCATGGGGCCCAGCATCAGCGATACCACATCGCCCACGCCGCCGGTAGAGTGCTTGTCCAGCATCGGGCCGGGCAGTTGCAGATCATCCCAGCGCATGCGGCGGCCGGAGTCGCGCATGGCCAACGCCAGATCCACGTTTTCTTCCAGCTCCATACCGCGGAAATACACCGCCATGGCCAGAGCGGCGATCTGGCTTTCCGCCACGCTGTTGTCGGTGATGCCGGCGACGAAGCGGCGGATATCGTCGGCGCTCAGGCGTTGGCCGTCGCGTTTCTTACGAATGACTTCCTGTGGCAGGAACATGTTTTTCTCCCGTTCGACGCCGGCTGCGCCAGTGTCAAAACAAGGTTGGCCGAAGCGGGGCTTCGGCCAACCGGTGATGCCGCACCAAGCGCAGCATATTGCCGCGAGGCGCCTGGCGGTGATCAAACCCGCCGACAAAACCCTGATGCTGCATTACGCCGCCTTGCCGTACAACGGGCGCTACCGTGTCGGCGCGCCCGGGCTCAGGGACACGGCGCGGTTTTGTCAGCGGCTATTAGTAACCGGCGACCGGATTGGCCTGTCCGCCAGCGATCTCTGCTTGCAGATTGCCCAAAAGCGCGGATGCGCCAAAACGGAAGCGCGCCGGCGCAACCCATTCCGCGCCGAGGATGTGCTCGGCCAGATCAATGTACTCGGCCGCTTCGGCGGCAGTGCGCACGCCGCCCGCCGCCTTGAAACCGCAGACGCCGCCCGTGGCGCGGATAGCGGTCAGCATGATGCCGGCGGCCTCCAGCGTGGCGTTGACCGGCACCTTGCCGGTGGAGGTTTTGATGAAATCCGCGCCGGCCTCGATGGCGATCAGGCTGGCCTGGCGGATCAGGGCCGGGTCTTTCAGCTCGCCGCTCTCGATGATGACTTTCAACTGGACGTCGCCGCAGGCTTCCTTGCAGGCGGCCACCAGCTCTGCGCCGACTTCCGCATTGCCGGCCATCAGCGCACGGTAGGGAAACACCACATCCACCTCATCCGCGCCAGCCGCGACTGCGGCGGCGGTTTCTGCCGCGGCGGCTGCGACATCGTCACCACCAGCAGGGAAGTTGGTGACCGTGGCCACTTTCACGTGAGTCAGCCCCAGCCCGGCCAGGGTCTGACGCGCAATCGGCACAAAACGGGGAAACACGCATACTGCCGCCACGGTGCCGGCCTCGCTGGCGGCCTTGCGGCACAGCGCCGCCACCTTGTCGTCGGTGTCGTCATCGTTAAGGGTGGTGAGGTCCATCATGGACAGGGCGCGGCGCGCGGCGGCGATGAGTTCGGACATGGCGTTTTCCTGCGTATTCGGGGCTTGCTTGCCGGCCCGGCCGGCAGCCAGGGGCAAAGGATGAAGGGAGTGATTATGAAAATATCTTCAGATGAAATCAATGACGTTGAACAAGCGGCGACGTCTTCGTCAGCCCGGCATGGCAAGCCCGGCGGAATGCAGGGCGGTCGACAAACTCCCGGTGCTGCGTTGCGCTTCCCTGCCGTACTCAAGCCCAGCCTGCGGCGGCGCGCCTTGCCTCGGTCGCGATACTGATTTTTGTCAGCCGCTTTTATGCCGATTACTCGGCAAGGCTCGACAAATACTCGCGCAAACGCTGCTGCAGGTAAGGTACGGCGGCGCTCAGGCTCAGGTAGTCGTCCACCGGCATCCATTGCCAGCGCTGGCCCTCGTCGCCAAAGCGGATGGACGCCGCCTGCTCGTCGTCCAGTTCACCCGCCATGAAGTAACTGATCTCGCCCGGACGATGCTGGCTGGGGTAGCTCCGCGTCCAGCGCACTTGGCCGGCACGCAGAGCGATGCCGAACTCCTCGCGCGTTTCCCGCTGCAGGCAGTCAAACGGCCCCTCCTCGCCCTCGCGCCCGCCGCCGGGAAAATCCCAGCAGGCGGCAAACGGCAGGCCGGGCTTGTCGTCGCGCAGGTACACCAGCAAGCGCTTGCGATGAAACAGCGCCGCCTTGCTGCCGCAAAACGAAGCCATCGCCATTCAGACGCGACGGGCGTCCGTCACGCCCGGCAGCTCCATCATGCGCGCCAGTACCCGGCTGATGTCCTGCACATGGCGCACTTCGACGGTAAAACGCATCTTGGCGCGCATGTCGCGCGACAGGGTGTGCACGGCAATGAGATTGAGCTTTTCCCGCGACAATACATCGGAGATGTCGCGCAACAGCCCAGCCCTGTCCATCGACACCACTTCAATATCAATTGGGAACAGGCTGTTTTTCAGCTCGCCCCAGCCGGCGGTGATCATGCGCTCCGGCGCTTCGGCCGACAACCGCTTGAGCGTGAGGCAATTGCTGCGATGAATGGAGATGCCGCGCCCCTTGGTGACGAAGCCCACCACCGCGTCCGGCGGAGCCGGTTTGCAGCACTTGGCCAGCACGGTCATCAGATTGTCCACGCCCTCGATCAGGATGCCGCCGGCGTCCGGCGCGCCCTTGCTGGCCTTGACCAGACTCTCCGGCGCCACGTCGGCCGGCGGCGGCGGGGCGAAACTTTCGATAGCGTTGCTCACCGCGCGGGCGGTCAGCTCGCCATGCCCCATCGCGCCGTACAGCTCATCCAGCTTGGCGTAGCCGAGCTTGTCGGCCAGCGAACTGAGGTTGGGTTGCAGATGCGGATGGCGCGCCAGCTCACGCTCAAACAACTGCTTGCCGGTCTCGCGCACGGTGTCGGCGTTTTGCAGACGGATGTACTGGCGGATCTTGGAGATGGCGCGATGGCTCTTCACCCAGCCATCGTGCAGCCAGTTGACCGACGGGCCACCCTCCTTGGCCGTGATCACTTCCACCCGCTGGCCGTTCTGCAAGGGCGTGGACAAGGGTACGATTTGCCCTTCCACCTTGGCGCCCCGGCAGCGATGACCCAGGCCGGAGTGAATGGCGTAAGCAAAGTCGATGGGCGTGGCGCCGTGCGGCAGCGCCAGCACGCGGCCTTGCGGCGTCAGCACATAAATGGTGTCGGAGAACAGCTCGGTCTTGAAGGCTTCGGCCAAACCTTCGCGGTCGGACATTTCTTCGCGCCAGTCCAGCAACTGGCGCAGCCAGGAGATTTTTTCCTCGTACTGGGCGTCGCCCTTGCCACCTTCTTTATAGCGCCAGTGGGCTGCCACGCCGAATTCAGCGTGCTCGTGCATCTCGAAGGTGCGGATCTGCACCTCCAGCGCCTTGTCCTCCGGGCCGATCACCGCCGTATGCAGGCTGCGATAGTTATTGGCCTTGGGGTGGGAGATGTAGTCGTCGAATTCGCCGGGAATGGGCTGCCACATGCTGTGGATAATGCCCAGCGCCGTGTAGCAATCCTGCATTTTCTCCACCAGGATGCGCACGGCGCGGATGTCGTAAAGCTCGGAAAAATCGAGCTTTTTCTTTTTCATCTTCTTCCAGATGGAATAGATGTGCTTGGGGCGGCCGGCCACTTCGCACTTGACCCCGGCGGCCTTGATTTCGCTGCGCAGGGTTTCCAGCACGCGCTCGATGTAATCGATGCGTTCCAGCCGGCGTTCGTCCAGCAGCTTGGCGATTTTCTTGTAGCTGTCCGGCTCGGTGTGGCGAAAGCCCAGATCTTCCAGCTCCCACTTGATTTGCCACACGCCAAGGCGGTTGGCCAGCGGGGCAAACAGCTCCAGCGTTTCCACGGCAATGCCGCGACGGATGCTCTCATCCTCGACGTGCGACAGGTAGTGCATGGTCTGTGTGCGCCAAGCCAGCTTGATCAGCACCACGCGGATGTCTTCCACCATGGCCAACAGCATCTTGCGCATGGTTTCCGCCTGACGGGCGCGCTCTTCAGGCGTATCCAGCCTGTCGATGCGCGCCAACTCGGTAATGCGGCGCACGCGGCCCACGCCGTCCACCAGCACGGTGATGGTGGGGCCGAACTCGGCGGCCAGCCACTCCTGCCAGTCCGGACGATGATCCGGCACGGCAAACAGCAAGGTGGCGGCAATAGCGTCCGGCAGAAGATTGAGATCGGCGACGATGGCGGCGGAAGACACGGCATGGCTGAACAGGTCTTCGCCGGTGGACGGCAGGCGCTTGTCCTTGTATAGCGCGGCGGCCTCGTCGAAGGCGCGCGCCAGCAGACGGCGATCGTCGTCGCTGAGCGAGGCGGACAGATGCTGCAGCCAACGTTGCGGATCGGCTGCGTCGGCCAGGGTATCGGCCATCGAACGGACTACGGAAACCATATCAACAATTACCCGGATCGAACGTCAATCAACAAGGAAAACAACGGCCCTCAAGCGGGCTTTGCGGCTGAAAAACACCCCTGCGCCAAGCTGTTTCGCCAGCAAGCGGGGCCGGCCTTGCCACGGGGGGATTCGGCGGCGTTTATTCAGGCAGACCACCTGCCAAGCAGCCTTTTTACCGGGGCCGGCAAGCCGGCGTCCAGCGCTTTGGTCAAGTCCAGCCATTGCAGGGCAGCCGCCCCGCCATCGGGATCGGCAAGGCTGTCCACGCGCACCGGCACGGGCGTGATGATCAGACGATAGTGCGTAAACACGTGCTCAAGTTCCGGCCAGGCCGGCAAAACATCGCCCTGTCCATGCATTTGCAACCAGGACTCCACCGCCAGCGAGTCGCTCATTTCCGGCAGCGACAACAAGCCGCCCCAGATACCGCTGTCTGGTCGTCTCTGCAACAGCACGCGCCCCTGATGCACCGCCATCATCATCACGGTATGGCGGGTAGGCAGCGGCCCGCGCGGCTTTCGAGTGGGCAATTCCTGCTGGCGACCTTCTCGCGCAGCCACGCATTCCGCCACCAGCGGGCAGACGGTGCAGGCCGGCTTGCTACGGGTGCAGACCGTGGCCCCCAAGTCCATCATGGCCTGGGTGTACGCCGGCATCGCCGCCGCGTCTTCGGGCAACAGGCTCTCCACCAGCGCCCACAAACGGTTCTCCACCGCTTTCTCGCCAGGAAAGCCGTCCACGCCAAAGGCGCGCGTCGCCACGCGCTTCACATTGCCGTCCAGAATGGCCTCGCGTTGGCCGAAGCAGAAGGCGGCGATGGCCGCCGCCGTTGAGCGCCCCACGCCGGGCAAGCGCTCCAGCTCTGCCCGGGCCGAAGGGAATTGGCCGCCGAAAACCTCCATCACCATGATGGCGGCTTTATGCAAATTACGGGCCCGGGTGTAGTAACCCAGGCCGCTCCACAAGGCCAGCACATCCTCCGCCGGCGCGGCGGCCAGCGCCGCCACATCGGGAAAACGCGCCAGAAAGCGCTGGTAGTAATCCAGCACCGTGGTCACCTGTGTTTGCTGCAGCATGATCTCGGACAGCCACACCCGATAAGGGTCGCTCACCTGCCAGGGCAGATCGTGACGGCCGTAGCTTTGTTGCCAGGCCACCAGACGTTGGGCGAACAGGGGTTGGGACATGTCGGAAATCTTTACGCAATCGAACCGGACATGGTACCGGAAAGCGCCCAAGCCACCAAGCGGCCAACCGGCAAATAGGTTAAAATGAAGGATTACCCAGCAAGGATGTACCCGATGACCAGCTTCCGATCCCGCCAGCGCGCGAACCTGCGCAGAGAACTGCCCCGCGACGCCGCAGACAACGGCAAACCGGGCAGCGACGCCAGCGCGACCCCGGCTTCGGGAGCAGGCACGATTCCCGTCATCCGCAAGCCCGCCGCGCCGCAAGGCGACAATCCGCGCGACCCTTACTCCGCGCGGCGCCCCGGCCCCGCCACTTCCGGGATGAAACAGGACAAGCGCCGCTTCGACAATCGCGACGGCGAGCGCGCTCCGTACCAGCGCGACGACAAGCCCCGTTTCAATAATCGCGACGGCGACCGCGCTCCGTACCAGCGCGACGACAAGCGCCGCTTCGACAATCGCGATGGCGAGCGCGCTCCGTACCAGCGCGACGACAAGCCCCGTTTCAA
>NZ_CAMFLA010000011.1 GCF_945957525.1 uncultured Aquitalea sp. | reverse complement strand
GCTCATGCGGTCACTCTACCGGACAGGCGCAAGCCCTGATTTGTGCAACAAAGCCCAACAGCGCGTAATGCGTATCGAGCCGACGTCCAAAGCGAATGCGCAACTTGCCTAAGCCCGCCCGCGAAGCATGCGTTCGCTCAACCACCCAGCGATGCCGACCAAGCTTCTCGCTACTTTCAACGCCTTGACAAGCAATGCGGGCCTGAATGCCGCGTCGTCGAAGGTGGTCGCGACAACGGCGGTAGTCATAGTCTTTGTCGGCGGGTAGCCGGTCCGGTCGTTTCTGCGGCTGGCCCGGTAAGCCGGGATGGCACCGATCAATGATTCAAACACCATCGAGTCATGCTGGTTGGCTCCAGTAACACACAGCGCCAAGGGCAGGCCACGGCGATCTACGACGATGTGCCGTTTGCTACCGAGCTTGCTGTGGGGACAGTTTGTTGGTCCCTAGGGGGCTGGTAATACTCGCCCCGTCGATGCTGGCCCGACTCCAATCCATTTGATCGTGTTGGCGCAGTTGCATCATCAGGGTTAGATGTAGAAGATCCCAAACGCCTAGCGCCTGCCAGTCCCGCAGTCGTCGCCAGCAGGTCATGCCGTTGCCGAAGCCCAGTTCCTGAGGCGGCTCCTCCCATGGGATACCTGTGGTGAGGACAAATTAGGATGCCGTTCAGAGCCGCCCGATCATCCAAAGGGGGACGGCTCTTACCACGATGATGAAGTGGCATGGGAAGCGGCAGCTGTAACGATTTCCACAGCTTCTGGGTGACAAGTTGACGTCTCCTGCCCGTCTGACAAGGATTGGTACCAACTTGTGCTGGCCATTTTTGTTAGCCGCTCTTAGCCGTAACGCTTGTGTGCTTCGATGGCTAGGCCGCTGCCGATGCTGCCAAACAGGTTGCCTTCCACGTGCCGCGCCTGCGGCAGCAAATCCTGAATGCGCTGCCGCAGCGCCGGCACACCGCTGGAACCGCCGGTAAAGAATACGGTATCCACTTCGGCGGTGCTGGCGCCCGCGTCCTGCAGCAGGCGCTCAACGGTCAGGCCAATCTGGCCCAGCAGGTTGTCGATGTATTGCTCGAAGTCCGCTCGGACAAGTTCGGCGGCCAGGCCGGCCTCCACCATATCCAGCGGCAGGTGATGTTCGGCTTTGGCTGAGAGGTCGATCTTGGCGTCTTCCACCAGCATGGCCAGGCGATGGCCGTCGCGCTGGTTGATCAGGGTGAACAGGCGGTCAAAGGCGGCGGGGTTGGCGACATCGCGGTGAATGTCTTGCAGGTCCATCCATGCCTTGCGGGTGTAGGCAAAGTTGATGGTGTGCCAGGTGGCCAGATTGAAGAACTGCGCAGAGGGCATTTCTGCATTGTTGCGCAGTCGGCTTTTGTAGCCGAATAGCGGCATCACGCCGTTGAGATTGAGCTGTTTGTCAAAATCGGTGCCGCCGATGTGCACACCGCCGGTGGCGAGGATGTCGTCCTTGCGTTCGTCGTGGCGATGGCGCTGCGGCGACAGGCGCACCAGCGAGAAGTCCGAGGTGCCGCCGCCGATGTCGACGATCAGGACCAGTTCTTCTTTGCTGATGGTGGATTCGTAATCGAAGGCGGCTGCCAGTGGTTCAAACTGGAAAGAGATGTCCTTGAAGCCGACGCTGCGCGCAATGTCGGCCAGTGTGTCTTCGGCTAACTTGTCGGCCTTGGGGTTGTCATCGACGAAAAATACCGGGCGACCCAGCACGACGCTGTCAAACGACTTGTGTGCCGCATGATCGGCGCGGGTTTTCAGTTCGCCAATGAAGTGAGTCAGCAGGGCGCGAAACGGCAAGGCGCGGCCTTGCACTTCGGTCTGGCTGTCCATCAGGCTGCTGCCCAGCAGGCTCTTCAGGGAGCGCATCAGCCGGCCTTCGTATCCCTCCATGTATTCCTGCAGCGCCTGCCGGCCAAAAACGGTGTGATCTTCCTCGTAGTTGAAAAACACCACGGAAGGCAGTGTGATCTTGCCGTCTTCGAGCGCAATCAGGGTTTCCTGCCCTGGGCGCAGCCAGCCCACAGTGGAGTTTGAAGTGCCGAAGTCGATGCCGCAGGCCTTGGCGGGGGCGTTGGTGGTCATGGTCCATCCCGGAAAAAGCGAGGCGAGATGTTACGCCCTTGCGGGCTTGCTGTGAAGGCTCATTTTTCGTGAGCGGGCATTTGCGGTGTGATGTGGTTGGCGTGGAAATGGCGCATGGATGGCTTGAGTGTAATAAAAATAATGCAATACGTAATATGTTGTTTACGGTGATGTTATACTGCACGCAGTGAAGCGCATGGGAGCAAAGAAACATGGCTGGCGATATTTATTCACGCATCCGGCAGGCCGCTTTTGAATTGGTGGGCGAGGGGGTGTGGCCTACGGTGGTGGAAGTGCGCGCGCGTCTGGGCACCGGCTCCAATACCACCATTAACAACACGCTGAAGGAGTGGCGACAGGAGTTTCTGGCGCGTATGTCGCATTCCGCGCGCCATCCGGATTGGCCTGCCGGCGTGGCGGAGGCTTTCGCCCAACTGTGGCATGCGGCTTGTGCGGCGGCAGAGCAGCAGTGGGAGACATTGAGGCAAGAGGCCGAGGGCGAGGTGACGATTGCGCGCCAAGCCGAGGCAGCGGCGCTGCAGCGCCTTGAGGCGACGCAGGCGTCATTGCAGTCGGCGCAGCGCGAGCTGGAATTGCGCGGCGTCAAGTTGCAGGATCTGGATGATCAGCTGCGCGCCGAGCGCTCGCGCATCGACTTGCTGCAGCAGGATAGGCAGAAGTTGGAGGCTCAGTTGACGGCGGCGCGCGAAGAGGCGCAGACGGCGCGGCTGGAGGCGGATGCGCGCGTGGCCGACATCGAAAAGCGCGCCGATCAGCGCGTACTGGACGAACGCGCCGAGGCGGAGAGGCGCGAAGCACTGGCCTATGAGCGGCTGGATGGCTTGCGGGTGCGCCTGTATCAGCAGCTGGAAGATGAGCGGCAAAGCATGCGCCAGGCGCAGGAGAGTCTGGCTGAGGAGCTGCAGGTTGCCCGCCAGCAAGCTGCGCAGTCCGACAATGCCTGGCGCGAGCGCTTGGCCGATCGCGATCGCGAAGCCGGCAGACTGTCCGCCCGGCTGGAATTGCTGGAGCAGCGCAATCGCGAACTGGAAGACATGGCGCAGCGCCATTCGGTGTTGTCGGAGCAGGCCAGCGCTCGCCTGCTGGATATGGCCGGCGAAAACGCCAGGCTGGCCGGCGAGATGTCCGGGCGGCTGGAGCGCCAGTTGCAGCGGCTTTCTGCCGCCATGCATGACGCGCGGCAAGAATTGTCGCTGCTGGATGAGGCCGGCATCCGGGAGTGGATCGGCAGGCAGATGCAATTGCCGCTGGCTTGAGAAGTTGTGGCGTCGCGTCATATCGCCGGGGTGGGCCTGCGATATGAGCGACAAGACAGTGTTATGAGGCTTTGCCGGTTTGGCGGGGCTGTTTTTTCATGCAGAGCAGAGGGAGCGCTCAGTCAAACAGATGCGTCAGGGCGCTGACAATGTCTTCCAGGTGGCGGGCATCGACCTCGTCGAATGCCGCCAGCGCTTCAGAGTCCACATCCAGCACTCCCACCACTTCGCCGGCGCGGTTGCGCAGAGGCACTACGATTTCCGAGCGGGAGAGGGAGGAGCAGGCTATGTGGCCGGGAAATGCTTCCACGTCCGGTACGATCAGGGTGCGGTTTTCTGCCCAACTGGCGCCGCATACTCCCTTGCCGCGCGGGATGCGGGTGCAGGCAATGGGGCCCTGGAAGGGGCCAAGCACCAGTACGCCGTTTTTCACCAAGTAAAAGCCGGTCCACAGCCAGTTGAAAGTGCCCGCCAGGGCGGCGCTGAGGTTGGCCAGCGCGGCGATCAGATCGTCTTCGCTTTCCACTAGCGCACGCGCTTGCGGCACTAGCTCGTGGTATTTGTCTTCCTTGTCGCCTGCGGCGATCTTCAGTTCTTCAGCCATGCTGGATGCCCGTTTTGCTTGCAAAGCGGCAAGCATAACAGATGCCGCGCATGAAAAAACCCGGCGCGAGGCCGGGTTTTTGCTGGGGCTTGTCGCCGCATTTACATCATGTGCTGGCCGCCGTTGATGGCCAGATTGGCGCCGGTCATGAAACCGGCCACATCGGAAGCGAGGTAGTTGATCAGGCCGGCGATTTCTTCCGGTTTGCCAAGACGGCCCACCGGGATGTTGGCGATGATCTTGTTGCGGACTTCTTCCGGCACCGCCATCACCATGTCGGTGGCGATGTAGCCCGGGGAGATGGTGTTGACCGTCACGCCCTTGCGCGCCACTTCCTGCGCCAGCGCCATGGTGAAGCCATGCATGCCGGCCTTGGCGGCGGAGTAGTTGGTCTGACCGAACTGCCCCTTCTGGCCGTTGATGGAGGAGATGTTGATGATGCGCCCGAAGCCGCGCTCCAGCATGCCGTCCAGCACAGGCTTGGTCATGTTGAACAGCGAGTCCAGGTTGGTCTTCATGACGGCATCCCAGTCGTCCTTGGTCTGCTTTTTGAAGGTGCCGTCGCGGGTGATGCCGGCGTTGTTTACCAGGATGTCGATCTGACCCACTTCCTGCTGGGCTTTGGCGATCATGGCCAGGCAAGCGGCGGTGTCGGTGACGTCGCACTGATAAGCGTGCACGTCGGCAAAGCCCAGGCCTTTCATGTCGCCCAGCCAGGCTTGCTCCTTGCCGGGCTTGCTGTAGGTGGTGATCACGATGTGGCCGGATTCGGCCAGAGCCTTGCAGATGGCGGTGCCGATGCCGCCCATGCCGCCGGTGACGAGTGCGATGCGTTTTGTAGTCATGATGCTGGCTCCTTGTCTTTGTCGGGGGAAACTAATCTGGCTTCGTTCCACATTACTTTTTTCTTACCAGAATATGAGTCCGTCAAAGAATTGTAAACAGCCATCATGACAGCAATGTTTATGACGATTGGTTTATTAGCTCGTTGGTCAGCCGTTGGAGTAAATCCAGCCGCTGGCGCGCAATGCGGCCCGATTCGGCGGCAGCCTTGATGGCGCAGTCGGGTTCCTTGCGATGCGTGCAATTGTGAAAACGGCATTCGCCGATCAATGGACGCATTTCGGGAAAGTAATGCAATAAATCCGGCGCGCTCAGGTGTTTGAGACCGAATTCCTGCAGACCCGGCGAATCGATGAGATCGCTGTCTTCGTCAAGGTGATAAAGCGTGGCATGGGTCGTGGTGTGGCGGCCGGAGTCCAGCGCTTCGGAAATGTCGCCAATGCGCGCGTTGGCGTCCGGCAGCAGCGCATTGGTCAGCGTGGACTTGCCCATGCCGGACTGGCCGACAAAGACGCTGGTCTCGCCCTTCAGCAAAGGCAGCAGCGGGCCGATGTCCTGTTTGGCGGATAGCGACACCAGCTTGTAGCCCAGCTCTTCATAGGCGCTCAGGCGTTCTCTCAGCGCTGCGGTTTCAGGCAGGTCAGCCTTGTTCAGCACGATTACCGGATCGATGTCGGCTGCTTCGGCGGCAATCAGGCAGCGGTTGAGCAGCTCTTCGCTGGGGCTGGGTACGGCCGCCATCACAAACAGGATGCGAGTGACATTGGCGGCGATGATTTTGGTTTTCCAGTCGTCTTGCCGGTAGAGCAGGCTCTTGCGCTGCAAGCCGTTTTCGATGACGGCCTGCTCTTTATTCTGGATGAGGATTTCCACCCGGTCGCCACAAGCGTAGTCCACCCGCTTGCCGCGGGTGCTGCAGCCGTATTCCACACCTTCCGCTTCCACAATGAAGCGGCGGCCATGACTGCGCACGATCAGCCCCTCGGCGGCCCTCATGCGCGCCCCTGCAGGGCTTCGGTCTTGGCGGCGCAGATGAAGTCGTTGAGGGTCAGTCCGCCGGCATCGTGGGTGCTGAAACGCACCACGGCGCGGTTATAGTGCACCGACATGTCGGGATGGTGGTCTTCCTGGTGGGCAATCCAGGCCAGTGCGTTCACAAAAGCCATGGTTTTGTAGTAATCGGCAAAGGCGAAGGTTTTCACCAATTCAATGCCTTCCACTTGCCAGCCTGGCAGGGTGGACAGTAGCTGGGCGCGGGTGGTGTCCGCCAGCGGGGACATGCCGTGCTGGGCTTCGCATTTGAGGTCGAGCAGATTCATTGCGCGGCTCCTTTGAGGTGGGCAATACGCAGGCTTGCCGGTGGGTGGGAGTCGTAAAAACTGGAGTGTATCGGGTCCGGCGTCAGCGTGGCGGCGTTGTCGCGATAGAGTTTTACCAGCGCTGATACCAGCTGGCCGGCGTCGGTCTGCTGCGCGGCGAAGGCGTCGGCTTCGTACTCATGCTTGCGCGACAGCAAGCTGGAAGCCGGCGTCAGTGGGAAGGTGAATACCGGCACGGCGATGAAGAACAGGATCAGCGCCATGGCGGTGCCCGGTTGGCTGACGCCCAGGCCCTGATAGAACCAGGGGGCATTGATCAGTTGACCGAGGATGAAGAGGAAACCCAGCGACAGCGCAAAGGCGAAAACGATGCGTTTGACAATGTGGCGGCGCTTGAAGTGGCCCAGTTCGTGGGCCAGTACGGCTTCGATCTCTTCGGCCGACAGTTGCTTGAGCAAAGTGTCGAAAAAGACGATGCGTTTGGCGCTGCCAAAGCCGGTGAAATAGGCATTGCCGTGACTGGAGCGCTTGGAGCCGTCCATGACGAAGACCCCCTGGCTTTTGAAGCCGGTGCGGGTCAGCAGGGACTCAATGCGTTGGCGCAGGGCATCGTCTTCCAGCGGGAGGAAGCGATTGAATAGTGGTGCAATCAGCGTGGGGTAGAGCGCCACCATCAGCAACTGGAAGCCAGACCACACCAGCCATACCCACAGCCACCACAGCGGGCCGGAGATATTCATCAGCCACAGCACCAGCGCCAGCAAGGGCAGGCCGATGGCGGCGCCGAGCAACGCGCCTTTGATGAGGTCGGCGACAAACATCGCCAGGGTCATCTTGTTGAAACCGAAGCGGGTTTCAATGCGGAACGTGCTATAGAGGGACAGGGGCAGCGACAGCGCTCCGCTGATCAGCGTGACGGCGGCGGCCAGCGCAAGACCGCCGGCGAGGGGGCCGGCGATGTGCTGCTGGAGGGTGCGCGCCAGCGCGTCCAGTACGCCGCCCACCGTCAGCAGGAGAATCACGGCGCTGTCGAAAACGGCGGATATCAGGCCGAAGCGGGTCTTGGCGCGGCTGTAATCGGCGGCATGCTGGTGCTGCTCCAGCGTGATGGCGCCGGCGAACTCTTGCGGCACGCGCGCACGGTGCGCGGCGACGTGGCGCATGTGACGCCAGCCCAGCCAGAGTTTGAGAACAAGCGTGACGGCGATGGCCGCGAGGAACAAATAACGGAAAGCCTCGGTCATGTTTTGGTGGTGGTCGTGAAGCGGCGATGTTTGCCGACAGGGCGGCAATCAAGGAAAATGCCTAGGTTTTGCAAAGATTGGACAGTATGGCACAAGATCAGAACAACCTCATCTGGCTCGACATGGAAATGACGGGGCTAGATCCGGAAAAAGAACGCATCATCGAAGTGGCTATGATTGCTACCGATAGTCAGCTCAATGTGCTGGGGCAGTCGCCCGTGCTGGTGATTCACCAGCCGGACAGCCTGCTCGACGCTATGGATGACTGGAACAAGAACACCCACGGCAAGAGTGGCCTGATCGACAAGGTAAAGGCTTCCGCCGTGTCCGAGGCGCAGGCCGAGGAAATGCTGCTGGCTTTCATGGCCGAGTATGTGCCGGCGCGCACCTCGCCGATGTGCGGCAACACCATCCATCAGGATCGTCGCTTCATGGTGCGCTGGATGCCTCGGCTGGAAGAGTACTTCCATTACCGCAATATCGATGTGTCCACGCTGAAAGAGCTGTGCAAGCGCTGGAAGCCGGAGGTGGCGCGCGGGGTGGTCAAGCGCGGCAAGCACGAGGCGCTGGCGGACATCGAGGAATCCATCGAAGAGCTGCGTTATTATCGGGAACACTTCCTGAAGATCTGATTGGCATGGCCTGTAGTGCTGGCGCTACAATCGGCAGGTTGTTGTGAGGACGGGGGCGGATGCTCCCGTTTTGTTATCCGCTTTTTGCTTGCTGTCATTGCCGAATGAACTCAGACATCTTGAACCCCATCAATCTGACTCCCGCCTGGGCGCGGCTGCACCAGCACCAGCGCGCCACCCGTTTCGTGCACATGCGCGAATTGTTCCAGACCGATCCGGATCGCGCCCGGCGCTTTACGCTGCAACTGGATGGCCTGCTGCTTGATTACTCCAAAAACCGTATCACCGAGCGCACGCTGGAGCTGCTGACGGGGTTGGCCGAAGAGGCGGATCTGGCTGGGTGGATGGCACGCATGCAGGGCGGCGAGCGCATCAATGTCAGCGAACGCCGCGCCGTATTGCACACCGCCTTGCGCTTGCCGGAGGGCGAGGCGCAGTGGGTGGATGGAGAGGATGTCGCGCTTGAGGTGCATGCTGTGCTGCGCCGCTTGCGGTTGTTTGTCGAACGCGTGCGCGATGGCGACTGGCTGGGCATGGATGGTCGCGCCATCACAGATGTAGTGAATCTGGGCATTGGCGGGTCCGATCTGGGGCCGCTGATGGTGCATGAGGGCTTGGCGGCTTACGCACACCCGCGTTTGCGCGTGCATTTTGTTTCCAATGTGGACGGGCAGCATATTGCGCGTACGCTGGCCGGGCTGGATCCGGCCACTACGCTTTTCATCGTGGCCTCAAAGTCCTTTACCACGCCGGAGACGCTGCTCAACGCCGAGGCCGCCAAGAGCTGGTTTTTGCAGGCGGGTTCGCCGGCGGATATCGCTCGTCATTTTGTCGCCGTCTCTACCAATGCCGAAGCGGTGGCCGCGTTTGGTATCGATACCAAGCACATGTTCGGCTTTTGGGATTGGGTGGGCGGGCGCTACTCTGTGTGGTCCGCCATTGGCTTGCCGGTGATGCTGGCTATCGGTTACGAGCGTTTTCGCGAGTTTCTCGATGGCGGTCATGCGATGGACCGCCACTTTTTCACGGCCCCGTTTGGCAGCAACATGCCGGTGCTGATGGCGCTGATCGGCATCTGGTACAACACCTTCTACCAGGCGCACACCCACGCCATCATGCCGTACGACCACGGCTTGCGGCGCTTGCCGGCGCATATCCAGCAGTTGGACATGGAATCCAACGGCAAGCGCACCGGGCGTTTTGGCCAGCCGCTGGATTTTGATACCGGCCCGGTCATTTGGGGTGAAGAGGGCGCCAATAGTCAGCATGCCTTCTTCCAGTTGCTGCATCAGGGTACGCGACTGGTGCCGTGCGACTTCATCGTGCCGATGAACAGCCATTACGGCCTCGACGACATGCATCGTGTGTTGGTGGCCAACTGCTTTGCGCAGAGCGAGGCCTTGATGCGCGGCAAGAGCGAGGCGGAGGTAATGGCGGAGCTGGCGCACCTGCCGGGCGAGGAAATGGACATGCTGCTGCCGCAAAAGCTGTTCCCCGGCAATCAGCCGTCCAATACGCTGGCGCTGGACAAGGTGACGCCTTACTTGTTGGGCATGCTGCTGGCGCTGTATGAGCACAAGGTGTTTGTGCAGGGGGTGATCTGGGGTATCAATTCATTTGATCAGTGGGGCGTGGAGTACGGCAAGCAGCTGGCGCGGCGTATCCTGCCGGAGTTGGATGCGGATACGGCGTTGGCCGAAGGGCATGACAGCTCTACCCAGGCGCTGATCCGCCATTTCAGGAGTCGGCATGAATGAGCAATTGTTGAATCTCGCCCGCGAGGTGGGTGCTAGGCTGGCTGCACGCGGAGAATGGCTGGCGACTGCCGAATCCTGCACCGGAGGGCTGATTGCCGCCGCTGTGACGGAGATCGCTGGCAGCTCCGGCTGGTTTGGCTATGGTTTCGTCACCTACAGCAATGAGGCCAAGCAGGATTTGCTGTGTGTGCCGGCGGCGTCTTTGGGCTTGCACGGTGCGGTCAGCGAGCACGTGGTGCGCGAGATGGCGGCTGGCGCTTGCCGGCGCGCCGGCGCGCAATGGTCGGTGGCGGTATCCGGCATTGCCGGCCCCGGCGGAGGCAGCGAGGCCAAGCCCGTGGGTACGGTGTGGTTCGGCTTGTGCGGACCGGACGGGTTGGCGCAGGCTTTTGTACGGCATTTTGACGGGGATCGCGGCGCGGTGCGCCAGCAAACCGCCATCGAGGCGCTGACCGTCTTGCTCTGGCATCTGGAGCGCCGTCAGGCATTGGCCTGATTCGCCGCGCCTCCGCTGATTCGGGGGCGCTGACTGTTTCAGGCAGGTTTGCCCTGCCGCAACCAGTCCACTGTGTGGCGGATCAGATGGTAGGCCACGGACAATTGGGCCGGAATCAAGGGCAGGGCGTCGATGTGATACCAGCCGGCGTCTTCGATTTCACCCGGCTGCGGGCGGATGTCGCCGCCGGCGTATTCCGCAGTGAAAGCCAACATCAAAGAATGCGGAAACGGCCAGGATTGCGACCGCACATAGCGCAAGTTGCGCACTTCAACGCCCACTTCTTCTCGTGTTTCCCGATGGACGCACTCTTCCAGCGTTTCCCCCGGTTCGACAAAGCCCGCCAGTGCGCTGTAAACGCCCGGCATGAAGTGCGGGCTACGGGCAAGCAGGATTTCTTCGCCGCGATACACGGCCACCATCATCGCCGGCGACAGGCGCGGGTAGTACAGCTGGCCGCAGCTCGGGCAGCGTTTGCCCTGGTCGTGCGCATGCTGGGTCAGCGGCGAAGCGCAATGCCCGCAGTAGCGATGCGTATGCTGGAACTGTCTTAGCTGGGCGGCGCGCGCCACGCCGGCGGTTTGCTCCGGCGGCAGCGCGGTTAGCGCGGCGCGCAACGGCGTCCATTCGCCAACCGGCGCCGGCCCGATCAAATCGGCCGAATAGAGGTTGTGCCCGCCTTGCTGGTCCACCAGCTGGCGGTTGGCCAGAGGCCAGTCATCCGCTTCGGCGGTGGGCAGCTGGTCGTTGATCAGCAAGACGCGCGGGCCGTCAAACAGGCACCAACGGCGGGGCAGTGAAAGATTGAAATGCTCGGGCAGTTCCAGGGGCATGGCAGAGGTTGGCCGAAGAGATGCAGACAGGTCGACCAGTTTAGCCTTCCTGTCCGCGGCCGTACATCCAGAGCTCGCTCTGACGCCGCACCACTTCAGACAGCGAGCCGCTATCCTCCAGCACCTTGCGCAGCCAGTCGCTGTCAGTCCGCCGCGTCAGGGCACGCTGACGCAGGCTGCGCCATTGCTCGAGCGAGCCCAGCGCCGCGGCATGTTCTTCCAGCGCCTGCAGGGTATCCAGCACATCTTCCTGCAGGCTGCGCGTGCCGCCTTGCTCGTCAGCCACTATCGAGCCGTCAAAGCCGAAGCGGCAGGCCTGGAAGCGGTTGTAGCTGTAAGTGAGGTATTGCGACTCCGGCGCCATCAGCGATGGATCGTTCAGGCAGCGGCGCGCCAGCATCTGGGCGTAGGCCGCCAGCAGCACTGGCGTTTCCAGCGTCAGCGGCGTATCGCAAATGCGGATTTCCACGGTTCCGTATTCCGGCTTGGGGCGGATGTCCCAGTAAAAATCCTTCATGCTCGCCACAATGCCCAGCTGCTGCATATGGCCGAAATAGCGATTGAATCCTTCCCAGTCGTGCACATTGGCCGGCATGCAGCCGGAGAGGGGGAAGGCATTGACGCTGGTGAGACGAGAGGTCTGGAAGCGGGTGTCCACGCCCTGGAAGAAAGGCGATGAGGCCGACAAGGCGATGAAGTGGGGAATGTAGCGAGCCAAGTAATGGGTGAGTCGGACAGCGCTGTCGCCGTCCGGGCAGCCAATGTGTATGTGCTGGCCGTAAACGGTGAATTGCTTGGCGAGATAACCGTACAGCTCGGATACCAGATGGTAGCGCTCCTTGGGGTAGATGGCCTGCCGGCTCCAGTGCTGGAAGGGGTGGGCGCCGCCGCCCGCTAGCCCTAGGTTGAGCTTTTCCGCGCATTCGTTAAGCAGGGCGCGGATGCTGTAGAGCTCAAGCTGCATCTGGTTGACATCGCTGTGAATGGCGGTGCCGATCTCTATCATGCCCTGGGTGATCTCGGGCTTGATGTCGTAGGCGTGCTGGCGGCGACCCACTTGCAATAGCAGGTCGTCCGAGGCGCGTGTGAGGTTGAAATCGTGCCGGTTGAGAATCATCAGTTCCAGCTCAACGCCCAGCGTCAGCGGCGCGCTATGGGTGAAATCAAGCATGGCTCATGCCTCCTTCTGGCTTTCCCCGGCCTTGTCCAGCGCCAGGCGGGTGAGGATGGGGCCGACGATCTCGCTGATGACAAACACCGCCATCATGGTGCCGGCGAAGCGGCTGCCGTGGCTGCCGACGGAAAGAATGCCCAGGCTCATCAGCATGGCCGCGCCGCCCGAGAGGGGGTTCAGCGCCAGGCCAAGCCAGAGGCCGCGAGCGCGCGCAAGACCGTTGGCCGAAGCCGCGACACACCAGAACAGCAGGCCAAGGCCGCTGCGCAGACCAAGAAACAGCAGAGCGGGCAGCCAGTTGTCGGTCAGCGAACGCGGCATCAGTTGCGCGCCGGCAGCCACGAAGAAAGCCACAAAGAAGAACTGGCTGCGCGACGACAGACCGGGTTCGGTCAGTGTCAGGCCGCCTTGCAGATTGCGCGTGGCCAGGCCGAAAACCAGCATGGCCAGCGAAGGCAGGGTGCCTATCATCGCGGCCGCGCCTACTACCAGCGCAATCAGGCCGAACAACAGCACTTGTTGTTGTTCACGTTCGCGCGCGCCCAGCCAGCGCCGCAAGGGAATCGTCGCCAGGCCGGCGGCCACGCCCAGCGCCAGCGCGGCCAGCACCAGCCATGCTGGCGAAAGCAGGCTGTCCTCGGTGCTTTGGTGGCCGGCAACACGCGCCGAGCCGATAGCCAGTGCGAAGACCGTATAAGACATCAGCGCAGTCAGGCCGGTAATGGCGGTCAGGCGTTCGGTTAGCTGCCCCTCGGCGCGCGTTTCGCGCAGCAGCTCCAGGATGACGATGGGCGAAGTGGCCATGCCGAGTGCGGCCATCATGGCGCTGACGCTCCAGTCCAGGCCGGCCCACTGCAGCGCGGTGTACAGTCCGGCAAAAACCAGCGTGGCATACAGCACCGTGCTGATCAGCAGGGTCCCCTCGCGGCGCAGCCAGTGCAGATCGATGCGACGACCGGTGTCAAACAGGGCCAGCCCCAGGGCCAGCTGGACAAATAGTTCCGCTTGCAGCAGCAGGTCGGCATTCAGCAGGCGCAGGCCGGCCGGGCCGATGATCAGCCCTGTGAGGACATAGCCTGTCAGTGCCGGCAGGTCGGTAGCGCGGCTGAGCAGGCGCGCACCCAGCACGCCGGCGGCCAGTAGCAGTCCAAGGGCGGCGAGTGGGTTGAGAGCAAGGGAGGGCCAGGTCAGTGTGGTCATGGTCTTCTCCTGATGGGTTGGCATCGGCCGGCAAAGGTTGGCCGAAGGGAGGTGGCCATGTGGCCTGCGGAATGCGGCGCAAGACGGCCGCATGCAAAGATGGACGGCAATGACGGGTGAGAGTTCCAAAGTTGCCTATTTGTTTATCAGCAACTGCTTAATCTGTTGCTGCCATTATCTTGAGGTTTGACAGGGTTGAAGGGGCCGGTGAGCCGCGAGTCTCATCCGGATGGCTTTGAGCGTTGCGCTTGCCCGCGAGCATGAAAAAGCCCGGCATGGCCGGGCTTGCAAGCGGAGGGCGGAGCTTTATGCCGTCTGCTCGCGCCTGATGGTGAGCCACAGTCCCAGCAAGGCGCCCATCGCGCATAGCGTGGCCACGTAGTGGGCGGGCGCCAGCGGGTCGCTCTTCAGCCAGAGCGAAACGGCCATCGGGGTCAGGCCGCCGAAAATGGCGTAGGACACATTGTAGGAGAACGACAGCCCGGAAAAGCGAACGGGGGCGGGGAAGGCGCGCACCATCACGAACGGCACGGCGCCGACGATGCCGACGAAGAAACCGGTCAGGGTGTACAGCGTGAACAGTTGGCTGGGGTCTTGCGCCACGGTGGTGTAGAAGTGGTAGCTGGAAGCGCCCAGCAGCAGGCTGCCCACCAGGAAGGTGGGGCCGCTGCCGATGCGGTCGATGATCTTGCCGGCCACAATGCAACCCAGCGTCAGCGCGATGGTGGCAAGGCTATTGGCCTGCAGCGAAGTGGCTGGTGCGATGTGCAGCTGTTTTTGCAAGTAGACCGGGGTCATCAGGATCACCACCACAATGGCGGCCGACAGCAGCCAGGTGAGCAGCATCGATACTGCTACGGCACCCTTGTGCGCTTTCAGTACGGTTTTGAGCGGCAGTTCTTCGGCCAGTGTTTTGCGCGCCTGCATTTCGGCGAACACCGGCGTTTCATGCAGCCACTGGCGCAGGTACATGGCAATCAGACCGAATACGCCGCCGATGAGGAAGGGCAGGCGCCAGCCCCAGTCGGCAATCTGCGCTTGCGTCAGCGAGGTATTCACTTGGGTGGCAATCAGCGAACCCAGCAAAATGCCGGCAGTCAGCCCGGCGGTCAGCGTGCCGCAAGCAAAGCCGGTATGGCGGTGTGGCACGTGTTCGGCCACAAAAACCCAAGCGCCGGGCACTTCGCCGCCAATGGCCGCGCCTTGCAGGATGCGCAAGACCAGCAGCGCCAGCGGCGCCAGTACGCCAACGGCGGCGTAAGTAGGCAGCAGACCCATCAGCAGCGTCGGCACCGCCATCAGCAAGATGGACAGCGTGAACATGCGCTTGCGGCCCAGCATGTCGCCAAAGTGGGCCATGATGATGCCGCCCAGCGGACGGGCCAGGTAGCCGGCGGCAAAAATGCCGAAGGTCTGGAACTGACGCAGCCAGTCCGGCATGTCGGGCGGGAAGAAGAGTTGGCCGATGACGGCGGCGAAAAAGACGAAAATGATGAAATCGTAAAATTCCAGCGCGCCGCCCAGTGCGGCCAGCGCCAGTGTGCGCACGTCTTGTTGGTTGAGCGGCCTGGCGGCCTGTTGATCCGGGGTTGATGCCATGTGTGAGCTCTCTGTGATTGTCTGTCCGCCTCGTCGGGCGGTTGGGCTTGGCCGTCTGCTTGCCTGAATGGCGGGCGCGGCGGCGTCGGACAGGGCAGAGTAACTAAAGGAGGGCGGGCTGGCAAATGTGCGCCAACTGATTTTGGCACTAATTTGTTGCAATGCGATACGGAAGGGCGGTTTGCTGCGGCAGAAAGGCAAGGGCGAAGAAATTATGTCTCCGCCAGCCTTTTGTCATCGATTTTTCTTAGCGTGGCAGGTTTGCCAGGGCGCTGGCGGCTTCCTGTTCGATGCGCGTGAACAGTTCCGCGACGGTCGGCACGTCTTCAAGCAGACCTTGCACCTGGCCGATCAGCTGCACGCCGCGTTGATGGTCGCCATCCTGAATCGCCAGCCGGATGGATTCGGTGGCGGCGCCGAATAGCGCCAGTTGCCGCAATTGTTGCGGCTGGCTCAGCATGCCGCCCAGCGCCACCTTCATCACCGGCATTTTCATGCGTTGGGCGATGCCGATGGAGCGCAGTGCGGCTTTGATGAGATTCATGGGTTTGCGGGTGGCCTGGCGCGCGGTGGGGGTGTCCATCACCCGACACCATAACCCGTCGAAATTATCCGAATAAATAGTGTCGCTTACGCCGCGCTCCCTGATCATCTCCTTGGTGCGCTGATGCACCGGGCTTTCCTGCGTCATGGCGAGGCGGCTGCCCATGGCCACGGCGTCGGCGCCTAGCGCCAGCGCGGCAATAAGCCCCTGTCCGTTGCCAAAGCCGCCGGCGGCGATGATCGGCAGGCTGCATGCTTTGCGAATGGCGGGCAGCAGCACCAGCGAGGTGACCGCGCCGCCGTGGGCGGCTGCTTCATGCCCGGTGACCAGTAAGGCGTCCACGCCGGCCGCTTCGGCCGACTTGGCATGTTTTTCCGTTACCACGGTGGCAATCACCTTGCCGCCATAGGCCTTGGCGCGTTTGACGATCCAGTCGCCCTTGCCCAGCGAAAAATTGATGACCGGCACTTGCTCATCAAGCCCCGCTTCGGCGTTCTCGCGTGCGCCGGGCATCATCAATGTGCAGCCGATGCCGAAGGGCTTGTCGGTCAGTTCCCGGATGCGGCGGATGGCTGCTCGTGTTTCCTCTGCCGAGAGGGGGCCGGTGGCCAGGATGCCCAGACCGCCGGCGTTGCTGACGGCGGCAACCAGTTCCGGCGTGGCGATATAGCTCATGCCGGGGCAGACAAGCGGTTTTTCGATGCCGAAGGTGTGAGTAAAGCGGGTTTGCATAGTGGCGCTCGGGTGGGTGGTTTACACTGTAGCCCTTATTGTTGGCAGTATTTTTCGAAAAATTCAAACGGTTGTTTGATCCATGTATCTGATACTGATGGGTTGGTTGTACGTGGTGCTTATGCTGGCGGCGGCGCAAAACAGCTGGGCCGCCACGGCGGCAATACTGTTTTCCCTCGGCTTTCTGCCTACTTTCTTTGTTGCGCATTTGACGCGCAGTCGCCTCAGGCGGCGGCGCGAGCGGGCGATGGAGCAACAAGAAAAAACCGATTCTGGTGCTTGAGGCTGCGGCCGGAGAGGTGCTAGAATCTCGTGTTCCCCGCATTGGGCAGGGAAATTTCATTACGCACATCCGCGCCAAAGGGTGCCGCCACGACAAAACGGCGGTTGTCTGCGCGGATGGAGGCTTAACCCTTTAAGGAGTTTTTGCATGACCACCAACGTTACCATGCGCCAAATGCTTGAGGCCGGCGTTCACTTCGGCCACCAAACCCGCTTCTGGAACCCGAAGATGGCTCAGTACATCTTTGGCAGCCGCAACAAGATCCACATCATCAACCTGGAAAAGACCCTGCCGCTGTTCGTGGGCGCCCAGGAATATGTGCGTCGTCTGACTGCCAACAAGGGTACCGTGATGTTCGTGGGCACCAAGCGCCAGGCTCGTGAGATCGTGCGTGAAGAAGCTGCCCGTGCTGGCATGCCTTTCGTTGATCATCGTTGGCTCGGCGGCATGCTGACCAACTACAAGACCGTCAAGCAGTCCATCAAGCGTCTGGAAGAGAAGCGCGCCATCCTCGAAGGCGCCGGCGATTCCGGTTACAACAAGAAGGAACTGCTGGATCTGCAGCGCGAAGTTGAAAAGCTGGAGCGTTCGCTGGGCGGCATCAAGGATATGAAGGGTCTGCCGGACGCGATCTTCGTGATCGACACCGGCTACCAGAAGGGCACCATCGTTGAAGCCAAGAAACTGGGCATCCCGGTTATCGGCGTTGTTGATACCAACAACTCCCCGGACGGCATCGACTACGTAATCCCGGGCAACGACGACTCCAGCCGCGCCATCCGCCTGTACGCTCGCGGCATCGCCGACGCTGTACTGGAAGGTCGCGCACAGTCGCTGCAGGAAATCGTGGCGGCTGCTGAAACGGCTCAGGCTGAGTAAGCAGACTGCAAGAAGGGGCGAAAGCCCCTTTTTTTAGACCTGATTACCCGACGTATAGAATTCACAGGAGTACAAGCATGGCGGAAATTACCGCAAAAATGGTTTCGGATCTGCGCGTGGCCACCGGCCTGGGCATGATGGAATGCAAGAAGGCTCTGGTTGAGGCTGAAGGCGACTTCGCCAAGGCTGAAGAAATCCTGCGCATCAAGTCCGGCACCAAGGCTTCCAAGATGGCTGGCCGCGTGGCCGCTGAAGGTATCATCGGCTCCTTCGTGGCCGGCGGCGTTGGCGCCCTGGTAGAAGTGAACTGTGAAACCGACTTCGTCGCCAAGGATCCGACTTTCGTCGCGCTGGCTACCGCCGCCGCCAAGGCGGTTGTTGCCGCCAACCCGGCTGACGTTGAAGCGCTGGGCGCCGTGGAGGTTGACGGTCTGCCGGTGGAAGAAATCCGCAAGGCCGCTATCGCCAAGCTGGGCGAGAACATGACCATCCGTCGTTTCGTGCGTTTCGAAACTGATGGCACCATCGCTACCTATCTGCACGGCGCCAAGATCGGCGTGATCGTTGACCTGAAGGGCGACGAAGCGCTGGGTCGCGACATTGCCATGCACGTTGCCGCTTCCAAGCCGATCTGCGTATCCAAGGATCAGGTTCCGGCCGAAACCCTGGAGCAAGAGCGCAAGATCTACACTGCTCAGGCTGCTGAATCCGGCAAGCCGGCCGACATCGTCGCCAAGATGGTTGAAGGCCGCGTGAACAAGTACCTCGCCGAAGTGACTCTGCTGGGCCAGCCGTTCGTGAAGAACCCGGACCAGACCGTAGAGAAGCTGCTGGCTGAAAAATCCGCTTCCGTGAAGGCATTCACCATGTTTGTGGTGGGTGAAGGCATCGAGAAGAAGGTTGTGGACTATGCTGCTGAAGTGGCTGCCGCCGCCAAGCTGTAAGATCGCACAAGTAGCATGACGGAACGGCACCCTGCTCGCAGGGTGCCGTTTTGCAAATTGAACGCCAAAAATACACCCAACTCGAGGTAATCATGAGCCAAGTTCCTTCCTACAAACGCATCCTGCTCAAGCTTTCCGGTGAAGCCCTGATGGGCGATGACAGCTACGGCATCAATCGCACCACGATCGAGCAGATCGTCGAGCAGATCAAGGGGGTGGTGGAGTTGGGCGTGCAGGTCGGTATCGTCATCGGCGGCGGCAACATCTTTCGCGGCGTTTCCAGTGCTGCCAGCGGCATGGATCGTGCAACGGCGGACTACATGGGCATGATGGCCACGGTCATGAACGCGCTGGCGCTGAAGGATGCCATGACCAAGGCGGGTTTGATTGCGCGCGTGCAATCCGCGCTGACCATGCAGCAAATTGCCGAGCCCTATGTGCGCGGCAAGGCGATGCAGTATCTCGAGGAAGGCAAGGTGGTGATTTTTGCCGCAGGCACCGGCAACCCGTTCTTCACCACTGATACGGCGGCAGCGCTGCGCGGTATGGAGATGAATGTGGACATCATGCTTAAAGCCACCAAGGTGGATGGCGTATATACGGATGATCCGAAGAAAAATCCGGATGCCGTGCGTTACCAGACCCTGACCTTCGACGAAGCCATCGGCCGCAACCTCAAGGTGATGGATGCCACGGCTTTTGCACTGTGTCGCGACCAGAAGCTCAATATCAAGGTATTCAGCATTTTCAAGACTGGTGCGCTCAAGCGTGTGGTGCTTGGCGAAGACGAAGGCACGCTGGTACACTGCTGAGCCTGACGAATACTAGGGGCGGAAACGGTCGCGCAAGGCCGCTTTCCGCCTTGTTTTTCTACAGTTTTGATTTGTAATGTGGAGCAGACATGATTAATGAAGTCAAGAAAACGGCCGAGCAGAAGATGTCCAGATCTCTGGAGGCGTTCAAGACCGACCTGACCAAGGTGCGCACCGGTCGCGCGCATGCTGGCATTCTTGATCATGTGATGGTGGAGTACTATGGCAGCGATGTGCCGGTGAATCAGGTGGCCAACGTCACCCTGATTGACGCCCGCACCATCGGCGTGCAGCCGTGGGAAAAGAACATGGCCGGCAAGATTGAAAAGGCCATTCGTGATTCTGACCTGGGTCTGAATCCGGCAGCCATGGGCGACCTGATTCGTGTGCCGATGCCGATGTTGACCGAAGAGCGCCGCCGCGACCTGATCAAAGTGGTGCGCGGCGAGGCGGAAAGCGCTCGCGTGGCGGTTCGCAATATTCGCCGCGACGCGAACAATGACTTCAAAAATCTGCTAAAGGATAAGGCCATCACCGAAGACGAGGAGCGTCGCGGTCAGGACGACATCCAGAAGCTCACCGACAAGTACATCGCGGAAGTCGACAAGGCGCTGGCCGCCAAAGAAGCCGATCTGATGGCAGTCTGACGGAAGGAAACAGCCTTGTTTGGAAGCTCGACAAGGGACGTGCCGGAGGTGCGCAATGTGCCCCGGCACATCGCCGTCATCATGGACGGCAATGGCCGTTGGGCCAAAAAGCGGTTTTTGCCGCGAGTGGCCGGTCACAAGAAAGGGCTGGACGCGGTGCGCGAAACCGTGACCGCCTGCAAGGAGCTCGGGGTCGAGTATCTCACCCTGTTCGCCTTTTCCACTGAAAACTGGCGCCGGCCGCAAGATGAGGTTTCGTTCCTCATGGATCTCTTCATCCGCGCGCTGGAGCATGAAGTCAACAAGCTGCACAGCAACAATATCCGCCTGAAAGTACTGGGCTCGCGCGAGCGCTTCAGCGCCGAGTTGGCTGAGCGCATTCAGGCTGCGGAAGACAAAACCGCCGGCAACGACGGCCTGGTGCTGAGCATTGCCGCCGACTATGGCGGGCGTTGGGATGTACTGAATGCAGTCAATGAGTTGATCGCGGATGGCGCCAGCGCCATTACGGAAGACATGCTGGCGCAACGCTTGTCCACCAGTTGGGCTCCCGAGCCGGATTTGTTCATCCGCACAGGGGGCGAGCAGCGCATCAGCAACTTCCTGTTGTGGCAGTTGGCGTACTCCGAGTTGTATTTTACCGATCTGCTCTGGCCGGATTTCGATCGTCAGGCGCTGGAGCAGGCCATCGACTCCTACCGTTCGCGGGAACGGCGCTTTGGTCGCACCAGCGAGCAGTTGCCCGAAGCCCTGCGACGAAACTGATCCTACATGCTGATAACACGAGTCATCACCGCATTGATACTGCTGCCGCTGATGCTGGCGGCCCTGTTTTTGTTTCCCGCCGATGCCTGGGCGGCGTTTTCCTGGTTGATCGTACTGCTGGCATTGTGGGAATTTTCCCGCATGACCAGTTTGCGCGGGCCGTTGCAGTGGGCCTATCTGGCTGGCAGTACGGCGCTGGCCTGGATGGCCTGGCAATCAGGTCTTCGCATGAGCCTCGCGGCTCATGCCGTTGCGCTTGGTTTCTGGCTGGTGGTGGTGCCCTTGTGGTTATCGCGGCGATGGGTGGTGAGCAATCCTTCCCTAGCCATGCTGCTGGGCTGGTTGCTGATGGTGCCGGCCTGGTTTGGTTTTCTCGAGTGGCGGCCGGTGGCTGACATTACCCACGGTAAAACCTTGCTGGCGGTGATGGGGCTGGTCTGGGTGGCGGATGTTGCCGCCTATTTCTCCGGCAAAGCCTTCGGCAAACGCAAGCTGGCGCCGTCGATCAGCCCTGGTAAAAGCTGGGAGGGCGTGTATGGCGCACTGATCGGCGTGGCGGTGTATGTGGTGGCTGTCAGTCAATTGGGCTGGATTTCCGTCGGCTTGCCCGTGTGGGCGCTGGTGCTGCTGGCCTTGCCGCTGACGGCCGTCAGCGTGTGCGGCGATTTGCTTGAGTCCTGGTTCAAGCGGTCGTCCGGCATGAAAGACAGCAGCAAGCTCTTGCCGGGTCATGGCGGGGTGTACGATCGAATCGATAGTCTCATTGCCGTCCTGGCGGTCAGCAACGCGCTGCGCGCGCTGGGTGGGCTGTAAGCGAATCACATGAATCCTCAAGGCATTGCCGTTCTTGGGGCAACCGGCAGCATCGGCGTCAATACGCTGGACGTGGTTGCCCGTCATCCAGACCGGTTTCAGGTTGTCGTCCTGACCGGTCATCGTCAAATTGACCGCCTGCTGGAGCAGGCAAAACGTTTCCATCCCCGCTTCCTGGTGGTGGCCGATGCTGCGGCTGCGGCGGATTTGCGTCCGCGTTTGGCCGAGAGCGGCCTGAACGCAGAGGTGCTGCATGGGCCGGCGGCTCTTGAGCAGGTGGCGGTGCTGCCCGAGGTGGATATGGTGATGGCCGCCATCGTGGGCGCCGCCGGTTTGCCATCCGCCATTGCTGCGGCGCGTGCGGGCAAAAAAGTGCTGCTGGCCAATAAAGAGTCTTTGGTGGTGGCGGGGCGGCTGTTTATGGAAGCCGTGCGCGAAGGCGGCGCTACCCTGCTGCCGGTGGATAGCGAGCACAACGCCATTTTCCAGTCATTGCCGCATGATTACGCCGGCGACCTCGATGTGGCGGGAATCCGCAAGATCATCCTTACTGCGTCGGGCGGTCCGTTTCGCGGCAGGTTGGCCGAAGAGTTGGCGCAGGTAACCCCCGAGGATGCTTGCAAGCATCCCAACTGGGTAATGGGGCGCAAGATTTCCGTTGATTCCGCCAGCCTGATGAACAAGGGGCTGGAGGTGATCGAAGCGCATTGGTTGTTCAATGCGCCGCCAGACCGCATCGAGGTAGTGGTTCATCCGCAGAGCGTGATTCACTCCATGGTGCAGTACAAGGACGGCTCGGTACTGGCCCAGCTTGGCTCTCCGGATATGCGCACGCCGATCGCCAATGTGCTGGGCTGGCCAGATCGCATCGAATCCGGTGTGGCATCACTTGATTTCATGGCCCTGTCCGGCCTGACGTTTGAGAAGCCGGATCTGATTCGCTTCCCGTGCCTGGCGCTGGCCTTTTCGGCCTTGGCGGCTGGCGGCGATGCGCCTGCAGTGCTTAATGCCGCCAATGAAGTCGCTGTGGCGGCCTTTCTGGATCGCCGCATTCGTTTTGTCGACATTCCGATGGTGGTGGAGTCTACGCTGTCCGTTTGCGACTTGTCGGCCAGCGCTTCGCTTGCCGATTTGCTCGCCGCGGATGCGGAGGCTCGTCGCGTCGCTCTGGGCAAGGTGCATTCATGCTGACATTCCTCGCATTTCTCGTCGCCATCGGCGTGTTGGTGACGTTTCACGAATTTGGTCATTACGCGATTGCCAGACTCTGCGGCGTTAAAGTGCTGCGTTTTTCCATCGGTTTTGGCGCGCCGTTGATCAGTTGGCAACGCGGCGATACCGAGTGGGCGATCTGTCCGATTCCGCTGGGAGGCTATGTGCGCATGCTGGATGAACGCGAGATGGAAGTCGACGCGGCAGAGCGTCACCAGGCTTTCAATACGCAGTCGGTATTCAAACGCATGGCCATTGTCGCTGCCGGGCCTGTGGCCAATTTGTTGTTGGCGGTGCTGTTTTACTGGCTGGTCATTGCTCAGGGCGTGCTGCAGTTGCAGCCGCTGGTGGGTTCCGTTGCGCCGCAGACGCCGGCGGCAGTGGCTGGTTTCCAGCCAGGCGACAAGCTGCAAACCATCGATGCGCAGGGGGTAAAGAACTGGCAGGAAGCCAGGCTGGCATTGGTTGAGGCGGCTTCGCACCAGCCGGACCCCGTCAAGGTGAAGGTGCAGACCGCGCAAGGCGCCATCGCTACGCGCGTGATTGATCCTACCCTGATGGACGATACTTTCTTGCAGGCATTTGAAAAGGGCGATCCCGGCATCTCTCCGGCGCGTTACCTTAATGCGATCGGCGGGCTTGAAGAGGGCGGCGTGGCCGCCAAGGCCGGTCTCAAGGCGGGTGATCGTCTCCTGGCCGTGGATGGCAAGCCGTTGGCAAGCTGGGATGCCTGGGTGAAAGTGGTGCGAGACAGCCCGGGCAAGGAGTTGCTGGTGCGCATAGAGCGCGACGGCAAGGCGTTGGATGTTCGGCTGCGACCTGCCACGGTGCCCGCGGGCGATGTGATGGTGGGGCGTATCGGGGCTGCTCCCCTGGTGGATCAAGCCTGGATGAAGAGCATTTCCTTCGTTCATCATCCTTCTTTCGGGCAGGCTGGTCTCGAGGCGGCGCAAAAGACTTTCGACACCGCATGGATGTCGCTGAAATTCCTGGGTCGAATGCTGATTGGGCAAGCTTCGCTGGACAATCTGTCCGGCCCGCTCACCATCGCCACGGTTGCGGGACAGACTGCGCGCGAGGGACTGACGCCTTACCTGGAATTTCTGGCGCTGATCAGTGTCAGCATCGGCGTGCTCAATCTCTTGCCAATACCTGTGCTGGATGGCGGGCACTTAATGTATTATGTCGCGGAACTGGTTAAAGGCCGCCCGCTGAGCGAGCAGGCTCAACTGTTTGGACAAAAGATCGGATTCATCCTGCTGGCGTCGTTGATGTTGTTCGCCTTGCTGAACGACCTCGGTCGCCTTTTTGGGGGTTAAACCATACCTATGAAATTGAAACTCGTTGCAGCCGCCGTGCTGGGCATGTTCTCGGCGTCGGTCGTTTGGGCTGCTGAACCTTTTGTCATCAAGGATATTCGCGTTGAAGGCCTGCAGCGTACCGAGCCCGGTACCGTCTTCAACTACCTGCCAGTCAAAGTGGGCGATACCTTCAGCGATGAGAAGGCCCGCGAATCCATCAAGAGCCTGTTCGCCACTGGCTTCTTCAATGATGTGCGCGTGGAGTCGCGCGAAGGCGTGGTGATCGTGGCTGTTGAAGAGCGCCCCGTCATAACCCAGCTCACCATCAACGGCGCCAAGGAATTCAGCAAGGATCAGCTGAAAAAGGCGCTGAAGGACAACGGGTTCGCCGAGTCGCTGATTTTCGACCAGGCCCTGCTTGACGGCGCATTGCAAGAGCTCAAGCGTCAGTACTACAGTCGCGGCAAGTACTCGGTAGACATCACTTCGCACGTTACCAAGCTGGAACGCAATCGCGTGGCCGTGACGCTGGATATCAACGAAGGTGTTACCGCGCAGATCAAGACCATCCAGATTGTCGGTGCCAAGGCCTTCACTCAGGATGACCTGCTTGACCAGATGTCCCTCACTACTGGCGGCTGGCTGACCTGGCTCACCAAGGACAACCAGTACTCCAAGCAGAAACTGACCGGCGATCTGGAGAAGCTGAAAGCCTTCTACCAGAATCAGGGCTATCTGGAGTTCAATATCGACTCCACGCAAGTGTCCATCAGCGCCGACAAGGAACAGATGTTCCTAACTATCAATATCAACGAAGGCAAGAAATTCACGGTCTCCGACATCAAGCTGGCCGGCGACCTGAAAGTGCCGGAGGCTGATCTGCGCAAGCTGATCACCCTCAAGCAAGGCGAGGTGTTCAACAACGAGAAAGTGACGGAAACCGTCAAAGCCCTGAGCGATCGTTTGGGCAATGAGGGGTATGCTTTCGCCAACGTCAACGCCTTGCCGGAAATCAACCGCGACAAGCAGCAAGTGGGTTTCACTTTCTTTGTCGATCCGGGCCGCAAGACCTACGTACGCCGCGTCAACATCGCCGGCAACACCAAGACCCGCGACGAAGTGATTCGCCGCGAACTGCGTCAGCTCGAGGGCTCGGTGTACGGCGCCGACAAAGTCAAGCGCAGCAAGGAGCGCATCGAACTGCTGGGCTACTTTGAAGACGTCAACGTAGAGACGCCGGCAGTGCCGGATGCGCCCGACCAGGTGGACATGAATATCTCCCTGAAAGAGCGCCCGACAGGCAGCATCTCCGCCGGTGTGGGCTTTGTGCAGGGCGAAGGCATCCAGCTGTCGGCCAGCATTTCTCAGTCCAACATCTTCGGTTCCGGCAAATACATGGCTTTGGGCATGTCCAACGGCAAGGTGAATAAGAACATCTCGCTGTCGTTTACGGATCCGTACTTCACGACCGACGGCGTCAGCCTGGGTTACGACCTTTATCATCGCGTTTACAATCCGGATGCCACGTCCACCTCGGCGTACAAAACCTCTACCGATGGCGCTGCTGTGCGTTTCGGCGTGCCGGTGACGGAATATGATCGCGTCAACTTCAGTCTTGGTGTTGAAAAGACGCATCTGACTACTTACAGCACCAGTCCGCAGCGCTACATTGACTACGTCAACGAGCACGGCAACAAGTACACCACGCTGCTGGGTACGGTTAGCTGGGGCCGGG
This sequence comes from uncultured Aquitalea sp., assembly GCF_945957525.1. GTDB lineage: Bacteria > Pseudomonadota > Gammaproteobacteria > Burkholderiales > Chromobacteriaceae > Aquitalea. The sequence goes on along the minus strand of NZ_CAMFLA010000011.1, from coordinate 115,087 downwards.
ATACGCGCGATAGCTCGCTGTGGCCGACGCGCGGCGCCCTGATCAAGGCTGGCGTCGATCTTGGCTTGCCGGGCGGCGATATCCAGTTCTATCGACTGACTCATCAGCAGCAGTGGTTCTTCCCGCTCTCCAAGACATACACCCTGATGCTGAATGGCGAAGTGGGTTACGCCAACGGCTACGGCAAAACTTCTACACTGCCGTTCTTCCAGAACTTCTACATTGGCGGTATCGGTTCTGTTCGCGGCTATGACACCAACAGTATTGGGCCGAAAGACACCAACGGCGACTACATGGGCGGTACCCGCAAGGTGGTAGCCAATGCGGAAATCCTCTTCCCCTTCCCGGGCATGAAGGACAACAAGTCGATTCGCACCAGCGTGTTCTTTGATGCCGGCTCCCTGTGGGACGACAAGGTGCAGGGCAGCTCGATCAGCGACGGCATGCGATATTCTGCCGGCTTGGCTGTAACCTGGCTGTCTCCGCTGGGGCCGATGAAGTTCAGTTACGCCTCTCCTTTGAAGAAGAAGGAAGGGGATAAAGAACAGCGCTTCCAATTCCAGCTGGGTACCGTTTTCTAAACCGGGCGAGGCCAAGTCATGAAGCAAGCATTCAAGTGGTTGATTGCCGGCGCAGCGCTGGTGGCGCTTCAAGCGTCAGCAGCCGATTTGAAGTTCGGTTTTGTCAATACCGAGCGGGTATATCGCGAAGCGGCGCCGGCCATCGCCATCCAGAAGAAGTTGGACAAAGAGTTTGCCGATCGCCGTACCGATCTTAAAAAAATGGAGACTCGGGCCAAGGAGCTGGAAGGCTTGCTGGCCAAGAACTCCATCTCTCTGGATGATCGCAAGCGCTATGAGCGAGAGTATGCCGCGCTGGATCGCGACTATCGCGCCAAAGCCCGCGAGCTGTCGGAGGACTTCAATCAGCGTCGCAACGAGGAGTTCGCTTCCGTACAGGAGCGCGCCAATCGTGTGCTCAAGCAGCTGGCTGAAAAAGAGCAATACGACCTGATCCTGCAAGACGCCGTCTACGTGAATCCCAAGTTCGATCTCACGGAGAAGGTGCTCAAGGCGATGGAAAAGTAACTGGCACTCACCATTGTTAGGGAGAAGCCGACCCCGGTCGGCTTTCATTTTTGATGGCTTACAAACTTTCCGACATCGTCGCCCGTCTGGGCGGCGAGCTGAAGGGCGCTGATGTTGAAGTGGGCCGCCTGGCACCGATGGGCGAGGCGAGCGCCGACGACATCACATTCCTGTCCAATCCGAAATTCCGCAAACAACTGGATAGTTGCGCTGCCGGCGCGGTGATCGTGTCGCCCAAGTTGGCCGAAGAGCTAGATCTGTCCGCGCGGTCGTGGATTCTGGCGGCAGATCCGTATCTTTACTTTGCTCAGGTGGCCACCTTGTTTCATCCTCCGGCCACCGCGCTAGGCGGCATCCATCCGTCCGCCGTAGTGGGCGAAGGCGCGCGCATTGCCGCAACGGCGGAAATTCGCGCTCATGTCACCCTTGGCGAGCGCGTGCGGGTGGGCGAGCGTTGCATCCTGCATCCTGGGGTGGTGGTAGGCGACGACACGGTCATTGGCGATGATGTGGTGCTGTACCCCAATGTCACCATTTATCAGGGCTGCCATATCGGCAACCGAGTAGGCATACACTCCGGCACCGTCATCGGCGCCGACGGTTTTGGTCTTGCCTGGGCCAAGGATCATTGGTTCAAGATTCCACAGACGGGACGCGTCATCATTGAAGATGATGTGGAGGTCGGTGCAAATACCACGATTGATCGCGGCGCTTTGTCCGATACGATCATCCGCAAGGGCGCCAAGATCGACAATCTGGTCCAGATCGCGCACAACGTGGAAATCGGCCAGCATACCGCCATCGCCGGTTGTGTCGGCATCGCCGGCAGCACCCGCATCGGCGCCAACTGCACCGTAGGCGGCGCGGCGATGTTCGTCGGCCATATCGAAGTGGCGGACCGCACCCATATCGGTGGCGGCACGCTGGTATCCAAAACCATCAAGGAGGCGGGTACTTACGCCTCTTCTTACCCATTGCAGCCGATGAAGGAATGGCTGGCTAACGCCGTTCACGTAAGACACCTGGATGATCTCGCCAAACGCATAAAACAACTCGAACGCGAGATCGCCGCCATGAAAAATGCAGAGGACAACTCCAATGACTGAACACGCCGTGAATATCGATGTACGCGAAATCATGCAGTATCTGCCGCATCGTTACCCCTTCCTGCTGGTGGACCGCGTCACGGAATTCGTGCCGGAAACCCGCATTCGCGCGCTGAAGAACGTCACCATCAACGAGCCTTTCTTCGTTGGCCACTTCGAGCAGTACCCGGTGATGCCGGGCGTGCTGATCATCGAAGCGCTGGCGCAGGCTGCCGGCATTCTGGCGATCAAGAGCCAGGGGCAGCGTGCCGAGAATGAACTGTACTTCTTCGTCGGCATCGACAATGCCCGTTTCAAGCGCCAGGTGGTGCCGGGAGATCAGCTGATTTTTGAAGTGGAAACCATCACCGTCAAGCGTGGCATCGGAAAATATCGCGCGCGCGCGCTGGTGGAGGGACAGGTGGCTTGCGAAGCCGAAATCATGTGTGCCAAACGCGAGGTGTAATCCATGGCGATTCATCCCAGCGCGATCGTCGATCCCAAGGCCAGCATCGCCTCTGATGTCGAAATCGGCGCGTACTCCATCATCGGTCCGGATGTCAGCATCGATAGCGGCACCTGGGTAGGGCCGCACGTGGTCATTGAAGGCCATACCAGCATTGGCAAGAACAACCGCATCTTCCAGTTCACCTCGCTGGGCGCGATCCCGCAGGACAAAAAATACGCCGGCGAGCCTACCCGGCTGGAGATCGGCGACAACAACACCATCCGCGAGTTTTGCACCTTCAACATCGGCACGGCGCAAGATGTGGGCGTGACCCGCTTGGGCAACAACAACTGGATCATGGCCTATGTGCATCTGGGTCATGATTGCCAGGTGGGCAGCAACACCATTTTCGCCAACAACGCCACGCTGGCCGGCCACGTGCATATTGGCGACTGGGTGATTCTGGGCGGTTTCACCAGCGTGCACCAATTCACCATCATCGGCGATCACGCCATGACCGCTTTCGCCAGCGCCGTGGCGCAGGATGTGCCGCCGTACGTGATGGCGCACGGCAATCGCGCCGTGCCGTCCGGCATCAATGCCGAAGGCTTGAAGCGCCGTGGCTTTACGCCGGAGCAGATCCGCAATATCCGCAACGTGTATAAGTCGCTGTACCGCCAAGGTTTGAGCTACGACGAGGCCAAGCAAGGCATTCTCGCCGAGGCGCAAAAGGGGCAGCCTGAGCTTGAACCTTTCGTGCGCTTTTTCAACTCATCCGAACGAGGCATCATTCGCTGATCATGTCGCAGCCATTATTCACGCGCACGGGGGCGCTGAAGGTGGCCATGGTAGCCGGCGAGGCTTCAGGCGATCTTTTGGCGGCGCATTTGATGGATGCGCTCAAGGCGCGACACGAGAATATCGAGTTCGCCGGCATTGGCGGTCCGCGCATGGAGGCGCGAGGCTTTCACGGCGTGGTGCCGCAAGAGAAGCTGGCGGTGCGCGGCTATGCGGAGGTGTTGCGGGTGTTGCCCGAGCTGCTGCGCATCCGTCGTCGCCTGCGCGACCAGCTCAAGGCGGAGCGGCCCGATGTGTTCATCGGCGTCGATGCTCCGGACTTCAATATGGCGCTGGAAGGCGCTTTGAAGGCCGCTGGCATTCCGGCCATCCATTATGTCAGCCCGTCGGTCTGGGCCTGGCGGCCTGAGCGGGTACAGCGTATCGGCAAACTGGTGAATCGCGTGCTGTGCCTGTTCCCGATGGAGCCGCCGCTGTATCAGCAGGCTGGCGTGCCGGTGAGTTATGTCGGCCATCCGCTGGCCAGCGAGATTCCGCTTGAGCCCGATATGCGCGCCATGCGTGAACAGCTTGGCCTGCCGCGCATCGGGCCGATCTTTACCTTGATGCCGGGCAGTCGCAAGAGCGAGCTGCATTACATGGGCCCGCTGTTCATCGAGGCGGCGAAGCGACTGCTCGCGCGCTATCCGGATGTCACCTTCCTGGTGCCTTTGGCGACGCGCGCCACCATGGATATTTTTGATCGCCTGCTGACCAAGCATCGCGCTTGGGAACTGCCCATCCGCAAGCTGTTTGGTCACGCGCAGATGGCGATGATAGCCAGCGACGCCGTGCTGGTAACCAGCGGCACCGCCACGCTGGAAGTGGCCTTGGCCAAGCGGCCGATGGTGATCAGCTACAAGCTGTCCACACTGACCTACTGGCTGGTGAAGCGCAAGATCCGTTTGCCGTACGTGGGTTTGCCGAACATCCTCTGCGGGCGCTTCGTCGTGCCCGAGCTGCTGCAAAATGATGCCACGCCGGACAAGCTGGCTGCGGAGATGGTGCGTCTGTACGAAGATACGGCCGCCAGGGCGGAGATGGTGCAAGCCTTCACTGACTTGCATCTGCAGCTGAAGCAGGATACCGCCGCGCTGGCGGCCAATGCGGTGCTGCTGGAGGCGAAATGTCGCTGATTGCCGGCGTGGACGAGGCCGGGCGCGGCCCGCTGGCGGGGGCGGTGTATGCTGCCGCCGTCATTCTCGACCCGGCCAAGCCCATCATGGGCCTGGCTGATTCCAAGGTGCTGACCGAGGCCCGCCGCGATGCATTGGCCGAGCGGATCAAGCAGGATGCGCTGGCGTGGTGCATTGCCGTTGCCAGTGTCGAAGAGATCGACAAGCTCAACATTCTGCATGCCACCATGCTGGCGATGTCCCGCGCGGTAGAAGGCTTGGCCACGCAGCCGGACGCCGTGCAAATCGACGGTAATCGCGTACCCAAACAATTGCGTTTGCCGGCGGAGGCCATCGTCAAGGGGGATGCCAAGGTACAGGCTATTTCTGCCGCCTCCATCTTGGCCAAGACCGCGCGCGATGCGGAATTGGTGCGACTGGATGCCGCGCATCCGCAGTACGGTTTCGCCCGCCACAAGGGCTATCCCACCCAGGAGCATCAGGCTGCCATAGCCCGATACGGCGTGCTGCCGGGCGTGCACCGGCAGAGCTTTGGCCCGGTCAAGCGGCAACTGGCATTGCAGCAAGGCCAGCTGTTCTGATTCATATGGATCAGAACAAACGCTGCTTTCCGCCGGTGGTCAGTCCGGCTACGCGGGTGCTGGTGCTGGGTTCGCTGCCAGGCGATGCCTCGCTCAAGGCGGCGCAGTATTATGCTCATCCACGTAATCACTTCTGGCCCATCATGGGCCGTCTGCTGGATTCCTCTCTGGTTGATCTAGGTTACGAGGCGAGGCTGTCCGTGCTCAAGACGGCAGGGGTCGGTCTGTGGGACGTGGTGGCGGAGGCCAGTCGCAAAGGCAGTCTGGATGCCGACTTGCGGGAGGTGTCAGGCAATGATTTGAGTCGCCTGATCGATAGCTTGCCTGGTTTGCGGGTGGTGGCTTTCAATGGGCAGACCGCTGCGCGCATCGGGCTGCGGCAGCTGGGCGAGGCTGCTGCCCGGCTGACCGTGCTCACGTTGCCATCTACTAGTCCGGCTCATACCTTGCCGCTGGAGGAAAAATGGCGGCAATGGTCGGTTTTGGCCGACTGGCTGGCCTGAAACTGCCGGTCTGTTGCCAAAAAGCTGTTTTCCGCGCCATGACAAACGCTTTGGCTTGAAGTTTTCCCGCACTTGCGCCGATAGTGTGAAAAGGAAACTTCCCAAGGGGCCCCGTATGAGTCGTTACTGCATCTGGTTTGTCACGCCGGACGATACGGTGATGCGCCGCGCCGAAGTGGCGATCAACGGCACGATACACAGCCATCAGGTGCTGGAAGAGATTGAGGCGCAGTTGGCCGAAGACTGCGGCCTGACCCAGGTGATGATTGTCGACTGGAAGCGCTTCGAGGCGCCTGAAGACCAGTCTGGCCACTACCCGCGTGCTGCCTGAACATTTCCCCGTTACAGCCATTCCCGCCATCCGCCTGGAGCGATCAGTCTAGTTCGGCTGGTCTAGCGTGCGTTGACGGGGCGCATGGTAAAATCGCCGCTGGCATTCTTGGCGGACTCAAGCCTATGTACGTTCTGGGAGTGGCTGGTTACTCCGGCTGCGGCAAAACCACGCTGATCGAAAAATTGCTGCCGCGCCTCCGTGCAGCCGGCCTCGACATAGCGGTCATCAAGCATACGCATCACGATGTGCAGTGGGATACTCCCGGCAAGGATAGCTGGCGTCACCGTGAGGCCGGCGCGGCGCAAGTGATGCTGGTGACGCCGCGGCGCAGGCTGTTGAGCGATGAGCTGCCGGGCGGCAACGATTTGCCGCTGATGAGTCATGTCGCCATGCTCCGGCCTTGTGACCTAGTGTTGGCCGAAGGCTTCAAACAGGCAACTGTGCCCAAGATCGAAGTCTACGACAGTCGGCTAGGCAAGCCGCGTCTGCACCCGGATGATCCGAATGTGCTGGCGCTGGTTTGCGATCAGGCCGCGCCAAGTTCTCTTCCTGTCTTTCTGCGGGACGATGCCGATGGCGTCGCCGCTTTCATTCTTAGCTTGCTGGAAAATTTCCCCCATGTTGACTGTTGATCAGGCGCAAGCCTTGCTGTCGCAGCGCGCCAAGCCGGTGTCCGGCGTGGAAAGCTTGCCTTTGTTGGAAACGCTGGGCCGGGTGTTGGCCGAAGATCTTGTATCCGGCATTGATGTACCGCCGCATGACAATAGCGCCATGGATGGCTATGCCTTGCGGCTTGCCGACGCAGGCGTGGCATTGCCGGTATCTCAGCGCATTCCGGCCGGCAGCGTGCCGCAAGCTCTGGCGGCGGGCTCCGTCGCGCGTATTTTCACCGGCGCGCCGATACCGCCGGGGGCCGATCTGGTGGTGATGCAAGAGCTGGCCGAGCCGGCTGCCGATGGCTCGGTATGGTTCAAGCCGCCGTTGCAGGCCGGGCAAAACATCCGCCGCGCCGGCGAAGACATCCGTCGCGGCGCGGTAGTGCTGCAGGCGGGGCGAAAATTGACCTCGGCGGATATCGGCCTGGCTGCGTCCATTGGCGTGGCTGAGCTGGTCGTGCGTCGTCCGCTGCGCGTGGCGGTGTTTTTTACCGGCGATGAGTTGGTGGAGCCGGGCGCGGTCCTTTCCGCAGGGCAGATCTACAACTCCAACCGGTACTGGCTGGTGCCCGAGTTGATGCGACTGGGTTGCGAAGTGACGGATTTTGGCATCATCCCCGACAGCTTCGGCGCGACGCGAGACGCGCTGGAGGAGGCCGCGGGCCTGGCGGACGTGATCATGACGTGCGGCGGAGTGTCTGTCGGCGAAGAGGATCACGTCAAGGCCGCGGTAGAGGCGGCGGGCGAGCTGGACTTGTGGAAAGTTGCCATCAAGCCCGGCAAGCCGCTGGCCAGCGGCAGCGTGGGCGAGGCAGTGTTTGTCGGCTTGCCGGGCAACCCCGTGTCTGGTTTTGTGACTTTCCACGTAATGGTCAAGCCCGCCCTGCAACGGGCTCAGGGCTTGATGGCCGTGGAGCAACCCCCGCAGCGCTATGTTGCAGACTTCGATTGGTCGCGTCCTGATGCCAAGCGGGAAGAATTTTTGCGGGTGCGCCGTGTGCTGCGCGACGGTGCCTGGCGCTTGGAACGGTTTGCGCATCAAGGTTCAGGCGTGTTGACTTCCTGCGCTTGGGCGGATGGTCTGGTAAGGTTGGCGCCAGGACAGGTGGTGCGCCCAGGCGACAGCCTGGCTTTCATTTTGCTGGAGTAGCAGTTTGCCGCTGATCCGTTTTGTCGACACGGGGGGCGCGCTGTTGGCCGAAGCCGACGCCGCGCCGGGCGATCTTCTGCTGGATGTGGCGCGATTGTGCGATGTGCCCCTGCACTGGCGCTGCGGGCAGGGGACCTGCGGTACGTGCAAGGTGAGGGTGACGCCCGTGGGCGAGGATGGCGAGGTGATGCTGAGCGGCAAAGAGCGCAATGTGATGCTGCGCGCAGGTTTGGTGAGCGCTGAGCAGGCGCGGCAAGCGGTATGGTCCGGGTTGGCGGGGCATTGGCGTCTGGCTTGTCATCTGACGGTGGGTGCTGATGACTGGCAGGTATTGTGTCCGCAAGACTGAATTTGCGCATGCGAAAATGCAAAGGGCAGCCGTCATGGCTGCCTTTTTGTTTGCCGCGCCAGTGCGTTTGGCCTCAGCTGGATGCCGGGCTGACCACGTTGCGGCCGGAGCGTTTGGCGATGTAGAGCGCGCCGTCGGCGTCTTCGTAAATGGATTGCGGCGTGTCCGTCTTGCGGGGTACGCGGGCGGCAACGCCCACGCTGCAAGTCACGCGATTAAGCGGGCTGCCTACATGTGGCAGGTCCAGCGCTTCCAGCTGATGCCGGAAGCGCTCGGCAGCCTCCATGGCACCCGGCATGTCCATGCCGGTGAGCAGTACGCCGAATTCTTCGCCGCCCAGGCGGGCCGGCAAGGCGGCTTTGCCCTGGAAACAGTCGCGCATCACGTTGGCCACCCGCTTGAGTACCGCATCGCCGGCATAGTGTCCGTACTGATCGTTGTACAGCTTGAAGTGGTCGATATCCATCAGTACCAGCGCCAATGGCTGCCCGCTGAGTCGGTGGCGCTCGATGGCGGGTTGGAACACTTCGTCAAAATGGCGTCGATTGGCCAGTTGGGTCAGGCCGTCGGTAGTGGCCAGGGTTTGTAGGCTGGCCTGCCGAGCCATGAAGCGCAGCATGCCGATGGCAAGCAGCACCAGCATGGCGGGCGTGGGTGGAAACCACAGCAAGCCGCTGGCCAACAGCGCAAAGCTGCCGATGCCGATGGCAATCGCGGCTGCGGGATAGTACAGCACCACGCTGCGGCGGTTGCCCCAGCGGGACAGCGCAAAGTCTGTCAGGGCGATCAGCAGCAATACCGCAAGGGCTACGCTCCAAGGGTTGCTGGGGCTGATCAGATTGTCGTCTTGCAAGCCGCGCAGCAGGAAAGCATTGACGAGCACACCCGACATGCCGCTGGCGTTGGCCGAAACGGGCGTGGCGTGTTGATCGCCCAAGCCGGCGGCGGTTGCTCCTATCAAGACGATGCGATCGCGGAAGGTCTCGGGTGTGGCAACAGTAAGGGCGTCGATGTAGGAGAGCCGCTGGAAGGGTTCTACACCGCTGCGGAAAGGCACCAGCACTTCGTCCTTGCGCACCCAACTGTCGCCGCCACTGTGGGCGGATTGCAGCGCCGGGGCGGGGAGGCGTCGGGCAACGTCCAGCACCGCTTTGGCGAAACTGGGGTAGTCCGGGCTGCCCAGGCCGGCTTGCAGATAGCTGCGGCGGATCACACCGTCGCTATCGCGCTCAAAATCGGTGTGTCCCAAGCGATTGGCTGCGTTGGCCAGTATGGGGATGGGCCGCGTCTCATCCAGGCCGTTGCCGGCGGTTTCGGGAAAGACCGGCACCACTACCTTGCCGTTGCGACGCATGGCGGCGGCAAGCGCTTCATCCGGACGCGGACTGCTGAGGGTGCTTTCCGATAGCGCGATGTCCATGCCAACCGCGCGCGCCAGCTGCAATTGGTCAATCAGGCGGGCGTGCAGCTCGCGCGGCCAGGGCCAGCGTCCCAGCTCGGCCAGGCTGCGATTGTCGACTTCGATGATGATGGGATCGTCGGCCTTCTGGCTGTAGCTCTGGTGGCTGACGATGGTGTCGTAGAACCAATTGTCGGGTCGCTGCAAAGCGCCGGTCAGCGACAGCAGAGCACCGATGACGCCGGCCAAAAGCGGCAGTAGAAAGGCGAGTCTTTGTTTCAGAGTGGCGGACATGTGTGCATTCTATGTCATTGCTCACTCAATGTTTACCGATTCTATCGACTCCGTGGCGTGATAACCGTCGCTGTTTTCCACCTGGATGCGTGCATAGAGCTGGCCATGCGGCAGTGTGGAGAGGTCCCAACTGGGCTGGTCCAGCGTCTGACTGTAGCGGACATCCTTCATTGCCGGGTCGCTCGCCAGTTGCAGGGTGTAGCGGGCTCCGGGCAACGGGTAGCGCCGACCAAGCAGCGTGGGCTTACTGTCGGCGATGCTGCTGAATAACGTTTTGGTCATGACGGACTGCGTATCCGAGAAGGGACCGGGCTTGCCGTCCGCATTCAGTCGCGCTACGCGCCAGAACCATTTGCCCTTTTCCGGCAATTCGATATCCGACTCGGCGGCATGGGCAGTAACAGGCGGCAGCATGCTGGAGAAGTCCGCGCTGCGCGATACTTGGATCAGTACGGTTTGCGATTCCGGGCCGCTGAGGCGAACCTTCAGCGTTTGTCCGCGTACCTCTGCGTCGGCGGCAGCCAGCAGTAATGGCGGTTGTGGGTAAGCCTGCAGAACGAAACGATGTTCGGCGTCCGCACCCTCTAGGCCGCTTTGGCTGCGCGCGCGGGCCTGTAGTGTGTATTCGCCATTGCCGGGCAGGCGCGGGAAGAAGGCAGGTTGGCGCACGGTGCGGTCGCTGATGAGCTTGCCGTCGGCGCCTGGGCCGTTGAGACGCAAATGCCATGCGGCGGCGTTGGCCGAAGTTTGCCATTGCAGTAGCGGCGGGTTGAACTGGCTGACGCGTGGCAGACTTTGCAAGTCTGGTGGCGGTGGCAGGGCCTCCGGCTTGCCTGGGCCACCGTTTTTGTCGGCGATGGTGCCGAAGCCGGCGGGCACATCCACCGACTGTTTGCGCTTCTTTTCATTGCTGACATTCACCTTGCCGCGCAGGACCTCGGTAGCGCTGGACTCGATGTTGTCTGCGGTAACGCGAAACTCGGTGCCGCGCACGGTGGTGACGGCGGAGGGCGTCTTGATGCGGTAGCGGTTGGGCATCAGGATGTTCGGGATGACCGAACTGCCGGCACCGCCTTTGTCAAGCAGGATTTCGGTGTTGGCCGAACCGGTGGTCGGGTAGTAAATCTGGGTTTGCAGCTGTGCCGACGAACTGGCACTCAGTGTGAGGGTGGAGCCATCTTCAAAGCGCAGTTTGAGCATGGAGTCGGCGCCGGTTTGGAACTGAACTCCCTTGCCGTAGCGTTGCTCCTTGCCTACCGGAAGCGGCTTGCCGGCTGCGTCCTTGGCGCTGACCTCGCCGGACATCTCTTCAATGCGCGCTGCGGAAGGCTGCTGCTTCACCCAAGGGTAAGGCACTTTGATCACGCTGCCGGGCGTCAGCCGATAGGGATCTCCAATATGGTTCAGCGCTTGCAGGCGCGGCACGTAGGCGGCGGATGATAGGTGCATGTCGGCGAACGACCACAGCGAGTCGCCTTTCTTGACTTGGTATTCCCAAGTGGCTGTGTTGGCGGGCGCGGCCGAGGCATTGCAGCTGACGATGGCTGCGAGGGCGCAGAATGGTAGGAATCGCATAGGTACGCAGCGGATAAGGGGCATGACTAACGCAAGTTATACGAATAGTAAACGGCTGGCGTGGGATTGCAACCTTAAGTGGTTGCTGAATTGATATTTGACAATCTCTTAATGGAAGGCGGCGGGCAAAAAAAGGGCCGGCAAAACCGGCCCGAGTACTGGTCCAAACAGAGAGTGGTTACAGCAAAATGGATCAAGCGGTGCGCATGCGCTCGCTGCGGCCACGCAGCCATTCCAGCGTCAACAGCAGCAGGATGGAGAAGCCGATCAGCAAGGTGGCCGCTGCGGCGATGGTAGGGCTCAGGTTTTCGCGGATACCGCTGAACATCTGGCGCGGCAGGGTGGCCTGTTCCGGGCCCGCAAGGAACAGGGTTACCACCACCTCGTCGAAGGAGGTGGCAAAGGCGAACAGTGCGCCGGAGATGACGCCGGGGGCGATCAGCGGCAGGGTGATGCGGAAGAACGTGGTCAGCGGGGACGCGCCCAGATTGGCTGCTGCCCGGGTCAGGTTGTGGTTGTAGCCTTGCAGCGTAGCGGTCACGGTGATGATGACAAAGGGTACGCCCAGCGCCGCATGCTCCAGAATCAGCGTGCTGTAACTGTTGTCCATGCCCATCGGCGCGAAAAACAGGTAGCTGGCCACGCCGACGATGACGACCGGTACCACCATGGGCGAGATCAGCAGGAACATCACCAGCGACTTGCCGCGGAATTCGCCGCGTGTCAGGCCGATGGAGGCCAGCGTGCCCAGCACCATGGACAGCACGGTGGCGGCGGGCGCCACGATCATGCTGTTCTGCATGGAGCGCATCCACTCTGGGGAGGTGAACAAGTCCTGGTACCAGCGCAGCGAGAAGCCGGTGAGCGGGTACACCAGGAAGGAGCCTTCGTTGAAAGACAGCGGAATGATCACCAGCACCGGCAGGATCAGGAACAGCAAGGTTAAGCCGCTCAGGATGCGCAGGGCGAAGTACCACACCTTTTCGATGGGCGACATGGTCGGGTTCAGCATGATCGTGTTCCTTTCTCGTTCTTAGCCCAGGCGCAGGCTCTTGGCGCCGACCAGCCAGTTGTAAACGATGTACAGCACCATGGTGGCGGTGAGCAGCAGCGCGCCCAGCGCGGTGGCCATGCCCCAGTTGATGGAGGTGTTGGTGTAGAAGGCCACGAAGTAGCTGACCATCTGGTCGTTGGGGCTGCCCAGTAGCGCCGGAGTAATGTAGTAGCCGATCGACAGGATGAACACCAGCAGGGCGCCGGCGCTGATGCCCGCCACAGTTTGCGGGAAGTACACTCGCCAGAAGCTGGCGAAGGGGTGGCTGCCCAGCGAGATGGCGGCTTTCATGTAGGTGGGCGAAATGCCTTTCATCACGCTGTAGATGGGCAGGATCATAAAGGGCAGCAGGATGTGCACCATGGAGATGTAAACCCCGGTGCGATTGAACACCAGCTGCAAGGGGTGATCGATCAGTCCCAGTGCTTGCAGGGTGCTATTGATCAGGCCGCCGGACTGCAGCAACACGATCCATGCCGCCACGCGCACCAGCACGGAGGTCCAGAACGGCAGCAGCACCAGAATCATCAGCAGGTTGCTGGTGCGAGTGGGCAGGTTCACCAGCAGGTAGGCCAGCGGGTAGGCCAGCAGCAGGCTGATGGCGGTGACAACCAGGCTCATCCAGAAAGTGCGGGTGAAGATGTCGAGATAAATGGCCTGGTCCGGCGAGGAGCGGCTGACTTCGCCCAGGTCGTCAATCCGGTGGTCCACGGCGGCTAGCAGGTAGAACGGGGTTTGCGTGGTGGTGTTGCGGCGGATGGCTTGCCAGTATGCCGGGTCGCCCCAGCGTTCATCCACTTGGGTCAGCGCGTCCTTGTAGGATTTGGGCGCAGGGTCCATCGGCAGCGCGCGGGCTGTTTTGTTGAGCAGGCTGCGATAGCCGGCCACTTCCATGTTGAGGCGCTTGCCAAGATCACCGAGCTTCTGGTTGTCCCGGGCTTGTTCGATGTCCTTGGCAAGGGCGGCGTAGGCGGTTTCCGGCGGCAGGGCGCGACCGCTCCACTGGCTGACGGCCTTGATGGTTTGCGGCATCGCTTCAACCACTTCGGGGTTGTTGACGCTCTTGAACAGCAGCGCGGCGATGGGGGCGACGAACACCAGCAACAGAAACAGCACCAGCGGCAGGATCAGCAGCTGGGATTTGAATTTGTTCATCCGCTCGGCGCGCGCCAGCTTCTGTTTCAGGGAACGGCCGGCCTCCGGCAGGATGGCTGCCATGTCGGTGGATGGTGCAGAGGAAGCGGTCATTCTTCCGGCTCCGGTAGTGAAGGGGTGGGAAAAGCCCCGCGCCAGGCGCGGGGCAATGCTGCGCTTAGGACTTACTTGGCGGCCCAGGCGTTGAAGCGCTGTTCCAGGCTTTCGCCGAAGTCGGCCCAGAAGGCCACATCAACGGCCACGCCGTTCTTGATGTTTTGCGGCGCGGTCGGCAGGTTTTCGGCTACCTTCTTGTCCAGCATGCCAACGGCTTTCTTGTTGGTCGGGCCGTAAGCGATTTCCTGCGAGTACACCTTCTGGTTTTCAGGCTTGCTGGCGAAGGCGATGAACTTCAGCGCGGCGTCCTTGTTCGGGGAACCCTTCGGGATGGCCCACGAATCGAAGTCGTACATGCCGCCGTTCCAGACGATCTTCAGGTTCTTGCCTTCTTTCTGGGTGTTGGCGATACGGCCGTTGTAGGCCGAGCTCATCACCACGTCGCCGGATACCAGATACTGCGGCGGTTGCGCGCCGGCTTCCCACCACTGGATGTTCGGTTTCAGCTGATCCAGTTTCTTGAAGGCACGGTCCACGCCGGCCGGGGTGGCCAGCACCTTGTACACATCCTTCGGCGCAACGCCGTCGGCCATCAGGGCCACTTCCAGGGTGTACTTGGCGCCCTTGCGCATGCCGCGCTTGCCCGGGAATTTCTTCACATCCCAGAAATCTTTCCAGCTGGTCGGGCCAACCTTGAGCTTGTCGGCGTTGTAGGCCAGTACGGTGGACCAGACGAAGATGCCTACGCCGCAGGTTTGGGCGGCGCCGGGCACGAAGTCGGCCTTGTTGCCGATCTTGCTGTAGTCCAGCTTCTCGAACATGCCTTCATCGCAGCCGCGGGCCAGTTCCGGGGATTCCACTTCCAGCACGTCCCAGGACACGCTCTTGGTATCGACCATGGCTTTCACCTTGGCCATTTCGCCGTTGTATTCACCGCCGACAACCTTCACGCCGGTGGCTTTGGTGAACGGGGCATAGTAAGCCTTTTCCTGGGCAGCCTTGTTGGCCCCGCCAAAGGAAATGACAGTCAGGTCGCCTGCTTGCGCGGCCTGTATACAACATGCTGCGACTACTGCCAGAGACAGAGCTTTCATAGAGATCTCCATTGATATTTCTCCTATTGTTTTGGGGCTACACGCTTACTCGGCCACGGTGACAGGATCGAGTGCTCTTACGTGTTCTACATGCCAGCCCAAGGGCACCACGTCGCCGACCGACAGCTTGGGGTCCAGCGTGGAGATGGGCTGTTTCACGATGAATCCGGGGTTGCCGCAAGCCTCGAGGCGAATGCGGACGTGATCGCCCAGATAAATGAATTCGCGGATGCGGCCGGAGAAGCGGTTGTGCTCCGGCATGCCGCCCAGCTGGATGCGCTCCGGGCGGATGGACAGGGAAACCGGCTGGCCGGGGGCGGCGTCGTGGATGGCGACGGCTTCTACTACTTCGCCGTTTTCCAGGCCTACGGAGCAGCGATCGCCTTCGCGGCTGATCATGCGGCCATGCAGGCGGTTGTTTTCGCCGATGAAGTTGGCCACAAAGGTGTTGCGCGGGTGTTCATACAGTGCTTGCGGGCTGTCGATTTGCTGGATTTCGCCCTGGTGGAACACGGCCACGCGGTCCGACATGGTGAGCGCTTCGCTCTGGTCGTGGGTGACGTACACCACGGTAACGCCCAGGCGTTCGTGCAGGTGCTTGATTTCCATCTGCATGTGTTCGCGCAGTTGCTTGTCCAGCGCGCCCAGCGGCTCATCCATCAGCACCAGTTGGGGTTCGAACACCAGTGCGCGAGCCAGCGCCACGCGCTGTTGCTGGCCGCCGGACATCTGGCCTGGATAGCGGTTGGCGAACTTGTCCAGTTGCACCATGGACAACGCGCGCTTCACGCGCTCGGTGACATCGGTTTTGTCCATGCCGCGCACTTTGAGCGGGAAGGCCAGGTTTTCCGCCACGGTCATGTGCGGAAACAGTGCGTAGTTCTGGAACACCATGCCGATGTCCCGCTTGTGCGGCGGCACGCGATTCAGCGAACGCTCGCCCAACAGGATTTCACCGGAGGTGGGGGTTTCAAAGCCGGCCAGCATCATCAGGCTGGTGGTCTTGCCGGAGCCGGACGGCCCGAGCAGGGTGAGGAATTCGCCTTTGCGGATGTCCAGATTGAGATCTTTCACAATCAGGGATTCGCCGTCATAGCTCTTCTGTACATTTTTGAAGCGAACCAGGATATCGCTTGCGACCGTGCCTGCCATGACCACTCCTGTAACTTGATTAAGTTGATGGAGTGATTGTAGAAACCGTCATCAGATTGGAATATCGGCGTGCTACGGATTTTCGCCTAAGCGATTCCGATAGTGTGGTGTAGGGAAATCCCTACAGGGATGAGGGATGGCGGAAGGGTTGGCCGAAGCGGGCTGCTCCGGCCGGGCGGCTCAGATCAGCTTATGGTCGATGGCGTAACGCACCATGTCGGCTACCGAGTGTGCCTGCAGCTTCTGCATCAACCTCACTTTGTGCGTGCTGACGGTCTTGGCGCTGATATTGAGCTGTTGGGCAATGTCGTTGATATTGGCGCCGTGCACCAGCCGCTCGAATACCTGGTATTCGCGCTCGGAGAGCTGGTCGTGCGGCGGGCGGGAGTCGGTGAGCCCCACTTCAAACACCATGCGGTCCGCCAGTTGGGGGTCGATGTAGCGGCCGCCGCCAGCCACTTTGCGGATGGCGGTCAGCAGCAGCGCCGGGTCGCTGTCCTTGGTGGAGTAGCCGGCGGCGCCGGCTTTGAGCGCGCGGGCGGCGATCTGCACTTCATCGTGCATGGACAGCATCAGAATGGCCGGTGGATTGTCCAGCGCGCGGATGCGCGGAATACTTTCCAGCCCGTTGACCCCGGGCATGGAAATGTCGAGCAGCAGAACGTCGCAGGGCGACTGCCGCAGCGTGTCCAGCAGCTGCGCGCCATTGGTGGCTTCGCCGCTTACGGAGATGTCCGGCGCCATGCTCAGCAGTTGCTTGATGCCCTCGCGGACAATCTTGTGGTCTTCGGCAATTGTTACGCGGATCACGCGGTTTCCTTTGCGGTGGCGTCGGATTCGTCCGCCATCAGGCGGATGGTGACGGTGGTGCCCTGGTCGGGCTGGCTGTCGATGAGCAGTTCGCCGCCCAGCAGCAAGACGCGTTCACGCATGCCCACCAGGCCGAAAGAGCGCTGCTGGCGGTGGGCGTCCGGATCGAAGCCCTTGCCGTCGTCGGCGATGCTGAGCGTGATGATGCCGTTCTGCTGGGTCAGCGCCACGCTGACCGTACTGGCTTCGGCATGTCGCATCACGTTGGTCAGGGCTTCTTGCAGGATGCGGAATACGCCAATGGCGCGGGCGTCGGAAAGCGGGAGCGGGCTGTCTGGCACGGAAATCAGGCAGGGAATGCCGGTGCGCTTTTCAAAACGCCGCGCTTGCCACTCGATGGCAGAGCCGATGCCGGCGTCCAGCACGGGCGGGCGTAGCGCAGTGGCAATGTCGCGCACCAGCTGGAACGTTTGCTCGATCAGTTTTTTCATGGCGCTCAGGCGTTCGGACAGGCCTGCGTCCTGATGGGCGTAGCCCAGTTCGCACATGGTGGTTTCCAGTCGCAGCGCGGTGAGTACCTGTCCCAGTTCGTCATGCACCTCGCGAGCAATGCGGGCCTTTTCTTCTTCGCGCACGGATTCCAGGTGCGCGGACAGGCTGCGCAGCAGGGCGCGCGATTCGGCCAGCATGATTTCGTTCTGCTTGTTGCGGGTAATGTCCCAGACAATGCCGTCCCAGACGGTATGGCCGTCGTCAAAGCAGCGCACGGTGGCCTTCACGTCCACCCACAGTGGTTGGCCGCCGGCGTCGCGAATGCGCCCTTGCCACTGGAAATCGCGTTGCTCGTCTTCGGCCAACTGCCAGTTTTGCAGGAAACCAGAGAGGTCTTCCGGCGCGATGATGGTTTGCCAGCCACCGCTCAGGCTCAGCATGTCCAGCGGCGTCATCCCCAGCATGCTCTGGCTGGCGTCGCTGACAAAGGCGAGTCGCGCCTGATGACCGGGCCCTGCTTTCTCCATGCGGAACACCACGCCCGGCACATTGGAAGCCATGCCCTTGAAGCGGGCTTCACTCTCTTCCAGTTTTTCACGCGCCTGCTGCCGTTCCGTGATGTCGCTGAGGTAGACCACCAGGTATTCGGTCAGGCCGAACTTCAAAAAGCTGAGCGTGGCCTCCACCGGCAGGAGCTGGCCGTCGGCTTTCAGGCAGTGCGTTTCGAAGCGACTGACCGGCTGACGACTGCGCAGCTGGTTCCACAGTTCCAGCCAGCGTTCCGGGGTGAGGTTGGGTTCCAGGGTGTTGATGGGCAGGTTCAGCAAACGCTCCGCCGAGTAGTCCAGCATGGTTTCTGCCGCCTGATTGGCGTAGCGGATGCGACTGTCCCAGCTCACCCACAAGATGCCCACCGTGCTGTTGTCGATGGAGAACTGGGTCAGTCGCAGGGACTCTTCCGCGCGGTCGCGCGCTTCCAGTTCCTGGCGAGTGCTCAGCAGGCGGCGTTCAGTCCAGCGTCGTTGGCGTCGCTGGCGCAGCCAGAGTACGGCAAGGCCGGCGGCCAGCAAGGTCAGCAGCAGGGTGATGCGATGCCAGAACAGCAGCGAATCAATCAGGCGGGGATAGCTGGGCAGCATCCAGCGGGCGTACAACTGCTCCAGCCGGTCGCCGGCGATGGATTGCAGTTGCCTGTCCAGCAGCGGGGGCAGTTCCGGCCAGTCCTTGCGCACGGCGATGCGAAGCAGGTGGGTGTAACCCAGGTCGCCGACTACCGCGAGGCGGGAGAACTCCGGCTCTTTCAGCAGCGTAGCCAGTTGCGCTTCGTCGATGATGGCGTACTCGGCATATTGGGTATTGACCATCTGCAAGGCATCGCGCTCGCTGGGGACCGGCAGGCGCTGCAGTTCCGGGTAGTTGCGCGCCACAAACTTCACCGCGTCGCTGTTGCCAACCATGGCCAGTCGCTCGGATAGCGAGATGCGATCCAGGTCCACGGCGTTGCCCCCGCCGTCCGGGAAGCCGACAATTTTGTGCGGCACGCGCAGATAGGGTTGGGAGAACAGCCAGTCGCGCAGGGTGTTGGGCGTTTGCAGCATGCCGGGCGAGACATCCACCTCGCCATTGCGCACGGCGCGGTCAAGCTCGGTCTGGGTGTTGTAGGCGCGCCATTGCAATGTAAGGCCCATTTGGCCGGCCAGCAGACTCATGACTTCCACGTCGGCGCCTTCCAGCAGGCGACTGCGCGGGTTGAACTGAGCGTAGGGGGCTTGAAGCACCACCCCGACACGCCAAGCTCGGTGTTCTTGCAGCCAGTTGTTGGCGGCGAGGGTGGGTGAGGCGAGGAGCAGCAGCGCAGCCAGAAGCCCGGCCAGGAGCCGGAGCAGTGAGGTAAACCGGTAGGGCTGCTGCATGATGACAACCTGTACAAAGGCCGCCGCGCGGCCTGGCGAGACTGAAACGCTGCCCGGCGCGGCCTGGCTGGATTCCAGTGCGACGTGGCCGGCAGTCTAAATGAATGTCATGACTTTACCTCGCAGGCGGCGTTTCGGAAACTTCGGCGCCGCCAGGGGGAAAAGTGGGTAATTCAGTTGCAGAGCGTCTTCAGGTACTGGCCGGCGACGAAGAGGTCGCGCTCGATGGCACGGCGCACTGCAACGGGGTCGTTGCGCTCCAGTGCTTTCATCAAATCGTCGTGGGCATCGTTCATGCTGGACCAGACATAGGGGTCGCCATGCAGCTGATTGGAGATGGGGCCGACGTGCAGCCAGACGTTCTCAATCAGCGACAGCAGCAGCGGCGAACCGGAAGCGCGATACAGCGTGACGTGAAACACTTCATTGGCGTCCAGGTAGCCTTTCACATCGTGGGTGGCGATGGAGGCCGCCATCTTTGTGTGGAGGTCGATCAGCAGCTGACGGTCATTGGCGCTGAGGTTGCGCGCGCCTTTTTCCGCCGCTTCGCCTTCCAGCAGCATGCGGGTTTGCAGGATGTCGTCAAACTGGGCGCGCGACAGCTGCGGGACGGTGACGCCGCAGTTGGGGATGTTGATCAGCGCTTTTTCCGCCACCAGTCTTTGCAGTGCGGTGCGCACGGGCATTTCGCCCACGCTCATGTCCTGAGCCAGCTGTTTGATCTTGAGTCGCTCGCCAGGCAGCCACCGGCCCAGCGAGAGCCATTGGCGCAGGGTTTCGTAGGTTTCGTCCTGAAGCGTGGATGAGGCGGGTGTTTTCATGGGTGGTGAGCAGTGGCGGTTTTTGTTTGCCGAAAGCATACCATAGCCCACCTTTGCTGTGATGTGGTTTTGCGACTGCTGTATTTGATCAAATATTGACTATGATCAATCTCGCATCTATGATCAAAACCATAACGCCGAAGCAATGAATTTGACGCTTTGTTCATTTTTATCTGAGGAGTGTTATGTGCTGGCGTTTAAATTTATGATCATAAGTGGAGAAAATAATGCGAGAGCAGCTGGAAAGCTTCATACGAGAACACCGTATCCATGAAGTGGAATGCGTCATCCCCGACATGACGGGGGTGGCGCGCGGCAAGATCGTGCCCAAGGACTTGTTCCTCAATGAAAGCAGCATGAAGATGTCCAAGGCGGTGCTGACCATCACCGTCAATGGCGAATTCGCCGATTTCGAGCGCTTCGTCGGCCCCAACGATCCCGATATGGTGTGTGTGCCGGACCCATCCACCATCCGCATGGTGCCCTGGGCAATGGAGCCGGTGGCGGTGGTGATTCACGATTGCGAAGATTTTGACGGCGAGCCGGTCAGCCTGTCCCCCCGTGCGGTGCTGCGCCGTGTATTGAAATTGTACGAAGCGCGCGGCTGGCGCCCGGTGGTGGCCCCTGAGATGGAGTTTTACCTCATCCGCCAGAACGACAACCCACATGAGCCGCTGCGACCGCCCTCTGGCCGGGCAGGTCGTTCTGAAGTGGGACGGCAGTCTTTCTCCATTGACGCCGTCAACGATTTCGATCCTTTTTTTCAGGAACTCTCCACCTTTTGCCAGCAAGCCAAACTCAATGTGGAAACGCTGATCCACGAAGTGGGCGCTTGCCAGATGGAGATAAATTTCAGTCATGGCGACGCGCTGTCGCTGGCTGATCAAGTGTTTCTTTTCAAGCGCGCTGTGCGTGAAACCGCTTACCGCCACGGCATATTCGCCACCTTCATGGCCAAGCCGATGGAGAACGAGCCCGGCAGCGCCATGCACATTCATCAAAGCATTGTCGATGCCCGCACCGGCGACAATATTTTCTCCCTCGCCGACGGTGAAGCCAGCCCGCTTTTTTTCCATCACATCGGCGGCATGCAAAAGTACCTGCCGCGCGTGATGCCCATGCTGGCCCCTTATGTGAATTCCTATCGCCGGCTGAGCCGGCATACAGCGGCGCCCATCAATGTGCGCTGGGGTTACGACAACCGCACCTGCGGCATTCGCGTGCCGCCTTCCGGTCCTTCGGCCCGTCGCGTGGAAAACCGCGTGCCCGGCGTGGATGTGAACCCCTATCTCGCCATGGCGGCAACGCTGGCATGCGGCTATCTGGGCATGGTAGAACAGCTGTCCGCCAGCGAAGCCATGACCGGCAGCGCCTACAACCTGGATTACGAGTTGCCCCGCAGTCTGGAAGACGCGGTAGCGCTGATGCAGGAATGCCGCGAGCTAGCGGAAATATTGGGCGACGATTTCGTCCAGGCGTTTTGCGCGGTGAAGGAAAAAGAGTTTGAAACCTTCAATCGCGGCATTACCGCCTGGGAGCGCGAACACCTGCAGTTGCATGTTTGAGCGTCGCGCCCGGCGTCCCGCAGATTTCCCGAGCCCGCATGCTGCGGGGGGATGCTGTTGGCAGCGGCCGAAGCAATCAATCCATTTTGGCAAAGATCAAGGAGACACCATGACGACTCGCCATGGCATCAACTGGGACAAGGCCCAGCAACTGCATCAACGCGAACGCGAACTGTTTGTCGGCTGCCGTCCGCTGTCGCGCGACTATTCGGCCCAGGCGTCGGAACACCTGTTATTTGGTGTGCCGCTGCACTGGATGGACGACTGGTCCACGCCTTTCACCCTGTACGTGAAGTCGGCACGCGGTGCGCGCTTTGAGGACGTGGACGGCAATCGCTACGTGGATTTCTGTCTTGGGGATACCGGCGCCATGTTCGGCCACTCGCCCGAACCGGTGGCCCGCGCGGTGGCGGAGCAGGCGGCGCGCGGCATTACCGCCATGCTGCCGTCCGAGGACGCGGTATGGGTATCGCGCGAACTGGCGCGTCGTTTCGGTCTGCCTTACTGGCAGTTCGCCATGACCGCCACCGACGCCAACCGTTTCGCCTTGCGTTGGGCGCGTGCCGCCACTCGTCGCAAAGTACTGCTGGTGTTCAATGGCTGCTATCACGGCACCATAGACGATGTGTTTGTCGATCTGGTGGATGGCCAGCCGGTGCAGCGCGCCAGTTTGCTGGGCCAGGTGTACGACCTGAAGCAATTCACCCGCGTGGTGGAGTTCAACGATCTGGCCGCGCTGGAAGCGGCGCTGAAAACGGAAGACGTAGCCTGCCTGCTGGCCGAGCCGGCGCTGACCAATATCGGCATGGTGTTGCCCGAACCAGGCTTCTGGAAGGCGGCGCAGGCCCTGTGCAAGCGTTACGGCACCTTGTTGATCATGGATGAAACCCACACCATCAGCACCGGCATGGGCGGCTATACCCGCACCCACGGCTTGCAGCCCGACATGCTGGTGGTGGGCAAGCCGGTGGGTGGCGGCGTGCCGTGCGCGGTGTATGGTTTTTCTGCGGAGATGGCTGAGCGGGCGCAGCAGGCCAAGCGCGAAGCGGTGCCGGGTCATAGCGGCATCGGCACCACGCTCACCGCCAACATGCTGGCGATGGCCGCGATGCGCGCCAATCTGGCCGAGGTGATGACCGAGGAGGCTTACCAGTACATGTTTGGTTTGGCGGAGAGCTTGGCCGAAGGGCTGCGCGGCGTCATCGCCCGTCACGGCCTGCCGTGGTGCGTCACCCAGGTGGGCGCGCGCACGGAATTCCAGTTCACGCCGGCACCGCCGAAAAACGGCAGCGAAGCGGATGCGATTCTGGATAGCGATATGGAGCACATTATTCACTTGTTCCTGCTTAATCGCGGACTGCTGATCACACCGTTCCACAACATGATTCTAGTGTGCCCCGACACGAAGCAAGCGGATGTGGATCAGCTGGTGTCTGCGTTCGATGAGTTTGTGCGCGAAGTGATCTGAGCGGACGCTGCCTGCCCGGCAAACAAAAAGACCCGGCAAACGCCGGGTCTTTTCATTGCGGAAAGCCGACAGGCGGCCAGCTTGCCGCCTTCGGCCAACGTCACGGGCTTGGGGAGACATCGATTTCCTCGCCAATCACCATGAAATGCCCGCCGGCCACATAGTGCAGGCTGCGTTTGTCGTCATGACCGTCAAAGTGCCAATGGCCATTGCTGAATACATCGGGGTCGGCCTGTGCGGCGATGATTTCGCCGATGAACAGGTCGTACTGTTGCTCATTGCGCGGTTCGCTGATGATTTTGCATTCGAGGTGGGCGATGCAGCCGGCTACCAGCGGCGCGCCAACCTTGCAAGCCGGCAGCGGGGAGAGCTCGCTGGCGGCGAACTTGTCAACTTCCTTGCCGGACTGGCTGCCGGCGGCCAGCACCTGTGCCGCTTGTGCCTTGCAGGGGATGTTGAGCACGAATTCGCCGGACGCCTCCATCAACTGACGCGTCAGCGTGGATTTGTCCACTACCACCAGCACTTTGGGTGGGTCGAAGTCCAGCGGCATGGCCCAGGCGGCGGCCATGACGTTGCTGCGGCCTTCATGGGCGCTGGATACAAGCACCGTAGGGCCGTGGTTGAGCAGACGATAGGATTTGGCAAGTTCGACAGGGGCAAGGCGGGGCATGGCGTTCCTTGTGAGGAGTCAGGGCGCAAGCGGAGCTTACGCTTCCAGCATCATCAGATGAGGCTCGAACTCGCCTCTTTCAACCACTCGCACGCAGGCATCCACCACGTCCGGGTCCAGTTGCGCGCCACGCATGCTGCGTATCTGCCCCAAGGCGACATCCAGACCCAGCGCCTGACGGTAGGGGCGGTCCGAGGACATGGATTCGACAATGTCGGCCACGGTGAGAATGCGGGCCTGCAGCAGGATATCGTTGCCTTGCAAGCGGCGAGGGTAGCCTGAGCCGTCCAAGTATTCATGATGCTGACGGATGATGTCGGCGATGGGCCAGGGAAAATCGATGTTTTTCAGGATGGTGTAGCCCACCTCGGGGTGACGTTTTACCAGCGCGAATTCCAGCTTGTTGAGGCGGGTGGGTTTGCTGAGAATCTCTGCCGGCACCTGGATCTTCCCCAGGTCGTGCACAACCGCGCTCAGGTAAAGGCCGCGCAGGTCATTGTCGTCCAGGCCCATTTCCTTGCCGATTTTTACGGCAAGGTCGGCAACGTGTTTCTGATGACCTGCGGTGTAGGGGTCGCGCTGTTCCAGCACGGAGGCAATGGCGGTAAGGGCTTGTTCCAGGGAGTGCTCCAGCACGGTGGCCTGCTGCGCGCGCTCAAGCAGGCTGTGCTCGTAAGCCGAGGTGGTGCGTCTGGACTCAATGCCGTAGCGCAGGTTGTGACTCAGGTCTTCAAACAGGTGCAACTCGTCGGCGCCGAAAGCGTTTTCGACGGAGGCGAACACCACCAGCGCGCCCGATTCGCCGTTTTCTATGTTTAGCGGCGTGGCCATCATCGATACCAGGCCGAAGCGGCGCGCCTGATCCAGCCAGGGAGTCAGGCCAGGGTCGCTCATGATGGCGGGGATGTTGACGGTTTTGCCGCTGCGCAGACAGCGTCCTACGGCGCCGGAGCCGTGGCTGTGATGCTCGCCCCAGTTGATTTCCAGTTCGGCGATCAGGTCCCGCGCTTCGCCGGCGCAGGCTACCACATCAACGCGGTGGTCCGTGGTGGCGCGGCCCCAGGCGATATAGGCCAAGCGATAGAGTCCATCTTCCGTAATGGCGTTGCACACCGACTGTAGCAGCTCGGCCTCTCCGCGCGCGTGCACCAGTGCGTTGTTGCTGGCGCTGAGCGCGCGCAGCGCCCAAGCTCGGCGCAGGGTGACTTCGGCGCTGTTTTTTTTCTCGGTGATATCGTCGAACAGCACGGCGATGCCGATGCAATGGTCGGTTTCGTCCCGAATCGGGATCTTGGTGGTTTCCAGCCAGCGCTGTTGGCCGTCTCGCTGGTAGGGTTCTTCGAAAGAAGCGCGCTCGCCCGAGGCCATCACCCTTCGGTCATCCTCCTGGTAGCGGCGCGCCAGGTCGGGCGGGAAGAAGTCAAAGTCAGTCTTGCCGACGATGGCGGCGGGGGATGCGCCGATGTCTTGCGCAGCCTGCTCATTGCAGTAGAGGAAGACCGATTGCGCGTCTTTGATGATGACCCTCTGCGGCATCTGGTCGAGTACGGTTTGCAGGCAGAGGGCATCCCCTGTTTGTGGAGACAGGAGGCGGGCGGCGGCTTGGCTGGCGGGATGCGTCATAAGGTGGCGGCCTGGAGCGACTTCTTCACATGATCGGGCAGTTGATAGCCTTTTTCCAGAAACAGTTTCAGGCAGGCATCCACCGGTTCCGGCGCATACCACACGCCGCGGCAACGTTTGAGTTCGTTGATGGCCTGGTTGAACTCCAGGTGCCGGCGGAAGGGGCGGTGCGACAGCATGGCCTCCATGCTGTCCGCCACATGGATGATCTGCGCTTCCAGCAAGATATCGTCGCCGCGCACGCCGTTGGGGTAGCCGCTGCCGTCATGGTTCTCGTGATGCTGCAGGATGATGCGGGCGATCGGCCATGGCAGGTCGATGTCCTTGAGGATCTCGTAGCCGGCTTCGGAGTGCAGCTTGAGCAGGTCGAACTCTTCCACGGTCAGTCGGCGCGGGCGGGTGAGAATCTCCGACGGAATCTGGATCAGGCCGATATCGTGCACCATGGCCGCCAGGCCAAGGCCTTCCAGTCGCTGATCATCCAGTCCCATTTCGCGACCGATGGCCACCGCCAGGTCGCTGACGCGTTTTTCGTGGCTGGCGGTGCTCATGTCGCGATGCGCCATGGCTGAGGAGAGGGCGTTGATAGTCTGGATGAGCGACTGTTTGAGACGGGCTTCTGCATCCCGGCGTTCTGTAATGTCGATGAAGGTGCCGATCAATCCGGCGACCTCGTGCTTTTCGTCATAGAAGACATTTTTGGCGTAGAGGGCAAGGCGCTCTTCGCCCTCCGGGTTGCGATAGGCGTGTTCCAGATTCAAGGGTCGGCGGCTTTCCAGTATCTGCCGGTCCGAGTGTTGATAAAAAGCGGCGAGATCCTTAGGCCATAGCTCATCGGCGGTATGGCCGACGATATCCTCTTCTTTAACCGCCAGCAGTTCGCAGAATTTGGGATTGGCGCCCAGGTAACGGCCATGCGTGTCTTTGTAGAAGGCGGCCACCGGGATGGCGTTGAGCAGGGCGCGGCTGAAAATCTGCGAGCGCGTCAACTGGGCCTGCATGGCGCGGTGCTCTTTTTCCTTGGCTTCGGCCAACCTTTCGCTGTCCTGACAAAGCTGAATGGCCCGGGACAGATTGGCGAGCACCGGTGGGAATACGTGATCGTAAGGAATATTGTCGCTCAGCGGCGCAAGGCCCAGCAGCAGGATGGTGTAGCGCTGCTCGACTGGCAGTCGCAAACAAAAGCGGTAGCGATCATGGCCGGTCAGGCTTGCGAGCAACTCCGCCTTGTCCAGAGGGGCAATGTTTTTGCCCAGCAGGCCGGCGGGAATGGCGATGCGTTCGCCTGCGCGCTGCTGCAGGGCGTGGTCGCCTATCGCCTTGAGCAGGGTGGCGTAGTCCGTCGCCGCGCCCTCCGGATGGTGAAGGGCCAGCCCGGCAGGACTGCCGGTGTGGAACATCAGCCGTTGCAAGACCTTGGTCAGCAAGGCGTCCAGTCTCACCTCGTGGCCAATGGTCAGGGCAAGGTCGTAGAGCACGGCCAGCAGTTGGTCTCTGTTCATGTGGTTTTCCAGAGGGCGCAGGCGATGGCCGCGTTGTGGAACATCGGATAGCCGCCGGCGCGCAGGCTGCCGATTTCACCCAGCGTCAGCGCGCCAGCCATGGAGCGACCGCCGCTGGCGCTGCCGAGGCGGGCCAGTTCCGTGCCGGCTTCCGCGCCGTAGTGCATGCGCCGCCCGGCGCAGTAGAACGTGAGCAGGGTTTCGTCGTCTCCGCCGGGTTCGGGCAACCTTGCGGCAATGTCACTGACGCAGCTTTGCTGGTCCAGCGCCGGCGCTTGCAGCATGAACAGTAGCGAATTCTCCGGCACCTCGCCCACGCAGAGCACCGAGCCATCGTCCTCCAGCGCGACGGGAATGCGCACCAGCAACTCATTGTTGGCCAGCGCGATGCCCAGCGGAAAGTGAACACCGTACTGGTAGAAGTTGTCGCGGTTGAGATTTTGCCCGTACTGCTGCCGAACTTGCTCCTGATACACCTCGAAAGCCGGCCGCCAGTCGATCTGGAAAATGCGGTTGCCTTCGGTGGCGGTGGCGCTCATGACATGATCCGGCAGCGGATAACCATGCTGGATGACGGGCTCCGCGCTGGACGGCAGCAACAGCGCCAGCGCGCCATGGCCCAGCGTGCGGTGCTGGTCGAACAAGCAGGCGATGGGCTGGAAGGTTTCGCTGCCGGCATTGACGCCGAAGTAACTCACCTGATCGGCCAGCCGTAGATAGAGCTCATCCACCATGCTGGCCATATTGGGCAGCACGGCATCCAGAGCAAGAAACAGCGTTGGCCGGCCCTGCGCTGGGTCCCAGCCCTGCAGCAGGGTTTCCACGCGCGTGGCCACCATGCAGGCCGCCGTTTCAGCGGAGAGGTCGGCGGACAATCCCAGCAGTTCTGCGCCGGTGGTCTGCTTGCGAGGCAATAGCCAACAGCCTTCCGCGCATAACTGGCCGCCGCGGATCAACTGGGGGAAGATGCCCCCCGCCAATTCAAGCCCTCGTCGCAGGCAGAGACTTTGCAGGGCGGGCAGTTGGTCTTGCTCGGCTTCGGGTAGCAGGGCCAGCAGCGCCCGCGCGCCCTGCTTGAGCAGCACTTCGACGGCGGCTTCCAGCGAGGCGGCGTCGCATTGCGTGTAAACAGGAGAAATCATCAGGTGGTTCCGCTTGGCAATCTCATGCCTATTGCTTAACCATCCGGCATTCATGGCCATTGCGCAAGTACTTCCTTGTGCGGGGATAGTCTTGTTTGCCGAACATCAAACCGCCGGGGGATACAGCGATTTTCAAGCAATGCCTGGGTGAATCCGCCATGTGAGACCAACCGGGCTAACCGTCAAGCAAGCTTGCATTATTCAGGCTCGCGGCAGCCTGCTCTTCTGGGCCTGTCTGTCGCATTTTGGAAACCAGCAAGCACCACCGGCGCACTATCATTGCTTTCTTGCCAGATAAATGATGCGCTCCAGCGCTTTCCGGGTTGATACTGCTTCGCCAGAGAGGGAGTAGTTTTACGAGCGGGAAGGTTGGAGAAAAACAATGAAACATGAGCAAGGCTCGGCTCATGGCGGGGGAGTGTGGCGGCGCATCGCCGCAATGGCGGCAGGCTGGGCCTGCGCCTTGCTGTGCGCCTTTCCGGCCCTGGCGGCGCCGGCGTCCATCCGGGTGGTGATGGACGACAATTACCCGCCATACATATTCCGCGACGCCGATGGGCAGCCGGAGGGCATCCTGCGCGATGTCTGGGCGCTATGGGAAAAAAAGACCGGCATCAAGGTGGAGTTCATCGCCACCGACTGGGGCAAGGCGCAAGCCATGATGAAGTCCGGCCAGGCGGATGTTATCGACACGCTGTTTGAAACAGAAGAGCGCAAGCGCTTTTACGCTTTCTCCCCGCCGCACGCCAATATCGATGTGCCGATCTTTTTTCACCAGTCCATCAGCGGCATCACCGACGCCAACTCCCTCAAGGGCTTTACCGTGGGGGTGAAGGACGGCGATGCCTGCATCGAATACCTGGTCCGGCACGGCATCCACGAATTCAAGCGCTATCCCGGTTACCAAGAGCTGGTGCGCGCCGCCGCCGCGCAGAACGTGCGGGTGCTGTGCATCGACGCGCCGCCGGCTTTTTACTTTTTCAACAAGGAAGGCGCGGCGGATCAGTTCCGGCATACCGACCCTTTGTACTCGGGGCAGTTTCACTGGGCGGTGGCCAAGGGGCGGGATGCGCTGTACCGCGATGTGCTGAGCGGCTTTGACAAGATCAGTCTGGACGAGCGCGCTGCCATCGAGCGCCACTGGCTGGGCGAGAACCTGCCTACCGGCCGACTGCCAAGCTGGGCGCGCTGGGCGGGCTACACCATTCTGGCGCTGGGTCTGTTGCTGGCAGGGCTGGCCGTCTGGAGCAAGAGCCTCACTCGAAAAGTACGCTTGCGGACGGCAGAGCTGTCGCATGCGCTGGCTTCCCTGCGCAAGAGCGAGGCTTACAACAAGGCGTTGTTCAGCAAATCGCAGATCCCGATGGTGGTGATGGAAACGCCTTCCATGGTGTTTATCGACTGCAACGAGGCGGCGCGGCGCATTTACGGGCTGCCAAGTTGCGAAGCCATGCTGGGGCTGACCCCGCTGGCGGTGTCGCCGGAGCGGCAACCGGACGGCCGCGCCTCGCGCGAAGCCGCGGCGGAATTTGTCGAGCAGGCCTTGCGCGAAGGGCATGTGGTGTTTGAGTGGCGGCATCAGCGGCCGGATGGTTCGCAGTGGGAGGCCCGGGTGCAACTGATGTCGTTAGAGCACCAGGGCCGGCACATGCTGCATTTCAATCTGGAAGACATCACCGACAGCAAGCGCTCCGCGCAAGAGATTCGCAAGCTGGCGTTTTACGACACCTTGACTGGTTTGCCCAATCGGCAACTGATGATGGATCGCCTGTCGCAGGCCATGCGCCAGACGCGGGAGCAGGGCGGTTGCGGCGCGCTGTTGCTGATCGATCTGGATAACTTCAAGGTGTTGAACGATTCGGAAGGGCATGCCGCGGGCGACAAGCTGCTGGTGGCGGTGGCGGGCCGTTTGCGTTCCACGGTGCGCGACAGCGATGTGGTGGCGCGGCTGGGCGGCGATGAGTTTGTCATCATTCTCTCCGGTCTGGAGGAGGATGCCGCGGCAGCGGCCGGGCAGCGTGCCGAGCGTATTCTCGAACGGCTGTCCACGCCGTTTGCCCTGGCCAGCGATTGGGGTGGGCGCGACGGCGGCGCCAGGCCTTTCGTCTGTACCGCGAGCATGGGCATCGCCTTGTTCAACGCCAGCGACAGCAGCGAAGAGGAGTTGCTGCAGCGGGCCGATACCGCCATGTACCGCGCCAAGCACAGTGGCCGCAATGCCTGGTTCCTGTTTGATCCCGAGATGCAAGCCGCAGTGCAGGCGCGGGTGACGCTGGAGGGCGAGCTGCGCTTTGCACTGGCGGACCGGCAGTTTTTCCTAGTGTATCAGCCACAGTACAACAACGAAGGGGTGATGGTGGGGGCGGAAGCCCTGCTGCGCTGGCGGCACCCTGAGCGGGGTGTGGTCGGGCCTTTGACCTTCATTCCGGTGGCGGAAGATACTGGCATGATCCTGCCGATTGGGCAGTGGGTGCTGGAAGAGGCTTGCCGCCAATTGGCCGCCTGGGCCCATGATCCGCGTCGGGCGGATATCACGCTGGCGGTCAATGTCAGTGCGCGCCAGTTCATGCAGCCGGGTTTTGAAACCGGCCTGCGAGCCATACTGACTGCCAGCGGGGCCAGGCCGGACCGGCTGAAGCTGGAACTGACCGAAACCATGATGCTGGAAGACACGGAGACCATCATCGCCCGCATGCATGCCATCAAGGCGTGCGGAGTGTCCTTCGCCATGGATGATTTCGGCACCGGGTTTTCCTCGCTGTCCTATCTCAAGCGCTTGCCCATCAGTCAGCTGAAGATAGACCGCAGTTTCGTCCGCGACATTCTGGACGACCCCAACGACGCCGCCATCGCTCGCACCATCATCGCGCTGGGGCAGACGCTGGGCATGACGGTGCTGGCCGAGGGGGTGGAAACGCGGGCGCAGCAGGATTTTCTGCTGCAGGCCGGTTGCTTTTTGTATCAGGGCTATCTCTTCGGCAAACCCGTGCCGGCGGCCGAGTTTGACAATCTGCTGGGTTAAGCACAGCCGGCCATCGCCCGCGCGTCCGCTCCGCCCCGGATCGAGCCCGGCATGGCGCCGATGCCTGCGCGCAAAAACCGCTATAAAACAGAAAGAACGGCCACCCGCAAAGCGGGCAAGCCGGGAGAGCAAAACAGAATGAGCCAGGAGGGACAGGCATTGTTCCAGAGCCTGCTAAGCGAGGCGGACGCCCTGTTGCAGGGATTGTGCAGCAACGCGCTGACCGGGGTGTACGTCATCCAGGACAACCGCTTCGTCTACGTCAACGACAAGCTGGCGGAGATGTTCGGCTATACGCCGTCCGAGTTGTGCGGCGGCATGGGGCCGGCTTCACTGACATCGCCGCGCGACCACGCGCTGGTGTCGCGCGAGATCGACCGGCGCGACAAGGGGGAAGCCCGCGCCAGTTTTTACCATTTTCTCGGTTTGCGGCGGGATGGTTCGCAGTTTGACGCCGAGGTGTTCGGGGTGTCGGTGCAATATCACGGCGCGCCGGCCATCATCGGTTTGCTGCAGGACGTCTCGGAGCGCTGTCGCGCCGAGCGCGAGGTGGCCAACCAGCTGCAGTTCATCACCCGTCTTGTGGATACCATCCCCAGCCCGGTGTTCTACAAGGATGAAACCGGGCGCTATATTGGCTGCAACAGCGCCTTCGAGCAGTTTATCGGCCTCAGTCGCGATCAATTGCTGGGCCGCTCGGTGTACGACATCTCGCCGTGCGACTTGGCCGACAAGTATCACGCTGCCGATCAGGCATTGTTTGACGCCCGCGGCACGCAAACTTACGAAGCTTCGGTGGTCTACGCCGCCGACGGCAGTCGTCATGACGTGGTGTTTTACAAGGCGACGTTCGACAAGGCAGACGGCACCTTGGGCGGGCTGGTGGGTTTGATCCTCGACATCAGCGACCGCAAGCGCATGGAGCAGGCGATCTGGCATGAAGCCAATTATGACGCGCTGACCGGCCTGCCCAATCTGAGGCTGCTGCGCGACAGGTTGGCCGAAGAGCTGCTGCGTTCAGAGCGGCAGGACTGTTCGCTGGCCCTGTTGTTCATTGATCTTGATCGTTTCAAGGAGGTGAATGACACGCTGGGCCATCATGTGGGGGATGAGTTGCTCATCCAGGCCGCCCGGCTGATCAGCACCGTGCTGCGCGCCAGCGACACGGTGTCGCGCATTGGCGGCGACGAATTTGTCATCATCCTGCCCAATGTGGCCGACGCCTCGGCGGCCGGCGTGGTGGCGCAGAAGATCCTGACGCTGTTGTCGCGCCCTTTTGATCTGGGCGGCAGGCTGGTGCATGTGTCGGCCAGCATCGGCATCGCGGTGTATCCACAGGACGGGCTGGATAGCGGCAGCCTGCTCAGTTATGCGGACCAGGCCATGTACGCGGCCAAGGCGCAGGGGAAGAATGCTTTCTGTTACTTCACGCCCTCCATGCAGGTGCAAGCCCAGCGCAGGCTGGGCCTGGGCAGCGATTTGCGACTGGCGGTGCGGGAAGGTCAGTTCGATGTGCATTACCAGCCCATCGTTGATCTTGCCAGCGGCAAGGCTACCCGCGCCGAAGCCTTATTGCGCTGGCGCCACCCGACGCGCGGCATGGTGCCGCCGGACGAGTTCATTCCCATCGCTGAAGAAATCGGCCTGATCGGCACATTGGGCAATCAGGTGTTTCATCACGCGCTGGATCTGGCCGCCTGGTGGCATGCGCGCCAACATGGCATCAAGATCAGCATCAATGTGTCGCCACGTCAGTTCATCGGCGGCAACTGCGGCGCCTGGGTGGAGTACCTGAAGCGCGCGGCCCTGCCGCCAAGTCTGATCGCCGTGGAGATTACGGAAACGCTGTTGCTGGATGAGCGGCCGGCGGTGGTGGAGACCTTGCACGAATTTCGCCGCGCCGGCATGACGGTGAGCATTGATGACTTCGGCACTGGTTACTCCGCCTTGTCCTATCTGAAAAAATTCGACATCGACGCGCTGAAGATCGATCGCTCCTTCATTAGCATGCTGGAAACCGACAGCAGCGACCAGGCTATCGTTGAAGCGGTGATCGCCATGGCGCACAAGCTGGGTTTGCGGGTGGTGGCCGAGGGCGTGGAAACGCAGGCCCAGTGCGATTTGTTGCGCGCGGCCGGTTGTGATTACGCGCAAGGTTACCTGTTTGCCCGCCCCATGCCTCGCGCCGATTTCGTAGACTGGCTGAGTCTTGAGCAGACGGTGCCCAGTCACGAAGAGTGAGGGCTCAACATGAAAGCATCAAGGCCGCCATCAGGCGGCCTTGATGCTTTTCCGGTTCAGACGGCGCTGTAGAACTCGATGGGCAGCCCGTCCGGGTCTTGGCAAAAAAAGAAGCGCCGGTTGGCGATGTCATCCAGCCGGATGGTTTCGCATGGCACGCCTTCGGCCAACAGCCATTTGCGGGCGGCATCGATATCGTCACAGGCCAAGGCCAGGTGGCGCAGGCCGCAGGCTTCGGGTCGGGTAGGGCGCGTCGGCGGGGAAGGGAAGCTGAACAGCTCCAGCTCGCAGCCGTCCGGCAGCGCCAGATTCAACTTCCAGGATTCGCGTTCAGCGCGCCAGGTTTCGCTGACGATGGGCAGCGCCAGCAGGCGGTGATAAAAATCGCGCGAGCGCGGGTAGTCCGATGCAATCAAGGCGACGTGATGCAAGCCGGTCAGGCCCAGGGGGTGTGGCATGGCCGATAGCTCCTGCTAATGAAAGGGCTAATTACAATCAATTGGACGGCTTTGCGTCAGGCTATCAAAATTCGACGAATCATTGACTTGCCCGATATCGGGCGCAATGAACGGAATTCACCTCTCCGGGACGGGTGGCCTCGGGCCTTGACGCCACCCGGCTCGCTCGGCCGGCTTTCATGCCGGCCTTTTTTTATCCATCGGCGTGGGCGTCAGCATTTTGACGAAGCGCTTTCGTCTTTCCTGATAGCCGTGCCGCTCGTAAAAGCGGTGCGCGTCTTCGCGGGTTTCATTGCTGGCCAGCATCACCCTTGCGCAGCCGGCCAGGCTTGCCAGCAACTCCGTCTCCGCCAGTAATTGCGCGCCCACGCCGCCGCCGCGCACGGCCTCGTCAACCACCAGCGAAGAAATCAGCGCCCAGTCGTGCGGCTCGTGCAGCGGGCGCATCAGGTGCATGACGATCACGCCGTCCACCACGCGGTTGGG
The DNA here is from genome assembly GCF_945957525.1 of uncultured Aquitalea sp. GTDB lineage: Bacteria > Pseudomonadota > Gammaproteobacteria > Burkholderiales > Chromobacteriaceae > Aquitalea. The sequence goes on along the minus strand of NZ_CAMFLA010000011.1, from coordinate 80,885 downwards.
GCCCTGATGCACGCGCATGATGCAGGCGGGATCGGTCAGGGTTTGATGCAGCCTCCGGCGCAGCCCGTCTTCATTTTGCGTGTAGCCCAGTTGGCTAAAAAGACGGCACAAGTCCGGCAGGTCGGCGGGCAGGGGGGCTCGGATCATGCCTTGTCCAGCATGGCTCGTAGCCAGTGCGTGCGCTGTTGCCAGATCACCGGCGCTTCGCGCAGCAGATGCAGCGTGGCCAGAATGTTGGCCAGCGCGGTGCCCAGCAGCAGGATGGCGATATTGTCCCAGGCCTTGAGCGCCAGCACGCTGGCCACGGCGGCGGCCACCATGTAGAAACCATTGATAATGTTGTTGGCGGCGATGGCTTGCGAACGGAAGCTGTCCGGGCTGGACATCTGCAGCCAGGTATACAGCGGCACGGTGAAGAAGCCGCCGAAAAAGCCCAGCAGGCCCACATCGATCAGATGCCGCCAGTTGGCCGGCACGGCGAGGAAATCAGCCAGGCCAATCAACGGGCCGCGATAGTGCGGCAGTGCGGACAGCGCCAGATCGCCACCGAAAACCGTCATGCCGGCGCTGCCCAGCAGCACCAACCCCAGTTGCAAATGACCGCGCGAGAGCTTGGCGCAGACGATGGAGCCCAGGCCTATGCCAATGGAAAACAGCGCCAGCAGCAGGGTGTAGACATCCTCGTTGCCGCCCAGGTGCATATTGGTGAAGGTGGGCAGCTGGGTGGTGTACACCGCGCCCATCAGCCAGAACCAGGAAATGCCCAGAATGGCGCAGCGTACGTCAGGAATGCGCCAGGCGTCGCGCACCAGTTCGACCGAATCCTTGATGAAGTTGGCCGAAAGCCGCAAATCCGGCGCGCCCGGCGGTGCGGGCGGCATGGAGCGGCTAGACAGGTAGCCGAAGGCGGCGGTAGCCAGCAGCAGCGTGGCCATCAGCGCTGGCCCGCCTTGCGTCATCAGGCTGCCAATGATCTGGCCGATGAGAATGGCGAGAAAAGTGCCCATTTCGATCAGGCCGTTGCCGCCCACCAGTTCATGCTCTTTCAGGTATTGCGGCAGCACCGAGTATTTCAGCGGGCCGAAAAAAGCCGAATGGCAACCCATGAGAAACAAGGTAAACAGCAGCATGGCGGCGGAGTGGGCGACAAAGCCGATGCCGGCCAGCGCCATGATGGCGATTTCCGCCAGCTTGATCCAGCGGGCGATCACAGCCTTGTCCACGCGCTCGGACAACTTGCCGGCAGTGGCGGAAAACAGGAAAAACGGCAGGATGAACACGCCGGCGGCCAGGTTGACTACCAGTGCGGGCGATAAGCCGTCCAGCGTCAGGCCGTGGTAGCTCACCAGCACGACAACGGCGGTTTTCAGTAAGTTGTCGTTGAAGGCGCCTAGAAACTGGGTGCCGAACAGCGGGAAAAAGCGTCGGGTGGCGAAGAAGGAGAAGTCTGCTTTCACGGCGGCGGCTGACGAGTCAATGGTGCAGCGATGCTAGCGCAAGCGAGCCGCCCTGTCAGCACGAGCGCGCAGGATGTTGTCATTGCCGGCGAGGGGTGTTCGCCGGGCGAAGGTCAGTCCGGCTTGTCGGCGTCCTTGCCGCGCGGGGCGGCGCTGGTGCTGTCGTCGTCCATCAGGATGCGATGCGCCGGGCCTTCCATGTCGTCAAACTGACCGCTGCGGGTCGCCCACCAGAAAATGACGCCGATGACAAAAGCCAGCACTAGGCTGAGCGGTATGAGCAGGTAAAGACTTTCCATCAGCGTTTCCGTTTGACTAGACGCAGGGCGTTGCCGACCACGATCAGCGAACTCATGGCCATGCCGAGACTGGCGATCCATGGCGTAACGTGGCCGCCGATGGCCAGGGGCAGGGCCACCAGATTATATCCCGCCGCCCAGCAAAGGTTTTGCCGGATCACGGTCAGGGTTTTGCGCGACAGCGCGATGGCTTGCGGGATCAGCGACAGCTGGTCGCCCATCAGCACCATGTCGCCGCTGGCGCGAGCCACATCGGTGCCGCCGCCCATCGCCAGCGATACGTCGGCGCGGGCCAGTACCGGCGCGTCGTTGATGCCGTCGCCCACCATCAAGACGCGGCGGCCTTCTTGTTGCAGGGCGCTGACGCGAGCCAGCTTGTCTTCCGGCGCGGCGCGCGCGGTGAAGTGCGCAATGCCAAGCGCATCGGCCAGCGCCTGTACCGCTTGCGGGCCATCGCCGCTCAGCAGGTGCACGGTCAGACCCCGCGCCTTGAGCGACCGAACCATGGCGGCCGCATCCGCGCGCGCGGCATCGCCGATAGCGAAGCGCGCCGCCACGCCCTGGCGGTTGGCCAACACCACTTGTGTACACTCGGGGTGGCTGGCGTCGCCCGACAGGGCACCAAGCCATTCTTCGGCAAACTCGGGCGATCCCAGTCGCCATTCCATGCCGCCGACCCATCCTTCAATGCCCTTGCCGGGCACATTGCGCAGCTGGCTGGCTGGCGGCAGGGGGTGGTCTTGGGCGGCGGTCAGCAGGGCGCGCGCCACCGGGTGTTCCGCGCCGGTTTCCAGAGCGGCGGCGATGGCCAGCGATGGCTCCGGCTCATGTTGGCCGAAGCATTGCTGCGCCACCAAGCGCATGTCGCCATGGGTCAGGGTGCCGGTTTTGTCGAAAACCACGTCGGTGACGCGCGCCAGCGTTTCCAGCGCGTGGCCGCGCGTGGTGAGAATGCCCAGCGCCGCCAAGTGGCCTGTAGCGGCGGTCAGTGCGGCGGGGGTGGCCAGCGACAGGGCGCAGGGGCAGGAAATCACCAGTACCGCCACCATGATCCACAGCGCGCGCGCCGGGTCGATGAAGTGCCAGCCGATATAGCTGGCCGCTGCGGCAATCAGCAGCAGCGCGACAAACCAGCTGGCGAAGCGATCGGCCGCGACAGCGAGGCGGGGCTTTTCCGCCAGCGCCTTGTCCAGCAGGCGGACAATGCCGGCCAGGCGGGTTTCCTGCCCGGTTTGCGTCACGCGCACGATGAGCGGGCTGCTGGCGTTCACGCTGCCGGCAATCACCTCGCTGCCGGCCTGCTTCTCTAGCGGGCGGCTTTCGCCGGTCAGCAGGGATTCATTGGCGCTGCCGCTGCCTTCCAGTACTTCGCCGTCAACCGGCACGGTCTCGCCCGGCTTGATGAGGATAACGTCGCCGATGGCGAGCGACGCGACCGTGGCTTCGCTGGCGCTGCGATCAGCCGGCCAACCGTCAAGCTTGTGCGCAAAGGCGGGAATCAGCTTGACCAGGCTTTCCGTGGCTTCGCCGGCCTTGCGCCGCGCGATGCCTTCCAGATAGCGACCGCCCAGCAGCAGGAAAACGAACATCGATACCGAGTCAAAAAACACGCCGTGCGGAATTTTGTGAATCAATGCCCAGAAACTGGCGAAAAACGCGGTGAGGATGCCGATGGTTACCGGCGTGTCCATGCCCACTCGGCCTGTCTTGAGGTCGCGCCAGGTGGCGCGGTAGAAGGGCACGGCGGAATACAGCATCACAGGCAGGGTGAGAATGAAGCTGGCCCAGTGCAGCAGCCAGAGAAAGTCCGGCGCGATATCGCCGTCCGGCGCCAGATAAATGGGCACCGCGTACATCATTACCTGCATCATGGAGAGGCCGGCGGCCCACAGGCGGTTGATGGCCTGTTTGCGCTCCTTCTGGTTCATCGCCTCCAGTCGCTCGGCGTCGTAGGGATGGGCGCGATAGCCGATATCGCCGATGGCTTGCAATATCTGCGACAGCTTCAGTTGCTTGTTGTCCCAGCGCACTCGGGCGCGGTGACTGGTGTAGTTGATATCCACTTCCACTACGCCCGGCAGTTGGCGGATGTGCTGTTCGTTCAGCCAGACGCAGGCGGCGCAGGTAATCCCTTCCAGCATCAAGGCCGCTTCGCGGATGTCGCCGTCCTCCATGCGGACAAAGCTCTTTTGCAGCTCGTCGGAGTCGTACAGGCGGATTTGCTGCAGCACTTCCTGCGGCAGGGCTTCGGCCTGATTGGCGCCCTGGGTGCGGTGGGCGTAGTAATCGGATAGGCCGGACTCGATGATGGTGCGCGCCACCGCCTGACAGCCGGCGCAGCAGGTGCGTTCGGTTTTGTCGCGGTAACGAATGGGGAAGTCGGCCGACGCCGGAACCGGCAGGCCGCAATGGAAGCAGTTATCACTCATGGCGCGCCATTGTAAACAATCCCCCTTCGCTTTGCTTGATCTGGCTCAGTTTCATGTCGCCGTAATGGCATGTGTCGCAGAACGACGCGCGGCTGGCCGGCAGTCATGTTGCAAGTCCGTTTTGGCGCGCTTTGCCGTGGCTGTACAATCAAGGCTTCAGTTGCGTCCGGCGCATCCCGAGATGGCCGGTTTTCAGGAGACAAGACATGATGCAGGCCATCTTGCAAAACGCGCCCGGCGGGGCGGATACCTTGTATGTGGGCGAAGCGGCCAGGCCGGCCGCCCGCGCGGGCAGTTTGCTGGTGCGCGTGATGGCGGCCGGCGTCAATCGGGCCGACATCGTGCAGCGCGAGGGGCATTACCCGCCGCCGCCCGGCGCCAGCGAGCTGCTGGGGCTGGAAATCGCAGGCGTGGTGGAGGAGGTGGTTGGGCCGTCGCGCTTCCGTCCGGGCGATGCCGTGTTTGGTTTGGTGGGCGGCGGCGCTTATGCCGAATACGCGCTACTGGAAGAAGAATTGGCGATTCCCAAGCCGGATTGGCTCAGCTGGGCCGAGGCTGCCAGTCTGCCTGAGGCCTGGATGACAGCCTGGCTGAATCTGGTGCGAGTGGCGCACCTGGACGAAGGGGAGACCTTGCTGGTGCATGCCGGAGCCAGCGGCGTAGGCATTACCGCCATCCAGCTGGCGGGGATGTTGGGTGCGAAAGCGATAGCCAGCGCCGGTTCGGCGGTGAAGCTGGACTATTGTCGCGCGCATGGCGCGGCCGAAGCCTTCAATTACCGTGAGACGCCGGCTTTTTCCGCGCTGCTGAAGCAATGGGGCGGCGTGGATGTGATTCTGGACCCGGTTGGCGCGTCGCACTTCAATGAAAATGTCGCGGGGCTCAACAAAGATGGCCGCCTGGTGCTGATTGGCGTGATGGGCGGAACGCGAGCGGAGATCAATCTGGGTCAGATGCTGATGCGGCGCTTGACGGTATGCGGGTCCACTTTGCGCACTCAGCCGCTGGAGGTGAAGGCCGAGCTGGCGCGGGCGCTGGAACAGTATGTCCTGCCGGCGCTGGAGCAGGGGCTGGCAAGGCTGACGCTGGACAGCAGTTACCCTTGGCAGCTGGCGGCTGACGCGCATGCGCACATTGAGGCCAATGCCAACCTGGGCAAAGTGGTGCTCACCTTCTTTCCTGTCATGAGCGCGCAATAATCTGCCATTACATTGGCGTGGTGAGAGGTGACTCTGCCTCTGACTGGTATGGATGGGATTTCGGGCGGCCTTGATGGCCGCCCTTTTTATTGGCGGCTGCGCGCTTAGCCAAGGTTGGCCGAAGCGGCTTCCGGCAGCGGCGACAGCGCTTCAATCAACGCTACTTCCTGTGCGTAGCCAAGCGTTTTCATCTTGCTCAGCAAGGCCTCGCCGTCAAGCTTGAAACGCTGGTCCAGTTCTTCATCGAGAATGCGGGCTTCTACCGCCAGCCACACGCCGCGGCAGGATGCGGCATCTTCAAAGCGCACGCTGCGCAGTACGTGAGCGATCAGGCCCAGCTCCGCGTCGGAGAAAAGGCGCGACAGCGCGGCTTGCTCGCGGCGGACGATCTCCGCGTAGCGGTCGCAAATCTGCTGTACGCGGGCCTCGTCGCCGTAGTGATGCGGCGCGTCGTCTTCGCCCAGTGGTTCACCCTTGAACCAGGCTTCGATCAGCGGGCGCAATTGCGGCAGGTCTTCCTGCCACACCCGATGCAGTTCGTCGCGGAAGCGGGCGTTGTCGGTGAAGGACAGCTCGTCGAACGGCATGGCCGGCAACACGTTTTCATTCAGTGTGCGTTTGCCTACCCAGATGCGGCCTTCATCGTCCAGTTGTACTTCGCCGCGCCAGACGGCCTGCTCTTCCGTGGCGAGGTTGTCGACGTGGATTTCCACATAAGGCAGGGCCGCGTCCGCGCCTTCATCTTCAGTGACCAGTCGCAAGGTGATGTCGAACAGGCCGTGCTTGAGTACTTCCACCATCTGCAGCCCGTCGTCGTGGCCGGCAAGAATGTATTTGTCCGCTGTTTCATAAACGGCGACGCCGTCCGCGCCCTGCGCGGGGTGAATCAGCGTGGCGGACAGGTCTTCGGCCAACAGGTTGGCGTCGTTGTGCTGCACGCAAAAACCGGTGCGAAAGCCTTCGTGTTCATGCCAGAGGGCGTCCCAGTCATACATGTCGAACTCCTTGATCGCGCTGCGCGCTAGCCAGAATCGGGCGCAGTGTAACTAAAACAACATCCCCTGTCGCGATAATGCTTTGGGGGAATCCCGTGTAACGTGGTAGAATCGTGGGATTTTTCTGCTTCATCTCACTCCTCAAGCCGATTTCCGAGATATGACCCGACAGATTCGTAATATTGCCATTATCGCCCACGTGGACCATGGCAAAACCACCCTCGTTGACCAGTTGCTGCGCCAGTCCGGCACCTTCCGCGAGAACCAGCAGGTAGACGAGCGCGTAATGGACAGCAACGATCTTGAAAAAGAGCGTGGCATTACCATTCTGGCCAAGAACACCGCCATCGATTATGAAGGCGTGCACATCAACATCGTTGACACCCCGGGACACGCCGACTTCGGCGGCGAGGTGGAGCGCGTGCTGGGCATGGTGGATGGCGTGCTGCTGCTGGTGGATGCCGTTGAAGGCCCGATGCCGCAAACCCGTTTCGTGACCAAGAAAGCACTGGCCCTGGGCCTGCGCCCGATCGTGGTCATCAACAAGGTTGACCGTCCGGGCGCGCGTCCGGACTGGGTGGTGGACCAAACCTTCGACCTGTTCGACAAGCTGGGTGCCAGCGACGAACAGCTCGACTTCCCCATCATCTACGCTTCCGGCCTGAACGGCTTCGCCAAGCTGGAACTGGACGAAACCTCCGACAACATGCGTCCGCTGTTCGACACCGTGCTCAAGCACGTGCCGACCCCTCCGGGCGACGCCGAAGCGCCGCTGCAATTGCAGATTTCCGCGCTGGACTACTCCACCTACACCGGCCGCCTGGGCGTTGGCCGCGTACTGAACGGCCGCATCAAGCCGGGTCAGCAAGTGGTGGTAATGAACCATGAAGAACAAGTGGCTTCCGGCCGCATCAACCAGGTGCTGGGTTACAAGGGCCTGGACCGCGTTCCGGTGGAAGAAGCCGAAGCCGGCGACATCATTATCATTTCCGGTCTGGATGATATTGGTATCGGCGTGACCATCTGCGACAAGGATCAACCTGTTGGTCTGCCGGTGCTGGGCGTGGACGAGCCGACCCTGACCATGGACTTCATGGTCAACACCTCGCCGCTGGCCGGTACCGAAGGCAAGTTCGTGACTTCCCGCCAGATCCGCGATCGCCTGACCAAGGAGCTGCTGACCAACGTTGCCCTGCGCGTTGAAGATACCGGCGACTCCGATATCTTCCGCGTATCCGGTCGCGGCGAACTGCACCTGACCATCCTGCTGGAAAACATGCGTCGCGAAGGCTTCGAAATGGCCGTGGCCAAGCCGCGTGTGGTTTACAAGGAAATCAACGGTGAGAAGTGCGAGCCGTATGAAAACCTGTCCATCGACCTGGAAGACGATCATCAGGGCGGCATCATGGAAGAAATCGGCCGTCGCCGCGGCGAGCTGACCAATATGGAATCCGACGGCATGGGCCGCACGCGTCTGGAATACCACATTCCGGCTCGCGGCCTGATCGGCTTCCAGTCCGACTTCATGACCATGACCCGCGGCACCGGCCTGATGAGCCACGTGTTTGACGACTACGCGCCGGTGAAGCCGGATATGCCGGGCCGTCACAATGGCGTGCTGATTTCCCAGGAAAACGGCGAAGCTGTGGCTTACGCGCTGTGGAAGCTGGAAGATCGCGGTCGCATGTTTGTCTCCCCGGGCGACAAGCTGTACGAAGGCATGATCATCGGTATTCACAGCCGCGACAACGACCTGGTGGTCAACCCGGTGAAGGGCAAGCAGCTGACCAACGTGCGTGCTTCCGGCACTGACGAAGCCGTTCGCCTGACCACCCCGGTCAAGCTGACGCTGGAGTCCGCCGTCGAGTTCATCGATGATGACGAACTGGTGGAAATCACGCCGAAATCCATCCGCATCCGCAAGCGTTACCTGCAAGAGCACGAGCGTCGCAAGATGGCCAAGGTGGAAGGTTAAGCGGTTCAAGGCGCGGGCGATTCGCTCGCGGCGCAAAAAAAGCACCCTACGGGGTGCTTTTTTTATTACCAAGGCGACATGTAAGTATTTGTACTGATGACGAGGCTTTATTTGAAAGCTATAAATTGAAAACGAAGCCTTGCTTCGTACCTATCCCCGCTATACGTTCCGTCCCGGCCAGTTTCTGGCCGGGCGATTTTTTTATAGCAGCAGTTCCGCGCTGTCTTCCGTCAATGTGGGCGCCTTGCCCACGCTGACATCCATCGACAGCATCACGCACAGTTTCACTGCGCGGATCACCGCCAGATTGACCTCATCGCGTCCCACTGCCAGCGCGCCTTCCTGTTGCTGGCGCGTGTGAATCAGCGCATCGCGCCGCCGTTGCAGGGTGTCCAGCACCGGATCTTCCAGAAAAGCCAGCAGCAAGGCTTCTTCGGGGAACAGCAACTTGCTCCATAGTCGCAGGCGGTCGATGCCGCGAATATTGTTTTCTTCCAGCAGGATGGTGCCCAGCTTTTCGTGCACCGAGAACTGATGGCGCTGCATCACTTCGCTGCGGAACAGTTTGTTGCGGTGTATGGGTTTGAGCTTGTCCAGCGCATCCAGCAGATAGAGGGGGTAGCGGTTGCAACTTTGCTCGATGAAGTCGCGCATCAGTGCTTCGATGATGTCCCAGGCCAGTGCCGCCGCAAGGCCGTTGAGGCGTTCGAACACCACGTGACCGTGCTGCCGTTCGATGAAATCGAACACCCGGTGCAGCTCGTACTCCATGTGGGAGAGTCCGTCTTCCGAACGGGCGAATTCGGCGAAAGCCGCAGGGCCCATCTCGGCGTCCAAGCGCGCGGCCTGGCTGGAGTAAACCATGTCGAAAGGCATGCACAGCATGGCTTTGACCGAGAAAATGCGCTCCACCGCTCCCTGGCAGAGACGGCGCAAAGGCTCATCGCGGCATTGGCCGACGATGTTGTGGATCTTGGCCTGCAGCTGGGCGAAAGATGCCGCGCTGCTATAGGTAATGATGTCTCTCATCTAGTGGTCCGGGTTGACGCACGCCCCGCCAGGGTTTTTGAATTTGTTTAAATTGTTTTTCAGATTTGCAGCATTGAAACGCTGTTTGCCGAAGCGCGTCAAGCCGGCTGGCATTGATGGGGGATGGGGTGACGCAAAAAAGCCCGGGCTGGCCGGGCGGGGTTGACGGCGGCGCGACTCCGCTATCCTGTCTGGGCCGCTGACAAAAAACCGACCCCGCGTGGCGTCTTCTTGTTCTGATGCGTGCATTGCCCGGGTCGGCGCGCCTTGGCTCGGGGTTGATGCGGGGTTTTGACGGTCGCGCTTATTCCACCAGCGCCAGATGCTGGCGGATCCAGTGTTTGTCTGCGGCGTCGAAGTGCCACCATTCGGCAGGTATGCCGTGAAATCCCGCGCCGTACAGGCAGTCGCGCAACAGCTGGCGGTTGGCCAGCTGCGCTTGGCTCAGGCGGCCTTCGGCCAACATGGTGGGCTCGTGCGCGGGGTGGGCCAGCAAGGTGAAGTCGTCGAAGGGGGTGCCCATGTCCACTTCATTGCCGTCTTCATCATCCAGCGTAATGTCTATGGCCATGCCGAAACTGTGAATGGAGCCCTTGTCCGGGTCCGCCACGTAGATTTCCTCCGGCGTGCCCGCCACCTTGGCCCACAGCACGCGCTGCACGCGGCCCGGTCGCAAGGCGTCCAGTACGCGGAAACGCCAATCGGGCTTACGCGCGGCCAGCAGGGCGACGGCTTTTTGCAATTGGGCGGCGGCTTGCTGATGCAGATAGGCGCCGTCAAAGCGGCCGTAAAGATCATGACCGATGAAGTTGTTGTCGCTGGCGTAGCGCAGATCAAGATGCAGGCCGGGAATTTCGCGCAGCGACAGGTATTCCGGATGCGCCAGCATGTCTTCCAGCGCGATGATGTGGGGTACGGCAGCAGTCATGCGGGGGTTCTTTCAGCAAAAATATCCTGCAGCAAGGTGAGACGGCCGGCGTCGGCGTCCAGTTCCACGGCAACCCCCAGCGGCAAGGGCATGTTGGGGAAGCAGTGTCCGCTGCGCCAGCCGGCCAGCACCGGTACGCCCAGCGGCAACAGATAGTGTTGCCACAGCGGCGCCAGCGCTTGCGCATCCACGCCTTGCGGCAGGGCAAAGTCGCCCAAGATGACACCGGCGACGCGCCCAAGCAGACCGCACTGTTTCAGCTGGTTCAGCATGCGGTCGATGCGGTATGGTTCTTCCCCCACGTCTTCCAGAAACAGGACGGCGCCATCGCCGCGCAGGGCCCAGGGCGTGCCTGCCAGTGCGGCGACGAGCGCCAGATTGCCGCCCAGCAGGGGGCCGCGCGCCTTGCCGCCTCGCAGCGTTTGCAAGGGGAAGCCTGTAGCCGTGGGGACGTCCGCGCCGGCGGCCAGCTTGCCGGCTAGCAGCTTGAACAGCGCATGTTCATGCTGCTGGTCGCCATTGACGGCCAGGTCGGAGGCCAGCATCGGGCCATGAAAAGTAGGCAGGCCAGCCTGATTGAAGGCAATGTGTAGCGCGGTGATGTCGCTGTAACCGACAAAGGGTTTGGGATGGCGGGCAATCAGCGACAGGTCAAGGTTAGGCAGCAGCCGGGGGGTGCCATAGCCGCCGCGCAAGCAGAACACGGCGTCGAAGCGCGCTTCGGCAAACGCCATGTGCAGGTCGGCCAGCCGCTGCTCATCCGGCCCGGACAGATAGTCTTGCCGCTGAAACACGCCGGGCAGCAACTCGCCGCCCATGCCGCGGGCAGTCAGCCAGGCGAGCACCGCGTCGCGGCGTTCGGGCAGGGCGGGGCCGGCGGGAGCGATGATGGCAATGTGCGCGCCAGGCCCAAGGGCATTGGGGAGTGGGGTGATAGGTGTCATGTGCGTGTGATTGTTTCTGTGTCTGTATGTGCGGACCAGCCGCTGCCGCTGCAAAGTGGCGCTTCAGTGTTTCCCATTGTGCATTATCGGGTCAAGAAGACTGACTTAGCGCGGTTAACAAAAGCCCTGATACTGCGTTGATCTTTCTTGTTGCACTTCATGCACCGTATGCGCCGGCGCAGCTTGGTACAGAGTCTCTGCGAGGTGTTGTCAGCGGCGCTTAGCCGGGCTGGAAGAGGCCGCGCAAGGATGCCGGCTCTTGTTCGCCTGCAATGCGGCGCGCCAGCAAGTCGGCACTGCCCGCCGCCAGCGTGAAGCCAAGCGCGCCGTGGCCGGTGTTGTACCAGGCATTGTCGTACCGCCCCTTGCCGATCAGCGGCAGACCGTCCGGGGTGGCGGGGCGCAGTCCTGCCCATGGCCGGGCGTGCGGCAGCTTGCCGGCCATGGGCATGTCGGCGGCAATGCGGCGCGTCAGGCTTTGCAGGCGTTGTGGGTCCAGGCTGTCATCCATGCCCGTCAGGTCGGCCAGCGCCGCCACGCGCAGTCGTCCGTTGATGGGCGCATAGAGAATCTTGTGGTCGGCGTCGGTGATGCTGACGGTAGGCGGCTGGGCACCGGCGGGCATGTCGAGGCTGTAGCCTTTGAGTGGGTAAAGGTTTAACCGGTCGCCCAGCAGGCGGGCCAGAGCAGGGCTGTGGCAGCCGGCGGCAATCACCACATGGTTGCAAGCAATGGCGTCGCCGTGGTCGAGTTGTACGCTGTCGATGCGGCCCTGATGTTGGCCGAAGCCGGTAGCTTGTGTCCGGTACCGCAATCTGACGTTGGGCAGCGTCAGCAGGCGCGCTTCCAGCTTTTGGCAGAACTGCAGACAGTCGGCGACTTCTTCTGCTGCTGTGAATATTCCGCCCGCCAGGCGGTAGGCCACCGCTGCCAGCGCGGGTTCCAGCGCCAGGCAGGCAGCCCCGTCCAGTGCTTGTTGTTCCGCACCCAGGCGGGCCAGCGCAGTCATGCCGCGCCGGGCCGCGGCAAAGCCCGCGGCGCTGCGAAACACCACCAGCTTGCCGTTGCATTGGCGGGCGTAGTCGGCATGAGGCAGGGCGGCGAAATCCCGCATTTGCAGGCGGCTGTGCATGGCCAGCTGCCATAGTTTGAGCAGATTGCGCTGGTGGGTGGCGGTGTTGCAGGCCAGCAGAAAACGCCATAGCCAGCGCCATTGCGCCAGGTCGGCTGCGGGTTGCCAGCGCATGGGCGCGTCAGACTGCAACAGCCAGCCCAGTGCCTTGAGCGGCATGCCGGCATCGGCCAAGGGGGCAATGTAGTGGTAGCTGAGTTGCCCGCCATTGGCGTGGCTGGCGCCGCTGGCGGCTTGCTCGCCGCCATCTATCAGCGTGATCTGATGGCCGTCTTCGGCCAGTCTCCACGCAGTGGTGAGGCCGATGACGCCTGCGCCGATGATGCAGATATGGGGCATGACAGTCCTTTCTGGAAGCAAGCTTAGTCAGCCGGCCCGCGGCTTGCCCAATGAAAAGAAGAGCTGTCTCCATAGCTGAAAGTTATGGTTTGGTGTTCAGGTGAGTGCTGCCTTGCTTTGATGCATAACCTGAAGTTATGGTTGATGCATGCATTTTCATTGGTGACGCGCATTGGCGTCGCTCTAGAATCAACCCACCCATTTTGGATGCTGTTCAGGAGGAGGCCGGCAGCCGCGTTCGGCAAACCTGAACCGCCTCTTGCGCCAGGAGAACAATAATGCGCTTTTGTAGCTTGCTGTTGGCCGGTCTGCTTGCCGGCTTCGCCTCCACCGCCGTTCAGGCCGGCCGTCCTTTGGTGTTTTGTGCGGAAACTGCGCCTGAGGGTTTCGATCCTGCTTTGTGGGACAGCGCGTCCACTTACAATGTTACCCGTCAGATTTTTCAGGGGCTGGTGAAATTCAAGCGCGGCGGCACGGAAATCATCCCTGTGCTGGCTACGTCCTGGGACATCTCGCCGGATGGCCTCGAATACGTTTTTCACCTGCGCAAGGGGGTGAAGTTCCAGACGACGGACTACTTCAAGCCCGGCCGCGATTTCAATGCCGATGACGTGGTGTTTACCATCAGCCGCTGGATCAACCCGGAGCATCCCTTCAACAAGGCTTTCAAGACACAGTTGCTGGGCCCCAATGATTATGGACTGTCGCAATCCGTCAGCGCCGTGACCCGGGTGGATCCGTATACGGTGAAAATACGCCTGAAGGAGCGCAACGCCACTTTCCTGTCATTCCTCGCCATGGGTTTTGCCGGCATGCAGTCCGCCGAGTACGCCGGCAAACTGTTGGCCGAAGGCCGCGCTGCGGATATCAATCAGTACCCGGTGGGCACCGGTCCGTACCAGTTCAAGGCTTACGTGAAGGATTCCGCGGTACGCTACAGCGCCAACCCGGTTTACTGGGGCAAGAAACAGAAAACGCAAAACCTGATTTTTGCCATCGTCACCGATCCGCAAGTGCGCATCCAGAAGCTCAAGGGGTATGAGTGCCAGTTGGCGGCGGCAGTGCGCGAGTCTGATCTTGACAGCATTGAGGCTGATAAAAGCCTGAAGGTGGCCAGCACCGGCGCCACCAATATTTCCTATCTCGCTTACAACTTGAAGCGCCCGCAGCTGGCTAAGCGCGATGTGCGCGTGGCGCTGGATATCGCCATTGATCGCGACGCGCTGTTCAAGGCGCTGTTCCCCAAGGGCGGGGCGACCCAGGCCATTAATCCCTTCCCGCCCAGCGTCTGGGGCTGGAACAGCAAGAACCGCAACGAATACAACCCCGCCAAGGCCCGGCAATTGTTGGCCAAAGCCGGCTATCCGGATGGCTTTGTCTTGAATCTGTGGGCTCTGCCGGTGCAGCGCCCCACCAACCCCAACGGCAAGCTGATGGCGCAGATGATCCAGCAGGACTGGGCCAAAATCGGCGTGAAAGCCAATATCCAGAGCTATGAATGGGGCGAGTACCTCAAACGCGCGGGGCAGGGCGAGCATGATGTATACATGAGCGGCTGGACCAGCGATTCCGGCGATCCGGACGATTTTCTCTGGGGTACTTTGTCCTGCAGCGTCAGCAAGGATGGACAGCGCTTCTGCAACAAGGAGTTTGACGACCTGCTGCAAAAGGCGCGGCAAACCACCGACAAGAAACAGCGCGCCACCTATTATTTGAAGGCCCAGGACATCTTCAAGCGCGAGCGCCCGTGGATCACCATGGCCCACTCTCGCATCTACATCCCGATGCGTAAGGAAGTGGAGGGTTTCGTCATGAACCCTAACGGTTCCTTTGAGTTTGAGGATGTCTATCTGCGCTAGCGCGCGGGCCTTGCCATGAAATTGCGACACATCGAAATCTTCAACGCCATCATGCAGGCCGGCAGCATCAGCGCAGCGGCGCAGAGCCTGCATGTCTCGCAACCGGCGGCCAGCAAAGCGTTGCAGCAGGCGGAGCGGCAACTGGGCTTCGCCCTGTTTGAGCGCCACAAAGGCAAGCTGTCGCCCACCCACGAGGCGCTGGCGCTGTTTGCCGATGTGGACGAGTTGAACCAGCGGCTGCAAGTGTTGCGCCGCAAAGCCGACATGTTGCGGCGCGGAGGGGCGGAGAGCTTGCGCGTTGCCGCCACGCCGGCGCTGGCCGGGGGCGTGCTGCCAGCGGCATTCAAAGCCTGGCGGAGCGATTTTCCAGCCGTCTTTTGCGAGCTTTCCACTCATCACACGCGCGAACTGGTGGAGGGCTTGTTGCTGGGTGAGCTGGATGTGGGTTTTGGCATGCGTCAGCCAGATCATCCCGGCATCGAGGCGCGTCCCTTGGCCGAAGGTTGTTTGCAGGTGTTGGCGCCGGCCGGCTATTGGGAGGCTTCTGTACAGCGCCAGCCGCTGGATATTGCCGAGCTGGATGGCGTGGCCATGCTGGGCTTGCCGGACGATGACCGCATGGGACGATTGTTTGCGCTTTCCTGCGAACAGGCCGGAGTGGCGCCGCAGATTCGCACTCGCGTGCAAACCTATCAGTTGGCCAGCCGTCTGACGGCGCTGGGCGAGGGCTTGGCGATCGCCGATCCTTTTACCGTGCAGGATCAGGGGGAGGGTGTCGCCGCGCGAGAACTGACGCCGGCGATACCGGTGACCGTGTACGCCTTGCTGGCGCGCCAGCATCCGCCTTCCGAGGCTGAGTCCGGGTTGATGCAAAGGTTGGCTGAAGAGGCACTGGGGCGTTTGCGGCCCCATGCGTTGGATATGTAACAAGGCCGCCGGAGGGCGGCCTTGTTACTGGGGTAATGCTCAGAAACGCGCCGACCAGCTAACGCCGGCATGCCACTGATTGTTGCCGCTGATATTGTCCGCATCCTTGTTGTATCCCATGGAAACCCCAAGGGCCTGCTGGTGCGGCAGCCGCGCTGCGTAGCCCAGTTGATAATCCCGCTCCTGGCCGGAAGGCGCTGCGCTGACCCACTCGGTATGCCAGCCCGGCAAGCCGGTGTCCGCATCCACTGTCGGCGAGACCACACCGATCCGGCCACTGCTTACCCGTAAGGGCTGCATGACGGAAAGCGTGAGCCTGTCGTCCGGGCGGAACAATTCCCGGTGTTGCAGGCTCACGCCCCAGGAGCGCGCGCCCAGCGCGCTGGTGCCCGCCAGCAAGCCCGCGCCGCTGGTGGCGTCGCTGCGTGCAAAGCCTGCCTCCAGCAGCAAGGTGTCACGTCCGCTCAACAGATAACTGGCGTTGAGATTGACGCC
Organism: uncultured Aquitalea sp.; assembly: GCF_945957525.1. GTDB lineage: Bacteria > Pseudomonadota > Gammaproteobacteria > Burkholderiales > Chromobacteriaceae > Aquitalea. The sequence goes on along the minus strand of NZ_CAMFLA010000011.1, from coordinate 64,878 downwards.
CACTGTGCGGGTGCTGTCCGACAAGGCCAACGGGGAGTCGGATGCGTAACTGCTGCCAAGCAGCCCGTGTTGCTGGTTGAGCAAGGAAACCGTCATGCCGGCGCTGAGCGCTGGGGTGAGTTTGCTGCTGAAGCCGACACTCATGTTGCGGCCGCTGCTCTCGGCGTACCCCGTGGTATCGGTTTGCAAGCCGGTGACGGACTGACTGCCGCTCCAGGAAATGGCCACGCGAGTATCGTCGCCCAGTTTCATGCCATAGCTGGCAAGGCCGCCGCCCTCGGCAAGGCTGCTCAGGCGCAACCGCGACAGCTCTTCCGCCTGCAAAGCGAGGTTTTCATCGGCGTACAGGGATTTGGCGAAAGCGTACTGTACCGGTACCCCATAGCCCAGCGCCAGGCTGCTGCCCTGGCGGTCCGTCATCATGGCGAAGCCGATTTTTGGGCTGCGACTGGGTGCGGCGCGCATCAGCGTCGGCGGCAAGCTGTCGTCCGCAGTATCCAATTGCAGCAAGGCAAGCTCGCCACCGTTTTGCAGCTTGATGACGGTCGGGCCGGTGTTGGGGTTTGAGGGCAGCGGGTTCAAGGTGGCCGGGCTGCTCTTGCTGAGGATGAGCCCCGACAGGTTGACGCTGAAATTGCGCTGGTAGCCGTCAAAAGCGGTGTAGTTGGCCAGCAGTTTCTGCACGGAGGACAAACTCCCCAGCGCTCCGCCGGTAATCATGCTGCCGGTCAGGCTGTAAACGCTGATGGACTTGCCATTGCTGCCGGTCACGTTGAGTCCGCCCACCGGCTGAAAGGCTGCGCCAAGATTGACAAGCCCATTGCCATAGGTGCTGTCCACGCCGGCGGCGCCCAGATCCTTGGCCGTGGCCAGCAGCAGATTGCCAGCGGTGCCCTGTGTTTGCAGCACCTTCCATGTGGACTCCAGCAGGGCAATGGAGCCGCTGACCACGGGTGCGGACATGGAGGTGCCGCTCCAGTAACCCCAGGCGTTGCTGCCATAGCTGACATAGGGAGCGAGGATGCCCTCTCCCGGGGCCATCACCCAGCGGCTGGCATAGCTGGTGCTGGCGCCTGTGGTGCTGATCAGCTTGCCGCCGCCCGGCGTATTGCTGAAGCTGGACAGGCCATTGCCGGCATTGACCGAACCCACCAGTATCAGATGGCTGATCGCGGCGGCGGTCAGTCCGTTGCTGTTGGCGTTGCCAAGCAAGGCCTGAGAGCTGTTGCCGCCGGCCCAGACAATAAACACGCCTTTGGATGCGGCGTAGTTCACCGCGTTGACCAGGTCGCCGCTGTTGCCGTAAGTCAGTGAGAGATTGATTACCGAAGCCCCGGCGTTGGCGGCCTTGATGATGCCGTTGGCCACATCGGTAGAGTAGCCGCTGCCGGCGGCGCTCAGTACTTTTTCCGCCACGAGGTTGGCATTGGGGGCCACGCTGATGACATTGCCGGCCTTGACGGCGTACATCCCCGTGTTGGTGGTGAACTGAGAGACGGCGTTGGCTGCGGCGATAGAGGCGACGGCGGTGCCGTGGCTATTGTCGTCGATATAGCCGTTGCCGCAAGGAAAGCTGACGGCGGCGCAGCTGCTGAGCGATGTGGAAATCTGGCCTTTGGCGAAAGCCGGGCTGGCGGGCTGAATACCAGTGTCCACCACACCGATGAGCACGCCTTTGCCCCAGTTGCTGGCGGAAAGAATACTGTCGTTCAGTCCGATTTGCGTCAGCCAGGGCGCGTAGGTGGCCGCCAGGGCCGGCGCTCCCAGCGACGCCATGGCGGCTGCGATGATGGTCTTGCTGAATTGGTTTCGCTTCATGTGGCCTCCCTGCCGCAATGCCGCCTTGTTTGATGGCTGGCTTTTGTCAGACAAAGTTTAGTTATGACCAGGGTTTCTTTCACATAAATTTGCAAGAAGACATGGGTTTTGCCGATTAAAAACTATCAGTGTTGGAATAGTGCAAATATTGACAATCATTCATTTCAAATAGCTGTCAGTAAGACGGAATAAGAGCGGCTAACAAAAATCAGTATCACGGCAGAGGCAAGGCGCGCCGACGCAGTCAGTACTTGAGTACGGCCAGGAGGCACAACGCAGCATCAGGAATTTTGTTGGCCGCTCTAAGCGACTGACGTTGCATTTCCCCTACGACGGGCAGTATTTGCCGCGGCCCGTCAAGGCATTGAAACGACAAGCCTGATATGCTGCTGGCACCCCATCGAACAACAAAGGAGCAAACCATGGCTGAACAAGAGCTCAAAACTACGCTGCATGTGCCGGCCGGCACGGTTGCCTATCTGCAGAAGAACAACACCAAGGTGTTGCTGGAGGAGGGGGAATACGTCATCGAGCGCGGCAACTCCTATTGCGACGGCAAGGTGTCCCGCATTTCGCACGAGGGGGAGGTGTACTACCTCACCAATGACGTGTTTGATGATTTGTATCTGAGCAAGTAAAACCCGCAAACAACACCGGAATTCCTGCGTTGCGCGCCCTGTCGCATTGGGTGACTTGACCGCGTCGGCGCGTCTTGGCTCAGAGGTGACGCGAGGTTTTATCTGTGCTCTTTAGTACTGCCATCAGCGGGGCGGCCAACAAACTGGCCGGCCCCGGTTTTGGAAAGCCCGGCGACAGCCGGGCTTTCTGTTTGGCGTCAAGGAATGTGGCTTACGATCATGACGGACGGGTGCTGGTTTTGCCTGATTGCGACAAGGCTTTATGAAATAAGCCGGCGTCAGGCCGCCTCAGGCCTTTTTTTGCTTTTGAAGTGCTTTCAATGAAAGCCATTTTCCTGGGTGTTGCCACGTAAATTGATAATGTGGTTCGGAAATCCGAATTTGATACACAATTACTGTTCGGCAATCCGAAAATAATCAAAAAGTGCCTGTTTTTAATGGATTTCCCCAGCTTGTTGCGAATTCAAATGCTGGTTAGCATTTGAATGTGAGCAAGATCAATATTCATGATCTTGCCGGTTGCCAGAATGATTTGGCGATAAAGTCATTCGCAGAGACATATCAAAACAAGTGGGAAATAGCATCGTGTCAGATAATCAAGTCGACAAGAAACTGCAGCGCGGGCTGGAGGCTCGGCACATCGAGCTGATCGCGCTGGGCGGCACTATTGGGGTGGGCCTGTTCATGGGCTCCGCCAGCACGCTCAAGTGGACCGGCCCCTCCGTCTTGCTGGCGTACTCCATCGCCGGCCTATTCATCTTCTTCATCATGCGCACCATGGGCGAGATGCTGTACACCGAACCGGTGGCCGGATCCTTCGCCTTTTACGCGTACAAGTACATCAGCCCCTATTGGGGCTACCTCACAGCCTGGGCCTACTGGTTCATGTGGATTGCCGTGGGCATTTCGGAAATCACGGCGGCGGGGGTGTATGTGCAGTACTGGTTCCCCGATTTGCCGCAATGGGTGCCTGCGCTGGCTTTCGTCGGCATTCTGGCGGCCTCCAACCTGCTGGCTGTGCGCCTGTACGGCGAGTTTGAGTTCTGGTTCGGCTTGATCAAGATTTCCACCATCGTGGTGATGATCCTGGTGGGACTGAAGCTGATCCTGGTGGGCGGCGGCGACATGCCCGCCATCGGCTTCGCCAATCTTGCGCAGCATGGCGGCTTCTTCGCCGGCGGCTGGAAGGGCTTCCTGTTTGCCCTCTGTCTGGTGGTGGCGGCCTATCAGGGCGTAGAGCTGGTGGGCATTACCGCCGGCGAGGCCAAGAATCCGCAAGTGACGCTTAAACGCGCGATCAACAACATCATCTGGCGCATCCTGATTTTCTATGTCGGCGCCATCTTTGTGATCGTGGCCATTTATCCGTGGAACCAGATTGGCAGCCACGGCAGCCCGTTTGTGCTGACATTCGCCAAAATCGGCATCAGCGCCGCTGCCGGGGTGATCAACTTCGTAGTGCTGACCGCTGCGCTGTCCGGGTGCAACAGCGGCATCTACAGCTGTGGTCGCATGCTGTACGCGCTGGCGCAAAACAAGCAGCTGCCGTCCTTCCTCGCGAAAGTATCCAAGGGCGGGGTGCCGGTGAACGCCATCTGGGTGACCATCGCCTGCATTTTCTTCGGCTCGGCGCTGAACTACATCATTCCCAATCCGGAGCGCGTTTTCGTCTATGTGTACAGCGCCAGCGTGTTGCCGGGCATGGTGCCTTGGTTCATCGTGTTGCTGTGTCAGGCGCGCTTCCGCATGGCGCACAGCGAGAAGATGGCCAGCCATCCATTCAAATCGGTGATGTTTCCCTTCACCAACTATCTGACCATTGCCTTCCTGGTGTGCGTGCTGTTCGGCATGGCCGTGAACCCGGATACCCGTGTGTCCCTGCTGGTGGGCAGCGCCTTGCTGTTGCTGGTATCCGCAGCCTACAAGATGTTCAATCTGGGCCGGCATCAGCAACTGGCCATGGCGGCGGAGCGGGAGTAAGACTGGGGTCTGGCAATGCCTGCGCTTTAGCGCAAGTGTTGCTGGCGGCGCGGGTTTGGTAACCGAAAAAAGGCGGACTGCGGTCCGCCTTTTTATTGGCTTTAACAGCTCAGAGATGGAAGCGGGCCGTGATTTCCTGCAAGTTGCCCGAAAGGGCGCTGAGTTGAGCGGAGGTGGTGGCCAGCTCCTCAACAGTGGCACTGTTTTCTTCGGCCATCTGCGACACCTTTTCCATATTCATCGCCAAGCTCTGGCTGGCGATGCGTTGCTCTCCCAGAGAGTCGGTGATGTTGGCCACCGCACTGACAATGGCATGCGTGCTGTGACTGATGCGCTCAATGGTTTGGGAGGCAAGCTCGGTGCTGCTGCTGACACTGTCCACACTGCTCAGGCTGCGTTCCATACTGCCCACTACTTTGCCAACGCCTTGCTGGATGGCATTGATCATTTGGGTGATTTCCAGCGCCGAGGCCGTGGTGCGCTCGGCCAGCTTTCGCACCTCATCCGCCACCACGGCAAAGCCTCTGCCCATTTCTCCCGCGCGGGCGGCTTCAATCGCGGCGTTGAGCGCCAACAGATTGGTCTGGTCGGCCACGTCGCGGATAACGGTGACGATGCTGCCGATGCGTTGCACCTCCTGACTCAGTTCGTTCATCTGATGTGCGGTGCCGCCCACCGAATGGCTGACCTCGCGAATCTGGGATACCGAGTGGATAACCTCCTTGCCGCCGTCGCGGGCCAGCGTGCCGGTATTTTTGGCTTGCTCGCTGGCTTCTGTGGAGTTGTCCGCCACATGATTGATGCTCACCGTGAGTTCTTCAATGGTGGCGGCGGCTTCGCTGGTGGCCTCTGCCTGTTGTTGTGCGCCATTGGCCACATGTTCGGCCATGCTGGACAGTTCTCGCGCCGAATCGGCGACATTGTGCGCGTTTTGCTGGATGGCTTGTACGATCTCTCGCAGACCGCTGCGCATTTCCTGAATGCTGCGGGCGATCTGCAAGGCTTCATCGCGGGAAGGGGGGATTGCATCGTCGCGGCCGGACAGGTCGCCACGGCGAATGTTTTCCACCAGTGCGGCGGACTTCTGCAGAGGCGTGGTGATCAGCCTGGCAATCAGCAATGCCGTGGCGACGGCCAGCAATAGAGCGATGACGGCGATGGTCATCATGCTGGTGACGGCATCGTGATAGGCAGTAGCGGCCGCTTCGTTGGCATGTCCCATCAGCTCCTCTTGGAAGTCGGAGAAGGATTTCAGGCTGGCCATGAAGGCATTGTTGGCGGGCGCGACGCGGTTTTTGATGACATCGGCCGCTTCGGCGGCTTTTTGCGCCTTGAGTAGCACACTCGCATCGCTTACTGCCGCGATGAAGGCGCCTCGTTTTTCTTTCAGTTCGGCAAACAGCGCCTTGCCCTTGGCGGTGGACAAGAGCGCTTCGATTTTGTCCATGTCGTCTTTTTGCCCGGCGCTCAAGCCGTCAACCTTGCTCAGAAAGTCGGCCGAAGTGGCCGGGAAAAGTGCTGCGCTGCGCAATTGACGACCTATGTCCAAGGACTTTTCGGTAATGCCGTGGGTCAGTTTTACCTTGGGGTAGCGGTCTTGCGTGATATCCAGCAGTTTTTCGTTGATGGTGCCCATGTTGTGCAGCGCTGCGGAAAGCAGCACCACCAGCAAGGCGATAATGACAGCGAAACCGCCAAGCAGTTTCTGCCGCACTGTCAGTTGTCCCAGCATATTGTCCCCCCCCATGATCTGTGCACCGATGAAATTCAGGTCAGTCACATTTCTGGGTGGGAGATAAAGTCGGCACTTGCAAGCAACTGTTCAAAAGAAGGAAGGTATGCCAGACGCCGGATTCATGAATCGAACAGGTTTTCGGCCTTTTGCAGTCTGTGCAGCATGGCCTGTCCGCCGCTGACAATATCCGCGCCGATGGCCGCTGCGGCCGCCGCGCCGTCTTGGCGACGGATGGCGTCTATCACTGGCGGGTGGTAGTCGATCATGTCGTCGCCGCCTTCGGCGTAGACGGCGGCAATCAGCGGGCCCATCTGCAGCCAGATGCGGTAGAGGATGCCGACAAGAAAGGGCATGTCGGCAATTTCCACCAGAGCAAAGTGAAAGCGCTGATTGAGGTCGCAGCCTAGGTCGATATCGCCAGCGGCCACCGCCGCCTGATTGCGCGTCACCAGCTCTTCCAGTCGGGCGATATCCGCCGGGCCCGCCTTGAGCGCGGCCATTTCAGCGGCCAGGCCTTCCAGTTTGACCCGGATGGCGCGGATTTCCAGGTAGCGCGCCAGCGTCATGTGCGGCACACGGATGTCGCGCGGGGAGCTCAGGATGAGCGCTTGCTCTTGTACCAGGCGCAGGATGGCGTCGCGCACCGGGGTGACGCTGGTGCCGAAGCGCTCGGCCAGATCGCGGATTTTCAGTCGGTCGCCGGGTTTGAGCCGGCCCTGGATGAGGGCGTGACAGATCAGCTGGTAGACAGAGTCGCCCAGCTTGTCATGTTCCAATGCGGCGGTTTCCTGTGTCATGGCGGTGTTCCGGTTGGCGCAAGCCTGGCGTTTGCGCACGGCGTGAGAAACAAGGGTTTGCAGCGGCTGACAAATATCAGTTTCACAGCCGAGGCAAGGTGCGCCGGCACAGGCCGTACCCGGGTATGTCCAGGAGACGCATGCAGCATCAGGGCTTTGTTGGCCGCGCTTGAATCTTGCGGGCAAGACTGGGCGGGTGCTTGGTCTACGCCGTTTTCGGGCATGAGCCGCGTTTGCGAGCAGCCTGTGATCAATCCGGTGGTTTGTGGTCGGAACGATACAAGCAGTCGATGCGTGTTTGCAATGCTCAAGATGCATTGTATATGATGCATCATAATTTGGGTGAGCAAGGCTTGTCGGCGGCCAGAGTTTTGGCGGCTGGGTGCTACCGCTTGTTTGTACCGAGTTGTCGACGACATGCGCTTGATGTCTTGTTGCCTGGTACGGCGCAGTCGGCCCGGGTTTTGCTCATCTCGCCCCGTCACGCAATGCAAACCGCTAACAATACCTCGCAGACACCCTGAGTCCAGACAGGCAGATGCAGCCGGCAACCGCAGCAGGACAGGGACGCGCAAGGGTTTGTGGCGGATTTGGAGCGGCTGACAAAATCGGTTTCACGGCTGAGGCCAAGCGTGCCGATGCAGGCAGTACTTGAGTACGACCAGTCGGCGCAACGCCGCATCAGGCATTTTGCCAGCCACTCTTAAGGAGCCGTCATGTCGCAGTCCACCCGCTTTATGTTGCTCACCGGTGCAAGCCGCGGCATTGGTCACGCTACCGTCAAGCTGTTTCAGGAGCAGGGCTGGCGCATGCTTACCGTGTCACGCCAGCCCTTTTCCGAGTTCTGCCTGTGGCCCTCCGCCAAAGAAAGTCATGTGCAGGCGGACCTGGCCGACCTTTCCACCTTGGATGCGCTGATTGCCGAGGTACGTTCACGTTTGCCGAACGGCGAGCTGCACGCCCTGGTAAACAATGCCGGGATTTCACCCAAGGGACCGGAGGGCGCGCGTCTTGGCGTGTTGGCAAGCGATGCCGACACCTGGACGCGGGTATTGAATGTCAATCTGATCTCCACCGCCCTGTTGGCGCGGGGCTTGTTTGCCGAACTCAAGAAAGGGCAGGGTTCCATCGTCAATGTGACCTCTATTGCCGGTTCGCGGGTGCACCCGTTTGCCGGCGTGGCCTATGCCGCCTCCAAGGCCGGGCTGGCCGCCTTGACGCGCGAGCTGGCGCATGAGCTGGGCCCGCACGGGATTCGCGCCAACGCCATCGCTCCGGGCGAAATCGATACTTCCATCCTGTCGCCCGGCACGGCGCAGATTGTAGAGCGCGATGTGCCGCTGCGACGGCTGGGCACGCCGGAAGAAGTGGCGCGCACCATTCATTTTCTCTGTACCGACGCTTCGTCCTATATCAACGGCGCGGAAATCCATATCAACGGGGGGCAGCATGTCTGAACAAGCCGGTAAGCTGTTTTCCACCGTGGCGGACGCCACGCCGTACGAGGTGGTGTCGGCCTTACTGGTCGAGCACTATGGCTTGGGCGGCGCGCTGAGCCGGCTCAATAGTGAGCGTGACGAAAACTTTCATCTGCAAGGTCTGGATGGCAAGCAGTACGTGGTGAAGCTGACGCATCCGGCCGAGCCGCGCGAAGTGACGGACTTTCAGACCCGGGCGCTGCTGCATGCGCAGGCGCAAGACCCGGGGCTGCCCATCCCCCATGTGCTGCCTCGCAAGGACGACGCGCCATGGGCGGCGGTACGCATGCCGGAGGGCGGCGAGCGGGTGTTGCGAGTGCTGAGTTATCTGGATGGCAAGCCCTTGCACCAAGTGGCGCGCACCCCTGCCCAGCGCCGCGACTTGGGCCGTACGCTGGCGCGACTGGACCGTGCCTTGTCGGGCTTCCGGCATCCGGCCGCGCATCATTATCTGCTGTGGGACATCCAGCACTGCGAACGACTGCGGGGGTTGGCCGAAGGGCAGGAGCCGCAGCTGCGGTGCTGGCTCGATCATTTTGAAGATGAGGTCAAACCCCGCCTGGCCGGTTTGCGGCGGCAGGTGATCCACAACGACCTCAATCCCTACAATGTATTGGTGAACGCCGAGGATGAAACCGGTACGGCAGGTCTGATCGATTTTGGCGACATGGTGCACGCGCCCCTGGTGGATGAGCTGGCGGTGGCTTGTTCCTATCAGCTGTCGGCCAGCGTCAACCCGCTGGATACCGCCGCCGACCTGATCGCCGCCTATCACGAGCTCAATGCCTTGCAGGAGGCGGAGGTGGACCTGCTGTACGACCTCATCCTCACCCGTCTTTACATGACGGTCACCATTACCGACTGGCGGGCTGCCCGACATCCGGAAAACCGCGTCTACATCCTGCGCAACAACGGCATCAGCCGCGATGGCTTCGCCCGGCTCAGCGCGCTGGGGCGCGAGGAAGCCACCACCTATCTGCGTCGCATCTGCGGCATGAAAGGACAAGCATGAGCAATAAGGACCAGCGCATGGTGAATGCCTTCGATCCCGCATCGGCAGCGGCATTGCCGGCACGGGAGCAGGCGCTGGTGCGGCGGCGGCAGCTGTCGCTGGGCGCGGCCTACCGGCTGTTTTACGAACGGCCTGTGCATGTAGCACGCGCCGAGGGCGTCTGGCTGTACGGCCCGGATGGGGAAGCCTATCTGGATGTGTACAACAACGTGGCCTCGGTCGGACACAGCCATCCGCGCGTGGTGGAGGCCATTGCCCGGCAAGCTTCCACCCTCAATACGCACACGCGCTATCTGAACGACATCGTGGTGGATTACGCCGAGCGCTTGCTGGGCACGCTGGGGCTGGACGACAGGCAGGCGGTGTTTACCTGCACGGGCAGCGAAGCCAACGATCTGGCGTTGCGACTGGCGTGGAACGTCAGCGGCGGGCGCGGCCTCATTGTCAGTCGCCACGCCTACCACGGCGTTACCGCCAGCGTGGCCGAGTGTTCGCCCGCTTTTGGCGAGGGGGTGCCGCTGGGGGCGCATGTGCGCACCGTACCGCCGCCGGACAGCTATCGCGAAGGCGAGCAGGCGGGGCCGCGCTTCCTGCGCGATGTGGAAGCCGCCATCGCCGACCTCAAACGTCACGGCATGCAGCCGGCGGCTTTGCTGGTGGATACGCTGTTTACCAGCGACGGGGTGTATGCCGAACCGGCGGGCTGTCTTGCTCGCGCGGCGGAAATGGTTCGCGCGGCGGGCGGTTTGTTCATTGCGGATGAGGTGCAGGCGGGTTTTGCCCGCACCGGCAGCCATTTCTGGGGCTTCCAGCGGCATGGTGCAGCGCCGGACATCGTCACCATGGGCAAGCCGATGGGCAACGGCCATCCGGTGGCTGGCCTGGTAGCCCGGCGCGACATCCTCGAGGCATTCAGCCGCAAGGTGCGTTACTTCAATACGTTTGGCGGCAATCCGGTATCGTGCGCCGCCGGCATGGCGGTGCTGGACGTCATTCGCGACGAAAACCTGCAAACCAATGCCCACGCTACCGGTGCGCTGCTCAAGGCGGGCTTTGAACGTCTGTCTGAGAAGCATGCGCTGATTGGCGATGTGCGCGGCGCAGGTTTTTTCCTGGGCGTGGAGATGGTGACGGATCGCCGGCTGAAAACGCCCGCCTGGGTGGAAACTGCCCGCGTCGTGAACGGATTGCGCGAGCGGCGGGTGCTGATCAGCGCCACCGGCAGGGAGGGACACATCCTCAAGGTGCGGCCGCAACTGGTTTTCCAGTCAGAACATGTTCACTTGTTGCTGGATGCGCTGGATGAGGTGCTCAGCAGTTTGTGATGGCGGTCTTCGGCCAACCTTTTGCACTGGCAAGCCAAGCGTTTGCGCCTGCTTTGCTCCGCTGCGCCGTACCCCGGGCAGCGCCTGGCCTCTGCCGCGATACTGATTTGGGTTGGCGGTTCTTGGTGAGGGAAACGCGGTAAACAAAGCGCCGGGACGCATATCGCCCCGGCGCTTTGTCCTTGGGTGGCTGCAGGGCCACGCTCAGCCCAGTTCGGCAGCGGTTTTGTTCACGGCCTTCAGCGTCTTTTGCACCAGTTCGTCGATCTCGGCATGCGTAATGGTGAGCGCCGGCGCCATGATCATGCGCCCCCGGGTGGAGCGGATGATGATGCCTTCGTCAAAGCCGTGGGTACGGCAACGCCAGGCGACAGCGTCTTCGTCGTCCAGCAGACGGCGGCTGGTTTTGTCGGCGGTGAACTGGATGGCCGCCACTAGGCCCGCGCCTTGCACTTCGCCCACCAGCGGGTGGCGGTCGAAGGCTTCGCGCAGGCAACGCTGCAGATAAGGGCCGGTGTCGTTCTTGACGCGCTCCAGCATGCCCTCAGTCTGCATCAGGCGGATATTGGCCAAGGCCACGGCGGCGGCCACCGGATGGCCGGAGTAGGTCATGCCGTGGGCGAACACGCCGCCTTGCTCCACCAGCGTTTCGCCGATGCGGCGCGACAGCACCAGCCCGCCCATCGGGACGTAGCCGGAAGTCAGGCCCTTGGCGATGGAAAGGGTGTCCGGCTGGAAGTCGAAATGCTGATGGGCAAACCACTCCCCGGTACGGCCAAAACCGCCAATCACCTCATCGGCGCACAGCAGTACATCGTATTGGCGGCAAATGCGCTGAATTTCAGGCCAGTAGCTTTCCGGCGGGAAGATCATGCCCCCGGCGCCCTGAAAAGGCTCGGCGACGAAGGCGGCCACCTTGTCGGCGCCCAGTTCCAGAATCTTGCGCTCCAGCTCCAGTGCGCATTCGCGGCCAAACTCGGCCGGGCTCAGCGCGCCGCCATTGGCGTACCAGTAGGGCTCGCCGATATGGACCACGCCGGGGATGGGCAGGTCGCCCATCTCGTGCATGAATTTGAAACCGCCCAGCGAGGCGCTGCCCACCGAGGAGCCGTGGTAGCCGTTGATGCGGGCGATGAAGGTTTTTTTCTGCGGCTTGCCGGCCACATCCCAGTAACGGCGCACGGTGCGGATCAGCGCCTCGTTGGCTTCAGAGCCGGAGTTGGTGTAAATCACGTGGCTGAAATGATCCGGCAGCAGCTCGAACAGCTGGTCGGACAATTCCAGCACCGCCTTGTGGGTGGTATGGAAGAACAGGTTGTAGTAGCTCAGTTCCTGCAACTGGCGCGTGGCCGCATCCACCAGCTCCTGACGGCCATAGCCGACATTGGTGCACCACAGGCCGGACATGCCGTCCAGATAGCGCTTGCCCTCGCTGTCCCACAATTCCAGCCCCTTACCTTTCACCATCACGATGGGTTTTTCACGGTTCAACGCGGCCTGGTCGAGAAAAGCGTTGATGTGATGGGCGGCGTCGATGGCCTGATAGTCGGCCGTGCTGCGGCGGGCGTAGAGCGTCATGGCGTTTTCCTTGCAAAGGGTGGCGTCGCGGCCAAAAGTTAAGTCTTGCAAGCATGCTAGGACGAGCGACGGGGCGACAGAATCGCGCGGCAGGGGTAGGCGACGCCCTTCGGCTAACCCCTTACGGTGAGGCGGGCGCGTTTTCCGCCACGTTCAGCTCCGCCAGAAAACAGTCCAGCACCATATTGGTACGCCGGCCCTTGCGCACCACCACGCTCAGCGGCGTGCTGTAGCGGTAGCTTTGCGGACGGATGGGGCGCATCAGGCCGCGAGCCACCCAGCTGGCGGCGTAGTGGTCGGGCAGAAAACCGATGTAGTGCCCGGTAAGAATGAGAAAGGCGATGCCTTCGCGGTCCGAGGCGCGAGCCGTGCAGTGCAGTTGGTTCAACCAGCGATGTGCCTCGTCGGTAATGCGGTAGTTGGGGAAGATGGCGCTGGCGGCGGCGATGGCCTCATCGGTCAGCGCCGCTTCGTCCTGCGTAAAAAAGGCATGTTCGTTGCTGCAGTAGAGCGAGGATTGCTCTTCGTACAGTCGCAGGTAATCGAGCCCGGGCAGGGGGTGGGTTTCCGGTATCACGCCCACTTGCAGCGTGCCGTCCAGCACGCCCAGTTCGATTTCGCTGGGTACCATCATGGCGATGTTGATGCACACGCCCGGCCCGCGAGCGCTGAGCGACTTCAGCGCGCGGGTGATGTGCATGTGCGACTGGGTCACCAGATTATTGATGATGCCGATATTCAGATCGCCGCGCAGTTGCCGGTGCAACTGATTTACCTCGTCACGAAATTCCTCCATGGCCGACAGTAGGATTTTGGCGGCACGCAGCACTTCTCGCCCCTCGTCGGTGAGGGCGAAGCCAGCGCGTCCGCGCCGGCATAGGCACACGCCCAGCCGCTTTTCCAGGTCGCCCATATGCAGGCTGATGGCGGAGCGGCTGATGCCCAGCACGCTCTCGGCGGCGGAGAAGCTGCCGCACTCGGCCACGGTTTTGAAAATCCGCAGCAGACGAATGTCGAAATCGCTAACCTGTCCCAATGTGGCCGGCTTGTTCATTGCGTGAGTATTTTCAAATGTGAAGATTGGAAATATTGAATTTAACTTGCGCGATTGGCAAGTCATGCTCACGCGAAATTGTCGCCCGATGGCGATCAGCCTTTTTCCAACCACCCGAAAGCCGCACACATCTTATGGCTCAGACCATATTCGAACGCCAGGCGCCCAGCGCCGCCCTTATCCGTCAATCCCTGGCCGGCAGTAAAGCCATGCCCTTCTGGCTCGACGACGTCGACCGGGGGCCTGAGCACCCGCCGATAGCCGGGCGCGAAACGGCCGGGCTGGCGATTGTCGGCGGCGGCTTTCTGGGTTTGTGGTCGGCGGTGATGGCCAAGGAGCGCCAGCCCGAGCGCGATGTGGTGCTGCTGGAAGCGGGCCGCGTCGGGCAGGCGGCCTCGGGCCGCAATGGTGGTTTCTGCGAAGCCAGCCTCACGCATGGCGAAGAGAACGGCATGCGCCGTTGGGCCGAAGAGTTTGAACTGCTGGAGCAGTTGGGCCTGGAAAACCTCAATGAAATCGAAGCCACGCTGACGCGCTACGGTATCGACTGCGATTTTGAACGCACCGGCGTGCTGGTGGTAGCGGTGGAGCCCTATCAAACCGCCGGCCTCGCCGGCGAAGGCTACCTTGGCCAGAACGAGGTGCGCAAAGAAGTGAATTCCCCCACTTTTCTGGCCGGCAACTGGGATAAGCACGGCACGGCCATGGTGCATCCGGGCAAGTTGGTGGCGGGCCTGGCCCGCGTGGCACGACAACTGGGCGTGCGCATCTTTGAAAACAGCCCGGCCAGCGGCATAGCCCGCGCCAACGGCAAGGTTCGTGTGCGCTGCGCCGGCGGCGAGGTGTTGGCCGAAAGGGTGATCCTGGCCACCAACGCCTTTCCGGCGCTGCTCAAGCGTTACCGCTGGCATACCATCCCGGTGTACGACTACGTGCTGATGACCGAGCCTTTGAGCGCGGCGCAGATGGAAGCCATCGGCTGGCGCAACCGGCAGGGCCTGGCCGACGTGGGCAACCAGTTTCACTACTATCGCCTGACGCGCGACAATCGCATCCTGTTTGGCGGCTACGACGCCATCTATCACCTGGGCGGCAAGATCAAGCCGGAGTACGAAGAGCGACAGGCCAGTTTCGAAACGCTGGCCAGCCACTTTTTCACCACCTTCCCGCAACTGGAAGGCCTGCGCTTCAGCCATCGCTGGGCCGGCGTCATCGACACCTCCTCGCGCTTCTGCGCCTTCTTCACCGACGCCATGGGCGGCAAGGTGGCATCCGCCGCCGGCTTTACCGGCCTTGGCGTGGGCGCGACCCGCTTTGCCGCCAATGTGCTGCTGGACAAGGTGGAAGGGCTGGATACGGTGCGCACCCGGCTGCGCATGGTACGGGAAAAGCCGCTGCCGTTCCCGCCGGAGCCGCTGACCTATGCCGCAGTGCAGTCCATGCGCTGGAGCCTGGATCAGGCCGATCACAATCAGGGTCGCCGCAATCTTTACCTCCGCGCCATGGATGCGCTGGGCTTGGGTTTCGATTCCTGACAGAACAACAACACGCTTCACGGAACACAAAGATGAGTACTGAGAACCTGCTGAACAATTATGCCGTCCTCGCCACCACCGCCGAGCTGGATTACCAACCGGTGCCCGCAGAGAAAACCATCCAGGGCCCGGCTCGCGTCGGCGTGGCGGAGTTGGCCGCGCTGGGTGACGTGGCGATCGGCGTGTGGGAAATGTCGCCCTCGGTGACCACCGATGTCGAGGTGGATGAGTGTTTTGTGGTGCTGGCTGGCGCCGGCACGGTGGCCTTTGACGACGGCACGCCTTCGCTGACGCTGGCACCGGGCGTGGTGGGCTTTCTCAAGGCCGGCACCGCCACCACTTGGTCGATCAGCCAGACCCTGCGCAAGATCTACATCGCCAAAGCCTGAACACACTGCACGGAGATAGAGGAATGGAGATCAAGAAGAACTACATCAACGGTCAGTGGCAAGCCGCGCACAGCGGCAAGACCCGCGACGTGATCAATCCCGCCAACGGCGAAGTCATCGGCAAGGTGACAGACAGCTCGGCGGAAGACACCCGTCAGGCCATCGCCGCCGCCAAGGCCGCTTTTTACGACAAGGGCGACTGGCGGCGCATGAGCGGCCCCAATCGGGCCGACATGCTGTATCGCATTGCCGATGCCATCAAGGCGCGGGTGGAAGAGCTGGCCTTGCTGGACTGTCTGGACAATGGCAAGCCGCTGCGCGAGGCGCGGGCCGATATCGAAGACGCGGCAGCCTGCTTCCGCTATTACGCCGGCCTGATCGGCAAGCCGCAGGGCGGTGTTTATGAAGTGCCGGACGGCTTCGGCCCCATGCACGCCTACAGCATGCACGAACCCGTTGGCGTCTGCGGCCTGATTACCCCGTGGAACTATCCCATGCTGATGGCTACCTGGAAGCTGGCCCCGGCGCTGGCGGCAGGCAACTGCGTGGTGTTCAAACCCAGCGAGCTGACGCCCTTGTCGTCTGTGGCGCTGTTCGAGATTTTCCATGAAATCGGCTTGCCCGCCGGCACGGCCAACCTGGTGCTGGGCACCGGGCCGGATGCTGGACAAACGCTGGCCGACAGCCACGACGTGGACATGATCACCTTCACCGGCAGCACGCGCACCGGCCAGATCATCGCCAGCGCCGCCGTGGGTAATCTCAAGCGGGTAGGGCTGGAGCTGGGCGGCAAGTCACCCAACATCATCTTTGCCGACGCCGACTTCGAAGGCGCGGTGGAGTGGGCCATGATCGGCGTGTTCTTCAATCAGGGTCAGGTGTGCTCCGCCGGTTCGCGCATCCTGATTGAGGAATCCCTGAAGGACCGTTTTGTCGCCAGGTTGGCCGAAAGGGCCAACGCCATGACCATCGGAAAGGGACTGGACGATCCGGATATCGGCCCCATCGTCTCGGCTGGCCAGCTGGACAAGATTCTCGGCCATATCGAATTGGCCAAGCAGCAGGGCGCGCGACTGGTGTGCGGCGGCGAGCGTTATACCGAAGGCAATTGCGCCAAGGGCTACTTCATCCGTCCTACCATTTTCGACAACTGCACCAGCGACATGGCGATCACCAGCGAGGAGGTATTCGGCCCGGTGGTGGCGGTGCAAACCTTCCGTACCGAGGAAGAGGCCATCCGCATGGCCAATGACACGCCTTACGGTTTGGCTGGCGGGGTGTTCACCAACGACGGCGCCCGCGCGCTGCGCGTGATGAAGGAGCTGCGCGCCGGCGTCACCTGGATCAACTGTTACAACCCCACATTCAACGAAGCGCCATGGGGTGGCTACAAGATGAGCGGTTACGGCCGCGATCTGGGCGTCAACGGCTTGCTGGAATATCAACAGGTGAAGCAGGTCAGCATCAATCTGCAACCCGGGCCGGTGGGCTGGTATACGCGCTGATTGTGTTGATGTGGCCGGCAAACAAAGGGGAGGGCGATGCCTTCCCCTTTTTGTTTGCGCCTCTTGGCGGGTGCGGCAAGAGAACAAAAGAAAAAGCCCAGCGCTGAGGGGGAGGTGCGCTGGGCCAACAAGAGCATCGGGGAGGGTCCCTTATTCACTGTAGGCCATGCTGGCCAACTTCCAATAAGTAATAACACTTATTCTCATTTGCCAAATTCGAGCGAGGATGGCCGCGCCTTTCCCGCGCCGAACCTTCAGTGCGGCGACACTAAACCCGTACTTTACTATCAGAGTGCGAGGCATCGAAGAAACTGCGCGGGCAAGCTCTTGTGCCAGCTCAACAGTGCTCAGTGGCATGAACCGGTGATTGGCCTGTTGACAATACGTGGTATCGGCAACGCCGGACATGAGCATGTCGCTACCGTAACGGCAGGGTTTGATCCATAATCCTAAATATTATGCCAATTTGATAAACAGTCCCGCAACACCATAAACAAAGTCTGAGCAATGCTGACCGTCAAACGAAAACTGCTGGTGCTGACCGGGTATTACTGGCTCATTCTGCTGGCTTTTCTCGCCTTTGTGGTCAGCTTTGCCCTGTATGTCCATGCTGAGAAAGCGATTGATCACGCCAACGACAATCGCCATCTTTCCCTGATGCTGACGCATGAATTGCGCCAGTCTTCCGAAGATCTCACCCGCATGGTGAGAACCTATGTCGCAACCAGTGATGCAGGTTACAAGCGTCACTATGAAGAAATCCTCGCCATCCGCGACGGTCGGGCAAACAGGCCGGTGGATTACCAGAACGTGTATTGGGACCTGGTGTTGGAAGACGATCGCCGGCCCGAGCCGGCGCAGCCTGGCAAGCCCTTGCTGCAACGCATGCGGGACGCCGGTTTCACCGAGGAAGAAATGAATTTGCTGTCTCAGGCCAAAGCGCACTCCGATGCGCTGACCCGTACTGAGAGGCAGGCCATATCGCTAATGGAAAACGGGCAGGGCGATATGGAAAGCCGTCGCCGGCAGGCCATCACCATCCTGCACGATCGCGCTTACCACCATGCCAAGGCCGCCATCATGGCGCCGATCGCCGCCACCGAACGGCAGGTGGAGGCGCGTACCGGCAAGGCAGTCAGCGATGCGGAAGCCTACGCCTTGCGCATGCGCTATCTCTTCATCGCATTTGGTCTGCTGCAGATGCCCTTGCTGTGGGGCTTGCGGCGGAATGTCCGCGAGGTGCTGGGCGGCACGGTGTCGCAACTGCATGGCGCTATCGAGAAACTGGGGCGCGGCGAGTTCTCTGCCGAAGATGATGCAGAAGGAGGCGGCCCAGCCAATCGCAACAGCGTGTTGAGCTGGGTGGTGGAAACCCGGCGCAAGCTTGCCCAGCTGGATAGACAGCGTCATGAAGCCGACCGCGCCAACCATCGCCTCACTGCCCTGTATACCGCCTTGTCGCAGTCCAATCAGGCCATCGTGCACAGCAAGAGCGAACTGGAACTGTTCCAGCGAGTTTGCGAAGCCGCAGTCAGATATGGCGGCATGAAAATGGCGTGGGTGGGCATGTGCGATGAGCTTGGCGGCGTTATCGAGCCGCTGTGCGCATACGGTGAGGGGACCGACTACGTCGGCAGCCTGCGATTGCTTACGGAGGAGGGCAGTCCGCTCAGCCATGGCCCTACCGGACGGGCTTTTATTGAAGGGCACCCCGTCTGGTGCCAGGATTTTCTCCACGACCCGCTCACTGCGCCCTGGCATGAACGCGGCGCGCAATACGGCTGGGGTTCTTCCGCTGCGCTGGCATTGAAAAGGGATGGCCGCAGCATAGGCACGCTGACGCTTTACAGCAGCGAATGCAACGCGTTCGACGAGCCGGCACGCAAGCTGATCGAAGAAATGGCGATGGATCTGAACTACGCGCTGGATAGTTTCCAGCGTCAACGCGAAGCGCAAGGCGCTGCACTGGCGCTACAGCGAAGCGAGCAGCGTCTGCGCACCATCATCGAAACCGAGCCGGAATGTATCAAGGTGGTTAGCGCCGAAGGCGCGCTGCTGGAGATGAACGCCGCGGGCATGGCCATGCTGGAGGCGGACTCCTTGGAGCAGATTCAAACGCGTGGGTTATTGGCTTTTATCGATCCGGCGTACCACCAGGCCTTCATTGATCTCAATCAGCAAGTGATGACCGGCAAAAGCGGCACGCTGGAGTTTGAAGTCACCGGTCTGCGCGGGTCGCGCCGCTGGCTGGAAACCCATGCAGCGCCAATGCGCGGTGAAAATGGCCAGATCAGCATGACGCTGGCCATCACGCGCGACATCACATTGCGCAAACAGAATGAGAAACGCATTCAGTACCTGGCGCACTATGATGTACTGACCGGGCTGCCCAACCGTACCATGTTGGCCGAACAGGCCGCCAAGGCGCTAGACGAAGCCGGTGCGGCTGGTCGGCAACCTGCCTTTATTTTTCTGGATATAGATCATTTCAAGGATATCAACGACTCGCTTGGGCACCGTGTTGGCGATGCCTTGTTGGTGCAATTGGCCGAGCGATTGAAGGCGGCCGCACCGGCCGGCAGCCTGCTCGGGCGGTTGGGCGGCGACGAATTCACCTTGTTGCTGCCGGATGCCAACGCAGAGTCAGCCGCTACTGCCGCTGGCGAGTTGTTGCGCCTGATCGGCCAGCCCTATCAGGTGGAGGCATACAATCTCAGTTTGTCTGGCTCCATGGGCATTGCACTATACCCCAAGGATGGCCGTGATCTGGATACCTTGACCCGCCGCGCAGACGCCGCCATGTACCAGGCCAAGCGCGCCGGCCGCGACTGCTACCAGTTTTTCACCGCCGCCATTCAGCATCAGGCTGAACGCCGCCTGGTCTTGCTCAACGCCTTGCGCGGTGCGCTGGAGCAGCAACAGATGGCGCTGCATTTCCAGCCGCAGATTCGTATTGCGGACGGCGCATTGATAGGCGTTGAAGCCTTGCTGCGATGGCATCACCCCGACCTGGGCGCAGTATCCCCTGCCGAATTCATTCCGGCCGCCGAAGAGAGCGGGCTGATCCTGCCGATAGGCGAGTGGGTCCTGCGCGAAGCGGTGCGGCAAGCCATCCGCTGGCGCAGGCAGGGTATTGAACTGGTCATGGCGGTAAACCTGTCCGCGGTGCAGCTGCGACAGGCGGATTTGCCAGATCGCGTGGTGCGCATCCTTGCGGAAGAAGATTTGCCTGCTTCCGCTCTTGAACTGGAGTTGACCGAGGGGGCGGCGATGAGTGACCCGCAACAAGCCATCGAAGCCTTGAATGCGTTGCATGCGCACGGCGTGCGCGTGTCCATTGACGATTTCGGAACGGGTTATTCCTCACTAAGCCTGCTTCGACAGTTCAAAGTCGGCAAACTCAAGATCGACCAGAGTTTCGTGCGCGACATCAGCGTGGATGCGGATGATCACGCCATTGTCGCCGCCATCATCCATATGGCGGAAAGTCTTGGCTTGTCAGCTATTGCCGAGGGCGTGGAAACCGAAGAGCAGTGCCGGCTGCTGTCAGAACTGGGGTGCGGCGAAGGGCAGGGCTATCTCTTCGGCAAACCCATGTCGGCGGCAGCGTTCTCGAACTGGATCGCCGAGCGCAAGCGCGGACAAAAAAATGCCCCCTGACGGGGGCGAAACACTGTGCGATATCTGCTGAGCAGTTGGTTCACACTTAGGCAAGTGATACGGTAGAGACAATAATCCGCCCATAATTAAACCGTACGGTACGGTTTATACGCAAGCCACTTAGCGCTGTCAATCGGCAAATGCCGCGCCATTGCCAGCAGCGCATGGCAGAAAGCAAGACATGACTCAAAACGCCTACGCAGACATTCTCCGCCAGCCTTTCAGCTGGATAGACAATAGTGCGAGCCTCCCAGCCATGGCCGACGCCATCATCATTGGAGCAGGCGTGGCCGGGGTGTCGGCTGCGCTGCATCTGACCAAGCGCGGCTTGCGAGTAGTGTTGTTGGAGAAGGGCTTGGTGGCGGCGGAACAATCCAGTCGCAATTGGGGTTGGGTACGGCAGCAGGGGAGAGACCGGCGCGAACTGCCTTTGATCGTACGCAGCCTGGCCATCTGGGAACAATGGCAAGCCGAGCTGGATACGGATCTGGGCTTTCGTCGCACCGGCCTGATCAGCTTGACGCGCGAGCCCGCCGAATTGGCTCGATGGCAGCGTTGGGCCAAGCGCGGCAGGGCTGCCGGCATTGACGTGCTGGAGCTTAACGGCGCGCAGGCAGAGGCTGCCTTGCCATCCAGCGGCGCACCATGGATTGGCGGATTGCAGACGCCAACAGACGCCAGGGCGGAGCCTGGCATTGCCGTTCCTGCGCTGGCTCAGGCGGCATGCCGGGCCGGGACTTCCTTGCATCAACAGACAGCTGTAAGGCGATTGCTGGTGGAAGACGGGCGTGTAGTGGGAGTGGAAACTGAAAAAGGGCAGGTGCGATCGTCACGGGTATTACTGGCAGGCGGGGCTTGGAGCAGCCTGTTCCTGCGGCAGCACGGAATCAGCCTGCCTCAGTTGAATGTGCGCGCCACCGTGGCGCGCACCACGCCAGCACCGGCGATTATTCCGGGGACGTTCTGCGCCAGCGATTTTTGCCTGCGCTACCGGGAGGATGGCGGCTTTACGCTCACGCTGCTGGAGGGTGAGCAACACGACATCGGCCCGGACAGTTTTCGTTTCTTCAGGCAGTTTTTCCCGTTGTTGGCGAAAAACTGGCGCCACATGCATCTGAATGCCTTGCCGGCAAGCTATGTGCAGCAGCGTCGCTGGCAGGCCATGCCGCCAACTCAAGGTGAAACGGTTTTTGAACGCGAGCGCATCTATAACCCGCAGCCGGACATGCGTCAGATCGACGAGGCTATGCGCCGCTTCAAGCTGGGCCGCCCGGAGTTGGCCGACGTTCAACTGGCGGCTGCCTGGGCCGGGCGTATCGATCTCACCCCGGATCTGGTGCCGGTTATTTCAGCGGTAAGTGCCTTGCCAGGCCTGGTGGTGGCAACAGGATTCAGCGGCCACGGCTTTGGCATTGGCCCCGGCGCGGGAGAGTTGGCGGCCGACTTGCTGATGCAAACCGGCCCGACTGTCGATCCTCACGAGTTCAGATTGTCGCGTTTCAGCGATGGCAGCCCCATGTTCATAGACCCGGATGTGATCTGAGCCTTGTATGCGGGCCGCCTGTGCGGAAGACCACTTGCATGACATAAAACATAAAGACGCATAATATATAGTCTGCTATGCATATGTCCTGACGAATCTTACGGCAGGCTGAAGCCATTTCACGTCCAGATTTTTTCTAATGTTTTCCTCAAGTTGCGCGCCGCCGACATCCTCCCAAAGGCGCAGCCATACCTCCTTTTCCTCCTTGGAGTGCGAACGCTCGTAGTGTGTCGAGATATACAGGTACTTCGCATCAATTTCTATCAGCTCAGCCACCAAATTACAGATGTTTTGGTCTAGGAAAGTTTTCCGAGTGCGGTAACTAGACACTGTTCCAGTGGAAACACCAAGGATTTTCGAAACAGCGTAATCGGATTGCGCGCAAATCTTTGATTTCAGAACGGAAAGCCATTCGATGGAGGTCAACATATTCAAAAATCCCTATAGGTTGATGCCCTCTTTATAGCTGGGCAGAGTAAAAAAGGAAATCCTCAGGGGGTGTCGAAGTACGTCGGAAAACCGCTATACCATTGGCTCCAGCGGTCCGGTGAAATGACTGACACCCAACTGATCATGCAGACATCATGCGCTGGGCCGCGTTCCTGAAACTTACAAACCGTTACCGTTACGGTGGAATTCGGCGTGGTCAGCATGGAAAATCAAGAAATACGCGAATGTCATTTCGAAGCGATGGCAGCAATTGCCGGGATTCTCGAAAAGGCGGACGCCATGAAGCCGGCCAAAACCCAGCAACAGCCATTCCATCGTGACGCCTTGCAATCGGTCTCTACCCTGCAAGCGCAAACCCTCTCCCCCTCTCAGCTCGACGCCATGGCGCAAGTTCAAACAGCGCTCCGCATGATCATGGAATTGGAAAAGCAGGTGAACGCCACGATGCTGGCGGCAAAGCTGGAGGTGTCGCCGCTGATGATTACGCAATGCGGCCAACTCTGGCACCAGTTCGAGGGCCTGCTTTTCAGTCACAACATCGCCTCCGCAAAGCTCCGCAACGGGCATAGCAAGGTGCGCAAGGCTGCATGATGCTGGCCGTACCGCGTACAGAGGCCGGTTTCCGCTGGCCGGTGGCCGATTGGGTGCGGGAGCCTATCGAATGGGCGCAACTGCCGGAGCGATTCAACAAGGCCATCGTGCGGGAATACCGCCGTCGCGCTGACGCAAAGCGGCCGGGAGCGGCAGTCAAGGCGGACGTCTGGGTTTCTCGTGTGCTGCATGACATTTGCCCGCATGTCGATTTCAACGATTGCGACGCGGACCTAGTTGCGAAGGCAAACGACGCGGCGCAGGAAGCCGAAGAAACCCGCCGCAAGGTGGAAGCAGCGGCGGCGGTGGGGTTCTGCCAATTGCTACCGTTGGCTGACCTTTGCCGCGACAAGGGCGTTTCCATGCCACAGGGCAAGACGCTGGCCGCGAAGTGGGCGCGGGTGATCGATGCCAGATGGTGGCGCAAGCAATTCCGCACCCGCCAGCGCCAGACAGTCGAAAAACTTCACATCGACCTAGGCCACGTAAACCGGGTGCGCGGGCTGTTCTGCTCGCATGAAACCGTTTCTGCACGACTGGCACAGAACGCCAGAAACCGGGCCTTGCTTGCATCCATGCAGGCAATCAACGAGATGGGCCAGGCATTCACCCTTGAGGAACTGGCCGAAGTGTCGACCAGCAACAAGGCTATCCGCCGCGCTGAACTGATGACGCGCATTGCTGGCTTTGAGTTGATCGCCATCGGCATGGGGCATGCCGCCGAGTTCTACACGCTCACCACGCCATCAAAGTTTCATGCCTTTCACGAAGAGGGGCACCAAAACGCCAAGTGGCAACGAACCTATGCCCAAGAGGCGCAGAAATACCTGTGCAAAGTCTGGGCGCGCATACGTGCTGCCCTCAGCCGTAGCGGCCTGAAAATCTACGGTTTTCGCGTGGCGGAGCCGCATCACGACGGCACAGTTCATTGGCACATGCTGTTTTTCATGGAAGCGGCGGCAGTCGCACAAGTGCGCGAAATCATGGCGCGCTATGCGCTGGCGGAGGATGGCAACGAACGCGGCGCGAAGGAACACCGCTTTACCGCCAAGGCTATCGACTGGAGCAAGGGAAGTGCGGTTGGTTACATCGCCAAGTACATCTCCAAAAACATCGACGGCATGGGCGCAGATGGTAACGGCATTGGCGCGGAATTCGAGGCGGATAGCCCGATGGAAGCGGCCGAAGGTGCGCAGCGTGTTGACGCCTGGGCCTCAACGTGGGGCATTCGCCAGTTCCAGCAGATCGGCGGGCCGCCTGTCACGGTTTGGCGCGAGTTGCGCCGGGCGCAGTTGACCGGCGAAGAGGCCATGCAAGAGCAATTGGCCTATGTGCTGTGGCGCGAAGTCCGTGGCCTGCCGCCCGGCCCAAAGTCCGTACTGGATGAAGCCGTCGAAGCGGCAGACGCCGGGCACTGGAATACGTTTGTTCGCCTGATGGGTGGGCCGTTCAATCCGCGCAAAGACATGCCGCTGAAAATCGTGCGCGAAGAGTCTGACGAAGAAACTCGTAACCGTTACGGGGAAATCGTTAAGGGAAAGCTGGTCGGCGTCATCGAAGATGCGTCGGGCCAGTTCGTTACAACGCGTGTGCATGAGTGGGTTTTGCAGCGATGCGGCGAAGCCGCGTCGCCTTGGACTCGTGTCAATAACTGTACGGATACCGAAAACCGCCAGCTTTACGACGTGGAATTGCCCGAAGGCTGGCGCGAACTGATGGCCGTCAACGGCGGAGCGCCGCTGACGGAGCCGGAGCATTACCTGCCGCTTGAGCCTCGCCCGTTACGGGAATACGAAACCGGGGCCATGCAGCAGGCAGAAGAGGATGCAGCCTATCAACGTGGGGTTGATTGGGGGCTGCATAGAAGCCGCGCAGCATTGCGCGGATGGAAAAACGCCGGCTTAGCCGGGATAAGGAACCGTGATGGAAACCGCTCTGAAGCAATTGCAGGATGCGGCCGACGCGCTGGCGCTGGCCAACATGATGAACGCCCAGCCGCGAGCGACCGCGTTCGCCAAGGCGACAGCGGGCGCGCTGGAGGCGATGGCAAAGAAATTGACCGAATTCGAAACGGCGCTGGAGGGCTTGGCGCAAGCATCGAAAGGGCGCGCTCATGGCTAAGGGGGATTTGATCGGGCACATGGATTGCCCGTGCTGCGGCAGTCAAGCCGATGTCAACGAAGATAAGAACGGCCGGCCGCTGATGTTCTGCCGCCATGGCTGCAAGGCCCAGCTTTTCACGCGCAGGCCGGAGCAAGCCGAAGGAATGTTGTCGCGCATTCGCCGAGCGGTGGTGCAAGCCGTTGACGACAACAAGCCGGAGCCGGCAAAGGGCGGTTTCTGGGAAAACCTGACGGGGGTCGCATGAAGCTGCGTGACTTGAGCAAGGTCAGCATGTGGCAGCTGATGGCAAGCGCCGGTTGCGTGCAGCCGGCTTTCCACTTGGCAGGAGTAAGCCCTGTGTGCGTCCGTCCGGCACCGGGCAGGGTGAGCGGCGTTGCCGCGGCGAAACGTCAGAAACGGAAAGGAAAGAAGTAATGGCAAAAGAAGATCAAGGCGCGGAAGTGGTGTCCGACGAACTCAAAAACCCGGAACTGGATGCGCTTGTCGCGCAGCATGAGCCGGTCGCGCAGGAATACCAGCCGGGCGAAGCGCCGGCACCGGCCAGCATGGGCAATGCCCAATGTGTAGCGATGGGGCTGGAAATGGCGGTGTCGATGGGTAAGCACTATTTCCCGTCGCTGGAAAACACGGCACCGCCTGAAAAGTGCCAGGCGGTGGCAGAGAGCGTTGGCGCGGTGCTGGACAAGTACGGCGTGGCGGCTGGCGGCTGGCTCAGTCAGTACGGCGCGGAACTGGCTGCGCTGGTGACGTGCTCCACCTTTGGTTTTGGCGTCTATGCGGGCATCAAAGCGGACATCGCGGCGCGGGCTGCGGAAAAGCCCAAGAAAGAGCCGGCGCCGGCCGCTGACATGCAGGAAGCGCCGAAGCAGGAGAGCGACCTGCCGGGCTGGAGTGCGGTGAATGTCGGCTAAGGGATGTGACAACACCGCCCATATCGAGGCCGTCATGGGCGCGTCCGGTTGCGGGAAGTCGCACTATGTCAAAAGCCAGATCCGCAAGGCCAAGCCGCAACGGTTGATCATTTGGGATGCGCGGGAGGAATACGGCGACTTTGCGAAGCCGACAACCAGCCTTGCCGACGTGCTGGGCGGTTTGCGCTCCGGCAAGCGGGTGAAGCTGGCATATCGGCCCAAAACGATGGACGAGAAGGTGTTGCGCGCCAAGTTCGAAACGCTGTGCAAGATCATCTTTGCAGCGGGCAATGTCACATTCATTGCCGAAGAACTGTCGGACGTCACAAGCCCGTCATGGGCACCGGGGCCATGGCGGCAGATCAGCACCCAAGGGCGGCACCGTAAGTTGACCGTGTACGGCACCAGCCAGCGGCCGGCCAGCATCGACAAACACTTTTTGGGCAATGCGACCCACGTCAGGACGCACCGTCTCAACTATCAGGCTGACCGGCAGGCGCTGGCGCAGTTTCTGGATATCAGCGTGGATAGGGTGGTGGCGTTGAAAGGGTACGAATTCATACAGAAAGACATGCGCGACGCCGTGTTGACGGCTGGCTAGTGTATCCGGTGCGCAACAGAAACCGGCCGTGCGCCGGTTTTTTTTCGCCCATTTTCCCGTAACCGTTACGGGAAAGGGGGGATTGAGGCGGGGAAGGGGCGCGGATAGCCTGAGGGCTCTTTCGTTAAACAACCCCGACAGGGAGGGGAAAAAATGCCGAATGTTAAGCAAATCACCGCAATGGCCATTCCGGTTGCCATCATCATGGCGTTGGTGTGGCGCGTTGGTCCGGTGCGCAAAGTCGTTATCGGCCAGTAACCGTTAAGGGCGCAACATGACCAAGTACGTTCAAAAGTGCAACCCGTTCTCCAATGTGACCGCGAACGGCGTCGCCACTGTCAGTCTGCAAACCGGGCCGACTTACAAGCGCATCATCATGGCGTTGGGCGGCACCACGTTCCAGAAGTCGCACATTGCTGACATCAAGGTGAAAGTGCAGGGCAAAGTCATCATTCAGGCCAGCGGCTCGGATTTGGACTTGATCAACAAGTTCAAGGGCATTTACGACGATCCGGGTTTTCTGACCATCGACTTTTCCGAAATCCGCGCTCGCACCATTAACGGCGAAATGCTGGGCGCACTGGATACCACGCGCATCAGTTCGTTCACGCTCGAAATCAAGATTGCCGGCGCGACCGCACCGACGCTGGACGCGTGGGCAGAGCTGGATGACCCGCAAGCCGGTTCTGCGGATCGCGGCGTTGAATACATCGTACACAAGCTGATCCAGTACCCGGTGTCGGCGGCAACGTCCGGCCTGTTCAACATCGACAGTCTGCCCAAGGGCGATACTGGCACGCTGTACAAGCGCATCCACGTAATCGGCCCGGGCGGCACCAATCTGGTGAAGAACTCCACCGTCAAGGTCAATGGCCTCGTCGTGCATGAAAGCAGCGACGCCTTGAACCGTTTCCGACAGCAGGAATACAAGCGCGTGCCCCAGGCATCCATGCACACCATTGATTGGGTGCTGGATGGCAACCAGTCGAACATGCTGGATACGCGAGGCAACAGCGTGCGCAACCTGCAACTGCTGCTCGATCTGAGCAACTCCGGCCAGATGTACGTTTATGTCGAAGCGGTAGACGCCATCGGCAACCTGTAAGGGGGAACGTATGGACCCGGAAACCTTTATGGGCGCGACGGAAGGCTTGATGGACAGCGGCGGCGGTGGCGGCGGTGGCGGTTCGTGGTTCGATGGCTGGAACACGGTTTTACAAAACACCGTGGGCTATGCGGCAAAGTCCGTCATCGATGCCGAATACAACTACCCGCACGACATCGCACAACGCCAACTCGCGCTGCAAGGCAACGATGGCGAGACATTCACCGCTGGCGACGTCAAGAAAAGCACCGTCACCAAGGCCATGCCGTGGCTGCTGATCGGTGGCGGGCTGGTGCTGGCCGTCCTGTTGCTGAGGAAATAACCGATGTGGGGCATGGTAGCAGGGCAGGCAATCGGGGCAGCGGGCAAAGTGATGTCCGCCCCCGGTGCGGGGCCATCTTCGGCGCGTAACAGTTCCAGCAGCGACAACAGCAGCGCGCAGAAGGGGGTGATGGATGGCAGTAACTGGACGGTCAACTACGGAAACATGGCGCAGTCCAGTCCGGCCAACCTGATGTTGTATGCCGGGCTGGCGCTGGCCGGCCTGATTCTGTGGCGGAAGTTCGGCAAATGATCGTCCGGCGCGTGGTGGATGCCTCGCCGCACTTGCTGCGGATGCTGGAAAAGGCGGTGAAGCACGATCCGACCGTTAGCGAAACGGCGCAAGTCTTGCAGGGTGCTGCGTTGTTTGCAGTAGAGCAGGGCGGCCGGGATGTGGCGGCATTCGTGCTGCGATGGGAAGGGCCGGAGTGCGTTGTAGTGGCCGCTGGCGGGAGTCTGCCGGGGGTGTCGCTGCTGGACGTGATCCTGCCGCACATCGAAAAAAACAGCCAAGCCGAATTTGTACGAATTCACAGCGCAAGGCCGGGCATGGCTCGGAAACTGGCGCAACACGGTTACGGCGTGGCCGAAATCGTCTACAGGAAGGGGGTGAACAATGGGCGGTAAATCGTCTAGCAGTTCGGCCAGCTCGACAACAAATAACACGTCGAGCTCTTACAGTTCGACCAGCCAGGACAACCGGATTTCGCAACAAAGCGGGGTAGCCGTATCGGCATCGACGGGGACTACCGTCAACGTACTGGACGGCGGCGCAGTGGCGGGGGCGATTGATCTGGCGAAATCCGGCAGGGAGTTGGCAAACAAGGAATTTTCCGAAGTGGTCAACGCCGGCAAATACCTGCTCGACAAAGCCTACGCGGAAACGGACGCAACGCGGGCAAGCGTGAAAGAAACACTCGCCAGCGTTGGCACCATGTACCAGACGGCGCGGGAAACGGAGTTATCGAAAGATGCACAATCTACTAAGCAAATTCTCACAGTTGCTGGTTTCGCCGTGGTGGGATTGGCCGCTTTGCAGGCTATGAAAAAGGGCTGACATGCAGACTACCAGCCAGATTTTGAACGCCGGCCAGATGCTGGCATTAACGCAGCCGGGTTCCTATTTCCAGATTTTCGAGAGCTATTCGCCTGTGACCGTGCGATTCATGCGCAACGGCAAGGTGCTGATGCAGGCTGACGACATGGAAGCCGGTTTCTACGCTGAGCCGGGCGAAGGCTTTGACCGCATCGAACTGACCAGCGCTGTGCAGCAGCGCGTCAAGGTGGGTATCTCTGACGGATCGGGCGGCACGAACCGCATGACGGGCGATGTTGTGGCAACCATCAAAACGGCGTCGTCAGTGCTGAACAAGCCGATTACCAATGTGGGGACGGCTGAAACGGCTGTCATCACGGCGAGAAGCGACCGCATTGCATTCCGCGTGCTCAACAGTGGCAGCACCAACATTGCATTGGGCGGGCCAGGCATTACCTACGCAAGCGCCGTCATTGTGCTGGCTGCGGGTGAAGTCTGGCAGGAAGAGACCGCACCCGGCGCGGCGTGGTCGGCAATCAGCGATGCCGCTGGCGGCGTTATCAAGGTGCAAGAGTTGCTTGTATGAGGCGCTCGCAAAAGTTCAAACGAAAGACCGGTACGGCCGGGCTTGTCAATTCGGAAGGGTCTATTTTTATGGCGGGTGAAATCGTCCACTTTGCTGGCGGATCGGTATCCGTGCCGGTTGGCTGGTTGAAGTGCAACGGCGCGGCGGTGAGTCGCAGCACCTATGCGGCACTGTATGCCGTGCTGGGTACGCTCTACGGTGCGGGCGATGGCGTCAACACCTTCAACTTGCCCGACTATCGCGGAGAGTTCCTGCGCGGTCTGGATGACGGGCGCGGCGTAGATGCTGGGCGCATGCTCGGTGCGTTTCAGGCCGATGACCTCAGGTCGCACGGCCATGCGCAAAACATGTCTGGCGGTCCGGGCACTTACATTGGCTATCAGCAGATTTCCGGGCAGGACTATCAAGCAGGCTGGAATATCAGAACGGCTGCAACGGGCGGCAGCGAGACGCGGCCGCGCAACGTCGCGGCGCTGGTGCTGATCAAGTACTAAGGGAAACCCATGCCGAAGATCATCTATCACTACGAGCCGAAAACCGGCCGCTATATCTGCCAAGGCGTGGCGGATGAATGCAACTTTGAACCCGGCACTTACATTGTGCCGGCTTGCGCCACGTTTGACCCGGTGCCCACGGTGGCCGATGGCCAAGCGGCGTTTTATACGCCGGCATTCTGGGAAACCGGCATCGCCAAGGAAGAGGGCGGCGCGTGGCGCGTGGAAAACATCATTCAACAGGAAGGACAGCAGTAAATGGCAAATTTGGGTGCACGTGTAGACGTAAAGCGAGCAGCATCTGACCCGGCAGGCAGTGGCATGCCGCTGGTGATGGACGGAGAGCGTATTCCCGATGACAAGGGCTACAACGCAATGATCATCAAGGCCGCGCAGAAGTACGGCGTACCGCCCGGGATGGCACTGCGCCAAGCTGACCAAGAATCGCGCCATTTTGACCCGGCCGTCATCAGCGGCAAGGTGAAGTCCAGCGCCGGCGCTTCCGGCCTGTTCCAGTTCATGCCGATTACGGCCAGGAATCTGGGCATCGATCCGACCAAGCCGGAGGCGGCAACTGATGCTGCCATGGCCTACATGGCGCGCTTGTACAAGAAGTTCGGCGATTGGAAAAAAGCTGTCTGGGCCTACAACTGGGGCGAGGGCAATGTGGCCAAGTACCTGAAAGGCGAGAAAAAAGCCTTGCCGCTGGAAACCCGCATGTATGGCTTGATTGTGGTGGACGGTTACACAGCCACACAAGCCAGCAAAACGGGTGCCGGAGTGCTGTAAGCTATGCGCTTTGCGTAGGGGGCAACAATGGCACTCAGTAAGACGGAAACCATGGTAATGGTGGCGGGGCTCGCGTTTGTGGGCTTCATGCTGGCAAAGAAAATTCAGCAAGAGGGCGGGGCACCGAGAGAGTTTTTAGACGGACTCACGTCGCCGATTGTTGGCCTGCTGCAGTCGGATGAGAATCAAGACAATGCACGCATTGACAATGCGATGAAGCGATTTGCGCTTCAAGCAGGGGCAACATGGGATGACGTGCAAAAGATGTTCTCGGAAGACTTGGGCTCAGGTGGCGTATATGACGGAAAGTTCCCTAGTGATGGGTCGCCGGTACATGGTCCAACGGGAATTTTTGCCAATGCAGGCGGAGCAGACGGACCGGCGTATACCGTGATTGATGATGAACCATACTGGAACGTAGGCAATGGACGCTAGCCGGCTGCTAAAACAGATTCCGCCCATGGGCTGGCTGGCGCTGGCCGGTGGCATTGTGGCGGTTTACCTGCTCAAGAAAGCCGGCGAAACGGTGCCAATCGTCATCGACAAAGTGTCGGAGGCGCTGGACAACGGCGCGTTGAACGTCACCAGCCCGAACAATGTTGTCTATGGCACTGCGAGCAAGGTAGATCAGTGGTTTGGCATCATCGACAAGGGCGAAACGCCTGGGACGCAGCTTTACAAGTGGCTGCACCCGAATGAAGACAAGATGATTGCCGACTGGCTGGCCGGCAAAACGAAGGGCATCGGCCCGGACAAGAAAGCCAGCGCGGCCGGCGCGGCAAATGATCAAGTCACAAAAACCAAGGCGCTATATGGCGGCGCGGGGGGTAACTGGTGAGTAACGAACAATGGGCGCTGCTGGCGATTCTGGCCTTTGCGTATTGGAAATTCGGCACACAGGACAAAGCGACCGCAAGCGCGGCGACGTCCGGTGCTGGTAACGCGGCTCCGGCCGCAACTGTGCCGCCGACCTCTGCGGGGTGGGCGGATATCAAACTGACCTTGTAAGGGGGAAATGATGGGCAATCTTTTCAAACGGCTGAAAGAGCCTTCCAGCGCGGCCGGTCTGGCTGCTGTGATCAGCAATGCGGCGGGCATGGCGTCGGGTACGCCGGCCGCTGTTGCCGTGCCGGCGATGCTGGCGGGCCTGTTCGCTATCTTCATGCCGGAGAAAGCGGCCGCATGATGGCAGACTTGCTGCCAATCCTGCTGACTGGCGCGGTGTCCGGGCTGGTGACGTGGGGCGGCCTGCGCGTCGAACTGCGCTACCTGCGGCGCGATGTGGACAAAGCGCATACTCGCATTGACCGCATGCAAGGCATTCCGGCATGAAAAGCGATATCAAGGCGGTATTGCTGGCCGTGGTGGCGACGGTGGTCGGTGGTTTGATCCTGCAACGCATGCAGCAGGGTTCGAAGTGGGACAAGTTCTAACGGCCCGGCAAGGCCGAACCGTCATAGCCGTTTAGACGGGTAGCGGAATCACATCCGCGATAGGCACGCGGCTTTCATTGCTCGCGGGCTTCAACAAGTGGGAAGCAGGGACAGAGATATGTGTCAGCTCCGGATTCTTTACAAGGGCACGCTGCACAATCTTTCTGAGCATCCACCAGTTCTTGACATCTCGTGCGGTAATCCCGTCTTTCCAGTGTGCGCCGGGCGGCACCAACACCAAGCCGTCATTGCCGCGCATCAGCAAGAAATCCTCAAACTCTCGATAGGCTCCGGGCAGTGACATGCCTTTGCGCTGGCGCATGATTTCGAAGGCCATCCAAGGGATACGGGCCTCGCCACGCCGCCAGCGGCCGACCGTTGCGGGGGAAACGCGCAACGCCTGGGCGATTTCAGGATCACGCATGCCAAAGGTGACAATCTGCCATTCACGCGCATCCACCCATGCGCGGCGCTGTAGTTCATTGCTTGCTGCGGCGGCCCGTTGACGCCTGCGTGCAACACTTTTCCTGCTCTTGTTAGATGTTTTAGTTTTCATCACGATGTTCTATGTATGGGTTTTGTTATATGCCGCATAAGTGCCACGGCAGGGCAAATTTTACAATGTGTGCCAATTTCGTAATGAATTTGCACAAAGCCAAAAACGGGCACGGAACATGCTTCGAAAGTGCGCATAATATATATTATGTCAAATTATGGATCCGCAAATCCGTTGCGGCGTTGCAACGTGCTTTCACATGGAATACTCACTCGGGCGAAGGGAGCCCATAACAGACCTGGTGCAAAACCATGCGTAAAAAGCTTCCGTGGTGTGAGTTTGGCTGCAGCCCTGCCGATCTGGTCAGGGCTGTTTGTTTTGGTGACGTTGAAGCCGTGGCCAGCGAGTGCGGCCTCGAGGCGGCCCAGCTTGGCCGTTGGCGATCCGAGCGCTATCCGGTCCCAAGGTGGGCCTACGTCCGGGAGTCTCGATTGAGTCCTTGCTGTGCAAGGAGTGCCAAAGACGGGTATTACAGTTTTGGCGCAAAGGCGGTTACCTGCGGTGCAAAACCCTCAACATGAGACAAAAGACGGATATTGCATCGTCGGCGACATTGCCTTGAACGGACACGCCTGATTGCCACTCGGCGCTACTCGCGTCCATGCATTGTCTTGCCCGGCCGCGGCATAAGCTCATGCAGGAAAGCGCTAACATCCGGCAGGGTGGATGTTTTAAGATGAGCGATCCACCCACCCTTCCCTTTTCATCCGGACAACATGGAATACCGCAAACTGGGCCACACCGATGTGGCTGTCAGCGTCATTGCCCTGGGCACCATGACCTGGGGCGAACAAAACACCGAAGCGGAAGCGCATAGTCAGATGGACCTGGCGCTTGAGCGCGGCGTGAACCTTTTTGATGCCGCCGAGATGTATCCGGTGCCGCCGAGGCCGGAGACGCAAGGGTTGACCGAGCGCTATATCGGCAGCTGGCTGGCCAAGGGCGGTCGGCGCGACAAGATCGTGCTGGCCAGCAAGATTGTCGGGCCCGCCTCCGACCCCAAACGCCCGGGCCATATCCGCGACGGCAAAGTGCATTTCAATCGCCAGCATCTGACGCAGGCGCTGCACGACAGTCTGGAGCGGCTGCAAACTGATTATCTCGATCTGTATCAGTTGCACTGGCCGGACCGCAATGCCAACACTTTCGGCGTGCTGGGCTATCCCTGGCAGGATGACGCGCCTGGCAGTACGCCTATTCGTGAGACGCTGGCCATCCTCAAGGAGTTTGTCGATGCCGGCAAGATTCGCCACATTGGCGTCTCCAACGAAACACCTTGGGGGCTGGCCCAGTTTCTGCGCGCCGCAGATGAGCTGGATCTGCCGCGCGTGGTGAGCATCCAGAATCCGTACAGTCTGTTGAATCGTCTTTATGAGGTGGGTTTGGCGGAATTCAGCCATCGCGAAGGCGTGGGTTTGCTGGCGTATTCCCCGCTGGCTTTCGGCGTACTGAGCGGCAAGTATCTGAACGGCGCCAAGCCTGCCGGCGCACGCCTTACGCTGTTTGAGCGCTTCACCCGCTACAGCAGCCCGCAAGCAGGCGCGGCGGCGGCGGCGTATGCGGCATTGGCGCAAAAGCATGGTCTGTCCCCTGCCCGGCTGGCGCTGGCCTGGGTCAATAGCCGGCCGTTTGTCACCAGCAACATCATCGGCGCCACATCGCTGGCTCAGCTGGAGGAGAATCTTTCCAGCGTTGACGTAGCACTGCCGGATGCGCTGTTGCAAGAGCTGGAGGCTATTCACGCAGGCATGCCCAATCCTTGCTGCTGAGCCCCTTCGGCCAACCTTGGCGTCGCAGGAAAAACAAAGCCCCCTTGTCGGGGGCTTTTCGCATTTTGCGGCTGAATGCTTATTCTACTTCGCGCTCACGCAGGTAGGTGGCGTAGGAGAAGATCGGCCAGCCGGCGTTCAGAGCCTGTTCCAACGTCAGCTGTTGCGGAGCCCAGCCTTCCGGCTGTTCGTCGTCGAATTCGCCGAATACGTCGTACAGCAGCGCGCCCAGCACGTCGTCCAGCTCGTCGGCGGACTTCATCTGCACGATGATGAAGTCGTACATTTTTTCCCATTCATCGGAATTGCGCATCGGGATCTTAAAGAAAACCATTCTGTTTCTCCTGTGAGGGACAGTGCGAAAAATTGAGCGGACGCCAGCTTACCGCAGGCGGGCTTTGTCCGCCATGCCGGTGATTCAGTTTTCGTCGTCGGCCGCCGCGTCATCCAGCAGGTGACGCGGTAATTGCTTGTTGTTGCGGATGCCCATGGCGCGCAGTTTTTCGGCGCGAGTCAGCAGGTTGCCGCTGCCGCTGGATAGCTGTTTCATGGCGTTGTTGAAGGTGTCGCGCGAGGCATCCAGTTGCTTGCCCAGCTTTTCCATATTGTCTACGAAGCCGGCCAGCTTGTCGTACATTGCGCCGCTTTGGCGGGCGATTTCCTGCGCGTTCTGGTTCTGGTATTCGTAGCGCCAGATGCTGGCCACCGTGCGCAGCGTTGCCAGCAAGGTGCTGGGGCCCACAATCATGATGCGGCGCTCAAAGGCTTCGCTGAACAAACTCATGTCGTGCTGAACCGCCAGCAGATAGGCCGGCTCCACCGGGACGAACATGAAAACGAAGTCCACGGTATTGAGCTTGTAGAGATCCTGATAGCGCTTTTCCGACAGCGAGCGAATGTGCTGGCGCAGCGCCGCCGCGTGGGCTTTCAATTCGGCTTCGCGTTCCGCCTCATCGGTGCTGGCGGCGTAGCGCACATAGGCATTGAGCGATACCTTGGAGTCCACCACCAGATGCTTGCCTTCCGGCAGGTCTATCACCACGTCGGGTTGATAGCGTCGGGCGCCGTCTTCGGTTTCCAGCGTGTCCGACACTTGTACGCGATATTCGCGATCCCGGGTAAGGCCGGAGGTTTCCAGCACCTTTTCCAGCACCATTTCGCCCCAGTTGCCCTGTGCCTTGTTGTTGGAGCCGGTCAGCGCATTGGTTAGCGCCACCGCATCCTGGTTCAGTCGGGTATTGAGTTCTTGCAGACGACGCAATTCCTGCTCCAGCGTCAGCCTTTCCTTGCTGTCCTTGTCGTAGGTGTCTTGCACCAGCTTGCCGAATTGCTGGATGCGGTCGTGCAACGGATTGAGCAATGCGCCCAGATTTTGCTGGTTTTGTTCGGTGAAGCGTTTGGATTTTTCTTCCAGAATGTCCGCCGCCAGCGCTTTGAATTGATTGCTGAGCGCTTCGCGCGCCTCGGCCAACATGGCCAGCTTCTCCTGCGTCTGCAGGCGCTCCTGCGCCAGCAAGGTTTGCAGTTCCTGCTCGCGGCCAGTCAGCCGGGTTAGCTCGTCGGTGAGTTGCTGCTGCCGTTGCTGCTGTTGCGCCAGCTGTTGTCGCCACTCCTCCACCTGCTTGCCCTGTTCTTGGCGCGCCGCCCAGTGGGCGGCGGTTTGCTGCTGGGCTTCGGCCAACTGTTGCCGCTGCTGGCGCAGCTCTTCTTCCAGCCGGCTTTCACGCTGATCCGCCTGCTGCTGTTGTTGGCGCAAAGCATCCTGCTGAGCCTGCAGGCCGGCATTTTGTGTCAGCAGCGCATCCAGCGCCGCGCGCTGTTCCGTCGCCAGTCTGGCGCGGCCGGCAAACCAGGCTGCCGCAGCGCCCAGCAGCAGGCCGATGAACAAAGGCAGGAACATCATGGCGATTCCTTTCAGAGGACGGCTTCTTGCCAGTGCTGCAGATAGATCTGCAGCTCCTTGCGCCCTTGCCACTCGTTGGCCACCAGTTGATACACCGCATCGATGTTGTCTGGCAGCCAGTCGGCGTGATTGAAGATCATGGCGTCGAACTCCTGGCCCTGCTTTGCGATGCGCAGTTTGAGGTGTTTCTCGCCTACCATGCGCTGGCTCATCACGGCGAAACGGTCATGGAAGTACGGCACGGGAAAGCCCTGCCCCCAGACCTCCGCTGCCAGCTCTTCGGCAAACCTCAGGTGGATTTCGCGCGCGTCCAGGCTGCCGTCAGTTTCTATGGTGCGCGTCAGCTCCGCCTCGGGCAGCAATTCGCGCGCCACGGCCTCGAATGCTTGCTGGAACTCGGCAAAGCGCGCCTCCGCCACGGTCAGACCAGCGGCCATGGCATGACCACCGAACTTGAGAATCAGGCCGGGGTGGCGTTTGAACACCAGATCCAGTGCATCGCGCAAATGAAAGCCGGGAATGGAGCGACCCGAGCCTTTGATTTCGCCTTCGTCGCCGGGGGCGAAAACGATGGATGGCCGGTGGAAGCGCTCTTTCAGGCGCGAGGCGACAATGCCCACCACGCCCTGGTGCCAGTCGTCGCGATACAGGGTGAGTGTGTAACGATGGGCCGGGTCGATCGAAGACAGGACGGCCAGAGCCTCATCCTGCATGCCGTGCTCGATCTGTCTGCGTTCGCGGTTGAGACGGTCCAGCTCTTGCGCCAGCGCCACGGCTTGCTGTTCGTTGCTGGCCAGCAGGCAGGCAATGCCCAAGCTCATGTCGTCCAGCCGTCCGGCGGCGTTCAGGCGCGGTCCCAGCGTGAACCCCAGGTCGAAGGTATTGGCCTTGTGCGCAGCCCGACCGGCTACGCGGAACAAGGCGGCGATGCCTGGTGTCATGCGCCCGGCGCGCATGCGGCGCAGGCCATTTTCCACCAGAATGCGGTTGTTCTGATCCAGCCGCACCACGTCGGCCACCGTGCCCAGGGCCACGTAGTCCAGCAGCTCGCCCAGATTGGGCTCCGTCTGCCCTTCAAACATGCCGCGCGCACGCTGTTCGGCGCGCAGCGCCATCAGTACGTAAAACATCACGCCGACACCGGCCAGGTTCTTCGACGGAAAAGCGCAGCCCGGCTGATTCGGGTTGACGATGAGCGCGTCCGGCAATTCGTCGCCGGGCAAATGATGGTCCGTCACCAGCACTTCGATGCCGCGGGCCTTGGCGGCGTTGACGCCGGCCACGCTGGCGATGCCGTTGTCCACGGTGACAATGATGTCCGGCTGCTTGTGCGCCGCCAGTTCGACGATTTCCGGCGTCAACCCGTAACCGTACTCAAAGCGGTTGGGTACGATGAAGTCCACCACCGCGCCCAGCATGGCAAGGCCTTTCACTGCCACGGCGCAGGCGGTGGCGCCGTCGGCGTCATAGTCGGCCACCACCAGCAGTCGCTCGCGGTGATCGATGGCGTCCGCCAGTCGCCGGGCCATGGGCTGGATGTTTTTCAGATCGTGGTAAGGCAGCAAGGCTTTCAGCGTGTAGTCCAGCTCGGTGGAGCCGGCGATGCCGCGCGCGGCGTACAGGCGCGCCATCAAGGGGGTAAGACCTTGCGCCACCAGTGCGCCATGGGTGTCTGCCGGGATGTTGCGGGCAATGATTCGGGACATGCGGTGCTTATTCTAGGTCAGTGTAAAGGGCTGGCAGGCCAAGCGGGCGACGCCAGAATCGCCACAGCATGGCCGGCGTCAGACTCAGGGTGAAACCCGCTGAGCCATGCGTGATCAGGGTCAACTCGCTGACTTCGCCCCGCTTCAGCGCGGCCAGCAAGGGGGCAAACCAGTCGGCTTCCAGTCTTTGCAGGGCTTCGCGCCAGCCCCAAGCATCGCGATACTGTGCCGCGGCCAGTAGGGCGTCCACTTCAACCAGGACGTTGCGGTTGCCAAGGCCGGCTTCGGCCAGGCCCACATAAGCATAGGGGGCGGCATCGGCATCCAGGCCTCCGCGCAAGGCAGCCTGTTGGGCGTCATCGTCGTCGGTGAGCACTGTTTGCCAGCCGCCATGGATGGGCAGGCTCGAGCGGGCGGCCTGTTGGCCCCACAGCCAGACGCTGTTGACTGCCAGCTCGCCGCGCGACTCGCGTTCGTCGTTGACGGGGTGTGTGTAGAGCAGCATCTGCATTTCATTAAGCAGGCGGCTCCAGCGCAAACCATCTTCCCCGCGCGGCAAGTGCTGGTTGACGTTTTCACCCACAGCGTCTTGCAGGGGCGTAAAGGCCGCGCCGGCTGGCGTTGGCAGGCTCAGCAGCCAGCGATCCGGACGCGGCGCATGAAAGCGCAGCCCATCTTCGGCAAAGTGATGGTTGAGGCTGCACAGCAGCTGGTCGGCCTCGGTTTGCGACAAGCGCATCACCCCGACATCGGCCAGCAAAGCGCGATCCCGGTCGATGCGCAGATGCACCGGGTCGGCCAGCAGCCAGTTGGCCGAAGGGTCGAGCTCGCATTGGGCGGCAAACCGGCTGGCGGGGCTGGCGTCGCCAGCCGGCAGCAGGCTGGCCTTACGCTCGCTCAGGGTGCAAGTCTGGCGCGTCAGCTGGCCGCGCCCCAGCAGCAGGCTCAGGGCGGGTAGTGCCAAGCCTTTGCAGACTTCCGCGCCGTCGTGGCCGTCCAGCCAGCCAAGCCCGGGCATGAACAGGGTCAACTTCATGATGTCAGGGTGTGTCGCAGGGCATCGCGCGACGGCGATGCGAAGGATTGGAAAATAGTCGGGCAGGATCAGGAACTTATGACAGAGACGCTTCACCAACAGCCATTTGCCGTTTCGGCCGTCGCCAACCAGAACCCTGAAGCGGGCCCAGCCCGCCGCCCTCGAGAATGATGGATTATCGCAAACTGCTCCGTTTCCCGCAAAAGTGCGCCCACTCCCTGATCAATCACCCGCTTGGCCTGTTTTTGCTGGCCGGCAGTCTGCCGTTTTTCGGCACCGTTACCGCTTTCGCCGTGATGCCTGGCGACAAAGCCGCCAGTGTGCCCGATGTGGTTGTCCAAACCGTAACCCAGCGGCTGGCACTGCCCGAGTTCCGCCCTGCGGCCAGCAATGCGCGCTATTGGCGCGCTGAAATCATTCAGCGCGGCGACACCCTCTTTCGTGTGCTCAACCGGCTTGGCGTGCGCGACAGCGACGCCCGCCGCTTCCTAGCGTCGGGGCCAGTATCCAAGGATTTGCTGCGCCTGAAAACGGGCGCCAGCATCTCGGTGCAAACCAATGATGACGGCGACCTGTTCGGTTTGAGTTTTCTCAACGATGACGAAAACGGCGAGAAAGTGCTGGTAGCGCTGACGTTGGACAAGGGGCAATGGCAAGCCAGCGCCGACCCAGTGGAAACCGACACGATCGACACCCTGCGCACCGTGGGCATTCGCGGTTCCATGTCCTCCTCCTTTGCCCGTGCCGGCATTCCGCGCGAGGTGACTGCCCAGTTGGATGATGTGTTCGCCGACCGGCTGGATCTCGACAAGCTGGTCAATGGCGACAGCGTGCGACTGGTCTACGAAACCCTGCTTTATAATGGCAGCCCCATCGCTACCGGGCGGATACTGGCTGCCGAAGTGACCCACGACGGTCACATCCGCCAGGCTTTCTACGTGGCGCACGACAGCGAGTCGGGTGCTTATTACGACGAACAGGGCCAGCCGGTACGCAAGGGTTTCAGCCGTCAGCCGGTCAGCAATTACCGCATCAGCTCGGGCTTCGGCACGCGCTATCATCCGATACTGCGCTCTCTTCGCATGCATGAGGGAGTGGATTACGCAGCCGCGGCCGGAACGCCCATTGTGGCGCCAGCGGATGGCGTGGTGAAGTCCGCCGGCTGGCAAGGCGGTTATGGCA
Organism: uncultured Aquitalea sp.; assembly: GCF_945957525.1. Classification (GTDB taxonomy): domain Bacteria; phylum Pseudomonadota; class Gammaproteobacteria; order Burkholderiales; family Chromobacteriaceae; genus Aquitalea. The sequence goes on along the minus strand of NZ_CAMFLA010000011.1, from coordinate 24,238 downwards.
AGGCGGTGGAAATTCGCCACAGCGGCAAGCTGGCGACGCTGTACGGCCACATGCAGGGTTTTGCCGCCGGCCTGAAGGCTGGCCAGGTGGTGAAGGCCGGCGACGTGATAGGCTATGTCGGCAGCACCGGTCGCTCTACCGGTGCGCATTTGCATTTTGAGGTGAAAGTGAATGGCCAGCCGGTGGACCCGGCCACCGCCGCCCTGCCGGCGCAGGGCCTCACCACCGCCCAGCTCACCCAATTCAGGAAGGATCGCCAGATCATGTCGAGCAAGCTCGCCCTCTTGGACGGCGTGCCGCTGGTGCTGGCGCAAAAGGACTGATGACAGAACGCTTTATCGGATTGATGTCGGGCACCAGCCTGGACGGCGTCGACGCTGTGCTGGCAAGGTTTGCCGAAGATGGCCGCCTCGACGTGGAGGCTGAACATTGCACTCCCTACCCACAGGACATGCGCGACGAGGTGCTGAGCCTGCAGGCGGTGGGTCATGACGAGTTGCGCCGGGAGGCGCTGCTGGCCAATCGACTGGCCCTGCTGTACGCGGATGCGGTGCGCGGTTTGCTGCTGAAGGCAGGCAAATCCGAAGGCGACATCATTGCCGTGGCTTGTCACGGTCAGACCATTCGCCACGCGCCTCATCAGGGCTACACCTTGCAAAGCGTGAATCTGGCCCTGCTGGCGGAGCGCTGCGGCATTGATGTCATGGGCGATTTCCGCGCCCGCGATGTGGCGGCCGGCGGCCAGGGCGCGCCGCTGGTGCCCGCCTTTCATCAGTCCGTGTTTGCCGATGCAACGGAAAGTCGCGTCATCCTCAATATCGGCGGCATCAGCAACCTCACCCGACTGGCAGCGGGTCAGCCCGTGATCGGTTTTGATTGCGGGCCGGGCAATATGCTGATGGATGCCTGGTGTCACCAGCACACCGGCCGACGTTACGACGTCAATGGCGAGTGGGCCGCCAGCGGCCAGCTTCATGCCGGCTTGCTGCGCGACATGTTGGCCGAAGACTTTTTCCTTCAGCCGCCGCCCAAAAGCACGGGGCGGGACCTGTTCGACCTGCCTTGGCTGGTCGGCAAACTGGCTCGGCACGGCGACGTGCCGCCGGCGGATGTGCAGTGCAGCTTGCTCGCGCTGACGGCGCGCAGCATTGTCGATGCCATTCATGGCGCCTGCCCCGACACCCGGTCGGTCTACGTCTGCGGCGGCGGCGCGCTCAATGGCGCCCTGATGGCCGAGCTGGCCGCCATGGCGCCCGACATGCGTTGGGCCAGCACGGCAGAGCTTGGCCTGCCGGTACACCAGGTGGAGGCCGCCGCCTTTGCCTGGCTGGGTTGGCGCTTCCACCACCGGCAGCCCGCCAACTTGCCCGAAGTCACCGGAGCCAGCGGCTTGCGCGTACTTGGCGCACTCTATCCGTACTGAGACGCCGTATCAGGCTATAATCTCGCACTGTCATAAGCCTAATGCGATAAACATGCGACTTTTCAAACGAAAGGCCGTCGTCAAGAACAGTCAAACGCCCCTGCCGCCCAAGCTGGCCAACCTGCTGCGAGAAGCATGGTGGTTACTGATGGCGGTGGTGGCCGTGTATCTGGTGCTGATTCTGGCCAGCTACTCTCCGCAAGACCCGTCTTGGTCTCACAGTTCCTCCGACCCCACCGTGCGCAATTACGGCGGCGCGTTCGGCGCTTGGCTCGCCGATATGCTGCTTTATATCTTTGGTCTGTCCGCCTGGTGGATGGTGGTATTTTGCCTGGTGGCCATCGCCTGGGGCTATCGCCGCATTGAGACCCTGGGCTGGAAATTCAATCCCATTACCGCTGCTGCGATAGGCGGCTTTTTCCTGTTGCTGGTCTCCAGCGCCAGCTTTGAAAGCATTGTGCTGGGTGGTAAACAGCTGAACCTGCCTTTGTCCGCCGGCGGCATGTTCGGCCACTTCATCGGCAAGGGTGTCTCCCACGGGCTTGGCTTGTCGGGTTCCTATCTCTTGCTTTCCGTCACGGGCGCCATCGGCTTTTCCCTGTTCACCGGTTTATCCTGGCTGGACATCATGGAGCGCATCGGCGGCGCGGTGGAGGATGGGGTGTTGAACGTCTGGCATGCGTGGCAAGCGCGCAAGGACCGTGAAATCGGTCGGGAGACAGCCCAGCAGCGCGAGGCCAAAGTCAGCACCGAAAAGAAAAAACAGGAAGACAAGACGCCGATCCGCATCGAGCCGGCCCAGACGGAAGTGCCGGTGTCGCCCAAGCTGCAAAAGCCTGTGCAGCAGTCTCTGTTTGCCGATCCCAATAGCGGCGAGTTGCCCGGCCTGACGTTGCTGGAAGCGCCGAAAGAACAATCGGAGTCGGTGTCGCAGGAAACCGTCGAATACACCTCGCGGCTCATCGAGCGCAAACTGGCTGATTTTGGCGTGGACGTGAAGGTGATCGCCGCCTATCCGGGGCCCGTCATCACCCGCTACGAAATCGAGCCGGCCGTGGGCGTCAAGGGTTCGCAAATCGTCAACCTGATGAAGGACCTGGCCCGTGCCCTTTCGCTGGTTTCCATCCGCGTAGTGGAAACCATCCCGGGCAAAACCTATATGGGTCTGGAGCTGCCCAATCCGAAACGCCAGATCGTGCGCCTGTCGGAAATCATCGGCTCCGACGGTTATCAGAACATGAGCTCCCGCCTCACCATCGCACTTGGCAAGGATATTGCTGGTCAGCCGGTATCGGCCGACCTCGCCAAGATGCCCCACGTGCTGGTGGCGGGCACCACCGGCTCCGGCAAGTCGGTTGCCATCAATGCCATGATCCTGTCGTTGCTGTACAAGGCAAGCCCGCGCGAAGTGCGGCTGATCATGGTGGACCCAAAGATGCTGGAGCTATCGGTTTACGAAGGTATTCCGCACCTCTTGGCCCCGGTGGTCACTGATATGAAACAAGCCGCCAACGCGCTCAACTGGTGCGTGGGCGAGATGGAACGGCGCTACAAGCTGATGTCCAAGCTGGGCGTGCGCAATCTGGCGGGCTACAACCAGAAGATTCGCGATGCGGAAAAGGCCGGCGAGAAGGTGCCCAACCCGTTCAGCCTGACGCCGGAAACACCAGAGCCGCTGGACGTGCTGCCGATGATCGTGGTGGTGATTGATGAGTTGGCCGACCTAATGATGGTGGCCGGCAAGAAGATCGAAGAGCTGATTGCGCGCTTGGCGCAAAAAGCACGGGCTGCCGGCATCCATCTTATTTTGGCTACCCAGCGGCCTTCGGTGGACGTGATTACCGGCCTGATCAAGGCCAATATTCCTACCCGCATCGCGTTCCAGGTGTCCAGCAAGATCGACTCTCGCACCATCCTGGACCAGATGGGCGCAGAAGCCCTGCTGGGCCAGGGCGACATGCTGTTCCTGCCGCCGGGTTCCGGCTACCCCAACCGCGTGCACGGCGCATTTGTCGCCGATGACGAGGTGCACCATGTGGTGGAGTACCTGAAAACCACCGGCGAGCCCGACTACGTGGAAGGCATTCTCTCCGGGCAGGCCGAGGCGGATGACGCCGGCGGCTCGGCGGGCGGCGATGTGGATGGCAGCGGCGAAAGCGATCCGCTTTACGACGAGGCCGTCGCCATCGTGGTCAAAACCCGTAAAGCCTCTATCTCTTCGGTGCAGCGTCATTTGCGCATCGGCTACAATCGCGCGGCCCGGCTAATAGAACAAATGGAAGCGGCCGGCTTGGTTTCCAGTATGGAAACCAACGGCAACCGCACGGTGCTGGCTCCGGCCAGAGAAGACTGAACAAGGCCGGCTTAGCCGGCTTTTTTGATCGAACACGAGGTTTTCATGCCCCGCTATCTCACAGAACCCGTCCGTCGCCACGAAGATCAGTCGCGTACCGGCATCCTGCTGGTCAATCTGGGCACCCCCGACGCGCCAACTGCAAAAGCGCTGCGCCCCTACCTCAAGCAGTTTCTTTCCGACACCCGCGTCATTGAAATTCCGCGTGCTGTGTGGTGGTTCATTCTCAATGGCGTCATCCTCAACACCCGGCCAGCCAAGTCCGCGGAAAAGTACGCCAGTATCTGGACGCAGGATGGCTCCCCCTTGCTGGTGAATACTCGCAAACAAGCATCCTTGCTCAAAGGCTTGCTAGGCGAACGCGGTCATCGCGGGCTGGTGGTGGATTTCGCCATGCGCTACGGCAATCCGTCGGTTGAAAGCGTTATCGGCCGCATGCGCGAGCAAGGGGTCGAGCGACTTCTGGTGGTGCCGCTGTATCCGCAATACGCCGGCTCATCCAGCGCCACGGCGCTGGATGAAGTGTTTCGCGTGCTGATGACAATGCGCAACATGCCGGAAGTGCGCACTATCCGCCACTTTCATGACGACGCCGGCTATATCGCCGCCCTAGCGACCCACATCCGTCAGCAATGGCAGTTGCAAGGTGCCCCGGACAAACTGGTAATGAGTTTTCACGGTGTGCCGCGCTTCACGCTGGACAAAGGCGACCCCTACTTCTGCGAATGCCAGAAAACCGGCCGTCTGCTGGCGGAAAAGCTCGGGCTCAAGCCGGAGCAATATGTCATCAGTTTCCAGAGCCGGTTCGGTCGCGCCGAGTGGCTGCAACCCTATACCAGCGTTGTGCTGGACGAGCTGGGCAAGGCCGGCGTTAAGCGACTGGATATTGTTTGCCCCGGATTTCTTGGCGATTGCCTCGAGACGCTGGAGGAAATCGCCATGGAAGGCAAGGAAATCTTCCAGCACGCCGGCGGTGGGGAATATCGCTACCTTTCCTGCCTGAATGACAACCCGCAATGGATTGCCGCACTGGCGGACATCGTGGAGAAAAACCTGCAGGGCTGGAGCGGTTTGCCAGAAGAAGATGGCGCTGCGCGCTGCGCTCGCGCAAGGGCGCTTGGTGCGGCCAGGTGACACTGTAGGAAATTAATTGCAGACGGCTCGGAATACCCCGTTGACACTCGCGTAAAGTGCTCCCCATAATCAGCGCAACTGATGGCTATTCCAAAAGAATGGCCTGAATCAGTAGAGGACCGGTCTCGCTTCCCGGCGAGGCGGTTCATAGAGATCGCCAAGTCTACATAGATAAGATCAGGGGAAATAAAACATGAATAAATACGCTCGTCTGAGCCTCATCGCCGCTGCAGCCATGACTCTGGTTGCTTGTGGCAAGCAAGAACAAGCGGCTGCGCCTGCAGCCGGCGCCGCTTCCGCTCCGGCCGCAGCCGCCGGCGGCGACGTGGTAGTCAAGATCGGCCAGGTATCCCCGATGTCCGGCCCGATCTCGCACTTGGGCAAAGACAACGAATTCGGCGCCAAGCTGGCTATCGAAGACCTGAATGCCGAAGGCGTGACCATCGGCGACAAGAAGGTTAAGTTCGAACTGGTTTCCGAAGACGACCAAGGCGACCCGAAAATCGGTACCCAAGTTGCTCAGCGTCTGGTTGACGCGGGTGTGGTTGGCGTAGTTGGTCACCTGAACTCCGGCACCACCATCCCGGCCTCCAAGATTTACTCCGATGCCGGCATTCCCCAGATCTCCCCGTCCGCTACCAACCCGGACTACACCAAGCAGGGTTTCAAAACCACCTTCCGCGTGATCGCCAACGACGTTCAGCAAGGTACTGCTCTGGGTCAGTTCGCGGCTGACGGCCTGAAGGCCAAGAAAGTGGCCATCATTGATGACCGCACCGCCTACGGCCAAGGCTTGGCCGACGAGTTCGAGAAAGCCGTAAAGGGCAAGGGCGTGGAAGTGGTGAAGCGTGAATTCACTACCAACACCGCTACCGACTTCAACGCCATTCTGACCTCCATCAAGGCCACCAAGCCGGATGTCATTTTCTACGGCGGCATGGACGCGCAAGCCGGCCCGCTGGCCAAGCAAATGACCCGCCTGGGCATCAAGGCCAAGCTGATGGGTGGCGACGGCTGGCAAACTCCGGAATTCGTGAAGCTGGCTGGCGAAGCTTCCGAAGGCCAGTTCGCGTCCAGCTGCGGCGTTCCGCGCGACAAGATGCCGGGCTTCAATGCCTTCAACGACAAGTTCAAGGCCAAGTTCAATACCGAAGTCCAGATCTACGCTCCGTACGAGTATGACGCTGTTCGCGTGCTGGTAGACGCAATGAAGCGCGCCAAGTCCACGGATCCGAAGGTTTACCTGCCGGAAGTGGGCAAGACCGATTACACCGGCGTTACCGGCAAGATCGCCTTTGACGACAAGGGCGACATCAAGAACGGCGCCGTTACCGTGTACCAGGTCAAGGGCGGCAAGTGGGAAGTGGTTTCCACCGTTGGCGGCCCGGCCGCAGCCAGCGCTGCCCAGTAACAGGCTAACGCATCAAGCAAAAGGCGCAGAGCAATCTGCGCCTTTTTTGCTTTGCCGCAAGCTTTTGCCGGCCCGAGGCCATCCCATTGACGTAGCCGTTAGTTGACGCTTTTTTGCAAAGCAGCAAAAATAGTCGGGTCAGTGGCGTCGATTGTATCCATTCGCGTCATTCAAACCGCCCCGCCACCCTTGGGTCGGCTGACCTGAAATGCCAAAAGCGCTTTGTGGTAAATGACCCTTATAACTTTCAAACAGACCAGGGCATTTCCATGTTTCCCCCACGTAACACCCTTATCCTGAGCGGCGTGCTGGCTTTGTGTGCCTGCAGCCAACAGCAATCCACTTCCTCCGCCGATAGTTCCGGCGCCGCTGCGACCGCCGCAGGCGAGACTGTCATCAAGATCGCATCGGCCAACCCCCTGACCGGCCCGTTTGCTCACTGGGGCCGCGATGCCGACAACGGCGTGAAGCTGGCCGCTGAAGAAGCTAATGCAGAGAAGATCAAGCTGGATGGCAAAGCCGTCAAGTTTGAAGTTGTGTCGGAAGATGATCAGGCCGATCCGAAAACCGCCACACAGGTGGCGCAGCGTTTCGTGGACGCTAAGGTTGCCGGCGTTATCGGCCACCTGACTTCCGGCGCGGCCATTCCTGCATCTCGCATCTATTCTGATGCTGGCATTCCGATGATCGCAGGCTCGGTCACCAGCCCCAAATTCACCGAGCAAGGCTACAAGAACACCTTCCGCATCATCGCCAACGACGTGCAGCAAGGCCAGGCTTTGGCCAAGTTCGCAGTGGGCGAGTTGAAAGCCAAGCGCATCGCCATCATCGATGACCGCACTACCTATGGCCAGGGCCTGGCGGACGACTTCGCCAAGGCCGTGGAAGCGGCTGGTGGCAAGGTTATCAAGCGCGAATACACCACCAACAGCGCGACGGACTTCATGGCCATCCTCACCTCCATCAAGGGTGAGAAGCCGGATCTGTTGTTCTATGGTGGCATGGACGCGCAAGCCGGCCCGATGGTGAAGCAGATGCGCAAGCTGGGCATTGCCGCAGCTTTCATGGGGGCGGATGGCGTCAATACCAGTGAGTTCGCCAAGCTGGGCGGCGATGCGGCCGAAGGCGCTTACGCTTCCACTGCGGGTTCGCCAAAAGAAAGCATGCCCGGATTCGCTGCCTTCAACGACAAGTTCAAGAAGCGCTTCAATGCGGAAATCCAGGCGTATGCGCCTTATACCTACGACGCCACTCGAGTGATGATCGAAGCGATGAAGCGCGCCGGCTCCGCCGACCCCGCCAAGTATTTGCCGGAAATCGGCAAGACCGACTTCAAGGGTGTCACCGGCGAAATCGCCTTTGACGACAAGGGCAATATCCGCAATGGCACGGTATCCCTGTACCAGCTGAAGGCTGGCAAGTGGGAATCAGTCAAGCAGCCGGCCGCGCAGGCCGCCAGCGCTGCGCAATAAACGGCGTACGTAAAAAAACAAAACGGCACCATCTGGTGCCGTTTTTTGTGGCCCGCGGACTGGAATGGCTTAGTCGCGAAAGCTTGCCTGCTGCCGCGTCATGGCTGCCATACCTGCTTTCTGGATGTCTTCGGACAGCAGCATGGCGGCATTCCAGGTAGCCACATAGTTGAGGCCGTCCGCCACGCTGTGATCGCGGCCGTAGTTAAGGATTTCCTTGCTGCCGCGCACCGCCAGCGGCGACTTGCCGGCGATCAGGGCTGCCGTGGCCAGTGCGTCCGCCAGCACGGCGGCGCCATCGGGCAATACCCGGTTCACCAGCTGCGTTCGACAGGCTTCTTCGGCCAACATGTCGCGCCCGGTCAGCGCCATCTCTCGTGCGATGCCCTGCCCGACCACGCCAGGCAGGCGCTGTAGCGTGCCAACGTCCGCCACCATGCCGATGTCCACTTCGCGCACGCCAAATACTGCGTCGGCCGCCGCCAGGCGGAAGTCTGCCGCCAGCGCGATGTCCAGCCCGCCGCCAAGACAGGCGCCGTGAATGGCCGCAATCACCGGCTTGCGGCACTGTTCGAGGCTGCTGACGCAGGCTTGCAGATCCAAAATCAGACGACGCAGTTTTTCCCGCTTGCGCGCTTCGCACTCGTCCTGGACTGCCGCCTGGACACCCATCAGCATGCTCAGGTCGATGCCAGAACAAAAATGCTTGCCCTTGCCGGCCAGCACCACTGCACGGACTGTCGGCTCGCCATCGGCCCACTCCATGGCATGCTTCAGTTCTTGCCACATGGCCTGATTGAGCGCATTGGCCTTGTCGGCCCGATTAAAACTGATCAGCGCCACCTTGTCGTGAATGGCGATGTCCAGCGTATTCCATTGCGGCATTGCGCTCTCCTCAGGCTTGCGGTTGCGGACGCTTTTTGGGAATCCAGGCCCAGACCATCTCACACTGTACCGGCGATTCGCCGGACTCATCGGTCACGGTCACTTCCACCAGCACATCACCCTTTTCGGTATCGTGCATCAGTTGAATCTGCTCCGGCGTCAGGCGCGCCACGGCGCGCATATTCCCTTGAGAGCGCTTGGTGTAGTTCACCTTCATCGACTTGAGCAGCATCAGCTTGTCGTCCGGCACATTCATGCCGACGACGAAGCCGGTGGCGGTTTCGGCCAGCAGCGCCATGGCTGCGGCATGCACGCCCTTGATATGGTTCTGCACTTTGCGGCGATTGCGGATGGAGACGGTCAGTTGTTCGTGTCCTACCTGCTCGAAGCGCAGCCCGGCTGTAGAGAGAAACGGCACCAGTTTGCCGAAGAGCAAGCTCAACACCGTGCTGCGCAAGCCCACCGGCAAGCGCCCTGCCTTGTCGGCAATTCTGCTCATGCTGTTTTTCTTGTATTCCATGCGTGTCAGCCCTTTATCGTATTGTCATGGAGTGAGTGATCAGACCAAGCCGAGCAGCGACTTGACCTGTGTTTTCAAGGTGGCCAGCACGGTGGTGTCTGTGCGCGCCAGTTGCAGCCCGCCTTGAAGCGCGGCAAGCATCAATAGCCCCATCGCCTCCGGCGTGCCGGCAAACCGCATGCTGCCGTCAGTCCGCCCCGATTCGGCGATGCGCACTGCCCAGTCGCGCATTTCATCGACAAAGGCATTAGCCTCTGCGCGCATGTCGTCGGGCAGGGTCTGGTATTCCGTGGTGAGTATGCCGCTGGGGCAAATTTGCTGATCCCTGTCGAAGTAAGCGTCGGTCAGGGTGAAATAGCGCTCCAACTGCTCGGCGGGGCTGAGCTCGGCCTGCGCATCGATAAAGCGCTGGAAACGACGGCGGTAGCGCTGAATCAGCGCCACGCCAAGATCATTCTTTTTGGGAAAATGATAGTGAATGGCGGCGTTGCGCACGCCCAGCTCGGTGCTGATGTGCTGGTAGCTGAAGGCGTTGTAGCCGCGGGTCAGCAGCAATTCCTCGGCGATGTCGAGAATGCGTTTGCGCGTATCGGTGCGGGAATCAGTTTCTGCTTTCATTTGGCGACTTTACTTACTGGTTAGTAAGGTGTCAATCACACCGGCATCTCAGCGCTGGACAGGGGCAACCTATCGGTTATGATGGAAGGCATTTCGGCCTAATCCGCAACCTGAACACACTTCGATGCGACTCAAATTCAGCAAGATGCAAGGGCTTGGCAATGACTTCATGGTCATTGACGGGGTCCGCCAGGCCATCAATCTCGAGCACGACCAGATTCGCCGCCTTGGCGACCGCCATTTTGGCATCGGCTTTGACCAGCTGCTGCTGGTCGAGCCTCCCATTGCCGACGGCAACGACTTCCGCTACCGCATTTTCAACAATGACGGCGGCGAAGTGGAGCAGTGCGGCAATGGCGCGCGCTGTTTCGCCAAGTTTGTCTGCGACCAGAAGCTTACCAACAAGAAAGCAATCCGTGTGGAAACCGCGCGCGGTGTGATCATCCCCGAATATCTGGGCAAGGATCAGGCAGTGGTGGACATGGGCATACCCCGCTTCCGCCCGGTGGAGATTCCCTTCGTCGCGGAAGGCGAAGCCATCACGCATCCGCTGGACATCGAAGGTCACGCTTGCGACATCAGCGTGGTCTCGATGGGGAACCCGCACGCCGTCCAGGTGGTCGATGATGTGGACTCCGCCCCGGTAGGCAAGCTGGGCGCCCTGATCGAAAACCATCATCGCTTTCCCGAGCGGGTCAACGCCGGTTTCATGCAGATTGTTTCCCGTCACGAAATCCGCTTGCGCGTTTACGAGCGCGCCGCAGGCGAAACGCTGGCCTGCGGCACGGGTGCCTGCGCGGCGGTAGTGTCCGGCATTCGTCGCGGCTTGCTGGACGCCAAGGTGCAAGTGCATACACGCGGTGGCGATTTGCAGATTGAATGGCATGGCGAAGGCCACCCGGTTCGCATGACCGGCCCAGCCGTTACCGTGTTCCAGGGCGAGATTGATATCTAGCAACAACACTGATTACAGAAAAGGAAACCGCTGATGCATAGCGACGAGGTGCTGACTTATCTGGAAAACCATCCTGACTTTCTGCTGCATCACGCGGAACAGTTCGGCCTGCGCCCTGCGCCGGCCGCGCAAGACCGCGTGGTGGTCTCCCTTGCCGAACGGCAGATGCTGGAGCTGAAAGACAAGAATCGCCAGCTGGAAGCCCGTCTGCATCAGTTGATCCGCCACGGCGAAGCCAATGACCGCATCATCGGCTGCGCACATCGCATGTCGCTGGCGCTGCAGCTCGCGGCCACCCTGCCGGATGTGATTGCGGCGCTGGAAAAATGCTTCCACGAAGATTTCGGCATTAACCGGCTGGCCATTCGCTTGTGGCATCCGAATGCCGAAGCCAATCCCTGTTACAACGCCCGGCACGAAGTGCTGGCTTTGGCGCGCAACCTGTCCGCGCCCTATTGCGGGCCATACGTCAACGACGAAGTGCTGGGCTGGTTTCCGCCAATGCCTGTGTTGCAGTCCTTCAGCCAGATTGCCTTGCAGGATGCGACCGGCGCGGCCTTTGGCATTCTGGTGCTGGCCAGCGATGATCCGCAGCGGTTTACCTTCGACATGCACACCCACTATCTGGCCCAGATGGGCCAGCTCATCTCTGCCGCTTTAACGCGCGTACTGGGCAAGGCATGACGGCAACTCCTACCGGCTGGCTGCTGATGGCCTTGGTGGCCAGCTACTTGCTGCACGTGTATTGGCGTCTGATTGCGGGTCGCAGCGGCGTAGCCGTCGCCTCTTTTGTTGCCGGATATTTTGTGTTGTCCTTCATGTTTCGCCATTCCGACCCGATCCAGCCTCTGCGCCCGATCTGGTTGCCCTTCGTCTTCGGTTATGTCTGGGTGTCGATTGCCGCCGCATTTTGGGTGCTGGGTGTGGGTCGAATCAGTCGGCAAGGGCTGCATTTCACCGGTGAGGAGCCTCGTCTGGCCGCCCTGTTCAGTTCCCAGCTAACCTTGACGGCGGGCACGGCGCTGCTGTCGCCGTGGCTGGAGTGGCGACCCCTGGCCGCCTATGTGATGTTGCCGCCGTTGGTGGTAGTGCTTAGTTACATCTTCTACCGATTCTATGCCGACATTTTCCGGCGCAGGCAGGCAGCTTCGTTGCCGTGGGTGGTGTTGCTGGGCTGCCTGTTGTTGATGCCTCTGGTGCTGATGGGGCTGGGCCACTGGCTGGCCCCCATACTGCTTGGCTGGACTTGAGATAATGTAGAAACAAAAAAACCGGTCAGATGACCGGTTTTTTTGTTTCAGACCACGGAGACGTGCGCAGACTCAAGCCAGCGGGCGTCCAAGCGCCGCAGCCAGCGAGCTCAGCTCTGTCATCAGCTGCTGGAATTCATCTGGCGACAGCGCTTGGTCCCCATCGCACAGCGCACTGGCGGGTTCGGGGTGAACTTCCAGCAACAAGCCATCCGCCCCCGCGGCCAGCGATGCCTTGGCCAGCGCTGGCGCCATCCAGGCTTTGCCGCCGGAGTGGCATGGATCGACAATGACGGGCAGGTGGGTTTCCCGTTTCAGCACTGGAATGGCGCTGATGTCCAAGGTGTTGCGATAGCTCGGTTCGAAGCTGCGGATACCGCGTTCGCAAAAAATGATGTTGTGGTTGCCGCCGGCGGCGATATATTCGGCGGCGGTCAGCCATTCATTCAACGTGGCGGACAGACCTCGCTTGAGAATCACCGGCTTGTTGATGCGACCCACTTCTTTGAGTAGACCGATATTCTGCATATTGCGCGCACCGATCTGGATGACATCCACGTCGTATTCCAGAAACGCCTCCAGTTGCCGCACATCCAGCAGCTCGGTCACCATCGGCAAACCCTGCCCTCGCGCGCTATCGCGCAGCAACTCCAGTCCTTCCATGCCCAAGCCCTGAAAAGCGTAAGGGCTGGTTCGCGGCTTGAACGCGCCGCCACAAAGTAAGCGCGCGCCGGTTTGTTTAACAATGGCCGCCGCCGCATCCATCTGCACTGCGGACTCCACCGCCGCCGGCCCGGCAAATATCTGCAGCTCCGGGCCGCCTATGGCCAAGCCTCGCACATGCACCACCGTGTTGGCAGGATGTACGTCGCGCGCCACAATGCGGTAATCCTTGAGCACTCGCATGGCGCGTTCAACGCCCGGCATCAGTTCAAACATTTCTGGCGACAGCGAGCGTTCATCGCCCACTGCACCGATGATGGTGCGCTCCGTACCGCGCGACACATGCTCGGTCAGCCCGGCATGGCGAATCTTGTCGATAACGGACTGAATATCCGACTCGGTGGCCGGACCTTTCATGACAATGATCATGCAAACTTCCCGACAAGCAATTGATCAACAGCGGCTACGGCCGACTGACAGGCGGCAAACACCTGTGCCGGCGTGGCGGCACCGTACATATAGGCCGGCACACTGATGAATTTCCGCTCGGCGTCCACGCAGGCTTCGCTGACCGGCTTTTCTTCATGCTGTTGCCCCCAGGCTTGCAGCGCGGCAATCATGTCTCGCCCCTCTTCTTCATGGCCAAAAGTGATCCGCACGCCGTTCAGGCCGGCGTCGCGGGCTGCAAGGCCCAGCACCAACGGCGCGGCGCAAAGCGCGGCCACAGGCTTCCCCGCCTGCATGAAAGCATTGACTACGCGTGATACGTCCGGAAAAAGCGTCGCGGCTGGCCCCAGCTCTACAAAGCGGGTCAGGTTTTTGGCTGCGCCAAAACCGCCGGGGAAAATCAGCGCATCAAAATCGCCGGCTTCAAGCAGGCTGAGCGGCTTGATGTCGCCGCGCGCAATACGCGCCGACTCGCTGAGCATATTGCGGCTTTCGCCAGCCTGTTGCCCTTTGGCATGATCCACCACATGCATTTGATCCCGGTCCGGCGCGAAAAAGGCAGCCTGCCAGCCCGCTTGGGACAACGCGATGACAACGCCAGCAGCCTCGGTGATTTCCGAGCCGTCGTAGACGCCGCAACCAGACAGGACCACAGCCATGCGTTTCATGTTGGATTCTCCTTGAGTCGATTTGCTATTTTCTCAGAACCGGCCAGCGTCGTGACAACCATTTTCCTCGGCGACGCCAGCGCGACGGGCGGCGAAGCATGGCGCGCACCTGTTGGATGCCGCGATGAGCGGCTTGCCAGGTGGGCGACTCTGCCAGCCGCTCGTTGATATAGGCCTTGAAGCGCAAGAAGCGCGCATACCATAAGGCAAACAAGGGCAGCTGCATCAGTTGCGGCTGAGTCAGTGTGAAAAGCCGCGCCAAAATGGCGGTGCCGCCCAGTTTGGCCAGCAGGATGACCAGCAGGCCGAATATGGCATAGCCCTGAGTGATGGCGAACACTGCCAGCAGCTTGACCGGCAGCAGTGCCAGCATCGGCACCAGGTACAACAGCAAGGATATTTTTGGCGAACGGCTGGCGATCCACTGCTCCAGTTCGCGCAGCACTGGTAAACGGCCAAGCCAGCCCATCAGGGACGATAGTTCGTCCCAGGCCAGCTCTTCAAAGGCGATGACAAGCGCGGCCAGCCAGACAAGAGGGGCGCTGAGCCAGCGGCGCAATCTGCGAGTTGCCGTCATGGTGAATGCCTGTGTGATGGCGATGTGCAGAAGATGGGGTCAGGCGCGCGACAGATCAAGCCATTTGTCGGTTGTCATCGGTTTGTACTCGCGCATGCGTTGCAGAAGGCCGGTGACGTTGCTGTCGGCGGCAAACAGTTCCAGGTTGGCCGAAGAGACAAAGCCCTCGCTCGAGGCGTGGCGAGCCATGGCAAGCAGCGGCTGGTAGAAGCCGGCCACATCCAGCAGGCCTACCGGTTTGCGATGCAGGGCCAGTTGCCCCCAGGTGAGAATTTCAAACAGTTCGTCAAAAGTGCCAAAGCCGCCGGGCAATGCGACAAAACCATCCGAGAGCTCGGCCATCATGGCCTTGCGCTGGTGCATGGTTTCAGTGACATGCAGTTCGGTGAGGCCCAGGTGCGCCACTTCCTTGGCCTTGAGGAATTCCGGAATGATGCCAATGACCTTCCCGCCGGCCTCGAGCGCAGCGTCGGCCGCCACGCCCATCAAGCCAACCTTGCCGGCACCATAAACCAGTGTGATGCCTTGCTCGGCCAGGGTGCGACCAAACTCGCGCGCCGCTGTCTGGTACTCGGGCTTGACCCCTTTGTTGGAGCCGCAAAACAGACAGATTGATTTCATGACATGCCTTCCAAAATGAAAACCGGGCTGGATGCTTCCCGCCCGGTGATGTATGTGGCAGCGCCGGCGCGTGGCGGGCTGCTAACAGGGTTTAGAGCACCGCTTGCGGATAGGAACCTAGCACCTTCACAAAGGAAGTGCGCTCTGCAAGCCCTGCTAGCGCGGCGGCGACATTGGCATCGCCGTGATGGCCTTCCATATCGATGAAGAACACGTAGTCCCACAGCCCGGCTCGCGATGGGCGCGATTCGAATTTGGTCATGGAGACGCCGTTCTCCGCCACCGGGGCCAGCAGGTAATGCACCGCGCCCGGGCGATTGGGCGCGGACACGACGATGGAGGTTTTGTCCTGTCCGGTTGCGCCGACCTCTTGATGACCCAGCACCAGGAAGCGCGTGGTGTTGTTGGGCTCGTCTTCAATGTTTTCGGCCAACTTCAGCAGGCCGTAGCGCTCGGCGGCGGCCTGGCCTGCGATGGCGGCGAAGCGCGGGTCCTCGCTGGCAAGGCGGGCGGCCTCAGCGTTGCTGGCCACGGAAACGCGCTCGACGCCGGCGGGCAGGTTTTTGTTCAGCCATTCGTGACACTGAGCCAGTGCCTGGGCGTGGGCATAAACGCGTGTAATGCCGTCCAGTCCTTCGCTTTGTCGCAGCAGATGGTGATGAATGCGCAGCACTACCTCGCCGCAAATTTTCAATTGGGAGCTCACCATCAGGTCCAGGGTGCGGCCGACGGCGCCCTCGGTGGAGTTTTCCACCGGCGCGACAACGTAATCCAGCGCGCGGGACTCGACCAAGCGGAAGGCTTCGTCAACCGAAGCGCAGGCCACGGTATGCGCCGCATGACCAAAGTGCTTGGTGGCGGCCAGTTGGGTGAAGGTGCCTTCCGGGCCGAGGTAGGCAATGGAGAGCGGCTTTTCCAGCGCCAAGCACTCCGACATGATTTCACGGAACAGGCGGGCCACGCTTTCGCTAGGCAGCGGGCCGGGGTTCAGTGCCTTGATCCGGCGCAGTACCTGGGCTTCGCGCTCTGGCCGATAGATGATGCCGCCGCCCTTGATCTCGCCAATCTCGCGGGCGTGACTGGCGCGCTGGTTAAGCAGGTTGAGAATCTGGACATCGATGGAGTCGATGGCGTCGCGATGTTGCTTGAGCAGTTCTTCTGACACGAATCAGTCTTTCACAATGACAAACTGGCCTTTTCCAATCGGGTAAGTTTCCGCGAGATAGCCATTCGTCGCAAGCACCTGACCGATAAATTCAGCGCACTCGTCGGCGTGCGATAGGACATTATCCACCACGATAAGACCGCCTTTACGCAGGACGCGCTGCAAATCCGGCCAATATTCGGCATAACGGCTGCGATCCGCATCCAGAAACACCAGATCGATGCTGGCGTCAGGCGCGGCGCGCAGCCAGTCTCCGGCATCGGTCAGCTCCAGCGAAACTTTGCCCGCGAGGCCAAACCGCTCAAGGTTGGCCGAAGCCTGGGCCTGCTTGGCGGCAAGGATGTCCAGGCTGGTGATGAGCCCGGGCTGGTCTCGCAACGCCAGCGCCAGCCAGAGTGTGGAATAGCCGTTGCTGGTGCCGATCTCCAATACTTGCGCCGGATTCTTGCTGCGAACGAGTTGATAGAGAAAGCGCCCCGTATCGGGGGTGATGAATAGATTCTTACGGGATCGCTCCGTGGCGACGGCATCCTGGCGTTCGCCCTCTTCCCAGATGGCTTGCAGCGCATCGAACCAGTCTTTTTTCAACATGTCGACCTTATTCAGAAACATTGGGTGATCAGATCCGCGAACGACAATACAAAACGCGGATTGTGGTATTGCAGCAGCAGCAAAAGCAAAACCCCTGTCAGCAGCGCACCGGCCAGCCAGCGCTTCATCTGGCGTTCTCGGCGGCGAAGGCGCGGGATGCCGTTTCTCGCACCGGCAAATTGGCCAGCGCGGCAAGGATGCCGAGCACGATGGCGATTCCCCACACCACGTTGTAGTTGCCGTTAAGGTCGTATAGCTTGCCCCCCAGCCAGACGCCAAGGAAGCTGCCCACCTGGTGCGAGAAGAAGACGGCGCCGGACAGCATGCCAAGGTGCTGCACGCCAAACTGGCTGGCAATGACGCCATTGGTCAGTGGTACGGTGGATAGCCATAAAAAACCGATGACGGCTGCAAAAATCAGCACGCTGCCCGTGCTGAGCGGGAAGTACAAAAACGCGCCGATGGCGATGCTGCGCGCCAGATAAATGCCGGCCAGCAGGTAGGGCTTGGAATAGCGGCTGCCGGCTTCGCCAAACAGGAAGGTGCCAAAAATATTGAACAGCCCGATCAGAGCCAACGCCATGCTGGCCACATTACCGCCGAGACCGTGATCGCGCAGGTAAGCCGGCAAGTGCACCCCGATGAACACTACTTGAAAACCGCAGACGAAATAGCCCGCCATCAGCAGACGAAAGCCCGGCTCCGTCCAGGCGCGACTGAAGGTGTGCAACATGCCCTGCAAGATATTGGGATGCGCATGGGCAACCGGCTCCGTGGCAAAGCGTTTCGCTTCGGTGGAGAGTATGCGGCTGAGTGGCAGCATCAATAAGGCGCAAGCCGCCAGCACAACCAGCGCGGGCAGCCAGCCCATGCCGTCGATCAGAGAGCGCTCGATCGGCACCATGGCGAACTGGCCAAAACTGCCGGCTGCAGCCGTCAAGCCCATGGCGCGAGAACGGTAGGCGGTCGGCACGCTGCGCCCCAGTACGCCAAAAATGACGCTGTAGGTGGTACCGGACAGCGCCAGTCCAAGCAAAACGCCGGCGGACAGGGAAAACAGGCCCGGCGTTGACGAAACGGTCATCAGCAGCAGGCCCAGCGCATACAGCACGCCGCCGCCCAGCAGCACCTTGCCTGGGCCGTGACGATCCGCCAGTGCGCCGGCAAAGGGCTGGGCCAGCCCCCATAGCAGGTTTTGCATACCAAGCGCGAAGGCAAAACTCTCGCGGGTCCAGCCAAAGGCCGAGGTCATTGGCGGCATGAAGAAGCCGAAGCCGTGACGGATGCCCATGGCAAGTGAAACGATGAGGCCGCCAGCCAGCAGCAGGCGATGCAGTGAGCGATCCATGTGATGTCTCTTGTTGTGTGGGTGCGCGGCCATTTTGTTTTGCTACCCTTTGGCCTGGCGCTGCGGTGACGAGCATAAGGCTGCCAGTCAACTGTTCTTAGTTCATCATCATAAACCGGATTCAGGTACAAAAAACCCCGCGCACCGCGCAGGGTTTTGCACAATTCGTTCGCCAGTCAGAACAATCAGCCGTGTTGGCGGGCAAAATCCTGCATGAAATTGGCCAGTGCTTTCACGCCTTCAATCGGCATGGCGTTATAGATGGAAGCGCGCATGCCGCCCACCACGCGATGCCCCTTCAGTTGCACCAGCCCGTTTTTCCGCGCTTCCAGCAAGAAGGTTTCTTCCAGCGACTCATCCTTGAGGCGGAATACTACGTTCATGCGCGAGCGGAAGGCCGGATCGATATGCGTGCTGTAGAAGCCGCCACTGCTTTCGATCATGTGGTAGAGCAAGCCGGCTTTTTCTTCGTTGCGACTGGCCATACCCTTGACGCCGCCCTGCTCTTTCAGCCACTTGAACACCAGGCCGGCAATATAAATCGGATAGGTGGCCGGCGTGTTGTACATGGAATCCGCATCGGCATGTACCTGGTAGTTGAGCATGGTGGGCAGGTCGGCGCGGGCGTGTCCCAGCAGATCTTCGCGGATGATCATCACCACCAGTCCGGCGGGACCGATGTTTTTCTGCGCGCCGGCGTAGATCAGACCGAAACGGCTGACGTCCACTTCGCGGGAGAGGAAGTCGGACGACATGTCGCAGACCAGCGGCACATCGTTGGCCGAAGCCGGCACGTGGTCGAATTGCAGGCCGCCGATGGTTTCGTTGGAGGTGTAGTGCAGGTAGGCGGCATTGGGGTCGCGCTGCCAGACGGACTCGTCCGGCACGTAGGCGAAATTGCGGTCTTCGCTACTGGCTACCACATTGACATTGCAATAGCGACGCGCTTCCTTGATGGCCAGTTTGGACCAATGCCCGGTATTGACGATATCCACCGAGGTTTTCTCGCCCAGCAGGTTGAGCGGTACCATGGAGAACTGCATGGAGGCGCCACCTTGCAGGAACAGCACCTTGTAATTGCCGGGAACGCCCATCAGTTCGCGCAGGTCGTGTTCGGCGTCATGGATGATCTCCATGAACTCCTTGCCGCGATGGCTCATTTCCATCACGCACATGCCCGAACCGTGCCAGTCCAGCATCTCGCTCTGGGCTTCCGCCAATACTTGATGGGGCAATACCGCCGGGCCGGCGGAGAAGTTGTACACCTTGGCCATGTCTGTCCTCGATCCTTGCAGTCTGGTCATGTGGCCCGACCGCGCGGTTGCGGCAGGCGCGTCGTTGGGTCTGTCGCTAAGACAGCAGGAAATGCGCCCGCGCCACGGCGACGGGTTTGCTGCGATCTTCCTGCCATGCCTCGATCAGCATATTGGCTACCCGCTTGCCTTGCTTGGTGATTTCGCAGCGTGCGTGCAGCGTTTGCGAGCGGCCGGAGCGCAGATAGTCCAGCGAGAAGTCCACTATTTTGGGTGTTTCTTGCGATTCGCGATGCCACATCAAATGCAGCAAGGCGGCATTTTCCAGAAATCCACCGATCAATCCGCCGTGCAGCGCAGGCAAGGCTGTGTTGCCGACGTTGCGCGGGTGAAACGGCAGGCTGAACAGCAGCTCGCCTTGCTCGTCTTCGGCAATCTCCACCCCCATCAGGCGGGCATAGGGAATGGCCTCGATCAGCGCAGCAAAGTCCTTGCTGTCGCGCAGCGCCGCGAATTTCTCCATGAAGTCGCTCATTGCGCCGGCTCCTGCAGCATGGATGCCCGGCTGGATTCACGCATGAACGTGGCGACGCCGTGGGCGATCGGGTCGGCCGGATCGTCGTGATAGCAGACTGCGCGGGTGAAGGCGATCTGGCTGGCCAGCCGGTAGCACTCGGCGCGGCAGTGAATTGCCTTGCCTGGCGTGGCGGCTTTCAGGTAATCGATGCGTAGGTCCAGCGTGGCGATGGTTTCGAAGTCCGGCAGGTGCGCGGTTACCGATACGGCGCTGGTGGTATCCACCAGCGAGGTAATGACCCCGCCGTGGATAACCCCCGTGACTGGATTGCCCACCAGGTCTTCCCGCCACTCCACCTTGAGCACCGGCTTGCGTCCATCGGTGCCAAGATACTGGAAACCCAGTGTGGCGCAGTGGGGCAAGGAGACGAAGAGCTTGCTCATCGTCTCCAGCACTTCCCTATTGGCCGGCGTCGGCGTCATGCCTCAGCGTCTCCTTCCGCAGCTGCCTGTTCGCCGTCAATCTCCTCTTCGGGCTCCGCTTCGGCCACCTTCTCCAGGCCGATCAGCTGTTCGCCTTCGTCAAGATTGATCAGTCGCACGCCTTGTGCGGAGCGGCCGGTCTCTCGCACTTCCGCCACCTTGGTGCGGATCAGCACGCCGCCGGTGGTGATCAGCATCACGTCGTCGGTTTCTTCCACAAGACTGGCCGCCACCAGTTTCAGACCGGTTTTTTCGGTCAGATCCATGGCGATTACACCTTGCGTGCCACGACTTGTCAGGCGGAAATCGCCAGTGCGGGTGCGTTTGCCGTAGCCACCATTACTGGCGGTCAGCACCATCTGGTCTTCCGAGTTGGTGACCAGCAGGGAGATCAGCTTCTGGCCTTCGCCCAGCCTCATGCCGCGCACGCCGCGAGAAGTGCGGCCCATCGGGCGAACCTGGCTTTCGCTGAAGCGGACGGACTTGCCGGCGTCGGAGAACAGCATGACCTGATCGCCCTCCACGGCCTGCGCGTCCTCGATCAGCTCGGCGTCGTCGACGGCGCTGTCTTCAGCGATGACTTCGTCGTCCTCTTCGGCGAGGCCAGCGACACTCTTGCCGCAGGTCAGCGCCACGCCCACCAGATAATTGCCTTCGTCCAGATTGATGGCGATGATGCCGGCCGCGCGCGGTTTGGAGAATGCGCGCAGCGGCGTTTTCTTCACGGTGCCGTCGGCAGTGGCCATGAATACGTACTGGTCGTCGCGGAATTCCTTCACCGGCAACAGCGCGTTGATTTTCTCGCCTTCGGCCAACGGCAATACATTCACCATCGGCTTGCCACGGCTGGTACGGCCGCCTTGCGGCAGGTCGTATACCTTGCGCCAGTAGCAGCGACCAAGGCTGGAAAAGCACAGCACGTAGTCGTGGGTGTTGGCCACGAACAGTGTGTCGATGAAGTCGTTGTCCTTGGTAGCTGCCGCCTGTTTGCCGCGACCGCCGCGGCGCTGGGCGCTGTAGTCGTCGATCGGCTGAGCCTTGATGTAGCCGGTATGCGAGATGGTGACCACCATGTCTTGCGGGGTGATCAGGTCTTCGATATTGATGTCGCCGCCGAATGGCTCGATTTCAGAGCGGCGACCGTCGCCAAACTGGGTCTTGATGGCGTTCAGTTCATCGGAAATGATCTGATTGATGCGCTCAGGCCGTGCCAGGATGTCGATCAGATCCAGAATTACCGCCATCACTTCGCGGTATTCGCCGACGATCTTGTCCTGCTCAAGGCCGGTAAGGCGCTGCAGGCGCATTTCCAGAATGGCTTGCGCCTGATTCTCGGACAGGCGGTAGCCTTCGTCCGACAGGCCGACATCTTCGCCCAGCCCCTCCGGGCGCGCCATGTTCTGATCCACGCGGGAGAGCATCTCCTCCACTAGCGGCGAGCGCCAGGCGCGGCTCATCAGCGCGGCTTTGGCGGCCGGCGGCGTTTCCGAGGCCTTGATCAGGGCGATGATCTCATCCACGTTGGACAGGGCGACGGCCAGGCCTTCCAGGATGTGGCCGCGCTCACGCGCCTTGCGCAATTCGTAGATAGTGCGACGCGTCACCACTTCGCGGCGGTGGCGCAGGAATTCTTCCAGGATTTGCTTCAGGTTCAGCAGGCGCGGCTGGCCATCGACCAGCGCCACCATATTGATGCCGAAGCTATCCTGCAGCTGGGTCATCTTGTACAGATGATTGAGCACCACTTCCGGCATTTCGCCGCGCTTGAGCTCGATCACCACGCGCATGCCGGACTTGTCCGACTCGTCGCGCAGGTCGGAAATGCCCTCGATCTGCTTGTCGCGCACCAGCTCGCCAATACGCTCCAGCAGGCGAGCCTTGTTTACCTGGTACGGAATCTCGTCAACGATGATGGCTTGGCGATCGCCCTTGCCGATATCTTCAAAGTGCGTACGCGCGCGCATGATCACGCGGCCGCGGCCGGTGCGGTAGCCTTCCTTCACCCCAGCGGTGCCGTAGATGATGCCCGCCGTAGGGAAGTCCGGTGCCGGAATGATGTCGATCAGCTCATCGATGGTGAGTTCGCCATTGCCGAGCAGGGCTAGGCAGGCGTCCACCACCTCGGTGAGATTGTGCGGCGGGATGTTGGTGGCCATGCCCACGGCGATGCCGGAGGCGCCATTGATCAGCAGGTTCGGGATCTTGGCGGGCAGGATCAGCGGCTCATGCTCGGAGCCGTCGTAGTTGGGGCCGAAGTCGACGGTTTCCTTGTCGATGTCCGCCAACAGTTCGTGTGCGATGCGCGCCATGCGGATTTCGGTGTAACGCATGGCTGCGGCGTTGTCGCCGTCAACAGACCCGAAGTTGCCCTGCCCGTCCACCAGCGGATAACGCAAGCTGAAATCCTGCGCCATGCGGACGATGGTGTCGTACACGGCGGAATCGCCGTGAGGGTGGTATTTACCGATGACGTCGCCAACAATACGGGCCGACTTCTTGTAAGCGCGGTTCCAGTCATTGGACAGCTCGTGCATGGCGAACAGCACTCGGCGATGCACGGGCTTGAGACCATCCCGCACATCCGGCAGCGCCCGGCCCACAATCACGCTCATGGCGTAATCAAGGTAGGAGCGGCGCATTTCCTCTTCGAGGCTGATCGGGATCGTTTCCTTGGCGAAAAGCTGGTCTGTCATGGGTAAATGGCTATCTTTTCGGGAATCAAAAATAGCCTAGATTCTAGCACGAGAGCGCCTCTTCGCGCATGTGCATCGGCGAATAATCCGCCCCGAATCATCCGGGGTTGCACGGTGCCCTCGGCAAACCTACGGGCCTTCGGCAAACGTTCGTTTGCAAGCCACTGATAATCATTGGGAAAGGCGTGCTAGTATTGCACCCTTGTGCCAACGACCCTGGCCCGAGAGGCCAAGAGACAGACATGAACCATCGCATTTTTGCTTCGGCCCTGAGCTTGCTGGGTGCCTTGCTGCTAAGCCCGCTCGCGCACGCCGAAACTGAAGACATCCCCCTGCCCGGCGATTACCAGACCGCCCCGGCAAAAAGCGCGCACAAGCCAACTAAGCATAAAGCCGCTACGGAAACCACCAGCCCTGCCCCGAGCACAAAGCATCGCAAGGGTGCAAAAAGTGCCGGTAAACATCAAGCGGCCGCCGGCAAGAAAAGCAAAGCGCCGCATGCGCGCAAACCAGCCAGCAAGGCCCGCGCCAAGCAAGCCTCCAAAGGCCCAGCCAAACATACCGTCGGCAAGAAGTCTCATCAAAACAAGCAGGTAGCGAAAAAGCACAAGAAGCAGCAGAAAAAATAATGTTTCAGTACTTGCCATGGCAAGGTTGAACCGTTATAGTTCGAGCCCTTCGCCGGTGTAGCTCAGTTGGTAGAGCACCTGACTTGTAATCAGGGGGTCGCGAGTTCGATTCCTGCCGCCGGCACCAATACCCACGGGCCTCGTAGCGATACGAGGCCCGTTTGCTTTACTCCGCAATTCTGGCCGTGCTCCGCAAAACCACTTGTCGCTCCTCCCGGTCCCGTCCCAGACACCCTCCCTGCCAAGCAAAAGATAGAGCAAGCCCTGCCCCGCAGTCATCGGCTATGCCTGCCCGATCTACGTGCATTTTCAAAAAATGACTAGGCTCCACGGAGAACAGGCCATTGCGCATTGGATGGGTTTTAATCGTCACAAGCAGGAAGGCTCATGCCTTCATCGCAACATAGCCTATCTGGTAACGCTCCCCATCCATGTCCAGGTGAGTGATGTCCTGCTCGTCACGCCAAGCCGATATCCGCAGTAACTGCCAGTTTTGTGGATCGTAAGCGGCTTTGTTGCACAAATCAGCCACAGGTCGAACTACCCCAATCCCCAGACGGATT
>NZ_CAMFLA010000010.1 GCF_945957525.1 uncultured Aquitalea sp. | reverse complement strand
ACGCCCGACCCTTTGGTTCGTAGCCAAATACTCTATCCAACTGAGCTACGGGTGCAGTGGCGTCCCCACGGGGAATCGAACCCCGGCTACCGCCGTGAAAGGGCGGTGTTCTAACCGCTAAACTATAGGGACAGCTGGCGCACCCGGAGCGATTCGAACGCCCGACCCTTTGGTTCGTAGCCAAATACTCTATCCAACTGAGCTACGGGTGCGCTGTTTCGCAAAACTTGTCGTCTTGCGAGGAAGCGAACTATACCGGTGGCGCTATGACGTGTCAACACTTTCGCCACAATCCGGCGGAAATTTCCCGCCGGCGGCGGGCTGCCGGGGCCGGGAGTGATAAAATGCGCGTTCGGCGCGGGCTGTGGGCGGCGCCGTCTTTCATCCCACCGCAGATCACGGAATCGCATGCTGTTTGACATCCCCTGGGCCATTGTCGACCTGGAAACCACCGGCGGCCACATCGGCCGCGATCGCATTACGGAAATCGGCCTCTTGCTGCTGGATGGCGAGCGGGTGGAGCGTTATCAGACGTTGGTGAACCCGGGCAAAACCATTCCGCCCTTCATCCAAGACATGACCGGCATCAGCAATGAGATGGTGTCCGGCGCGCCGTCCTTTGCCGCGTTGGCCGAAGCCTTGCTGGACAAGCTCAAAGGCCGCTTGCTGGTGGCGCACAACGCCCGTTTCGATTACGGTTTTTTGCGCAACGAATTCCGCCGGGTCGGCATGCGCTTGCAGGCTGATTCCCTGTGTACCGTGAAATTGTCGCGCAAGCTTTATCCTCAGCATTACAAGCACAATCTGGACAGCATCATCGAGCGGCACGGACTGGTGCTGCCGGAGCGTCACCGGGCCATGGCCGATGCCGAGGCCCTGTACGGTTTTTTGCAGTCGGCGATGGCGGAGCTGGGCGATGCGGCAGTGCGCTCCGGCATCGAGGCCGTGCAAGCCATGCCCGAGTTGCCGCCTGGGGTGGACGCGCGGCTGGTGGAGGATTTGCCGGATTTGCCCGGCGTGTACGCGGTGTATGGACAGGAGGGGCAAGCGCTGTTTGTGGGACGGGGCGGCAATGTGCGCGCCAAGGTGGTGTCTCAGTTGGCGCAGGATGGCAAGCAGGGCAAGGAGCCGGCCATCCGTTTGCCGATCAGCCGCATTGATTGCCACGAGACGGTGGGGGAGTTGCAGGCGCAATTGCTGGAGAATCAGCTGGTGCGCGAGCTGCAGCCTTTCTATAACCATCGCGCCAGGCTGGCGACGGATTTGTGCTCCATCCAGCTGGATATGGTGGGCGATGCGTTTGTACGGCCGCGCGTGGTGATGGCGGATCAACTGGATTTCAGCCGCACGGCCGAGTTGTACGGACTGTTCCGCTCGCCCAAGGAGGCGCGGCGCGTGCTGGCGGATCTGGCTTCGGCCAACAGTCTGTGTGCGGCGGTGCTGGGCGTGGAGCAGGTGACCAGCCGCAAGGGGGCGGGCTGCAGCGCTTTAAAACAGGGCCGCTGTCGCGGAGCTTGTGTCGGGCACGAGGAACCGATGACGCACAATGTGCGTCTGTTGCAGGCGCTGGGCCGGATCAAGGTGAAGGCTTGGCCTTATGCCGGGCCTGTGGCGATTATCGAACGGGACGAAGTGACCGGCGATGCGGTGGAGCACCAGTTTGACCGTTGGTGCTATCTGGGCTCGCGCATCGACGGCGCTACCGGGTTGCAAGGTACGCCGCGCTTTGATCTGGATACTTACAAGCTGCTGGAAGGCTGGCTGAAGAAGCCTGCCGAGGGAAGCGAGTTGCACCTGTTGTAGCGGCGTTTCGGGCCGGAAGCCGGCGGGGGCAGCCGGATGCGGCCCCGCAAGAACGTAAAAAGGCGCTCGGGAGAGCGCCTTTTTTATGGCATGAGCCGGCCTTTATTCATGCATGGCGAGGAAGCCGCGCAGGCGACTTTCGATGATGCGCGGATTTTCGCCGTTGGCGATGGCCACCAGGCCTTCCACCACCAACTCTTTCATGGCGATTTCCGCCGCCACCAAGTGCTTGAGCTTGTTGGCCACCGGCAGGAAAAACAGGTTGGCCGAACCCACGCCGTACACCGTGGCGACAAAGGCTACGGCGATGCCGGCGCCCAGCTTGGAGGGGTCGGACAGGTTTTCCATCACGTGGATCAGGCCGAGCACCGCGCCGAGAATACCCATGGTGGGCGAGTAGCCGCCGGCGGATTCCCACACGCGCGCCGCCTGCTTGCGGGCGTGTTCGAACATGGCGATTTCCACATCCATCACCGAGCGCAGGATGTCCGGTTCGGCACCGTCCACCAGCATTTGCAGCGCTTTCTTGGTAAAGGGGTCTTTTTGCTGGTTGACGAAGCCTTCCAGCGCCAGCAAGCCGCCGCGCCGGGCGGTTTGGCTCCAGTTGACCACTTCTCGGATCATTTTTTCATGATCGAAGGGCGGCGGCTGGAAAATCCATTTCAGCATGCGCACGCCGGCGACGAACTGGCGAGGAGTGCTTTGCAGCATGACCGCGCTGATGGTGCCGCCGATAACGATGAGAAAGGCGGTGAGTTGCAGCAGCGAAGCGATGTTGCCGCCTTCCAGCGCCTGGCCGGCGATGATGGCGGTCAGCCCCATGACCAGGGCGATGATGCTTATTTTATCCACGCGGTTTTCCCGTTGTTCTTGCTCGCCCCGCGACGGCGGGGCGGTTTGCTGTGGCTGCCGGCGCAAGCACTGCCGTGTTGCGGCAGGTATTCACAGCGCATGGGGCGGCTACAGCCATTCCTTGAGTTTGGCCCGAATACGGGCCACGGCTTGCGAATGCAACTGGCTGACCCGCGATTCCGACACTTCCAGCACTGCGCCGATTTCCTTCAGATTCAACTCTTGCTCGTAGTAGAGCGCCATGACCAGTTGGTCCCGTTCCGGCAGGGATTTGATGGCGTCCACCACCGCCTGCCGGAAAGCGCCGTCGGTCAGGGTTTCCAGCGGGGTGAGGCAGTTTTCGTCTTCAATGTTGGCGAGCGGATCGTTGAGCGCCTCGCCTTCGCCGTCGGAGAAGTCTTCAAAATGCACCAGACTCAGGCCTTTGCAGTCGCCCAGCGCGTCCTGGTAATCCTCCAGCGACATGGTGAGGTCTTCGGCGATTTCCGATTCGCGCGGCGGGCGGCCCAAGCGTTGTTCCAGCCGGTTGATGCTGTCTTCTATCTGTCTTGCCTGTCGGCGAGCCTGGCGCGGCAGCCAGTCTTCGCGGCGCAGTTCATCCAGCATGGCCCCGCGTATGCGCTGGCTGGCGAAGGTTTCGAATTGCACGCCCTGGGTAGGATCAAACTGGCGGGCGGCATCGATCAGACCAAGTATGCCTACCTGGATCAGGTCGTTCAGCTCCACCGAGGCGGGCAGGCGCGCCATCATCATGCTGGCCAGCTTGCGCACCAACGGCGTGTGCTCTTCGATATTGATTTCCGCAGTGGCTACGCTGGCGTAGCCTTTGCGACGATGGGACGGCAGTGTCATCGCAAGGAGGCTCCTTCCGCTTCGGCCCAGTCGCGCGAAGCGGCGATCAGCAGATCCATGAAACCGGTGTCGGTGCGCGCTATGTCCGGCGAATCCCATTGTGGCATGACCGCCGCCAGCTGACTGAAGGCGATGGCGGCCTCGCTGTCGGGAAAGGCCTCTTGCAAGGGGCGGTGCAGAGTGTGGCTGCGGCGCACGGCGTTGTCCGCCGGCACGAAGCCCACCCAGCGCAAGGACACGGCGAGGAATTCGCTGGTGACGGCGGACAGACGGGTGAACAGCTCCCGTGCTTCTTCCAGGTGGCGGGCGCGGTTCACCAGCACGTTGAAACGCTGGCGGCCATAGCCGGCCAGCCGCTTGATGTTGGCGTAGGCGGTGGTGATGGAGTCGGCCGCGGGGCTGAGCACCAGCACGATGTTGTCGGCGACGCTGGCGGGCACCGGATCGGTCAGCATGGAAGGCACGTCCACCAGCAGTAAGGAGGTGTCGCGTTCCAGCGCGGCGAATTCACTGCCCAGCCGCAGCCACAGCTGAGCGGAAAACAGCGCCCGTTCTTCCGGGCGGGCATAGAGGTTGACCAGTTGCACGCCATGACGTGTGGTGGCCATCATCTCGTCCAGTCCCCCGGGATGGGTCATGCGGCTTTCCAGTGTGGCTGTTGTGGGCACGCCCAGGCGGCGGCACAGCACCTGGCCCAGCGTGCAATCAACCACCAAAGGGCGATGGCCGGCGTGCGCGAGGCCCTGCGCCAGTTCGGTGACGACGGTGCTGACGCCGGCTTTTTCCGAGCCGACAAAGGCAAAGCTTGGCGCGCGCCCGGCGCGGGCGGTGAGACGGCGAAGGCTGGCGGCCTGATCCTGCATGGCCATCACATCCAGCCCGCCTGCGCGGAATTCATGATGGTCATTTCATCGCCTTGCAGGCTGAACGGCGAACCCGGTTGCGGCGGGCGCAGCGCGCGGTCCACGAGGAAGGCGGCGTTGGCCGAATGCAGGTCTTCCGGCACGCGTTGACCATTGGTGATGTAAAACAGCTTGAGTCGGTTGCGGATGATGACGTCCAGACTGGGACCCATGCTGACCGCTTCGTCGATCTTGGACAGAATGCAGCCGGCCAGTCCATTGCCGCGATAGTGGCGCACCACGTCTTCCAGCGTATGGCCGTCGGCATTGGCGGCAATCAGCAGTAGGCGTTCCACTTGCCGGCCGGCGGCGCGGAACATTTCGGCTTGTCCGGCCACGCGGGCATCGCGCTGGCTCATCCCCACCGTATCGACAAAGACCAGATGGCGGCTGGAAAGATCGGCCAGCGTCAGTTGCAGGTCGGCTTCGTTCTGTATGGAGAACACCGGAATGCCGAGAATCTTGCCGTAGATGCGCAGCTGGTCCTGTGCGCCGATACGGTAGCTGTCGGTGGTGACCAGCGCCACATGCTGGGCGCCGTAGCGCATGGTGGCGTGCGCGGCCAGTTTGGCCACGGTGGTGGTCTTGCCCACCCCGGTGGGGCCAACCAGTGCGAATACGCCGCCGCGATCCATGATGTCGTGGTTGGCGTCCACGCACTTGAGGTTGTGCATCAACGCCGAGCGCGCCCACTTGATGGCGATATCGCCTTCGTACTGGGCCGGCATCTTCTCGATGAGCTGGCGGATGAGGTTGGCCGAA
Source organism: uncultured Aquitalea sp. (assembly GCF_945957525.1). GTDB lineage: Bacteria > Pseudomonadota > Gammaproteobacteria > Burkholderiales > Chromobacteriaceae > Aquitalea. The sequence goes on along the minus strand of NZ_CAMFLA010000010.1, from coordinate 150,745 downwards.
AAGCCCATGCCGAGCAGATGTTTGAACAGCTCGATGCGATTGGGCGATTTGCCCTCCATGTCGGCCCAGGCGAAGCTGGCCAACTGGCTTTGCAGCAGGCTGCGCAGCAGTTTGATCTCATCGCCGATCTGGCGCAGTTCCTGCGCCATGACTTCCGGTTCCTGCTCATTGCCATTGAGCGCCGGCGGCTGGGCTGGTGCAGGATTGGCGGGCGCGGCAGGCGCGGGCTGTCTGGCGGGCGAGGGCGCTGGGCCGGCTGCTACCGTTGCCATGCCTACCAGTGAGTCTGGGACGATGCTGGCGGGGGTGGCGCGTGGCGGCGTGGGTGAAACATTGAAACTGGCGGCTTGCGCCAGCGAGGGTTCGATACGGGGCGCTGCGCGCATTGGCGGCTCGACGCGAGGCGGAGCGGAGGGGCTTTCCAGTGGCTCGACCGGCATGGCGTAGGTGCGGGCGATGGCACGGTTGGCGGCCCCGGCGGCGCTGGGGGTGATGGCGGGCGCGGGACGGCTGACCGCCGGCGCATTGCGCGGCGGGTGCTTGCTGCCGGAAGAGGGCAGGCTGGAAGCGAGGTTGGCCACATCGGCATCGGCAACGGCCATGATTTCCACACCACCGCCCATCGTCGGGCGATTGGACAGGATGAGGGCATCGGCGCCCAGTTCTTCACGAACTTGTCTGAGCGCGTCTCGTGTGGTTTTTCCGAAGAATTTTTTTACCACCATCTGTTGTTAGCCCTTGCTTCCCCCGATTACCGCAATTATACGAATGGATTTATTGTCCGGTATCTCATTATGCGAGATCACGCGCAATTGCGGGAGTGCCCGTCTCAAGAATCGTGCCAGAAGCGGCCGCAATCCCGGCGGCGTCAACAGTACGGGATTGTAACCTTGAATCTCCACTTGCTCCGCCTGTTGTGCGGCACTGGCCAGCAGGCTTTCGGCCAGACCGGGTTCCAGACCGCCGCCGGTCTTGGAATTCACGGCCTGGTTCAGCACGTTTTCCAAGGCCGGGTCCAGCGTCATCAGCGGCAGTTCGTTTTCGCCGGGGAAGAGTTGCTGGACGATCACGCGGGCCAGCGCGGTACGCACGGCCGAGGTGAGGTCGTCCACGTCCTGGGTGGTGCCGATGTGATCGGCCAGAGTTTCCAGAATGGTGCGGAAGTCGCGGATGTGAATGCCGTCCACCAGCAGTTGCTGCAGCACTTTTTGCAGGATGCCGATGGGCACCACCTTGGGCACCAGTTCTTCCACCAGTTTGGGCGATTCCTTGGCCTGATGGTCGATGAGGGCCTGTACTTCCTCGCGGCCCATCAGTTCAGCTGCATGGGTTTGCAGCAGGTTGGAAATGTGGGTGGCCACCACGGTGCTGGCGTCCACCACGGTGTAGCCCATTTGTTGCGCTTCGTCGCGACGGGCCGCGTCGATCCAGACCGCAGGCAGGCCGAAGGCCGGGTCGGTGGTGGCCATGCCCGGCATCTCGCCGTTGACCCGTCCCGGATTGATGGCGAGAAACTGGCCGATATAGGCCTCGCCAACGCCGATTTCCACGCCCTTGAGCAATATGCGATAGGCGTTGGGTTTGATTTCCAGATTGTCGCGGATGTGCACGGCGGGTACGAGGAAGCCCAATTCCTGGGCGATTTTCTTGCGTATGCCGCGAATGCGGCGCAGCAGTTCGCCATCCTGCGTGCGGTCTACCAGCGGAATGAGCCGATACCCCACTTCCAGCCCCAGTGAATCCACGTGCTGAACGTCGTTCCAGCTGACTTCGGCCATCGGTTGTTCTGGCGGCGCCGCCGCAGCGGCGGCCTGACGTTGCTCGGTTTCTTGTTGTGCTTTCTCCTGCTTTTCCATTTTGCGGCCCAATAAGGCGAGGCCGGTGGCGATCAAGAGGAAGGAGAAGTGCGGCATGTTGGGGATGAGACCGATCATGCCGATGACGGAAGCGGTGATGTAGAGCACCGGCGGCTTGGAGAACAGTTGGCCGAGAAACATCTCCGACATGTCTTTGTCGGTACCCACGCGCGAGACAACGATGCCGGCGGCGGTGGAGATGATCAGGGCGGGGATTTGCGCCACCAGACCATCGCCGATGGTGAGCAGGGTGTAGGTTTTGGCGGCGACGCCGGCGTCCAGATCGTGCTGCACGATGCCGACGATGAGGCCGCCGACGATGTTGATCACCATGATGAGAATGCCGGCCATGGCGTCGCCGCGCACGAATTTGGAGGCACCGTCCATGGAGCCGAAGAAGTTGGCTTCTTCCGCGATGGTGGCGCGGCGCTTGCGGGCTTCTTCTTCACCGATCAGGCCGGTGTTGAGGTCGGCGTCGATGGCCATCTGCTTGCCGGGCATCGCGTCCAGAGTGAAGCGTGCGGACACTTCCGCGATACGGCCGGCGCCCTTGGTGATCACCACGAAGTTGATGATGGTGATGATGACGAATACCACGATACCGATGGCGACGTTGTCGCCGATCAGGAAGTGGGCGAAGGATTCGATGACCTTGCCGGCGGCGTCAGGGCCGGTGTGACCATCCAGCAGGATCACGCGGCTGGAGGCCACGTTCAGCGAGAGACGCAGCAAGGTGGTGATGAGCAGCACCGAGGGAAAGGCGGAGAAGTCCAGCGGCTTGCGCACGTTGATCCCCACCAGCAGCACAATGACCGACACCGCGATGTTGAAGGTGAAGAAAATGTCCAGCAACACCGGGGGCAAGGGCAGCACCATCATCATCAGGATCAGAATGATGAGAATGGGGCCGGCCAGCTTGGCGATGTTGAGTTGCTTCAACTGGAGGAGGATGGTTTCCATGCGGGATTACGGTCTCGCTGTCGGGGCAGCATCTTGCTGGCGTTTGCTTTCCGGGTCAAGTTCGGGGGGAACCTGCAGATTGTCGGGGTATACCGGCGCCAGGCCGCCATCGCTCTCATAGGCCTTGAGCTGGAAGACGTAGGCCAGGATCTGTGCCGCGGCGGTATACAGCCTGGCGGGGATGTCCTGTCCCAGCTCGCCGTTAAAGTAGAGCGCCCGGGCAAAGCTGGGCGCGCGCATGACGGTAACTTTGTGTTCCTGTCCCAGGGCGATTATGCGTTCGGCCAGTTTGAGCGAACCCATGGCCACGATTTGCGGCGCAGGCATGCCGTCATCGTATTTCAGCGCTACCGCGTAATGTGTAGGGTTGGTGACGATAACGTTGGCCGAAGGCACTGCCTGCATCATGCGCTTGCGCGCCGCTTCGCGCTGCAGCTGGCGGATGCGGCCCTTCACTTCGGGCGAGCCTTCCATCTCCTTGAACTCTTGTTTGATCTCTTCCTTGGTCATGCGCAGCTGCTTGTGATAACTCCACAGCTGGTAAGGCACGTCGATGGCCACCAGCATGATCATGGCGGCGGTCACGGTGAAAAAGGTGGTGATCAGCATGTCCGTCATCTTGATGATGCCGGGCTCCAGCGGCAGGGTGAGCAGACCGATGATGTCGGCGCGTTCGCGCCAGATATACCAGGTGGCCACGCCGCCGATCAGCATGCTTTTAAGAATGGCCTTGAGCCCTTCCGTGGCGGAGTTGAGCGAGAAGATGCGCTTGATGCCGTTGGCCGGATTGAGCTTGGACAGGTTGGGTTCCAGCGGCTTGGTGGTGAAGTTCCAGCCGCCAATGACGATGGGCGTGGCCAGCGCCACCAGCGCCAGCACGCCCAACAGCGGCGCTAGCTGCCAGAGATTGGCGAACAGGGCTTCCTTGAAACGCAGCAAGGCGGGCGTGGCATCGCGCACCGTGGTCTGATTGAAGGTGAGGATATCCCTCATGGTGTCCATCAGGCCGCGCGCAAGGCGTCCGCCCATGACCATCAGCAGGACGACGCCGGTCATGGTGATGGCGAACGTGGACAGCTCCTTCGATCGAGGAACATTGCCTTCGTCCCGCGCGGTTTGCAGACGTTTGTCTGACGCGGGTTCGGTACGTTCAAGGTCGGAATCTTCTGCCATTGGGCCCCTGCTGGCGCTACGGTTATTTTTAAGCGGATGGTATCGTATGCCGGCCCTGTCAAGCCAGTTATTTGCGGTACAATCTGGCGAACTTTACGCGGATGCACGGCATGAAACAGTACCTTGACCTGATGCGCCACGTGCTTGAGCACGGGCATGACAAATCGGATCGCACCGGTACCGGCACCCGTTCGGTGTTCGGTTATCAGATGCGCTTTAACCTGGCTGACGGCTTTCCGCTGGTGACCACCAAGAAGTGTCACCTGCGCTCCATCATCCACGAACTGCTCTGGTTTTTGTCCGGCGATACCAATATCCGTTATCTCAAGGAAAACGGTGTATCGATCTGGGACGAATGGGCCGACGAAAACGGCGACCTCGGCCCGGTTTACGGCTATCAGTGGCGCAGCTGGCCGGCGCCGGACGGACGCCATATCGACCAGATCGCCAACGTGGTGGAGATGATCCGCAAGAATCCGGATTCGCGCAGGCTGATCGTGTCGGCGTGGAATCCCGCGCTGGTGGATGAAATGGCGCTGCCCCCTTGCCACAGCCTGTTCCAGTTTTATGTGGCGGACGGCAAGCTGTCCTGCCAGCTCTATCAGCGTTCGGCCGACATCTTCCTGGGCGTGCCTTTCAATATCGCCTCCTATGCCTTGCTGACCATGATGGTGGCGCAGGCTACCGGACTGCAGGCAGGCGATTTCGTACACACGCTGGGCGATGCGCATCTGTACAGCAACCACTTCGAGCAGGCGCGCCTGCAATTGTCGCGCGAGCCGCACCCGTTGCCGGTGATGAAGATCAATCCGGCGGTGACGGATCTGCTGGCTTTCCGTTTCGAAGACTTCCAGCTAGAAGGCTACGACCCGCATCCTCACATCAAGGCGCCGGTGGCGGTATGAACAAGCCCATCCTGACCCTGGTGGCCGCCATGGCCGCCAATCGCACCATCGGCATCAACAACACCTTGCCCTGGCACTTGCCGGAAGATCTCAAGCATTTCAAGGCCAGTACCCTGGGCAAGCCAGTGCTGATGGGGCGCAAGACCTTCGACTCCATCGGGCGTCCTTTGCCCGGACGGCGCAACATCGTCATTACCCGACAGCTCGACTGGCGCGCTGACGGCGTTGAGGTGGCGCATTCGCTGGAAGAGGCATTGCAGTTGGCCGAAGGCGTGGAGGAGGTGTGTCTGATCGGCGGCGCTGATTTGTATCGTCAGGCCATCAGCTTTGCCGACCGCTTGAAGTTGACGGAAATCGCCGATGCGTACGAGGGCGATGCGCATTTTCCCGAAGTCGCGTCGGCGTTGTGGCGGGAGCAGGCTCGCGAGAACCATGTCAGCGAAAAGGGCCTTGCTTATGCTTTTGTTGACTATGTTCGCCGCTAGTTGTTGAACACGCCGGCATGGACTGCATGCCGAACGAACAAGGCCGCCCGATTGGGCGGCCTTGTTCGTTTTCGGGCGGCGGTTGGCGCAGGATTAGCGCATGCCGGCCAGCGCTTCGGCCGACTTCTGCGCTAGCTTGCTGTATTCCTGGCCAAACTCGGCCACCATCACGCGCAGTTTGGTACTGTCGCGGGCAATGATGGTTTTCAGCAAGTCTTCCAGGAAGCGGTGGGTGCTATCCATCTGGCTTTTGCCCGCGCGCAGGATGGCGTACAGGCAGCGCTGGGTCAGCGGCAGCAAATCAAACAGCGTGTCGGTGACGTAGCGGTTGTTGGAGAAGCTGTACAGCGAGGTCAGGAATTCCACGCCGTTATCGTAATAGCCTTGCAAGTCATCCTTGCGCTGGCACTCTCCAAGCTCGGTCATCAGTTCGAAAAAACGCGCCAGGTCATCGTTGCGCCAGCTGGCGGCCAGATTGGTCACCACCCGGTCCAGCAACATGAACCACAGGTCGAAGAAGTCGCGCACGTCTTGCGCGGAGATGCTGGATACCACCGCGCCGCGGCGCGGGTAGATTTCCACCAGATGGCGGCGCTGCAGGATCAACAGCGCTTCGCGTACAGAACCGCGACTGACTTCCAGTTCTGCGGCGATGCGCAGTTCCTGAATGCGCTCGCCAGGGGCCATTTCCCCTTGAATGATTTGTTTGCCGAGATATTGGGCGATTTGTTCAGTCAGTGAATCGTTGGCTTTGAACGTCATCAACGTCTCCAATAAGGAATATTATTATTTTCCTATATATGCGCTGGCCGGGCAATCAAAATGTGAAATTGTCAGGCAATCGGGCGGAGTATGTCAGAAAGCAGGCATGAGGCGCAGCATTGCGGTCTTGGGTGTTGCGCGAAGGATGCATGAGGCGGCGGTTGTGCCTGGAGGTAAAGGAAAAATCTTGTGCGGGAGATGAATCAATCATACGATTGAAACGCTTGTTTGAATGGCTGACACGAGAGCATTGGGGCTAAACAAACATGCTTTGAGGCAAGCTTGGCCGCACCGTGTGTGGCTGTGTGTTTTCTCAAATCTAGCGGGTTGTATCCGGTTATACCGGGGGATGATTGGGGCCTTCGCCAGCGGCGAAGGCCTTTTTTTCGTCAGTTCGCGGGCCGGCGGGTGGCCATCAGATAATTGACCTGGGTGTCTTCGCCCAGCGCGTAGATGCGGGTTACCGGGTTGTAGCTCATGCCACGGACATCGCAGATTTCCAGACCGGCATGGCGAGCCATGCGCGACAACTCGGAGGGCTTGAGGAAGCGCGCGTAATCATGCGTGCCGCGCGGTAGCATGTTGAGCACATATTCTGCGCCTACGACGGCCAGTAAATAGGCGCGCGCGTTGCGGTTGAGGGTGGAGAAAAACACCCAGCCACCCGGCTTTACCAGGCGGGCGCAGCTGCGCACCACGCTTTCCGGATCCGGCACGTGTTCCAGCATTTCCATGCATGTGACCACGTCGTAGCTTTCCGGCGCCTCTTCGGCCAACGTCTCCACCGCCACGCAGCGGTAGTCCACTTGCACACCGCTTTCAAGGCTGTGCAATTGCGCCACCTTGAGCGATTTCTTCGCCAGATCGATGCCGGTGACTATCGCCCCCTTTACCGCCATGCTCTCCGCCAGAATGCCGCCGCCGCAACCCACGTCCACCACGCGGCGTTCGGCAATGCCGGCAAAGGAGTCGATGTACTCCAAACGCAGCGGGTTGATGTCGTGCAGCGGTTTGAATTCGCTTTCCATGTCCCACCACTTGTGGGCCAGTTGGCTGAATTTGTCGATTTCGAGTTCGTCTACGTTGCTCATGATGTCATTTCGCCAGAATGCGGTTGCGCCAGCTCTCGCCGCTGGCTTTCAGTTCCTGCTCGTCAAGCGTGGTGAGGCGGCGCTCGGCCAGCAGCGCCTTGCCTTTCACCCAGACGTGACTTACCTGCTCGCGCCCTGCGGCGTACACCACATGGGACACCGGATCAAAGGCCGGCGCGGTTTCCAGCGCCGAAAGATCGATGGCGATCAGATCCGCGTCCTTGCCTTCCTTGATGGACCCGACCTTGTCGGCGATGCCCAACGCGCGCGCGCCGTTGAGGGTGGCCATGCGAATGGCGGTGGCGGCCGGCACCGCGGTGGGGTCCAGCGTGCCGACTTTGGCTAGCAGCGCGGCCAGGCGGGTTTCCGCCATCATGTCCAGCTTGTTGTTGGATGCCGCGCCGTCGGTGCCGATGCCTACCGCCACGCCGGCTGCCAGCAGTTTTTGCACCGGCGCGATGCCTGAGGCCAGTTTCATGTTGGAGGCCGGATTATGGGCGACGGAGACGCCGTGACGAGCGGCCAGTTCTACCTCTTCATCATTAAGGTGAACCATATGCGCAGCGATCAGGCGGGGCGACAGCAAACCCAACTGCTTGAGGCGCGCCATCGGGCGCTGGTGGTGTTCCTTGACGCTGCCGGCCACTTCGTCGGCCGTTTCATGGATGTGGCAATGAATCAGCATGTCTTCCTGCTCGGCCAGCGTGACCACTTTGCGGAAGGTGTCGTCCGAGACGGTATAGGGAGCGTGCGGCGCCAGAGTGAAGGTGATCAGGTCTTCGCCAAGAAACGCGCGGCGTTCATCCATGCCCTTGCGAATGTAATCGTCCGCGTTGTTGCCGTAGTTGGTGGGGAATTCCAGGATGGAACAGCCTACAAACGTGCGCATGCCGGAGGCAATGCCGGCGCGAGCCATCGCACCGTGATAGAAGTACATGTCGTTGATGGTGGTGGTGCCGCCGCGAATCATTTCCGCCATGGCCAGACGCGAGCCGTCGAAGACGAAGTCGTCGCGAACATGTTTGCCTTCCGCCGGCCAGATATGGTTGTTCAGCCAGTCCATCAGCGCCTTGTCGTCCGCCATGCCGCGCAGCAAGGTCATGGCCGAGTGGCCGTGCAGATTGATCAGGCCCGGCATCAGCACATGGTTGCCCAGATCAAGGCGCTTGTCGCAGCTCAGGGAGGCGGCTTGGGCTGCTGGAATAATGGCGGCGATTCTGCCATCCTTGATGGCCAGTGCGTAGTTCTCCAGGACTTCGTTGTCCTGTTCAACGGTAATGATCCAGCGTGCGGAAATAATGGTGTCGTAGCGAGTCTCGGACATGGCGGCAACCTGATTTCAAGATGGCAGGATTGTAGGCTGCGGGCCGGTGCAAGGCAAATCAGCGCCTTGGCGGCAAAGGCCGCGTTTGTTGCACGAAGATTATGCTTATAACAGCCTGCGCAATGTCTTATTATGCAGTAAGCCTGCTGTATACTGGCGCGCTGTAACCTCCGTGCTGCGGCCATGCGCCGTATTTAAAGACAAAGTCATCGATCGACCAACTCAATGGCAACCCAAGAAGAAAAGCAGACAGTAGCCTCCAGCCTTTCCTTGCGGACGGTGTTTCTTATCGCCGTCGTGCTGGGCTTGCTCATTCCCGCGTCGATCATCAGTTATCTCAGCATCAATATCCAGCGCGACAACCTCACTGCCCAACTTGAAACCGACGAGAAGCGCTTGCTCGACATCGTCGCGCTGGGCATGCAAGAGCCGCTGTGGAATCTCAGCCGACAGGCCGGCACCCCGCTGATCGCCTCCGTGATGGAAGACCCGCGCGTGGTGTCCATTCGCGTTACCGATACCCAGTCCAACCAGGTATTCCTCTCCGCTGTGCGCGGCGAGCGCCGCGTGGGCGGCGTGTCTTTCGTACAAAAGCCGGTGGTGTACCGCGGCGAGGAAATCGGCCAGGTAACGCTGGAGTTCGATACCGAGCATCTGGTCAATGCGCTGCACACCCAGGTCAAGAACATCCTGCTGATTCTTGTGGCGCAGCTGGTGCTGTCCATCTTGCTCATCATGAGTATTCTGCATTCCCGTTTCCTGCGACCCATGCACAGCCTTACCGAGCAGGCGACGCAGTTGGCCGAACTCAAATTGGAGTCGCCTTTTTATTGGTCGCGCCGCGATGAAATCGGCAAACTCGGCAAGCATCTGGAATGGACCCGTTCCGAACTCAAGCGTCTGATTGACGAGTTGCGCGCCAAGACATTGGCGCTGGAGGCGGACATTTCCCGCCGCCGCGAAGTGGAAGACGCGCTGCGCCGCTCGGAAAACAAGTACCGCGAGTTGTTCTGGTCCAATCTTGACGGCATCGTCATCAGCTCGCTGGATGGCCAGGTGATCGACGCCAACCCGGCCTTCCTCAACCTGATGTGCTACAGCCTTGATCAACTCAAGCTGCAGAATTTCTGGTCGCTGGTGGGGCAGGAAAGCGAGGCCTTGGAGCGCTTCAATCTGGACAACAAGGTGTTGCGCTTCGGTTACTGCGATGAATTCGAAGCCATCTATATGAACCGTTTCGGCAATCCGGTGCCGGTCAGCGTGAAAACCGTCGCCATGCGCGACGCCTTTGGCCGCATCAATGCCGTTTGGCGCATGGTGCGCGACATCTCCGAGAAGCGCGCGGCGGAAGAGCGGGTGCAATTGGCCGCCAAGGTGTTCGAAAACACCGTGGAAGGCATCATGATTACCGACGGCGAAAAGCGCATCCGAAGCGTCAACCGCGCCTTCACGGAAATTACCGGCTACACCCAGCAGGAAGTACTGGGGCAGAAAACCAGCATCCTGTCGTCAGGACGGCACGATGGCGCCTTCTACGACAATATGTGGCTGGCCATCAATACCCAGGGCTCCTGGCAAGGCGAAATCTGGAATCGCCGCAAGAACGGCGAAGTGTATCCAGAGTGGTTGGCCATCAACGCCGTGCGCAACGCGCTGGCGGAGATTACCCATTACGTGGCCATCTTCAGCGATCTCACCGAGCGCAAGGCAGCTGACGAGCGCATCCAGTTCCTTGCCCACTTCGATGTGCTGACCAGCTTGCCCAATCGCGCGCACATGCACGACAGGGTGGAGTTGGCCATTCACAACGCGCTGCGCGATAACGAACGCATGGCCCTGCTGCTGCTGGATCTGGACCGCTTCAAGACCATCAACGAGTCACTGGGACACTCCGCCGGCGACGTGTTGCTGCAGGTCGCGGCCGATCGCATCAAGTCCTCCCTTGCTGCTGGTGAAACCGTGGCGCGACAGGGGGGCGACGAGTTCATCATCTTGCTGCCGGCCATTTCCGAACCCAGTGAAGCGGCCTTGGCTGCCGAGCGCATCCGCGAGGCCTTCAACGCCTCTATCGAGCTGCACAATCACGTCATCACCATTACGCCGTCCATTGGCATCAGCGTGTATCCGGACGACGGTCGGGATTTCGAAACGCTGGTGCGCAACGCCGATGCGGCGATGTATCACGCCAAATCTTCCGGGCGCAACAGCTACAAGTTCTACACGGCCGACCTGAATGCACGTGCCCGGGAAATTCTCGCCATTGAAAGCCAGTTGCGCTTTGCGCTGGAGCGCGAGGAGTTTGTGCTGCACTACCAGCCGCAGGTGGACATGGTCAGTGGGCGCATTCTGGGCGCGGAAGCGCTTATCCGCTGGAATCACCCGTCGCTGGGCATTCTGGGCCCGGCCCGCTTCATCGAAGTAGCCGAAGAGCGTGGTTTCATCGTGCAGATCGGCAACTGGGTGATTCGCGAAGCCTGCCGTCAGTTGGCACTCTGGTACGGCCAGGGTTTGCCGAAGCTGTCCTTGGCGGTCAATCTGTCTGCTTTGCAGTTCCGCCAGCAGGATCTGGCCGAGGTGCTGGAGAAGGCACTGGCCGCCAATGGCCTGACGGGCGACATGCTGGATATCGAAGTGACCGAAAGCGTGATCATGGAAGATGTCACCAGTACGGTGCAAACCATCGACATCATCAAGGGCATGGGCCTTCAGCTGTCGATTGACGACTTTGGCACCGGTTATTCCAGTCTGTCTTATCTCAAGCGTTTCAAGGCGGACAAGCTCAAGATCGACCGTTCCTTCGTGCGTGACATCCCCAATGATGTGGACGATACCGCGATTGCCCGCGCCATCATCAACATGGCGAGAAACCTCAATATGCAGGTGGTGGCGGAGGGGGTGGAGACTATCGACCAATGGCGCTTCTTGCGGCAGGAGGGTTGTGACCTGATCCAGGGTTATCTGGTGGCCAAACCCATGCCGGCGGAAGAGTTCGCGCGCTTGTTGGCCAAGGAGTTCCTGTTGCCCGAAGGCGTGTGAGCGCCGCTGCGGCATGCAATTAAAAAGCCGGCTTCTTGCCGGCTTTTTAATTTCTGCAGCCATTTGCTTTGCGTGTGCGCCGGCTAGCCGCGCATGCTACTGTTGAGTCAGCATCCGGTGACATAATCTGCTTGTGGCCGCAGGCAGCCTCTTCGATGGCTACCGCCAGTCTTGCCGGTGTCCGGTGGGCGATTCGCAAGATACTGCCAGCGGTTCAATCCGGATTCATCACCTGACGGACGGAAAAGACGCGAAGCGCTCCTCCGACAGGCTGGCACGTTTGAGAGGGGGAGTGCCTTGAGAAGCACTGTGGGGGAGCGCAGCGCGCAGTCGCTGTCCAAAGCGGATTTCTTCCGCAGCCTGGATTACATTCCGCTACCGATACTGATTTCAGAATCCGAGCCGGCGTCGGTCGACCGCAATCATGTTTTCCTCAATCGGGCATTTCATCAGCAGTTGGGCTATACGCTGGACACCATGCCCGGCATGGCCAGCTGGTTCCTGATGGCTTACCCGGACCCGATGTACCGGGCGGCAGTGATGGAAGAGTGGGCCGCTATCGTCGCAGACTGCATAGCCAGAGGTAAAGACACGGCGGAAATGACGGCCTTGATCACCTGCGCTTCCGGCCGCCAGCGTTGGTTTATTGTGACGGCGCAGATTCACGCCGACCTCACTCGCAATTGGCATGTCGTGACCTTTCGCGATGTGCATGACATCAAGTCCATGATGGATGAGAACGGCAGGCTGTCGCGTACTGATTTCCTTACCCAGTTGCTCAACCGGCGCGAAGGCATGGCTCTGCTGGAACAGGCTTGGCGAGGCTGGCGCAAACAGAGCGAACCGTTTGCGCTGATGCTGTGCGACATCGACCACTTCAAGCACTTCAACGATCAATTCGGCCATGCTTGTGGTGATCAGGTGCTGGTGTCGGTGGCGAATTGCCTCTATCAGGAAATGGGGCTGGGCGCTCGCGTCATTCGCTGGGGCGGTGAAGAGTTTTTGCTGATTTTGCCCGGCCAGTGCCTTCAGGACACAGAGATAGAAGCGGAACGGGTGCGCGCCGCTATTGCGGCGCTGGAGCTGGAATGGGGAGGACAGGTGCTGCGTCCGACGGTGAGCGTGGGCTACGCGGCTACCGATCAGACGCTCTGGGCCGGTGTCGATGAGCTGCTGCAGCAGGTGGATGCCGCGCTCTATCAGGCCAAACGCGCGGGGCGCAATCGCACCGCGCCGGCGATGCCCGCCTAGCCTTGCAAGCCGGCAACCTGCCTGACGTCGGCTTGTCATGAGATGTGGCGGGCCGGCGTTGTTTGGCTTATTTGTTCAGCGTGAGTACGGGCTGGGTTTCCGACTCCGATACCAGTACGGTTAGCAGATTGGCTACGAGCGCGGCTTTCTGCCCCTCTTCCAGCGTTACGATGTTCTGCTCGCGAATCTCGTCCAGTGCGTCCTTCACCATGCCTACGGCGCCCGCCACGATCTGCTTGCGTGCGGCCACTACGGCTGCGGCCTGTTGGCGGCGCAGCATGGCCATAGCGATCTCCGGCGCATAGGCCAGATGCGTGATCTTGGCGCTGAGAATGGTGATGCCCGCCGCACGCACATGTTCTTCCACTTTCATCTCGAGTTCACGCGCTACGCCGTCCAGATCGCCGCGCAGGGTCTTGCCGTGCTCGTCGCCGTCCAGCGAGTGATCGTAAACGCGGCCGGAGGCCAGCTCGCGAATGGCGGACTCGCAGGCCATCTGCACATAACTGGCGCAATCGCTGACGGCGAACACCGCCTTGGCGGTGTCCTGGATTCGCCAGGAAATCACGGCGGCAATTTCGATAGGGTTACCGTTCTTGTCGTTGACCTTGATGGTTTCGGTGGTGAAGTTGTTGATGCGGCGGGAAACGATATTGCGGTTGGCCAGCGGGTTGCACCAGAAAAAGCCGTCGCGGGCCACAGTACCGCTGTAGCGGCCAAAAAAGGTCAGCACCGCCGCCAGATTGGGACCGATGATGACAAAGCCTTTGGAAAGGAAGATCAGCAAGCCGAACAGCAGCACTTGCGGGAAGGGCGGCTGCCCGCTGTTCAGGCGCTGATAGCTGCTGGCCAGCACGGCGGCGGCCATGATGAGCAGCAGGGACAGCACCAGCCAGCCGTTGAGGTAAATGGCGTCTTTGTCAGCGATATCCATCGTGCTGTCGTCTTGCATGTTCAGGCCCTCCCTTCGGCAAACCTGCATGCTACCACCGGCCTGCGGCATCTGCGCGTGCTTCAGTCGTCGCGAGTCAAGACCTCCAGCAACTCAATCTCAAACTCCAGAGCGGAGTTCGGGGGGATGCGCTCGCCGATCTGGCGTTCGCCATAGGCCAGATGCGCCGGCACTTTGAGGCGACGCTTGCCGCCCACCCTCATGCCCATCAGGCCGATATCCCAGCCCTTGATGACGCGACCAGTGCCAATGACGCATTGAAACGGACGGCCCTTGTCCAGCGAGGAATCAAACTTGACGCCGTCAGCGCTGCGCCAGCCGGTGTAGTGGGTGATGATCAGCGCGCCGCGTACGGCTTCTTTGCCGTCGCCGATGACGAGATCAATGATTTCCAGTTCAGGAGTTTGCATGGGGATTCCTTGTGCTTGTTCATGACGCCACAGGCGGCAGTGCTGTGCCCAGAGCAAGCGAAAAGCATGAAAAACCCCGCCGAAGCGGGGTGTTTTGCCGAGGTTGGCCGAAGCTTACTCGGGACGCATGTGCGGGAACAGAATCACATCGCGGATGGACGGCGCATCGGTCAGCAGCATGACCAGGCGGTCGATGCCGATGCCGCAACCGCCGGTCGGCGGCAGGCCGTATTCCATGGCGCGGATGTAGTCGGCGTCGTAGTGCATGGCCTCATCGTCGCCTGCGTCTTTTTGTTCAACCTGAGCCTGGAAGCGTGCAGCCTGGTCTTCCGGATCGTTCAATTCGGAGTAGCCATTGGCGTGTTCGCGGCCGACGATGAACAGCTCGAAGCGTTCGGTCAGGCCTTCCTTGGTATCGGAGGCGCGCGCCAGTGGGGAAACTTCCACCGGGTAGTCGACGATGAAAGTGGGGTTCCACAGCAGGCTTTCGGCGCATTCTTCAAACAGCGCCAGTTGCAGGCTGCCCAGGCCCGGCGCCGGGGGCAGCTTGCCGCCCAGGCGCTTGATCTCGGCGGCTACCCAGGCTGCGTCGGCCAGTTGCTCGTCAGTGTATTGCGGGTTGTAGTGCTTGATGGCTTCCACGATGGTAAAGCGGTCAAACGGCTTGCCCAGGTCCACTTCCTTGCCCTGGTAGGTCACGGTGGTGGTACCGCAGGATACCAGTGCGCACTCGCGGATGATGGTTTCGGTCATCTCCATCATGCGCTGGTAGTCGCTGTACGCTTCGTAGAATTCGATCATGGTGAACTCGGGGTTGTGGCGCGTGCTCATCCCCTCGTTGCGGAAGTTGCGGTTGATTTCGAACACGCGTTCCAGCCCGCCTACCACCAGACGTTTCAGATACAGCTCCGGCGCGATGCGCAGGTAAAGCGGCATGTCCAGCGCATTGTGGTGCGTGACGAAGGGCTTGGCCGAGGCGCCGCCCGGAATCGGGTGCATCATCGGGGTTTCCACTTCCAGATAGCCTTCGCTCACCATTACGTCGCGCACTTTTTGCACGATTCTGGAGCGCTTGATGAAGGTGTCGCGGCTCTCTTCGTTCATGATCAGGTCGGCGTAGCGCTGACGATACTTGGTTTCCTGATCGGTAATGCCGTGGAATTTTTCCGGCAGCGGGCGAATGTTCTTGGAGAGCATGCGCACTTCGCTGGCTTGCACGGTCAGCTCGCCGGTCTTGGTCTTGAACAGGGTGCCCTTGATCGCGATGATGTCGCCCAGGTCCCAACGCTTGAAGTCGGCGTACACGTCTTCACCCACGTTGTCGCGGGAGATGAACGCCTGGATGCGACCGCTGCTGTCCTGCAAGGTGGCGAAGCTGGCTTTGCCCATCACACGTTTAAGCATCATGCGACCGGCGATGGCGACTTCGACGTTTTCGGCGGCAAGCGCTTCAGCCTCTTTCTCGGCATGAGCGTCTTGCAGCGGTTTGGCGAAGTGGCTGCGCTTGAAGTCGTTGGGATAGGCGATGCCTTTCTCGCGGATCGCTTTCAGTTTCAGGCGACGTTCCGCCATGATCTGGTTTTCGTCTTGAGCGACCACTGATGCTTGTTCGTGTTCCGACATGATGACTCCGTTGACTACCTCTTGGTGAGGGCAGGGTAACTGCGGGCCTTTCGGCCAACTTGCGGTTTGAGATTTGGATGGGGCCGGCTAAGCCGGCCCCTTGGCGCTTACACGCCCTGTTTGAGGCTGGCCTCGATGAAGCCGTCAAGGTCGCCGTCCATGACGCCCTTGATGTTGCCCACTTCGTAACTGGTGCGCAGGTCCTTGATGCGGGACTGGTCGAATACGTAGGAGCGGATCTGGTGACCCCAACCCACGTCGGTCTTGGTGTCTTCCAGCGCCTGCTTGGCTTCGTTGCGCTTTTTCAGTTCCAGCTCATACAGCTTGGCGCGCAGCATTTGCATCGCTTCGTCGCGGTTGCGGTGCTGCGAGCGGTCGTTCTGGCATTGCACGACGATGCCGGTCGGGTTGTGTGTGATGCGCACGGCCGAGTCGGTCTTGTTGATGTGCTGCCCGCCCGCGCCGGAAGCACGGTAGGTGTCGACGCGCAGATCTGCCGGGTTGATTTCGATCTCGAAGCTGTCATCCACTTCCGGGTAAACGAATACCGACGAGAAGGAGGTGTGGCGACGCGCGTTGGAGTCGAACGGCGACACGCGCACCAGGCGGTGCACGCCCACTTCGGTGCGCAACAGGCCAAAGGCGTATTCGCCTTCGATCTTCAGCGTGGCGCTGGTGATGCCGGCCACTTCGCCTTCGGATACTTCCAGTACATCCACCTTGAAGCCCTTGCGTTCGGCGTAGCGGGTGTACATGCGCAGCAACATGCCGGCCCAGTCCTGGGCTTCGGTGCCGCCGGCGCCGGCCTGGATGTCCAGGAAG
The DNA here is from genome assembly GCF_945957525.1 of uncultured Aquitalea sp. Taxonomy (GTDB): domain Bacteria; phylum Pseudomonadota; class Gammaproteobacteria; order Burkholderiales; family Chromobacteriaceae; genus Aquitalea. The sequence continues at coordinate 134,095 of NZ_CAMFLA010000010.1, read as the reverse complement.
CAGTTGTTCGGGTCCATCGGGTCGTGGAACATGCGACGGAACTCGAGCTGGGCCACTTTGGCCTCCACGGCTTCGAGGTCTTCGCGCACGGCGAAGATGGTGTCGTCATCTTCTTCGCTGCGGCCCATGTCGAACAGTTCGCGGCTGTCGGCGACGCTGGCGATGATGCTGTCCAGCACCAACACCACGTCTTCCAGTTGTTTGCGCTCGCGGCCCAGTTCCTGGGCGCGCTTGGGGTCGTTCCAGATATCGGGGTCTTCGGTCAGGCGGGAAACTTCTTCCAGACGGTCTTTTTTACCGTCGTAGTCAAAGATACCCCCGAATATCGGCGGCGCGCTGGGCCAGGTTGTCGATGGTGGCCGCGATCTGGTTCAGGACTTCAACTTCAATCATGCTCTTGCTCCAGTGGCAGTCAGTATTAGTAAATTCAAATATGCGTGGACGTTTTGATGAAAGACAAAAAGCGCACCATTCGGTGCGCTTTTGTTCTGATCGGACTAAGGCTTAGCCAAACAGGTGAGCGACGGCTGCACGCTCTTCTTCCAGTTCCGCCAGGGTGAAGTTCATGCGTTCGCGGCTGAACTCGTCCACTTCCAGACCCTGAACGATCTTGTACTCGCCATTTTCGCACACAACCGGGAAACCGTACATCACGCCTTCCGGGATGCCGTAGGAGCCGTCGGACGGAATGCCCATCGTTACCCACTTGCCGTTGCTGCCCAGCACCCAGTCGTGGATGTGGTCGATGGCGGCGTTGGCAGCCGATGCGGCGGAAGACAGGCCGCGCGCTTCGATGATGGCTGCGCCGCGCTTGCCCACGGTGGGCAGGAATACGTCGCGGTTCCAGGCTTCATCGTTGATCAGGCCCTTGACGGACTGGCCATCGACGGTGGCGAAGCGGTAGTCGGCATACATGGTCGGGGAGTGATTGCCCCACACGGCCAGGTTTTCGATGGAAGCGACAGCCTTGCCGGTCTTGGCGGCCAGTTGCGATAGCGCGCGATTGTGGTCCAGACGCAACATGGCGGTGAAATTTTTCGGATTCAGGTCCGGAGCGCTCTTCATGGCGATCCAGGCGTTGGTATTGGCCGGGTTGCCCACCACCAGAACGCGGACGTTGCGGTCTGCGTGGTCGTTCAGCGCCTTGCCCTGAACGGTGAAGATGGCGCCGTTGGCTTCCAGCAGGTCCTTGCGTTCCATGCCTTTGCTGCGCGGACGCGCGCCCACCAGCAGAGCGACTTGAGCATCCTTGAAAGCAACATTGGGGTCGTCGGTGGCAACCATGCCGGCCAGCAGCGGGAAGGCACAGTCTTCCAGTTCCATCATCACGCCTTTGACGGCGGTTTGCGCTTGCGGCAGGTCCAGCAGTTGCAGGATGACGGGTTGATCCTTGCCCAGCATTTCACCACTGGCGATACGGAACAGCAGGCTGTAGCCAATTTGGCCGGCAGCGCCGGTGACGGCAACGCGTACGGGAGCTTTCATGGATGGACTCTCCTTTGTTTAGAAATCCGAAAACGGTTCAACAGACAGCAGATGTTGCTCTGCACTATAGGTGTGCAAGGAGTGTAGCACGAGTCTTTGCCGCATGGCGGCGGATTCGTCATCAGAAATTCTGATAGACTTCATTAATACTTATGTCTTATATAAGACTAACCTTTACGCTTGATTTGTTTGATGATAAAAAGCCTGTTACATGATCACTACATCGCCCCGGCGCTTGCCGCTTTATGCCCAGATTCGTCAGCTTGTCGCCAACAGGATCGCTGAAGGCGAATGGCAAGAACATGACGCTTTGCCCAGCGAATGGGATCTGGCCGCCGAGCTTTCTGTCAGTCAGGGCACGGTCAGGAAGGCGCTGACCGAGCTGGTGGCCGAGGGGTTGTTGTATCGGCAGCAAGGGCGCGGCACGTTTGTGTCGGCCATCGTCAGTGATTGGGGCTTCGGCCAACTACGGACGCCGGGCCTGTTTGATGAGTCGCCGGACCGGCTGGCTTGTGAGTTTCTTGGTGTGTCGCGCGTGAATGCCAGCGACGACATGTCTTCGGCGTTGCGCTTGCGCCGACTGGCGCCGATGTTCCGCATCCGGCAGCTGTGGCGCAGACAGGGCAGGGCGGTGGCGCTGGATGAGGCTTTCCTGTGCGCCGAGCGCTTTGAAGGGCTGGAGGCGCGGTGGTTTCGCGGCGCCTCGGGCGTATATGCGGTGTTGCAGCAGCGTTTCGGTGTGCGCGTCGTGCGCAGTCAGGATCAGTTTCGCGGGGTGTTGCTGCCCAGAGAAGATGCCACGCTGCTGGGGCTGACTGGCGCGGCGGTTGAAGAGCCGGTGCTGAGCCTGCTCCGGCTGTCGTTTTCGGCGGCGGACGAGCGGGTGGAGTGGCGGCAGCGTTACTGTCTGAGCAGTGAGGCGGCGGTGATGGTGGATCGCCCCTGATGTCGCCTGATGGCATCTAATTGTCGCGAATTGGGCAAAAAGCGGGCCGGGTCAGGACGATTTTTGCTAGAATTTCGAAGTCATATTGCCTTGCAGCATCGGGTTTTATGATGAAAAGCATTGAAAGGGACCTCCCGAGCACAACAAGGGCGGACCTTTCTGGCGGGCTTCCAGACAGGGGCCCGGATATAACCACTTGGTTCATGAACATCCAAGGAAGCCATATGCAGAAGCAACGACCGAAGCACCTGGATCTGGCCACGATCAGACTGCCCATCCCGGGCATCGTCTCGATCTTGCACCGGGTCAGTGGTGTGGCGCTCTTCTTTTCCCTCCCGCTGTTGATCTACCTCCTTCATGGTTCGCTCAGTTCGGCAGAGTCCTTCGAAACCTACCGCGCGGTAATCGCCCACCCGCTGATGAAGATCATCCTCATCGGCTTGCTGTGGGCTTACATGCATCACTTCTGCGCCGGTATCCGTTTCCTGTTCCTTGATGTGCACAAGGGTCTGGAACTGCAAACCGCTCGCGCCACGGCCAAGACCGTTGTGGTCGTCAGCCTGGCTCTGACTCTGATTCTGGGGGTTGCTCTATGGTAAACCGCAACGTAGTCGGCGCTCACTACGGCCTGCGCGACTGGGTGATGCAGCGCGTGACGGCCACCATCATGGTGATCTATACCGTAGCTCTGGCCCTGTTCCTGCTGACCATCCCGTCCAGCTACGCCGGCTGGAAAGACTTCTTCGCCCAGACCTGGGTGCAAGTGCTGACGCAAACCACTCTGCTGGCTGTGTTCCTGCATGTCTGGGTGGGTATCCGCGATGTGTGGATGGACTACATCAAGCCGGTGGGCCTGCGCCTGGCGCTGCATGTTTTCACCATCGTCTGGCTGGTGTCCTGTTTCATCTATTCCGTTAAAGTTGTCTGGGGGCTGTAATGGGCGTACCTGTTCGTCATTTTGATGCGGTAATCGTCGGCGCCGGCGGCGCTGGCATGCGGGCTGCCCTGCAGCTGTCGGAAGCCGGTCTGAAAACGGCCGTGTTGTCCAAGGTTTTCCCCACCCGTTCGCACACTGTTGCGGCACAGGGTGGCGTATCCGCTTCCCTCGGCAATTCCGAGGAAGATCACTGGCACTGGCACATGTACGACACCGTCAAGGGTTCGGACTGGCTGGGCGACCAGGATGCCATCGAATTCATGTGTCGCGAGGCACCGAAGGTTGTGACCGAACTGGAACACTTCGGCATGCCGTTCGACCGCAACGCCGACGGCTCCATCTATCAGCGCCCCTTTGGCGGCCATATGTCCAACTTCGGCGAGAAGCCGGTGCGTCGCGCCTGTGCGGCCGCCGACCGTACCGGTCACGCGATGTTGCACGCGCTGTATCAGCGCAATGTGCGCGCCAACACCCACTTCTTCGTTGAGTGGATGGCGCTGGATCTGGTGCGCGACGCCGACGGCAATGTGCAGGGCGTGGTGGCCATGGAAATGGAAACCTCCGAAATCGTCGTCTTCCAGGCCAAGGCAACACTGTTCGCCACAGGCGGCGCAGGTCGTATTTTCTCCTCTTCCACCAACGCTTTCATCAATACCGGCGACGGCCTGGGCATGGCGGCTCGCGCCGGCATCCCGCTGGAAGACATGGAGTTCTGGCAGTTCCACCCGACCGGCGTGGCCGGCGCGGGCGTGCTGATTACCGAAGGCGTGCGCGGCGAAGGCGGCATTCTGCGCAACAGCGAAGGCGAACGCTTCATGGAGCGCTACGCGCCGAACGCCAAGGACTTGGCTTCCCGCGACGTGGTGTCCCGCGCCATGGTGACCGAGATCAACGAAGGCCGTGGTTGCGGCCCGAACAAGGACCACGTGCTGCTCGACATCACGCACCTGGATCCGGAAGTGATCATGTCCAAGCTGCCGGGCATTCGCGAAATCTCCATCAAGTTCGCCGGCGTTGACCCGATCAAGGCCCCGATCCCGGTGGTGCCGACTTGCCACTACCAGATGGGCGGCATCCCTACCAATTACCACGGTGAAGTGATTGTCGACAGCAAGCCGGTATCCGGCTTCTATGCCGCCGGCGAATGCGCTTGCGCTTCCGTGCACGGCGCCAACCGTCTTGGCACCAACTCGCTGCTGGACCTGCTGGTATTCGGCAAGAGCTCGGCCAACTCCATGATCGAGTTCATCCGCAAGCAACCGCTGGAGCTGCCGGAATTGGCTACCGCCGACGTGGAGCGCTCTGTGGCCCGTGTCGCCCGTCTGGACAACCAGAAAAACGGCGTGCAAGTGAACGACGCCCGCGTCGCCATGCAGCGCACCATGCAGAACCACTGCGGCGTATTCCGCTTCAAGGACATGTTGGCCGAAGGCGTCAGCAAAATCCTGGAAGTGGAAAAAATGGTTCAGCAGACCGAAATCAGCGACAAGTCCAAGGTGTTCAACACCGCGCGCATCGAAGCGCTGGAACTGGAAAACCTGATTGAAGTCGCCAAGGCCACCATGATTTCGGCCAATGCCCGTACCGAATCGCGCGGCGCTCACGTGCGCGACGACGCGCCGGATACCGCCGAGACCCCGAACGGTCGCGACGACGCCAACTGGCTGAAGCACACCTTGTGGAGCCGCGACGGCAATCGTCTGGACTACAAGCCGGTGAACCTCAAGCCGCTGAGCGTCGACACCATCGCCCTCAAGACCCGCTCGTACTAAGGGACGCCGACAGATGACAACGCAAACCGTGCAATTCCGCGTTTATCGCTACAACCCGGACCAGGACGCCAAGCCGTACATGCAGGATATCAGCGTGGAGATCGACTCCACCGATCGCAAGCTGCTGGACGCGCTGGTGAAGTTGAAGGTGAAGGACGATACCGTCTCTTTCCGTCGCTCCTGTCGCGAGGGCGTCTGCGGTTCCGACGCGATGAACATCAATGGCAAGAACGGTCTGGCCTGCCTGACCGACATCAAGGACCTCAAGCAGCCGATCGAATTGCGACCGCTGCCGGGCCTGCCTGTCGTGCGCGACCTGATCGTCGACATGACCCAGTTCTTCAAGCAATACCACTCGATCAAGCCGTATGTGATCAACGATACGCCGCCGCCGGAGCGTGAGCGCATGCAGTCTCCCGAAGACCGCAAGGAGCTGGATGGCCTCTACGAGTGCATCCTTTGCGCCTGCTGCTCTACCTCCTGCCCGTCGTTCTGGTGGAATCCGGACAAATTCGTCGGCCCGGCCGGCCTGCTCGCTGCTTACCGCTTCATTGCGGATACGCGCGACACTGCCACCAACGAACGTCTGGACAACCTGGAAGATCCTTACCGTCTGTTCCGTTGCCACACCATCATGAACTGCGTTGATGTGTGTCCGAAGGGCCTCAACCCGACCAAGGCCATCGGCAAGATCAAGGATCTGATGGTCAAGCGTGCAGTATGACCGCTTACGATCCGATTGAACTCAAGCGGATCCGTTGGCGGTCCCGCCGGGGCTTGCTGGAGTTGGATCTGGTGCTGGAAAAGTTTTTCGCCCAGCGCTTTGATCTGCTCTCCCCGGCGGAGATCGACGCCTACAAGCGTCTCCTCGATCTGCCCGACACCGATTTTCTGGACGTTGTGAACGGCAAGGCCGATCTTGACGATCCGGAAGAGATGGCGATCGTGGAGATCCTTCGGGCGATCTGATCGCACGAGTGCAGGGCCCAAAACGATTACAACACCACAAAACAACTGACTGGGAGTATTGCTGTGGAAAACAACCGCAAAGTGACGCTCACTTACAACGACGGCAAGGAAAACCTGGAACTGCCCGTACTGGGCGGCACCTTGGGTCCGGACGTCGTTGATATTCGCACCTTCGCCAAGACCGGCATGTTCACCTTCGACCCGGGCTTCCTGGCTACCGCCAGCTGCGAATCCGGCATCACCTTCATCGACGGCGATCTGGGCCAGCTGTACTACCGCGGCTACCCGATCGAGCAACTGGCCGAGAAGAGCGACTACCTCGAAGTCTGCTACCTGCTGCTGAACGGCGAACTGCCGACCGCAGACCAGCGCAAGGAATTCGAGCGCGGCATCATGCGCCACAACATGCTGCACGATCAGCTGATGAGCCTGTTCAAGGGTTTCCGTCGCGACGCGCACCCGATGGCTGTGATGGTGGGCGTAGTGGGCGCGCTGTCCGCCTTCTACCATGACTCCCTGGATATCGCCAACCCGGAACACCGCCGTATCTCCGCGCATCGTCTGGTAGCCAAGCTGCCGACCATCGCCGCCCAGGCGTACCGCTACAACAAGGGCTTGCCGTTCTCCTATCCGAAGAATGGTCTGACCTACGCCGAGAACTTCCTGCACATGATGTTCTCCACCCCGTGCGAAGAGTACAAGGTGAACCCGGTGCTGGCCCGCGCGCTGGATCGCATCTTCACCCTGCACGCCGACCACGAGCAAAACGCTTCCACCTCCACCGTACGTCTGGCCGGCTCCTCCGGCGCCAACCCGTTCGCATGTATCGCCGCCGGTATCGCCTGCCTGTGGGGCCCGTCCCACGGCGGCGCCAACGAAGCCGTGCTGAAGATGCTGGATGAAATCGGCAGCGTCGACAACGTGGCCGACTTCATGCAAGGCGTGAAGGACAAGCGCTACAAGCTGATGGGCTTCGGCCACCGCGTGTACAAAAACATGGACCCGCGCGCCGCCATCATGAAGCAGACCTGCGACGAAGTGCTGCAAGAACTGGGTCTGCACAACGATCCGAAGTTCAAGCTGGCAATGGCGCTGGAAAAGATCGCCCTGGAAGATCCGTACTTCATCGAGCGCAAGCTCTACCCGAACGTGGACTTCTACTCCGGCATCGTGTTGTCCGCCATCGGCATCCCGGTATCCATGTTCACCCCGATCTTCGCGCTGGCCCGCACCGTGGGCTGGATCGCTCACTGGAGCGAAATGATCGCTGATCCGGGCATGAAGATTGGTCGTCCGCGTCAGCTGTACACCGGCGCTCCGCGTCGCGACGTACAGGAAATCTCCAAGCGTTAAGCTTGTTTGAAAGGTTGGCCGAAGGCGCTTCGGCCAACCTTTTCGTACTACCCGGCCTGTTGGCCGGCGCCGAAACGACAGACGCCGACAGAGCGCTGCGGAAAAGAACGGAGACGGTTTTCCCCCTTGAGTGAAGCCCTTGCTGCGTCTTTTCCACAACGCTTTCTCCACGCTGCAATGTAGAAAACAAAGGGTCGAACAATGATGCAATCCATGTACAGTCATTCCTACCTGTTCGGTGGGAATGCACCGTTCATCGAGGAGCTGTACGAGCAGTACCTCGCTGATCCCAACTCGGTGCCCGCCGAATGGCGTGACTATTTCGACAAGCTGGCCCAGTCCCCGGGCGCGGCGGAGCGCGACGTTCCGCACCAGCCGATTCAGGAATCCTTCATCCAGTTGGCCAAGAAGCCGATTGCCGGCCAGCGCAGCAGCGCGGTGGGTGAGTGGGAGACCATGCAGAAGCAGGTGGGCGTGCTCAAGTTGATTTCGGCTTACCGTGTACTGGGTTCGCGTCAGGCCAATCTCGACCCGCTCAAGCGCATGGATCAGGCCGCCATGGTGGAACTGGATCCGGCCACTCATGGCCTGACCGACGCCGACATGGCGGTGCAGTTCAATGTGGGCTCGCTGGTGGGCCCGCAGAAGCTGCCCTTGTCCGACATCATTTCCCGCCTGAAACAGACCTACTGCGGCAATATCGGTCTGGAGTTCATGCACATCACCAAGTCCGACGAAAAGCACTGGGTGCAGAAACGCTTTGAAGGCGATCTGTCCACCCCGCGCTATGACGCGGCCAAGAAGCAGCGCATCCTCAAGCAGATTACCGCGGCCGAAACGCTGGAACGCTACCTGCACACCAAGTACGTGGGCCAGAAGCGCTTCTCGCTGGAAGGCGGCGAATCCACCATTGCAGCGCTGGACTACCTGATTCAGGCCGGCACCGGCCAGGGCGTACAAGAACTGATCATCGGCATGGCCCACCGCGGCCGTCTGAACGTATTGGTCAACACGCTGGGCAAACTGCCGCGCGACCTGTTTGCCGAATTCGAAGGCAAGGCCGCCCAGCAAATGGCGTCCGGCGACGTGAAGTACCACATGGGCTTCTCCTCCGACATCCCGACCGCCAATGGTCCGATGCACGTGTCGCTGGCGTTCAACCCGTCCCATCTGGAAATCGTCAACCCAGTGGTGGAAGGTTCCGTGCGCGCACGTCAGGACCGCCGCAAGGACAACGATCGCAAATCCTGCGTGCCTGTGCTGATTCACGGCGACTCCGCATTCGGGGGCCTGGGCGTCAACCAGGGTACGTTCAACCTGTCTCAAACCCGCGGCTACGGCACGGGCGGCACGATTCACATCGTGATCAACAACCAGGTGGGCTTTACCACTTCCGACACGCGCGACATGCGTTCCACGCTGTACTGTACCGACGTGGCCAAAATGGTGGAGGCTCCGATCCTCCACGTTAATGGCGACGATCCGGAAGCCGTCTGTTACGTGATGCAGGCCGCGCTCGATTACCGCATGACCTTCAACAAGGATGTGGTGATCGATCTGGTGTGCTATCGCAAACTGGGCCACAACGAGGGCGACGATCCCTTCCTGACCCAGCCGATGATGTACAAGAAGATCGCCAAGCATCAGGGCGTGCGCGCCATGTACGCCGAGCGTCTGGTGCAGGAAGGCGTGTTGAAGGCGGAAGAAGCGGAGGCCATGATCCAGGCCTACCGCGATGCGCTGGACAAGGGCGAGCACGTGGAGCAGACCGCCCTCACCAACTACCGCCGCGAACATGCGTTGGACTGGAGCCAGTACATGGGCACGCACTGGGCGCACCCGACCGACACCTCCTTGCCGCAGGCCGACATCATCCGCCTGACCGACAAGCTGACCGCTGTGCCGGAAGGCTTCAAGCCGCACCCGACCGTGCAAAAAGTACTGGCCGCCCGCAAGGCGATGGCCGCCGGCGAACAAAACGCCGACTGGGGCATGGCCGAGACGCTGGCTTACGCCAGTCTGGTGACCAACGGTTTCGGTGTACGTCTGTCCGGCGAAGACTCCGGCCGCGGCACCTTCTCCCACCGCCATGCCGTGCTGCACGACCAGAACCGCGAGCGCTGGGATCAGGGCTCTTATGTGCCGCTGCGCAATCTGTCCGACAACCAGGGCGACTTCCTGGTGATCGACTCCATCCTGAACGAAGAAGCGGTACTGGCCTATGAATACGGCTATGCCTGCTCCGCTCCGGACAAGCTGGTGATCTGGGAAGCCCAGTTTGGCGACTTCGCCAACGGCGCCCAGGTGGCCATCGACCAGTTCATTTCCTCCGGCGAGACCAAGTGGGGCCGTCTGTGCGGCCTGACCACTATCCTGCCGCACGGCTACGACGGCCAGGGTCCGGAGCACTCCTCCGCCCGCCTGGAGCGCTGGCTGCAACTGTGCGCCGAGCACAATATGCAGATCGTGATGCCGTCCGAAGCCAGCCAGATGTTCCACGTGCTGCGCCGTCAGGTGCTGCGCCCGTACCGCAAGCCGCTGGTGATCTTCCTGTCCAAGCGCCTGCTGCGCTTCAAGGACTCCATGAGCCCGATCGAAGCCTTCACCAGCGGCAGTTTCCGCCCGGTGATCGGCGACAGCACGGCACAGGATCCGAAGAAAGTGAAGCGTGTGTTGCTGTGCGCCGGCCAGGTGTATTACGACCTTGCCGCCGCCCGCAAGGAAAAGGGCCTGGAAGACGACATCGCCATTGTGCGCGTGGAACAGCTGTATCCCTTCCCGACCGAGCAAGTGGCCGCCGAACTGGCGCGCTACACGCAAGCCAAGGAAGTGATGTGGGTGCAAGAAGAGCCGCGCAACCAAGGTGCCTGGTACCAGATCCGCCATCGCCTTGAGGGCCTGTTGATCGGCAAGCAGTTCTTGTCCTTCGCCGGCCGTCCGTCGTCCGCTTCCCCGGCCGTGGGTTACATGAGCAAGCACATCGCCCAGCTCAAGTCCTTCGTCGAAGAAGCCATGTCGGTTGCCAAGTAAGCTCTCGCCTAACCAGTCAAAAGATGGGGGCGGCCCGCCAGCCGCCCCGCCATGGAGAAGAACATGCTGATTGAAGTCAAAGTCCCCCAACTGCCGGAATCCGTTTCCGAAGCCACCCTGATGACCTGGCACAAGAAGGCCGGCGAATTCGTCAACCGCGACGAAAATGTCATCGATCTGGAAACCGACAAGGTGGTGCTGGAACTGCCGGCGCCGCAAGCCGGCGTGCTGGTTGAAATCATCGAACAGGACGGCGCTACCGTGGTATCCGGCCAACTGATCGCTCGTATCGACACCGCCGCCACCGCAGGCGCAGCCGCTCCGGCCGCTGCCGCTCCTGCTCCGGCCGCCGCCGCGCCGGCTCCGGTTGCCGCCGCAGGCGCGCCGGCCATGCCGTCCGCGGCCAAACTGGCCGCTGAAACCGGCGTCAACCTGGCCAACGTGGCCGGTTCCGGCCGCGACGGCCGTATCCTGAAGGAAGACGTGGCCGCCGCCGCCAAGCCGGCTGCCCCGGCCCAGGCCGGCCCGGTGCTGTCCCCGGCTGCCGCAGTGGGCGGCGCCGCGCTGAGCACCACGCCGGCCGCCGTGAACGTGTCCAGCATGCTGGCCGGCCGTCCGGAGCAGGCCGTACCGATGTCCCGCCTGCGCCAGCGCGTGGCTGAGCGTCTGGTGCTGTCGCAACAGACCAATGCCATCCTCACCACCTTCAATGAAGTGAACATGAAGCCGGTGATGGACCTGCGCAACAAGTACAAGGACAAGTTCGAGAAAGAGCACGGCATCAAGCTGGGCTTCATGGGCTTCTTCGTGAAGGCCGTGGTCTCCGCGCTGAAGAAGTACCCGATCGTCAATGCGTCCGTGGACGGCAACAACATCATCTACCACGGTTACTTCGACATCGGCGTGGCCGTGGGTAGCCCGCGCGGTCTGGTGGTGCCGGTGATCCGCAACGCCGACCAGCTGAGCCTGGCCGAGATCGAAAAGCAGATCGCCGACTTCGGCAAACGTGCCCAGGAAGGCAAGCTGACCGTTGAAGAGCTCACCGGCGGCACCTACACCATCTCCAACGGCGGCACCTTCGGTTCCATGATGTCCACCCCGATCATCAACCCGCCGCAGTCCGCCATTCTCGGCATGCACGCCACCAAGGAGCGCGCTGTGGTTGAGAATGGTCAAGTGGTGGTGCGCCCGATGATGTACCTTGCCCAGTCGTACGACCACCGCATCATCGACGGCCGCGAAGCCGTGTTGAGCCTGGTGGCCATCAAGGACGCCATTGAAGATCCGGCCCGCCTGATCCTCGACCTGTAATCACATAGGCCGGAAGCGCGCTTCCGGCCCTTTCGAACCTGTAATGGAGACGCAATGATCCTGCCCGACTGGCTTTACGCCGTGGCCTCCCTGCTCGCCGGTGTCGCAATCGGCTTCCTCACCTGGAAAAAACGGCAGCGCGGCATTCGCGAAGACACCTACACCTTCGTTGGCAAGATCATCATCGCGTTGTTCATGATCGCTTTCGGCCTCTTGCTGTTCAAAGTCGGCAAGATCTGAAAAACAAGGACGAACCAATGAGCCAACAGTTTGATGTGGTAGTGATCGGCGGCGGCCCTGGCGGCTATGTGGCGGCCATCCGCGCTGCCCAGCTCGGCTTCAGCACCGCTTGCGTGGATGCTTTCAAGAACCCGGAAGGCAAGCCCAGCCTCGGCGGCACCTGCCTGAATGTGGGTTGCATTCCCTCCAAGGCGCTGCTGCAGTCTTCGGAAAACTTCCATGCCATCCAGCATGAGTTCGCCAATCACGGCATCACCGCTTCCAGCGCCAAGATCGACGTGGCCAAGATGCTGGAACGCAAGAACGGCATCATCAGCAAGAACGCCGCCGGCATCAGCTTCCTGTTCAAGAAGAACAAGGTCGCCAATATCCACGGTCTTGGCACGCTGAAAGCCCGTCAGGGCGAGAAGTGGCTGATTGAAGTGAGCGACAACGGCGCCGTGGTAGACACTCTGGAAGCCACGCACGTGATTCTGGCTACCGGTTCCACGCCGCGCCAGCTGCCGGGCGTGCCCACCGACAACCACATGGTGCTGGACAACGAAGGCGCGCTGGCGCTTTCCGCCGTGCCCAAGCGCCTGGGCGTGATCGGCGCCGGCGTCATCGGCCTGGAAATGGGCAGCGTGTGGAAGCGTCTTGGCGCGGAGGTCACCATCCTCGAAGCCGCGCCGACCTTCCTCGCCGCAGCCGACCAGCAGATCGCCAAGGAAGCCTTCAAGGCCCTGACCAAGGATACCGGTCTGGATATCAAGCTGGGCGTGAAGATTGGCGAGATCAAGGCCACCAAGAAACACGTTACCGTTAACTACGAGCTGAATGGTGAAAGCCACGCTGTCGAGTTTGACAAGCTGATCGTTTCCATCGGCCGCGTGCCCAACACTGCCGGCCTTGGCGCGGACAATGTCGGTCTGCAACTGGACGAGCGCGGCTTCATCGCCGTGGACGATCACTGCCACACCAACTTGCCGGGCATCTGGGCCATCGGCGACGTGGTGCGCGGCCCGATGCTGGCGCACAAGGCGTCCGAAGAGGGCGTGGCCGTGGCTGAACGCATCGCCGGTCAGAAGCCGCACGTCGACTTCGGCGTGATTCCGTGGGTGATCTACACCAGCCCGGAAATCGCCTGGGTGGGCAAGACCGAAGAACAGCTCAAGGCCGAAGGCATCGAGTACAAGAAGGGCACTTCCGGTTTTGGCGCCAACGGCCGCGCGCTGGGCATGGGTCATGCGCAAGGTACGGTGAAGCTCCTCGCTTGCGCCAAGACCGACCGCATCCTCGGCCTGCACATGATTGGCCCGATGGTGTCCGAACTGGTGAGCGAAGGCGTGGTGTCCATGGAATTCAAGGCGGCCAGCGAAGACTTGGCCCGCATCATCCATGCTCACCCGTCCTTGTCCGAAGTGGTGCACGAGGCTGCCCTGGCGGCCGACAAGCGCGCGCTGCACGGTTAAGTTAGGCGGGAACTTGCATGAGTATCACCATGTATTTGGCCATTATCGCGATCTTGTTGATGGTGGGCGCGCTGATCTGGGTGATAAAGATCGCCTTTGACGAGGCGGGTACGCTTGATGGCTTGCATGGACTTATGTTGCTTGTGGCGGCCCTTAGTTTTCCCTGTTCGGTGTTTATCTGTTCAGGAAAGGCGAGAGGCCGCCTGCCTTTGCCGCTGGGGGTAGCGCTTGTCGGAACTCTCTTGTTATGGGGACTGACAAGGTGGTAAAACGTTTCCCCACAATAAAAATGACTGCCGCAAATGCGGCGGAAGCAGATTAGGATGGGGCCGAGCCTCCATCTGATTTCCACCGAAAGGAAACCATAGATGAACCTGCACGAATACCAAGCGAAAGAGCTGCTGGCCAAATACGGCTTGCCGGTACAACAGGGCATTCTGGCCACCACGCCGGAAGAAGCCGCTGCTGCTTACGACAAACTGGGCGGCAAATTCGCCGTCGTCAAGGCCCAGGTGCATGCCGGTGGTCGCGGCAAGGCAGGTGGCGTGAAAGTGGTAAAGAGCCGCGAAGAAGCCGCGGAAATCGCCAAAGGCCTGATCGGCACCAATCTGGTGACCTACCAGACCGACGCAGCCGGCCAGCCGGTGAACAGCGTGCTGGTATGCGAAGACATGTACCCGGTACAGCGCGAACTCTACCTGGGCGCCGTGGTTGACCGCGGCAGCCAGCGCGTGGTGTTCATGGTGTCCACCGAAGGCGGCGTGGAAATCGAAAAGGTTGCCGAAGAGACCCCGGAAAAGATCATCAAGATCGAAATCGATCCGCTGGTCGGCATGCAGCCGTTCCAGGCTCGCGACGCGGCTTTCGCGCTGGAGCTGAAGGGCGACCAGGTTGCCGCTTTCGCCAAGCTGATGCTGGGCGCTTACAAGGCTTTCGTTGAAAACGACTTCGCCCTGTTCGAAGTAAACCCGCTGGCGCTGCGCGAAAACGGCCAGCTGGCTTGCGTGGACGGCAAGATCAACCTCGATTCCAACGCCCTGTACCGCCACCCGGCCCTGCTGGCTCAGCGCGACAAGAGCCAGGAGAACGAGCGTGAAGTGAAGGCTTCCGAATTCGACCTGAACTACGTGGCGCTGGAAGGCAACATCGGCTGCATGGTGAACGGCGCCGGCCTGGCTATGGCCACCATGGACATCATCAAGCTGAAGGGCGGCCAGCCGGCCAACTTCCTGGACGTGGGCGGCGGCGCCACCAAGGAACGCGTGATCGAAGCGTTCAAGCTGATTCTGGCCGACACCTCCGTGAAGGGCGTGCTGATCAACATCTTCGGCGGCATCGTGCGTTGCGACATGATTGCCGAAGCCATTATCGCTGCAGTGAAGGAAGTGAACGTGACCGTGCCGGTCGTGGTTCGTCTGGAAGGCAACAACGCCGAACTGGGCGCCAAGCTGCTGGATGAATCCGGCCTGAAGCTGGTTTCCGCCCAAGGTCTGAACGACGCCGCCGAGAAAATCGTCGCCGCCGTGGCTGCCCTCTAATCACCTGCACCGCATAAGGATTTCAAAATGAGCGTATTGGTAAACAAAGACACCAAAGTGCTGGTGCAAGGTTTCACCGGCAAGAACGGCACTTTCCACGCTGAACAGGCGCTGAAGGTAGGCACCAAGGTTGTGGGCGGCGTAACGCCGGGCAAGGGCGGTTCCGAGCATCTGGGTCTGCCGGTGTTCAACACCATGAAGGACGCCGTGCGTCAAACCCAGGCTGACGCTTCCGTGATCTACGTTCCGGCGGCTTTCGCCAAGGACTCCATCCTGGAAGCCGTGGACAGCGGCGTGAAGCTGATTGTCTGCATCACCGAAGGCGTGCCCACCCTGGACATGCTGTACGTGAAGAAGGCCGTTGACGAAGCCGGCGTACGCCTGATCGGCCCGAACTGCCCCGGCATCATCACCCCGGGCGAGTGCAAGATCGGCATCATGCCGTGGCACATCCACAACCCGGGCCGTATCGGCATCGTGTCCCGTTCCGGCACCCTGACCTATGAAGCCGTGGCGCAAACCACCGCGCTGGGTCTGGGTCAGTCCACTTGTATCGGTATCGGCGGCGACCCGATCCCGGGCACTAGCCACATCGACGCCCTGAAGCTGTTCCAGGACGATCCGGACACCGACGCCATCGTGATGATCGGTGAAATCGGCGGCACCGCCGAAGAAGAAGCGGCCGAGTTCGCCAAGGCCTACGTGACCAAGCCGGTAGTTGGCTACATCGCCGGTGTTACTGCGCCGAAGGGCAAGCGCATGGGCCATGCCGGCGCCATCATCTCCGGCGGCAAGGGTACTGCGGAAGAGAAGTTCAAGGCCTTCGAGAAGGCTGGCATTGCTTACACCCGCAGCCCGGCTGAAATCGGCAAGACCATGTTTGAACTCTTGAAGTCCAAGGGCATGATCTGATCCGGCTTCACGCCTGACGCAAGAACGCCGCCTTCGGGCGGCGTTTTTTTTGGCTGAACCGGCATCGTTTGCGCTGGTCTATGGGGTTTGCCGGCCCATTGGGCTAAGCTTTGGGAATAGTTTTTGAAGGGAATGCGCATGAAAAAATGGATAGGCCTGCTGGCCTTGTTGACCGCCGCTTGCGGCAGCCTGCCCACCAAGGAGGGCTATGCGCAAAAGGTATATGCGTGGCAAGGCAGGGACGCCAATGAGTTGCTGGCCACCTGGGGGGCGCCGGACAAGACGATGACCATGCCCAACGGCAATACCCTCTACACCTACAACAAATCTTCCGTCCAGCAGCAGCCGATGTTCGAGAACCGCCGTTATGAGCCGGGCACCCGCATCACGGTGAACGACAACGGTCAGTCCCGCGTGATTGAAACGCCGGGGCGCTGGGTGTACGACGGCATGACTGGGGGCGGTGTGATGACTTACCGCTGCGTCACCAACTTTGTGGTGGACAAGAAGACGCAGGAGGTGGAGTCGGTGAGCTTCGAGGGCAACAACTGCCTGGCGCCGCCGCGTCAGTAAAGCTCGTTGGATAGCGTCCTGTCAGCCTTCGGCCAACCTGACAAGGTTGGCCGAAGGCGCTTTCAGGGCCAGGGTTCAGCAGGTGATGAGGAGACGGGTTGTCATTGCGGCAGCTTCCATTCGCCCTTGCTGGTGAAGGGCAGACTGCCAAAGCCGTTGAGACCTTCCAGCCGGCCATTGATCTGGTAGTCCAGCTGGCGGGTGTTGCCGTCCATCAGTTTGCCCACCTGCTTGAGCCAGCCGGTCAGCGAGGTGTGCACCCTCACGGTAAAGGTGGTGTCGGCGAGCGCCGCCACTTTGATGGGCTGGTTGCTGACGCCGGTAGCCAGTTTGTTGCCGGCCAGCAGCAGGTCGAATTGCAGGCCATCCGCCGACAGCGGCAGGTTGTTGGGATTTTGCAGGCGCAGCGTCACGTCAAAGCTTTGCTCTAGCAAACTGGCGCTGACGGGTTTGATGTCGGCCAGACTGATGTCGGGTTTTTTCAGACCCAGGCCGGCGCAAGCGGCCAGACCGAGCAGTGCGGCAAGTACGAGCAGTTTTCTCAGCATGAAAAGCGTCCTTTATTCGAGCCCGCCAAGCACGTCGCGAGTAACGGCCAGCCAGGCGCGGGCGGCATGGGATAAATAACCGTCCTTTTGCCAGATCAGGGCAAGGTGCCAGATCAACCAGGGGTTGGATACCGGAATCACATCATAGAGTTCCCGGTCCAGCCTGCCCACCACGCTGCGCGGCAGCAAGGTGACGCCCAGCCGGGCGGTGACCAGTTCTACGATGAAGTCCCAGTGCGCGCTTCGGCCAACCACGTTCAGCGGCTTGCCCATTTCGCGGAAGGCGTGGTGAATGCGACTGGAGAGGGTGAAGTCTTCCGGATACAGCACAAACGATTCGTCAGCGATATCGGGCAGGGTAATGGCGGACTTGCCTTGCCAGCGAGAGCCGGCCGGCGCCACCAGGCACAGCGGGTCCCGCACCACGGCAAATTGCTGGAAGATGCTGTTGTCCACCGGCAATACCGCCACGCCGATTTCTAGCTCGCCGCCGCGAATGCTGTTTTCAATGGCAAGCGCGCCGTCTTCCACCATCTTGAGCTCAATGCCCGGATAGCGTTGGCGGAAAGCGCCCACCACCGGCGCAAAGAAAGCCACGCCCACCATGGGCGGCAAGCCCACCACCAGTTCGCCCTTGCCCAGACCGGCCAAGTCGGCCAGCTCGTGCTTGAGCTGGCTCATGGCGGACAGCACATCCAGTCCGCGTTCATAGGTGACCTTGCCGGCATCGGTCAGCCGGAAGCCGCGCCCTTCGCGCAGCACCAAGGGCATGCCCAGTTCTTCTTCCAGCTGTTTGACCATTTTGCTGATGGTGGGCTGGGTGACGAACAAGGCTTCGGCAGCGCGGGTGAAGCTTTGCTGTTTGACCACTTCCACAAAGTAACGCAGGGCTTTGGCGTCCATTTTGATTCCAATATGGAATGAATGGAATAATTTTAATTCATTTTTTGAATGCTGCGGAGAAGTCTATACTCGAATCCACTTGATGCTTTACCGGACTTCGCCATGAAACGCCTTATGGAACATGTACTTGCAGGCAAGCTTGCCACGCTTTCGCAAGTGCTGCTGCTGTGCGGCGTATGGTGGTTGGCCAATGGTGTCAGTCATCGGTTTCTGCCGGCGGTGCCGGCGGGCGTGCTGGGCATGTTTGCCGTATTCATGGCGCTGGCTTCAGGCTGGCTGCCCTTGTCCTGGTGTCGCCAGGGCGCGCGCTGGTTGCTGGCTGAAATGCTGCTGTTTTTCATTCCGGCCACGGTGGCTGTGGTGCAGTACCGCGAATTGATGATGGCCTCCGGCCTGCGCATTCTGCTGGTGATCCTGCTCTCGACCGTGCTGGTGATGGCGGTGACGGCCTGGGTGGTGGATGCCGGCTACAAGCTGGAAGTGGTGCTCAAGCGTCGCCGTCGACTGCGGGAGGCGGCCAGCCATGTTTAATCTCACTGCGCTGCTGTGCCTGTTGCTGACACTGGTGTTGTACGGTCTGGCCAAGCGTTTGTACCGCAAGACGCACCACTGGATTTTTGCGCCGATTCTGGCGGTGCCGGTGCTGGTGATCGCCATGGTGATGCTGTGGCGGATTCCCTACCAGACTTACGCGCTGGATACGCACTGGCTGGGTTGGTTGCTGGGCCCGGCCACGGTGGCTTTCGCCATTCCGGTGTATGAGCAGCGCGCCATGATCCGCAAGCATGCCTTGTCGCTGACCGGCGGCGTGCTGGTGGCCATGCCGGTGGCGGTATTGAGTTCGGTCTGGCTGGCGCGTGCGTTTGATCTGTCCGATCTGCTGCAAAAAAGCTTGGCGCCGCGTTCCATCAGTACGCCTTTCGCCTTGGCCGCCGCGCCTTCGTTGGGGGCCGCGCCGGATCTGACGGCGGTGTTCGTGGTAATGACCGGCGTGTGCGGGATGCTGTTGGGCGAAGCGATGCTGCTGCTGCTGCCGGTGCGTTCCCGCTTGGCGCGCGGGGCTTTGCTGGGTGCTGCAGCGCATGGTGCAGGTACGGCCAAAGCCAATGAAATCGGCTCTGAAGAAGGTGTAGTGGCCAGTCTCACCATGATGCTGGGCGGTGTGTTCACCATTTTTGCCGCGCCGCTGATCAGCCATTTCATGTAGGCCAGCACTGCGCCAACCGGCGGGTCTTGATGGGTGAAACGCGAAGGCGGCGTATTCGCCAAGATTATCTGTAAGCCTTGCATCATCGGGAGTGATGCGGGGTGTCTCTCCTCTTGTTCTCCCAAACGAGCGTTGTTCGGGCCGGCTATACAGCCGGCCCATTTTTTTTGTCCGCGGCTTGAGAGACAGCGCGGGAGGGCTACTCGTGCACGCCGTGGCGATGAGCGGGATGCGGCTCCTGATCGAACGGGGTGTGGCAAGGGCAGGGGCTGCCTTCGGAGGCCTCCACCAGCGTTTGCAGGATGCCGCAGGGTTCGCCCTGATTGTGGTCATGGCACTTGCGGCGTAAGGACAGCAATTGTTGTTCCAGTAGTTGCAGGGTTTCCAGTTGGCGATGGACTTTGCCGATCTGTTGATCGATCAGCTCGTTGATATCGT
This sequence comes from uncultured Aquitalea sp., assembly GCF_945957525.1. GTDB lineage: Bacteria > Pseudomonadota > Gammaproteobacteria > Burkholderiales > Chromobacteriaceae > Aquitalea. Next base: position 114,482 of record NZ_CAMFLA010000010.1, on the reverse strand, counting down.
CGCAGGCCAGCGAACTGTCCGCCTTGAAGCGCGCCAGCGTGTGGATGTCGGCCAGCGGCATCCCCAGGCTGCGACAGTGCAGGATGAAGTTGAGCTCGCCCAATTGGTCGTTGGTGTAGCGCCGATAACCGGAAGGCGTGCGCGCTGGCGGCGTCAGCAAGCCTTCTTTCTCGTAGTAGCGAATCGTCTCTACTTCGCAGCCGGTCATCTTGGCCAATTCGCCTATCAGCATGATGTTCTCCAAATGGTGCTTGACCCTATAGCCACTTCAGGGTTTTCAATGATAGCGTGAATCAAGAAAGGACTCAGCCATGTCCCAGCATCAGAACGCTACACATCGCCACAATCCGCCGCACCAGACCGGTTCCGGCGCCTGCTGCGGCGATGCGAAACTACATTCAATACTTGATGATAAATGTAGCAATAAAAACTTGAAAAATACAGGCGAGGTTTGCCGAAGCCAGGGCGAACCCGCGCACTCGCCCGTAAGCGGCTGCGGCGGCGAGTCGGAGCATGGTCGTGACGATGCAAGCCAAGCGCATCGGCACGACCATGCCCATGATCACAGCCACGACCATGACCATGCCCATCACGCGCATGATCAGGCGCAGGCCGAGGGTTGCGCCTGTGAATCCGCAGCCACGCTGCAACGCCAGTTGGCCGAAGGCGCTGCGGGGGCGCAACGCTACCGCTTCCGCATCGATGCCATGGATTGCCCCACTGAGGCGGCGCTGATCGAAAAGGCCTTGGCCAAGGTGGATGGCGTGGCCGGGCTGGACTTCAACTTCATCGAGCGCGTGCTGATCGTGCGTCACGACGGCGCGGATGCCGAGGCCATCCAGACAGCCATTGGCCGGGTGGGTATGCAGGCCGTGTCCTTGGAGGGTGATCGGGTTGCTCCGGCCGCACCGGTGCCGGCTGGCAATGACATGCTCAAGCTGACGGCATCCGGCTTGCTGGCTGCCGGGGCCGAGGGCTGGGCCTGGTTCAGCGGCGCGGACAAGGGCGTGGTTGTGGCCGCGCTGGCGCTGTCCTCCATCCTGATTGCCGGCCTGCCCACCTTGCGCAAGGGCTGGATTGCCCTGCGCTCCGGCGCCATGAACATTCACTTTCTGATGAGCGTAGCGGTGATCGGCGCGGTGGCCATCGGCCAATGGCCGGAAGCCGCCATGGTGCTGTTCTTGTTCGCCATTGCGGAAAAGCTGGAGGCTATGTCTTTGGCCCGCGCCGGCGAAGCGGTGCGGCAGCTGATGGCGCTGGCGCCGGAAACCGCTTGGCTGCGACAAGCCGATGGCGGCTGGCTCGAAACGCCGGTAGCCGGGGCCAGCATTGGTAGTGTGGCGCGCGTGCGCCCGGGCGAGCGCGTGCCGCTGGACGGAACGATCGTCGCCGGCGACAGCAGTTTCAATGAAGCGCCCATCACCGGCGAGAGTCTGCCGGTGGACAAGCGGGTGGGCGACAGCGTGTTTGCCGGCAGCATCAATGGCGGCGGGCTGGTGGAAGTGCGCGTTACGGCGGCGGCCTCGGGCAGTGTGCTGGCGCGCATTATCGACACCGTGCGCAGTGCGCAGGCCAGCAAAGCACCCACGCAACGTTTCATCGACCGCTTTGCCCGCTGGTACACGCCGGTGGTGGTGGGGCTGGCCGCGGCCTGCGCCGTGCTGTTGCCGTTGCTGGGTCTGATGCCGCTGCGCGAAGCCGTTTACAACGCGCTGGTGATGTTGGTGATCGCTTGCCCCTGTGCGCTGGTGATAGCCACGCCGGTCAGTGTGGTAAGCGCATTGGCCGCCGCAGCCCGCGCCGGCATGCTGGTGAAGGGGGGGGCACCGTTGGAGGTGGCTGCCCGCATCGACACGGTCTGCTTTGACAAGACCGGCACCCTCACTTTCGGCCAACCTCAAGTAACCCGGGTATTGGCCCTGACCGCGGACGAGGGCGAGATTGTCGCGCTGGCCGCCGCGCTGGATGCGCATTCCACTCACCCGCTGGCGCGGGCGGTGCTGGACGAAGCGGCCAAACGCGGCATGACGCCGCAGGCGGCCAACGAGGTGAACGAACGCGCGGGGCGCGGCGTCTTCGGCAGTGTGGCTGGGCGCGCGCTGGCCTTGGGTAGCGCTAGGTTGGCCGAAGAGCAGGACGCGATGAGCGATGCCTTGCGCTTGGCGCTGGACAGCCTTGACGCACAGGGCGAGGGCGCGCTGGTGCTGCTGGAGGGCGCTCGCGCTCTCGGGGTGTTGGCTGTCGCCGACGGCGTGCGCCCGGAAGCGCAAGACACGGTGGCGCGTCTGCAGGCCATGGGCGTGCGCACCGTCATGCTTAGCGGCGACAATCCGGCGGTAGTGGCGCGCGTGGCGAGACTGACCGGCGTCAGCGAGGCGCACGGCGGCCTGTTGCCGGAAGACAAGCTGGCGCGCATCCACCAGCTGCAGGGCGAGGGCAAGGTGGCTATGGTGGGCGACGGCGTCAACGACGCGCCTGCGCTGGCGCAGGCGGAACTGGGCGTGGCCATGGGCGCGGCCGGTTCGGATACCGCGCTGGAAACCGCCGGCGTGGCGTTGATGGACGACAGGCTGGAGAAGTTGCCGGCCTTGCTCAAACATGCCCGGCGCACGGCGGGCGTGCTGAAGGTAAATATTGCGGTGGCCTTGCTGATCAAGCTGGTGTTTTTTGGGCTGGCATTGAGCGGAGAGGCGACTTTGTGGATGGCGGTGTTTGCCGATGTGGGCGCCAGTTTGATGGTGATCGGCAACGGCTTGCGACTGACGCGAAAACTGCCGGATGGGGCCTGAGCCAAACAATGCCGAGGCGGGCGGTGCAATGCCGCCGGTCAGGCGTAGGTATCAACCGATTTGCCGGTCTTGCCGCCGGAGGGATTGGCAATGGCTTGGAAGATGGCCGTAGCGGTGGCGGTCACCGGATTGTTCTGTGATTGCTGCAACTGTTGCGCTTGCTGCGCATTGACCTGGGATTCGGCTTGGGAGATCAGCAGATCGGCCTGCGCGGCCACGGACTGATCTTGCCCGGACGGGTCTACGGGGGCAAGCGCCGCCGCTTTTACCTTGCGTGCGTTATCCAGCTGCTCCTGCGGGGTGTCGCCGCTGCCCATGCGGATGCTGACGTCCCCGCCAATGGCGTACTGTTTGCCGTCCGGTCCTTCCTGATAGGTGTAATTGGCGCCGCCGCTGACGATGGCGCCGCCGGCGGCGATGTGGGCCTGTTCATGCTGGCGCACGTCGGTATCGCGGGCTTTGAGTTCGTTGACCTGTTTTTGCTGGTCGGGCGACAGCGGTTTGCCGGGGGCCGCCCCTGTGCCGGCGGGCGTACTGACGCCGGGCACCGGCGTGGCGACAGCCGCAAGCCTTGCCGCCGAACACGCGGGGCAATTGCAGTTGGAACCATGTCCGCCATAGCTCGCCGGCTGATAGCCATGTGAGCCGCCAATCGACGAAATGCTCATGATGCTGTCAAGGGGGAAGGGGTATCTTCAGTGTAGCCCAAATTGGCGCAATGCACTGAATGGAAAGAGAAAAGCTGCTTGATGAAGCGCAAGGGCTGCATGGGCGGCCAGTATGTCGCCCGGCATGCAGGGCCGCCAAGACCCGTTAACAAACCCCCTGATCCTGCCTTGCGCAGACTTGTCGTACGCCGGGTGTTGTCTGCCTCGGCGCGCCTTGGCTCAGGGTTTCTGCGCTGCGTTGTGAACGGCGCGCAGTGGAAGGGCTTTAACCCGTGATGTGCCGCGTGCTGGCGGGGTTGAAAAGGCCTGCGCCCGGAGGGGCCGGGCACCAGCCGTCGGATGGGAGGGGTTTACTCTCCGGTTTGCAGACGCCACAGCGCGGCGTAAACGCCATTGCGTTCCAGCAGGGCGTCGTGAGTACCGGATTCAACAATGCGTCCTTGCTCCATCACATGGATGGCATGGGCGTGACGCACGGTGGACAGCCGGTGGGCGATCACCAGCGTGGTGCGCCCGCGCGACACCACGTCCAGCGAGCGCTGAATGGCGGCTTCGGTTTCGTTGTCCACCGCGCTGGTGGCTTCGTCCAGCACCAGCAGGGGCGGGTTTTTCAGGATGGCGCGTGCCAGCGCCAGCCGCTGGCGCTGGCCGCCGGACAATTTCTGACCGCGCTCGCCGATACGGGTGTCGTAACCCTCGGGCAAGGCGCTGATGAAGTCGTGCGCTTCCGCTGCGCGGGCGGCGGCGATCACCGCGTCGCGACTGGCGTCGGGCTGGCCATAGGCAATATTGTCCGCCACCGTGCCATCGGTGAGGAAAACGTCCTGGCTCACATAGCCGATGGCGCGGCGCAAGTCGGTCAGCGACAGCTCGCGGATGTCCTGTCCGTCCAGCAGCAGCCTGCCGGCGTTGGGTTCGTAAAAACGGAGCAGCAGCTTTACCAATGTGCTCTTGCCTGACCCTGTGCTGCCGACAAAAGCCACCGTTTGTCCCGGTGCTACGGTGAGCGACACCCCGCTCAGTACCGGGGCTTCGCCATAGGCGAAATCCACCTTGTCTACCGTCAGCGCGCCGGCCACCTGGCCCAGCGGCAGTGCCTTGCCGTGGTAAGGGATGGCGATGGGGGTTTCCAGCACGCTCAGCACGCGTTCGATAGAGGCCATGGAGCGTTGGTAGAGATCGGCGATGTCGGCCAGCCCTGTCATCGGCCACAGCAGGCGCTGGGTCAGGTAAACCAGCACCGAGTAGCTGCCCACGCCGATGCCGCCGTGCACGGCCAGATAGCCGCCATAGACCAGCGTCACCACAAAGCCGGCCAGAATCGCCATGCGGATGACCGGAATGATGGCGGACGACAGGCGGATGGCGTGAGCGTTGGCCGAACGGTAGCGCTGGCTGGCGTCGTCGATGTGCGCCGCTTCGAAGGCTTCCGCCGTGAAGGCCTTGATGGTGGCGATGCCCAGCAGATTATTGTTGAGCCGGCCATTAACCACCCCGGCCGCCTCGCGCACGGCGGCGTAGCGGGGTGCCAGCCGCTTCTGGAACCAGAAAGTACCGAACAGGATCAGCGGCACCGGCGCCAGCGCCAGCACGGCCAGTTGCGGCGCCAGCCAGAAGAACACCGCGCTCACCATCACCGTGGAGCACAGCACCTGGATGATGCTGTTGGCGCCGCCGTTGAGAAAGCGCTCCATCTGGTTGATGTCGTCGTTGAGGATGGACATCATATTGCCGGTGCTCTTGTCCTCGAAATAGGACAGCGGCAGCTGCTGCACATGGCGATAGGCGTCCAGCCGCAGGCCGTGTTGCAGGCTCTGCGCCAGATTGCGCCATTTGATCTGGTAGCAGTATTCGAAGAAGGATTCTCCGCCCCAAATCAGGATGGTGATCAGGCCCAGGCACCACAGCTGGGTCAAGGTGTCGGTCAGGCCCAGCGAGGCGAGGAAGGAGGCTTTGCGGTTCACCACCACATCCACCGCCACGCCAATCAGGACTTCCGGCAATATGTCGAAGAATTTGTTGAGTACAGAATAGAGACTGGCCAGCAGCGCGTCCTTGCGATGCTGGCGGGCGTGATGAAACAGGCGTGTCAGGGCGTGCATGGCGGAAACCGTAAAGGCAATCCGCCAGTGTAAGCGATGACGTCGCCATTTTTAACCGGAATGAAAGCAGGGATATGACGAATCAGGTGCAGACGGGCAATCAGCGCGAATTGACGATGTCGGTGCTGATGACGCCGGATATGGCCAATTTTTCCGGCAATGTGCACGGCGGCGTCTTGCTCAAGCTGCTGGATCAGGTGGCCTACGCCTGCGCCAGCCGCTACGCCGGCTGCTATGTAGTCACGCTGTCGGTGGATCAGGTGCTGTTCAAGCAGCCCATTCACGTGGGGGAGCTGGTTACCTTCCGCGCCTGTGTCAATCATGTGGGCCGCACCTCGATGGAGGTGGGCATTCGCGTGGAGGCGGAGGACATTGCGCGGCGCACGGTGCGCCACACTAATAGCTGCTACTTCACCATGGTGGCTTGGGAAGACGGCAAGGCAGTGCCGGTGCCGCCCTTGTCGCTGGACAGCGCCGAGCAGCAAAAGCGTTTCCGCGATGCGGAAATCCGCAAGAAATCGCGCATCGAAGCACAGCAAAAAACCGCACAAGCCAGCAGCTAGACGGCGCGGCGCGGGCCGCGCCTTACAGGCGATCAGCCGGGCCGCCGCAGCGTGCAGGCGGCGGATCTGGGCTACAATCGCCGCTTTTCCCCATCAGGCCCGGCCATGTTTACTCTCGTCCACACCGATCCGCGTTTTTATTTGCTGGACAAGCATCCGGGCGTCAGCTTTCACCGCGAAGACGGCGAGGCCGGCTTGGTGGACGCGGCGCGCGCGCAATTGGGCGACGCGGCGGTGTGGCCGGTACACCGGCTGGACCGCATCACTTCCGGCTTGATCCTGCTGGCGCGTTCCGCCGAGGTGGCGCGAGAGTTGGGGGAGGCGCTGGCTGGGCGCGAGGTGGAAAAATACTATCTGGCGCTGAGCGAGCGCAAACCCCAGAAAAAACAGGGACTGATTCGCGGCGACATGTTGAAAGGGAGGGGCGGTGCCTGGCGCTTGCTGCCTTCGCTGGAACAGCCGGCCGTGACGCAGTTTTTCAGCTACTCGCTGCGGCCTGGGCTGCGGCTGTTTTTGCTGCGTCCTCGCACCGGGCGCACACATCAATTGCGGGTGGCGATGAAATCGCAATCCGCGCCCATTCTCGGCGATGTGCTGTATGGCGGCGAGGCGGCGGATCGCGGCTATCTGCACGCTTACGCCTTGCGCTTCACGCTGGGCGAGGAGGCATTTGCCTTTGTTTGTCCGCCCTCCATCGGGCAGGCGTTCCAGTTGCCCGAATTGGCGCTCTTATTGGGCGGCGAACTGGCCGCCCCTTGGCAATTGCCCTGGCCGGCGTTGCCGGGCAAGGGCTGATCGTGAACCTGCTTGCGGGGGCGAGTCCGGGCTGCGCGCGCGTTCAGGCCGGCAGGAAGCGGCTGAGCGATACGCCATGGCGGGCGAGGTCTTCGGCAAACCTGTCGCTGGCAAGGTAGGCGTATTCTTGCGCCCGCGCGGGGCCGATGGGGTCTGCCGCGTCTTCCGCCAGCAGGCCGGGGTGACACATCATCACGCTGTGCCCGCGGCAGGCCGCCAGCCAGCTTGCCATCAGGCCGGGGAAATCCGCTTCCGCCGTCAATGAATACAAACCGCCAAACCAGGCAGGGACGGCAAAGCCTTGCGCCGTGGCCTGTCTGGCGAAGCCGTGGCAGACAGTTTTCAGGATCATCCCTTTGAGCGCGCTGTCGCCGGCATGACCCAGTTTGTCGGGCGCACGCAACCAGGGGCGCAGCGTCTTCGGCCAACGTTGGCCGATGGCCGCAAACAGGGCGGTTCGCACTTGCGGCAGGGCATGCACATGCTGGTGGCCGTCGAGGAAGTCCGGCAGCGCGCCGTAGACATCGGCAAAGCGGTCTATCTGTTGCAGCATGGCGTCGGTCAGCGCGGCCACGTCCAGCTGTCGCAGCTGGCTCATCAGCAGCCAGTGCGACAGCGGTTTGATGCTATCGCGGCTGGCGGGAAAGACATGGGTGAGATTGATGTGCAAGCCGATGTCGGCGCGGACGGCTGCCTGCCTGAGGCTGTCGGCCAGGGCCGACCAGTGCGGCGATTGACTCATGGCGCAGGTGGCGCTCAAGCGCCCGGCCTGCAGCAGGGCGAGAATGCCGTCGCTGATGGCGGGCGATTGGGCGAAATCGTCGGCGCAGAGGGTGAGCGCTTTGCCATTCATGCCGGTTTCGCCGAGGAAAACGCCCACAGCTTGCTGAGGACAAAGGTAAATACCGCCACCGCAAACAGCACGATGATCAGCGCCGCACGATAGTCCAGCGCGGTGAAACGCAGCAGCAGGAAGTACATCAGCTCATTGAGGGCGAAGCTGCTGCAAGACACCATGAAAAAGCGCGGCAAGGCCTGTCGGTGCGGGATGTGATCGGCCTCGAAGGTTTTTCGCCGGTGGCCCCAGTAGCTGATCTGGAAAGCCAGCAGAAAAGCGGCCACATTGGCGGCCAGCGGCGGCAGCCCGGCGGGCACCAGCACGGCGGCCACCAGCGCGAAATGCGCCAGCATGGCCGAGACGCCTACCACGCCAAACCAGAACAGCTCGCGGCTCATCGCTGGTCCTGCTTGCGATGCACCTGGCTCACTAGATAAATCGGGCGCTGTTTCACTTCGCTGTAAATGCGGCCGATGTATTCGCCCAGAATGCCGATGGACAGCAGCTGCACGCCGCCCAGGAAGAAGATGGCCACCGCCAGCGTGGGCCAGCCGGGCTGATCGTTGCCCCACAGCAGGGTATGCAGGAATTCCCACACCGCATACAGGATGGAGGCGAAGGAAATACTGCTGCCAATCAGCGTCCACATGCGCAAGGGCACATTGGAGAAGGCGGTGAGCCCGGTAAGGCCGAGGTTGAGCAGACTGAAAAAGTTGAAGCTGCTCTTGCCGGCGCGGCGGTCCTGGGTGTGGGTTTCCACCGGCAACTGGGTAAAACCCACCCAGTTGTAGAGCCCCTTCATGAAACGGTTGCGCTCCGGCATCTGGCGCAGCGCGTCCAGCACGCGGCGGTCCAGTACGCGGAAGTCCTGCGTGTTTTCCGGAATCTTATGTTTGGCCCCGCTGTTGAGCAGGGTGTAGAACACGCGGGTGAACAGACGTTTGCCGAAGGTTTCGTTGTCCCGGCTGGAGCGCACGCTGTACACCATGTCGTAGCCGGCTCGCCATTGGCGCAGGAATTCCGGCACCATCTCCGGCGGATGCTGGAAATCGCTGTCTATCAGCACCGCCGCGTCGCCGTGGGCGTGGTCGATGCCGGCGGTGAGGGCGATTTCCTTGCCGAAGTTGCGCGACAGCTGCACCAGCGTCACCGGCAGCAGCTCCAGTTGGCCAGCCACCTTGGCGACGGTATCGTCGCGGCTGCCGTCGTCCACCACGATGAATTCGTGGCGATAACCCGCATCGGCGAGCAGCGCGTGCAGGGTCTGCAACATCGGCACGATGTTTTCGCTCTCGTTGTAAGCGGGCAGGATGCAACTGATCAGCGGGTCCGTCGGCCGTTCGGCCGAGCGCTGGCTGAGCAGGAAAGGGGGAACGAAGGCGCTGTCGGCAGCGTTGGGCATCGTGTCTCCTTGATCATTGCGCCGGGGCGACGAATGTTTTGTCGCGCAGCAGCAGCATGGTGTCTTTCATCACCGGGAAGCTGGCCGTGGGGGCGAAGCGTTCGCGGATATCGGCGGGCAGCGAGGGCAGGTCGCGCTGTTCGGTGACGATGAAATGGACATCGCCGGCGGCGAGACTGGCGCGCAGTGCTTCCGGCTTGTCGGTGGTGCGCACCGCGCCATGGCCGTAAAACTCGGCGGAAAACTCGCGCCGGCTGTCCCAGTACACCAGATGTCGGTCGGCGGCGGGCTTTTGTTGTTCCCAGGCGGCGATCACTTGTTTTTGCGTGCGGAAATAGCGATTGCCATGTGTCCATTGCAGCACGGTCAGGACCAGCAGCAGCGCGCCGGTAATCAGTGCGATCAGCGGCAGCCGGCTGATGTCGGACGGTTGGCGGGCGCGTTGCCACAGCTCGGCGGCAAACAAGGCGAAGCCGGGCAGCATGGGCAAGGAGTAGGGAAAGATGATGTTGCCGGACAGGGTGAAGAACAGCAGCGTCATCAGCGTCCACAGCAGGCTGTAAAACAGCCAGCCGTCGTTATCCTTGCGCAGGCGCCAAGCCTGCTTGCCGTGGCGCGCCAACCACACCAGCATGGCGGCCGACCAGGGGAAGATGGCACCCAGCGTGTACAGCCAGATCATGCCGCGCGGGGTGGCGTGGGCAAAGCCGTATTTATCGCCCTTCCAGCCCGAATCCAGAAAGCGGCTGACGTGCTCGCCCATGATGAAATAGTTGAGGAAGCCCGGCGTGCGGTGCTCGGCCCACAAATACCAGGGCAGGGCGATGGCCAACATCAGCGCTGTGCCGCTGATCCACGGCAAACGCCGCCAGAGATCCAGCCAGGCGTTGCGCGCCAGCACCCAGACAAAAATGGGCATGCCCACCAGCACGACCGCCAGCGGCCCCTTGGCCAGCAGCCCCAGCCCCAGTCCGACAAAGAACAGATAGCGCCACAGCCGGCTGTCGTCTGTCATGGCGCGCCAGAAGGCGATCTGGCTCAGGGCCACGCAGAACATCAGCGACGGGTCGGTCATTACCGTACCGGCCGCGCCGAGGAACAGAGCCGAGCCGGCCAGCATCAGTGCCGCGGCCATGCCGGCTTCCCGGCCGCTGCGGCGCGAGGCCGCGTGCCAGGTCAGCCACAGCGTGGCGATGGAGAGGAGCAGGCTGGGCAGGCGCGCGGCCAGTTCGTTGACGCCAAACAGGCCCATGGCGGCAGCGGACAGCCAGGTGGACAGCGGCGGTTTGGCCCAGAACGGCACGCCGTAATCATGCAGCGGCGTCACCCAGTTGCCGGTCTCCAGCATTTTGCGGGCGATTTCCGCATAGCGCGCCTCGGTGGTGTCCGTCAGCGGGATGGCCCACATGGACAAGAGGCGCAGGGCCAGCAAGGCCAGCAGGACGTAAATGGCAGTGCGTTGCCAGTCGTATCGGGAAGCCGGTTTCATCGTGGTGCTAGGTTGGCCGAAGCGTCTGGCAAACAGTCGTTCGGCGGTGGCGAAAAATGCGCACAGCTTATCATGAGCGGGCCGTTCAAGTCTTAACGCCGCCTTGGCGCGGCTAACAAAACGCCTGATGCTGCGTTGCGCCTCCTTGCCGTACTCAAGTACTGCCCGCGTCGGCGCGCCTTGTCTCAGCCGTAATGCTGATTCTGTTAGCCGCGTTTAATCCGCACAACGGTGATGACGCAAAGAAAACGCCGCCCAGTGGGCGGCGTGGTCAACAGAAGATGGCACGAGCGTTGTTACTGCAGACCGTGGGTCATTTTCTTCAGCTGGCTGGACAGCAGAAACAGCACCAGAGATGCCGCGCCGGCCATGAAGACAAACACCATGAAGAAGTCGTGCAGATTGTTGATGGTGTAACCCAACAGCTGCGGTGCGGCCTTGCCGGCCTCCGGATACAACTCGGACAGCGTGCCGGCAAACTTGTTGGCGGCGGCGGTGGAGAGGAACCACACGCCCATCATAAGCCCGGTGAACCGGGCCGGCGACAGTTTCACCACCAGCGAAAGGCCAATGGGCGACAGGCAGAGTTCGCCGAAGGTGTGCAGCACGTACAGGCTCACCAGCCACAGCATGCTGACCTTCACGCCCGGCTGCAGGCCGTCCACGCCAAAGGCGATCACCAGATAGCCGATGGAGAGAAACAGCAGGCCGAAAGCCATCTTGGCCGGGGAGGAAGGCTCCATGCCCTTGCGGCCCAGCGCGGTCCAGATCATGGCGAAAATCGGCGCGAAGATCACCACGGAGATCGGGTTGAGCGACTGGAAGTAGGACGCTGGCACAGTGAAGCCCAGCAGATTGCGGTTGGTCTGTTCTTCGGCAAAGAAGGTCAGCGAAGCACCGGCCTGTTCAAAGGCGGACCAGAAGAAGATCACGAAGGCCGATACGATCAGGATCACAGCCAGGCGTTCTTTTTCGATGCGGGTCAGCGGCGCATGCACCACTTTCTCGCCGCTCTCATGCACGCGCTTGGGGGCCATGCCTATGGGCGCGCCTTGCGGGGTCACCAGATACTTGTTCTTGAACAGGCTGAACACGGCCAGACTCAGCAGCATGCCGAAGCCGGCGGCCAGAAAGCCCCACTTGAAGTCGTCCGGGTGGCCGGTGTCGCCCAGTGTGCCGCAGATCAGCGGCGCCATCAGCGAACCGGTATTGATGCCCATGTAGAAAATGGTAAAGGCGGAATCCACGCGCTTGTCGCCCGGTTCATACAGCTGGCCCACCATCGACGAGATGTTGGGTTTGAACAGGCCGTTGCCGGCAATCAGCATGCCCAGTCCTCCGTAAAGGAACCAGGTGGCGCTTTGCACGTCGGTATTGTGCAGGTTGCCGGAAAGGAACAGCATAAACTGGCCGATGGCCATCATCACGCCGCCCACGAGAATGGAACGGCGATTGCCCCAGTAGCGGTCGGCAATGTAGCCGCCCACTAGCGGGGTGAGGTAAACCAGACCGGTGTAGGTGCCATAGATGTCGGCGGCGTGAGCCTTGTCGAACATCAGCGCTTTGATCATGAAAAGGACAAAGATGGCGCGCATGCCGTAATAGCTGAAGCGCTCCCACATCTCGGTCACAAAGAGCAGATAAAGCCCCTTGGGATGCGATCGGGTTGTCATGTCTTGTTTTCCTTGTGTGGCTTGAGACCAGTGCGTCATCGAGGACGCGTTTGTTTTTTTATTGCCATCTTCTGGTGGCGAGTATTCGATAATAGCTATTAAATGTTTGGATGTGAAAATTTTTTTGGCAAATAAAGCATGCATTTGGCTTTATAAGTACATACACATATTTGAAATGTGCCAGTGTGCAAGTCTTTCAATGTAAAGGGAAAAACATGAGCAATCCTTCTTTGGCATTTGTACGTGGTTTGGGCCGCATCTTGTCGAAATTCATTGCGGGCGTGGTACTGGCTTCCACACTCAGCGCTTGTGGCTACAACGCGATGCAAACACAGGACGAAGCGGCCAATGCCGCGTGGTCCGAAGTGGTGAACCAGTATCAACGGCGCGCCGATCTCATCCCCAATCTGGTGAATACAGTAAAGGGGTACGCCACGCATGAGAAGGAGGTGCTGACGCAGGTGACCGAAGCACGGGCACGGGTGGGCAGTATCCAGGTGGACCCGGCCATGGCCACCAACGAGGGGAAACTGAAAGAGTACGCGTCCGCCCAGCGCGATCTGGGTTCGGCGCTGTCCCGGCTGCTGGTGGTGTCGGAAAACTACCCGCAGCTGAAGGCCGATGGCGCGTTCCGCGACCTGCAAGCGCAACTGGAGGGCACCGAGAACCGCATTGCGCTGGCGCGCAATCGCTACATCACGGCGGTGCAGGCATACAACAGCACCGTGCGCACCTTCCCCAACAACCTGACTGCCCGCATGTTCGGCCTGGCACCGCGGCCGAACTTCACGGTGGAGAATGAGAAAGCCATTTCCACCGCGCCGACAGTCAATTTCGGCGGCGCGGCCTCGGCCGGGCAGTAAGCGATGACAGTCTTGCTGCGGGTAATGCTGCTGGCCTGCCTGGCTTTTTGCTGCCTGTTGGCGCGGGCGGAAACGGCGATTCCGCCTGCCAGCTCGCCGGTTGTGGATCTGGCCGGATTTCTACAGGACAGCGACCGCGCCGCGCTGGAGCGACAGCTGCTGGATTTCAGCCGTGAAAAAGGCAGCCAGGTGGCGGTGCTGATTGTGCCCGCCATCGCGCCTGAAACGCCGTTTGATTACGGCGCGCGGGTGATGGACAGCTGGAAGCTGGGGCGCAAAGGCGTGGACGACGGCGTGTTGCTGCTGATCGTGGCCGATGAGCACAAAACGCAGCTGTTGGTGGGGCGCGGGCTGGAGGGGGCGATTCCGGACGCGTACGCCAAGCGCATCTTGCAAGACACGCTCAAGCCACGGCTGAAGCAGAACGATCGGCTGGGCGGCATTCAGGCGGCGGTGATTCAGATAGAGGGGCTGATCAAGGGCGAAGCGCTGCCGGCGCCGTCGGCTTCGGCCAACCATGAACCGGACTACGGCTTCATGATCGTGGTTTGCGTTATTGCCGCCACGGTGGGCGGCGGTGTGCTCAACGGGCTGTTTGGCCGCGCTGTCGGCAGCTTCATTCTCGGTGCCGGGGTGGTGGCCGTTACGCTTTATCTGGGCGCGATGGTGGCTTTTTCGTTGGCGGCCGGCGTGTTGTCGGTGCTGCTTAGCCAGTTGATCGCCAGTACCGGCGGCATTAGTTGGGGCGGCGGAGGCGGCGGCTGGAGCGGCGGCGGGTCGGGTGGCGGCTCCGGCGGCAGCGGCTGGTCGGGCGGCGGCGGCGGTTTTGGCGGCGGCGGCGCATCGGGAGATTGGTAATGGCTATGTGGTCCAGAGCGTTGAAACACGCATTCACCAGCAGCGCTGAGGCGCGCCGCTGCTTTCCGGCCACAGAGCTGGCGCGGCTGGAGCGCCGTATTCAGGAGTCGGAGCAGGAGCATGCCGGGCAATTGCGTTTCGTCATCGAGTCCTCCTTGCACTGGCGCGATGCGCTGGCCGGCATGGGGGCGCGGGAGCGCGCACTGCAATGGTTTGGCCAGCTGCGGGTATGGGATACCGAGCACAATTGCGGTGTGCTGGTGTATTTGCTGTTGGCCGAAAGAAAGATAGAAATCGTGGCGGATCGCAGTATCGCCCGCCGGGTCCCGGCTGCGGCCTGGCAGGAGGTTTGCGATGTCATGGGACGCGCTTTCGTGGCCGAGAACCATGTGGCCGGGCTGGAGGAGGGGCTGTGGCGCTTGCACGCGCTGCTGGTGCGGTATGCGCCGCAGCATGGCGTGTTGCCGGGCGACGAATTGTCGAACACGGTTATCGTCCGTTAGCGCGCCTGCCCCGCCGTCTTGCGCGGCTGGCACGGGGTGTTGGGGCTCTGGTTATGCATCGTGGCGAATCCGCTGGCGGCCTGCCTTGCGCGCAAGGCGGCAAGGCCCGCTTGTCGGCGCTTTGCCACGCCAACTGGCACCGCCGCAATGCGCCGCTTGCGGGGCGGCGGGGAGTGGGGTTAATCTTCTTCCCGCCATCCGGCAAGATTTTTCTGAGGTGTTTCCCATGAACACGTTGGCAAGCTTGGACCGGGCGGCTGCCAACCTAGGTAGCCTGCCCCAAAGCTGGTTCACCGTTGATATCGTACTGGCGTACGACTTCCCCCGCGCCTGATCTCCCTTTGGCCGCCTTCGGCCAACGTCATTCCATTCGTTTTCATCCAGTATTGAATTGACACTGCCCGCACCCGGGCCGCTTGTCGCGCCCATTGCGCGCGCAGGCGGCTACCCGTCCGGGCAAGGAGAGCATCATGGCACGTCGCATTCCCGAACCGTTCCGCATCAAAATGGTTGAGCCCATCAAGCAGACCACCCCCGAATACCGTCGCGAAGCTCTGCAGGCTGCCGGCTGGAACCCCTTCCTGCTGCGTGGCGAAGATGTCTATATCGACCTCCTGACCGACAGCGGCACCGGCGCCATGTCCGACCGCCAATGGGCCGGACTGATGATGGGTGACGAGGCCTATGCGGGCAGCCGCAATTTCTACCACCTGGCCGACACGGTGCAGGCGTTGTTCGGCTATCGTCACACCATCCCGACTCACCAGGGGCGCGGCGCGGAACAGATACTGTTCCCCGAGTTGGTAAAGCGTTGCCGCGGCGACAAGCCGCTGTTTCTGTCCAACTACCATTTCGATACCACCAAGGCCCACGTGGAAATTGCCGGCGCCCGCGCCGTCAATGTGCTGACGCCCAAGGCGCTGGACACCGAGACGGCTTACGACTGGAAGGGCGATTTTGATCTGGAGGCGCTGGAAGCGGCGATTGGCCGGGAGGGCGCGCACAATGTGGCCGGCCTCATCGTCACGGTAACCTGCAACAGCGCCGGCGGTCAGCCGGTGTCCATGCCCAATATCCGCGCCGCCAGTCGCATCGCGCGGGAAAACGGTATTCCGGTGATCATCGATGCGGCAAGGTTTGCCGAAAACGCCTGGTTCATCCGCGAGCGCGATCCGGATTACGCCGGCAGCAGCATTGCCGAGATCGTCATGGAAATCTTCAGCTACGGCGACATGCTGACCATGTCGGCCAAGAAGGACGGTCTGGTGAATATCGGCGGTCTGTGCTGTTTCCGCGAGGATGAGGACCTGTTCCGCGCGGTGCAGGTGCGCTGCGTGCCGATGGAAGGTTTTGTCACCTATGGCGGCTTGGCCGGGCGCGATATGGAGGCGCTGGCCATCGGGCTGAAAGAAGGGCTGGACGCATCGTATCTGAGCTATCGCATCGGTCAGGTGGCTTATCTGGGCGAGCGTTTGCGCGAAGGCGGCGTGCCGATCCAGACGCCTACCGGTGGCCACGCGGTGTTTGTCGACGCCAAGCGCTTGCTTCCGCATATCCCGGCCGAACAGTTCCCGGCGCACGCGCTAGCCTGCGAGCTGTATCTGGAGGGGGGAATTCGCGGGGTGGAGATCGGTTCGTTGCTGCTTGGTCGCAATCCGCAAACCGGCGAGCAGGAGCCGTCGCCGCTGGAGCTATTGCGTCTTACCATCCCGCGCCGGGTATACACCAACGACCACATGGACTACATCGCCGATTGCCTGATCGACGTAAAACGTCGCGCCGGCGAGATCAAGGGTCTGACCTTTGATTACGAACCGCCCATCCTGCGCCATTTCACTGCGCGTTTGCGGCCGGTAGCCTGATGACGGGATAGCCGGCTGCTGGCGGCAATAAAAAACGGGGCAGCGCGGCTGCCCCGTTTTTTATGCCTGTACGGATGATCAGCGGATCAGCTCCACTTTCACTTCTGGATGCTCGGCCTTGAAGGCTTCCACCGGCTGCGCGTTTTGCAGGCGCAATTCACCGTCTACATACACTTGCGACTGGATCACGTAGCGACCGCCGGTCTTGACGGCCTGCTTGTCATAGCACAGCGAGAAAGCCAGCGGGAAACGGGCGGGTTTTTCCAGCGTCTGCTCGCCCAGCAGGCTGCTGACATCGCCGCTGGCGTCCAGCAGGCGCACCCGCACCGTGGTAGTGGCCGGCGGCAGCGGCAAAGCCTGTTGCAGCGATACCGTGCCATTGACGTAGCCAGGCTGGTAAGCATGCGAGGCGCAACCGGCAAGGCCGGTGATGGTTGCAATGCTCAATATCGCTGCCAGGCGACGCGGGCTCAATTCACCGGCTCCAGCTTGGGGCGGCCCAGCATCGCCACCGGGCCATCCCCCGGCTTCCACTCGCTTTGCACGCGCCACTGATTGGCTTTGTCCTCCAGTTGCACATACCAGTGGTTGGCCTTGGCCAGCCCCTTCGGCAAACTGCCGGTGTACTGATTGCCGGCGGACTTGTGCACCTCGGTAATAGCGTCGAAATCGTCCTGCGCCGGATGCACGATGCGCAGGGTGAGCGTATCGGGCAGCGGCTTGGTCGAGGTGGTGTTGATGGTGACGGTGCGGCCATCGGGGGCGAACATCACCTGTGCCGTGATGCCCAGATCGGCTGCGGCCTTGTCGCGTCGCAGCTCGGTATTGATGGCCTTGCCTTTGTTGTAGTAATCGTCCACCACCAAGCCGTCATCAGTCTTGATGGCGATATTGAGGAAGTAGATGCCGACGATCACCGCCGTCAGGGGGAGGCTGATCAGGATCCACGGCCAAGGCTCCTTGTACCACGGGCGGGGCGTGTGCTGGGCATGCTGCATGTCTTACTCTCCGATGAAGCTGGATTTTTCTTCTACGCGCAGGGGCGGGGTGGCTACGGTTTCCACGATGAAGTGGATTTCATGGCTGCCCTTGGTGGCGTACTGGGGATCGGCCTGCACCCGGACGCCGACGCTCTCCGTTTCCGTGGCCTTCACTTTGACCTGTCGGGTGTCGGCGGCAAGCTTGATGTCGGGCAGGCCTTCGACTGAGATTTTAAATTGCTGGTCGCGTTCCGTGGTATTGATGATTTTGATGGTGTAGCTGTTTTCCAGCCAGCCGGCATCCGTTTCCCGCACCAGGCTGGCGCGATCGCGGATGATGTCCACCTTGAAAGGCTTGCGCAGCGCCAGGGAGGTGGCGGCAGCCCCCAGCACCAGCATCAGCACCAGCATGTACATCACTACGCGTGGACGCTTGAGACGCTTCGGAATGTCTTTTTCCGGATACTTGCCTTCCATTGCGCCTTCTGTGGTGTAACGGATGAGTCCGCGCGGGTAGCCCACCTTGTCCATTACCTCGTCGCAGGCGTCGATACAGGCCGCACAGCCGATGCACTCGTATTGCAGACCATTGCGGATGTCGATGCCTACTGGACATACCTGCACGCAAATACCGCAGTTGACGCAGGAACCCAGCCCCATTTCCTTGAAGTCGGCGCCTTTTTTGCGCGCACCGCGCGGTTCGCCGCGCTTTTCGTCATAGGAGATGACCAGTGTGTCTTCGTCGAACATCACGCTCTGGAAACGGGCGTACGGGCACATGTATTTGCATACTTGCTCGCGCATGAAGCCAGCCAGCAGATAGGTGAAGCCGGCGTAGAAGAACATCCAGAAGCTTTCCCACGGACCGTAGTCAAAGGTGGGCATGGCCCGGACCAGATCGCGGATGGGGGTGAAATAGCCCACCAGCGAGAAACCGGTCCACAGCGAGAACAGGATCATCAGACCGTGACTGGTGAGCTTGAGGCGCGCCTTGCGCAGGCTCATCGGTTCTTTGTCGAGCTTGATCCGCTTGTTGCGGTCGCCTTCCACCCAATGCTCGATCCACAGCATGATTTCCGTATAGACCGTTTGTGGACAGGAATAGCCGCACCAGAGACGTCCGGCAATGGTAGTCCAGACAAACAGCCCGAATGCGCAGCTCATCAGAAGCGCGGCCAGATAGACGAAGTCTTGCGGCCAGATGGTGAGGCCAAAAATGAAGAATTTACGGCTGATGAGGTCGAAATGCACAGCCTGACGGCCTCCCCAGGTCAGCCAGGGCAGGCCAAGAAACACCAGTTGAGTGCCGAGCACGAAAAGAACGCGCCAGTTGTTGAACACCCCTTTGACACTGCGGGGGTAGATCTTTTTCTGCGCTTCGTAAAGAGAGACAGTCTCCTTGTCTTGCCCGTTCCTGTTGGGGTCGGGAGGAGTGTGCTCAACCTTTACGCTGATTTCTTTTAGTGAATCGGACATGGTTTGTTCCCTATGAAGAGGATTTCGTAAAGCTCACCCGGAAAATGAGCTTTACGCAAGCATCTCGCTGAGAATTTATTATATCAAAACATATACTGTATTGCGGAAAGAATACTGCCCGCACAAGGCGGGCAGTATGTCTAACAAGGCTTACTGAGCCTGGGTGTTGTTGGACAGACCCCAGACGTAGGAGGCCAGAACGTGCACCTTGCCGTCGCCGAGGAAGTCCTTCCATGCCGGCATCTGGTTGTTGCGACCATTGGTGATGGTCTCGATGATGGTCTTTTCAGTACCGCCATACAGCCAGATGTTGTCGGTCAGGTTGGGAGCGCCCAATTGCTGGTTGCCCTTGCCGTCCGGGCCGTGACAAGCCGAACACACGGTGGTGAAAGTCTCTTTGCCGCGAGCGGCGCGTTCGGCGTCATGCTTCTTGCCGGACAGGGACATCACGTAGTTGGCCACATCCTTGACCTTCTCTTCGCCAAAAGCGGCGCCCCAGGCCGGCATCTGGCCGTGACGGCCGCCAGCGATGGTGGTTTCGATGGTCTTGGGATCGCCGCCCCACAGCCAGTCGTTGTCGGTCAGGTTCGGGAAGCCCTTGGCGCCGCGAGCATCGGAGCCGTGGCACTGCACGCAGTAGGTCTGGAACAGGCGCTTGCCCATTTCCTTGGCTTGCGGGTCAGCGGCAACAGCCTTCAGATCCTGCTTCAGGTACTTGTCGTACAGCGGCTGGTACTTGGCTTCGGCTTGAGCGCGCTCTTCCTTGTACTGGCCCACGGAGGTCCAGCCGCGGATGCCTTGCCACTTGCCCAGGCCCGGGTACAGCACCAGATAGACAGCGCCAAACGCCAGGGTGATGAAGAACATCAGCATCCACCAGCGGGGCAGGGGATGGTTGTACTCTTCGAGGTTGTCGTCCCAGACATGACCGGTAGTGCCGACTTGTTCGCCCTTTTTGACCGTGGTCTTGGATTGGGTGAACAGCAGCAGGGCCAGGCCCACGATGCCTGCGATCACGATGGCCGTGATCCAGATGCTCCAGAAATCGCTTACGAAATCACTCATTGTTTTGCTCCGTGAGAGGCCGCGTCATGGTTGTCGGCCTCCTGCACCTTGTCGTCGTCGAGGAACGGCACATTGGCCGCCTCGTCGTACCGGTTTTTCGAGCGCTTGCTGTAGGCGATGAACAACACCAGCACAAAGAAGGTGAAGCACATCACGGTAAACAGGGAGCGCCCTACAGTTACCCAGTCCATGACTTAGCGAACGTTCTTCAGCGCCAGACCCAGACCCTGCAGATAGGCGATCAGGGCATCCATTTCCGACTTGCCTTCCGCCTGAGCCTTGGCCTCGGCGATGTCCTTGTCGGTGTACGGCACGCCTACAGTGCGCAGGGCTTCCATCTTCTTCGGCAGGATTTCAGCGTCTACCAGATTCTTGGAGAGCCACGGGAAGGCAGGCATGTTGGACTCGGGAACGACGTCGCGCGGATTGGTCAGGTGAACGCGGTGCCATTCATCGGAATAGCGGCCGCCCACGCGGGCCAGGTCCGGACCGGTACGCTTGGAGCCCCATTGGAACGGGTGGTCGTAAACCGATTCGCCGGCAACGGAGTAGTGACCGTAACGCTCGGTTTCAGCGCGGAACGGACGGATCATCTGCGAGTGGCAGTTGTAGCAGCCTTCTCGGATGTAGATGTCGCGACCGGCCAGTTGCAGGGCGGTGTACGGCTTGACGCCCGCTACCGGCTGGGTGGTCGACTTCTGGAAGGCCAGCGGCAGGATTTCCACCAGACCGGCGAAGCTGATCACGATCAGCGTGAACACGATCAGATAGCCAACGTGTTCTTCAATGAGTTTCTGGATCTTTTCCATGTTATCTACCTCTTTCCGCTCAAGCGTGAGCCGATGCGTTCACGGCCGGGATCTTGGCGTCAACCGGCTTGCCGCCAGCAACGGTGCGGAAGGTGTTGTAAGCCATCAGCAGCATGCCGGACAGGTACAGGAAGCCACCCAGGAAGCGTACGAAGTGGTACGGATAGGTAGCCTTGACCGCTTCAACGAAAGCGTAGGTCAGGGTGCCGTCCGGGTTCAGCGCGCGCCACATCAGGCCTTGGGTCACGCCGGAAATCCACAGTGCGGCGATATACAGAACCACGCCGACGGTAGCCAGCCAGAAGTGGGCTTCGATCAGCTTGGTGCTGTGCATGCTGTCGCGGCCGAACAGACGCGGGAGCAGATAGTACATGGAGCCGATGGTGATGAAGCCTACCCAACCCAGAGCGCCGGAGTGTACGTGACCGATGGTCCAGTCGGTGTAGTGCGACAGGGCGTTGACGGTTTTGATGGACATCATCGGGCCTTCGAAGGTGGACATACCGTAGAAGGACAGGGACACCACCAGGAACTTCAGCACCGGGTCGGTGCGCAGCTTATGCCAGGCGCCGGACAGGGTCATGATGCCGTTGATCATGCCGCCCCAGCTCGGAGCCAGCAGGATCAGGGAGAACACCATGCCGAGCGACTGGGTCCAGTCAGGCAGGGCGGTGTAGTGCAGGTGGTGAGGACCAGCCCACATGTAGGTGAAGATCAGGGCCCAGAAGTGCACGACGGACAGGCGGTAGGAGTACACCGGACGACCAGCCTGCTTCGGTACGAAGTAGTACATCATGCCCAGGAAGGCGGCGGTCAGGAAGAAGCCCACGGCGTTGTGGCCGTACCACCATTGCACCATGGCGTCCACTGCGCCGGCGTACACGGAGTAGGACTTGGTCAGGCTGACCGGGATGAAGGCGCTGTTCACGATGTGCAGCAGGGCCACGGCCAGGATGAAGGCGCCGTAGAACCAGTTGGCCACATAGATGTGCTTAACCTTGCGAATGGCGATGGTGCCGAAGAACACGATCGCATACACCACCCAGGTGATGGCGATCATCAGCTTGATCGGCCATTCCAGTTCGGCGTATTCCTTGCCGAAGGTGATGCCCAGCGGCAGGGTGATGGCGGCCAGCACGATGATCAGCTGCCACATCCAGAAGGTGAAAGCAGCCAGTTTGTCCGAGATGAGGCGGACGTTACAGGTGCGTTGAACCACGTAGTAAGACGTGGCGAACAGGCCAGAGCCGCCAAAGGCGAAGATCACGGCGTTGGTGTGCAGCGGGCGCAGGCGGCCAAAGTGAAACCAGGGCCCGAAATTGAGCTCTGGCCACACTAGCTGGGCCGCAATAATGACGCCCACCAGCATGCCTACAATGCCCCATACAACGGTCATGATGGCAAACTGGCGCACCACCTTATAGTTATAAGTGGATTGCGTTTCCATTAAGGTTTTCTCCAAGGTTGCTAACTCAGAACGTGACAAACCAGGGTGACTTGTTTTCCCAGCCAACCGCCCCAACCTGATCAATTGGCTGCAAGTCGTCGGGGATGGTCCCGGGTGAGACCGATGCGTTTGACCCGTGCTGCCCAGACCCCGCCCCATCGTGCCGGCCGGCTGGTTTGATGCACACGCAATTCCCCACAATTCAACAGGTCATTCTAAATCAATTGCCCAGTAGCGGCCAGTTGATCACTGAATGTCTGCGGGATTTTTTTGTCTGCCTTGACTGTCATTTCAAGCGCGCCGCGCCAGGGTTGGTGAACCTGATGCGGCTTAGTGCGAATTATATTGTCATGCTTGGCGAGTCCCTTGACTTGGATCAAACCGACAACGGCGCTTCCCTAGTCGGGTTGGAGTGATAAAATCTGAGGTTTACGCCATCTTCCGCAGGCCTACTTCCATGATCGCGCCAGTCCATTACAGCATCCGCCCCGTTTCCGTCGCCGCCCACCTGTTCGAGGTGGTGGTCGAAGTGGCTAAGCCGGCCAAGAAGGGGCAGGTGTTTTCGCTTCCAGCCTGGATTCCAGGCAGTTATCTGATTCGTGAATTCGCCCGCCACATCGGGGCGGTTTCCGCCCGTTCCGCAGAGGGCGAAGTGGGGGTGCGAAAGCTGGACAAGCACACCTGGCAGGCGGATTCCTGCAAGGGCCCGTTGCGTCTGAGCTATCAGGTTTATGCATACGATCTGTCTGTTCGCGGCGCTTATCTGGATGAGGATCGCGGCTTTTTCAATGCCAGTTCTGTATTTCTGGCGGCGGAGGGCTACGAATCCAGTGCTTGCAGCGTGGATATCCTGCCGCCCAAGGGCAAGCGCTTTGACGACTGGAAAGTCGCTACCAGCCTGCCCGTGGCGGAGGTGAAAAAGAGCGGCTTCGGGCGTTACCGCGCGGCGGATTACGACGAGCTGCTTGATCACCCGGTAGAGCTGGGCTGTTTCGAGCGCATCAGTTTCAAGGCTTGCGGCATCCCGCACGAATTCGTTGTCTCCGGCCGTTTCAAGGCTGACCTCAAGCGCCTGGCGCGCGACACCAAACGCATTTGCGAATACCAGATCAAGTTCTTCGGCAAACCTGCGCCTTTCGACCGTTACGTTTTCATGCTGTATGTGGGCAAGGATATTTATGGCGGGCTGGAGCACCGCGCCAGTACCGCGCTGGTGGCCAATCGGGATGATTTGCCGGCCGAGGGCGAGGAGGCCATCAGTGACGGTTATCTGAAGTTGCTGGGCCTGATCAGCCACGAGTATTTCCATAGCTGGAATGTAAAAAGCGTCAAGCCGGCCGCGTTCGCTCCCTACGACCTGCGCAGCGAAGGCTACACCCGCCTGCTGTGGGCCTTCGAGGGCATCACTTCTTACTATGATGATCTGACGCTGGTGCGCTGCGGACTCATCGATGCCCAACGCTATCTGGGCCTGCTGGCGCAGACGATTTCCGGCGTCCAGCGCGGCGCGGGTCGTCTCAAGCAGACGCTGGAGGAATCCAGCTTCGATGCCTGGATCAAGTACTACCGTCAGGACGAGAACAGCCCCAACAGCATCGTCAGTTATTACACCAAGGGTTCGCTGGCGGCGCTGGCGCTGGACCTGACCATCCGTCGGGAAAGTGACGGCAAGCGCTCGCTGGACGATGTGATGCGCGCGCTGTACGCCAAGTGGGCAAAAGATCGCCAAGGCTTGGCCGAGGACGAGTGGGAGCGCATCGCCGGGGAAGTGACCGGCCTGGATCTGCAAGCGTTTTTCGACAATGCGTTGCGCTCAACGCAGGATCTGCCTCTGGTTGAACTGTTGGCCCAGCAGCAAGTAAGCATGCAGTGGGATACGGCGGACTCTGCCGCCGACAGCGGCGGCACAGGCGTGCCGAAGGCCGGCAAAAAGCCGCGGCTGACACTGGGCGCAAAGACTGTGCCGGATGCGCTGGGTCTGCGTCTGGTCAATGTGCTGGATGGCGGCGCGGCGCAACATGCCGGTCTGTCGGGCGGCGATGTCGTCATTGCTTTCGATGGTCTGAGGGCTGTCGATCCCGACAAGGCGCTGGCCCGTTTCCGCGCTGGCGACAAGATTACCGTGCATGCTTTCCGCCGGGACGAACTGAAAACCTTCGAGCTGACGCTCAAGTCGGCCGAAGCCGACACCTGCCGCTTGAGCGTTGCCGAGGGCGGCGCGAAGTGGTTGGAAGACTGAATCACGGCCCGGCTCTCCGGGCGGGCCGCCGTGCATGTCGCCGGCGGCCGGAGGGATGACAGGGGCGGCGATCCCGCCCTGTCATGCGAGCAAGACCGGTACCAACCGGCTGACGAAATCTGAATAGAGAGAAGCATATGGCGCAGCAGCCGCAAGTCCATTACCTGAAAGACTACGCCGCACCGGCCTACCTGATCGACCGCGTCGATCTGAAGTTCGACATCGGCGAGGAGGCCACTCGCGTCCACTCCCGGCTGGTGATCAATCGCAACGACAAGGCCGCTCCCGGCGGCAGTCTCTGGCTGGATGGTTCGGCCAGCTTGGTGTCGTTGGCGCTGGACGGCGAGCGTCTGACCAGCGACCGTTACCGGCAGGACGACAATGGCCTGCTGCTGGAAAGCGTGCCGGACAGTTTCATCCTCGAGGTGGAAACCGAGCTGGACCCGGCCACCAATACCAGCTTGATGGGGCTGTACGCTTCCAACGGCAATCTGTTTACCCAATGCGAGCCGGAAGGTTTCCGCAAGATCACCTATTACATGGACCGTCCGGACGTGATGGCCAAGTTCACCACCACCATCGTGGCGGACAAGCACAAATTCCCCGTGCTGCTTTCAAACGGCAACAAGGTGGGCGAGGGTACGCTGGACAAGAAGCGCCACTGGGTGAAATGGGTGGATCCGTATCGCAAGCCTTCCTATCTGTTTGCCCTGGTGGCAGGCAAGCTGGCGGTCAGTCGCGACAAGTTCGTCACCCTGCACGGCCGCGAAGTGACGCTGGAAATCTGGACCGAGCTCGCCGATCAGGACAAGGTGGCTTTCGGCATGGGCGCGGTGAAGCGCGCCATGAAGTGGGATGAAGAACGCTTCGGTCTGGAGTACGACCTCGACATCTACATGATCGTTGCGGTAAGCGACTTCAACATGGGCGCGATGGAGAACAAGGGCCTCAACATCTTCAACACCTCCGCCGTGCTGGCGCGCCAGGACACCCGCACCGACGCTGAGTTCCAGCGTGTGGAGGCCATCATCGCTCACGAATACTTCCACAACTGGACCGGCAACCGCGTCACCTGCCGCGACTGGTTCCAGCTGTCGCTGAAGGAGGGCCTGACGGTGTTCCGCGATCAGGAGTTCAGCTCCGATCTGGGCAGCCGCGCGGTCAAGCGCATCGACGACGTCAAGTCGCTGCGGGCCTTGCAGTTCCCCGAAGACGCCGGCGCCACGGCTCACCCCATCCGTCCCGACTCTTACATCGAGATGAACAATTTCTACACCATGACGGTGTACGAAAAGGGCGCGGAAGTGGTGCGCATGTATTACACCCTGCTGGGCCGTGAAGGCTTCCGCAAGGGCATGGAGCTTTACTTCAAGCGCCATGATGGTCAGGCCGTCACCTGCGACGATTTCCGCGCCGCGATGGCCGACGCCAATGATGTCGATCTTGGCCAGTTCGCGCTGTGGTACAGCCAGGCCGGCACCCCGGTGCTGAGCGTGGCCGGCGAACACGATCCGGTCACCCGCACGTATCGCCTCACGGTGAAGCAGTCCATCCCCGCCACGCCGGGCCAGGCTGACAAACTGCCGATGCACATTCCGCTGGCCATGGGGCTGGTGGGGCCGGATGGCGGCGATCTGCCGCTGCGTCTGGAAGGTGAGGCGGAAGCAGTGGCGGGCACCCGCGTGCTGGACATCAAGGCGGCCGAGCAAACCTTCACCTTCGTCGATGTGGCCGAGACCCCGGTGCCCTCGCTGCTGCGCGGTTTTTCCGCGCCGGTGCGGCTGGATTTCGACTGGCGCGACGACCAGCTGGCCTTCCTCATGGCCAGCGACAGCGACAGTTTCTGCCGCTGGGAAGCCGGCCAGACCTTGTCCGCCCGTTTGTTCCGCCAGCTCATCGCCGATGCGGCGTCCGGCGTCGAGCCGCGTCTGCCGGATACCTATGTGTCTGCTTTCCGCGCCGTACTCAAGGACCATGCCGCCGATCCGGCCTTCAAGGCGCTGATGCTGACGCTGCCGTCCGAAGCCGAAATCCTGGAGATGGTGGACGCCGCCGACCCCGGCCTCATCCACAGCCTGCGCGAATTTGTGCTGGACGAACTGGCGCAAGCCTTGCGCGGCGAATGGCATGAAGCGTTCAACCTGCACCAGACACGCGAGTATCGTCCTGAAGACGCCGGCAAGCGCGACCTGAAAAACCGTGCCTTGCAGATGCTGACCCGCCTGGACGTGGCTTGGCCGCTGGAGGCTGCGCGCAAGCAGGCACTGGAGGCGGACAATATGTCCGACCAGATGGGGGCGATGCTAGCCTTGCGCGATCGCGACGGCGAAGAGCGCGACGAGTGCTACACCGATTTCGCCGCGCGTTGGCAGCATGATGCGCTGGTGATGGACAAGTTCTTCATGCTGGTGGCTTCCAGCCAGCTGGAAGGCACGCTGGATCACGTGCGCGCCGCCATGGTTCATCCCGCGTTCAACCTGAAGAACCCTAACAAGGCGCGCGCCCTGATTGGCAGCTTCGGCAACAATATGGCTCACTTCCATGCCGCAGACGGCAGCGGCTACCGCTTCCTGGCGGATCAGGTGCTGGCGCTGGACGCCATCAATCCACAGGTGGCCAGCCGCATCGTGCGCGCTTTCAATCGCTGGAAGAAACTGGAGCCTGCGCGTCAGGCGCTGATGAAGGCCGAGCTGGAGCGCATGCTGGAAGCCCGGTTGTCCAAGGATGTGTACGAGATCGTCTACAAGAACCTCAATGCCT
The DNA here is from genome assembly GCF_945957525.1 of uncultured Aquitalea sp. GTDB lineage: Bacteria > Pseudomonadota > Gammaproteobacteria > Burkholderiales > Chromobacteriaceae > Aquitalea. The sequence continues at coordinate 87,301 of NZ_CAMFLA010000010.1, read as the reverse complement.
GATCCGGCGCAACGCGGGAGTACAGCAACGGGTCGCCATGTGCGGCCCGTTTTTCATGGCAAGCCTCAAGGCGCTTGACCGCTTTGCGTGCTTGTGTGAATTATTCAAGCGTTTGCTTGAATTCTGAGGCGCAACAAGCGTGGATAACAGCGTGGATAAACAGGAGCAGGATATCTTCGTCAGTGTGGGGCAGGGCGAGCAGCTCTACCTCAAGCGCATCAGCAGGCGGCAGGACGGGCCTGCCATCCTGATGGCGCATGGCGTGATGGCCAATGGACGCATTTTCTATTCCGAGAGCGGCAAGGGACTGGCACACTTCCTGGCCGAGGCCGGCTACGACGTGTTTGTCGCGGACCTGCGCGGCAGGGGCAAAAGTTGGCCGAAGATAGCGCGCGGGGCCGAGCATGGCCAGACCGAGATCATCTGCGAAGACCTGCCCGCGTTGCATCGGCATATCCGCCGCCTGCGACCTGACGCCGCGGTGCACTGGATGGCGCATTCCTGGGGCGGCGTGCACATGAGCAGCAGCCTGCTGCGCTTTCCCGACATCAATGCCGACGTCGCTTCACTGGTGTACTTCGGTTCCAAGCGCAGCATCGGCGTGCGCAATCTGAACAAACTCGTCGAAGTGGATCTGGTGTGGAATCTGCTGGCCCGCATAGCCATCCGTTGCTGCGGCTATCTGCCGGCGAGAAAGCTGGGCCTGGGGGCGGATGATGAAACCGACAAGAGCCACCAGCAGAGCAAGGTCTGGGCCAAGCAGAACCCCTGGACGGACAGCGACGACGGCTTTGATTACGCCGCGGCGGCCCGGCGCTTGTCCTTGCCGCCGGCGCTGTATTTCGCCGCCGTGAACGATCCCTGTCGCGGCCACGCGGAGGATGTGAAAAGGTTTGCCGAAGAGTCCGGCCCGCATCTGGCGCGCTTGCGGCTGCTGGGCAAAGCCAAGGGGCACTGGCACAACTACGATCACGTTTCCCTGCTGACGCATCCGGACGCGGCGCGAGATCACTTTCCGCTGGTGCTGCATTGGTTGTCAGGCAATTTTGACAAAATCATCAGCAATTTCTGAGCAAAGTCATTCTCCGGATCAAGTGCATGTGTTAGAAAGCCGCACCGGGAGAATCATCCATGACTGATAGCAAAATCATTTCGCAGGACATTCTGGACAGCGTGGTGGATACGTTGGCCGACAAGGGCTGGATTGTAGATCGCAGTATTTTTTCCGCTGAGGACATCGCCCGCTTGCGCGAAGCCTGCCTGGCCGATTGGGAGCAGGGTCGTTTCCACGAAGCGGCGGTAGGCAAGGGGATGCAACAAGACCGGCGCATCGAAATTCGTTCCGACTCCGTATTGTGGCTGGAGCCGGGGCGCGGGGGCGAGGCGGTGCAACTGTATTTCGACCGGCTGGATCAGGTGCGGCAGGCGGTCAATCGCAGCCTGTATCTGGGGTTGGAGGATCTGGAATCCCACTTTGCCGTTTACCCCCGGGGCGCCTTCTACAAAAAACATCTGGACCGCTTTCGCAATGACGACGCGCGCACCCTCACGGCTGTGCTGTACCTCAACCAGGATTGGCCGGAGGACGCCGGCGGAGAGATGCGGCTGTATCTGGACGACACCTGCGTGCGCCATCTTGATGTGCGCCCCGAAGCCGGCACGCTGGTGTTGTTCCTGTCGGACCGCTTCTGGCATGAAGTACTGCCGGCCGGGCATCAACGCCTTTCCGTTACGGGCTGGTTCCGCCGCCGGCTCGGCGACTTGTCATGGTAATTTGTTCCGGGTTTCGCCGTGTTAGAATCAAACGGCAAAACCACATGACAAGGGACAATACACGATGTCAGGCAACACCCTGGGACAGCTGTTCACCGTAACCTCCTTCGGCGAAAGCCATGGCCCGGCCATCGGCTGCGTGGTGGATGGCTGCCCGCCCGGGCTGGCCATCACCGAGGCCGACATCCAGCTGGAACTGGATCGCCGCAAGCCCGGCACCAGTCGTCATGTCACCCAGCGTCGCGAGCCGGACACCGTGGAAATCCTGTCCGGGGTCTATGAAGGCAAAACCACCGGCACCCCCATCGCGCTGTTGATCCGCAACACCGACCAGCGCTCGAAAGATTACGGCAATATCGTCCAGACATTCCGTCCGGGTCATGCCGATTACACCTACTGGCACAAGTACGGCATTCGCGACCCGCGCGGCGGCGGTCGTTCCAGCGCCCGTGAAACCGCGGTGCGCGTGGCGGCCGGCGCCATCGCCAAAAAGTGGCTGAAAGAACGTTACGGTGTAGTGGTGCGCGGCCACATGACCCAGATCGGCGACATCGCCATTCCTTTCGCCAGCTGGGAGCAGGTTTCGGCCAACCCCTTCTTTGCCGCCGACGACAGCGTGGTGCCGGCGCTGGAAGCCTATATGGACAGCATCCGCAAGAGCCTTGACTCGGTTGGCGCGCGACTGCGCGTGGTGGCGGAAAACGTGCCGGTGGGCTGGGGCGAGCCGGTATTCGACCGCCTCGATGCCGACATCGCCTACGCCATGATGAGCATCAACGCGGTCAAGGGCGTGGAAATCGGCGCCGGCTTCGGCTGCGTGACCCAGCGCGGCAGCGAGCACGGCGACGAATTGACGCCGCAAGGCTTCGCCAGCAATCACGCCGGTGGCGTTCTGGGTGGTATTTCCACCGGTCAGGACATCGAAGTTTCCATCGCCATCAAGCCCACTTCCTCCATCGCCCAACCGCGCCGCTCCATCGATCTGCACGGCAATCCGGTAGAAATGGAAACCCATGGCCGTCATGATCCTTGCGTCGGCATCCGCGCCACGCCCATCGCCGAAGCCATGCTGGCGCTGGTATTGATGGATCATGCCCTCCGTCATCGCGCCCAGTGCGGCGATGTGGTGGTGGATACTCCGAAAATTCCTGGTCGAATCAGCTAGACTATGACAGGGGGCTGGCAGGCCCCCAGCCCACTTGAAAGACCAAAACCATGTTGAAGAACCTGATTGGCGGTCTTGCCGGCCGATTGAAAAAGAGCGAGGACGCCGAAGCGGATGAAACCGCCGCCGTCGAGCGTGAGCTGGAGGCCATGGAAAACGGCAGACGCGATTCGGCCGAAGAGCCGGTTGGCGAACTGCCTCCCACTCTCGGCTTCGTCACACACCAGCCGGTGCTGGATAGACAGCATCGCGTGGTGGCCTACCAGTTCTTTGTCAAATCGGGTCAAAAGCAGGGCACGGCCAAGCGTCAGGAGTTCGACCGGCTGATGCTGAACACCATGCTCAACATGGAAGTGTTCCGCCTGCTGGCTTACCGTCGCGCCTTCGTTCATGTGTCCATCAGTTCGCTGGACGAACCCATGCTGCAGCAGATGCCGCTCAAGAGCGTCATCTTTGTGCTGGAGCCGGATCAGAACGAACCCATCACCAGCCAAACCATCCAGAAGCTGGACGATCTCAAGGTGAAGGGCCTGCGTTTCGCCATTGAGCCGGCGGCTTTCGACGGTTCGGTGCTGGTGGAGCGCTTGCAGCCGGAACTGTTCAACCGCGTGGATTTCATGCTGCTGGATTTTGCCGCGCCGTCCACCCGTGTGCTGGCGCCTATTCTGGATCAGTTGCCCCGTCGTTATCCCAATGCCCGCTGGATGGCCTGCAATGTGGGCACCGCGGAAGATCTGGACGTCTGTCTGCGCGCGCCCGGCAGCAACCGGTTTGCCTTGTTCCACGGCCCTTTCCTTTCCATGGTGCGCACACTGGAAAGCGGCAAGGTGGACACCAACCAGACGCGCGTGCTGCATATCATGCGGCTCCTGCGCGCCAATGCGGACCCGAAGGAAATCGAAGGGCAGTTCAAGCTGGATTCGGTGTTGCTGTTCAAGCTGCTGCGCTTCATCAATTCGCCGGTCAACGGTTTGTCGCGCAAGGTGCAGACCATCGAGGAAACCCTGATGCTGCTGGGTCGGGATACCTTGTTCAAGTGGCTGTCCATGTTGTTGTTTACAGCCAAGAAAGAAGATGGCAGTGCCTTGGCCTTGCTGGAGAAGTCGCTGATTCGCGCGCGTTTTCTCGAGCGGCTGGGCAGTTATCGCGGCAACCGCGTCGAAGCCGAGCACTTGTTCCTGACCGGCATGTTCAGCCTGCTGGATGTGTTGCTCCACCTGCCTTTCCCCGACGTGCTGGATGCGCTGGAACTGCCGCCCACGGTGCGCGACGCGGTGATAGACAACAAGGGTATTTTCAGCCCCTATCTCGCCTTGGCCGTGGCTTGTGAACAAGGCGACGACGCGCGTATCGGGGCCTTGTGCAAGGTGCTGAATTTCGAAGTGGACCAGGCCAACCGCTATTATCTGGATTCCGTGGTCTGGGCGCAGGAAGTGTTGCGTGAAAGCGAAGTTCATAACGACGTCGAATCGGTGTGACGCAGTGAAACGGCGGGGTGCCGACCGCGCTGCGGCGATCATCCCGTCAATCCTCCGTGTAGGTCATTAGTGGCTACTGTCATCAATTGCCACAATAGTCCTATAGAAATACCGTGCCGGGCTGCAGGAGGATAGGTAAAATGCAGGTCGCCCACCTCAACTCAAATCAACGACGCCGGCCCGGGCAAAGGCAAGACGGGAATCGGCGCAATCAGGGTTTCCTTGATGACTACAACACTTGAACAAATCAATTCCGTGATCAGCAGCAAGTTCGGCGTTAGTGCCGACGAACTGAGCCCCGAGCGTCCGCTGGCCGAGTACGGCCTGGATTCGCTGGGTCAGATTGAACTGCTGTTCGCCATCGAAGAACACTTCAGCGTGGAAATTCCCGAAGCCGAAGCGCATGTGGCCAATCTGCAAGAGCTGGCCAATCTGGTTGACCGCCACCTGGCGGCCAAACAATGAGTCATCGCGTCGCCATTACCGGCCTCGGGCTGATTTCGCCGCTGGGCAACGATCCTGCCCAGGCTTTCGAGCGCGCCATGGCCGGCGAGTCGGGCATCGCCTTGCTGGATGAATCGCTGGCCGGTTCCAAGCCGACCGTCGGCGCGCAAGTGTCGTTTGATCCGGCGCCGTGGTTCAACCGCATGCAGTTGAGCGGTCTGGACAAGGTCAGTCAGATGGCGGTGGCCTCCAGCCTGATGGCGATGGACGATGCAGGCATCACCCTGCCGGAAGACAAGAGCGCTGTTGGCGTTTACGTGGGTTGCGGCATGGGTGGCGCAGGCAGCCTGGACAAGGGTTTCCAGAGTTTTTATGCGGATAAGAGCCGCATCTCGCCGCTTACCGTGATCGCCAGCATGGCCAATGCGCCGGCCGGCCACATCAGCATGCGCCTGGGCATTACCGGCCCCGGCATGACCTATTCCGTTGCTTGCGCGTCCTCCGCCATTGCGTTGGGCGAAGCCATGCGCGCCATCCGCTCCGGCGAGGTGGAGTGCGCCATCGCCGGCGGGACGGAAGCCATGCTGATGCCCGGTATCATCGGAGCTTGGCAATCCATGCAAGTGCTGGCTACGCCGGATGCGGAGCGTCCGGAAGCCTCTTGCCGTCCGTACGACGTGCGTCGTTCCGGGCTGGTGTTGGCCGAAGGCGCTGCCTTTTTCGTACTGGAACGGCTGGATGCCGCCGTGGCGCGCGGCGCGCGTATTTACGCCACGCTGGACGGCTACGCCAACCGTTGTGATGCCACTCACATTACCAAGCCGGATGCCGTCGGGCAGGAGCGCGCCATGCGCGCCGCGCTGCGCGACGCTGGCATCGGGGCGGAAGAAGTGGGCTACTGCAACGCTCACGGCACGGCCACCAAAGTGGGCGACGGCGTCGAGTGCGCGGCATTGAACGCGATCTGGGGTGAAGGTACTCCGGGCTTGCGCGTCAGCTCCACCAAGTCGGTGCATGGCCATCTTCTTGGCGCCACCGGCGCCCTGGAGGCCTTGCTCACCACACTGGCTCTGCATCAGCGCCGCGTACCGCCCACCGCCAATAGCGAGCAGCTGGATGACGAGTGCGCGGTCAATCATGTGCGCGAAGGTGTGGATGCGCCGGATCTGTGCGCGGCCATCAGTAATTCTTTTGCTTTCGGCGGTACCAACGCCACGTTGGTGTTGCGTCGCTTTGATGCCTGAGCCAAAGGCATTGATCATGAAAAAACCCCGCGCAGCGGGGTTTTTTCATGCCCGTCGGAAAGTGAGGCTGAGACGGTACGCGCCGGCCCGCGGGTGAAGGCCTTCGGCCAAGGGCGCGATGCCATGAAAACGCAGGCGGTCAACGCCGCCCCAGACAATCACGTCGCCATGCAGCAGGGGGATTTTGCTGGTGGGGCCGCTGCGGGTCATGCCGCCCAGCAGGAAGCGCGCCGGCAGGCCCAGCGAGACGGTGACAATGGGGTGATTGAAGTCGCGTTCGTCCCGATCCTGATGCAAGCCCATGCGGCAAGCGGGCGCGTAGCGGTTGATCAGACAGGCATTGCTGTTGAAGCCGGCAAAGCCCGCCAGCTGGGCGGCAGTGGCGGCCAAGTCGCGCCAGTGGGCGGGCATGGCGGGCCAGGGCAGGCCGCTATGCGGATCAATGGGGCTGTAGCGGTAGCCGCGCCGGTCGCTGATCCAGCCTAATTCGCCGCAATTGCTCATTGCCACCGACATGGCCTGCCCGCCCGGCGTCAGCATGTGACGGAAGGGGGCTGTGACGGTGAGCAGATCAATGTCGCCCAGCAAGTCATCCGCCAGTTGCCTGGCGTAGCCTGGCAGCAGCATCACGCCCTCCCCAAGCCGCAATGGCGTCGGGTTGTCGGTCTGGCTGGCGAACAGATCCTCCATCATGGCGTGCTTTCTTCTTTCTGCGCCGATTCGCGCAGCAGCAGCTCGCGCTTGCGCGGCAGGCCCCAGCGGTAGCCTGACAGGTCGCCGTCGGTGCGCACTACCCGGTGGCAGGGGATGGCCACCGCCAGCGCGTTGGCTCCGCAGGCGCTGCCTACCGCACGCACGGCGGCGGGTTTGCCGATGCGTCGCGCCAGCTCCGCATAACTGATGGTTTCGCCTGGCGGGATGCGACGCAGCGCCTCCCATACCTGTTGCTGGAAGGCCGTGCCGCGAATGTCCAGCGGCAGATCCAGCCCTAGTGAAGGGCGCTCGATGAAGCCGATGACGCGGGCCACCGTGCTTTCGAAGCCCGGGTCGGCGCCAATCAGCTCGGCATGCGGAAAGCGCGCTTGCAGCTCCTCCAGCAGAAGGGCGGGGTCATCACCCAGCGAGATGGCGCACAAGCCCAGCGGGCTTTGCGCCACCAGTACCGAACCCAGGCTGCATTGGGCGAGGGCAAAGTGGATGCTGCTGCGTTTCCCGCCCTCGCGGTATTGCCGCGCCGGCATGCCCAGAACGGACTCGGCCTCGGCATAAAAGCGGCCGCTGGATTGATAGCCGGCATCGTACATTGCCTCGGTGACATTGCGGCCGCTTTGCAGGCGGCTGCGCAAGCGCTCCGCCCGACCGGCGCGTCCGTAGGCGCGCGGGGTGAGACCGGTGATCTCCTTGAACAGGCGATGAAAGTGCCAGGCGCTCAAGCCGGCCTCTTGCGCAAGGCTGTCCAGCGGCGGCGGCGTTTCCGCTTGTTCAATGCGGCGGCAGGCTTGCTCAATCAGCGCCAGCTGGCGTTGCCACAGCGGTGCATCGTCCGGTTTGCAGCGCTTGCACGGGCGGTAGCCGGCATCTCGTGCGCTTTCCACCTTGTCGAACAGGCGGACATGTTCCGGTTTCGCGTGACGGGAAGGGCAGGAAGGGCGGCAGTAGATGCCGGTGGTGCTTACCGCATACCAGAACTGGCCGTCGGCGGCGCGGTCCCGTTGCAGCACTTGTTGCCAGCGAGGGTCTTCGGCGGTGGGTGGGGTAAGGGTCATGACGCGCGCTCCGTGGTGTTGGAGGTTCCCAGCCTAGCGATGGCAAACGGGATGGTCTTGCCGCTGCTTGCGGTCAAATCCGGGGAGTGCGGCCATTCTGGCATGAAAAAGGCCTGCCGGGAGGGCAGGCCGAACGCAGAAAGGAATGGCGCGTTGAAATGATCAGAAGTTTTTCACCAGACCCACCAGGGTGCCGTTGCGGCTGCTGCCGCCGTCTTGCGGCTTGTCGTTCAGGATTTCGATATAGCCCATGGTGTGCTTGCTGAAGTTGTAGTGCACCAGCAGGTTGACGAACTTCTCGTTGCCGGATACTAGGCCCGGGGAGTTGTCCTTGCGCACGCCGGTTTGCACGCCCAGCTGGGTGTTGCCGAGGGTGTAGTAGGCGTACAGCGCGGTGGCTGTCTGGGTGCTGTCGTCAGGCAGTTTGTTGCGCTGGTATTCCACGGCCAGTTCCAGCGCGTCGATCGGCTTGACGTTGGCGGTGAGGTGAATCTGCTTGTTGCTGCCCAGGTGGGTCGGGTTGAGCGCGTATTGGTTGGTCTGGTTGGTGACGACCGCGTAGTTGCCGGAGATGGTCCAGATGCTGCCGGCGAAGCCGGCTTGCACTGCCGTGCGGTTGGTGCCGCCGAAGCTGCTGGTCTTGTTTTCGTCGGTGGACCATTGCAGCGAGCCATAGAAGCCGCCCAAGTTTTCCGGCAGGTCATAGCGCACCATATTGTTGCCTGTGCCGCCGCCGAACCAGCCCAGGCGGTTGTCCGGACCTGCCCAGATGCTGTAGTCGAACTTGCCGTCTTCCACGTTGCCGGTGCCCTTGCCCATGCGCAAGGTGCCGAAGCCACCCTTCAGGCCGAGGAAGCTGTCGTCAGTGGCGAAGCCGTTGGCCTGCAGGCCGTTTTCACTGTAGTTGCTGCCGGTGGGGGAGAAGCGGTTGTTGACCTGCCAGATGGCGCTCAGGCCGTTGCCCAGGTTTTCGGTGCCGTTGAAGTTGATGTTGGCGCGGCCTACCACGTTGGTGGTGGAAACAGCGCTAGGGGTGGAGGTATAGCCCCAAACGCTGTTGGCGGCGGCATTTTGCACCAGGACGCCGGCACGCACGTAACCGGAAATCACGACCCCGGAATCACTGGCGGTATCGGCATAGGCATGGGAGGCGGCCGCCATGACGGCCAGGGCGATGAGTTTGCGTTGCATCTGTTGTCTCCGAACTGTCTCGTTATGTTGTTTTGCTACTTGGCAGCCATTTCTGTTGCTGTGTTACAGCGTTGTCAAATGGCTGTCATGGCACGGACATTTTTGTGAGCAGATGTTAACGGGTCAACAAATGTTTTTGTAGTAAAGTTACTACATTGAGCATGGTTTTTGTGTAGTAATAAAACTACTTATTTGGTAAATGCAGAATGCTCGCTTTTCCAATTTGATGGGTATTTAATGCTTGTCTTTGTCATTTTACTTGTGAAAAATGCCTTGTTGGAAAGTTGCTACGAAGGGGTGAAATTTTGCCGCGATAGCTTGATTTTTGCAGTGCAACATGCATTGCATTCGTTGTAAAAAACCACAAGGCCGGTGCAGAAATCACTTTTCCAAACGGGCTGCTGCGGTAAGATGTCGTTTAAAGGACGATAAGCGTCGTATAAAAACAAATCAGACAACCGGACCAACCGGACAACAAGGTTGGCCGAAGCGGGATGATCAAGGTGAGCGCAGCCATCGCCAGTAGCGAGTACAGCGAGCTAAGCAGTGAAGAGCAGGTGCATATCCTGCAGGTGCAGCAGATTATTCTGGAGGCGATGGCCCTGGGCGGGGAGGCGCATGGCGTAATCAGCCGCCTCTGTCAGCTGGAAGAACAGCTGCTGCCCAATTCGGTCGGCACGGTGATGCTGTTGGATAAAAACCGGCAGGCGCTCAATGTTTACGCCGCCCCCAGCATTCCGGCGGATAGCGCGTCCCGCCTCAACGGCTTGCGCCCGGGGCCGCATGCCGGCTCTTGCGGCAACGCGGTTTACAGTTGCCAGCCGCAATTCGTGCAAAACACCTTCACCGATGAGCGCTGGCGCGACCTGCGCCACCTCGCGCATGATTTCAATCTTTGCTCTTGCTGGTCCATGCCGGTGTTTTCTGCCCAGGGCGAGGTGGTGGGCAGTTTTGCCTTGTCCAGTTTCGAGCACCGCCAGCCTGCGCCCTTCCATCGCAAACTGCTGGAGATCGGCGCCGCGCTGGTGGGCATTGCACTGGAGCGCAAGCAATCGGAAGCCTCGCTCAAATTGTTCGAGCAGGTGTTCAAGGGCAGCGAAGAAGGCATCCTCATTACCGATGCGCTCACCGACATCCTCTATGTGAATCAGGCGCTATGCCGTCTGATGGGGTTTGCCGAAGAAGACGTCATCGGGCGTCAGCCGCGCATCTTTTCCTCGGGCCGTCATGCGCCCGGCTTCTATGAAGACATGTGGCGCCAGTTGGCCAGCGCGGGTCACTGGCGCGGTGAAATATGGAACCGGCGCCGCAACGGTGAAATATTTCCTGAGTGGTTGAACATCACCGCCGTGCGCAATGACGACGGCGTGATCAGCCACTACATCGGCATTTTCAGCGACCTTTCGGAGCGCAAGCATGCCGAGCAGCGCATCAGCTTTCTTTCCACCCACGACGCGCTCACCGGCCTGCCCAATCGACAGCAGTTTCGCGAACGCTTTGCCGCCTTGTTGCGTCAGGCCGCTGCCACTGGGGCCGACGCGGCGCTGGTGACGCTGGACATCGATCATTTTAAGCTGCTGAACGATTCGCTGGGGCATGCCGCCGGCGACAGCCTGCTGGTGGAAGTGGCCAAGCGCATTACCGCCTGTGCCGAGGTGGACATCGCCTGCCGGCAGGGAGGGGACGAGTTTCTGCTGGGCATGATGCTGGAAGATGGGCAGGCGCTGGAGTCACGGCTGCAAAAGCTGCAGGAACTGGTTGCCATGCCCATATTGCTGGACGGCCGGCCGCTGTCGCTGTCCTGCTCGCTGGGGGTGGCGCGTTGTCCTCGCGATGGCGATCACGTGGATGCGCTGACGCCCAGGGCCGGCAAGGCGCGCGACGCCGCCAAGGCAATGGGACGCAACGTCTGGTGTTTTTACGAGCCGCACATGGACGGCAACAGTCTGGAGCATCTCAGCCTGTCGCACGAACTGCGCGAAGCCATCGGTGCCGGACAGCTGGTGTTGCATTACCAGCCGCAAGTGGATCTGGCGAGCGGCCGGCTGATCGGCGCGGAGGCGCTGGTGCGCTGGCGGCATCCATCGCGCGGGATGATGTCGCCGGCCGCCTTCATTCCGCTGGCCGAGCAGACCGGCGCCATCGTGCCTCTGGGCGAGTGGGTGTTGGCCGAAGCCTGCCGTCAGGCAGCTGCCTGGCAGGCTGCCGGGCTGCCGCCGCTGATGGTGGCGGTGAATCTTTCCGCCGTGCAACTAAGGCGCGGCAATATCGAAGACACCATCGCGCGTGCGCTGGCGGACAGCGGGCTGGAGAGTCGCTGGCTGGAAATCGAGCTGACCGAATCGGCGCTGTTGCATGATATGGAGCGCATGCCGGCGCTGATCGCCCGCCTCAAGGCGCTGGGCCTGCGCTTGTCCATCGACGATTTCGGCACCGGCTATTCCAGCCTTGCCTACCTCAAGCAATTTCGCGTGGACAGCCTCAAGATCGACCAATCTTTCGTGCGCGACATGGCCAGCGACAGCGACGCCGCCGCCATTGTCACCGCCATTGTGCAGATGGGCCACACGCTCAACCTGTTTACCATTGCGGAGGGCGTGGAAGATCAGGCCGTGCTGGACAGCCTGCGCGCTACTGGCTGCGACGCAGTACAGGGCTATCACTATTCCCGCCCCTTGCCGGCCGGTGAGTTTGCCGTCTTACTGGCGGCGTGGCCTGTGCGGGACTGAGGCCAGTTTCAGTCGCCGTCGGGCCTGTCTCGCGCCGCCAGCGCGTAGTAGCCGGCGATATCGCCGCCGGTCAGCGGCTTGCACATCACAGTCAGACTATGAGTCTGCCCGCCCATCTCTATGCCGTGTCGCTGGCGCGCCGGCAGATATCCCTGTCGCAGCCAGAAGCGCTTGCCTCTGGCATTGCCCTCTACCACGCCCAGTCGCAGCCATTGTGCGCCTCGCGCACAGGCCCAGTCCGCCAGCGCCGCATGCATGGCTTGCGCTGCGCCGCTGCCATGCAGCGCTTCGGCCAACATGAACAGGCTGATGTGCCAGATGGCGGGGGCAGGCAGATCGGACAGCACGCAGGCCACGCCAATCAACGAGCCGCCCTGATCCAGATAAGCCAACAGCCAATGTTGGCCGAAGGGCAGACTGGCAGGCGGCCGTTCGTGGAATTCTTGCGCGGCTTCGTCCAGTAGGGCCGGTCGACCGAATACGGTGAGAAAGTATGCGGGGTTGGCGTCAAAGAAACCCTGCAGCAAGGCGATATCCGCAGATGTCAGCACGCGGACTGCCACGCCGGGCCAGCCGGAGGCCGGCAGCTTGTCATCCTGATGGGACTGCATGCTCATGCCGGCAAGGCGGCCAGAAAGCGGACGATGCCGTCCAGGACCAAGGCCTCCTGCTCGCGGTGCGGCACATGGCCTGTGCCGTCCAGCAGCCAGAGCCGGGACGGGCCGCCCAGCAGACTGGCGATGCGCTGCGCTTGCGCGGTGGAGCCGTATTCGTCTTCCTTGCCATGAATCACCAACGCAGGGCAACGTACCGCCGGCAAAGTCGCATCCAGCGACCAATCGTCAAAACCGGGCGACAGCCAGGATGCCGTCCAGGCGTCCAGCACCCAGCGCGCCCTGTCGCCGTGATAGTGGGCCAGCCGCGCAAAGTGCGCCGGGTCGTCAAACTGGCGCTTGGCTTCGGCAATCCCCTCACGCGTGCGCGGCTCGACAAATGCCTGGGCGGCAAGAGTGATCAGGCCCTCGCAGTTGGCGGGATAGCGGGCGGCGCAATGCACGGCCATGCCGCCGCCTACGCTGTGCCCCATGGCGATGAAGCGCTCCAGCGCAAAGTGAGCGAGCAGCGCCGGCAACACCTGCTCTGCTTCTTCTGCGACGAACTCCAAGGAGGGCGGGGCCGTGCGCGGCGCGGACTGGCCGAAGCCCGGGCGATCATAGCTGATGACGCTGCGCCCGCTGGCTTGCGCCAGCAAGAGGGGCAATTGCCGCCAGAGCGCCGTGCAGCCCAGTGAATCGTGCAGCAAGAGCACAGGCGCCTTGCCGGCGGCATCAACCGTCAGCCATTGGCGCGCATGCGCTTCGCCCAGAGGGGTATTGATGCGGTGATCCCGCACGGAGGGGGTGGCCATTGCCGGATCCGGAATAAAAGGCAAAGGCTAGGGTAGGCAATAGTGACGTCATGCGCAAGCCGCGATGCGCCAAAATGCAAAACGCCGCTGGCGTGGCGTGCAACACAAATTGGAGTGGTGTCAGATCAGCGTATCAATAAGGTTGCCCAGATGCGCCGGATTGTTGTTGTAGGCTTCGTAAGCCAGCACGCCGGCGCCAATCAGCGCGGCGGTGGGATGCGTCTCCACCAGCGCCGCCGCATCTTCCGCCACGGCGGAGGCGGCACTCAGGGCCGCCGAGCCGACAGTGTTCATGAAGGATCCCAGTGCGCCGATGAGCATGATCCGTTCCTTTGCTGTGTCATTGTTGTGCCGGTGCGCGCGGGGCGGAGTCAATGCCGCCATTTCCAGCAGGCCAGCCAGCGACCGTTCGTCGCGTTCCGGCAGTATAGGCCAGATGGGAATTAATGACATTTACGTTTCTTGACATCGCATGGCGTTCAGCTCGCATTCATGGGCGCGGGCTGGGCTGTACAGATGCCGGGCGCGAAGTCAGGCGCGCGCGGTCCCGACTGCGCTCAAACGGCGCAGTGACAGGCATTGGGTGCAGAGCGCGCAAAGCGTGGCGCTGCCGTAGACCAGCGGCAACTCAAGGCAGCCCAGCGTCAGGCAGGTCACGTAGAAGAAACAGGCAAAACCGAACAAACTGGCAGCCATGCCGCGCATCACCGCACACGCTGCGGCGTGGCCGGAAGCGCGATGGGCGAACACCGTCAGGATGATGGCCATAAAGGGGAAGGACGCCAGCACGCCGCTGAAATCCGGCCCCAACAAGGGCGCAAGGCCGGTGACGCCGGCCACCAGTCCGGCAATCAGCACCATGCGGGCGGGCAAATCCCACCAAGGCGATGCAGCCCCACCTATGCCGGCCAGCTGCCTGGGAATGAACCGCAAGGCCAGAGATACCGCCGCCGCCGACATGACAAACAAGGCCGTCTGACCCACACCGCTAGCGCGCAGCAGCAGCGCTATGGCTGTGAATGCCAGGCATGCCCCGCCCAGCGCCGGCAAACAACCGCGCCGGGCCAGTTTGCAGTAGGTCAGGCAGAAGCCGGCTTGCGCCACCGTGGCAGTCAAGGAACCTGTAGTGGCCTGTCTGGCAAAGTCCTGTCCGTGCTCAAGGGCCAGAAAAGCGGAGATCGGCCCGGAGGTGAGCGGCAAACCCACCATGAAACCACCCAACGCTTCCCCCCTGCGCCTTACCGCCAGCGTGGCGCACAGCAGTAACAGAGGAGTGACGATCAGTTTGAAGACAAGCAAATTCATCGGAGCAGGATACAGGCAAATCCGGTAGCGCGCAGGCGGGATGGCAGTACAAGAGGTTAGACCGGGGTAAACAAAAAAGCCCTTGATTTCTCAAGGGCTTAGTTGCGTGGTCTGGCGAGGGCGGGATTCGAACCCTCGGTAGGCTCGCACCTACGCCTGATTTCGAGTTTGGTTGAAAATGCAACAATTTCAAAGACTTGAGGTGCTTTACCTTCTAATAAAAACGAAAATAATAGCCATGAAAGCCACGCTATAGCTGGCTTCTGGGGAAAATATTAGAAGGTTTAGGGCTTTTCTTTGGGCAGCTACTAGGAGCCTGTCCATAATTCTGTGTAATCCAGTTGTTTTCCACCCACTAGTGGACAGGCAGCTCTTGCCGATGAGGTCTTCGGGCTTCTGGTAGTCGGCCAGCAAGCTATCCAGTAGTGTGTCAGGTACGTCGTGTTTCTTCGAACTCATTGTGTCTCCAGACTAGGTGGCAGTTTCCTGCCAAATGTCCGTTTACACAAAATTCAGTACACGCCCGCATGAAGAAGTAGATGTTAACGAGTGAGAGAGTGTGCACAGCATCGAGGCCGCAATGGCCGATGTCTGAGTAGAGTGGCTTTTCATCGCGATACTTGACCAGCGCCATATCGGACAAAAAAGAAAAGCCAACCGAGTCCGGTTGGCTTTTTTGTTGTCTGGTCGATACCTGATCAGAGCCAGATCGTGCTCAAAGAATGTACGTCCGGTATTCTCTAATACACGTCTAGCCAGGTTTTACACGTTCATCCGGCTCCTAATCTCGTTGGCCAACCCAAGGAATTCGTCGGCGGCTTCTGCCACCTGGGCGTTGTATCCGGAGTTCACCTTGCCGCGCAGCTTCCCAATTGCCAAGCCGAAGTCTTGAGCCTGAGGCGAGAGACTGTGAAAGTCTTTGATTGAAGCCAGCTTGTTCGAGGAGAACGGAACAAGAGCGGGATCGATCGTATGGAGTGCGCTGACAACTCGCGTACTTACGCGTGGCGCAATTTTGCTCTCCCAATACTCGTGTGGGCGAGTGGAGCTTCTACCAGAAGAGACCTTGTAGGCCGAAGTAATGTAGCCGAGGTAGACGGGGTTGCCGTGCAATAGTGTTTTCTGGTTGTCGGGTGTTGCTAGGCCGCGAATAGTCTTCCAATCGGTGATCCAGCGTGTGGCGGATCGTCCCACGGTTGACAGGGCTCGGAGTGAAAATAAGTCTGCCGCAACAGGCGTAGCAAAGAAATCCGAGTCAAGCAGAACTGCGCGGTTCAGTGGCCCGACATTTGGTCCTATGTCATACATGACGATGTCGACGTTGTAGCGTTCCCCCATCTCTCGTACTGCTCGGGACAGCGCGCACATGACGTCATAGTCTCGCTCCTTGCGCGCAAAAGAACCGGTCCAGGCTGCGGGAAGTTCTTCCTCGTAATCAGCAAGTAGTACGTCACCTGGGCACAGGTATAGGCCCGACCTAATCTCGTATGCATCGATTTGTTTGATGGGGCCTTTACCATCTACGACTGGCTTAATGGCTGACCACAACGTTCCTCCGTTGACGTCGTCTGATTCGCCAAGGAGGGTGTCAAGCTCGTCTTCAGTCAAGTAAAACGATGTCAGGTTGCACTGTGGGTCAGCATCGATCATCAAGACACGTAGTCCAAGATCCACCAACATATCTGCGACATTTAGCGTGAGGGTAGTCTTGCCGACCCCTCCTTTGTGGTTGAAGAAGGTTAGGGTGTGCATCGACGCTCCTTGCATGTTAATGACAAGCGCAAGCTTAGCACCAAAAACGAATAAGACATCATGGGGCGGCCTTCTATTAACCACAAATTCTAGGAATGACTACTGCTGGCCGAGAGCTGCCATGATGGCGCATTGGCATGACTGATTTGAACTTAAGGGCGGGTGATTGGATGCATGCAAAGGATTGATTTTTCTTGTTGTCTGTGCCTGATGCATGCTCCTGACTGATTTTCAGGTAACAATTTCTTGAAAATCAATGCCTTGAATGGTGGCTACGAACAGTTTTTGTAGAACATTTGTAGATTTTGTAGAACGGAATTAGGGACGGAAACCGGCGTTTCCTGGAGCGGGAAAAGCAAAAAAGCCCTTGATTTCTCAAGGGCTTAGATGTGTGGTCTGGCGGAGAGGGAGGGATTCGAACCCTCGGTAGGCTCGCACCTACGCCTGATTTCGAGTTTGGTTGCAAATTCAACAGAATCAGGTTGTTATCTCAATTTTCATTCTACAAAATACCACCTTTGCTACCTATTTCTGCCTTATTTTGCGTGGGTGCGCTAAATTTTGTAGAAGGGTCTGGCAAGGAATTTAGGCTTGGGATTTTTGGTGTCCTCGTTTGTGCCGAAAGGCTTCAACCGACTCTAGCACGGCCTCTTCTGGGTTGCGTGGGAAGATGTTCGTGGGGATGATGATTTCACAGCGGACTGGTTCGACACCATCAATCAACAGTTCAACTTGCGCATTACCCACCACGCTGTGCAAGTAGCGGGTGTATGTGGCAACCTCATCCTCTGTGAGTTCATTGGTCTGTTCGGTTATTCCTCCTTCATCAAGTAGCGCATGCATACGTGTTTCGTTTGCATCTAGGCCGAATGTCAGGAGAATTGTTTCTCGCTGATTAACGGCGTAGAACTTCACTAGGCTAGGCCCAGATTCGAAAGGAATTATGGTCATGTCCTTAAGGTTCTCATCAGGCTCACGCGGCCAAAGTCGAACAGTGACTTTGGCACCCGCCAATTGCCCAAGCTCAGCTGCGTCAGTGATTTCCTCGCCAGCCTTCAGCTTCACCAGTCCATCAGCATCCATCAGGGGGTACCAAGGTTCCAATCTGTCACGCGTGCGGTAGACCGTCATCTCTGTGGGCACGCAGACTTCCTCAGCGAGATACCGATTGGCTAAGCCTTCGATGATGTCAAGATCTGCGCCGATTTGCCTGCGGTCTGCTGGAATGTCGGGGTCAACAATGTCCCCATCAAGGCTGGCATGCGCCACCGCGCAGCGTCCTGAGTCGAAGAGATGCTTGCTCACGTTGACACCTTGAGATCGTAATTCGGCGACGCGCTTTGCTGCATGACCATCTAGTTTGTCGAGATTGCGTTCGATCCAAGCAACTCTATCTTTTGCTTCCTTTTTCTTGAACTGCGATTCCAGCACCTTGAAAAAACTCAGGAATGAGTACGCCTCGTGCGCATACCTTAGTCTGCGACCTTCCCTACAAAACGCCAGCGCTTTGCGGACCCGGTCGTCCTCGATGATGGGCATGTAGGTACAGTCGAAGCAATGTGGACCACCCTGAGTCATAGTTGTGAAGGAGTTTTGTAGGTGGCCATAGCGAATAGGATGGGTACTCCATGTGTAGCCCGACACATCAACATAGCCACCTTTAAACCAGCCCAGAACTGACACAAATCGAAGTATTCGGGCAAAGGCATCGTCGAAGTTGTCACTAGGGCAAGGAGTGCTGATGCAGGGCGGTTCCTGCTTGCCACCTACCGCACAACCACGCAACAAGAACTCTGTTCCGTCGTAGACAACAAGAACATCCTCTTGTGGCCATGCGATGGACGAGGAGACTCCTGCGGTAAACCACCCAAGGCGATTGCCGATGAACTCCTGAGCCTTATCTTTGAAGTAATGCGGAATGTAAGGAGTCTTGAATTTAGCCGTGCCCAATATTATTCGCATCCTCGAGTAGAGAGTTCAAAGGTCAAGTAGGGTAGGGTGATCCAATTGGCATTCTACAAAAAACGGATCGTATCTACCTGACTGATTTCAGCGACTAATTTCAAAGAAATCAGCTACATGTAAGTCATCAATGAAGTGGTTTTGTAGAAGAAAAATGCGTTTTGTAGAAGGGAGTCTGCGACAGAAATTGTAAATTTCTTGAGATTGGAAAACAAAAAAGCCCTTGATTTCTCAAGGGCTTAATTGCGTGGTCTGGCGGAGAGGGAGGGATTCGAACCCTCGGTAGGCTCGCACCTACGCCTGATTTCGAGTCAGGTACATTCGACCACTCTGCCACCTCTCCGACTCAGAGCAGGCGATTGTAGGCAGGGTCCCGTCGGCTGTCAAGACGTTGGCCGAAGAGAATCTGCCGGCGCCGCTCAGTGCTTGAGCTCGCCTTCCCACTTGGCCACCACGGCGGTGGCGATGGAGTTGCCTACCACGTTGGTGGCGGAGCGTCCCATGTCCAGGAAGTGGTCGATGCCCAGCAGCAGCAAGAGGCCGGCTTCCGGAATGTTGAATTGCGCCAGCGTGGCGGCGATGACCACCAGCGAGGCGCGCGGCACGCCGGCCATGCCCTTGGAGGTGAGCATGAGGATAAGCAGCATGGTGACTTCTTGCGCCAGCGTCAGCTCGATGCCGTAGGCCTGGGCGATGAAGATGACGGCGAAGGTGCAGTACATCATCGAGCCGTCCAGGTTGAAGGAGTAGCCCATGGGTAGTACGAAACTGGCGATCTTGTTGGAGCAGCCGAAGCGTTCCAGTTGTTCCAGCGTTTTGGGGTAGGCGGCTTCGGAGCTGGCGGTGGTGAAGGAGAGCAGCAGCGGTTCGCGCATCATGCCGATCAGCCTCCAGACGCGGCGGCCGACAAACATGGCGCCGGCCAGGATAAGCAGCAGCCAGAGCACGCCGATGGCCAGGTAGAACTCGGCCATGAATTTGCCGTACACGCCCAGCACGCCCAGGCCTTCCTTGGCCACGGTGGCGGCGATGGCGCCGAATACCGCCAGCGGGGCGAAGTTCATCACATAGGACGTCACCTTCAGCATCACGTGGGCCACCACGTCGATGATGTGAATCAGCGGCTTGGCCACGTCGCCCAGCACGGCCATAGCGCTGCCGAAGAAGACGGAGAACACCACGATTTGCAGGATTTCATTGTTGGACATGGCTTCAAACACGCTCTTGGGGATGGCGTGAGTGACGAAGTCCTTCAGGGAGATGGCGCTGGCCTTGATGCCGCTGTCCGCGTGCAGGTCCGGCAAGGGCAGGTTGAGCGCTACGCCCGGTTGCAGCAGGTTCACCATGATCAGACCCAGTGTCAGCGACATCAGCGAGGCGGAGATGAACCACAGCATGGTTTTGCCGCCGATGCGGCCTACTGCTTTGCCGTCGCCCATTTTGGCGATGCCCACCACCAGCGTGGAGAATACCAGCGGGGCGATGATCATCTTGATCAGGCGCAGGAAGATATCGGTGAGGATGGAGATGGTGTCGGCGAAAGACTTGATGGCGGATTCGGTGCCTGCCAGTTCGCGCACCAGATAGCCGGTGAGAATGCCCAGCACCATGCCCAGCAGAATGAAGGTAGTCAGTTTCTTGGACTTCATAGAGTGTCTCTGCAGTGTTTGTAAGGGGGAGCGTCAAGGAATCCGCGGCGTGTTGTCTGATCGAAAACGATGCCGTTGGATTCGAAACCGGCTTTGTTGTTGTGTTGATTTTCTGTGAAATCGTGAGCCGTTTTTCTGCATCTCATTGTTATTAAAAGACAATGAGCTAAAGAAGGGCGTGATTATAGAGAAGGTGGGACAAGCTGTCTGCCTTAAAATGTCATTTTTCGAAACCTGCGGTTCGGATTTGTCCTGGCGCGCCTTGCCGAGAAGCCGCATGCCGTGCGGGCAAGCGCAGGCTGCGCGCCGGCTTGCCGACTGGAGCGGGGCTGGGGCGGGGGGTAAACTGGCAGGCGGGATCAGAAGACAGACAGCGGGCGCGAAAGCGTTGCCGGAATGCCGCAGCCGGCTGTCGCCAGGACAAAGAAAGTCATCAGTGAAACTCTCCAGCCGCATGGGCGATATCGGGCCCTTTCAGGTTATGGCCATCCTCGAGCGTGCCCGCCAGTTGCAGGCCGATGGTCATGACGTCATTCATCTGGAAGTGGGGGAGCCCGACTTCCCCACGCCGCAAGCCATCGTGGATGCTGGTCGCCAGGCGCTGAGCGACGGCCATACTTTTTATACGGCGGCGCAAGGCTTGCCCGAGCTGCGTCAGGCCATCTCCGGTTTTTACCAGCAACGTTACGGTGTGGCGGTGGCGCCGGAACGGGTGATTGTCACTCCCGGCGCTTCGGGCGCTTTGCAGATTGCGTTGAGCCTGTTGGTGGACGAGGGCGATGAGGTCGTGATGGCCGACCCCACGTATCCGTGCAACCGCCATTTTGTCAGCCTGCTTGGTGGCCGGCCGTTGGGCGTGGCTGTGGGGTCGGAACAACGGTTCCAGTTGCTGGCCAGCGATGTGGCGCAGGCATGGACGCCGCGCAGCGTGGCGGCCATGGTGGCCAGCCCGGCCAACCCCACCGGCACTTTGTTGTCCGCTGGTGAACTGGCGGCGTTGGCGCAGGCGTGTCGCGTCCGAGGCGGGGCCTTGATCGTGGACGAGATCTACCACGGGCTGACATATGGTTGCGACGCGCCTACGGCGTTGTCGGTGGCGCCGGACGCCATCGTCATCAACAGTTTTTCCAAATATTTCCAGATGACCGGCTGGCGGTTGGGCTGGCTGGTGGTGCCGCCGGAGTTGGTGGAGCCGGCCCTGCGGCTGGCGCAAAACCTGTTTCTGTGCCCGCCGTCCATGGCGCAGCGCGCAGCATTGGCGGCCTTCAGTCCAGAGGTGCTGGACGAGCTGGAAACGCGGCGTGCGGAGTTTGGCCGGCGGCGTGATTACCTGCTGCAGGCCTTGCCGCAACTGGGCTGGCGCTTGCCTGCCGCGCCGGAAGGCGCGTTTTATGTGTACGCGGATGTCAGCGCAGTGACCGACGACAGCTTTGCCTATTGCCGGCGCTTGCTGGAAGAGGGGCATGTGGCGATAACGCCGGGTGCGGATTTTGGCTTTAATCAGCCGGAGCGTTATGTCAGGGTGGCCTACACCACCGGCATCGACAGGTTGGCCGAAGCGGTGGCCCGCATCGGCAAGCTGGCTTGATTGCCGGGCATGAAACACCAAAGGCGCCGAAAGGCGCCTTTTGCATGGAGGGGGAAGATGGACGGCGGCTTGGGCCTGCCTTGGCTCAGGCGTGCGGCGAAGCTTGGTTGGCGGCTCTTAGTGATGGATGTCCAGAATCACGTCGCCGCGTTCTTCTGCGACCGATTCCAGAATCTCCAGCAAGGTGGAGTAGAGATCAATGCCCAGCGACTGGCGCGAGGCATCGGTTTCGCGCCATACCAGCTCGAACGGGCCTTTGACGTCGGCGATGAGGCTATCGTACAGCGCGTCCAGATTGCGGCCGAAGTGCGACGGCAGCTTGAGCTGTTTGGTCAGTTCATCATAGAACTGGTCGATGGTGGCGATGTGCTGCAAGTGGCAGGTGGTCATTGGCATGCCGGCACCTCGATGAAGCGGTTGTAGTGGTCGACGGTGACAAAGCGCTGGCCGTCGCGGGAGAAGACGATGCGGTAAGCGCCGCGCTTGCCTCCTTTATAGTTCAGGTCCGCCTCTTGCCATTGCCCTTTCGGCAAACGTTTTTCGAAATTGCCGAAGCGGTCGCCGCCGATGGACTTGCCCTGCAGGCCCGGCACGCTCCACAGGCTGCGGCCGGGCTGCCAGCCGGCGGCCTGGGCTTGGCGTTTGCTGACGAATTTGTCCGGCAGGCGACCGGTTTTGCCCAGGCTGGCAATCACGCTGGCCAGTTCTTGGTTGTCCAGCCGGTTGCCGGCTTGCCGGTTCACGTCCACCGCCACGTCTGTACAGCTGGCGGCAAACGCCGGCGTCAATGGCAGGCAAAACAGCATCAGCGAGGCGATCAGGGCGGGCAGGCGTGTCATGGCGTCTCCAGAGGATGGGATTCCACCGCGTCGTGTCGACCGATCAGGATGGGCAGCATGCGCGCCATCGGCCCGGCATCGTCGGCGGTGGTGATGAAACGGTAGCAATGATCGGCCTGGCTGTCACTGGCATGCTGTTTCAGCTGCGACACCACACGGCGAGCGATAGCCTCGGCCGGGTCGTAGAGTGCAATGGCGTCGCCGGTGAGCTCGCGGATCAAAGGCGCGAGAAAGGGGTAATGGGTACAGCCCAGTGCGATGTGGTCGATGTTTTGCGCCAGCAGCGGCGATACCACCTCGGCCACCACTTGGCGGGTGAGGGGGCTGTCCAGCTCGCCGGCTTCCACTTGTTCCACCCAGCCGTGGCCGGGCCGGCGCAACACTTCCACGCCGTTGGCGTGGGTGTCCAGCAAGGTTTGCACCCGCTCGCTGGCCAGCGTGGCCTGGGTGGCCAGCACGGCGATGCGTCTCGTGCGGCTGGCGGCGGCGGCCGGTTTGATGGCCGGCTCCACGCCAACGATGGGGATGGGCAACTCGCGCCGCAAGGCGGTAATGGCCGCCGTGGTGGCGGTATTGCAGGCCACCACCAGAATGGTGGCCCCCTGGCTCATCAGGTAATGGCCGATGGCCAGGCTGCGGTCGATGATCTCCTGCCGACTGCGCGGGCCGTAGGGGCAGTAGGCCTGGTCGGCCAGATAGGTAATGGGCCAGCGGGGCAGGGCGGCGCGCACCGCGCGCCAGATGGAAAGCCCGCCCAGGCCCGAGTCGTGCATTGCGATCATGCGGCGGCGATCAGTTGTTCTGAATGACGATCTTGGGGAATTTGCTGGAGAAATCCTGCGCCTTCTCGCCCACTTTCACCGCCACCTTGCGGGCGATGTCTTTGTAGAGCGCGGCCACGGCGCCATCCGGATCGGCAGCCACGGTGGGCTTGCCTTCGTCCACGGCCAGGCGGATGCCCATGTCCAGCGGCAGCGAGCCCAGCACGTCCACACCGAAATCCGCCGCCATGCGCGCCGCGCCGCCTTCACCAAAGATGTGTTCGGCATGGCCGCACTGGCTGCAGACGTGAATGGCCATGTTTTCCACCATGCCGAGAATCGGCACGCCTACCTTGTTGAACATGGTGACGCCCTTGCGCGCGTCCAGAAGGGCGATGTCCTGCGGCGTGGTGACGATCAGCGCGCCGGTAACCGGTACTTTTTGCGACAGCGTCAGCTGGATGTCGCCGGTGCCTGGCGGCATGTCGATGACCAGATAGTCGAGGTTGTCCCAGCGGGTGTCGTTGAGCAGCTGCTGCAATGCCTGGCTAACCATGGGGCCGCGCCACACCATGGCCTGGTCGGTGTCCACCAGATAGCCGATGGACATGGTTTGGATGCCGTAATTTTCGATGGGCTTGAGGCTTTTGCCGTCCGTCGTTTCCGGGCGTTGGCCTTGCAGGCCCATCATCAAGGGTTGCGACGGCCCGTAGATGTCGGCGTCCAGAATGCCCACGCGCGCGCCTTCCGCGGCCAAAGCCAGCGCCAGGTTGACGGCGGTGGTGGATTTGCCCACGCCGCCCTTGCCGGACGCCACGGCGATGATATTTTTCACACCGTCAAGCAGCGGCACGCCGCGCTGGGCGGCATGGCTGGTGATCTGGCTGCTGACCGTCACTTCCACCCGGCGGCCTTCGGCCAACGGTGTCAGCGCGTCAATGAAGCGCTGGCGCACGCTGTCGAACTGGCTGTTAGCGGGGTAGGCCAGCACCACGTCCAGAGAGAGCGCGTCGGTGCTCTGCTTGATGTTGCGCACGGCCTTGGCGGCGGTGTAGGGCTTGCCGGTGTTGTCGTCGATCAGGCTGGAGACGGCCTCGATCACTTGAGCGTCGGTCAGGTTCATGGCGGTATTGTCGCTGGCTGAGTCCGGCTTGCCGCCGAACCATTGGGTCAATTTGGAAAGCATGGTGGGTGTTCCGGGTGAATACCCGACTATTTTAATCTGTTTTTCGCCGGTCGTCCTGGCAGGCGCCGGCCAAGCCGCCGCAGAGGTCGCTCAGTCGCGGTTTGGCATCGGTTCTCCGTCGGTCGGATGCGCCATGTTACTCCCGCGCTGCCGGCATGGCTATTGGCCTTGCTCATGCTCTCGCCAAATAGCTTCATCTGGAGTTTTCTTGCCGGGCCGGACGCAGACGCGTAGAATTGATCGTTTTTTCTTCCGCGACGCGATAGCGTTTGCGCGGCGTCAGGCTCGGCCCCGTCAGGCCGCAGGCCACGATCTTTAGGTTACGAAAGGCTTTACCCTCCATGCAGTCCCGTCATGCCGTGCTCAGTCCCGCCAACCTCTTGTTTCCCCTGGCGCTGGTGCTGTTCGAATTTTCCGTTTACATCGCCAACGACATGGTGCAGCCCGCCATGCTGATGGTAACCCGCGAGTTTCTGGTGGATGCCTCCTGGGTGCCTGCCGCCATGACCGCCTTTCTCATCGGCGGCGCTTTGCTGCCCTGGCTGACCGGCCCCTTGTCCGACCGCATCGGCCGTCGCCCAGTGTTGCTGGGCGGCGTGGTGTATTTCACCCTGGCTTGCCTTGCCACCTGGTGGGTCAACTCCATCGAGTCCTTCATGCTGCTGCGCGTGCTGCAGGGTGTGGGTCTGTGCTTTATCAATGCCGTGGGTTATGCGGCGGTGCAGGAGGCCTTTGAAGAGAAGGCCGCCGTCAAGGTGACCGCCCTCATGGCCAATGTGGCGCTGATTGCGCCGCTGGTCGGCCCGCTGGCCGGCGCCGCGCTGGTGGAAGTTGCGCCGTGGCGCAGTTGCTTCGTGGTGATTGCCGCCCTGTCCGGCCTGTCCTTGGTGGGGCTGTGGTGGAAAATGCCGGAAACCGTGCAAGCCGGCGCCGACAAGACCCCGCTGCTGCGTATGGGCGGTGCTTACCTCGCCTTGCTGCGCGATAGCCGCTTTGTGCAAT
Organism: uncultured Aquitalea sp.; assembly: GCF_945957525.1. Classification (GTDB taxonomy): domain Bacteria; phylum Pseudomonadota; class Gammaproteobacteria; order Burkholderiales; family Chromobacteriaceae; genus Aquitalea. The sequence goes on along the minus strand of NZ_CAMFLA010000010.1, from coordinate 62,059 downwards.
CCGCGCTGTGCATTCCGTTGCTGGCGCTGCCGCTGATGGGCTGGATCGCGCTGTCGCCGGTGCTCTTGGTAAAAGACTTGGGCATGAGCACCATGGCTTACGGCCTGATGCAGCTGCCGGTGTTCGGCGGGCTGATCGCCGGCAATCTGGCGCTGGTGTTTCTGGCCGACCGCTGGCCGCTTGGCCGTTCGGTGTTTGTCGGCATGTTGCCCATCGTCGGCGGCCTGTCGCTGATGCTGGCCGGCGTACTGTTTGCCGAAGAGCCGGTATGGCTGATGGTGGCGGGCATGAGCCTGATGACTTTCGGCGAAGGCATGAGCTTTGGCGTGCTGTACCGTTTTGCCCTGATGGCGTCCGATATCGCCAAGGGCACGGTGTCGGCCGGCATGAGCATGCTGTCGATGGCGGGCTACGCAGTGGGCATCGAAGCCTTCCGTCTGGCCTATGTGGCGGGCGGCATGGCCGGCTTTGCCGTGGCCTCGGTGTGTACCGCGCTGTTGTTCGTTGTGCTGGCGCGCCGCACTGTGCCGCAAGCCATGGCGGAGCGCGCCGAGCCCGTGGGCGAACTGGCCGCGCAAAGCGCCTGACGCCGTCTTGACCCAGCCAAGCCTGGCTGGAGGATGTCGACGACGTCTTCCGCCAGGTTTTTTGTCGCCCATTGCCGTGACCGCGTCTGCATCCGGCTTTATAATCATGGGCTTTCGGCAGCTGTTCCGGCTGCCCGCACAAGATCGTTTACAGGGACTTCCCAATGAGCAAACGCAAGATTCTGGTGACCAGCGCGCTGCCTTACGCCAACGCGGGGCTGCACCTTGGCCACATGCTGGAACAGATCCAGACCGATATCTGGGTGCGTTTCCAGAAGATGCGCGGCCACGAGTGCTACTACGTCTGCGCGGATGACACCCACGGCGCGCCCATCATGCTGGCCGCCGAAAAGCAGGGCATCACTCCGGAACAGCTGGTGAACAACGTGCGTGAATTGCACGTGGCGGATTCGCAGGGCTTCCTCATCGGCCACGATAACTACTACAGCACCAACAGCCCGGAAAACAAGGAACTGGCCGAGCGCGTCTACAAGGCGCTGCGCGCCGACGACAAGATTGCCTGCCGCACCATCGAGCAACTGTTTGATCCGGAAAAGCAGATGTTCCTGCCGGACCGTTTCGTGAAGGGCGAGTGCCCCAAGTGCGGCGCCAAGGACCAGTACGGCGACAACTGTGAAGTGTGCGGCGCCACCTACAACCCCACCGAGTTGAAGAACCCCTATTCGGCGGTGTCCGGCGCCAAGCCGGTGCTGAAAACCTCCGAGCATTACTTCTTCCGTCTGGGCGAATGCGCCGACTTCCTCAAGGCCTGGACCAGCGGCAGCAGCGTGCGGGCCGACGGCGTCAGCCAGGCGCATTTGCAGCCGGAATCTCTCAACAAGATGAACGAGTGGATCGGCGGCGGCCTGCAGGATTGGGACATCAGCCGCGACGCGCCGTATTTCGGTTTCGAGATTCCGGATGCCCCGGGCAAGTATTTCTATGTCTGGCTGGACGCCCCCATCGGCTACATGGCCAGCTTCAAGAATTTGTGCGATCGCACCGGCATGGATTTCGACGCCTGGTTCAAGCAGGACTCCGATGCCGAGATGTACCACTTCATCGGCAAGGATATCTTGTATTTCCATGCGCTGTTCTGGCCGGCCATGCTGCACTATTCCGGCATCCGCGCCCCCAACGGCGTGTTCGCCCACGGCTTCCTCACCGTGGATGGCCAGAAGATGTCCAAGTCGCGCGGCACCTTTATCCAGGCCAAGAGCTATCTGGATTGCGGCCTGAATCCGGAATGGATGCGCTATTACATGGCGGCCAAGCTGAATGGCCGCATCGAAGACATCGATCTCAATCTCAATGACTTCGTTGCCCGTGTGAATTCCGACCTGGTGGGCAAGTTCGTCAACATCGCCAGCCGTTCCGCCGGTTTCATCAGCAAGCGCTTCGGCGGCAAACTGGCCGACAGCGTGGCGGATGCCGACATCCTGTCCCGCCTGCAGGCGGCTGCCGATGAGCTGGCTGCCGCGTTTGAAGCCCGCGAATACGCCAAGGCCCTGCGCGATGTGATGGCGCTGGCCGACGTGGTAAACGGCTATGTGGACGCGAACAAGCCGTGGGAGTTGGCCAAGCAGGAAGGGCAGGACGCGCGGCTGCAGGAAGTCTGCACCGTGCTGATCAACGCCTTCCGCCTGCTCACCATTTACCTGAAGCCGGTGCTGCCCAAGTTGGCCGAAGGCGTGGAAGCCTTCCTCGACGTTGCCCCGCTGGCCTGGGACGACAGCCGCAGCCTGCTGCTGGGCAAGGAGATCAAGCCCTACCAGCACCTGATGCAGCGCATCGACCCCATCCTCATCGACAAACTGATCGAAGCGAACAAACAGAATATGCAAGCTACTCAAGACGCTCCGGCCGCCGCCGCTTACGAACCGTTGGCCGAGACCATCAAGATTGACGATTTCGGCAAGATCGACCTGCGCGTGGGCAAGGTGCTGGCCTGCCAGTTTGTGGAAGGCTCCAACAAGTTATTGCAGTTCACAGTGGATCTGGGCTTTGAACAGCGCAATATCTTCTCCGGCATCCGTTCTGCCTATCAGGAACCGGAAAAGCTGGTGGGGCGCCATGTGATCGTGGTGGCCAACCTTGCCGAGCGCAAGATGCGCTTTGGCGTATCGCAAGGCATGATCGTTTGCGCCTCCGGCGTGGATGACGGCAGCGGCCTGTTCCTGCTGGACGTGGACGCAGGCGCCGTGCCGGGCATGCGCATCGGCTAAGCCCGACCCTTGTGCGAGAACGCCCCGCCGGTGTTTTGCCGGCGGGGCGTTTTTCATTGCGCAAGGTAAATGGCGGTAAAGCTTCACAGACCTGTCATGTGCCGCTGCTAGAGTTCTGCTAAACAAATCGGAACTAATGATTGGCAAATCAGTCCATTGCGTGGTAAATCTTTACATTGAATCAATTTTATCGTTTCCGTACTGGCAATGAAAACAACAACAAAGAAAGTGAAATCAAATGAAAATTTCTCAACTGAAACCGGGTTACACCATTCTCGAGCATAAAGACAGCGGCGATGTGATCCACTACGAAGTGGTCAGCATCCGCCAGGTAGGCAAGATGTTTGAAGTAACCTTCCGTTCCGTGCTGGGTCTTGCCAGCGCGTTTTATCCGGCAAACGCCTTTATCAGCGCTGCTGCCTGATCCGGACGGTCCATCTCACGGGACCTTCGCCACACAACAGAAACCCCGCCAACCGGCGGGGTTTCGCATTCCACGAACCCCTTGCATTACAATCCGCCTTTTGATCCGCCTCTTGTGATGGCTGGAACGTTCATGCCGAGACTGTCGCCGCGCCTGCTGCTTGAAATCATCGTCAATTTTGTCCTGCCGTGGGCCGCGTACCGTTTGGCTGCGCCGTCATGGGGGGAGAGCGGGGGGCTGATCGCTTCAGCGCTGCCGCCCATCGTCTGGAGCCTGTGGGAACTGTGGCACACACGCAAAGTGGATGCCCTGAGTCTGACGGTTGTGGCCGGCATCGCGCTGTCTTTGCTGGTCATGCTGCTGGGGGGCGACGCACGAATGCTGTTGATGCGGGAGTCCTTGGTATCAGGGCTGATCGGGCTGGTGTTTCTTGGTTCGCTGTGCTTCGGCAAACCCTTGGTGTTCTATCTGGCCCGGGCCACCCTGGAGCGGGAGTCCAGCGCCGGACGGACGCGTTTCGATACTTTGTGGGAGCAGGAAATCTTCCGTCGGGGTTTGCGCAGAATGACTTGCCTGTGGGGTGTGGGGCTAGTGGCGGAAACCGCGATTCGCGCCTGGATGGCCTGGAATATGTCGGCAGACCGCTTTCTGGTGCTGTCGCCCATCGTCAGCTATGGTTTTGTCGGCTTGCTTGTTGGCGGGACGCTGCTTATGCGCCGCACCATGCGCGGCCGGGTGTCCGCCTGACAAAAAAAGAGGGCCGCGCTGGGCGGCCCTTAATTTCCGTGATGAACACTTAGGAGAATACGTGTATCAAGCTCGCCTTGCGGCGTGGTTTCTGCACGATTCAGACTACACAGGCTATGTCCCGCTCTGGAGCACACCGAAGAGAGACGAAAACGATTCGTGGGGCGAAACCGTTTCGCGATAACCTGTGTTCAACTATAGATGCCGGGTGTTGTGAAGTTGTGTCTTGCAGAGGGCTAAATGTTAATGAATATGTTTTCGTTTTCGGCCCCGATATCGACTTGAGCATATTTTTCATAAATGTGTTGACGAGGTTGGCAGGCAAGGGTAATATTCGATTCCTCGCTGCAACGCAGCAAGCGACAGAACAGACGCGGGATGGAGCAGTCTGGTAGCTCGTCGGGCTCATAACCCGAAGGTCGTAGGTTCGAATCCTGCTCCCGCAACCAGCAAGAACAAAAAAGCCAACTTCACACGAAGTTGGCTTTTTTGCATTTGTACGCCAGAAACGCAATACGCGCGTGCTGCCTCATGTCGCTGTTCATCTCTTTGAAGTTTTCTTGCTTTGCTTGGGGGCATGGCACGGCAAGCGGCTTCTCACTTCTCGCCTGCGTTCTCTTCGGTTTCCCTCTCCTGTGCTTGGTTGTTTTGTTGGGTGTCTGCCGGTCATTTGTTTTGAGCCTGGCCGCATTTTTGTACTGATTAGCACTACTTTGCCTTTCATTCCCGTTAGCTGACCACTGGTCGGTCACTTGTCGAACTTTGTCAGTTCGGCCGGCGTGCTGCTGCCAATAGAGCCTGGATTCAGGCGTTGGACTGTCCTGCAATCGGCTTTTTTGCCCCCATTTGCACTGGCGCAACAGGGGATGGCACGACCTGGGAATATCTCTAAAACGCCCGTCCTGTCTGGCTTTTCTCGCAATTCATGCCTTGGGTGCGGACACATTGTATCCACATCTTAAATTATTTGTTTTAGGTATTTAAACATTTAAACTTGCAATGGCATCGGACTTGTCTGAAAATACAACCTGAAATCTGATTAAAGAATCTGTTGAATATTCTGATGTGACTACAGGATCTTTTCTCAGGTTGACCAGCAGCCACCCTCTGGGACGGCTGGCAAGCAAGTTTGCCGAAGACAGCGCCAGGCTGGCCGGCAGATCGTTGAACGTCCGCCCGGATTCGGGCACGCAAATCGCAATGGAGCCTTACAAAATGAAGAAGATCGTATCCGCACTGGTTATCGGGCTGGGCCTTTACTCCGCTGGTGCGATGGCTGCTGACGGCACCATCACCATCAACGGCAATATCGTGGCCAATACCTGCACCATCACCGGCACTTCCGGCAAGAACGTGACCGTGACCCTGCCGACCGTCGGTACCGCCGCACTGGCCACCGCCGGCCAAACTGCCGGCGCCACCCCGTTCGCCATCAGCCTGAGCAGCTGCCCGGCTGGTCTGAACAAGGCGCAAACCCGCTTTGAAGTTGGCCCCACTGTTGATCCGGCTACCGGCAACCTGCTGAACAGCACCGCCTCCGGCTCCGCCACCAACGTGGAAGTCCAGCTGCTGAACAACACCTTCCAGGCCATCAACGTGACCACCAACACCAACTCGCAGCTGGTCCCGATCAGCAGCGGCGCGGCCACCATGAACTACTACGCCCAGTACATCGCTACTGGCGGCGCATCTACTGCCGGTACCGTGAGCACCAGCGTGCAGTACTCGATGACCTACCAGTAATCGATGTGTCCGGTTGGCCGCATGACTGGCGCGGCCAACCGGTTCCATCCCATAAAAGCAGGTTGAAAAATGAGAAAAAAAGCAGTTAACGGGGTAGTTGTGTTGCTGACGGCCATTTCCCTTCTGGGAGCCGGCTCGGCGTCTGCGGGCGTAGTGCTTTCCGGCACGCGCGTGGTGTACAAGGCCGAGGACCGCGAGGTCACCGTGAAGGTCAACAACCCGGGCAAGGAACCTTCGCTGGTTCAGGTGTGGGCTGACCGCGGCAATGAAAAATCTGTTCCCAATACGGCTGATGCGCCTTTCCTCATCATGCCGCCAATTTTCCGCATCGACCCCGCCAAGGGGCAAACGCTGCGCTTGACCTTTACCGGCGCCGATCTGCCTCAGGACAAGGAGTCGGTGTTCTGGCTCAACGTGCTGGATGTGCCGCCGCTGCCCAAGGCGACCGGCGAACAGCAGAACTTCATGCAAGTGGCTTTCCGCTCGCGCATCAAGCTGTTCTATCGCCCGACCGGCCTGGTCGGCACGTCCGATGATGCAGCTGACAAGCTGCGCTGGAGCCTCAAGCCGCAAACCGCCGGCAAGGGCTATCTCTTGCATGCTGAAAACGCCTCGGCCTACCACGTATCGCTCAATCGCGCCTTGCTAAGCGCGGGCGGTCGCGAGTACGAGTCCGACAGCGGCATGGTGCCGCCTGGCGGCAGCCATGACTTCTCGCTCAAGGACCTGAAAAACCGGCCCGACGGCGCGCTGAAGCTGCGTTATGAAAGCATCAACGACTATGGCGCGGCAGTCGTGCACGACGTGACGCTTGCGCCTTGATGATTCCGGCGATAGCGGCCAGGAGCCGCTCGCGCCCTTGCAGGACTGATCTCGCCATGAAACAAGACATGACACGACAGCCCGGACGCCGCTGGGTCGCGACCCGGCTCAGCCTGATGGTGTGCGGTTTGTTCGGCAGCGCAGCCGCACTGGCGGATGCCACTTCGGCCGACATGCTGGCCATGAATGACGTAGCCCTGAACAACGTTCAGTTCAATCCGGTGTTCATCGACCAGAATTCCGGCGGCCAGCCGGTGGATCTGTCCCGCTTCAGTCAGGCGGGCAGTGCCTTCCCGGGCCAATACCGCGCCGACGTATTCGTCAACGACAGCTGGGTGGGACGCCGCGACGTGCTGCTCAAGGACATGGGCGAGCGCAAGGTGCAAGCCTGTTTCAGCCGCGCCATGCTGGATGAGATGGGCGTGGATTTCAGCAAGCTGAAGGACGTGGCTGCGCCTAGGCGCGATCAACCCGGCGAGTGCGTGGATATCGCGACCGTCGTGCCGGGCGCTTACTCGGCTTTCAACAGCGCTGACTTGCGACTGGACGTGAGCTTGCCGCAGAAGTATCTGCGCGCTCATGCCCGTGGCTATGTCGACCCGCAATACTGGGACGCAGGCGCGCCTTTTGCCGGTTTCCTCAACTACAACGCCAACGCTTACCGCTACGACAACGGCGCCTCGGGCAAGGCCACACAGTATTACGTTGGCGCCAACGCCGGCCTCAACATCGGTCTCTGGCGCTTCCGCTACAACGGGTCCGTCACGCGCCAGGACAACAATAAGGGCAACAGCCAGAACCAGTATCAGACCACCTCGGTATACGCGCAGCGCGACATCACCGACTGGCGCTCGGTACTGACGCTGGGCGACTATTTCACGCCGTCTGAACTCTTTAGCAGCGTGCCCTTTCGCGGCGCGCAGCTGAATTCCGATGACCGGATGCTGCCGGAGTCGCAGCAGGGCTATGCGCCGGTGGTGCATGGCGTGGCGGAGACCAACGCCAAGGTGTCGGTTCGCCAGAACGGCAATCTGATTTACGAAAACGTGGTGCCGCCGGGCGAGTTCAGCATCGACGACCTCTACAACACCGGTTCCGCCGGCGATCTGGAGGTGACGGTGACCGAGGCGGATGGCCGGGTGCGCAAATTCCTGGTGCCTTACGCCGCCGTGCCGCAATTGCTGCGCGCCGGGCAGTCGCGTTACTCCGTTACCGCCGGCCAATGGCGTGACAGCACGCTGCGCGACCATCCGGACTTCCTGCAGGCCACCTATCAGCGCGGCATCAGCAATAGCGTCACGCTGTATGGCGGCGCGATCGCGGCCGATCATTACCAGGCCGGGCTGTTCGGGGCCGGCGTCAATACGCCGCTGGGCGCGCTGGCGCTGGACATTACCCAGTCCTGGGCCAGTAACCTGCCGTACAACTCGGACGGCGGCCGCGACATGAACGGTCAGAGCTACCGCGTTACCTACAGCAAGCTGATGGAGATGACGCGCACCAACTTCACGGTGGCGGCTTATCGCTACTCTACCGCCGGCTATCTGGAGTTTCGCGACTACACCAACCTGGTCAATCAGGTGGGCATCGTCTATCGCGCCAAGAACCGCTTCCAGCTGAACGTGGATCAACCGCTGGGCGAGCGCATGGGTCACCTGTACCTGACGGCCTCCACTCAGGACTATTGGAACCAGACCGGCCGGGATCTCACCTACCAGGTGGGCTACAACAACAGCCTGAAGTGGATGAACTACAGCCTGTCGGCGGGCCGTACCCACGACGCTCAGGGTCGCAACGTCAATCAGTACACGGTCAGCGTGTCGATTCCGCTGGGCCGCGAGCCTTACTCGCCGCTGCTGAGCTCCAGCTATACCAGCAACAGCGATCACAGCAGCAATGCCCAGGTGAACCTGAGCGGCACCACCGGCGAATTGCACAACCTGAGCTACAACGTTTACGCCAATACCAACCGCGACGGCAACGGCAATAGCAGCAACGGCGGAGGCGGCAGCGTGCAGTACGCTACGTCGGTTGCCACCTTTACCGCCGGCGGCAGCAGCACCGGTTCCACCTCGCAGGTGAATGCGGGCATTACCGGCGCGCTGGTATTCCATCCAGGCGGCATTACCGCGGCGCAGTCGTTGGGCGAGTCGTTCGCCGTCGTGGAAGCGCCGGGTGCCGAGGGCGCAGCGGTGAGCAACACCAACGGCGTGCGGGTGAACAAGTCCGGCTATGCGGTGGTGTCTACGCTGATGCCTTACCGTCAGAACGAAATCACGCTGGACCCGAAGGGCATGAGCCAGGATGTGGAGCTGCAGGAAAGCACCCAGCTGGACGCGCCGCGCGCCGGGGCGATCGTGATGATGAAATTCGGCGTGCAGCAGGGCAAGCCGGTGATCGTGACGCTGCGCAAGGCGGACGGCGGGCAACTGCCGGTGGGCGCCAACATCAGCGGCGAGGGCAATGATTCGCTGACCATGGTGGGGCAGGGTGGTCGCGCGTTCCTGCGCGGCATGGAAGGCAAGCCCTTGTCGGTGAGCTGGGGCCAGGGCAAGGATCAGCAATGCCGCTTCAGCTACCAGCTGCCGCAGCAGAAGATCGGCAATGGCTATATGCAGACGGACGCCGTCTGCCAGCCCCTCTGACAGCAAAGACCGCCGCCGGTGGCGAGCGGTCTGGAAAGCGACAAGACATGAGCAAGAACACCATGAATCGACTCTACGGCTGGCTGCTGGCCCTGATGCTGGCCTTCCCGGTCACCAGCCACGCGCTGGGGTGCTGGAACGGTAACAGCAGCAGCGGCAACGTCACCTCCACCTTCAACTTGCCGGGCAATTTGTACGTGTCCGCCACGGCGCCGGTCAATACCATCATCTGGCAATCGCCGCTGCAAAACCTGGCGCTGTATTGCTCGCAGAGTATCGGCGAAAACGTGTATTTCTGGGTAAACCCGAAAAACGCCACGCTGGCGCCCGGCTTGCAGATCGGCATCATTTTCAATGGGCAGACCATTACCCAAAGCAGTGGCGCGGTGAACACCAACATCTATGTGCCGGCCGGCGGCTCGGTGACCACCACGCTGCAGTACTCCATCGTATTGTTGAAAACCAGCGGTGCGCCCACAAGCGGCACCTCCAGTATCAACAATTACTCGGTATTCCAGCTAGACGGGGTAGGCGGCATCAATGCCGCACAGGGCATCAATTTCAACCAGTGGATCAACGGATCGGTCACTTTTACGCCCGGCGGCACTTGCGACTTGAGCGCGGCGGACAAGAACCGCGTGGTGAATTTGCCGACGGTAGGCAGCGCGCAGTTTGCTGCAGTGGGCAGCACCATGGCGCGGACGTACTTCACTATCTCGGCGTCCAACTGCTCCAGCAGCATTTACACCGCCACCTTCCGTTTCAGCGGCACGGCGGACAGCAATAATCCGGTGTTGTTTGCCAATAGCGGTGGCACCGCCAAGGGGGTGGCGATCAATCTGGCTAGTGTTTCGGATGGCCAGAATATCGGCGCCAATCAGACAAACAATACGCGAGTGGTGAACATTCAGTCACAGTCGGCGCAACTGCCGGTGTATGTGGAGTACATGCGCACCACCACTGTGGTACCGGGTACGCTGCAGTCCGTGGTGACAATAGATATGCTCTACCAGTAGCGCCGGGCAGCATCAGAAAGTCAAAAGCCTTCGGCCAACCTTAATGGTTGGCCGAAGGCTTTTGTCGTGGGGCGCGGGCTATCAGTTGTAGACCACTGTCACCACCTGGCCGCTGCTTGTCGTCGTGTTCATGCTCAGTGCGGACAGGGTCAGCGACTGGGTATTGTCCATGCCGGAGCAGGAAGGACCGGAGCTTACCTTGCGCGCGGCCGCGTAAAGACGCGGCTGGGTGGCATAACTCACCAGCGTATTGCCGGCTTGAGCGCACGGCTCTTTGACGATGGTGCCGGTGAAGCTGATTGTGCCGCCTTCGGCCGCCAGCGAGGGGGCACCGTACAGTGCTGCAACGCCAGCCAGAATGATGATTGCCTTTTTCATGTCGAACCTCCCTGCCGCGCTGTCGCCGGGCAAGTGTGGCGGACAGCAAAGCTTACGCTGAAATCAAATGGTTTAAAATTGAAGTTGTAATTTTCAACTGTTTATGATTTTGAAGTGTAGTCATCCGCATTGATAATATCAACATTGCAAATAATTGAATTATTAAACACATTTTCTTATCAATTAGTAAATGGAAGGGCTGACGGCATGCCAAGCGGCTGATCTGGCCGGATAGCTGCCATTCCCGCGTTTATCCATGTGCAGTCTGAATGGCTGTAATAACTACAAGCCGTCAGATGCGGTCGGAAATGGGTGTTGCGCTGGTGGCCTCAGAGGCAAAGAAAAAGCCCCTTGCCGTTGGCAAGGGGCTGCAAGCGCGATATCAGGCGTGCAGATGAAAATGATCCGCCAGCTCTGCCAGCGAATTGGCCGTATCACTGAAGCGCGCGATGCTGTGATTGGCTTCCTGAATGTGCTGGTGAGACTCCTCCAGCTGGTTGGCGATGCTATTCATGCGTTCGGCCAGATGCGCCGCCGTGGCGGACTGCTGGGCATTGGTGCCGGCCAGCTCCTGCATGGTGTCGCTGACGGATTGCGCTGCATTGCGGATATCCACCAGTCGTTCCGATGTGCGCTGCTGGGCCTCGCTACCGGTGCGGGTTTCCTGGCTGACCTGGTGCATGGTCTGTACCGCTTCCTCCGATGCCCTGTGCACATTGCCCACCAGGCGGTTGATCTCACCCGTGCTGCTGCTGGTGCGTTCGGCCAACTTGCGCACCTCGTCGGCCACCACGGCAAAGCCCCGGCCTTGCTCGCCGGCCCGCGCGGCTTCAATGGCGGCGTTGAGCGCCAGCAGATTGGTTTGCTCTGCGATGTCGTGAATGGTTTGCGTCACCTGACTGATGCCGGAGATGGCGTCCGACAGCGAGTTGATGATGTTTTCCGCGCTAAGTACGGTTTGCGTGGCTTCCTGGCTCTGCCGGTAGGCAAGCGACATGTCTTCCGTACTTTGTTCGATGGTCTGGCGGGAGGCAACGCTCAGCTCGGCGCTGCGTACCGCACCCTGCGCCACCTGTTCGATGGAGGTGGACAACTGTTCGATGGCGGCGCTCATTTGTTCCACGCTCTGGTTGCCGGCATCCATCTGCTCGTGCAAGCCTTGCATGGAGGCGCGCAATTGCTTGCCGTCTTCGTTGAGCGCGCGCGCGGTCATTTGCAGCTCGTCGATCACCACCTTCAGGTGCACCTGCATATAGGCCAGCGTGCTTTCCAGCCGGCCGGAGTCGCCGGCCTTCTGAATAGACAGCGTATTTTCCAGATGCCCTTCGGCGATGGCTTCGCAAGCGTCCAGCAGATCGCGTTGACGCTGGCGCAGATGGCTTTCATAGGCAAACCAGCCGGCCAGCCCTGCCAGCCCGGCAAGGTTCAGACATAGCCCCAATGCATCCGGATGCAAGGCGGCGTTGGCTGCCAGAACCAGCGCGGTGAGCGCGGCGGTTGCTGTTCTGATGCGGCTCTCCGCCCAGCCTTGCAGCTTGGGTGGGTGGAAGCGTTCGCCGGCCATCAGGCGCGGGTATAACGCTTCGGCCTCCTGGATAGCCTGGCGGCTGGCGGGGGTGCGAACCGACATATACCCGAGCGTGGCGCCGCTTTGCCGCACGGGTACGACAAATGCGTCCACCCAGTAATGATTGCCGTTCTTGCAACGATTCTTGACCAGCCCGCGCCAAGGCCTATTGGCCTTGACCGTGCGCCACAAGTCTTCAAACAGCACAGGCGGCATGTCCGGGTGGCGGACGACATTGTGACTACTGCCCAGCAGTTCTTCGCGCGAGAAACCCGAAATGGCGACGAAAGCATCGTTAGCGTGGGTGATGACCCCCTTGAGGTCGGTTCTGGTGACAATAAGCCCCTGAGTGAACGGGGTCTCGATGCCCGTCACTGGTAAGTTTTTCTTCAAATCTAGGCTCCCGCGATGCCGTGTTCAGTTAAAAGTACTGGTTTGAATTATTTTCACGATGCACTTTACGCACAGCGGGTGGACGGAAGCATGATCCGGATCAAGCGACAGAAGAATTTCACCTGCTTGTCATCAAGAATGGTCTAACGCGCCAGCGCCGCCGCGACAGTGCTTTATGCTGGCCCGGTTTATACTGCAGCCATGTTTCTCAGGAGAGTTGTCGATGCGCATCGCCGTCTTTGATACCAAAAACTATGACCAGCATGCACTGGATGAAGCCAACCGGCGTTTTGGCCACGAGATGGTGTATTTCGAACCCAGGCTGAATCGCGAGACGCTGGACCTGGTGCATGACGTCGACGCGGTCTGTCCCTTCGTCAACGACCGGCTTGATGCTGAGGTGGTGGCCAGTCTGGCAGCGCGCGGCGTCAAGCTGGTGACGCTGCGCTGCGCCGGCTTCAATGGCGTTGATCTGGCCGCCTGTCAGCAGCACGGCATTACCGTTACCCGGGTGCCGGCTTACTCCCCCCATGCCGTGGCTGAGCACGCCTTTGCCTTGCTGCTGGCGGTGGTGCGGCGCATTCACAAGTCTTATGTGCGGGTGCGCGAGATGGATTTCTCGCTTGACGGGCTGGTGGGCTTTGACTTGCATGGCAAAACCTTCGGCGTGGTAGGAACCGGCCGTATCGGTCAGGCCGCCATTAGCATCGCCAAAGGCTTCGGCATGAAGGTGCAGGCTTTCGATTTATATCCGCAACCGGCGTTGGCGGAAAAACTGGGTTTTGATTATGTCGACCTGCCTACCTTGCTGGCCGGCGCTGATATTGTCAGCCTGCATTTGCCGCTGACGGCCGAAACCCGCCACATGATCAACGCCTATTCCTTGCCCGGCATGAAACGCGGCGCGGTACTGATCAATACCAGTCGCGGCGCGCTGGTGGAAACCTCGGCGCTGATCGCCGCGCTCAAGGACGGCCGGCTGGCCGGCGTGGGGCTGGATGTATACGAGATGGAAGAGGGCGTGTTCTTCGAAAACCGCTCGGAGGTGGGATTGGAAGACGACCAACTGGCCCGGCTGCTGACCTTCCCCAATGTGTTGATCACCTCGCACCAGGGTTTTCTTACTCGCGAGGCCTTGGCCAATATCGCGGAAACCACGCTGGGCAACGCCAGCGCCTATGAGCGGGGCGAGGCCTTGCCGAACAAAGTGAGCCAGGGCTGATTGATGCGGGTTCTCCTACCAACGTTTCTGGTGTTGATATCGCTGGGCGGTTGCGCTTTTAAAGAGGTCGCCCGGCAGCAGGCTTTGCTGCAGGAAGGATGCACCATCAGCGGTCGGATTGCTGATGCCGGTGATGGCAAGGGCAGCATCTCGGTGGGGCTGTACAAAGTGAGGCTGGTCGATGGCGAAGCGGCTGACGCCGAGCTGGCGGAGCAATCCTGGTATGAAAAGCCGGGCCAGTGGGCCTTCTACGCCAAGCCTGGTCGCTACCAGGTGATCGCTTTTCGCGATCAGAACGGCGATGGCCAGTGGCAGCCCGGTGAGCCGTGGGGGGCTGTGCAGGATCTGGAGGAGTTCAATTGTCCGCGTGGCGGCGTACTGAACAGACTGACGCTGGATTTGAAGCGCGACCTGCCTGAAGACCCGGAACTGAAAGGGATGCTGGCGCATCCTGAGGCGGGAGCTCAACCCGTCAGCTTGGGAGGTGTTCTTGCGCGAGGTGAGTCTACGCAGTTGCGTGATGCGCGCTGGGAGGCCCAAACCGGTGCGCAGGGCTTGTGGCGGCCAATGGACTTTCTCACACAGGGCAAGGCCGGCATTTATTTTCTCGAGCCTTATGATGCGAGACGTATTCCTGTCTTATTGGTGCACGGCATAAACGGCACCCCCGGCAATTTTGCCGCGATGGCGGATCATCTTGATAAAAAGCGCTTTCAACTATGGGCGGCAGCCTATCCGTCAGGTTTGGCCATAGAGGGTTCAGCCCGGATACTGAGTCGTCTGCTGCAAGAGCTGCAAGTGCGTTATCGCTTCAAGCAGATGATTGTGGTGGCCCACAGTATGGGTGGACTGTTGACCAGATCCATGCTGCTGGATCTGGCCGCATCGGGATCATCGATCAAAGTGCGGCAAGTGTTTACCCTGGCAACACCATGGACAGGCGATGATCGTGCCGCCATGGGGGTACGGCATGCGCCGGCGGTGATCAGAAGCTGGCGGGACATGGCTTCCGGCAGCGACTTCCTGCAGGGCCTGTTTCACTTGCCATCCGGCGCGGAGCGATCATGGCCCGCCGGCGCCCGGCACTATCTCTTGTTTGCCTACGACCGGGCGGACAGTTGGTCGGCGGAGTCCAGCGACTCCGTCATCCCGCTGCGCAGTCAGTTGGGTGAAGCGGCGCAACGTCAGGCTTATCAGCTGCGTGGATACAATGCCACACATGTGGGCATTCTCAACGACGCAGCTGTCTGGCGCGATCTGAATGGCTGGATGGCGGAGACGCCGGCCGAGGCCGCTCAACCTACCAGCTTGCGGCGGAATACCCAGTTCCGCTCATCCGAGGCTGTCGGTTCAAAGCGATAACCATCCAGATTGAAGTCTTTCAGCTGTTCCGCCTGTTCCACGCCATGCAGGGCAGCCCAGCGCGCAATCAGGCCGCGTGCGCGCTTGGCGTAAAAACTGATGATCTTGTACTGCCCGTTCTTGAAGTCCTGGAAAACCGGCGCAATCAAGCGCGCCTGCAAACGGCGCGGGCGCACTGATTTGAAGTATTCCTCGGACGCCAGGTTCACCAGCTCGGGTACCGGGTCTTCGGCCAACCTTTTGTTCAGCGCATCGGTGACGATATCGCCCCAGAATTCGTAGAGGTTCTTGCCGCGCGGGTTGTGCAGGCGGGTACCCATTTCCAGCCGGTAGGGCTGCATCAGGTCGAGCGGGCGCAAGGCGCCGTACAGCCCGGACAGGATGCGCAGGCGGGATTGCAGATAGTCCAGCTGCGCTTCGCTCAGACTGGCGGCGTCCAGCCCTTCATAGACGTCGCCCATGAACGCCAGCACCGCTTGCTTGGCATTGTCGGGCGTAAAGTCGGCACGCCAGTCCTGATAGCGACCCACATTGAGCACGGCGAGCGCATCGCTGATGCTCATCAGTTTGGCGATTTCCGCCGGGCTCTTGCTGCGCAAGGTGTCGATCAGCTCGGCGCTGTGGTCGAGAAAATCGGGCAGGGTGTGGCGGCGGGTAAAGGGCGGGGTGTCGTAGTCCAGCGTCTTGGCCGGCGACAAAACCATCAGCATGAAGCATTCCTTGAGGGTGGGCCTGGCCTGCCGTCCGGCGTGACCGTCGGCGGCCCGGGTTCTACAATGGGCGGATTCATCAGGAGATATGGGCATGCGAGTACTTGTTCAACGGGTGTCGACCGCCAGCGTGACGGTGGATGAGGCCGTGGTAGGCCGGATCGGCGCCGGATTGTTGCTGTTAGTGGGCGTGGAAGAACCAGATGGCGCCGAGGACATTGATTGGCTGGTGCGCAAGATCAGTCAGTTGAGGGTGTTCAATGACGAGAATGGCGTGATGAACCGCTCGGTGCAGGATAGCGGTGGCGATGTGCTGGCGGTAAGCCAGTTCACGTTGTTTGCCAGCACGCGCAAGGGAAACCGGCCCTCCTACAGCCGGGCGGCTCGCGGCGATATTTCCGCCCCCGTGTTTGACCGTTTCGTCGCCGCCATGGCCGAGGCGCTGGGCAAGCCGGTGCCCACCGGCGTGTTTGGCGCGGACATGCAAGTGGCGCTGGTCAATGACGGCCCGGTCACCATCTGGCTGGACAGCCGCAACCAGGAATAAGCATGGACAAGCGTTGGCAGCGACCGTGGCGGGTGCTGATCGTCCCTTATTACCTGGACCGCTACGCGAGGCACATCCATGTGGCGCGTGTGGCGCTGGCCTTTGTGTGCGGGCTGGCGCTTAACGTGTGCTTTGCCATTCCTCATGGTAGCTGGATGCTGGTGACCATCCTCATCGTATTGGGCGGGGTACCGCATTGGGGCAGTGTGCGACGCAAGGCGCTGCAACGCATGGGGGGGTCTTTGCTGGGTGCGCTGGCGGGCCTCGCCGCCATCTGGCTGCTGCCTTTTGGCGCGTCGCTGTTCTACGGCTGGATGCTGCTGATCGTGGCCCTTAGCATCTGGCATGCCCAGGGCAAGGGCGAGTACCTGGCCTTGCTGACCGGCTTCACTATGGTGATTGTGGCCGGGCTGGGGGACGAGCCGATGGACGCCGCGCTATGGCGCAGTTTCAATGTGCTGACGGGTTCTGTTATCGGGCTGGCCGCCGCCGCCATTCTGCCGTTGCGGGCCATGGATAGTTGGCGCTTTCTGCTGGCGGACAATCTGAGGGAGGCGGCTTTGCTTTACAGCCGGATATCCCGCCGCGAGATATCGGACAATGATGATTCATTGGCCCAATTCAACAGCCGGCTATTGCGCATGCGCGGCCTGCTGTCGGCCGTGGCGCAAGAGTCCGGTATCGGCAGCCGGCGTCTGGACGCCATTCAGCGCAGCCAGCGCAGTCTGTGCAGCTTGCTAGACCGCATGTGGGAGGTGGCGCATCAGACCCCGCCGTTGGCCGATGCGGCCCAGCAGCGTCGCCTGATCGTTCGCACGCTTATGCGGGCCGCTCACGCCATGCGGTTCAATCAGCCGGCGCTGTTGGCCGAAGCCTTGCCGCCAGCCTGCGATCCGCTGGTGGTGCTGAAACCGTCAAGCTGCCATTGGCTGGTGTCGGAGTTCAATCTGGCGGTGGAGACCCTGAGAGGGCAATTGCAAGCCCTGTTGCCGGCGCTGATCGCGGTGGAGCCGCCAACACGCGAGTTGGTAAAGCGCATGCAGCGCTTCGGGCGTGATGTCGGCCGCCATGCTAGGCGTTGACGAGCGCATCACCTGTCAACAGGTTACGACCCGCACGTGAGGCGGGTGAGTTCTGAAAGAGATGCGGTACCATGAAAAAAGCCCGCGATTGCGGGCTTTTTGCTTTGGGCTGACGAATGTTTACAGCCCCTGGCTCTCGATACGCACACGTTGGCCGGGCTGCAGCTTGGCCAGCATGCGGGCATCGTTCCAGCGCTGGATGTCGGAATGGTTGATGCCAAAACGGCGCGCGATGCTGAATACGGTATCGCCGCGCTGCACGACATATTCAGCCGGCACGGCACCGGTGGCCTGGGCGCGCACGCCGCTGACCTTGACGATGGCCTCATCCTGCGCGCTGGGTGCGTCGGCGGGAACCGCTTCGGCCAACAAGGTGGTGTCAGCCTTGACGGCGCTCGGCTTCACCTTCAACACCTGCCCCAGCTTGACGGTATCGTCGGACAGATTGTTGATGGATTTCAGCTCCGCCACGGTCAGGCTGTAGCGGCGGGAGATGTTGAACAGGGTATCTCCTCCGGCAACAGTGTGCTGGCTGGCATTGGGGTTAACCGCTGCGAGGCGGGCTTCCAGCGGTTTGGCTGGCGGAGTGGTGGACGGCGGAGTGGCTGGTTCCGACTTGGCGACCAGCACCGGCTTGGCTGCAGGCTTGACGACGACATCGGCGCTGACAACTGGCTTGATGGCGGCGGCTTCCGCTTGTGCTACGGCAACGGTTTGCTCAGCAGCAGGAGCCGGCGCTGCTGCTAACATCGGTGACGCCGTCGCCGGTTTGGGGGGCTCGGCCGCTACGTTGCTGGCGGCGATCAGGGTTGGGGATTCCGCCGCCTTGGCCGATGGCGCTTGCGCGGTCAGCACCGGCGCGGCAGCCATGATGGGGGACGGCGCGGCCACGGGTTTGGCTGCTGCGAGCGGCTGGCTGACCGGTTCAGGAGTCTTGGCGACAGCCACCATGACCGGCGCGATCGCCGGCTTGTCGGCAATGACGGCATCACCGGCTTCAAGCGGAGCGGCGTCGTCGACCTTGCCCTTCATCGCCACCAGCACCGGTTGGCCGGCGCTCAATGTGCGCGAGCGCACCTTGTTGACGGCCAGCAGTTCGGATTGGCTCATGCCGTGGCGCTCGGCCACGCTGGCGATGCTTTCATCGCCGGAGGGGATGTACACCTGCCAGCTCAGCAGCGGTTTGTCCCAGTGCTCCAGGTTGTAATCGAACTTGTCGGCCTTGGCCACCGGCACCAGCATCTGGCGACCCGGTTTGTGCGCATACACAGGCAGGTTGAAGGCCGGGTTGAGTT
The DNA here is from genome assembly GCF_945957525.1 of uncultured Aquitalea sp. Taxonomy (GTDB): domain Bacteria; phylum Pseudomonadota; class Gammaproteobacteria; order Burkholderiales; family Chromobacteriaceae; genus Aquitalea. The sequence continues at coordinate 43,294 of NZ_CAMFLA010000010.1, read as the reverse complement.
CCTTGAACTCGGCTACCGACATGCCGGCCATCTTGGCGGCCACGTCGATATCCATATGGCGGCCGGTGGAGACGGCGACGAAGTAGGGCTTGTTGGGGAATTTGTCCAGCTTGACGCCGTACTTGTCCGGATCGGCCAGAATGTTGCGCACCGCAATCAGCTTGGGAGCGTAATTGCGGGTTTCATTCGGCATCTTGATGTTTTCGTAGGTTGGCTCAAGGCCGGCGGCCTGCGCGCGCGCGATGGCGCGAGACAGGTTGCCTTCGCCCCAGTTGTAAGCGGCAAGGGCCAGGTTCCAGTCGCCGAACTGGGCGTAGAGGTTTTCCAGATAGTCCAGCGCGGCGCGAGTGGCTTCCACCACATCGCGGCGGCCGTCGTACCACCAGGTTTGCTCCAGACCGTAATGGCGACCGGTGGCCGGCATGAACTGCCACAGGCCCGCCGCGCCAACCGGCGAAGTGGCGGTAGGCACGAAGGCGCTTTCCACGACAGGCAGAAAAGCGATTTCAGTCGGCATGCCGCGACGTTCCACTTCATTCATGATGTGGAACAGGTATTTGCGGCTGCGGTCAACCATGCGCTTGAAGACTTCCGGGCGCGCGCTGTAGAGGCGCTCTTGCCGGCGGACGATATCGGCGTTGACTTCGGGAAGCTGGAACCCTTCGCGGGCACGTTCCCAGACGTTGTCGCCGTTGCGAAGCAGGCTGGAGTTGAGAAGCATCATGTCCAGACCCGCGGCCTGGGCTTCGTCTACGCCGACGGACTGTCGGAATGCCCCAGAATCGGCGTGAGCCAAAGATGAAACGGAAAATGCGAATGACAACGAAAGTGCCAATGGAGTAATTCTTTTCATTTGGCCGGCCCGGAATTCTTATTCTCGGGGATGCTAAACACCACTACTGGCAGTGTCAATCGGAAAAAGCAAATCTTTTCATGCACTTTTAATGATCGGGCGGGGCTGCCGCGACCTGTCGCCCGGGGGGGCGTGGCCCCCTCTGGACTTTGCCGAACGGCATGTCAGGCGAAATGATTTTTCCATTCGCGCAACACGGTGAAAACTTCCGTCTCGTCGGCCAGGGCGTGCCCGGCCTTCGCTTCGGCCGATTTTTTCACGCTGTCGACATGGCAGCGCAAAAAGGGGTTGGTGGTTTTTTCCAGACCCAGTTCGGTGGGAAGGGTAGGCAATTCCATGGCGCGCTGCTTCTGATCCACGGTTTGCCGCAGCAGAATTTCTTCGTTGTCGGGCTCTACGGCCAGGGCGAAGCGAAGATTGGACAGCGTGTATTCATGCGCCGGGAAGAAGCGGGTGGTGTCCGGCAGGGCGGCGATCTTGGCCAGCGAATCGCGCATCATTGCCGGCGTGCCCTCAAATACCCGGCCGCAGCCGGCGCCGAACAGAGTATCGCCGCAAAAGAGTTTGCCTTCCGCCAGATAGGCGAGATGGTCCAGCGTATGGCCCGGCACTGCCATCACCTCGAACTGCGCGCCTTTCCAATGGAAGCGGCTGCCATCCATCACCGGCTCGTTCACGCCAGGGATGCCGGCCGGGCCGTACACCGTTGCCTGGGGCCACAGGCGCAACAGTTCGGCGATGCCGCCTGTGTGGTCGGCATGATGGTGAGTGAGCAGAATGCCTTGCAGGGCCAGCCGGTTGTGCTGCAAATACGCGATAAGCGGCGCTGCGTCGCCGGGGTCGACGGCCAGCGCGCCGGTATCCTGTCGCAAAACCCAGATATAATTGTCGGCGAATGCCCGGACGGGAGTGACGGTAAACATGATGGGTACGGGATTCCTTCAATGATGCAAGCGTTTGCCAGATGGCTGACCTCGACCGAACTGGGAGCTTACCTCCTGGAGCGGGAAAAAGCCTTTTTCGACCGAGCCGCAGCCGACATCTTCGGTTTCCATGCGGTGCAGGTGGGGCTGCCGGAGGTGGATTTCCTTGAATGCAACCGCATACCCTGGCAATGCCGGGTGGCGGAGAGCGGTCATCATGCCCACATTTTGTGCCGGCCCGAGCAACTGCCTTTCGAAACCCGCAGCATCGACCTGCTGGTGATGCCGCATTTGCTGGATTTTACCACCCAGCCGCACCAGGTGCTGCGCGAGGTGGAGCGGGTGCTGATGCCAGAGGGGCGTTTGCTGATGACCGGTTTCAATCCGGTATCGCTGTGGGGTGTGCGCCGGCTGGTGCAAGGCCGGGCGGACACGCCGTGGCGCGGCAACTTTCTCACCCCGGTGCGCATCCGCGACTGGCTGACCCTGCTGGAACTGGAGCCTGCCAATAGCGCCTTCATGGGGTATGCCCCGCCGTTTGCCAGCCGCGAATGGCTGGATCGCTTCCGTTTTATGGAGGAAGCTGGTGATCGCTGGTGGCCGCTGGCCGCCGGCGTTTACGGCATAGAGGCGATCAAGCGTCAGCGCGGCATGCGGCTGATCACGCCCAAGTGGAAGCCGGCCAAAGCGGCCAAAGGCTTGATTGTGGCCGGCGGCAATGAGGGCCAGCCCACGCACCGCCAACCCGTCGATACGCCAAAGGTGGATTCGGTCAAGGCGGCCTGAGTGCCCGCGTGGCCGTTCATCGGCCTTGCCTGATGCGCCGGCGCAAAGCGCCAAGCCGATTTTAATGACAGTCGCCGCAGGTTCGCGCCTGCGGCATCGACAAGAAGACAGCATGACGACGCAAGACGACAACGTAGTGGAGATTTACAGCGACGGGGCCTGCAAGGGCAATCCCGGTCCCGGCGGCTGGGGAGCGTTATTGCGCTTTCGCGGCAAGGAAAAAGAGCTCTTCGGCGGTGAGCCCGGCACCACCAACAACCGCATGGAGCTGTTGGCGGTGATCCAGGCGCTGGCCACGCTCAATCGCCCCTGCCAAGTAGTGGTCTATACCGACTCGCAATACGTGCAAAAAGGCATTTCCGAGTGGATTCACGGCTGGAAAGCCAAGGGCTGGAAAACCGCCGCCAAGGAGCCGGTGAAAAACGCCGATCTGTGGCAGCGGCTGGACGCCGAGCGCAATCGCCATGTCAAGGTGGAGTGGCGCTGGGTGAAGGGCCATGCCGGTCATGAGTTCAACGAGCGCGCCGATCAGCTGGCCAATCGCGGCGTCGAATCCCTAGGCTGATTTCCTCCTTCATTACACAGGTTGGCCGAAGGTCGGCCTGTTTCTTCTGGCAAGACACCATGAGACAGATCATTCTCGATACCGAAACCACCGGTCTCGATCCCAATCAGGGCCATCGCATCATCGAATTCGCCGGCCTGGAAATGATCAACCGCAAGCTCACCGGCAAGCATCTGCATCTTTATATCCATCCAGACCGGGACATCGACCCGGACGCCGAGCGCGTGCACGGTATTTCGCTGGAGTCGCTGCAGGGCAAGCCGCGCTTCCATGAGGTGGCCGGTCAGATTGCCGACTTCCTGCGCGACGCGGAGCTGATCATCCACAACGCTCCTTTTGACGTTGGCTTTCTCAATGCCGAGTTTGATCGGGTGGATCTGCCGCGCATCAAGGCGTTGTGCGCCGAGGTGACTGATACGCTGGTGATGGCGCGAGATCAGTTTCCCGGCAAGCGCAACAGCCTGGATGCTTTGTGCGACCGCTTCGAGATTGACCGTTCCAACCGTACCCTGCACGGCGCGCTGATCGACTGCGAACTGCTGTCGGAGGTGTATCTGTGGATGACGCGCGGCCAGGAAAGTCTGGTGATGGACATCGACGTGGAAACGCCCGCGGCCAGCGCCGGCGACATGCAGTTCGAGCGCAAGCCGCTGATTGTCCGCCGTGCTTCCGAAGAAGAGATGGCGGCGCACGAAGGCTATCTGGGAGATCTGGACAAGGCGGTGAAAGGCGCTTGCCTGTGGCGGACGCTGGAGAATCCACCGGCCGAGGGGCAGGCATGAGCCGCTTTATCGCGCTGGTGCCGGCTGCCGGTTCCGGCAGCCGCTTTGGCGCGCCCAGCCCCAAGCAATACCTGCAGCTCAATGGCCGTCCGCTGATGTGGCACACCTTGAGCGTGTTGTCGCAAGTGGCCGCCATTGACGAGGTAGCGGTGGTGATTTCGCCGGGTGACGAGTGGTTTGACGATTACCAGTGGGATTTGCCCAAGCTGAGCGTGCATCGTGTGGGCGGCGCCAGCCGCGCCGACAGCGTGCGCAACGGCTTGCGCGCGTTGGGCGCCGGTCTTGACGATTGGGTGCTGGTGCATGATGCCGCCCGCTGTTGCCTGTCGGTGGCGGCGGTGGAGCGTCTGATGGCCGCACTGAGCGACGATGCGGTGGGCGGACTGCTGGCCTTGCCGGTGCCGGATACCGTCAAGCGCGCCGACGGCGATGGCCGCGTCAGCGCCACGGTGCCGCGCCAAGGCTTGTGGCTGGCGCAGACGCCGCAGATGTTCCGTGCCGGCCTGTTGGCCGAAGCGCTGGACAAGGGCAGGACCGAGGACATCACCGACGAGGCGTCCGCCATCGAACTGGCCGGCATGAAGCCACGGCTGGTGGAGGGCGACGCGCAGAATTTCAAAGTGACCTATCCGCGGGATCTGGCGCTGGCGCGCGCCATTCTCGCCTCACGCAAGGAGTAAGCATGTTCCGCATCGGCCAGGGTTACGACGTTCACCAACTGGTGGAGGGCCGCCCGCTGATTCTGGGCGGCGTGACCATTCCGCACGACAAGGGCCTGCTGGGCCATTCCGACGCCGACGCGCTTTTGCACGCTATTACCGACGCTCTGTTCGGCGCGGCGGCGCTGGGCGATATCGGCCGCCATTTTCCGGATACCGACGAACGTTTTCGCGGCGCGGACAGCCGCGTCCTGCTGCGCGAAGCCGTGGCCCGCGTGCAGGCTGCCGGCTGGCGCGTGGTGAATGTTGACAGCACGCTGATTGCGCAGCGGCCGAAGCTGGCGCCGCATATCGACGCCATGCGCGCCGTGGTGGCGGCTGATCTGGGCATCGGGATGGATGCCGTCAACATCAAGGGCAAGACCAACGAAAAACTGGGTTATCTCGGGCGCTGCGAAGCCATTGAGGCGCAGGCGGTCTGCCTGCTGATCCGGGCCTGATTCGGGCCTGATTCGGGCCTGATTCGGGGCCGGACTCAGGCAAAGCCCGCACCATTATGGGATAATGGCGATATCGCCATCGTTGTGCATCTAACAGGAGAAACACCATGCTGACCCAGGATCAACTCAAGCTCGCCGTGGCGCAAAAGGCGCTGGAGTTCGTACCGGACGACGCCATCATCGGCGTAGGCACCGGCAGTACGGTCAACCTGTTCATTGAAGAGCTGGCCGGCATCAAGGGCCGCATCCGCGGCGCGGTATCCAGCTCGGAAGCCTCTACTGCGCGTCTGAAAGCGCACCACATCCCGGTGTTCGATCTGAACGAGGTGGAGAAATTCGAGGTGTACATCGACGGCGCCGACGAGATCAACCACCACCTGCACATGATCAAGGGCGGCGGCGCGGCGCTGACGCGCGAGAAGATTGTCGCCAGCGTGGCCGAGCAGTTTGTCTGCATCGCCGACGAGAGCAAGTACGTGCTCAAACTGGGCAAGTTTCCGCTGCCGGTGGAAGTCATTCCCATGGCGCGCAGCTCGGTCGCCCGCCAACTGGTGGCCCTGGGCGGCCATCCGGAACTGCGCCAGGGCGTAGTGACCGACAACGGCAACTGCATCCTGGATGTGCATGGCCTGGAAATCATGAAGCCGGTGGAGCTGGAAGAAGCCATCAATCACATTGCCGGCGTGGTGACCTGCGGTCTGTTCGCCCGCCGCCGTGCCGACGTGCTGGTGCTGGGGCGTCAGAGCGGCGTAGAGGTGATTCGCTAACACCCGCTGGCAAAGCCCCTGATCCTGCGTTGCGCCTCCTGGGTGGCGCGCTAGGCACTGCCTGCGTTGGCGCGCCTTGGCTCCGGGGCTTCGCGAGCTGTTGCCGGCGGCGCCAAACGGCGGGTAAAGGCCGCAGCCGGGCAGCGCTCTTGTCTTGACGCTTCGGCCAACCTCTGCGAAAAGGTTGGCCGAAGGTCTTTATGATTAACTGTCACACGGCTGTCATTGAGTGGCCGTAAGCTTACGGATTCTCAGGCAATCCGCTTTTTCTGATGAGGCAGACATGGCAGAACACATCTCCAAGCAATTTGACATGGAACTGGAAACCATCCGCACCCGCGTATTGCAGATGGGCGGTCTGGTGGAACAACAGATCCTGTCTGCCATCGACGCGCTGATGAGCGGCGACATCGCCAAGTTCGACAAGGTGATCGCCGAAGACGCGCTGGTGAACGCCATGGAGGTGAGCATCGACGATGCCTGCCTGCACATCATCGCGCGCCGCCAGCCGGCCGCCAGCGACCTGCGCATCGTGTTCACCGTGATCAAGGTGATTACCGATCTGGAACGCATCGGCGACGAAGCGCAGAAGATCGCGCGCATGGGCAAGACCATCTATCAGTCCGAGCGCTACCAGATGCCGCGCTTCCGCGAGATCCGCAAGATGGCCGAAGTGGCCACCGCCATGCTGCGCCGCGCGCTGGATTCCTTCGCCCGTCTGGACCACTCCGCCGCTTTTGAGCTGGCGGAGGAGGATCGCCGTCTGGACGAAGACTTCGCCGCCGAACTGCGTCAGCTGATCACTTTCATGATGGAAGACCCGCGCACCATCAGCATGTCCATCGACACTCTGTTCATTTCCAAGGCCGTGGAGCGCATCGGCGATCACTCCAAGAACATTTCCGAATACGTGGTGTATCTGGTGAAGGGCAAGGATATCCGCCACACCACACTGGAAGACCTCAAGCAGGCCACGCTCGGCGATTGATAGCCGATGACCTGATCGCGCAAAGGCGGTAACATCCCGGTGTTGCCGCCTTTTTGTTTTACCCCATCTCACTTCATGCGGCGGATCGGCCGCCGGCCAGGCCCGGGTCCGCAGCAAACAAGAATTAGGAAAAGGGTTGCCCTTGACTACGCCCCTGACCCCGCCTGACGTACTCGCCACTGTCGATCTCGGCTCCAATACCTTTCGTTTGCAAGTATCCCGCGTGGTGGAAGACCAGCTTTACCCGCTGGACGCCATGAAAGAGACCGTGCGTCTGGGCGCCGGCCTGACTGCGGACAAATATCTCGACGACGACACCATCGAACGCGCGCTGGCCTGCATGGCCCGCTTCGGCGAACGTCTGCGCGGATTTTCCCCGGCGCAAGTGCGCATCGTCGGCACCAATACCTTGCGGGTAGCCAAGAACTCGGCGGACTTCATCACCCGCGCCGAGGCCTTGCTGGGTTTCCCCATTGAAATCATCGCCGGCCGCGAAGAGGCCCGCCTGATCTACATCGGCGCCGCGCATTCGCTGCCGGCCACCAAGGAACGCCGTCTGGTAGTGGACATCGGCGGCGGCTCGACCGAATTCATCATCGGCAGCCAGTACAAGGCCCATGTGACCGAAAGCCTGCCGCTGGGTTGTGTCAGCTACAGCCTGCGTTTTTTCAAGGAAGGCAAGCTCACCAAAACCAACTTCGCCGACGCGATTCTGGCGGCGCGCAATGAAATCCAGCGCATTGCCCACGATTACACGCCGGATGAATGGCAGCTGGCCGTAGGCACCTCGGGCACCGCCCGTTCCTTGCGCGACATTCTGGAGATCAACGACTGGTCGTCTTCCGACATCACGCTGGACGGCATGGAGAAGCTGCGCGCCGAACTACTGCGCCGCGAGAACCTCAAGAACGTCAATCTCAACGGTCTAAAAACCGATCGCGTGCCGGTGTTGCCGGGTGGCCTGGCCATCATGATCGCCATTTTTGAAGAGCTGGGCGTCAGCAAAATGACAGTGGCCGAGGGCGCGCTGCGCGACGGCGTGCTGTACGACCTCTTGGGCCGCCAGCGTGAAAAGGACATGCGCGAAAGCACCGTGCTGCTGTTCAAGCGCCGTTACCACGTGGACGCGCAGCAGTCCGAGCGCGTACAGGGCTTGGCCGAACGCTTCTACCGGATGGTGGCCGGCGAAGACGTGGATCAGGACATGCTCAAGCGGCTGTTGTGGGCGGCTCGTCTGCATGAAATCGGCCTGACCATCGCCCATACCGCCTATCACAAACACTCCGCGTACATCCTGCAAAACGCCGACATGCCGGGCTTTTCCAAACGCGAGCAGGCTTCCCTGGCCACCATTGTGCTGGGCCATCGCGGCGACATGGGCAAGATGGTGCAATACGTGCAGGACGCGGCATTGTGGCAGGCCGTGGTGTCGCTGCGTCTGGCGGTACTGTTTGCCCGCAACCGCCGCGCCGTGGTGTTGCCGGAAAAGCTGGATCTCAAACCCAGCTCCAGCGGTTTTGCCCTGACGGTCAGCGCGGGCTGGCTCAAGCAGAACCCGCTCACCGCCAGCGCTTTCCGCCAGGAAGTAGGGCAGTGGAAGAATGTCGGTTTCCAGCTTGAGGTCGTACAGGCTTGAGCGGCCGCCACGCTAGCGTCAAGACGCGATCTCCCTCGCTGGGCGAAGCGCCGGGCAGCCTGATTCCCATCGGCCAGCGCAAGGTGGAGGAGGCCACGGTGGCCTTTATCGAGTACGGCCCGGACGCGCTGAAGGAAACCACATTCGCCACCATCGAGGAAGGCATGGCCTGGCGGCCGGATCTGCCGGTGCGCTGGCTCAATGTCTACGGTCTGCACGACCCGGCCGCCATGCGCGCCATCGGCGAGCGTTTTCATCTGCATCCGCTGGTGATGGAGGACATCCTCAATGCACGCCAGCGCCCCAAGATCGAAGACTACGGCGACTACCTTTTCATGGCGACGCGGGTGTTCGACTTTTCGCCCAAGGATGGCAGGCTGCGCTACGACCAGGTTTATCTGGTGATAGGCAAGCAGTTTGTGCTGACTTTCCAGGAGCAACCCACCGGGGTGTTCGAGCCGGTGCGGGACCGTCTGCGCAAGCAGCGCGGGCAGATTCGCGAGCGCGGCGCGGATTATCTGGCCTATTCGCTGATAGACGCGGTGGTGGATGATTATTTCGGCGTGCTGGCCCAGTTTACCGAGCATGTGGAACGCACCGACCAACAGTTGTTGCATGGTAGAGAGCAGGGTGTGCTGTCGCTGATCCAGCGACTGAAGCATGATTGCCTGAAGCTGCGCCGCTCCATCATGCCTTTGCGGGAAATCCTGCTGTCGCTCACGCGCGGCGACTACGGTTTCTTCCGCAGCGAAACCGTGGTGTATCTGCGGGACGTTTACGATCACACCATGCACGTCATCGAATCGCTGGAAATGTCGCGGGAAATGGTGGGCGACATGCTGGACCTCTATCTCTCCACCCAGTCGCACCGGCTGAACCTGCAGATGCGGGTGCTGACCGTGATCACCATGATTTTCATGCCGCTGACGCTGATTGCCGGCATCTACGGCATGAATTTCGAATTCATGCCGGAGCTGAAATGGCATTACGGCTATTTCGCGGTACTGTGCCTCATGCTCAGTATTGCCGGTGGCCTGGGCTGGTGGTTCCGGTTGCGGCGCTGGTTTTAGCCGCAGGCGAGAGCGACGGACATTCTCTGCAAGGTTGGCCGAAGCAATGGCTTCGGCCAACTTTTTTCAAGCTTGCTTCGCATACCCCTGCGGGGTATATAATCATCGCAAGGAGATCTTGCCATGACAACCCGCCTTACCTTTCCCGTGCAAGGCATGAGTTGCGCCGCTTGCGCCGCCCGGCTGGAGAAAACGCTTAACCGCTTGGAGGGCGTTTCCGCCAGCGTCAGCTTTGCCAGCGAGCAAGCCAACGTAGAGTTGGCCTCTGTGCAAACACGCCCGGAGCACGTGCTGGCAGCCATCGGCAAGGCCGGTTTTTCCGTGCCTGAGCAAACCCTGACGGTGGATATCGAGGGCATGACTTGCGCCGCCTGCGCCGCCCGGCTAGAGAAAGTGCTGGGCAAGTTGCCGGTAGTTTCCGCCACGGTGAACTTCGCTAGCGAACAGGCGCTGCTACGCTTTCCCTCCGGCACTCTCACGCCGGAAGACGCGCTGGGCGCGGTAGCGCGCGCCGGGTTCAGCGGGCGAGTGTTGACGGTGGACGACAGTGAAGCCGGGCACGAGCAGGACGCCGCCCGTTATCGCCGCGAACGCAACTGGTTTCTGGCTTCGCTGGCCTTGACCTTGCCGTTTCTGGTGGAAATGGCGCAGATGTTGGCCGGCGCTCACCACGGCATGCTGCCGCGCTATTGGCAGCTGGCGTTGGCAACGCCGGTGCAATTCATCATCGGTTGGCGCTTTTACCGCGGTGCCTGGCACGCCTTGCGTAGCGGCGGCGCCAATATGGACGTGCTGGTGGCGTTGGGCACCAGCATGGCCTGGTTGCTCTCGGCATGGGTAACGCTGAGTGGTCAGACCGGGCAGCATGTGTATTTCGAGGCCAGCGCCGCTGTCATCACCCTGGTGCTGCTGGGTAAATTGATGGAGGCCCGCGCCAAGGGGCGCGCTTCCGCCGCCATTGGAGAGCTGGTGCGCTTGATGCCGCGCACGGCGCGGGTATTGCGCGGCGAAGTCTGGCTGGAACTGCCCATTGCCGACTTGCAGCCGGGCGACCAGATTCAGGTGCGTCATGGCGAAACCTTGCCCGTGGATGGCGTGGTGCTGGAAGGAGAAGCCGTGCTGGATGAGAGCATGCTCACCGGTGAAAGCCTGCCGGTGGCGCGCAAGGCGGGCGACAAGGTGTACGCCGCCACCCGCAATCAGGCAGGCATGTTGAAGATTCGTGCCGCCAGCGTAGGCAGCCGCACCCAGCTGGCGGAAATCATCAGGCTGGTAGCACAGGCTCAGGGGTCGAAAGCGCCCATCCAGAGATTGGCCGACCGCATTTCATCCGTGTTTGTGCCGGTGGTGAGCGGCATCGCCTTACTGACCTTGCTGCTGGGCGGCTGGTGGCTGGACGACTGGACCCTGGCGCTGATCCACGCAGTGGCGGTGCTGGTCATCGCCTGCCCCTGCGCACTGGGGCTGGCCACGCCTACCGCCGTGATGGTGGGCGTGGGCAATGGAGCGCGACGGGGCATTCTATTCCGCAACGCCGCCGCGCTGGAGACGGCAGGTCATCTGGATGCGCTGGTGCTGGACAAGACCGGCACACTGACCGAAGGCAAGCCGCGTGTCACCGGCTTGTGGGCGGTGGACGGTGATGAAACACGTCTCTTGCAGCTAGCGGCCAGTCTGGAGGCGGGCTCGGAGCATCCGTTGGCCCGCGCGGTATTGGCCGAGGCGGCACAGCGCCAGCTGGCGCTACTGCCGGTTAGCGGCTTTGCCGCCGAAGTGGGGCAGGGGGTGCGCGGCGTTATTGCCGGCGAAGGCCTGCTGACGTTGGGGCAGGCTGACGCGGAAGCGGTGCTGCCGCAGGCTGCGGCATGGTTGGCCGAAGGTCGCACAGTGGTAGCCTTGCGGCGAGACGGCATGACGCTGGGCTTGCTGGCGATGGCGGACACGCTGAAAGACGGTGCGGCAGAGTCCGTAGCGGCGCTGCGCGCCATGGGGGTAAGCGTCATGATGCTGACCGGCGACAATGCCGCCACCGCCGCTCATATCGCCAGCGCGGTGGGTATTGCTGCATTCCGCGCCGGCGTCCGGCCGCAGGACAAGGCTGCCGAGGTGGCCCGTTTGCGCGAAGCCGGTCACCGGGTGGGCATGGCTGGCGATGGCGTCAACGATGCGCCGGCGCTGGCGGCGGCCGACGTCAGCTTTGCCATGGGCAATGGTTCCGACGCCGCAATCGAGGCGGCGGACATCACGCTGATGAGCGGCGATATTCGCCAGCTGGCGGACGCGATTCGCTTGTCGCGCGCCACGCTGGCTAAAATACGGCAAAACCTGTTTTTCGCCTTTGTCTACAACGCACTGGGCATACCGCTGGCGGCGCTGGGTTTGCTGAACCCGGTGTTGGCGGGTGCGGCAATGGCGATGAGTTCGGTGTCGGTAGTGAGCAATTCGCTGCTGCTGCGCCGCTGGAAATGATGGAAAGGACTAGCAATGACTGAATTGATCATGAAGATCGACGGTATGACCTGCGGCGGTTGCGTGAAGAGCGTGACCGGCATTCTCAGCACCATGGCCGGCGTGGAAAGCGCCGATGTGAGCCTGGAACAGAAACAGGCGGTAGTGCGTTTTGACGCAGCCGTGGTGTCGGCGGAGGAGCTTGCCGCTGCGGTTGAGGATGCCGGTTTCGACGTGGCGGAGTAAGCCCGCGCCGTCAGCTGCTGCGTTTGGGCAAAATGGCGGCGGGCGTCTCTCTCGCTGAGGGAATGAGTGGCGGCTGCGGGCCAAGTAGTCCGAGTATTGGAACAAACGCCGGCAGTGAATGAAAAACGGGGCTTTGGCCCCGTTTTTCATTGGTGTGGTTCATAGCTCGATCACTACGCCTTGTTCCAGCTGATGCACATTGATCAGCGCCGGCAGCCCCTCTTTCAGCTGCTTCATGGCGGTTTGCCGATGCAACTGATCAGTATGGGTAATCCAAAGATGCACATTGGGCGGCAGCAACTCCAGCATGGGCAGCAGCAGGGCCGGACTCATGTGACCGGCTTTCACGGCCAGCTCGGATTGCTCGCTGGGGTAGGTCAGTTCGCAAATGACGTCGGTGAGCGAGGGCACATGGGAAATCCAGTGCCAGAAAGGCAGGCAGGGGCCGGAGTCGCCGCTGAAGGCCAGTGCGCGCCAAGCGCCTTCCAACAGCCAGCCAATGGAGGGGATGCTGTGCTGGGCGGGCAGGGCGGTAGCCATGCCATCGCTCAGCGGCACGGCGTCGCCGACTTCCACGGCGCTGAAACGCACCCAGGGCGCGTGCTCGTCCGGCATGCGGGCGTAGTCTGGCCACAGGCTGCCGTTGAACATGTGCTCGCGCAGGGCGGCGATGGTTTCCGCCTGGGTATGCACGGTGAGGCCTGGGCCGCCGTGAGTGGCGTGGGCGTCGGCCAGCAGCGGCAGGCAGCCGGAGTGGTCGAGATGGCTGTGGGTCAGCAGAACGGTGTCGATGCGCAACAATTCGTCAACGGACAGATCGCCAACACCGGTACCGCAATCCAGCAGGCAGTGCCCATCGATCAGGAAGCTGGTGGTGCGGGCCGAACGGCCGACGCCGGCAGAAGACCCCAGAATCTTTACATGCATGATGCCCCCGGACTGATCAAGATCGTTGGCTGCTCATGCAGCGCTACAGCGATTGTAGCCAAGTCTCGCCGGCGGCGCAGCCTGCGTGAGTCGATGAACTTCCTCTGGCGGGCCGGCTTTACCCGCATTTACTTCAGGGTTTCCGCCTCTCCAGCGCGTGCGCCGTCGGCGGTTTCCACCCGTAAAGCCGTGGCGGGCGTGGTTTGTTGCGTGGTGTCTTGCCAGTGCCTGTCGCCGTTCGGGGAGAAGCGCGTCTTTAAACCAGGCAATTCTTCCATCGTTTGCCAATGGCCTTCGGCCAACCTTGCACCGCAGGACGCCTGTGGGGCGGCGTCCTGCGGCGCAAGGTTCAGGCGGCGGGGCGCAAGCGCCGGCTCAGGCCTTCAACGGCCCAGGTTAGCAGCAACATGCAGAGTATGAGCGCGGCCGCCTTTTGTTGCTGGAACAGCGACAGCGCCAGGTAAAGCTGCTGACCGAGGCCGCCCGCGCCGACAATGCCCAGCACGGTGGCGATGCGGATATTGTTTTCCCAGCGGTACAGCGCGTAGGCAATCCACTGGTGCAGCACGCAGGGCAGCACACCGTAGCAGAACACGCCCAGCCGGCCCGCACCGGCCAGTTCCAGTGCGCGCGACGGCTCCGACGGCGCGTTTTCCAGCGTTTCGGCAAACAATCGTCCCAGTACGCCGCTGGTGTGCAGCGCCAGCGCCAGTACGCCGGCTGCCGGCCCCAGCCCTACCGCCAGTACGGCGATGGAGGCCCATAGCAGATCCGGCACGCCGCGCAGCAGATTGAGCAGCGCGCGACAAGGCAAGGTCAGCGCTAGCCCGAAGCGCCCCGCGGCCGGCAGGGCCAGCAGCGCGCCGCCGATGAAGGCCAGCGCGGTGCCCAGACCGGACATGGCCAGCGTTTCCAGCGCGTAATGTCCCAGCTCGGGCAAGAACGGCAGGCTGAGCGCGGGCGGGAAAAAATCATGGAAGAAGCGCGGCAGGGCGGCGGGGTCAAAGCCGCTGTCGCGCCAGCCCGGCCAGAGCCAGGCAACACTGGCCATGATCGCCAGCACGCCGCCGGCGGCCAGCCATCCCTGACCAGCGCGGTTGGCCAGCGCCCGGCGCGCCAGATGGCTGATGGCGTCGCTCAGCGCCGACAACAACAGGAAAACCAGCAACAGCGTGCTGACCTCCCCGCTATTGAGCATTTTCAGGCTGGTGTCCAGCAACTGGCCAATGCCGCCCGCGCCGACAAAGCCCATCACGGCAGAGGCGCGTACCGCGCACTCCCAACGATAAACGCTGTAGCTCACCAGTTCGGGTAGCGCTTGCGGCCACAGGCCATACAACAGGGTTTGCCAGCGGCTTGCGCCCGCCAGATGCAGCGCCCGCGCCGGCGCGGCTGTTTGGGATTCGAGGATTTCGGCGTACACCTTGGCCAGCATGCCGCCGTAGGCCAGACCGATGGCCAGCACCGCCGGCAGGCTGCCCAAGCCGGTGGCGCGCACAAACAATAAGGCCCAGACGATTTCCGGTATGCCGCGCAATAGCACCATCAGGCCGCGCAGGGTGGTTTGCGCGGCTTGCAGCAGGCGGGAAGGGCGATCGCCGCTCAAGGCGTGGCGATCCAGCGCGCGGCTGGTGAGGAAGGCCAATGGCGCGCCCAGCAACAGCGCCAGGGCGATGCCGGCGGTGGCGCTGGCTAGCGTGGTGAGCGTTTCTCTGGCCACTTCGCCGAGGAAGTCCGGCGCGAGCGCGGGCGGCAGAAAGCCGGCCACAAAGGCGCCGATGGTGCGGAGATTGTCCGGCTGGGTCAGTGCGGCGGGGTTGAAGCCGGTGAGCGGGAAGGTGGGCGCCATCAGCGCGATGACCAGCAGCCAGCCAGCCAGCCGCGTCCAGCGGGCGGGGTCGCGCATCAGCATCGGCGCCCCTGCGGCAGCTGTGCGACGGCAGGCGCGGCTTCTTCGGCCAACCTTTCGTCGGCGTAGAGGGCGCTGACAAGGCCCGGCGTGACTTCGGCGCGGGGCAGGTCGAATACGATACGGCCATCGCGCACGCCGATGAGACGGCCAAAGTGCGACAGGGCCAGCTCCACCGAATGCAGGCTCACCAGCAGGCTGGCGTCGCGCTGGCGGGCGTCGGCGCACAAGCAGCGCAAAATGTCTTCGGCCAACCTCGGGTCCAGCGCGGCAATGGGCTCGTCCGCCAATAGCAAATCGGCTTGCTGGTACAGCACGCGGGCCAGGCCGGCGCGCTGGCGCTGGCCGCCGGAGAGTTGGTCGCAGCGAGCCCACAGCTTGTCTGCCAGATCCACCCTGGCCAGGGCGTCGGCCACAGCGGCGACGTCTTGCGGCCAGAGTAGCCGCTTGAGCGCGGCCAGCCTGCCGCTGCGGCCCAGTCGGCCTGCGGCGACGGCATCGATCACCCGCTGCCGGTCGGGCAGGGGCGAGCTTTGATACAGCATGCCGATGCGGCTGCGCAAACGCCGACGCCAGCGGGCCGACAGGTGCCAGGGGTTGTCGCCCAGCACGGTCAGCTGGCCGGCATCCGGGCGATAGCCGGTGGCGCACAGGAGCAGCAGGCTGGTCTTGCCCGCCCCGGAGGGGCCGATCAAGGCTGCCTGCTCGCCCTGGGCCAGATGCAGCGTCAGCTCGTGCAATACCGGCGTGCCGCCCAGATTCAGCGACACGCCGTCCAGATGCAGGCTCACTTCAGCAGACCGGCGGCTTCGGCGGCGGCTTCAATGCCTTTGTAGTTGTCAGCCTTGGTGGGGATGAATTTGCTGGCGCGCTGCAGATCGAGAATGGCTTTCTGCTCGGGGTTTTTCGCGTCCAGCTTGAGGAAGGCGGCGGTAATCTTCTGCTGCAGCTTTTTGTCCATGCTGCCGCGTACCGTCCAGTTGTAGTCATAGAAGGTGGGCGACGTGCTCAAGAGCTTCACCTTGCTCATGTCCACCTTGCCGCTTTCCACCAGCTTGTCCCATACCGAGGCGTTGAGCACGCCGGCGTCCACCTTGCCGGAGGCTACCCAGGCCACGGTGGCGTCATGCGCGCCGGAGTAGGCCACATTCTTGAAGAAGGTTTCCGGCTTGATGCCATCCTTCTGCATGAAATAACGCGGCATCAGGTGACCGGAGGTGGAGGAGGCAGAGCCGAAGGCAAAGCTTTTGCCTTTGAGGTCTTTCAGCGTTTTCGCGCCGCTGGCGGTGCTGGCGATGAATTTGGCGGTGAACTTGCTGTCTTCCTCGCGCTGCACCAGCGGTACCACTTTACCGTGCTGACTGGCTTGCACAAAGGTAAAGCCGCCCAGCCAGGCCATGTCGATCTTGTCGCTGTCCAGCGCCGTTACCACCGCGGCGTAATCGGTCACCGGCACAAACTGCACCTTCATGCCCAGCTCTTTTTCCAGGTACTGGCCCAGCGGCGCAAACTTGCGCTGCAGCTCGGTGGGCGCTTCATCGGGGATGGCGGAAACCTTGAGCACGGCTTCTTCGGCGGCAGCGAAGGCGGCGGCGGCCAGCATGATGCCGGCCAGGGTCAGCTTGACAGCTTTCATGGCGATGTCGTTCCTGTCTTGAGTGCGGGCGATAAGCCGCAGGATCAAAAAGGCCAGTCGCTAGACTGGCCTCGGCACTTCCGGTGAGGGCGGACGATAAACCGCCCTGAGTTTCGAGTTTACTGCATGGCGCGACGTTTGCCGAACCAGACAAACAGCGCGGCGCCGATGAGGATCATCGGCAGGCTCAACCATTGGCCCATGCTGATGAAATAGGACTGGCCGAAGATGCCCTCGTCCGGCGAGCGGAAGTATTCGCAGACAAAACGCGCCAGGCCATACCCCATCAGAAAGACGGCCGATACCTGGCCGCGCGGGCGCGCTTTGCCGCTGAACAGCCACAGCGCGACAAACAGCGCGATGCCTTCCAGCGCAAACTCGTACAACTGCGAAGGGTGACGCGGCAGCGCGCCATAGCGGGCCAGCATGTTCATCAGATCGGCCGAGGTCTGGCCTTGCAGCAGATCGTCGCGCGCGGCTTGCGGAAACAGCATGGCCCAGGGCAGGTCCGGGCTGGCTACGCGGCCCCACAGCTCGCCGTTGATGAAGTTGCCGATGCGCCCGGCCGCCAGGCCCAGCGGCACCAGCGGAGCGATGAAGTCGGTCAGCTCCCAGAAGCTGCGGCCATGCTTGCGGGCAAACAGCTGCATGGCGATCAGTACGCCGAGGAAGCCGCCGTGGAAAGACATGCCGCCCTTCCACACCATGAAGATTTCCAGCGGATGACTGAAGAAATAGCCGGGCTCGTAAAACAGCACCTGGCCCAGCCGGCCGCCCACCACCACGCCCAGCACCCCGTAGGTGAGCAGGTCGTCCAGCAGTTTGCTGGTCATGAAGGCGTGGCCGCGACGGATGCGGTAGTTGCCCAGCAGCAAGAAAAGGCCGAAGCCGAGGAGATACATCAGGCCGTACCAATGGATGGCCAGCGGGCCCAGTTGCACGGCGATGGGGTCGAACTGCGGATGAACGATCATTTGTCAGTCAACGGCGTTTGCGGTAAAAGAGATGGACGAAATTATACGGAATGCGTTCCCAATCGTCCCGCAAATACCGTTGCGGCACGATCGCCCGCGTCACAGGCACCCGGACGCGGGCAGGCTCGCCGCGCATGACACGGCACCGCCCCGGCAGGCGTTTTCCGCAGATACTGCTCTCAAGGAAACAATCATCATGCCTCAATACCGTTCCAAGACCTCCACCGCCGGACGCAACATGGCGGGTGCCCGTGCCCTGTGGCGCGCCACGGGCATGAAGGACGAGGACTTCGGCAAACCCATCATCGCCATTGCCAACAGTTTCACCCAGTTCGTGCCGGGCCACGTGCATCTGCACAATATGGGCCAACTGGTGGCGCGCGAGATCGAGCGCGCTGGCGGCGTCGCCAAAGAGTTCAACACCATCGCCATCGACGACGGCATCGCCATGGGCCACGGCGGCATGTTGTACAGTCTGCCCAGCCGCGACCTGATTGCCGACAGCGTGGAATACATGGTTAACGCGCACTGCGCCGACGCGCTGGTGTGCATCTCCAACTGCGACAAGATCACCCCGGGCATGCTGATGGCCGCCATGCGCCTGAACATCCCGGTTGTGTTCGTTTCCGGCGGCCCGATGGAAGCGGGCAAGGTGCAGTGGGGCAACGACATCCGCAAGCTGGACCTGGTGGACGCCATGGTGGAGGCCGCCAACAGCGCCGTTTCCAACGAGGACGTCGACCGGGTGGAACGTTCCGCCTGTCCCACCTGCGGCTCCTGCTCCGGCATGTTCACCGCCAACTCCATGAACTGCCTGACCGAAGCGCTGGGCCTGTCCCTGCCGGGCAACGGCAGCCTGGTGGCCACGCACGCCGACCGCAAGGAATTGTTCCTGCGCGCCGGCCGCCTGATCGTCGAGATTACCCGCAGACATTACGAGCAGGACGACGCCAGCGTGCTGCCGCGTTCCATCGGCACCAAGCAGGCTTTTGAAAACGCCATGAGCCTGGATGTGGCCATGGGCGGTTCCACCAATACCGTGCTGCACTTGCTGGCCGCGGCCAGCGAAGCCGGCGTGGACTTCAAAATGGCCGACATCGACCGTATTTCGCGCTCGGTGCCCTGCCTGTCCAAAGTGGCTCCGGCCACCCAGAAGTACCATATGGAAGACGTGCATCGCGCCGGCGGCGTGGTGGCGATCCTGTCCGAACTGGATCGCGCTGGCCTGATCCACCGCGATGTGCCCACCGTGCACAGCAAGACCCTGGCCGACGCACTGGAAAGCTGGGACATCTGTCGTCAGGGCCCGGACAGCGAGGCGCAGCGCTTCTATCGCGCCGCGCCCGGCGGCGTGCCCACCACCATCGCCTTCTCGCAATCCATGCGCTACCCCACGCTGGATGACGATCGCGCCGAAGGCTGTATCCGCGACAAGGCCCACGCTTACTCGCAGGACGGCGGTCTAGCCGTGCTGTACGGCAATATCGCCGAGCGCGGCTGCATCGTGAAAACCGCCGGTGTGGATGAGTCCATCCTCAAGTTCACCGGTCGCGCGCGCATCTTTGAAAGTCAGGATGACGCTGTGGCGGCCATTCTGGACGACAAGATCGTCGCCGGTGATGTGGTGGTGATCCGCTACGAAGGCCCCAAAGGCGGGCCGGGCATGCAGGAAATGCTCTACCCCACCAGTTATCTCAAGTCCAAAGGGCTGGGCAAGGCCTGCGCCTTGCTGACCGATGGCCGCTTCTCCGGCGGTACTTCCGGTTTGTCCATCGGCCACGTTTCGCCGGAAGCGGCGGAAGGCGGCGCGATCGGCCTGGTAGAAGAGGGCGACACCATCGAGATCGACATCCCCAATCGCCGTATCCAGTTGGCCATTGCGGATGATGTCCTGGCTGCGCGCCGCGCCGCCATGCAAGCGCGCGGCCGCGACGCCTGGAAGCCGGTGGATCGCCTGCGACCGGTCAGCGCCGCCCTGCGAGCTTACGCCGCCATGACCACCAGCGCCGACACTGGCGCCGTGCGCGACGTCAGTCAGGTAGAGAAGTAAGCGCTGCGCTTCTCCACTAGGTATCACCGCAAAAGGCAGCTTTGGCTGCCTTTTTTCATGCTTGCAAACTCGTCGCAAATCACAGATTGCGCCTGCCCATGCCAGCCGGCGCTGCAAAACCGGGAGAAAACATGAGTGACGTCGAGGTGCTGATCCAGCGCCAACTGGATGCTTACAACGCGCGTGATCTGGAGTCATGGGCCGGCACTTATGCCGAATACGCCAGACAGTACCAGTACCCGGATACGCTATTGGCCGAAGGACGCGAAGCCATCAAGGCGCGTGGCAGGGAAAGGTTTGCCGAAGCGGATCTCCACGCCGCTTTGCGCCATCGCATCGTCAACGGCGAGGTGGTGATCGATCACGAAACCGTTACCCGCACGGTGGCGGGCCGGCGCATGCAGGCAGATCTGGTATGCGTCTATCAGGTGGCGAACGGGGCCATCGTCCGCGCGGATTTCATCAGTGGACCGCTGTGCGAGGTTGATAGCAAAGCAAGGGAAACAGCATGAGCCTGATTTTGCATGTGGATAGCCAGTACGCCAGCCCGTACGCCATGTCGGCGTTCATCGCGCTGACCGAAAAACGCCTGCCGTTCTCCTTGCAGACGGTGGATCTGGGCGCAGGTCGGCAGGCTTTGACGGATTACGCAGCGATATCGCTGACGAGACGGGTGCCGACCTTGGAGCACGACGACTTCGCCTTGTCGGAATCCTCTGCCATTGCTGAGTATCTGGATGAGGCTTTTCCGGCCGGCAGGATCTATCCGGCAGACCGCCAGCAACGCGCTCGCGCCCGCCAGTTGCAAGCTTGGCTGCGTAGCGATCTGTTCGCCCTGCGCGAAGAGCGCAATACCTTGGTGGTGTTCTATCGGCCTGTAGCAGCGCCTTTGAGCGTGAGGGCGCAACAGGATGCGGCCAAGCTCTGCGCCGTGGCTAAGTCATTGTTGGCCGAAGATGCGGCCAACTTGTTTGGCGAGTGGTGTCTGGCGGATGTGGAACTGGCCTTGATGCTTAATCGGCTGCGCCTGAACGGCGATGCTTTGCCGGCGCCGCTGGCTGCGTATGCCGAGCGGCAATGGCAGCGGCCTTCGGTACGGCAATGGCTGGATCTGCGGCGCCCGGCACTGCCTGCCTGATCGAGGGGCGGGTGAAGCAGCGTGCAATCGGCATGGGTGCGCTTGTTCGATTGTTGCTCTATGAGAGGAGGGGGAAGGGAGTTTTTGACAAGATGAAAATCTTGTCCGACTAGGAACTTTCCTAGAGGGAAATGCGTCTTATCTGGGCTGATTGATTCCCGTCAGCTTCCCCGCATGGCAGCGCCTTTGGCGCGCCGCTCTTCTTGCTCTCCTCTGCAAGCCCGGGCACCTTTTCAGGTGTCCGGTTTTCTTTTATGAAAATTTATGAACTTGTATACAGTATATTCCACTTCGTTTGTTTCGTTTTGAAGCAAAACGAACATTGATGATGTTCTGTTTTTACAAGGCTTCCCACATTGCCATTTGGGCTTTGACCGGGGTCAAATCCTGTGAGCACTTTACCGGAAATGACAAAAGTCCAGCTGCTGGATTACGTGTAAAAAAATCTTAACAAATTGATGTTAAAGGGAAAATTCGGGATTTTGCTGTGGGTGGGCAAAAAAAATGCGCGGTACCGTTAGGTCCGCGCCAAGTCTACAAAGGAGAAATAGAGGAGAAACTATCAAGAAGCAATTGCTGCATCTCAACGAGAACGGATTATCCGGATTGCTTGCTCGGGTGTCAACATGTTCATTTTCGGAAAGTGAAAAAATGTAGCAAATTGTCGCTAATCAGCACATGCTGATGTTGCTATATGAAAGTCAAGCGCTTGCTTGGTGCTCTGGCCGGTGCCGGATTGTGCGACAATAGCGCCTTTCGCCTTCCTTGCAGGATGTGATGATGTCCCAGCCATTGCTTACTCTTCCCGATCCGCGCCAGTACCACCCTCAGGTGGCGCTGACCAATATGCTTATCCATAACGCGCAGTCCGCGCTCAACGCCGCCAGCGAAGGCGATCGCGAGATGTGGTTCTCGGCTGTGCGCGACGCCATGGCGCAAATGCTGGAGCGTGGCGAATTGCTGTCGATATCGGTCGCTTTGGCGATGGTTCCCTCGCAGGACACTTATAAGATTGTCTGGGATGCGCTGCGCGAGGCCGTAGAGCAGCCGCAAGGCCGTCGCGCCATGGTGTTCGCCATCCCGCTGGTGCTGGTGGCAGGCAGCAAGAATCAGGCAACGCTGCCAGCCGCCATCGCCGATGAAGACGGCCTGAACCGGTTGTTGCGCCAGCACGGTGTGCTGAGCGACGGCGATGTGCGCGTCTTCGGCCAACTGTTGCATCCCGATACCGTGGTGGCGATGGACTCCGGCAAGCTGTATCGCTTGAGCCGGAGTCTGGAGCAGGCCGCCAACGGCATCGGAGAGCCCTTGCAAGGCGCGGCCATTACGGTGAAAGAAGAAGGCGTGTTCCTGCGCTACCTGTTGGGCGTGGCCATTCAGCCGGAGGGGACGGAGCTGCCGGTGAAACTGGGCGGGGCTGTGGGCGGTTGGGGCATGCCCCTGATGAAATTCCTCGGCGAGCAGCTGCAAACCGACGGCGTGACGCTGTTCCCGATCGCCCGTCCGCCGATGCCGGCGATGCAGGCCATGGTGGCGGGCAATTTCGCCCGCTTCGAGGTGGCGGTGCAGGTGTTCGCCAGCAGCCAGATTCGCCGCCTGCGCGAGCTGTCGAAAGACCCGGTGGCGATTTTGTCCGCTCATGAAAACGGTGAGTTGCACATCACCCTCTCCGCCGTGGACGACGAACGCAACTGGGAAGGGTTTGTCTGGCCGCTGGCGGCCATGGACAACGTGGCTTTGATCGAATCGAATTTCCGCGAGCTGATGGCCGAGTGCCATGTGCGCGATGTGTATGTAATGCCTGAAATCTTGCCGGAAAGCCGCGACGGCATTCCCTTGTTCCTGACAGCGGACGACTTGCCCGCTCACGGGCAGTCGCGGCAGTAAACAGGCTGAAAAACGTTTGACGTGAAAATGTTTCCACGGGCGTTTCGTGTAGAATCGCTCCATCGTTAACCCTTTGATGGAAGAGTCAAAGATGTTTGCTGCTGACCAGACGATTGCCAAGTTCGATCCGGATCTCGCCGCCGCGATCAAGGCCGAGTGCCAACGCCAGGAAGACCATATCGAGCTGATTGCCTCTGAAAACTACACCAGCCCTGCCGTGATGGAAGCCCAGGGTTCCCAGCTCACCAACAAGTATGCCGAAGGCTATCCGGGCAAGCGTTTCTATGGCGGTTGCGAGCATGTCGATCTGGTGGAACAACTGGCCATCGACCGCGTGAAGCAACTGTTCGGCGCCGAATACGCCAACGTTCAGCCGCACTCCGGCTCCCAGGCCAACCAGGCGGTGTACTTCTCCATCCTGAAGCCGGGCGACACCGTGATGGGCATGAACCTGGGTCACGGCGGTCACCTGACGCACGGTTCTCCGGCCAACCTGTCCGGCAAGATGTTCAACATCGTGGCTTACGGTCTGAACGAGAAGGAAGAAATCGACTACGACGACATGGAGCGCGTAGCGATGGAAACCAAGCCCAAGCTGATCATCGGCGGCGCTTCCGCTTACGCCCTGCGTTTCGATTTCGAACGCATGGGCCAGATCGCCAAGAAGTGCGGCGCGTACTTCATGGTGGATATGGCGCACTACGCCGGTCTGATCGCCGCGGGCGTATATCCGAACCCGGTGCCGCACGCCGACTTTGTTACCTCCACCACGCACAAGACCCTGCGCGGGCCGCGCGGCGGCATCATTCTGGCCAAGGCCGAGTTTGAAAAGAGCATCAACAGCAATGTGTTCCCGACCCTGCAGGGCGGACCGCTGATGCACGTGATCGCCGGCAAGGCCATCGCTTTCAAGGAAGCCCTGCAGCCGGAATTCAAGGTGTACCAGGAGCAAGTGCTGAAGAACGCGGACGCCATGGCTCGCGCGCTGGCGGAGCGTGGCCTGCGCATCATCTCCGGTCGTACCGAAAGCCATGTGTTCCTGGTGGACCTGCGTCCCAAGGGCCTCACCGGCAAGGCCGCCGACGCGCTGCTAGGCCGCGCCCACATCACCGTCAACAAGAACGCCATTCCGAATGACCCGGAAAGCCCGTTCGTGACTTCCGGCATCCGCATCGGCTCCCCGGCCATCACTACCCGCGGCTTCAAGGAAGAAGAGGCCGTCATCGTGGCCAATCTGGTTGCCGACGTACTGGACAACCCGACCGACGACGCCGCCATCGCTCGCGTGGCCGAACAAGCCACCGCGCTGTGCCACCGTTTCCCGGTGTACGCCAAGTAAGCGGTTTACCGCTGTGAAAAAGGCGCCCGACGGCGCCTTTTTTCTTGTCTGGAAGAGGCGTTGCCGCAGGCATTAACGGCCAACGGCTTTGCTGTTACCATCAGGCAGTCATCAAACAGGAAGTCACGACATGAAATGTCCGTTCTGCGGCAATCTCGACACGCAGGTTATCGACTCCCGCGTCAGCGAAGACGGTACCAGCATCCGTCGCCGTCGCCGCTGTCTGGCCTGTGAAAAGCGCTTCACCACCTTTGAAACCGCCGATGTGCGCATGCCGCAAGTGGTGAAATCGGGCGGTCATCGTTCCGAGTTTGATGAAGAAAAAGTCCGTACCAGTTTCCTGCGCGCGCTGCACAAGCGCCCGGTGCCCACCGCGCTGGTGGACGAGGCCATCGATCGCATCTGTCACAAGCTGCTGCAGCTGGGCGAACGCGAAGTGCCCAGCCGCCAGATTGGCGAAATGGTGATGAGCGAACTGGCCCGTTTGGATAAAGTGGCCTATGTGCGTTTCGCTTCGGTCTACCGCAGTTTCCAGGACATCTCCGAGTTTTCCGACGCCATCAAGGAAATCCAGAAAACCCATCGCTGATGGATATCGACCAGAGTCAGCGCGAGGCGCCTGTCGCCGGCGCTGACAGCCTGCTGTTGCGTGAACCGGCGGCGGCTGATGCGCCGGCCCTGTTTGCGCTGATCAATACCAATCGCAGCCGGCTCGCGCCCTGGTTGCCCTGGGTGGAAGCCACTCGGGCCGAGGCGGATACCCTGGCTTTCATCGCGCACTCCCACGCCAGGCGCGCAGGGGGCAGTGCCGCCACTTGGCTGATTGAGCAGAGCGGCGAGTTGATCGGCGTCATCGATCTGCACGATATCAATCCGGTTACCCGCAGCGCCGCCGTCGGTTACTGGTTGGGGCGCGCCAGCGAAGGCCGGGGCTGGATGCATCTGGCCCTGGAACAGGTAGTACGGCAGGCTTGGGGCGCAATGGGCCTGCTGATCCTGCATATCGATACCGATCCGCGCAATGTCCGCAGCCAGCATGTGGCGCTTGCCGCCGGCTTTCTATCCGACCCGATCCGTTCTCGCGCGGTGGAGTCGGTTTCCTACACACTGCACCACCCAGATTGGACCCAGCAAGATGTCTTCCTTCAGTCCTGACGACTACCGCTACATGCAACAAGCCCTGAGGTTGGCCGAAGCCGCAACGCGGCGAGCGGCTCCCAATCCCGGCGTGGGCTGCGTGCTGGTCAGGGACGGACAGGTGATCGGGGAAGGCGCCACCTTGCAGGTGGGTGGAGATCACGCAGAAATCCAGGCCATCAAGGACTGCCTTGCGCACGAAGAGAGTCCGCGCGGGGCCACGGCTTACGTCACGCTGGAACCCTGCAGCCATCATGGCCGCACTCCGCCTTGCGCCGAGCGGCTGATCAAGGAAGGCATCGCGCGCGTTGTCGCTGCCATGGTGGACCCGTATCACGAAGTAGCCGGACGCGGCCTGGCCATGCTGCGCGAGGCGGGCATTGATGCCGAGGCTGGGCTGATGGAGGCCGAGGCGCGGCGCATACATCGCGGTTTCTTGTCGCGAGTGGAACGCAAGCGCCCCTGGGTCACCCTGAAGGCCGCCGCCACGCTGGATGGCAAAACCGCTTTGCTCAACGGCAAAAGCCAATGGATCACCGGGCCGGCCGCCCGTCACGATGTACAGAAGCTGCGCGCCGCCAGTTGCGCCATTCTCACCGGTAGCGGCACCGTGCTGGTGGATAACCCACAACTGACCGTGCGCGATGTCGAGTTGCCGCGCCAGCCCTTGCGCGTGGTGCTGGACAGCCGGCTGGTTACCCCGCCGGACCGGCGCATTTTCAGCGGCGGGGCGACCATGCTGGTGACCAGCGTGCACGACGAGGCCCGTCACCGGCCCTATGTCGAGCGCGGCGTGCAAATGCTGGTGTTGGCCGAACAGACCGGCCACGCCGATTTACATCAGTTGTTGGAAAAACTGGCCGAACAGGGCGTGAATCATCTGATGGTGGAAGCGGGGGCCGGCCTGAACGGCGCGCTGGTGCGCGCGGGGCTGGTGGATGAGGCGGTGCTGTACCTGGCGCCTTCGCTGGCTGGCACGGCCGCGCAGGGATTGTTCGCCTGGCCGGCGCTGGAAGACCTTGCGGACAAGCAGCAGCTGCGTATTCAGGATGTGCGCATGGTGGGCGCGGATATCCGTATTGCCATGACATTTGATCGGCCATGAGGACAGTTGCTTCAGCCTCTGGCATGATGCATCACCACGCGAAGAAAAGTTTGGCCTTGCCGGTGTCGGTGAACCACAATGAAAAACGGATGTTGGGGATAGACCGGCGTCAGGCCGCAAAAACAGTGTCAGACCAGAACGTATGACCGAACAACAAGCATCGCTTCCCGCCAAAGACCTGGCCGCCATGCGCCAGGCCATGGATGCCTATTTGCGGCTGATTCAGCGCCAAGGCGCCGAAGACACCGTGGTGTCCGAGCGCCGCGCCCTGCTGGAGGGGCTGCTGCCCATGTTGGACGGCGTGGAGCGTAATTCGCAGACCTTCCGCCGGGTGGTGGAGCAGTTCGTTGCCGGTTGCGAGGTGCCGGACCGCGTTACCGCGCTGACTTGCGCGCGCGAGTTCTATTATTTCTGGCTGGATGATGTGAAGAAGCTGGTGGAGATTACCGCCCGTTCCGGCTTTACCACGCGCAATGTCCGACTGGAGATGGCGGAGTCGCTGGACGCGCTGATCCTGCGCATGGAAACACAGGGCTTCAAGGCCTTTCCCCCTTCGCTGAGCATTTACATCGGCAAGCTGTTTGAAGACGGTATGGCGGAATACGACATCCGCGAGCGCGAGACATTGCTCAAGGCCATGCTGTTCTTGCTGTCGGGCCAACCCTACCGGCCGGATAGCTTCCGTATGGTGGTGGACGCCATGTTGCTGCACCTGAGCGAAAGCGCCAACAAATCCGCCTTCCTGCAACTGGCGCGCGAATACTTCTATTACTGGTTGTCCTTTCCGCCCGCGCACGAGCGCATCAATCTGGCCGAAGAGGCCGCTCAACCCATCAGTCTGCTCCAGCCCGGCAATACTACCCGCCAGCGCTGAGGCTCCTCGCAAGTGGCCCAGTATTCGTCCAGCCGGACGATGAGGTCGTTTTGTGTCAGCGTAGCGAATGAATTCACCAGAAAGCGCTGCTCGTGGTGGTCCACTGCCGCGATCACATGCCTGCGGCCATCCGTCAGCAGGTTGTCTTCCAGCAGGGTAATGCGCCAGCCTTCCGGATAGACCGCGTTGACATGGATGATGGCGTCGCCGCCGCTGAAGCATTCGCCCGAGCTGTGCCAGAGCATGATGGCGTCGTCGGACAGCAGCCGTCGTGCGGCGCCCCAGTCGCGGGCTTGGTACAGCAGAAACAGTCTGGCCAGGGGGGAGTCGGTTTTCTGCAACATGAGCTCATCTCTTTTGAAAATGTACAAAATCATTATCCATGCACTAAGCTCATGTCAATACGGCAAATATAAATGGCTTTGACCTGCGCATTCCATGTTGGCATCATGCTACAAGTCATTAAGAAGGAAGCGTTCCATGTCTGAGAAAACGGCTTATCAGGCAGCTTGCCAGCTGTTTACCCGCCACTACCGCTATGAGCATCTTTCAGCCATCGTCAGCTGGGATCAGGCCACCATGATGCCGCCGGCCGGCAATGATGCCCGCGCCGCCGCGCAGGCCGAGCTGGAAGTACTGATGCACGCCACCCTGACCGACGCACGCTTGGGCGACTGGCTGAAGTCGGCCGAAGGCGAAGCGCTGGATGCGCGCGAGCGCGCCAACCTGCGCGAAATGCGCCGCGCCTGGCAAACCGCCAATCTGCTGCCGGCGGAGCTGGTGGAAGCCAAGGCGCTGGCCGGCGCTCGTTGCGAACATGCCTGGCGCACGCAACGACCGGCCAACGACTGGCAAGGTTTCCTCGCCAATTTCCGGGAGGTAGTGAAGCTGTCGCGCGAGGAGGCCCGCCTGTTGGCCGAAGCGCAGGGCCTGTCGCGCTACGACGCGCTGATGGCGCAGTACGAACCGGGTATGAAGAGCGCGGATATCGACCGCTTGTTCGCCGATATCAAAACCTGGCTGCCGGGATTGATCCAGGCGGTGCGCGATAAGCAGGCCGGCGAGAGTCTGCTGCGGCCGCAAGGCGAATTTCCGGTGGAGAGTCAGCGCGCGCTGGGTGTGGAGGTGATGCGCAAGCTGCGCTTCGACTTTGACGCCGGCCGGCTGGATGTCAGTGCGCATCCCTTCTGCGGCGGGGTGCCGGAGGACGTGCGCCTGACCACGCGTTATCGCACCGATGATTTCATGCAGAGCCTGATGGGCATCATTCATGAAACCGGCCATGCCCGTTACGAGCAGAACCTGCCGCGCGACTGGGCGCACCTGCCGGCTGGACGCGCGCGTTCCATGGGCATCCATGAAAGCCAGAGCCTATCGTTTGAAATGCAGTTGGGCCGCCATCCCGGTTTCCTGTCGCTGATTGCGCCGCTGATCCGCGAACATCTGGGCGATCAGCCGGCTTTCGCCGCGGACAACCTGGCGCGGCTGTATACGCGCGTGGAGCCGTCCTTTATCCGCGTGGACGCCGATGAGCTGTGTTATCCGGCGCACGTGATCCTGCGCTATGAGATCGAGCGCGCCCTGATCGAGGGCGACATCGAGCCCGACGACATTCCGGCGCTGTGGGATGAAAAGATGATGAACCTGCTGGGTGTGGACACGCGCGGCAATTACCGCAATGGCTGCCTGCAGGATATCCACTGGACGGACGGTAGCTTTGGTTATTTCCCCAGCTACACGCTGGGCGCGATGTACGCGGCGCAGTATTTTGCCGCCATGCGCCGCGCCATGCCGACGCTGGACGCGGACATCGCCGCAGGCCGGCTGGATCCGGTGTTCGACTGGCTCAAAGAGAATGTCTGGACGCAGGCGAGCTTCCTCGAAACCGCGGAGCTGGTGCGACAGGCGACGGGCGAGGCGCTGAACCCGGCGCATTACCGCGCCCATTTGCAAAGCCGTTATCTGGGCTGAGCGGCGTATTGCCCAGGCGAGGCATACAAAAAAAGCGTGATCCGCCGGATCACGCTTTTTTTTGTGGCGGATTGCGGCTCAGTCGGCGCCGCTCAATTGCTGGTGCATGGCGTCGCACCAGTCTTCGAACTCAATCTCAGGCATGCCCAGATAGTCCAGCACCGCGCTTTTGCGCAGATCCCAGCCGGCATCTTCGCGGCCCGGCGTCAGCGTGCGCCAGACATGGCGGGCAGCCCGGGTGACTGCCACCATCATGCGGCCATCATGGTCCAGCGGCGCATCGAGGCCGGTCTCCATCACGGTGCTGTCGTTTTGCATCAGGATGGCTTTGGCGAAGGGTTCCGGCATGTTCCAGCTGCGCGCCACCAGATAGCCCACCACATCATGACGGGTGCCGTGCAGTTCCTGCTCCACCAGACCGATGCGGTCGTCTGTGGCCATTTCAGTCAGCCGCATGGTACGCACATAGGTGGGAAAGCGCATCAGCATCACGGCTTTGCCGCAGTTGTGAAACAGGGCGAAGCTCTGGCAGTCGTCCGGTACGTGCACGATGCGGTCGCACAGAGCGCTGGAAATCATGGCGATCTGCATGGAGGCATCCCAGAACTGTTCCAGCGCGGGTGGCGTTTCGCCGGTGAGGCGTGTCCGCAACACCAAGCCGCTTACCAGGCTGATGACGTTCTTGAAACCAAGCAGGTTGATGGCCTGCGAGATGGACGTGATATGACGGCCGCGGCCCACGATGGGGGTATTGGCGGCTTTCAGCATGGCCACGCTCAGCGCAGTGTCTTCGCTGATGATGTCGCTGAGTTTTTGCAAGGTGACGTCCGGGTCATTCTTCAGCCTCATCAGCTCGTCCAGCACATGGGGTCTGGGCGGAATAACCAGGTTTTTCAGGAGCTCGTCTCGTTCGTCGGTGCTGATCAAGGGCGTCATGCGGCAGTCATTGTTTTAGGTGGAACCTGTCCATTCTAACAGGGCTTATGCACGCTCTTGGCGATCTTTACCCTACTGGTCATCATGACGTTGACGCCCGTCAAGCCACTGTTCAGGCCTTGCTGCGGCAGTCGAAAAAGCCGCTTACAACCGAAGCCAGCGCGGCAGGTTGTTCCCACTGGATCATGTGGCCCGCTTCGGGCACAACGGTCTCCTGCAGCTGGGCAAAACAGGCGCGCCGTTCGGGCAGCGTGTCCATCACGCCCTTGGCCATGGGGTGGTCCCACATATCGCCACCCAGCACCCAGTGCACCGGTGCGCTGATGCGTTGCCAGCAGGCTTTGGCTTCTTCCAGCCGATACAGCACCGGGTTCACCATCTTGTGGCGGGGGTCGGCGCGGTAAAAGCGCTGACCTTGCGCGTCCTGCCGGGTCAGCGCTTCGGCCAACCACATCGCCCGCCCGGCTTGCAGGCGCGGATTGCGCTCAATCAGCTTGGCGGCCACGTCTTCCACGCTGCCCAAGGGGGCAAAGGAGGGCGCCTGGGCGGTTTCCCGCAGCCAGCGTCCGTAGCGGCCGGGCGCTTCGGCTGGGCGGGTGGCGTTGAGGCCGAAGCCTTCCACCAGCATCGCTTGCCGTATGCGTTCGGGCCGTACGCCGCTATAGATGCCGGCCACCATCGCCCCCATGCTGTGACCCAGCAGGCGCACCGGTTCATTGGGAGAGAGCTGGTCCAGCAAAGCGTCCAGATCGGCCAGGTAGTCGGGAAAGTAATAGCTGCCGGTGTTCCAGTCCGAGTCGCCAAAGCCGCGCCAGTCCGGCGCGACGATGCGCCATTGGTCGGGCAGGGCTTCCACCAGATAACGGAAGGTGGCGGAGCTGTCCATCCAGCCGTGCAGCATCACCAAGAGCGGCGCGTCTGGCTTGCCCCATTGGCGCAGGTGGTAGCGGTGGCGGTTGAGCGTGAGATAAAGGCTTTGGCTGTCTGGGTGCATGGCGTGAGCAAGAGGTTGGCCGAAGGCGGGCAAGCCGTTTTATAAGCTGTTCCCTGGTGAGGGGCAAGCGCGGCGCAGCATGAGGGGGAGGGGCGCTGTGTTGAGCTGCTAGCGGAATGAAAAAGGCGGCCACCGCAGGGGGCCGCCAACGAGGCCGGGAGGATGCCCGGGACCGGGAGTTTCAGTGCTGGTGGATGTCGCGGCGATAGGTCTCCGGCAGCGCGATCAGGCTGACGACAAAGCTCATCACACAGACAATCACCGGGTACCACAGGCCGTAGAAGATGTCGCCGGTGTATACCACCAGCGAGAAGGCGACCGTGGGCAGCAGGCCGCCGATCCAGCCATTGCCCAGATGGTAGGGCAGCGACATCGAGGTGTAGCGGATGCGGGTGGGAAACAGCTCCACCATCAGGGCCGCCAGCGGGCCGTAAGTCATGGCGGAGAACACGCACAGCAGCACCAGCATCAGCACCACCATGGGTTGGTTGATCTTGGACGGATCTGCCTTGTCCGGGTAGCCGGCCGCCTTGAGGCCGCCCAGCAGCTTGTCCTTGTCGAAGCCATCCAGCGTGGTGCTGCCTATCATCACCTGCATGCTGCCGGCGGGACCGGCTTTTTCCTGATAGGGAATGCCGCTCTTGGCCAGCAGTGATTTGGCCTTGTCGCAGGCGGTATCCAGTTTGGCCTTGCCCACCGGGTCAAACAGGAAGTGGCAGGTGGTGGGGTCTGCCACCACGGTCACCGGGCTGCGTTGCTGCGCGTGAGCGATGTCGGGGCTGGCGTACAGCGTCAGCCCCTTGAAGGCGGGGAAGGTCAAGAGCGCGCCCAGCAGAAAACCGGCCATGAGGATGGGTTTGCGGCCGATGCGGTCGGACAGTTTGCCGAAGAACAGGAACAGCGGGGCGGAGATGATCAGTGCTGCCACCAGCATCAGATTGGCGCTTTGCGCGTCCACCTTGAGGATTTGCGTGAGAAAGAACAAGGAATAGAACTGCGCGCAGTAGAAGGTAACCGCCTGACCGCCATTGATGCCGAACAGCGAAATCAGCACGATGCGCAGATTCTGCCAGTTGGTGAACGATTCGGTCAGCGGGGCTTTGGAGTGCTTGCCTTCGGCCTTCATCTTGAGGAAGGCCGGCGATTCGTGCATGGACAGGCGAATCCAGGTGGAGATGCCCAACAGCAGCAGCGAAATCAGGAATGGCAGCCGCCAGCCCCAGCTGTTGAAATCGTCGCCTGTAATCTGGCGGCAAGCCAGAATCACCAGCAGCGACAGTAGTAGTCCGCCGGTGGCGGTGACCTGAATCCAGCTGGTGTAGCTGCCGCGCTTGTGGTCGGGCGCGTGCTCCGCCACATAGATGGCCGCACCGCCGTATTCACCGCCAATGGCCAGCCCCTGCAGCATGCGCAGCACCACCAGCAGAATGGGCGCGGCAATGCCGATGCTGGCGTAGTTGGGCAGAACGCCCACCAGAAAAGTGGACAGGCCCATCAGGATGATGGTGGCGAGAAAGGTGTATTTGCGGCCTATCATGTCGCCCAGCCGGCCGAACACCAAGGCACCGAACGGGCGCACCAGAAAGCCGGCGGCAAAAGTCATCAGCGCAAAAATGAAGGCTGTGGTGTCGTTTACGCCGGCAAAGAATTGCTTGCTGATGATGGAGGCCAGCGCTCCGTAGAGGAAAAAGTCATACCACTCGAACACGGTGCCCAGCGACGATGCGAAGATCACTCGTCGCTCGGATTGGGTGATGACGCCGACGGCCTGGCCGGCGCTGACCTGATACGCGTTGCTCATGCTTGTCTCTCCTTGTGTGTGCGGTCGATGCCGCTTGGCACGGCTAAGAGCGGCCAACAAAAATCCTGTTGCGGCGTTGCGCGCCTGGTCGTACTCAATGCGCTGCATGCGTCGGCGCGCCTTGCCTCAGTCGTGAAACTGGTTTTTGTTGGCTGCTTTTATGGTGTCCGCCGGCCTGGAAGCCGGTCTTGTGGTGTCATTAATGGCGTCTTCGGCCAACATGCGCGCGGCCTTTTCCGCAATCATCAGCGTGGGCGAGTTGGTATTGCCCGAGGTAATGAAGGGCATGATGGAAGCGTCCGCCACGCGCAGTCCGCGCAGGCCGCGCACGCGCAGTCGTTCATCCACCACCGCCATGGCGTCGCCGCCCATCTTGCAGGTGCCAACCGGATGGAAGATGGTGGTGCCGATCTCGCCGGCCGCCGCGTGCAGCTGCGCTTCGCTTTCGTAGCCGGGGCCGGGCTTGTATTCCTGCGGCTGGTAGGCGGCCAGCGCCGGCGCGGCGACGATGCGGCGCGTCAGCCGGATGGCGTCCGACGCCACGCGCAGGTCATCCGGATGGCTGAGATAGCGCGGCTGGATGCGCGGCGCGTCGGTCAGTGCGGGGCCGCCAAGGCCCACTTCGCCCCGGCTTTGCGGGCGCAGGTCGCAGACGGAGGCGGTGAAGGCCGGGAAGCGGTGCAGCGGCTCGCCGAAGCGATCCAGCGACAGCGGCTGCACATGGTATTCAAGGTTGGCCGAAGGCTGCTCGGGCGAGGATTTTGCGAAGGCGCCCAACTGGCTGGGCGCCATGGCCAGCGGTCCGCGCCGATGCAGGGCGTAATCCCAGGCCATGCCGAGCTTGCCCCGCCAGCTGTGCGCCAGCTGATTGAGCGTGCGGGCCTTGTCGTTGAGGCGGTAGACCAGTCGCAGCTGCAAATGGTCCTGCAGGTTTTTGCCCACGCCGGGCAGCGCGTGCGCCGGCGCAATGCCGCAGGCGCGCAAGGCATCCGGATCGCCGATGCCCGAGCGTTGCAACAGCAGCGGGCTGCCGATGGCGCCGGAGGCCAGCACTACCTCGCGCCGCACCCGCGCTTCTACGCGCTGGCCGTGGCGGATGAAGGCGACACCTTCCACGCGACGCTCGCGCATCAGCAGGCGTTCCGCCTCCGCACTGGTCAGCACGGTCAGGTTGGCGCGCTGGCGTACCGGGTGCAGAAAGGCTTTGGCGCTGTTCCAGCGCACGCCCTGTTTCTGGTTTACCTCGAAATAGCCGCAACCGGCATTGTCGCCCTGATTGAAGTCGTCCACCGGCGCGATCCCGGTTTGCGCGGCCGCCGCGCGGAAGGCTTCCAGAATGTCCCAGGACAGTCGCTGCGCCTCAACGCGCCATTCGCCCTGGTGCCCGTGCAAGGCCCGGGCGGGGTCGAAATGGTGCTCCATGGCGATGAAATCAGGCAGCACCTCGCGCCAGCTCCAACCGGCGTTGCCGGCCGCCGCCCAGCGGTCGTAATCGGCCGCCTGGCCGCGCATGTAGATCATGCCGTTGATGGACGAACAACCGCCCAGCACCTTGCCGCGCGGATAGTTGAGGCTGCGGCCGCCCAGCCCGGGCTCGGGAGCGGTTTTCAGACACCAGTCGGTGCGCGGGTTGCCGATGCAGCGCAGGTAGCCCACCGGGATGTGAATCCAGGGGTAGTTGTCTTCGCCGCCGGCCTCCAGCAGCAGTACGCGGTGACCGGGGTTGGCCGAAAGCCTGTTGGCAAGCAGGCAGCCGGCGCTGCCCGCGCCGACGATGATGTAATCAAACTCTCCGCACTGCGCTGCCGGCATGCCGCTCCTCCTGAAGTATCCGCAAGACCGGCTCAGACTAGAGCTTTGCAAGGCGAGCAGAAAATGCCCGTGTCGTAACAGCTTGTGTTAATTTTTGAACAGCCGCGCCCGCAAGCGTTTGATCTATCGTGTGCGCTTGCACAATAAACCGTCGTGCCGGCGGGGCATTGCGCCAGCGGAAGCGGCTTGCAGCCGCCCCGCGGCGCAGCATGCGCAACCGTGCCGGCGCATGGCTGGTTCACTATCCGTTTTTGCAGGAGTGTTGCATGTTTGACTGGAATGACATTCGCTACTTTCTGGCCTTGCACCGCAGCGGCAAGCTGCTGAGCGCCGCCAGGCAACTCGGTACGGCCCATGCGACGGTGGCCCGGCATATCGAGGCCTTGGAAGTCAGTGTGGGTCAGCCCTTGTTTGTCCAGCACAGCGACGGTTACACCCTGACCGCCATCGGCCGGCAATTGCTGCCCTTGGCCGAGGCGATGGAAAATACCGCCAGCCACATGCTGGACGAAGCCAAGGTGGGGCATGCAGAAGTGTCGGGCCAAGTGCGCCTGGGCGCACCGGAAGGCATAGGCGCCTGGTTTCTGGCGCGCCACCTGCCCAGGCTGATGGCGCTCTATCCTGCGCTGGAGGTGGATCTGATCGCGGTGCCCCGCTTTGTCAGCATCACCAACCGCGAGGCCGACATCGCCATATCGCTGGAGCGGCCGCAGGTGAATATGGTGGTGACGCGCAAGCTGACGGACTACTGTCTGGGCCTGTACGCTGCCCCGGCCTGGTTGGCGGCTCAGGCGCCCATCGTTGAGCGGGACGATCTGTCCGGTCATCCCATCATCGGCTATGTGGATGATTTGTTGTTCTCGCGCGAATTGATGTTTCATCAGGGCCTGTGTCGTCAGCCCAATCTGCATTTGCGCTCCACCAGCGTGGTGGCGCAGCAGCAGGCCGCGCTGGCGGGTGGCGGCATTGCCGTGTTGCCCAACTTCATGACCCATGACGACCCGAGGCTGACGCAGATCCTGCCCGATATCCGCATTCAACGTTCTTACTGGATTAGCGGCCGCGGAGATATCCGCCGCACCCTGCGTTATCGCGTGGTGTGGGATTTCGTGGTGGCGCTGTGCCAGGAATACCAATGGCTGCTGCTACAGCAGCCGGGCAATAGCGCAAACTGAATCAATTTCTTCCGGATAAGCTGTACGCATGAAAACGCCCTATCGCCAAAGAGGACCGGAGTCGCCGTATCTGCGGCGCATGCTGCCGGCGCTGGACTACCTGTGGCGGCATCTGGACGCATCGGTGTCGCTGGAGCGCCTGGCCGAAGAGGCTTGCCTGTCTCCTTATCACTTTCACCGGGTCTATCACGGCCTGATGGGTGAGACCGTGGCGGAAACCCGGCAGCGGCTGCTGCTGCACCGCGCCGCGCGTGATCTGGAGCGCAGCGTGTTGCCCTTGCCTCGAGTGGCGCTGCGGGCCGGGTACAGCAGCAGCGCGGCTTTTGTCCGGGCATTCGGTCTTGCCTATGGCGAGACGCCGGGGCGTTATCGCAAACGCCGGGTCGCACAGGCCGGGCTAAACCGGGAGACCGTCATGCATGAAGTGAGTGAAATGTACATGGAACAGGAGCTGCGCGTGCTGATGCGCCGCCACCGTGGCGCGTATATGGATATCGGCAAGGCTTTTGACGCCTTGCAGGCGCTGCTGGGGCCGGAGAATGTGGCGCATAGCCGTGCGTTTGCCCTGTTTCTCAGCGACCCGGATCAGATGCCGGAAGCGGAGTTGCAATCCATTGCTTGCCTTACCGCGCCGGATGCGTGGGCGGACAAGGCATTGCCGGACAATTTCGAATGGGGAGAGATTCCGGCGGGGCATTACGCCTGCGCCCTGCATCTTGGCCCTTATGCCGAGCTGAAAACCACCTGGGACTGGCTGTACCGGCACTGGTTGCCCCATAGCGGCAAGGTGCCGGCCAATGTGCCTTGCGTGGAGGAGTATCTGAATTCGCCCTATGACACCGCCCCCAAGGATCTGCGCACGCGCTTGATGCTGGCATTGGCCTGATTCAGGCGGTGTCGTCAGCCTCTGTCAATCCAGCCGTTCTTCAGGGAAAGCCAGCAAGCTGGCGACGCCGCAGAACATCAAATACCAGCTGGGGGCCATGGCGTTGCCGGTGAGGCTGATCAGCTTGCTGACGAAGTAGGGGGCAAAGCCGCCAAACACCGTGACGCCGGTGGTGTAAATGACCGACAGGCCGGTGGCGCGGCTGCCTTCAGTGCGCGATCAGTTGCAGGCGGTGGCCGGCAAGACAGGTTCCAGCGATTTGTTCATGCTCGGGCCTCGCGAGGTGAGGTTGAGAGGAGTGTGCCGGAGAGGGACCTGTCAAAGGGGGAGGAAGCGCTCCACCAGCCGCGCCCAGATGGACGCGCCCACCGGTAGCGTGGCGTCGTTGAAGTCATGGCCCGGGTTGTGAACGGTGCCGCCGCCGTGCCCCTCCATGCCGTTGCCGATCAGCAGGTAGCAGCCGGGCACGTGCTCCAGCATGTAAGCGAAGCCCTCGCTGCCCATCATGCCCACCGGCGACATGATGACCTGCTCTTCGCCCAGCAAGCAGGCTTCGGCAAACCTCGGCCGCCAACCTGGTTTCCGCTTCGCTGTTCACCAGCACCGGCATCAACTCGCGTTAGCTGAGCTCTGCCGACATGCCCAAACTGGCCGCCTGCTGCGTTACCAGCGTCTGTAGATTTTTTTGAGCGTGTCCTTGGCAGCGCTGCTGAGCGCACGGATGCTCAACTCCAGCTCCGCTGTTTCCGGTATCACATTGTGGGCCGAGCCGGCATGCAGCATGCCCACGCTGATGACGCCGGATTCGGTGGCATTGAGGTTGCGGCTGACGATGGTTTGCAGTGCCATCACGATGGCGGCGACGATGGGATCGCGGCCCAGATAAGGCATGGCGCCGTGGGCGCCCGTGCCGGTGAGCTTGATGCTCAGCGCATCGGATGAGGCGGCCATCGGCCCGCTTTTCAGCAGCGCCTGTCCTACCGGAAAGCCCGGCGTATTGTTCAGGCCGAAGATCGCATCGCAGGGAAAGTGTCGAAACAGACCGTCTTGCAGCATGGCTTGCGTGTCGCCCAAGCCTTCTTCCGCCTGCTGGAAGATCACCCGCACCGTGCCGTTGAAGCGTCGGGTTTCAGCCAGGTAAGGCGCGGCGGCCAGCAAAATGGCGGTATGACCGTCATGGCCGCAGGCGTGCATCTTGCCGTCGCGCCGGCTGGAATAGGGTAGGTGCGTGGCCTCCTGGATGGGTAGGACACCATATCGGCGCGCATGCTAATGCGCTTCTTGCCGTGGCCAAGACTCAAGCTGCCCGCCACCCCGGTTTTACCAACACCGGTGCTGGCATCCCCCCATTCGCGCAGCCTGGCGGTCACCAGTTCGCTGGTGCGTTTTTCCTCGAATTTCAGTTCGGGAGACGCGTGAATTTGCTGCCGGATGCCGGTGAATTCGGCGAGGGCCTGTTGGATTTCGGGCGGAAATGGCAGATTGAGCGGCATGGACGTTCTTCATGGTTGAGAAGGGCGGAGGCTCAAAATTAGCGAGTGCCATGTTGCACAGATATAAGGCAGGTATGAATGTGGCGGTTAACTGGCCGGATTGCCGTCATCAGGCACCACTGACGCAGTGGGCGCATAGTGCCCTAGGCGGAGGGGGATTGACCTGAGGCGGGCTTAGGGAGATGGGGAGGGGGCGAATGGCAGTGTTGTCCCGTGCGGTTTATCGCCGGCCATTGCGCAGGTGTTGTCCTTGCAGATGTGGGGCGCGCCGGCGGACAGCCAAAGAAAAAGCCCGTCTCCTGAGAGGCGGGCTTCCGGTTTGCCGAAGGGCGCGGCGCTTAGCGCGACACGTTGTAGTTCGGTGCTTCCTTGGTGATTTGTACGTCGTGCACGTGGGATTCCTGCATGCCGGCGGAGGTGATCTCCACGAAAGCGGCTTTCTCGTGCATCTCGGCAACGCTGGCGCAGCCGAGGTAGCCCATGGAAGAGCGCAGGCCGCCCATCAGTTGATGGATAACCTGGCCAATCGGGCCCTTGTACGGCACGCGGCCTTCGATGCCTTCCGGCACGAATTTGTCAGCGTTGTTGCCATCCTGGAAGTAACGGTCGCTGGAACCCTGGCTCATGGCGCCCAGAGAGCCCATGCCGCGGTAGGATTTGTACGAGCGGCCCTGAAACAGCTCAACCTCGCCCGGGGCTTCTTCGGTGCCGGCGAACATGCCGCCCAGCATCACGCAGTTGCCGCCGGCGGCCAGCGCCTTGGAAATGTCGCCGGAGAAGCGGATGCCGCCATCGGCGATCATCGGCACGCCGGTACCCTTGAGTTCTTCGGATACGTTGTGAATGGCGGTAAGCTGAGGCACGCCAACACCGGCCACGATACGGGTGGTGCAGATGGAGCCGGGACCAATCCCCACTTTTACTGCGTCGGCGCCGGCTTCAACCAGCGCGCGCGCTGCGGCGGCGGTGGCGATGTTGCCGCCGATGACATCCACTTGAGGGTAGGTTTGCTTGACCCAGCGCACGCGGTCGATCACGCCTTGGCTGTGGCCGTGAGCGGTGTCCACCACGATGACATCCACGCCGGCGGCCACCAGCGCGGCGACGCGCTCAGCGGTATCGCCGCCGGTGCCAACGGCTGCGCCAACGCGCAGACGGCCTTGGCTGTCCTTGTTGGCGTTGGGGTGTTCGCTGGTCTTGACGATGTCCTTGACGGTGATCAGGCCCTTCAGCTCCCACTGATCGTTGATCACCAGCACGCGTTCCAGACGGTGGGCGTGCATCAGTTCGCGAGCCTCGTCGATGCTGGCGCCTTCCTTGACGGTGATCAGGCGTTCGCGCGGGGTCATGATGGAGCCGACAGTCTGTTCGAGACGGGTCTCGAAGCGCAGGTCACGGTTGGTGACGATGCCGACCACTTTGCCAGCCTCGATTACGGGCAGGCCGGAAATCTTGTGTTGGCGGGTCAGCAGCACCAGATCGCGCACCAGCATGTCTGGAGCGATAGTGATGGGATCTTTCACCACGCCGCTTTCGTGGCGTTTCACCTTGGACACTTCCAGAGCCTGTTTTTCAGCCGGCATGTTCTTGTGGATGATGCCGATGCCGCCTTCCTGGGCCATGGCAATGGCCAGACGGGACTCGGTCACCGTATCCATCGCGGCAGAAACCAGCGGCAGGTTCAGGGTGATGTTGCGGGTGAGCTTGGTGGAGAGGGATACGTCGCGCGGCAGTACTGAGGAGTGGGCCGGGACGAGGAGAACGTCGTCGAAAGTATAGGCTTTCTCGATGATACGCATCTGGCGTTTCCTTTGCGGCAAAGCGGCATTATACCGAGATGGCGGGCGGCTTGCAAAAATTAGGGCAGTCGGCCTTTGCGCGGCCGCAGGCAACACCGTACAATCAGTCTGTTTCATGTCAGGAAAACACCATGAAAAGCCTGTCTCTGGTCGTAATGTCTGTTGCATTTTTGCTGTCGGCTCCTGCCATGGCCGAGGTTTACAAGTATGTCGACGCCAACGGCAAGGTGGTGTTTTCCGACCAGCCGCCACCGGGCGCGAAGGCCAAGTCGGTGAATGTGCGCGCCACGCAGCCGGCCATCCAGGCATCCGCCCCAGCGGGCAAGGCAAAGACTCCGCTGAGCGAAACCGACAAAAAGAATGCCGAGATCGACGCGGAAAACGCCAAGATCAATGAGAAGAACAAAAAGACGGCGCAGCAAAACTGCAAGAACGCGCAGGATAATCTGGCAGGCTTGCAAAAGAATGGCCGCGTGTATGTGCCCGGCAGCAACAACCTCGCCAGCGACGCACAGCGGCAGGCCTATATTCAAGAAGCCCAAAAGAATGTGCAGTCCTGGTGCAATCAGTGAGTCCAGCGGTTTTTGATCCCAGGCCGGTGCTAGCCGGTCTTCCCAATTTGCCCGGCGTCTATCGCATGCTCGATACGTCGGG
This sequence comes from uncultured Aquitalea sp., assembly GCF_945957525.1. Classification (GTDB taxonomy): domain Bacteria; phylum Pseudomonadota; class Gammaproteobacteria; order Burkholderiales; family Chromobacteriaceae; genus Aquitalea. The sequence goes on along the minus strand of NZ_CAMFLA010000010.1, from coordinate 2,574 downwards.
CAATGTGCTTTATGTGGGCAAGGCGGTGGACCTCAAGCGTCGCGTCAGCTCTTATTTCCAGAAAAACGACCTCTCCCCGCGCATTCGCCTGATGGTGAAACAGGTGGCCAGCATCGAGACTACGGTCACGCGCTCCGAGGCGGAGGCGCTGATTCTGGAAAACAACCTGATCAAGGCGCTGTCGCCCAAGTACAACATCTTGTTTCGGGACGACAAGTCCTACCCTTATCTGATGTTGTCCGGGCATGACTTCCCGCGCATGGCCTACTACCGGGGCGAACTCAAAAAGCCCCACCAGTATTTCGGCCCTTATCCCAATGGCTACGCCGTGCGGGAAAGCATCCAGATCCTGCAAAAGGTATTCCGCCTGCGCACCTGTGAAGACTCGGTGTACTCCAACCGCTCGCGCCCTTGCTTGCTGTTTCAGATTCGTCGTTGCAGCGGCCCGTGTGTGGATGAAGTGTCGCGCGAGGAATATGCCAAGGATGTCGCCAGTGCGGTGTCCTTCCTGCAGGGCAAGCAAAGCGAACTGATCGACGATCTCACGGCGCGCATGATGGCGGCGGCAGAGTCTATGGCGTTCGAGCAAGCCGCAGAACTGCGCGACCAGATCCAGGCGCTCAGCCGCGTGCAGGAAAAACAGTTTGTTTCCAGTAACTCCAGTCAGCAGGACGTGGATGTAGCTGCCGTGGTGATCAGCGAAGGCATGGCTTGCGTCAATCTGGTGATGGTGCGCGGCGGCAGGCATTTGGGCGACAAGAGTTTCTTCCCGCAGGGCGGGGAGGAAGGCGACGCTTCGGCCAACCTGGATGCCTTCCTGTCGCAACATTATCTGGGTGCGCCGGTGCCGCCGGTGATCGTCATCAATCATCCCGTGTCGGACGTGCTCAAAACCTATCTTGAAGAACAGGCCGAGCGCAAAGTGCTGCTGGTGTCCAATGCCATTGGCGAACGCCGCGTCTGGCTGGAAATGGCGGAAAAGAACGCCATGCTGGCCTTGGCGCAGCGACAGAGCAGCAAGGCCACGCAACGTCACCGTTTGCAGCAGCTGAATGAAGCGCTGGAGCTGGAGGGGGTGGAGCGGCTGGAATGCTTCGACATCAGTCACACCATGGGCGAGGCTACAGTGGCTTCCTGCGTGGTATACGACAAAGAGGCCATGCAGCCTTCGCAATACCGGCGCTTCAACATCACTACCGCCAAAGCCGGCGACGATTACGCCGCCATGCGCGAGGTGTTGACGCGCCGCTATGGCAAGTTGGCCGAAGGCGAGGGCGTGATGCCGGACGCGGTATTGATCGACGGCGGCAAGGGCCAAGTGGGTGTCGCGGTGGAGGTGTTTGCCGAGCTGGGCATCCAGCTGCCCATCATCGGCGTGGCCAAGGGCGAGGAGCGCAAGCCAGGTCTGGAAACGCTGATCCTCCCCTTCCAGCAAAAAACGCTACAATTGCGCAGCGACCATCCCGCGCTGCATTTAATCCAGACCATACGCGACGAATCGCACCGTTTCGCCATTACCGGCCACCGCGCCAAGCGCGCCAAGGCGCGCACCACCTCGACGCTGGAGGATATTCCCGGCATCGGCGCCAAGCGTCGCCAGCAGCTCTTGTTGCGCTTTGGCGGTTTGCGCGGGGTGGCGGCGGCCAGTGTGGACGACCTGGCCCAGCTGGAAGGCATCAGCCGGACGCTGGCGGAAAAAATCTACAACGCACTGCACTGACAACGTTCATAACAAGACCGACCCAATGCCCTTCAACTTGCCCATATTCCTGACCTGGCTCAGGGTTGCCCTGATACCCATCTGCGTGGCGGTGTTCTTCTTGCCGGACAGCGTACTGCTGGCGCATAGCCGCAATTCGCTGGGCGCCTTCATTTTCCTGTTGGCGGCCTGGACTGACTGGCTGGATGGTTTTCTGGCGCGAAAGCTGGGGCAGACTTCCGCCTTCGGCGCGTTTCTCGATCCCGTGGCGGACAAGCTGATCGTTGCCGCCGCGCTCATTCTGCTGGTGGAACTGGCCCGTACGCCGGGCTGGATGGCCATGATCATTATCGGCCGCGAAATCACCATTTCAGCGCTGCGCGAGTGGATGGCAGGCATGGGCAGCCGCAGTAGCGTGGCAGTCGCCTATATCGGCAAGCTGAAAACGACGGCGCAAATGCTGGCTATCTTGCTGTTGCTGTACGATGGCCCGTTGATTCCCGGCGTGTTGACGCGGGAGCTGGGCAATCTTTGCATGTACGTGGCGGTGGTTTTGACTTTGTGGTCAATGGTTTACTATCTGCGCATGGCGGCGCAGCAGTTTTCCGGTAAAAAAATTGATGTGTGAGCAGTTGACAGGGGGCCAGAAACCCTTATAATTCGCACTCTCTCGACGCCACTTGGTGGCAGCGAAAGAAAGCAGTAGCAGTGTGTATGCGGGAATAGCTCAGTTGGTAGAGCGCAACCTTGCCAAGGTTGAGGTCGCGAGTTCGAGCCTCGTTTCCCGCTCCATCCAGATACTGCTGTAACACCATGCGACGCGGGAATAGCTCAGTTGGTAGAGCGCAACCTTGCCAAGGTTGAGGTCGCGAGTT
>NZ_CAMFLA010000009.1 GCF_945957525.1 uncultured Aquitalea sp. | reverse complement strand
CCGGAGCGGAAGCGTCAGCGGCTTGAGCCTTCTGAGCGGAAGCTTCTACTTTCTTGGCGGTGTGCTTCTTGGCAGCCTTTTTGTGAGCCTTCTTGGCCGGAGCGGAAGCGTCAGCGGCTTGAGCCTTCTGAGCGGAAGCTTCTACTTTCTTCTCGCCTTTCTTGGCGTGATGAATCTTGGTGGCCTTCTTCGGGCTGCTGGCTTCAGCCTTGGCAGCCGGAGCGGAGGCGGTAGTAGCGGCAAAACCAGCGGCGGAGCTCAGGCCGAAAGCAGCAGACAGAACCAGCAGGGTCAGTTTTTTCATGGTGCATTCTCCAATTCAGTGAGGAGTGTTCTTTCCGAGACACCGGAGTGGTGTTTCCATGAGTCGTATCGTAGCGATGCCCTGTCTCGCCGTCTGTGAGTGCTCTGTAAGGACGTGTAACAACACGTACAAAGCGTTTTCAAGGCACTGCTACGCCCGAACATCCATCACTGAAGGCCGCCCTAACGCAGCCTTTTCGCCCGCACCACCTGATAGACGCCGCCAAACAGCGTTTCCTTGCGCCATTCAAAACATGCCGCCTCGCGGGCATAGTCGCGGATTTCCTTGCGCCACAGCGCTTCGGCAAACGGCTCCAGTACACGATTCACCCATTTGAGCAGCCAGCCTATGGGTTGCCAGGCGGCCGGACCGTGGTAATCGACGAACAATGCCTCGCTGCCCACTGGCACTTGATCCAGCATGTTGTCGACGATGGCGTGTTTGAGATCGTCCGGCACTTCGTGCAGCATAAAAAAGCTGCACACCAGATCCACTGGCTGCGGCATGCGGAAGTGCGCGGCATCGGCGCGCACGACGCTAGCCTGGGGATAATCCCGCAACTTGGCCGCGCCATGCTCCACTTGTACCGGCGTGATGTCGGTCAAAACGAAATGGCCGCTTCGGCCAACCTTGTCGGCGGCCCTTTGCACCAGGTCGCCGTAAACATGCGCTACCTGCCATACCGTCATGCCGGGACGGATGGCGTCCAGATAACGGCGCATCAGTCGCTGGTCATTGAGGAACAACAGGGTGCTGACCACCAGATTGCGGTCCAGCAAGGCGGCGCGGCGGGGATTGACGTAGGCCCAGTCATAGACCTCGGTCATGTAATCGGGAACGCCCTCGTAGTAAGGGTCGCAAGGCAGGGGTGGGTGGTTCTGGCTCATGACGGCACCTGATTCGCATGCAAAAACATTACTTTAGCAATTGCTAATATGTTTTCGTTTGAGCCAAGCCAAACAATCTTCAATCACGTCAGTATGATAGCGGCCCGTCCCCGGTACGGGGCGGGCGACATCTTCCGCGTCGCGCCTTGATCCTGCCCGCTTCACACCCTTCCACAGACTCGAAAGACAAACATCAGGTAAAACTGTCGTCAGCAAGACTGACAAAACACCGGCAACAGGCCGCAGGCCACCGGATGTTCAGTCCGCCAGCGTCAACACCACGGGCGTATGGTCCGACGGGCGCTCCCACTTGCGCGGGGTCTTGTCGATCACGCAAGCCTGGGCGCGGGCTTTCAACTCGTCGGTAATGAGAATGTGGTCGATGCGCACGCCCAGGTTGCGGCGGAACATCATGGCGCGATAGTCCCACCAGCTGAACTGTTTCTCTTCCTGATTGAACAGGCGGAAGCTGTCGGTCAGCCCCAATCCTTGCAGGCGGCGGAAGGCCTCGCGCTCCGGCGTGCTGCACAATACTTGCTCGCGCCAGCCCTCCGGATCGTACAAGTCGCGGTCTTCCGGCGCGATGTTGTAGTCGCCCAGCAAGGCCAGTCGCGGGTGACGGGTCAGCTCATCGGCCACATAGGCTTCCATGCGCGCCAACCATTCCAGTTTGTAAGCATATTTGGGCGAATCCACACTTTCGCCGTTGACGAAGTAAGCGCAAATCACGCGCACGCCATTGATGGTGGCGGCAATAACCCGGCGCTGCGGGTCGTCATAGCCCGGGATGCCCGCCACCACGTCTTCCAACTGATAAGCAGCCGGCGTCAGGATGGCCACGCCGTTGTAGGTTTTCTGGCCGAACCATGCCGCGCGGTAACCCGCCGCCTCGATCTCCGCCAGCGGGAAGGCGTCCTGATCCATCTTCAGCTCTTGCAGGCAAAGCGCGTCCACCGGGCTGTCCGCCAGCCACTGCAATACTTGCGGCAGACGTACCTTGAGAGAGTTGACGTTCCAGGTGGCTAATTTCATGTGTTCGGCTCCAGACAAAAAACAGGGCCGTCCTAGCGGACGGCCCTGCAGGATAGCATAAGCGCCCCCAGCATTTAGCGGCGACAGGCGGCGAACATGTCCAGTTCCTTGTTGTACACCGCGGTCTGAACGCCCATCAGGCCCAGTACGGAGTGGAACAGGTTGTCGTGTGAGTACGGCTGCGCCTTGCGCGCTTCGAGGCAGGATTGATTGAGACCCACATCCTGGCGGAAACCGTCGGAGAACCACATCATGGCACCCACATGTTTTTGCGCTTCCGGCGCCAGCATATACGGCGTGCCGTGCAGGTAGAGACCATTCTCGCCCAGCGACTCGCCATGATCGGACATATAGATCATGCCGGTGTTGAAACGTTGCTGATTGGCGCGCAGGAAGTCGATGACGCCCGACAACACCGTATCGGTATAAAGGATGGCGTTGTCAAAACCGTTGACGATCTGCTCCTTCGGGCAACGGGACAATTCGCTGGTCTGGCAGACCGGCTTGAACTTCTCGAAGGCCGGCGGGTAGCGCTTGTAATAGGCCGGACCGTGGTTGCCCATCTGATGCAACACTAACACCACGTCCTTGTCGCTCTTGTCGATCACCTCCTGCGCGTTCTTCAGCAGGATTTCGTCCCAGCACTCCCCGGTGACGCACAGCTTGTCATCCTTGCTGACCGTCATGTCCTCCAGCGTTACCCGGTTGCACACGTCCTTGCAGCCGGACTGATTGTCGCGCCACACCACGTTGAGACCGGCGCGCTTGAGTATGTCCAGCAGGTTTTCCTGCCGCGCGGCCTTGTCGCCGGAGTAATTCTCCCGCGTCATGCCGGAGAACATGCAGGGCACTGAGACAGCAGTTTCCGTGCCGCAGGAGTGCACATTGGGCAGATTGATCAGCCCCTGCTGCGCGGATAGTTTCGGATTGTTGTCGCGCGGGTAGCCATTGAGCTGGAAATGATCGGCGCGCGCGGTTTCACCCACCACGATGACGAACACCGTCTTGCGTTTATGCGCATTCCAGGCTGGGTCGCGCTTGGCGTCCTCGCCATAAGGCCCCACGACAATGGGGCCGCTGTTGTAGTGATCCTGATAGTAGCCATTGACCGCCTGGATATAGTTGAACGGGGTCAGGTAATGGCGCAGTTGGCGGTTATTGCGGAACAGCGAAGCAAAATCCTGATAGGCGAGGAAGGCAATGCCGAACAACACCGCAGCCGACACCAGCAAGGTCAGCAAGCGCACGCCGGTTTCTTTCAGCGGCGAGCGCCAGACGATGCGTGCTTTCCACAGCAGGGCCAGCGGCAGCGCCCCCAGCAACAGGCCGAACAACGCCATTTTCCAAGTGAGTAGATCGCGCACTTCGCGGCTGTCGGTCTGCACCGCGTTTTGCACCATGTGCGTGTCGATCATCACCCCGTACTGGTTCATGAAATAGGCGATGAAGGCCGTAACGACCAGCAGTACGGCCAGCACCGGTTTTACCAGGTAGGGCCAGGTAAACAGCGTCAGCACCAGATTGTAGAAGGCCACAACCAAGAAGAACGACTCCACCAGCAGCTTGACGCCGTGGCTGTCCAGCGGACCGACGATGCGCAGCATCTCTCGCCAGAACGGCACGTTGTAAAACACGACCAGCAGCAACGACACCAGCAGCGTCAGACGCTCCGGCCTAATGGAAAAAGTGGGCAGCATGGTGGTTGATGATCCCCTGGAAACCTGTTCACAATCTCGCGCATCTGCGCAAGCAAGGCGAGCCGGCCGCGGCTCTTGTCGAACGCGGCCGGCTTCGCACGACTTTTTGCACCGGGGCCATCATGCGCTTGTCCCCGATACGGTTTGTTGTCAGTCCCGCCCTTGCGCGGTCATCGCCTGTTAAACGCACGGGCGGCAACGGGGTTGACCCCGGGCGGATGCCATCTTACCCGAGAAAACATGACCGCGAATGGCAAGAGGATGACAGCGCATGACAGGGTCTGTTCCCGCAGGGGCTGAGATGGGAAAACAACAGTTAATTTGATCAAATTTGCCAGTCTTAGAGTTTGCGGCCTAGAATGGTTGCGTCTTCATCACCGGAGTAAGCAATTGAATCGCAAACACAAGCTTGATCGCATCGATAGTCGTTTCAACCCGCAGCAAGAACCGCTGTGCCCCACCAAGAACCCCAACCGCTCTACCCTGCTGCCGCTGGCGACGCCTTTTTCGCTGCGCACGCCGAGCTTCCATCAGCGTCACCGCCTGACTCCCCGCACACCGGAAGGCCAGGAACCGTCCCGCTGACACGGTTTTAGTGAAATGGCGATTCCGCCCGCAAAGCACGAGGCGTCATCTCACTGAAAGTCACCGCACCAACACCGCCGCTTCGCCGGCGGTGTTGCCTTTTTCAGCGCCATGATCATAAAAAAGGCCCCCGAAAATCGGGGGCCGAAATAGACACAGTATCAATGTCGCTAGGAGCATGGATAAGCGTCTGGCTCGCTTGCTGCTCTAGGAGATAACCCGTTGAGCAAAAAATTAGAGATCGCGCCGGCTGGGCTAGTTCCCGCCAGCGCGCTTTTTTTTGCGCGCCGGACGCTGGCAGGTCAGGCCGTCGCTTCCACCATGCCCGAATGACGCAACAGCGCGTCGATCTGCGGATCGCGGCCGCGGAAGGCGCGGAAAGACTCCAGCGCGCTGCGGCTGCCGCCCACCGCCAGCACCTCGTCCCAGAAGCGCTTGCCGGTGTCGGTGTTGGCGCCGCCGGCTTCTTCGAAGGCGGCGTAGGCGTCGGCGGACAGCACTTCCGCCCACTTATAGCTGTAATAACCAGCGGCGTAGCCGCCGGCAAAAATATGGCTGAAGCTGTTGGGGAAGCGGTTGTAGGCCGGCGGGAAATTCACCGCCACCTCGCGACGCACTTCGTCCAGCAGCGCCAGCCAGTCGCCCTTGGCGGTGTCAAAGCCGGTGTAGAGCAGCATGTCGAACAGGGCGAACTCCAGTTGGCGCACGGTAATCATGCCGCTCTGGAAGTTCTTGGCCGCCAGCATCTTGTCGAACAGCGCGCGCGGCAACGGCTCGCCGCTGTCGGCATGGGCGGTCATGCCTTGCAGCACATCCCACTCCCAGCAGAAGTTTTCCATGAACTGGCTGGGCAGCTCCACGGCATCCCATTCCACGCCATTGATGCCGGATACGCCCAACTCGTCCACACGGGTGAGCATGTGATGCAGACCATGGCCGAATTCGTGGAACAGCGTGATGACTTCATCGTGAGTGAACAGCGCCGGCTTGTCGCCCACCGGCCGCGTGAAATTGCAGGTGAGGTAGGCCACCGGCGTTTGCAGCGTTTCGCCCTTTTGACGACGGCCGCGCGCGTCGTCCATCCAGGCGCCCGGACGCTTGCCTTCTCGGGAGTACAGATCCAGATAGAAGCTGCCCACCAGCGCACCATCCTTGAGGATGTCGTAGAAGCGCACGTCCTCGTGCCACACCGGCGCGCCGCTGGCTTGCACGTTGACGCCGTACAGGCGATTGACCACGCCAAACAACCCTTCCAGCACGCGTGGTTCGGGGAAGTACTGCTTCACTTCCTGCTCGGAGAAGGCGTAGCGAGCCTCGCGCAGCTTTTCTGCGGCATAGGTCACATCCCAGGCTTCCAGTTGGGCGATGCCCAGTTCTTTGGCCGCGTAGGCTTCCAGTTCGGCGCGGTCTTTCTGCGCGAACGGCTTGGCGCGGCGGGCCAGGTCGCGCAGGAAATCGATGACCTGCTGCGGGCTTTCGGCCATTTTGGTGTACAGCGACAGTTCGGCGAAGTTGGCGAAGCCCAGCAGCTGCGCCTCCTCCCGCGTCAGCTGCAGCTTCTCGCGGATGATGGCGGTGTTGTCCTGTTCGGCCGGGCCGAACTCCGACGCGCGTTTGGCGTAGGCGTCGTACAGCGTGCGACGCAGTTCGCGGTTGTGGGCGTACTGCATCACCGGGAAATAGAAGGGAAACTGCAAGGTGATCTTGTAACCGGTTTTGCCGTCCGCTTCGGCGGCGGCGGCAAACAGGGCCAGCGAGTCTTCCGGCACGCCGTCCAGCTCGGCCGCATTGTCGATGAACAGGCTGAAGGCGTCGGTGGCGTCCATCACGTTCTGTTCAAAACGGGCAGACAGCTCGGCAAGGCGGCTCTGGATATCGGCGTAGCGGGCTTTCTCCGCTTCGGGCAACTCCGCGCCGGACAGGCGGAAGTCGCGCAGGTCGTTCTCTATGATCTTTTTGCGGGCCACGCCGTAGGCGGCGTAAGCGGGGGCGGCGGCCAGCGCCTTGAAGCGTTGGTACAGGGCCAGGTTTTGTCCCATTTCGGTCCAAAACTCGGAAATCGGCGCGATATTGGCGTTGTATGCGTCGCGCAGCTGCGGCGTATTGACCACGGCGTTGAGGTGGCCCACCACGCCCCAGGCGCGCGACAGGCGCTCGGTGGCGTCGGTCAGCGGGTCGACAAAGCTTTCCCATTGCGGGGTGTCGTGTTGCGCCGTCAATTGCGCCACCGCCTTGCGGGCTTCGGCCAACAGTTCGGCGATGGCCGGACTGATGTGCTCGGGCGTGATGTCGGCAAAACGCGGCAGGCCGGAAAAATCGAGAAGCGGGTTCTGGCTCATGGGTGCTTATCCTGTGCGGTTGGCAAGGGCCGGCGGCCGTTCTGGCGGGCCGCGAGGCTATGATGGGCGGGGCTTCCCTGTATGATGGGACATTCTGCTGGTTTTCTAGATGAGGACGTTCTGATGAATCGCAATATCCGCCCCTACGATGGCGCATCCCCCGTCATTCACGACAGCTGCTATGTCGACCCCGCCGCCGTGGTCATCGGCGATGTGACGCTGGAGGCTGGCGCCTCGGTGTGGCCGTGCGCGGTGATCCGTGGCGACGTGAACAGCATCCGCATCGGCGAGGGCAGCAACATCCAGGATTTTGCCATGTTGCACGTCACGCACAAGCGCGACAGCGATCCGGCCGGCGCGCCGCTGATCATCGGCAAACATGTCACCATCGGCCATCACGTCACCCTGCACGGCTGCGTCATCGGCGATGAAGTGCTGGTGGGTATAGGCACCATCGTGCTGGACCGCGTCGTCATCGAGGACCGCGTGCTGATCGGCGCGGGCAGCCTGGTGCCGCCAGGCAAGCGACTGGAATCCGGCTATCTCTACCTGGGCAACCCGGTCAAACAGGTGCGCCCGCTCACCGAGAGCGAGCTGGCCTACTTCAAATACTCCGCCGAACACTATCTGCGGGTGGCCGACAAACATAAACCCAATCTTGATGCGTAAGAACAGCATGCGGGCCAGCAGCTTGGCACATCATGCCAAAGCATGAGTTTATCTTGTTTAAATTGCTTGATTTACAACGCTGTTTTCAATAAATCATGACCCATGTCATGTCACGGGAACGTCATAAGCGGCTACTAGACTGCGCGGTATGAATCACCGCAGGAAAGCCGTGCAAAGATGTCCCTGACCAAGCGTTTGTGGCTGACCGTGCTGTTTACCCTCGCCAGTCTGGTACTGGTAATGGGCATCACCGGTCAGCAATTATTTTCCCTCACCGCCCGTATCGATCAATACCGCGATAGCCAGCAACTGGCGGCCGACCTCTATCAATACAAGGCCAGCGTGCTGTCGCTGTCCCGCGCCGACCCCATGCAGGCGGACACCGCCGCCAACCTGAAAGCCGTACAGGCGCAGGTAAGCCGACTGACGCCGGCCATCGTTGCGGCGCTGCCCGCCGATCAGTCTGCCCGTTTCCGCGACAACAGCAGCCAGCTGTGGCAAGGCTATGCGCGCAATCTGGAAAGCGCGCTGAAAATTGCCGAGACCGCGCCGCAAGACGCCCTGTCCATTCCGGAGCAGGCCTACCAGCAATACCTTGTGCCGCTCTCCGCCCTGCTCGATCTGCAACTGAAGCAAGCCTCGACAGCGCAGACCGCCCAGCAAGCCCGTCTGCGCGGCACCCTCGCCGGCCTGGCCTGGTTCATTCTTGGCCCGCTGGTAGTGGCCAGTCTTGCCGTGACGCTGATCCAGCTGGCGCTGGCGCGCCGCTTGAAGCAGCAGCTCAACGCCATGGGCAGGGCCATCGACAGCCTGGGCGAAGGCAATCTCGCCATCCGCCTGCCGCAACAGGGCAAGGACGAACTGGCGCAGATGGCGGCGCGCATCAATCGCTTCCTGGACCGCCTGTCCGACCTGCTCTCCAGCGTGCATGAGCACGCCGGCCGCAATCTTCGCGACTCGCAGCAGCTGAAACTGATCACCACCCAGGCCGCCGACGCCAGCCGGCAGCAAACCGGCAAGGCCAATCTGAGCAATGACGCCGCCGCCCGCATCGCCGAACAGGCCAGCAGCGTGGCGGACGATCTTGCCCAAGCGGAAGGCGACGCGCGGGAGGCCATTGCGCGCACTCGTCACGCGCGCAGCCTGGGTCAGGAAAACGCCGCCGCCATGGCCGAGCTGGCCACGCGCATTGCCGACGCCCGCACGCAGATGCAGGAGCTGAACCAGTCAGTGGCCGATATCGCCAACATCAGCACGCTGATTCGCGACGTGGCCGACCAGACCAATCTGCTGGCGCTCAACGCCGCCATCGAAGCAGCTCGCGCCGGGGAACAAGGCCGCGGCTTCGCCGTGGTGGCCGACGAGGTGCGCAAACTGTCCGAGCGCACCGCCAGCGCCACCTCGGGCATCTTCGACTGCCTGCAAAAAGTGGAACAGGCCAAGGGCGCGCTGGCGGGCGCCATCGACACCGCCGGCGACGCCAGCCAGCAAAGCCAGTCGTCGCAGCGCACCTTAGCCGAAGCGCTGGACGCGGTGGACGGCAGCCTGCGGCAGCTGGACGCACTGATGGGCCGGCTGGGCGAAACCCGGCAGCAGCAGAGCGAGGCAGGCAACAACATCCAGCAGCATGGTTTCGAGCTGGCTCACCTGGCAGTGCACATCGACGAGCAGATGCAGCAGGCGCACCCGGTGATGCAGCAGCTGGCGGAATCCGCGCGCGGCCTGCACCAGGCTCTCAGCTGGTTCCGACTGGACCATCGGCCCGGCTAAGGGCCGCCGCTTCGGCCGCGTCGGCCTCCACGACTGCAGGCGCCAGCGCCGGGGCGCGCTCAGGCCGCAACAAGCCGGCCGCCCCACCCCCTGTCATACAAGCGTCATCTTCCCGTCATGGCTTTGCCGTAGCGTGTTGGCTTTCCCGTCGCCGGATCTGTCGTCATGTCCCTCGTCAACCGCCTCTGGCTCACCATCGCGCTTACCGTGCTGAGCCTGGTGCTGGTCCTGTCGCTGACAGGCTTCCAGCTGTACTCGCTGGGCCAGCAGTTTGCCCAGTACCGCGAACAGCAAGCCTTGTCGGCCGACCTCAATCAACTGAAGGCATCGGTGCTGGCGCTCTCGCGCGCCGACCCGCTGATGGTGAGCACCGCCGACCAGCTGGCGGCCGCTGGCGAGCAAGTGCGCCAGCTGAAGGCCAGCATCCTGCCCGCCCTGCCTGCCGATCAGCGCAGCAGCTTTGAACAGGCGCTGACGCACAACTGGGCGGAGTTTTCCCGCCAGATGCGCAGCGCGCTGAAAATTGCCGAAAGCTCGCCGGAGGATGCGCTGAACATTCCCGACGAAGCCTACAAGATCAGCATCCTGCCCCTGATCGAACGCATTGATCAGCAACTGGATACCCAGCGCACCGGCCTGCGGCAAGTGGAGTCGGACATGGGTGCCACCATCGGCCGGCTGCTGGTGGCCATCCTCACGCCGCTTATCATTGCCGGCAGCGTGGTGGTGCTGTTGCAACTGGCCACCGCCCGCGCCCTGAAAGAGCGCATCCTGCGCATGTGTAAGGCTGCGGACCAGATTGCCGCCGGCAATACCTCGGTGCGCTTGCCCGCCGACGGCGCGGACGAGCTGTCCGGCGCGGCCCGCCATGTGAACCAGGCGCTGGAAAAGCTGTTGGATGTGATGCAGGAGGTGCATGAGTCGGCACTGCACAGCGAGGGCCACAGCCGCAAGGTGCTGGAGCTGAGCACCCGGGTAGTGGAACAGGCCGGTCAGCAGATCCGCTATAGCGAACAGAGCAGCCAGGTGGTGATCTTGCTGTCGAGGTTGGCCGAAGACATTCTGCGCCAGACCCGGCGCGAGGTGCTGCCGGACAGCGAGATGGCCTTCTGGCTGCCGGCGCGGCTGGAGGAAACGCTGTCGGAGATGAAGCGGCTGGAGGGCGCCATTCGCGATATCGGCCAGCTGGGCGACCGCATCCGCGACACCGCCGAGGCAAACAGCGTGCTGGCGCACGAAGCGGCGCAGGAAGCCACCAAGGTGCGCCGCATGACCGACAAGGAGCTGATTTTCTTCCGCCGCTCCGACGAGCACTATCAGCGACTGAACGACCAACACCGGGACAAGGTCAGCAAACTGGCGCGGCAGGACGGCCCGGTCACTACCGCGCCAGAAACCGCCTCCGGACAGGCGCAGGCCTGATACGGCCAACCCCATGCAAAAGCCGCGCACTGTAAGCAGTGTGCGGCTTTTTTACTGGCGAGCCGTCGGCAGCGACGGCGGCGTCAGACAGATTTACAGCACGGCCAGCGCGGCTTCGTAATCCGGTTCCTGCGCGATTTCAGCCACCAGTTCGCTGTGCAACACGGTGTTGTCGGCGTCCAGCACCACTACGGCGCGAGCGGTCAGACCCGCCAGCGGGCCGCTGGCCAACTTCACACCCCAAGCTTCGGCAAACGCCGGGCTGCGGAAGGTGGACAGGTTCACCACGTTTTCGATGCCTTCGGCGCCGCAGAAACGCTTCTGCGCAAAAGGCAAGTCGGCGGATACGCATAGCACCACGGCATCAGCCTTGCCGGCGGCCTTTTCATTGAACTTGCGCACCGAGGTGGCGCAGGTGGGAGTATCCACGCTGGGGAAAATGTTGAGGATTTTTTTCTTGCCGGCGTAGTTGTCCAGCGTCACATCGGCCAGATCGCCATTGGTCAGGCTCAGAGCCGGCGCTTTGCCGCCCTTTGCGGGCAGCGCGCCCGCTACGTCTACCGGATTGCCTTTGAGAGTCACGGTTGCCATATCGGTTTCCTGTCGGCTGTGGCGCAGGCTGCGGCCGGCGCCGGTTGGTGGGTGTCCACTCAGTGTGGGGCCTGCCGTCGGGAAATCAACCCTGACAACAGCAGGGGCGGCACGCCGGCCTTCGGCCAGGCTTGTCCGCGCCCTTATGCCGGCCAGACCGTCAATCCGGCAGGCTCAGCCCCAGCTCGGCCAGCACTTCCCGCGCGCTGCGGAAAGCCTCCACCGCCGCCGGCGCGCCGGCGTACACCGCGCTGTGCAACAGCACTTCGCGTATCTCCACCAGCGTCGCGCCGTTGTTCACCGCGCCGCGAATATGGCCTTTCAGCTCGGTGCTGCGCCCCAGCGCGGCCAGCATGGCGCAGGTGACCAGGCTGCGGGTTTTCAGATCGATGCCCTCGCGCTGCCAGGTACTGCCCCATGCGTGCTCGTTGAGCCAGTCCTGCAACGGCGCGGAAAAGCCGTCCAGATTGCCCATGGCCTTGTCCACAAAGGCCTGCCCCATCACTTGCGCGCGCCGGGCCATGCCGGCGGACTTGTCCTGCTCGCTCATGCTTTCTCCTTGCCTAATCGGCGGCGCGGGCCGCCCGTGTTGATACGACTGCTCAGGCGCGCAACAGCCCGGCCAGGGCGGTCAGCAGGCTGCCGCATTCTTCATCGGTGCCGATGCTGATGCGCAGGTACTGCTCGATGCGCGGCTGACGGAAGTGGCGCACGATGATGCCCTCGCTGCGCAATCCCGCCGCCAGCCCTGCCGCATCGCGCGCCGGATGGCGGGCGAAAACGAAGTTGGCCGCGGACGGCAGCACTTCGAAACCCAGATCCTGCAAGCCCTCGCGCAGGGTTTCGCGGCTGCGGATCACCGCCGCGCAGGTCTGGCGGAAATACTCGTCATCCTCAAAGGATGCCGTCGCGCCGGCCAGCGCCAGCCGGTCCAGCGGATAGGCGTTGAAGCTGTTCTTCACCCGCTCCAGTCCTTCCACCAGCCCGGTCTGGCCAATGGCGTAGCCCACGCGCAATCCCGCCAGCGAGCGGGACTTGGACAGTGTGTGCACCACCAGCAGGTTGGGATATTCGTTGACCAGCGTTACCGCGCTCTCACCGCCAAAATCGATATAGGCCTCATCTATCACCACCGGCTGATCAGGATGATCTTCCAGCAGGGTGCGGATGGCGCTCAGCGACAGCAGGTGGCCGGTGGGCGCGTTGGGATTTGCCAGAATCACCGCGCCGCAAGGCTGGCGGTAGTCCTCCACCCGGATGGCCAGCTCCTCGTCCAGCGGCACCTTGCGGTGCTCGATGCCAAACAGGCCACAGTACACCGGGTAAAAGCCATAGCTGATGTCCGGCATCAGCAAGGGTTGCGGCTGCTTGAGCAGGGCCTGGAACACGATGCCCAGGACCTCGTCCGAACTGTTGCCGACAAACACCTGGGCCGGGTTCATCTGATGATGGCGGGCAATGGCCTCGCGCAGGCTGGTGCAACCCGGGTCCGGATACAGGCGCAGATCGTCGCTGGCGGCGGCGCGGATGGCTTCCAGCACGCGCGGCGAAGGGCCGTAGGGGTTTTCATTGGTATTCAGCTTGATCAGGCGGTTGACCTTGGGTTGCTCGCCCGGCACATACGGGGTGAGCTGGTGGACCACCGGACTCCAGAATCGACTCATGGGTTCTCCTCAACGTCCGCCGCTGCGGGTCGACAACGCCACCCCTGCCAGGATGGCGGCGATGCCCGCCAGGTGAAAGCCCTGTACGGCCTCTCCCAGAAACAGCATGGACAGAATGGCGCCGAAGGCGGGCATCAGGTGGATGAAACTGCCGGCTCGCGCCGCCCCCACCCGGGCCACGCCCAGATTGTAAAAATAATAAGCCACCAACGAAGGCAGGCTGCCCATATACGCGAAGGTGGCCGCGCTGGCGGCGGTGAACGGCACCGTGCGGCCGGCGGCGCGCTCCAGCAGGAATAGCGGGAGGATGCCCAGCAGGCCAATGGCAATCTGCAAGGTGAGCAGTCCCAGGCGATCAAGCTCCGCCGGCAGGGCGCGCAGCAACAAGGTGTACACCGCCCACGCCACCATGGCGCAGAACACGATGGCGTCGCCGCGATTGATATCCAGCGCCAGCAGGCGGGCGGGATCGCCGTGCGACACAATGGTCAGCACGCCGCAAAAAGAAATCATCACCGCCAGCAGTTGCACCGGCTTGAGCGGCATGCGGAACAGCAAGGCGCCCAGCGCCGCGATAAGTATGGGAATAAAGGAATTCAGCAGCACGGCATTGGTGGCGCCGGTGCTTTGCAAGCCGATGTACACCAGCGAATTGAAAGCCGTGACACCCAAAAGCGCCAGCACGATGAGGCGCTTCCAGTAGGGACGCCATAGTGCGCGCTGCGCCAACAAAGACGGCAAGCCGAAAGGCAGCAGCAGGATCAGCGCAATCAACCAGCGACCAAAAGACAGCGCCATTGGCGGAATGCTGGCATGCATGGCGCGGGCCAGCACAAAGTTGCCGGACCAGAACAGCGCGGTAAGCGTTAGCAGTAAATAAGCGGAAGTGTGGGAAGAACGGGTGTCTGTCATGCATCTCACCATGCCATGAGGGCAGGCGCGCTGGCAACCGCGATTGCGGCATCGCAACAAACTTGATCAAAAAAAGAGCCGGGGATATACCCCGGCCAACGACATCCCCCACGAGATGTATTCCCATCGACCAGGCTTGCCGGTCATGCCGCCACAGTAGGACTGGCCGACCTGGTCAGGTCGGCGCAGGACCGCCAACCCGAAGGCCAGCATAAGGTTGGCTCCGGCATTTGTCGATAATTTTCTTAAACAGCGCGATGAATAAATTCACCACACGTTCAAACCGTTGCGCACTCGCTTGCGCCGCACTGCAGACAAATCCAAAGTTTGATCAAATATAGCAAGGCTTTGCGCGTTTTTGTTCGCCCTGCTTGCTGCACTGCAAGGGCGAACGACACATGTTGTCATATTTGTCTGACAAAAGCCACAGTCAGCTTGCCAAGGCGGTGATGCGCGCCAGACCCGCGACCGCATGGAAGCGTCCTTTGTCATCCCGCGCCACCCGCGCCAATGCCAGTTCTGGGTCGTGCGTGAAGAAAAGCCTGCCATGCCGCGCCGCCAGATCGCCCAACAAAGCGGCCTTCTCTTCGGTGAGCAATTCCGGATAGCGGTCGTAGCCCATGGTGATGGGCACATGCACCCAGGGCGCGCCGGGGATGAGATCCGCCACATACACCACCGGGCCTTCGGCCAACGGTAGTTCCGTCATCAGCAGGCCGGGGGTATGGCCGTCCGACAAATGAAAACGGTAATCCGCCGGCAGGCAGTCCGGCGTGTCGCCATCGGTCAGCGTCAGTCGGCCGCTGGCTTCCAGCAGGTCGAGCAGTTCCGGAATATACGAGGCGCGGTCGCGCGGATGCGGTTTGCGCGCCCGTTCCCACTGTTTGCGCCCCACCACAAAGCGGGCATTGGGAAACAGCAGGCGCATCGGGCCGCCGTCCCAAGCGGCCAGCAAACCACCGGCGTGGTCAAAATGCAGGTGCGAGAGAATCACCACATCGATATCGGCGTCGCTGCAGCCTGCGGCGGCCAACGACTCCAGCAACACGTGCCCTGCCTCCACCACGCCATAGCGCGACTTCATTTCCGGCGCGAAGAAAGCGCCGATGCCGGCTTCCAGCAGGATGCGCCGACCGTCGGACTCGCGCACCAGCAGGCAACGACAGGCCAGCGGCACCCGGTGTTGATCGTCCGGCGGCAACCAGCGGCTCCACAAGGCGCGCGGCGCGTTGCCGAACATGGCGCCGCCATCCAGTTTCTGCGTATTGCCGGCCAGAGAAGTGAGGGTGCGCATGCCGCCTCCCAAGAAATAAAAAACCAGTATCTAGCAAGTGCTTGGTTTTTGTCACTACCCGTAACGCATTTCTCGCAGCCTGCTGACGGCAGGCTGTCAGCAGGCCCCGCGCATACTGCCGTCTCCATCAACGCCATCACGGAGATCCCTCATGGCACTGCTGCCTAATCTGCAATTGCTGTATGTACGCGATGTCGCCCGCTCGCAGGCCTTTTATGAAGCGCTGTTTGATACGAAGGCCAGTTTTTCCAGCCCGCGCTATGTCGCGTTTCTCTCAGACAACGGCGCGGCTTTCGCGCTATGGAGCGGCGGGGAAGCGCCGGAGCCGGTCGCGCCTCCTCGCGGCGAACTGGGGCTGATGCTGGAAGGCGGCGACGCCGTAGACCAGCTATGGCCCCGCTGGCGGGATTTGCTGGACGTGGAAGTTGTCGAGCCGTTGCACACGGCGGTTTTCGGCCGCACCTTTCTGTTGCGCGATCCGGACGGCCATCTGATCCGTGTCTGCCAGCGGGATTAGACCCACGGACAGGGGGACAACCCCTGCCCTGAGCTGTCCGACCAGGCCCGCAAGGCGGGGCTTAGATCGACTAACAAACCCCTGACGCTACGTTGCGCCTCCTTGCCTTACTCAAGTACTGCCTGCGTCCACACGCCTTGCCTCTGCCGTGATACTGATTTTTCTTAGCCGTTCTTATGACTGATGAACAGCCAAGCGTGCGGTCGCGATCAGGATTTTCCTATCAATGGAAAGGCGGAAATCAGCGCGCGATCAGCCCAGCCCTGCCGCCCAAACTCGCATGCCATCGGGATTTATCCTATCCTCTGGCCCATCCCACTCCCGCACGACTCTTGCTCTGGACTCAACCCACAATGGCAGAACCCCTGATCCTTTTTGCTGAGGCGCCGCTCTCTGCGCGCGGCTTCAAACAATGGCTGGCATCGCCGCTGACGCAAACCGACTGCCCCGGCATCGAAGTGGCCGACTTTCTGGCGGATCTGCTGGGCAATGCCTGCGGGACGTCTGCCGGTAACTTCTTGCTCTGCCGGCATGATGCTTCCACGCGCCAGCTTCAGTTAGCCGTTTGTCTGTACGACGGCACTACCGAGTGGGCGCAAACACTGGCCGCCCAGCTGCATACCTTGTGCCGGCAAGCGGATGACTTTCGCGCCAAGCGTGAAAAACGCCCCAGCGTGGTCGGCCAGTGGGACGACATGACTGAAAACGCCCCCGCCAGCCCGCCCTGGCTGGAAACATGGCTGGCCGGGCTGGATGAACTCCCCATGCCGGAAGAACAAACCCAATGGCTGGATAGCAAGATCCTGAGCAAACTGGCCTGTCGCAACGCGATTCTCTCGGCTTCGCCGGAGCAGCCGGTTTACATAGGCTGGCTGTACACGGACGGTAAGGCGGTTTACGCCGATGTCGCCGGCAAGACCATTTACAACGATGCGCCGGACATTCCGGAAGGGCAGCGCTTCAGCTTCACCGAGCGGGTCTGCTATGTGCTTGAAGGCCTCAAGCCGGAAAGTGTGCGCCAACTGTCAGAGTGCTTTTATACCGACGGCGAGACGCTGTGGTACTGCAATGTATTCTCCGGCAATCCGCCGCAAGCCCTGGGCTGGTGCGATGGCCGGACACCGCAAATCCACCATCTGACGGATACGGTGCCGGATACGCTGGTGGTGCTGGGCGACAATGCCTGGAGCGAGGCCTTTGACGACAGCAAGGTGCCGCATGAGCGTCTGTATGTGAAACAACTGGCCGTAGAGGGTGAAACGTTCAGGCGCGAAGGAAAAAGCCCGCGCTTTCAAGACCGCCTGCGCCAATACCGCTTTTACGAACGGCTCGGCCTGTGCCCGCAGCAAGGCAATAGCGACTGAGCCGGCTTGCCCTCGGCAAGGCGCGGACGGGGGATGGGGAGTAAAAGAGAAGGCTGTGGCATCAACAAGTTAGCCGAAGGGCCCGGCTTGGCCGGGCCCCGCGCACGCTCACCCCATTACTTTGTCAGCAAGCTGCAGCGGGACAGCGTCCCGCTTTTTTCATGCCTGCTCCGCCGGGCCGCTACGTCGCCGGGTTTGCAGGATGGGTGGCGCCCAGGGCTCGCCCGGGCGCTTTTTACGCGTGGCCAGCGTGAGTTCCGACGGCGCGAAGATGTTGATGTTGTGGGTGTTGGGCGTGGTGATCAGATACTGCGCCTCGGTGGCCTTGAGGAAGCCCGCCACCCGGTCGATGTTGAAGATGTCCAGATGGGCGAAAGGCTCGTCGATGAACACAAAGCCGGAGGGGTTGGCCTCGTCCATCATCAGGCCAATCAGCAGGATCAGCGACTTCATCACCTGTTGGCCGCCGGAAGCTTCGCCGTCGTTCATGCCCATCAGGCCCTTCTGGTCGAAGTTGAAACGCAACACCAGCCCGGCTTGCGCCAACACCGCGTCGTCGTTTTCCAGCGCTGGCAGATCCACTTCCACGCCGATGCCGGCCAATTCGCCCAAACGCTTCACATTGCGACCATAGGTGCGCACGGTGGCGCGCAGTTTGCCCATGTAGGCGTCGCGCGCGTCGTCGGTCAGCGCGCGGGCGCGGTCCACTTCCACTTGCCGGCGCTGACGCTCGCGGTCTATCTGCGCCAGGTCTTCGGCCAACTTGTCGCGCAGCGCCAGCACGGACTCGTCGGTCTCCCACTCGCCGCTTTGCAATCGCTCCTGCAGGTAATTCAGCTGATGGCGCGCATCGGCGGCACTTTCGTATTCGTCCTCCAGCGCGGCCACATGCTCGGCTTGCAGGGCATCCGCCGGCAGGCGTTCCGCCCATTCGCGCAGTTCGCTGATCAGCCGGCGTAGCTGACGGCGGGCCGCGTCGGTTTCCTGCCGCTTGGCCTCAAAGCGGGACAGGCTGTCCTGCTCGCGCTGGCAAACGCGGTCGTGCTCCAGTCGCGCATCGCTGTAACGCTGATCGGCGGCATCGCGGGTGGACGAGGCTTCGGCCAACTGCGCGCCCAGCCATTGTTGCTGCTCCTGCAGGCTGACCAGCCTCGCCTCCAGCGCGGCAAACTCTTCGGCGCGGCTGTCCAGCTGGCGAATAGCGTCCATGCCGCCCAGGTACTCGGCCAGCCCGGCTGCCTCGCGGGTGGCGGCCATCAGGCTTTCCTCCTCCTTCAGGATGCGCACATTGAGCAAGCGCAGCTCTTCGCGCAAGGCTTGCAACCGCGACTGGCGCGCGCCTTCGCCAAAAGCGTATTCATGCGCCGCCACGCCGATGTGACGCGCGCCGCGCCGCTCGCGGAAATAGCCTTCGCGCGTGATCCAGTCGCCCTCCACGCCGCTGCCGGCGCGCGCGTCTTCTACGCGGCTGACGCTATTGAGCTGGCGGTACAGCCATTCCGGCCCGGCAGCGGAAAAGCGCACCACTTCCAGCAGGCTGCCCTTGCGCGCCGACGGCGCTGCGGCGCGGTCCGGCACCACAAAATGGCGGTAACGGCACTTTTCGCCGATCTGCCAGGCGGCGGCTTTCTGCTGCGGGTTTTCCAGCAGCACCACGTGGCGATACGGCCGCAGCAAGGCCTCCACCGCGCCTTGCCAGCCGGCGTCCAGCACCTCCACAATGTCGGACAACATCACATGACCGATGCCGGCTTCATCCAGCGCGGCACGAAACTGACGCACGTCTTCCGGCGAGCGGCCGCGGCCGATTTCCAGCGCTTCCACGTGCTGGCTCAGCTCGGTGCGCTGGCGCTTGAAATCGCGCAGCTGATCTTTGAGGTTGTCCGTCTCGGTACGCAAGCCGGCCAGCTTGTCGGCCAGTTGCGCGGCATCGGCGCCGTACTCCTTGCCGGCCAGCGCCTGCAGCCGGTCGCGCTCCTTGAGTTGGCCGCTGACGCCGGCGTACTCCGCCTTCACCGCCATGAACTGCTCTTGCACCGCATCGCGCGCCTGCCCGGCGGCCTGGCGTGCGCCGTCGGCGGCGATCTCCGCCTGCTTGAGGCGGGCCACCAGTTCCAGCGTGTCCTTGTGCTCGCGCTGCTGGCGATGCAACTGGCCCAAGCCGCTGCGATATTGCTGCCAGCTCTGGCCAAAACCGGCCTTGCCGTCAAGATAGGCCAGCACCGGCAGCGCTTCGTCTCGCAGGCGGCGGATGGTGTCTTGCAACTGACGCCATTCCAGATAACGGCCGGCGCGGGTCTTCATGGTTTCCACCCGCGCTTCCAGGGCTTCTTCCTGCCGGGTGAGCGCTTCCAGCTCCATCTCGGTGGCGCGCTGCTCGTCGCGGGCGCGCTGATAGTTGTCCAGCACGTCCTTATCGCCAAACACCTGAAACACCAGATCCAGCAATTGGCGCGGGCTGTATTCGGTCAGCTTGTCGGTATCGCCCTGTTCCAGCGCCAGCACCTCGGCCACCGCCGGGGTAAGGCCGGCCATTTCCAGCCGGCGACGGTATTCCTGCACACCCAGCCACTGCGCCTGGCCTTCGGCCGACTCCAGCGGTATGTCGCCATCAAGAATGGCGTAGTGGCGCACCCAGTCGCCACCTTGTTTTTTGATGCGGCACAGCAGGGTTACCGCCTCGGCGACGATGGGGAAAAACGGCGTGGGATACAGCCCGCCGGACGGACGACGCGGGTTGTCCACCACCCCGCGCAGATAGGCGAAAGGCTCGCGGTTATTGCGCACATAACGCTTGTAGTCGCGCTTGCCGGAGCATTTGATGGCCAGCAGGGTGCGCATGGCGTCCAGCAATGTGGTCTTGCCCGACCCGTTGGGGCCGATGATGGTGACAATCTGCGCGTCCAGCGGCACAGCCAGGCGCTGCCAGAAATCCCAGTGCACCATTTCCAGCGATTTGATCTGGAACATCAGCCCTTCTCCCCTTCTGCTTGTTCCGCGCCAAACAGGCCGGCGTCGGTGTCCAACACGGCCTCCGCGACGCTGTCGGTGGCGTCGGCAGGCGCGGCCTCCGCGCTCTTGTCCGCTAGTTGACCGGCCAGCAACTCACGCCGACGGCCCAGCACGTCGGTCAGCGCGCCTTCGATGATGCGCGGGGCCATCTGGCTGTAATCAATCATCAAATCCAGCATCGGGCCTTCGTCCAACCACTTGTTGCGTCGAACCACAAAGCCCAGGTTCACCAGCCTGCCCAAATTGGCGTTGAAGCGGGTGCGGCCGCCCAGCGCTTTGCCGAAATCCGCGTACAGCGCGTCTTCGGACACGCCGGTGGAGACGGCCTCGCCGGTTTCCAACGGCTTTTGCGCGCCGAACATGTCGCTCTGGTTTTCCCGGCCAGCCTCGACGCGGGCGATCTGGCGCTCGCGCTTGGGCAGAATGATCAGCGCCCACAGGATGACCAGCAGCGCGACACCGTCGCGCGGCAAGCCCAGATTATTGTTGAGCCAGGCGTCGCCGCTGCCGAACACCGGCTCGGTCATCTCCGGCGTCAGCGCCACGGCGATGTACTCGGCGTAGGGATTCTCTACCAGACGCAGGCCCACTTCGGCCAACCTCTTGTCCAGCTCCTGGCGAAACAGGTCGTCCAGCAGCGCCTTGCGCGCCAGCGGGTCGGCGCGCGGCACCACGCGATGCGCCAGCAGACGGGCGGTGAGGGTTTTCAGTTGCAGTTCCATGCTCAGTCCTGCGGATGAGGAAGCAGCCGGGCATCAGACAGGCTGGCTACTTCCGGGTGATCGGGTTCGAGTACGCCTTCGCCGCCGGCCAGCACGAAGGGCAGCTTGGCCAAAGCGGCGACAATGCCTGCGTCGTCGCGGGTTTCCGGGTCGCCGATAAGGGAGAGCAGCGACAGGCGATAGGCGGTTTCGTTGTAGGTGTCGGTCAGCACGGCGCGGGCGATGGGCAAGTCGCCGCCGCCGGTCTCGCCCAGTTGCAAGCCCAGCGTCAGCAGCTCGTCGTACAGGGCCTCGGCGGCAAACAGACGCTCCATCTCCGGCGCTTCCGCCATCGGCGCTGCCTGACCGCCCGGCAGAACGGCGTTGCCTGCCTTGGCGCGTTCGCGGGCCAGCAGCTCGAACTCCGCCATGTCCGCCAGCTCCGGCGTGGCGAGGAAGGCCGGCTCGGGGCCGATGGACAGGCTGTCGCCCAGATGGCCGGCCAATTGGCCGGCGGCCTGGCGGCGCAGCCAGTCTGCGATGTCGGTGGAGGTGAGGCCGGAGCTGCCCAGATGCACGCGCTGGGCGGCCAGTTGGGCCAGACGACGTTCGAAAGTACCGGCCAACGCCAGCATGCGGCTTTGCGCCAGCGCCACCGCTTGCGCCTGATTGAGCGAGGACAGCGTGAGGCTGTCGTCGCCGGTCAGGCCGCGAATCACCTCGGTGGATTTTTCCACCCAGCGCCATACGGCCTCCAGTCGGTGCTGGGCGGCGCGGATGCGGAACTCCGACTGCGATTCCAGCGCTTCTTCAAATTCGGCGTACAGCTCGTTGAGGCGCGCCAGCAAATGCTTGAGCGCGTCGTCGGACAGCTGCCCTACCGCCTGACCGGCGGCCACCTGGCTGGTGAGATAACCCAGTTCGATGTCGTCGCCGCTGAAATCCATCAGCGTGGCCAGTGCGGATAAAGCCACCCGCGCACCTTCGGACAACTGGTAAAAACCGCTGTCGCTCTCGTACACCAGCAAGCCGCCCTCGCGCAGGCGCAGCAGGATGGTGTTGAGCTTGGTTTCATTGAGATAGGCGAAACGCTGGGCGATTTCTTGCGGCGTCCATTGCGGCGCTTCGGCGCGGCCGCCCAGTTCATGCAGCACCAAAAGACGCATCAGCACTTCTTCGTCCCCGCCGCGAAACAGCGTGACGAATACGGCAAGATAAGGCCAGGCCTGCCGCAGGCGGCCTACCGTGGCCAGCGAATCCGGAGCGATGCCGGGCTGGAAGAATTCGTCGAGGGATTCCAATGACATTCCGGCGAAAATGGGCAAACCGGGATTGTCCAAGGCCGGGGCGGCTTCGTCAACGCAGCGCCCGCGCCAGGCATGAAAAACGGCCCGCCGGACAAGGCCGGCGGGCCGTCGATCTGAGACAGTGCAGGCGCATGGGCCTGCTTGCCAAACCTCGTAGACGCCCTGCCCGTTGTTTGCCTGGCGGGCTTACTTGAGGCTGCCGGAGAGGAAGGCCTTGAGGCGTTCGCTCTTGGTGTTGCCGAACACTTCGTCCGGATGGCCTTCTTCTTCCACCAGTCCCTTGTGCAGGAACATCACGTGGTTGGACACGTTACGGGCAAAACCCATTTCGTGGGTCACCACAATCATGGTGCGGCCCTCTTCGGCCAAGGTTTGCATCACCTTCAGCACTTCGCCCACCAGCTCAGGGTCCAGCGCGGAAGTGGGCTCGTCAAACAGCATCACTTCCGGCTCCATCGCCAGCGCGCGGGCAATGGCCACGCGCTGCTGCTGGCCGCCGGACATGTGCGCCGGGTACTTTCCCTGGGCATGCGCATCCAGACCCACCTTGCGCAGGTATTTCTCGGCGCGGGCCACCGCCTCGTCGCGGGACAGGCCCAGCACGTGAATGGGCGCTTCGATGACGTTTTCCAGCACCGTCATGTGGCCCCACAGATTGAAGTGCTGGAACACCATGGACAGGCGGGCGCGCATACGCTGCAGCTGCTTCTGGTCGGACGGCACCAGCTCGCCCTGCTTGTTCTTCTGCAAGGCGATGGCTTCGCCATTGAGACTGATCACTCCGGCGTTGGGCTTCTCGAGGAAGTTGATGCAACGCAGGAAGGTACTCTTGCCGGAGCCGGAAGAGCCGATGATGCTGATCACGTCGCCGGCCTTGGCCTTGAGGGAGATGCCCTTGAGCACTTCGTGATTGCCGTAGCTCTTGTGCAGGTCCTGAACGATTAACTTATCCATTTTCGAAATCCTTGACTGACCGGGCTTACGCCTTCATCGGGCGCAGATGCGCGAGCCACTTGCTTTCGGCCTTGCGGAACAGGCCGACCAGAATGAACGTGATGCACAGATAGATGATGGCCGCGAGACCAAAGGCATTGAACGAGTCGTACGTGGCGGCGTTGGCGTCGCGGGCTACCTTCAGGATGTCCGGCACCGTGGCGGTAAAAGCCACCGTGGTGGAGTGCAGCATTAGGATCACTTCGTTGCTGTAAGCCGGCAGGGCGCGGCGCAGCGCGGAAGGGATGATCACCCTGCGATACAGCGTGAACTTGTTCATGCCGTAAGCGCGGCCGGCCTCGATCTCGCCATAAGGCGTGGCCTTGATGGCGCCGGAGAAGATCTCGATGGTGTAGGCGCAGGTGTTCAGGCCAAAAGCCAGGATGGTGCAATAATAGCCTTCACGGAAGAAGTGGTTGAGGATTTCCGTTTCCTTCACCACGTTCAGGCTGTACACGCCGGCATAGAAGAACAGCAGTTGGATGTACAGCGGCGTGCCGCGAAACACATAGGAGTACAGCCACACCGGGAAGGACAGCCAGCGCGACTTCGACACCCGGGCGATGGACAGCGGGATGGCGGCGCAAAAACCGAAAACAATGGAAAGGGACAGCAGCCACATGGTGACGGCCAGGCCCGACAGGTGGTAGCCGTCCGACCAGAGGAAGGCTTTCCAGTATTGCTGGATGATATCGATCACAGTTCAGCCTCCCGCACGCCGGTGGAGTAGCGACGCTCCAGCCACATCAGCACCAGGCTGGACACCGTGGTCAGCAGCAGATAGATGGCGCCGGCCACAATGGTGAAGAAAAACACCTTGTAGGTGCTCTTGCCGGCGTCGATCGACGCCTTCACCACATCGGACAAACCAATGATGGACACCAGCGCGGTGGCCTTCAGCATCACCTGCCAGTTATTGGAAATGCCGGGCAAGGCAAAACGCATCACTTGCGGAAACTGGATGCGCACAAAGGTTTGCCAGTTGCTCATGCCGTAGGCGATGCCGGCCTCGATCTGCCCCTTGGGCACGGAGAGGAAAGCGCCACGGAAGGTTTCCGTGAAGTACGCGCCATAGATGAAACCGAGCGTGAACACGCCGGACACGAAGGGATCAAGATTGATCTGCTCCATGCCGAGCGACTCGGTAATGTGGTTCATGCCGATCTGCAGACTGTAGAAAATCAGCAGCATCAGCACCAGATCCGGCACACCGCGAATGAGCGTGGTGTAAACCGTGGCGATACCCTTGAAAAGCGGATTGCTGGATAACTTGGCCCCAGCGCCCCCCAGACCGATGACGAAAGACACCAGCAGCGACAAAGCCGCCAGTTCCAGCGTCACAACAGTGCCTTCAAGAATGATTGGCCCGAATCCATCCAGAAACATGGCCGTTCCCCCTGTATGTTCTTGTGACGACAGACAAAGGCTCTCCCCGGACACGACCGCAGCACGCCGCCCTTTGGCGGCATTCAGGCCGCCCTTTGGCGGCATTCAGGCCGTGCGCCTGTGGATGAACCGGATGTGAGTATCTGTCGACAGTGGGCCGGGACACGACGATGGGTAGTCGTGCATCTCCTCCCCGCCCATGATGAAAACGCGCCCCGGCCAACCGCGCCGGGGCGCTACTGCTGACTGATTACGACTTACTTGCCGTAAACGTCAAAGGAGAAGTATTTCTTCTCGATTTTCTTATAGGTGCCGTCCTTCAGCATGCCAGCGATAGCCTTGTCGATGGCTGCCTTCAGATCGGTATCTTCCTTGCGCAGGCCGATGCCGGCGCCGGTGCCCAGGATCTTCTCGTCAACCAGATCGCCGCCGGCGAAGGCAAACGCCTTGCCTTCCGGCTTCTTCAGGAAGCCTTCGTCAGCCTGTACGGCATCTTGCAGGGAAGCGTCCAGACGACCGGAAGCCAAGTCGGCCAGCACCAGGCTCTGGTTCTGGTACGGAACCACTTCCACGCCGCCCGGAGCCCAGTGCGCCTTGGCGTAGGATTCCTGGATGGTGCCTTGCTCAACACCAACGCGCTTGCCCTTCAGGGACGCGGCGGTCGGCATCAGGCCGGAGCCCTTCTTGGCGACCATGCGGGTCGGGGTGTTGAACAGTTTGGCGGAGAAGGCGATTTCCTTCATGCGGGCTTCCGTGATGGACATGGAAGACAGCACACCGTCGAATTTCTTGGCTTTCAGGGCCGGGATCATGCCGTCGAAATCGTTTTCCACCCAAACGCACTTGGCGTTCAGGCGCTTACAGATTTCGGTACCCAGGTCGATGTCGAAACCCACCAGCTTGCCATCCGGAGCCTTGGCTTCGAACGGGGCGTAGCTGGCGTCAACGCCAAAGCGCACTTCTTTCCAGTCTTTGGCGTAAGCGCCGAAGGAAGTGGCCATCAGTGCCAGGGATACGGCGGTAATCAGTTTCCTCATCAGACTTCTCCTAACTGCTTGTATTTATTAGTCCATATCGCGCAAAACGCTGGTCGCGCCCCGCACGCCGATACTCCACAAGCAACCGCGCCGTTTTGGGGCGCCGTTGACTGCATTCATGGTTATATGAATATCGCTACTTGTCCAGATGAACAGCCAAAGCCATGCAAGCCGGATACACGATAAATAACGCACAGACCCTGATGCAGGAGGACAGAGGGCAAGTTAAACGCCAGAAAACAGAAAATCAAGTCGCATTCGATTGTATTTTTGAGTACAAAAAACAACATCGATAGCGCGGCCCGGCTCTGGCCCCATGCGTCATGCTGGAAAGCAAGAAAAAAGCCAGCTCGCAAAGCGGGCTGGCTTTTATCCAGACTGAATGACGCTGCCGGTTTACTCGGCTACCGGCTCCTCGCCGGCACTTTCCACCGGTTTGAGCACAGCGGCGCGACGTGCGGCGCGGGCTTCTTCCTCGGCGCGGGCGGCAGCCTCCGCCTCGGCCTTGGCCTGGGCGCGCACCACGCTCAGATAACTGTTGATGGCGAACACCAACTCGCGCGTGCCTTCATGGTTCAGCGCGGAAATGGCGAACACGCGCGGCGCGGCGATATCAAAACCAAACTCGTCGTTGGGTTTGGCATCCGGCCAGCCGTAAGCCTGCAAAAAGGCGGACACGGTCAGCTCGCGCTCGCCTTCGGGCAACATGTCCACCTTGTTCAGCACCAACCAGCGCGGCTTGCCATACAGCTCTTCATCGTACTTTTGCAGCTCGGCCACAATGGCGCGGGCCTCGCGCACAGGGTCCACATCCGGATCGAACGGGGCAACGTCCACAAGATGCAGCAACAAGCCGGTGCGCTGCAGATGCTTGAGGAAGCGATGACCCAAGCCGGCGCCTTCCGCCGCGCCTTCAATCAGGCCCGGGATGTCGGCAATGACGAAGCTGCTGGTATCGTCCATGCGCACCACGCCCAGATTGGGGTGCAGGGTGGTAAACGGATAATCGGCCACTTTGGGACGGGCAGCGGACACCGCGCGGATGAAGGTGGACTTGCCGGCGTTGGGCATGCCCAGCAAGCCGACATCAGCCAGCACTTTCAGCTCCAGCTTGAGCGTGCGCTGCTCGCCCTCCTCGCCCGGCGTGCACTGACGCGGTGCGCGATTGGTGGACGACTTGAAATGGATATTGCCCAAGCCGCCCTTGCCGCCGCGCGCAATCATCACGCGCTGGCCATGGTGGGTGAGATCGGCCACCAGCTCGCCGGTATCGTGGTCGGTAATCACCGTGCCCACCGGCATGTGCAGCTCGATATCATCGCCGCCCTTGCCGTAGCAATCCGCGCCGCGACCGCGCTCGCCGTGCTGGGCGAGATACTTCTTCACGAAGCGGTATTCCACCAGCGTGTTGACGTTCTCGTCGGCCACCGCGTAAACGCTGCCGCCCTTGCCGCCATCGCCGCCGTCCGGGCCGCCGAAGGGAACAAATTTTTCGCGACGGAAACTGGCCGCGCCGTTGCCGCCCTTGCCCGCCATCACTTCAATACGGGCTTCATCAATGAACTTCATCAGCTCCTCCTTGAGGAATCAGGCGTCAACGTTGGCCGAAGCCAGCCCTCACGCCTCATCCCTCTTCAAACTGCCTGCCGGCAAGACGCCGGATAAAAAAAAGCCCTATCTCGCAGGATAGGGCTTTCTTGTCTGCAGAAAGCGATTATTCGCCGTCTACACCGGTGTACGGAACCACGGTAACGATCTTGCGCTGCAGAGCACCCTTAACGGTGAACTCAACGTAGCCGTCAACCTTGGCGAACAGGGTGTGATCCTTGCCCTGACCGACGTTTTCACCAGCGTGGAACTTGGTGCCGCGCTGACGAACGATAATGGAACCTGCCGGAATCAGTTCGCCGCCGTATACCTTGACGCCCAAGCGTTTGGCTTCGGAGTCACGACCGTTGCGGGAGCTACCGCCTGCTTTTTTGTGTGCCATGGCTGTATATCCTTACTTCGAAATCGCGTCGATGCGGATTTCGGTGAAGTTCTGACGATGACCCTGACGCTTCTGGTAGTGCTTGCGACGGCGCATCTTGAAGATGCGAACCTTTTCGCCGCGACCGTGAGCAACAACAGTGGCCTTGACGGAGGCGCCAGCCACCAGGGGCGCGCCAACAACAACCTGTTCACCGTCAGCAACCATCAGCACTTCTTCGAGTACGATTTGGCTGTCGATGTCTGCAGGTATCTGTTCTACTTTGAGTTTTTCACCAACGGCTACCTTGTACTGCTTGCCGCCGGTTTTTATGACCGCATACATTCGCTTAGCTCCTAGAATGGAAATCCCCGCCCATAACGAGCGAAGAACGCGAAACTATACGCGCCGCCCGCAAACATGTCAATAATTTCATCGGTTTAGCCGCAGGCCAGGTCTGGCATGGCTGGCGTCATGGCTTTTCTGGTAACATTTCGCCCTTCTGGCATCGCTATCACAATTTTTAGAAAAACTGGTCAATACCGTGTCCACCCCGCTCTTCCGAACCCTGATTGCCGACGATATGCAAGCCGTAGACCGCGTTATCCGGTCCCGGCTTCACTCAGATGTGGTACTGATCCGCCAGGTGGCGGAGTACATCATTTCCGCGGGCGGGAAGCGACTGCGCCCGGCGCTGACCCTGTTGGCCGGCCGCGCCCTGGGTTATAGCGGCGAGCATTTGTACGAACTGGCCGCCATGATCGAGTTCATCCACACGGCCACTTTGCTGCACGACGACGTGGTGGACGAATCCGACATGCGCCGCGGCCGAGAAACCGCCAACGCCCTGTTTGGCAACGCCGCCAGCGTGCTGGTGGGCGACTTCCTCTACACCCGCGCCTTCCAGATGATGGTGACCACGCGCAACATGGACATCCTTGAAGTGATGGCCGGCGCCACCAACATCATCGCCGAAGGCGAAGTGCTGCAGCTGCTCAACATCGGCAACACCGATGTCACCGAAGAGCAATACCTGCAAGTGATCCAGTACAAAACCGCCAAACTGTTTGAAGCCGCCGCCCGCGTGGGCGCGCTGATCGCAGACGGCAGCCCAGCGCAAGTGCAGGCGCTGGCCGACTACGGCATGTACTTGGGCACCGCCTTCCAGATCATCGACGACGTGCTGGACTACAGCGGCGACGCCGACACCATCGGCAAGAGCCTGGGCGACGACCTGGCCGAAGGCAAACCCACCCTGCCGCTGATTTACACCATGCGCCAGGGCGACGCCGCCGCCTCCACCGCCGTGCGCGAAGCGCTGGAACACGCCAGCCGCGATCGTTTTCACGATGTACTCGCTGCGGTACAATCCTGCGGCGCGCTGGACTACGCCCGCAACGAAGCGGTAAAAGCTGCCGAAAAAGCCGTGGCCGCCATCGCCCACCTGCCTGAAACCGAGGTCAAGCAAGCGCTGATCGAACTGGCGCGCATCTCGGTAGACCGCAACGCGTAAACCCGCCGCGCAAGCTTTGTCTGGATCGTCTCCGTAGTTAAATGGATATAACGGCCCCCTCCTAAGGGGCAGTTACAGGTTCGATTCCTGTCGGGGGCGCCACTTCCCGTTCCGACGAAGTCCTACAAAGTCCACAAAACCCGCACCAGCTAAGGCGCTGCGGGTTTTTTTACGTCCATAGCAGTCCAAAGAAATCCCGCTTAAGCCGGGGGAATCTGGGGGCATAAACGGGGTCACATGCCCCAAACGAAAAAACTGATGCCCTCAGGAAATTACAAAGGAATGCCCCCATGCCCCTGACAAAGGCGGGGCTGCCACTCATGCCATTACCGAATTGAGTCATGTTACTCATCGGAGCCGTGCCGGCCATGCTGCCCCCGATGCTAGCACTCCCAACACGGCCTTGCCGCTGGTGCTTGTTGCCAGCAGGGCCGGCGCTCCTCACTCTCGCCTGCGGCCTGTGGATAAGAGCGGCTAGCACAGCACCTGATGCTGCGTTGTACCCCCTTGCCGTACTCATGTACCGCCTGTGCCGGCGCGCCTTGCCTCGGCCGTAAAACGGTTTTTTGTTAGCCGCGATAAGTCAGGCCGTAGCGCCCCTGCGGCAATCTGTCGCATTCCGCCTCTTTTAATAGCTTTCTACAATGGCGCGTCTGCTGATCCTGCCTCCGGCAGCCCTTCGGCAACGCCGCCTCTGCCTGTGTGAATGCGCGGCGGCACAACAACAAGGCCGGTTCAAGACAGTTAACAAACCCCTGATGCGGCGTTGCGGCTCCTTGCCCTACTCCAGTGTGGCCTGTGCAGGCACGCCCTGCCGCAGCCGTGAAACCGGTTTTGTTAGCCGCTCTTGTGAGCCGCCCCTCCATTCCGTGTCCACTTGGGAAACACCATGCTATTCAGTCCGAAAACCGCCGCCTTTGCCGTGGCTTGCGCGCTTGCGCAGCACGTTTGGGCCGACACCAGCGCCAACGATGTGCAGATCATGCCGGAAGTCACCGTGAAGGCGGACAAGCCTGCCGGCGAAGCGGCCGGCGCGCAGCGAACCGGCCCGGCCCTTGCGCCGCAGAAGGCGCGCAGCAGCGATAGCGCCAGCCTGCTGGACGATATTCCCGGCCTGAGCCGCAAGGCGGCCGGCGGGGTGTCCAGCCTGCCGGTGTTGCGCGGTTTTGCGGACGACCGCCTGCAAGCGCAGGTGGACGGCATGGCCTTGCTGTCTTCCTGCCCCAATCACATGAAT
This sequence comes from uncultured Aquitalea sp., assembly GCF_945957525.1. Classification (GTDB taxonomy): domain Bacteria; phylum Pseudomonadota; class Gammaproteobacteria; order Burkholderiales; family Chromobacteriaceae; genus Aquitalea. Next base: position 152,176 of record NZ_CAMFLA010000009.1, on the reverse strand, counting down.
TCGCCGCTGTCGTATGTGGATGCCAGCAAGGTGGAAAGCGTGAAGGTGTACAACGGCGCAGCGCCGGTGAGCGCCGGCGGCGACAATATCGGCGGCGCCATTGTCGCCAAGAGCGCGCCGCCCAAGTTTGCCGAAGCCGGCCAGACGCTGACCACCGGCGAAGCGGGCGCGTTTTACCGCAGCAACGGCGAGGCCAGCGGGGCCAATCTGTCCGCCACCACCGCCAACGATCATCTGAGCTTGCGCTATAGCGGCTCCACCTCGCGTTCGGACAACTACGAAGCGGCGCAGGCTTTCAAGAAAGGCGGCAAGGCCGCCAGCGACAAAGCTTGGCTAGATGGCGATGTGGTGGGTTCTTCCGCCTACAAGACAGAAAACCATGAGCTGGCGCTGGCCTGGCGCGACGGGATTCATCTGCTGGAAGGCAGCGTTGGCATCCAGCGCGTGCCTTACGAGGGCTTTGCCAATCAGCGCATGGACATGACGGACAACCACAGCAACCAGTTCAACCTGCACTATCTGGGGCAGTACGGCTGGGGCGATCTGGATGCCCGCGTCTACAACCAGTACGTGCGCCACAGCATGCAGTTTGGAGACGACAAGCAATACGCTTACGGCAGCTATGGCGGCATGCCGATGGAAAGCCAAAGCCGCACCATTGGCGGCAATGTGGCGGCTGACATCGACCTGGCTCCGCGCCATCGCCTGAAGCTGGGCGCGGAATTCCAGCAATACCGCCTGAACGACTGGTGGCCACCAGCAGGCGCGGGCATGGGCATGATGAGCCCGAATACCTTCTGGAACATCAACGATGGCAAGCGCGATCGCGTGGATGTGTTTGCCGAATGGCAGGCGGACTGGACGCCGCAATGGCGCAGCATTCTGGGCGCGCGCGCCAGCCAGGTGACAAGCAACGCCGGCAACGTGGCGGGCTACAACAGCATGGCTTCCTACGCCAACGACGCCGCCGCCTTCAATGCGCTGGATCACAAAAAAACCGACCACAATATCGACCTGAGCGCGCTAGCGCGCTACTCCCCTTCGGCCAACCAGCAGTACGAACTGGCCTATGCGCAAAAAACGCGCTCGCCCAATCTGTATGAGCGCTACACCTGGTCCAGCATGGGCATGGCGGCGGTGATGAACAACTTTGTCGGCGACGGCAATGGCTATTTCGGCGATGTGAACCTGAAGCCGGAAACCGCCCACACCGTCAGCGCCACCGCCGGCTGGCACAGCGCCGATCAGGACAGCTGGAATCTGACGCTGTCGCCCTACTACAGCTATGTGGAAAACTATATCGACGCCAAGCGCTGCGGCACCAGTTTGTGCGGCGGCGCAGCCAACCTCACCGCCACCAACAAGTTCGTCAACCTGCAATATGTGAACCAGCGCGCCCAGTTGTACGGCGTGGAGATCAGCGGCAAGGCCAGGCTGGCCGCCAGCAACTGGGGCCGGTTGGACCTGTCCGGCCAGATCAGCTACAGCCGCGGCGAGAATCTGGACACCGGCGACAACCTCTATAACATCATGCCGCTGAACGCCAAGCTGGCGCTGACGCATACGCTGGGCGCGTGGAGCAATACCGCCGAATGGATTGCCGTGAGCGCCAAAACCGATGTGTCGCAAACGCGCAATGAAATCCAGACGCCCGGCTACAGCCTGCTGAACCTGCGCACGCGCTACGGCTGGAAGCAGCTGACGGTGGATTTCGGCATCGACAACCTGTTCAACCACTACTATGTGCAACCGCTGGGCGGCGCTTACATCGGCCAGGGCATAACCATGAGCAAGAACGGCGTGGCCTGGGGCGTGGGCGTGCCGGGGCCGGCGCGTTCGCTCTACACCGCGCTGAACTACAAGTTCTGAGCCTGAGTTAATAATTGCCCCCTCTCGCGCTTTGATCAGAATGCGAGAGGGGGCCTTCTTTAAATTGACAGGGCAAGCGCGGAGAGATTGGCCATAAGAGCAGCTAACAAAAATCCGTATCACGGCGGAGGCAAGGCGCACCAACGCCGGCAGTACTTGAGTACGGCAAGGAGACGCAACGCAGCATGAGGCTTTGCCTTAGCCGCGCCAAACCGGAAGGCTGCGCCATCTCACCCAATCACTTTGTCAGTAACCTTAGCGCCAGCGCTTGCTGGCGCTTTTTTGCGCATGTGCGCTACTGGCGCGGGCTTGGTAGTCTTCCCGATGTCTTTGGCTGTCTGTATGCGTACACTGTTTTTTTGCCCACCGGAGCGCCGCCCCATGACCACCCTCAGCCATCCGCAACAAGCCGTCGGCCCGGCATTTTCGCTGGCCAGCATGCAATACGCCCGCGACAAAACCATGGAGGCGGTACAGCGCATCGCCGCGCTGATGCGGCCGGGCATGACCAAGCTGCAGGCCAAGGAGGCGGCGCGCCAAGAGTTGGAAGCCATGGGCATGGAGCGCATCTGGCACGGCAGCATCATCCGCTTTGGCGCCTCCACCCTGAAAACCTTCAGCGAGAAGATAGACCCCGAGCACACGCTGCAAGCCGACGATATTTTCTTTGTGGATTTGGGTGTGGTGTGGAACGGCCATGAAGGCGACGCCGGTGACAGCTTTGTGCTGGGCGACGACCCGGCCAAGCAGGCCTGCGCCGCCGCCGCGCGTCAGCTGTGGCAGGAGGTGGCGGCCGCCTGGCGCAGCAAAGGCCTGAGCGGCGAGGCGCTGTACCGGTTTGCCGAACAGCGCGCCGGCGAGCTGGGCTGGCGTTTGAATCTGGACATCAAGGGGCATCGCGTGTCGGATTTTCCGCACGCCATTTACAAGGCCGGCAGCCTGGGCGACTTCGCCGCCTGCCCGGACACTGGGCTCTGGATTCTGGAAATCCAGATTGTGGAGCCGCAAGGGCGCTACGGCGCTTTTTATGAAGACCTGCTGATTCGAGAGGACGCCGCACAATGAGCGCCGACAGCCAACACCACTATCTGTTTTCTTACGGCACGCTTCAGCTGGAGCAGGTGCAACTGGCGTTGTTTGGCCGCAAACTGGAAACCCTGCCCGACCAGTTGCCGGGCTTCCGGCTGGACATGCTGGCCATTACCAACCCGGAGGTGATACGCACCAGTGGCCAGACCCATCACCCCATCATCACCCCCACCGGGCAGGACAGCGATGTGGTGAGCGGCAGCGCCCTGCGGGTGAGCGAGGCGGATTTGGCCGCCGCCGACCGCTACGAAGTGGCGGACTACCAGCGCCGGCTGGCGCGGCTGGCTTCCGGCCGCGACGCCTGGGTGTACGTGGACAGCAAGGCGCCAGCCTGAGGCGGGAAAACTTTCTGCCGTGATGCGCGGCTCAGGCCAGCTCCACCGGGCTGAGCGACTGGCGCACGGTCTGCTCGTCCAGCGCCGCCGAGCACAGCTCAATGAAATGGTAGGCGTAGCTGCGCAGATAGTGGCCGCGACGAATGGCGATGCGGGTGGTCTGGTGGCCGAACAGCGGCTCGCCTTCCACCACTTTCACGCGCCGGTCGCGCTCGGGGTTGTAAGCCATCGAGGCGATGATGCCCACGCCCAGCTCCAGCTCGACATAAGTTTTGATCACGTCGGCGTCCAGCGCGGACATCACGATGTCCGGCGAGAGGCCGGCTTCGGCAAACGTGCGGTCGATACGGGTGCGGCCGGTAAAGCCCTGGTGATAGGTCACCAGCGGGTAGTCGGCCAGCGCCTCCAGCGTCAGCGGCTGCTGGTGCAGGGGGTGCTCCGGCGGGGCGATGATGCTGTGATGCCAGCTGTAATAGGGGAAGGACACCAGCTCGGTTTCGTCGGCCACCGCCTCGGTGGCGATGCCGATGTCCGCCTCGCCTTCCAGCAGCAGCCGCACCAGCTCTTCCGGGCTGGCCTGATGCAGCACCAGATGCACTTTGGGAAAGGCTTTCTTGAAGGCGGTCACCACTTGCGGCAGCGCGTAGCGAGCCTGGGTGTGGGTAGTGGCGATGGTGAGCTGGCCTTCATCCTTCAGGCTGAACTGCTCGGCCAGCCGCTTGATGTTGCCGGCGTCCAGCAGCATGCGCTCAACGATGGTGAGCAGCTCCTTGCCGGGGTCGGTCAAGCCGAGAAAGCGCTTGCCCTTGCGCACAAACAGCTCCACGCCCAGCTCGTCTTCCAGGTCCTTGATGTGCTTGCTGACGCCGGATTGCGAAGTAAACAGCGCATTGGCCACTTCGGTGAGGTTGAAGTTTTGCCGCACCGTTTCCCGGATGATTCTCAGTTGCTGAAAGTTCATGCCGCACCCGCTTTCTCGTTTTGGGCAAACAGGCGCACGCTGCGCGGTTGCAGGCGCACCGGCTGGCCGGTTTGCAGTTGCGCCGCCAGCGGGTGGCTGGCAGGCAATTCCACATCAAAATGCTGGCCGCCCAGGCCGTCGCGGCCTTCCAGTTCCACCCGGGTCAGCGCGCCCAGCGTCAGCACGCGGCTAATGCGGGCGGGCAGGCCTTCGCCTTCGGCCAAGGGGATGATGTCCAGCTCGTGCGGGCGGACAAACGCCACCACCTCGCCCTGCGGGCCGCCGCTGGCTGGCAGCGTGGCCGCGCCGATGGCGATGCCGCCCGCGCCGTTGCTGCCTTCGAAGCGGTTGGCCGAACCCAGGAAACCATACACAAACGGCGTGGCCGGGTGGCGGTACACCTCGTCCGGGCTGCCTACTTGTTCGATGCGGCCGTGATTCATCAATACTACGCGGTCCGCCACTTCCAGCGCTTCTTCCTGATCATGCGTCACAAAGATGGAGGTGATGTGCAGCTCGTCGTGCAGGCGGCGCAACCAGCGGCGCAATTCCTTGCGCACCTTGGCGTCCAGCGCGCCGAAGGGCTCGTCCAGCAGCAACACGCGCGGCTCCACCGCCAGCGCGCGGGCCAGGGCGATGCGCTGGCGCTGGCCGCCGGACAGCTGCGCCGGATAGCGGTCCGCCAGCCAGTCCAGTTGCACCAGTTGCAGCAGTTCGTGCACGCGGCGGCGAATTTCTTCGGCCGACGGGCGCAGCTTGCGCGGCTTCATGCGCAGGCCGAAGGCCACGTTGTCGAACACCGTCATGTGGCGGAACAGCGCATAGTGCTGAAACACGAAGCCCACCTGACGCTCGCGCACATGGGTATCGGAGGCGTCTTCGCCTTCCAGCAGCACCTGGCCGCTGTCGGCCTGCTCCAGCCCGGCGATAACGCGCAGCAGCGTGGTTTTGCCGCAGCCGGACGGCCCCAGCAGAGCCACCAGTTCGCCGGAGGGGAAATCCTGCGTCAGATTGTCCAGCGCCACAAAATCGCCGAAACGCTTGTTGATGTCGCGTACCTGAATGCTCATGTCAGTGCTCCTCGCCGGCCTGACGGCCTTGGCGCCATTCCACCCAGCTCTTGACCACCAGCGTCACCAGGGCCAGCAAGGCCAACAGGGACGCCACGGCAAAGGCGGCGGTGAAGTTGTATTCGTTGTAAAGAATCTCTATATGCAGCGGCAGCGTGTTGGTTTCGCCGCGAATGTGGCCGGACACCACCGACACCGCGCCGAATTCGCCCATGGCGCGGGCGTTGCTGAGAATCACGCCGTACAGCAGCGCCCAGCGCACATTGGGCAGCGTCACATGCCAGAACACCTGCCAGCCGCGCGCGCCCAGCACCACCGCCGCCTCCTCCTCTTCACGGCCTTGCGCCTGCAACAGCGGAATCAGTTCGCGGGCGACAAAGGGCACGGTGACGAATACTGTGGCCAAGACAATGCCCGGCACGGCGAAGATGATTTTCACGCCGTGCGCTATCAACCAGGGGCCCACCCAGCCGTGGCTGCTGAATACCAGCACGTAGATCAGGCCGGCCACCACCGGCGATACGGAAAACGGCAGATCAATCAGCGTGATCAGCAGCTGCTTGCCGCGAAAATCAAAGCGCGTCACCGCCCAGGCGGCGCACACGCCAAACACCAGATTCAGCGGCACGCTGATGAGGGCGGCCAGCAAGGTAAGCTTCACCGCGGACAAGGCGTCCGGCTCCAGCAGCGCGTCGGCATACACCCGCCAGCCCTTGGCCAGCGCCTCACTAAACACCACAAACAGCGGCAGCAGCAGGAAGACAAAGAAAAAACCCAGCGCCACGGTAAGGATCAAGGCCTTCACCCACGCAGGCTCGCGCGTGGCTTGCTTGCTTTCCAGCAAGGCGGCGCGATCGTGGCTCAAGGCCAGCGCGGAAACATGACCCGCCATTACGCCCTCCTTTCATTGCGACGACCCTGACGGGCTTGCAGCAGGTTGATCGCCAGCAGCAGCAGGAATGACATCACCAGCATCACACTGGCGATGGCGGTGGCGCCGGCGTAGTCGAATTGTTCCAGTTTGCTGATGATCATCAGTGGCGTGATTTCCGACACCATGGGAATGTTGCCGGCAATGAAGATCACCGAACCGTATTCGCCCACCGCGCGGGCGAAAGCCAGCGCAAAACCAGTCATCAATGCCGGTTGCAGCACCGGACGAATCACGTGGTTGAAGGTTTGCCAGCGGTGCGCGCCCAGACTGGTGGCGGCTTCTTCCAGTTCGATTTCCAGATCTTCCAGCACCGGTTGCACCGTGCGCACCACAAAAGGCAGGCCGATGAACACCAGCGCCACCAGCACGCCCAACGGGCCGAACGCCACCTTGATACCCAGCGGTTCCAGATAGCGGCCCAGCCAGCCATTACCGGCGTAAAGCGCGGTAAGCGCAATGCCCGCTACCGCGGTAGGCAGGGCGAAAGGCAGGTCTACCAGCGCGTCCACAATCTTCTTGCCTGGAAAGCGGTAGCGCACCAACGTCCAGGCCAGCAGCAAGCCGAAGAAGGTATTGATGGCAGCGGCCAGCAGGGCCATGCCAAAGCTCAACTTGTAAGAGGCCAGCACGCGCGGCGCGGTAACGGCGCGAATGAAGTCGTCCAGCGACAGGCTGAACGAGCGGAAAAACACGGCCGAGAGCGGGATCAGCACCACCAGCGACAAATAACTGAGGGTAACGCCCAGCGTCAGGCCAAAGCCGGGCAGTACCCGGCTGCGGGAGGCGGTCTGGCTCATCGCGCGGCTCCCTGTAGGTGGGAAGGCAGCATGGCGGATTCCTGTTTGTATATAACTGCCAACAGCATATTTGCCGCAGCCTTATGCGAAAAATAATATTTATTCCGTTGCTTATTCTTTTTTAGGGAATAGAAATCCGGCTTTTTGCTTAGCACTGAATGGCATAAAACCGGCTGCTGATAGTTTCTGCATTCACAAGACGGCCGAGCGGCGCGCTTGAAGGGCGGACAGGCAACAGGCAGGCGTAACACCCCGCCAGAACCGATATGATTTACCCGCCACGCAACTTGTAACGATCCCTTGGCTGTCGCTTATTCCCGGCGCGCGACGAAGGGATAGGGGCGAGTCGGCATTGTCAGGGTACGCCGGAAATCGCCTTTCTTCGGCAAGCCGTTGCCAGACGGATGTAGTCATTCCGATGAGTTACCTTACTCTTCGGCCAACCTCGCCAAGCAGCCGCCCAGCCAAACAAAAAAGGCAGGCCCCAAGGCCTGCCCCCTTTCTGCGTCAACCCGGCAACACTCAGTGCGGCTGAATCTGGTCGAACACGCCGCCATCGGCAAAGTGAGTCTTCTGGGCGCGGGTCCAGCCGCCAAACACCTGATCCACGGTAAACAACTTCACCTTGCTGAAGCGGTCGGCATTCTTGGCCGCCACCTTGGCGTCGCGCGGACGGTAGTAATACTTGGCGGCCAGCGCTTGCGCTTCCGGGGTGTACAGGTATTTCAGATAAGCCTCGGCCTGTTTGCGAGTGCCCTTCTTGTCCACCACCTTGTCCACCACGCTTACCGGCGGCTCGGCCAGGATGGACACGGACGGGGTGACGATCTCAAACTTGTCGGCGCCAAATTCCTGCAGCGACAGATAAGCCTCGTTTTCCCAGGCCAGCAAGACATCGCCGATGCCGCGCTGGGTGAAGGTGACAGTGGAGCCACGCGCACCGGAATCCAGCACCTTGACGTGCTGATACACGGTCTTCACGAATTCACGGGCCTTGGCTTCATTGCCGCCCGGTTGCTTCAGGGCATAACCCCAGGCCGCCAGATAGTTCCAGCGCGCGCCGCCCGAGGTTTTCGGGTTGGGGGTCACCACCTCCACGCCCGGCTTGATCAGGTCTTTCCAGTCCTTGATGGCCTTGGGGTTTCCCTTGCGCACCAGGAACACAATGGTGGAGGTGTAGGGCGAGGCGTTGTTGGGCAGGCGGGTTTGCCAATTAGGCGGAATCAACTTGGCCTCGGTATTGAGCGCGTCCACGTCATACCCCAGCGCCAGGGTCACTACGTCGGCGTCCAGACCATCGATCACGGCGCGAGCCTGCTTGCCGCTGCCGCCATGCGATTGCTTGATGGTGACGGTTTCGCCGGTTTTGGCTTTCCAGTATTTGGCGAACAGCCCGTTGTACTCCTGGTAGAACTCGCGGGTGGGGTCGTAGGAGACATTGAGCAGCGCAACGTCGGCCAGGGCGTGGCCGGCGGTGGCCAACAGCAGCGCGGCGGTCACGGAGACGCGGGTGAGCAGTTTCATGGAAGGCTTTCCTCGGTGGGTGTTGTCATCACGGATGAGAGCAATCTACCGAGGCCCGCCAGACTGGCGAACCAAGAAAAAATGCGCTGCTTATCAAGGTTTTTGATATGCAGCGCAAGTGGTTTTGCACGATGCGACGGCGACCGGGGCTTACAACTCTCCCGCCATGCCGGCTTCTGCCTGCGCCAGCAGGCCGCCCCAGGCGTCGGCCAGCACTTGCCCGGCGGTGCCGTTTTCCGGCAGCAACACCAGCCGGCTGCCCAGCGCGGCGGCCAGCGCCGCCGTGTCAGCCACGCGCGGGCCGCCCCAGGCATGGGCGTGGGCCAGCACCAGACTGGGATAAGGCAAGAGGCGCGCTTGCGCGGCCTCGCCTTCGGGCAACCACAGCAAGGCACCGAGGCAGGCGTGCTCGTCGGCGCGCAAACGCCGCAGGGCTTGTGGGCCGATGCCGCCGGCCGCCAGCAGAAGGCAATCGCTGCGCGGGGCCGCCAGCCACTCGCCAAAATCGGCCGCCGAAGCCAGCACGGTGGCGCCTTCGGCCAACATGGGGTGATCCAGCGCGGCAAGCAGCGGTTCGGCGGCGCCAAAGCGCAGTATCACGCGGCGGATGCGGGAGGCGGCGCGAGACGGCATGGCGCGAACCCTGCCGGCCGCCTTAGCGCGGCCGGTCGCCCAGAATGGTGGCGCGGTGCATCACTCGGTGCGCCGGACGGTAGTCGTCCACGGCGTAATGCTGGGTGATGCGATTGTCCCAAAAGGCCACATCGCCCAGCTTCCAGCGCCAACGCACGCTGAATTCCGGCTTGGCAAAGTGGGCAAAGAGGAATTTCAACAGGGCATCGCTCTCGGCTTCGGGCAGCTCATTGATATGGCTGGTGAAGCCGTCGTTGACGAACAAGGTCTTTTCGCCGGTCACCGGATGGGTGCGCACCACCGGATGCGATACCGGCGGGGACGCGCGGCGCACCTTTTCATAATGCTCTTCGGCCTCCTCCGTTTTGGCATAGCGCGAGCGCGGGAAGGAGCGCGTGAAATCGTGGGTAGCGGTCAATCCCTCCAGCAACTGTTGCAGCTGCGGCGACAAGGCGCGCCAGGCGGCGCTGCCGCTGGCCCACAGCGTGTCGCCGCCATAGGGCGGCAGCTCGCGCGCGGCCAGCACCGAGCCCAGCGGCGGCGTTTCGATGAAAGTGACGTCGGTGTGCCAAATGGCGTTGTCGCGCAAGTCGTTCTTGTCGGTATCCAGTACCAGCACCTGCGGCACTTCCGGGATGTTGGGGAAAATGGGATGGATGTGCAAATCGCCAAACCAGGCGGCAAAATCGCGATGCTGGCGCGGCGTAAGGTGCTGCTCGCGGAAGAACAGCACTTGATGATCCAGCAGGGCCTGCGTCAGCTCGCGGTGGCCTTGCTCGGTCAGCGGCTGCGACAGGTCGATGCCCTCCACGACCGCGCCCAGCGCCGGCGACAATCTTTCCAGTTTCAGACTCATGTTCTTACCTCAATATCAATGGGCTTTGCCGTGCCAGGGCGTCAGACGGCGTTGCAGGGCGCGCAGGGCCAGTTCCATGGCGAAAGCCACCAGCGCAATGACGATGATGCCGGCCAATACCACATCGGTAGCCAGGAACTGGGCAGCGGACTGGATCATGAAACCCAAGCCCCGCGTGGCGGCCACCAGTTCGGCCGCCACCAGCGTGGACCAGCCGGCCCCAAGACCGATGCGGATGCCGGTCAGGATGTCCGGCAAGGCCCCAGGTAGAATCACATGCCACAGCAATTGCCGGCGGCTGGCACCCAGCGTCAGTGCCACCTGCTGTCGCAAGGGGCTGACGCTGGCCACGCCGTGCACGGTGGCCAACAGTACCGGGGCCAGAATGGCCAGCAGGATCAACAGCACCTTGCTGCCCTCGCCAATGCCGCACCAGATGACGATCAACGGCAGGTAGGCCAAGGGCGGCAAGGGGCGGTAAAACTCGATCAGCGGGTCCAGCAGGTGACGGGCCAGCGGGTACACGCCGATGATCACGCCCAGCGGCACGCCGATAACCACCGCAGCCGCCAGCGCGAGCGCCATGCGTTGCAGGCTGGCCAGCAAGTGCTGCTGCAGCGTGGCATCCATATAACCGCTGGTGGTGAGGGTAAGCAGCTTGCGCGCCACGTCTTGCGGCGGCGGCAGAAACAAGGCCGGCACCCAGCCGGCCGCGCCCACCAGCCACCACAAGGCCACCACGCTGGCGACGCTGATCAGCGCCCAGTGCGCCGGCTTGAGCGTCACGCTTGGCAGGCTGCGGCGGCGCGGTTTGTCTGCCGGCAGCTCGTCGCCGTCCCAGGTTTGCTCTTGCACGCTCATGCGACAGCCTCCTCTTGCCGGGCCCGCACCAGCTGCGCCAGCAGGGTTTCGCGCAGCTCGATGAACTCAGGGTCGGATTTGATGGCCCGTACCGGCTCGCCGGCCAGATGACGTTGGCCGAAGACGGGACGGATGCGCTCGATGATGCGGCCCGGCCCCGGCGACAGCACGATCAATTCCGTCGCGAGAAACAGCGCCTCTTCGATGTCGTGCGTGATCAGAAACACGCCGCGCTCGGACTGCCGCCACACTTGCAGCAGCAACTGCTGCATCTGCTCGCGGGTAAAGGCGTCCAGCGCACCGAAAGGTTCGTCCATCAGCAGCACTTGCGAACGGCTGGCCAGCGCGCGGGCAATGCCCACCCGCTGGCGCATGCCGCCGGACAGCTCCCACACCTGGCGCTGCCCGGCGTCGGCCAGCCCTACCAGTTGCAGGTTTTCCGCCACCAGCCGCTCGCGCGCCGCGCGCGGCACACCCTGCAACTTGAGGCCGAAGGCCACGTTGTCGGCCACATTGAGCCAGGGCAGCAGACCATCGTTCTGGAACACTACCGCCCGCTCCACGCCCGGCGCTTTCACCGGCTGGCCGCCAAACAGCACGTCGCCGGCGGTAGGCTTGATGAAACCAGCCAGCACGCCCAGAAGGGTGCTCTTGCCGCAACCGGACGGCCCCAGCGCCACCAGCAGGTCCTGCTTGCCCAGCGTCAGCGACACCTGATGCAGGGCAGGCATGGCCTGCCCCGGATAGCGCACGCTAAGACGGTCTACTTGCAACAGGCTCATGCTCCGCTCCTCAGTTGATGGCCGCGTTGACGAAGCGGTTGGTCACATAGGGGGTGTAATCCGCCTGCAGCGACTCCACTTTGCCTTGCGACTTCAGGAACACCGCGGTATCGGTCACGGCCTTGACGAAGGGCTTTTGCAGGATGCGGCTTTGCTCGGCCAGGGTCGGATAGGTTTCACCGCTGATGAGGTCTTTCACCTCTTCCGGCTTGGCGCCGGTCAGGCGGGCGATTTTTTCCACATTGGCGGCGTTGGCGATAAAGGCTTTCGGGTCCTTGTTGTACTGGGCGTACACATCGCCGGTCACCTTGACGAACTTCTTCAGGAAATCAGGATGGGATTCGGCGAAATCCTTGCGCACAATCCACAGGTCGTAGGTGGGCGCGCCCCACTTGCCCACTTCGGCCGAGGTGGTCAGCACCTTGCCATTGGCCTTGATCTTGCCCAGCGCCGGCTCCCAGACGTAGGCGGCGTCAATGTCGCCGCGCTGCCAGGCCGCCGCGATCTCGCTGGGGCGCAGATTGATCACGTTCACCTTGTTGGCGTCCACCTTCCAGTGCTTGAGCGCGGCCAACAGGCTGTAGTGCGTAGTGGACACATAAGGCACGGCCACTTTCTTGCCTACCAGATCGGCCGGCTTGCTGATGCCCGCGCCGTTGCGCACCACCAGCGCCTCGGCCTCGCCGATGACGCCGGTCACCAGGAAGGTCTGGATGGGCAACCCGCGACTGGCGGCGGCGGCCAGCGGGCTGGAGCCAATATTACCGATGGGCACATCGCCCGACGCCACGGCGGCGATCACTTCCGCGCCGCTTTCAAACTTGCGCCAGTTGATGGCGGCGCCGGTGGTTTTTTCGTACACGCCGTCGGCTTGCGCCACTTTGGACGGGTCCACGCCGGTCTGATAGGCGATGGTGACGGTTTCAGCAGCTTGCACCGACCAGGCGGCAAGGGAAAGGGCGACGGCGGCGGCGAACTTCACGGTTTTCTGCATGGCGAGCTCCAATTGGCTTGTGGTTTGATGCCAATCTAGAGCCCGCCCTCTGGCTTGAAAAACAAGAAAAACAGCTTTGCTTATCAAGCGGCGGCAGGATTGCTTATCACGCCCGGCAAGTGCGCAACCCGCCTCCCCGACTCGTTGGAATCGGAGACGCAACCGGCCTGCACGCATATTCCCAACGCTGATTTGCTATGCAAAATAAATTGGATTGGCGCGTTGCGGCCAGGCGATATAGTGGCTCGCATCCACTTTCCGGATGTCCGGCATGAAACGATTCAAACCCTCGCGCCACTGTCCACCCGGCTTTCCGGCAGACCTGCTGATAGAAGGCAGGCAAATGCTGGCAAGCCTGCCTTTTCCGGTGGAGCTGTCCTGGAACGACAATGAAGTATTCGGCCACTTTGACGGCTGGTGGCTCACCACGGAGTTTCATCCCGTGGCCGACGCCGGCGCGCCGGACACCCCGCCTCGCGTGGCCGCGCGCCTGAAAGTGCACGGCCAGTTCGGCCAGACCTTGTCCGCCAACTGGCTGTTCGCCATGAATTTCAACGAGCACAAGGCCATCTCGCTGCTCAAGTTGATCCGCGTACTGCATCTGATCAATCATCTGGGCCGCAATGGCCCCGACGGCGGGCTGCGCATCGATGTGGACCCGCGTCTGTGCCGCTCGCTCAGCACCCATCTGATCGACTTCACCGCCGAACTGCTAGGCAGGCTGGACCTTGCACCGCCACTGGTGCAGTTCCTGCTGTACAGCGACGACGAAACCCGCGATGTGGAACCAGAACTGGTGGCGCGCTATCGCGCCGGCGGCCATCAAGTGGGGCTGGGGCAGTTTGGCAACCACCCCGACGACCTGCTGCGCGTGTGGCGGCTGGAGCCGGACTTCATCACGCTCTCCCCCCGCCACCTGCACCGCGCCACCACTTATCCACACTGGCGCAAGCCTTTGCTGCAACTGCTGCCGGCGCTGGTGGAGCAGGGCTATGCCCTGGGCGTAGAGGAAATCAGCTGCGGCAAGGTGCTGGAGTTGGCGCAAAGCATGCAGGCGCGCTATCTGTCCGGGCCCTGGATCACCCGGCTGTTGCAGGAAACGCCGCCCGCCCCCACCGCCAGCGCGCGGCAGCCGGCCATCCTGACACAGGCGCAAGCCTGAATAGCCTGCAATGCTATGCAGTTTTTCTTGTTTCACAGCCCACGAGGGGCCGGCCTAAGATGGCTTCGTTGTCAGGCCTCCCGGCCTGGCAGCGGGGCAAGATGGTCTTGGCTGACTGTCTGAATATCCTGCTTCTGTCTCTGTAGTGTTTCTCCCAAATGATTCGGGCCGGACAATGTCCGGCCCTTTTTTTGCTGCCACTTCATCCACCTCGGTCAACGCCAACGCGCGCAATTAGCCTCCTGCATCGCATTTTTTGCCGCGTTGTAACAGGCAAAGTAGGCTTGCTCGCGATTGGCGCGCATCTGGGCCATCGCCTGCATCTGCTTCTCCTGAAAATTCTGCATGGCCTGATTCCGCTCGCGGAATGCTTCGGCTACCGAATCCCGCTGGCTCTGCTGCTCGAACTGGGACTGTAATTGCGCCAACCGCTGGCCATCGAGATGCCCCTGTGTCGGGTTGCTTTGTGCCACCTGTGTTGATGGCGCCTCAGCGGGCGCGGCTGCCGGCGCAGAGGCCGGCTTGCTGTCCGCAACGACAGCATTCCGGGCTGTATTGCCGGCGCGCTCCGCATACAGATAAACGCCACAGCCGGCCAGCACGGCCAACAGCATCCCCATCCGCCACAGACGGCCGCTGCCTTCTCCCGGCGCGTCGACATACTGGATCACCGCCGATGCGCCCTCTGTGGCTGAGGGCGCTTGCGCATGACGCGCATCATAGCCGGCGCGCTCCCGCTCGTTGCCCAGCACCTCGTAGGCCCACTGGACCAGTTTCATTTCATTGATCGATTCAGCATCAGTCAGCGGCTCGAGCTTGGCGCACCGGATGCGGTAAGCCGCCGTGATCATGTCCCCGTCCGCATCACGGCTGACGTGGAGAATCTGATAAAGGTCCCGCTTGCGTTCCATGCGGCCTCAGATATGACAATATCAAATCAAATGCTATTGAAGTTGACCGATGAAATCAAACAAGCGTGGCGAGCATGACTTGCGCTCCTTGTCTTGCCAGTAAAAAGCCCCGCCGAGCGGGGCTTTTTACTGGAGCTCGAGGTGCTCAAGCCTGCTGGTCGGCGCTGTCGCCGGCGTCCGCAGTGGGCTCGTCCTTCTTTTCCAGCATCTCTTCCAGCGCGCCCGCGCCCTTGAAGCCGGCAATGGCCGCCGCGCCCTTGGCGAGGAGACCTGCATCCGGATCCACCTTTTCCAGCGCTTCCACGGCGGCAACGGCACCAGCGATTTCACCCACGGTATCAAGAATACCCATACAGAACTCCTATAAAGTGCATCAATCGAACGCTTATTATTGCCCTGTTGTGTGACGACGGAAAGACACATCGGCAAAAGCGCGGGCGCGCTGCCCGGCCTTGAGGCGAAAACGACACAGTCATGCCACCGCACCCTCTCGCCCCCGGAGAGGCGGCAAATGTTAATGTGTCTTGCGCCGCGCGCGCCGCCCCGCCGCATGGCCTATCATCCGGCCATTGCCCCGGAGAAACCCCATGCGCTTCGCCATCACGCTGACCGACCGTTTCAAGCCTGTGCTGGATGCCTGCCTTGCGGCAGGCTGGGAGCCCGTCAAACTGTTCAGCGTGCCGCTGGAAGGCCAATTGCACGGTAACCGGCAGATAGTGGCTGACGCCGCCCGGCTGGGTCTGCCGCTGCAGCTCTCTCCCATTCAGCCGCGTGATTTGCAACAGCTGGCGGAAGACGGCTGCGAAGCCCTGCTGGCCGCCAGTTACAACTGGCGCATTCCGGACTGGCGACCCCATCTGCGCTACGGCGTCAACTTCCACCCTTCGCCGTTGCCGGTTGGCCGCGGGCCTTATCCCTTGCCGCGCGCCATTCTCGAGGGCCGTACCCAATGGGCCACCTGTTGTCACGCGCTGGACCCGGATTTCGACAGCGGCGCGGTGCTGGCGCGCGAAGACTATGCGCTGGATGTGGCGGAAACGCTGGAAACGCTGGAGTGGAAAAACCGTTTGGCGCTGGGTCGGCTAAGCCGCCGTCTGACCGCCGATCTGCCACGACTATGGCGCGATGCCGTTCCGCAGGACGAGACGCAGGCCAGCTACTGGCCGCGCTGGAGCGAAGCCGAGCGCACTTTGCCGCTGGCCGGCACGCTGGACGAGGTGAGTCTGCGCCTGCGCGCCTTCGGCGAACTCAATTGTCTGGCCCGGGTAAACCAGGTGGACATCATCGTGCACCGCGCGCAGGGATGGCGCGAAAGCCATGGCTTTGCGCCGGGTTCGCTGGTGCAGGCCATCGACCTGGAAATGCTGGTGGCGCTGCGGGACGGCTTTCTGGTGATCAGCGAATGGAGCCTGCAAGCGCCGGGCGCCCGCGACGGACGCCGGCCCTTCCAGTTCTGACCCTCCGTCTTACCACTGGCCGCCAATGGCCGAAATCAGCGACACGCTGGCCACATATTGGCGGTTCTTCAGGGTCCACAAGGCATTCTCCGCGCTGATGCGGCTGTTTTGCGCGGTCAACAGGTTCAGATACCCCACCGTGCCTGCCCGGTACTGATTGGCGGTGATGGTTTCCGCGCGGCGCGCGGCTTCCAGCGCCGCTTGCTGGTGGCCAGCCTCTTCGGCCAACAGGCCTTGCGCCGACAGATTGTCTTCCACCGACTGGAAGGCCGACAACACGGTCTGGCGATAGCTGGCGACGCTGGCGTCGTAGGCGGCGATGGCCTGCGCGGTCTGCGCGCGCCGCAGGCCGGCATCAAACAGGCTGAGCGCCAGCTGCGGCCCCACCGACCAGATGCGATTGGGCAGGCTGACCCAGTCGGCAAAACTGCTGCTCTTGTAACCGCCGCTGGCCCCCAGCGTCAGCGTGGGGAAATACGCAGCCTTGGCGATGCCGATCTGGGCATTGGCTTGCGCCACCGCGCGTTCGGCGGCGGCGATGTCAGGCCGGCGCTCCAGCAGGGTGGAGGGCAGGCCGGGCGGGATCTGCGGCAGACGCGGCAAACCGCTTGCCTGCGGCAGGCTGAAGCTGGACGGGTTCTCGCCCAGCGCCGCCGCCACCGCATGCTCAAGCTGGGCGCGGGTGAGTTGCTTGTCCACCACGGCCGCCTGTGCGGTTTTCCACTGGCTTTCCGCTTGCGCCACGCTGGCGTCGGACACGATGCCGGCGTTGAACTGATTGCGGGTGATGTCCAGCGAGGCCTTGAGCAGGGACTCGCTTTCGCGCAGCTGACGCAGCTGTTCGTCCGCCGTCACCAGTTGCAGGTAGGCGGTGGCCAGTTGCGCCTGCGCGCTCAGACGCGCAGCGGCCAGTTGCGCGGCGCTGGCCGACTGCTTGGCCTGCCCGGCTTCCACCGCGCGGCGCACGCTGCCCCACAAGTCCACTTCCCAACTGGCGGCCAGCGAGAGGTTGTACTGGTTCTCCACGGCGCCGCCGGCGCTGCTGACGCCGCGCGATTTGGCGGCGTTCAGCCCCAGCGAGGGCCAGAGGCTGGCCTCGGCCTGATCCAGCAAGGCTTGCGCCTGTCGATACTGCGCCTCGGCCTGCGCGATGCTGGGACTTTGCCGATTGAGGGTATCCATCAAGCCGTCCAGGCGGGCATCATGGTACACCTGCCACCAGGGGCCGCGCGGGTGCTCGTCTTGCGGCTGTGCGCCCTTCCAGCGCCCGTCTTCCTTGAAGGCGGCCGGCATGTCCAGCGCGGGTTTGACGTAGTCGGGGCCAATGGCGCAGCCAGTCAGGCTCAGGGCCAACAAAGCCGCCAGCAGGGCGGGCCGGAACAGGGTGTCTTGCATGGTGCTCATTCCTCGCCTCCTGCGACGGGTTCCAGATGATGGCTGCTGCGCCATTTCAGGCACCACAAGCGGAAGCGGTCCAGATAGAGATAAACGACAGGAGTGGTGTACAGGGTCAGCAACTGGCTCAGCACCAGCCCGCCGACAATGGAAATGCCCAGCGGCGTGCGCAGCTCCGCGCCGTCGCCATGCCCCAGCGCCAGCGGCAGCGCGCCGAACAGCGCGGCCATGGTGGTCATCATGATGGGGCGGAAGCGCAGCAGGCAGGCTTGCAGGATGGCGTCGTGTGGGCTCAGGCCCTGCTCGCGTTCCGCGCTGAGCGCGAAGTCGATCATCATGATGGCGTTTTTCTTCACGATGCCGATCAGCAGCAAGACGCCAATGAGGGCGATGATGTTGAACTCCCCACCGGTGCCCATCAGCGCCAGCAAGGCGCCTACGCCGGCGGACGGCAGGGTGGAAAGGATGGTGACCGGATGCACCACGCTTTCGTACAGCATGCCCAGTACGATATAGACCGCGATGATGGCCACCAGGATCAGCATGGGCTGGCTGTTGAGCGAATCCTGGAAAGACTTGGCCGTGCCCTGGAAGCTGCCGTGGATGCTGGCGGGCAGGCCGATGCCGGCCAGCGCCTGATCAATGGCGACGGTGGCGTCTGACAACGAGACGCCCGGCGGCAGATTGAAAGACACGGTAGCGGCGGCAAACTGTCCCTGGTGGTTGACCGACAAGGAGGTATTGGTGGGTTTCCAGCTGGCAAAGGCCGACAGGGGCACCGGCTGCCCGTTGCTGGTTTGCAGATAGATATTGTGCAGCGCGTCCGGGCTTTGCCAGAACTCCGGCGCCACCTCCATCACCACATGGTACTGGTTGAGCGGGTTGTAGATGGTGGATACCTGACGTTGGCCGAAGGCATCGTTGAGCACGGAGTCGGCCTGCGCCGGCGTCAGCCCCAGCCGCGCCATGGCGTCGCGGTTGAACTCCAGTGTGGTTTGCAGGCCTTTCACTTCCTGGTCGGTATTGACGTCGGCCAGCATGGGCAGCTTCATCAGCGCCTGTTGCACCTTGGGCGTCCAACGGCGCAGCTCCTCCAGATCATCTCCCTGCAGGGTGTACTGGTATTGCGCGTTGCTGGCGCGGCCGCCGATGCGGATATCCTGCACCGGCTGCAGGAAAAGTTGGGCGCCGGGCTCGCGCGCCAGCGTCTTGCGCAGCCGGGCAATCACCTGATCCGCGCTGTCCTTGCGCTCGGACAAGGGCTTGAGCGCCACAAACATATTGGCCATGTTGCGCTGGCCACCGCCGGTGAAGCCGATGGCTACATCCACCGCCGGGTCCTTGCCCACCACATCGATGAAACGTTGCAACTTCTGCTGCATGGCCTGGAAGGAGATGCTCTGGTCGGCGCGGATCATCCCCGTCAGCCGGCCGGTGTCCTGCTGCGGAAAGAAGCCCTTGGGCACCACGGTGTACAAATAAACGTTGAGGCCGATAGTGGCCGCCAGCACCAACATCATCAGCGGGCCGTGGCGCAAGGACCAGGCCAGCGTGCGGCGATAGGCGGCCAGCATGGCGTCGAAAAAGCGTTCACTGAGGGCAAACAGGCGCGACGGCGGGCGCTCGGCATGCGGCTTGAGCCAGCGGGCGCACAACATCGGCGTGGTGGTGAGCGATACCAGCAAGGACACCAGAATCGCCACCGACAAGGTGACGGCGAACTCGCGGAACAAGCGGCCGATAATGCCGCCCATCATCAGGATGGGAATGAACACCGCAATCAGCGAAATGCTCATCGACAGCACGGTAAACCCCACCTCGCGCGCGCCGCGCAGCGCCGCCTGGAAGGGTTTCATGCCGTTTTCGATGTGGCGGGAGATGTTTTCCAGCACCACGATGGTGTCGTCCACCACGAAGCCGGTGGCGATGGTCAGCGCCATCAGACTGAGGTTGTTGAGCGAAAAGCCGCACAGATACATCACGGCGAAGGTGCCCACCAGCGACACCGGCACCGTGATGGCCGGAATGGCGGTGGCGCGGCCGTTGCGCAGGAACAGGAACACCACCAGGATCACCAGCGCCACCGAAATGGTCAGCGAGCGCTCTACCTCGGACAGGGAGGCGCGAATGGTGGGGGTGCGATCCATCACCACATTCATGTCGATGGCGCCGGGAATGGAGGCCTTCAGCTGCGGCAGCAGCGCCTTCACCCGGTCCACTGTTTCAATGATGTTGGCGCCCGGCTGACGGAACACGATGATCATCACCGCCGGTTTCTTGCCCGCCAGGCCGGCATTGCGCAAATCCGCCACCGAGTCTTTCACCTCGGCCACATCGCCCAGCCGCACCGCCGCGCCATTCTTGTAGCTGACGATCAGCGGCAGATAGTCTGCCGCCTTGCCGGCCTGGTCGTTGGCCTGTACCTGCCAGTGGCGCTGGTCATCCTCGACAAAACCCTTGGGCCGGTTGGCGTTGGTGCTGGTAATGGCGGCGCGCACGGTTTCCAGCCCCACGCCGTAGTGGTTGAGCTGCATCGGGTTGAGCTCTACCCGCACCGCAGGTTGCGCCCCGCCGCCGATGTTGACGTCGCCCACGCCGGGCACCTGCGCCAGCTTCTGACCAAGGATGGTGTCGGCGGCATCGTACATCTGCCCGCGACTGAGCGTGTCCGAGGTCAGCGCGATGATCATGATGGGCGCGTCGGCCGGATTCACCTTGCGATAAGTGGGATTGGACGGCATGCCGGTGGGCAGCATGGAGCGGGCGGCGTTGATGGCCGCCTGCACATCGCGCGCGGCGCCGTTGATGTCGCGGTTAAGATCAAACTGCAGGGTGACGCGGGAGGAACCCTGCGAGCTGGACGAGGTGATTTCGCTCACCCCGGCAATACGGCCCAGCGCGCGCTCCAGCGGCGTAGCCACCGTGGCGGCCATGGTTTCCGGGCTGGCGCCGGGCAGCTTGGCGGACACCGAGATGGTGGGAAAATCCACCTGCGGCAAGGGCGATACCGGCAGCAGCTTGAACGCCAGAATACCGGCCAGCAGGATGGCCAGCGTCAGCAGCGTGGTGGCGACAGGCCGGCGGATGAAGGGTTCGGAGGGAATCATGCCTCCACCTCCTCCGCGTCATTGCCCGCGGGGCGACGGAAGCGCTGGGCCAGGCGGTCGAAGGCCAGATAAATCACCGGCGTGGTAAACAGCGTCAGCACCTGGCTCACCAGCAGGCCGCCCACCATGGTCACGCCCAGCGGCGAACGCAACTCGGACCCCATGCCGCCGCCCAGCATCAGCGGCAAGGCGCCCAGCAGCGCCGCCATGGTGGTCATCAGGATGGGGCGGAAACGCAGCAGGCAGGCCTGGTAAATGGCCTCGCGCGGCGACATGCCCTGCTCCCGCTCCGCCTCCAGTGCGAAGTCGATCATCATGATGGCGTTTTTCTTCACGATGCCGATCAGCAGAATGATGCCGATGATGGCGATGATGCTCAGGTCGTAGCCCGACACCAGCAAGGCCAGCAGCGCGCCGATGCCGGCCGAAGGCAGGGTGGACAGGATCGTCACCGGATGGATATAGCTTTCGTACAGCACGCCCAGCACGATGTACATGGTGACGATGGCGGCCAAAATCAGCCACAGCGTATTGCTGAGCGAGGCCTGGAAGGCCAGCGCAGCGCCCTGGAACCGCGTGTCTATGCTGGCCGGCATGCCCAGCTCGGTTTCTGCAGCGCGAATGGCGTCCACCGCATCGCCCAGCGACGCGCCCTTGGCCAGATTAAAGGACACCGTGGTGCTGGGGAACTGGCCCAGATGGTTCACCGCCAGCGCGGTCGGCCGCTCCTCGATGCTGGCCAGCGTATCCAGCGGCACCGGGCCGCCGGCGACGGTAGCCACATAGATGCCCTTGAGCGACAGTGGGCCGCGCTGGTGGTCCGGCGACACCTCCAGCACCACGCGGTACTGGTTGGTCTGGGTAAAGATGGTGGAAATCAGACGTTGGCCGAAGGCGTCGTACAGCGCGTTGTCCACCGCTGCGGTGGTAACGCCCAGCCGGGCCGCCGTATCGCGGTTGATGTTGACGTAAGCCTGCAGGCCTTTGTCTTGCAAGTCGCTGGCCACATCGGCCAGATGCGGAATCTTCTGCAAGCGGGCCACCAGCTTCGGCACCCACAGCGACAGGTCGTCCGCGCTGCCGGCCTGCAAGGTGAACTGGTATTGCGTGCGGCTGACGCTGGTATCGATGGTGAGATCCTGCACCGGCTGCAGGTACAAGGACATCCCCGGCATGTCGGCCGCGCTGTCCTGCAAGCGGGCGATCACGGTGCGCACGTCGTCGCGCTGGTTCTTGGGTTTGAGGTTGATCTGCATGCGGCCGTTATTGAGTGAGGCGTTGTTGCCGTCCACGCCGATGAAGGACGACACGCTTTCCACCGCCGGGTCTTTCAGCACGCGGCCGGCCAGCTCCTCCTGCATGCGCGACATGGCGGAAAACGACACCGACTGCTGCGCCTCGCTGATGGCCTGGATAGCCCCGGTGTCCTGCAGGGGGAAAAAGCCCTTGGGCACCATGACATACAGCACCACGGTCAGCGCCAGCGTCCCCACCGCCACCAGCAAGGTCAGCTTCTGCCGTTCCAGCACCCAGGACAGCAAACGGCCGTAGCGGGCAATCACGTCGTCAAAAAAACGGCCGCTGGCATGATAGAACCAGCCCTGTTTTTCTTCCGGCACATGCTTGAGCAGCCGCGCGCACATCATCGGCGTCAGTGTCAGCGATACAAAAGCGGAAATCAGGATGGACACCGCCAGCGTGATGGCGAACTCGCGGAACAGCCTGCCCACCACATCGCCCATGAACAGCAGCGGGATCAGCACCGCGATCAGTGAAAAAGTGAGCGAGATGATAGTGAAGCCGATCTGCGCCGAACCCTTCAGCGCCGCCGCCATCGGCTTTTCGCCCTCCTCGATGTAGCGGGCGATGTTTTCGATCATCACGATGGCGTCGTCCACCACAAAGCCGGTAGCGATGGTCAGCGCCATCAGGGTGAGGTTGTTGATGGAAAAGCCTGTGAGGTACATCACGCCGAAAGTGCCCACCAGCGACAGCGGCACCGCCACGGCCGGGATGAGGGTGGCCGGCACATTGCGCAAGAAGACGAAGATCACCATCACCACCAGCCCGATGGCCAGCAGCAATTCAAACTCCACATCCTCCACTGACGCGCGAATGGTCACGGTACGGTCGCTCAACAGCTTCACGTCCACCGCGCCGGGCAAGGTGGCCTGCAGCTGCGGCAACAGCGCCTTGATGCGATCGGTCACCTGAATGACGTTGGCGCCGGGCTGGCGCTGCACGTTCAGCACGATGGACGGCGTACTGCCGTTCCAGGCCGCCAGGCGCGTGTTTTCCGCGCCGTCCACTACTTGCGCCACATCGCCCAGCCGCACCGGCGCGCCGTTCTGGTACGCGATGATGACGCGCTTGTACTCTTCGGCCGACTTCAGCTGATCGTTGGCGTCGATGGTGGAAGCCTGCTTGGGCCCGTCAAAACTGCCCTTGGCCTGATTGACGTTGGCGTTGCCGATGGCCGTGCGGATGTCCGCCAGCGTCAGACCGCGCGCCGCCAGCGCCTGCGGATTGCTCTGAATGCGCACCGCCGGCCGCTGGCCGCCGCTGATGCTCACCAGACCCACGCCCGGCACTTGCGACAGTTTCTGCGCCAGTCGGGTGTCCACCAGATCCTCCAGCTTGGTCAGCGGCAGCGTCGGCGAACTGACGGCAATGGTGATGATCGGCGTGTCTGCCGGGTTCACCTTGTTGTAGACGGGCGGATTGGGCAAATCGGAAGGCAGCAGGTTGCCGGCGGCGTTGATGGCGGCCTGCACCTCCTGCTCCGCCACGTCCAGCGTCAAATCGAGGCTGAACTGCAAAGTAATCACCGAAGCGCCGCCCGAGCTGGTGGACGACATCTGGGTGAGGCCCGGCATCTGGCCGAACTGCCGCTCGAGAGGCGCGGTGATGGACGAAGTAATGACGTCCGGGCTGGCGCCCGGATACTGCGTCACTACCTGGATGGTGGGGTAGTCCACCTCCGGCAGCGCCGATACCGGCAGCAGTTTCCAGGCCACCAGGCCGGCCAGCAGAATGGCCAGCATCAGCAAAGTGGTGGCCACCGGCCGCAGGATGAACGGACGTGAAGGATTCATCAGCCGCGCTCCCGCTTATTGCGCCGAGGAGGCTGATTTGTTGCCGCTGGCGTCATGCTTGCGGCGCTTGCTCTTGCCGCCGGCATCGCCCGCCGCGTCCGGGCGGGCGGTCACCACCTTCACCTTGGCGCCGTCGCGCAGCTTGTCCAGGCCATCCACCACCACCTGCTGTCCGGGCTTCACCCCCTCCACAATGATGGTGTTCTCGCCGGATACCGGGCCGGTCTGCACCTTGTTCACACTCACCGTTTCATCGGCGTTGAGCGTGTACACAATGCTGCCGCCCTTACCCAGTTGCAGCGCCACCGTGGGCACCACGACCGCATCTTTCTGATTGCCCAGCTTCAGATGCACATTGACGAACTGATTGGGAAACAGCGCGTCGTCCTCATTGGCAAAGCGCGCCTTGAGCGCCACGGTGCCCGTACTGGCGTTGAGCTGGTTGTCGATGGCCAGCAACACGCCTTCGGCCAACTTGTTGTGGTTGTCGCGATCCCAGGCCTCCACCGCCAGCTTGCCGCCGGCCTCCTTGCTGGCCTTGAGCACCGAGGTCAGGCTGACCTCCGGCACGGAGAATTGCACATTGATCGGGCGGGTCTGGGTGATCACCACAATGCCGTTGGCGTCGCTGGCCTTGACGATATTGCCCGGATCCACCTGACGCAGGCCAACACGGCCGCTCACCGGCGCGGCGACGCGGCTGTAATCCAGTTGCAGGCGGGCGCTGGCCACCGAGCCCTGATCCAGCTTCACCGTGCCCTGGTACTGCTTCACCAGCGCATCCTGCGTATCCACCTGCTGCTTGGCAATGGAGTTTTGCGCCAACAGCTGCTTGTAGCGAGCCAGATCCTGCTGGGCATTCAGCAGCAGGGCCTGATCGCGCAGCAACTGCCCCTCGGCCTGCATCAGGCTAGCTTGGTAAGGACGCGGGTCGAGTTCAGCCAGCAACTGCCCCTGCTTCACCATCTGCCCTTCCTCGAAATGCAGCGCCTGCAGCTGACCATCCACCCGGCTATGCACCGTCACCGTATTGAGCGCGCTCACCGTGCCAAGCGCGGTCAACTGCAAGGGCGCGTCGGCCTTGCGCACCGGCGCGGCCGTCACCGCCATCACCCCGCCTTTGCGCGGATTTTTGGCGTCATCGGCGGAGCCGGGCTTTTTCATCCACCACCAACCACCTGCAACGACGGCAAGAAGGAGGACGATGATGATGTTGCGGCGGGAAGGGCTGGAGGCGGCGTCGGTCATGTCGGCGAAAAGGGGCGGAACCCGCAAATGAAAGCGTTGATCAATGCGCCCGGACCAGGCGCGACAGCATGGAATGCAGCGATGATAGGGCCGGATTGTTGCACTGCCTATGGGCAACATGTTTAGAGTTGTTAATCCTGCCAGCCTTATCCGGCAAGGCTTTCAGCCAAGCTGTCGCAAAACGGCGACAGCACTTAAAAAAAAGCCCGCCTCCATCCGGAAGCGGGCCCTTGGCAACAGCGATCAAATCTGACAATCAGAACAACAATTCCTTCACGTTCTCCACCGCATCCTTGGCGGCGGGCGCATTGTTGTCCTTCGGCGCGTTGTCGTCGGCGGGAACATCTGCGCTGTCGCTGCCCGGCACCGAGCCTCGGTTGTCGATTTTCAGTTCCGGATTGGTCTTCTGGAACTCTTCGTAGTAGTACTCGTCGCCGCCGCGCTGGCCGGCGCCCGCTTTCACCACCAAGCCTTGTGGCACCGGCAGCTCGATCTCGGGCACACCCTTGAGCGCATTGGCCATGTAGTTCATCCACACCGGCAAGGCGGCGGTACCACCGTAACCGTAACGGCCCAGCGAACGCGGCTGGTCGTAACCCACCCAGGTGGCTGCCACCAAATTGGGGTTGAAGCCGACAAACCAGGCGTCCTTCCAGTCGCTGGTGGTACCGGTCTTGCCCGCCAGGTCCATGCGGCCCAGACTCATCGCCTTGTAAGCCGTGCCGTAGCGCACCACGTCTTTCATCATCGAGGTCATGATGAAGGCATTGCGCGGATCAATGGCCTGCTGGGCGTTCTGCCCGGCGGTGGCCGGCACGGTCTTGGCCAGCACGCGGCCCGCCTGATCTTCGATGCGATCAATGAAATAACCCTTCACGCGGTAGCCGCCGTTGGCGAACACCGAGTAGCCCTCAGCCATCTGCAACGGCGTGGCCGCCCCCGCGCCCAGCGCCATGGTCAGGTACGCCGGATGCTGTTTGGCCGAGAAGCCGAAGCGGGTGATGTATTGCTGGGCGTAATCCGTGCCGATGGCCATCAGGATGCGCACAGATACCAGGTTCTTGGACTGGGTCAGCGCGCGGCGCATGCTGATCAGACCGGCGAACTTGCCGTCATCGTTCTTGGGCTCCCACGCCGCCTGGCCCGGCTGGCCCGGCACGGTCAGCGGGGCATCGTTGATCATGGTGGACGGCGTGATGCCGCGCTCCACGCCCGCCGAGTAAATGAAGGGCTTGAAGGTGGAGCCCGGCTGACGCCAAGCCTGGGTCACGTGATTGAAGCTGCGGCGGTTGAAATCAAAACCGCCCACCAGCGACTTGATGGCGCCGGTGCGGGTATCCATGGAGACGAAAGCGCCCTCCACTTCCGGCATCTGCACAATCTCCCAATAGCCTTTTTCATGTGCGCGGATGCGGATCACCGCGCCGCGGCGGATCTGTTTGTCGGCCGCCAGCTTGGCGCTCAGCCCGCGACGGGCGAAGTCCAGCCCAGCGCCCTTGATGACCGCCACCTTGCCGCCACGCATATAAGCACGCACTTCGGACGGGCTGGCGGACAGCACGATGGCGGGCAACATGTCGCCACTGTCGCGTAATTCAGACAGTGCGTCGTCCAGCAACTCCGTCTGATCCTCGCCCTCTGCCGCCGACAAGTCGACATAACTTTCCGGCGCGCGGTAGCCCTGCTTGCGATCGAAATCCACCAAGCCGGCGCGCAGCGCGTCATAGGCCCACTGCTGGTGATGACTGTCCAGCGTGGTGTACACCTTGAAGCCTTCGGTGTAGGCCGCGTCCTTATAGCGTTCGTACATCGCCTGACGCACCATTTCCGCCACGTACAGCGCCGGCTGGTTGCCGTCCACCGCATTGCCCGCCAGCTTCAACGGTTCATTCACCGCCGCCTGGTACTGCTCTTGGGTGATGAAGTTCAGCTCGCGCATGCGGCGCAACACATACTGCTGACGCAGCTTGGCGCGATCCGGATTGACGATGGGGTTGTAAGCGGAAGGCGCCTTCGGCAAACCAGCCAGCATGGCCATTTCCGCGACGCTCAGGTCATTGATCTGCTTACCGAAATAGGCTTGGGCCGCAGCCGAAAAACCATAGGCGCGTTGTCCCAGATAGATCTGGTTGAAGTACAGCTCCAGAATCTGATCCTTGGACAGCGTGTGTTCGATCTTGAAAGCCAGCAATGCTTCATTAAACTTCCGGGTGAAAGTCTTTTCACTGGACAGGAAAAAGTTTTTCGCCACTTGCATGGTGATGGTGCTTGCCCCGGAACGGGCGTGCCCGGATACAATATTGCCCACCGCGGCGCGCAGCACACCAACATAATCCACGCCGCTGTGCTGATAGAAACGCTCGTCTTCGGCAGCCAGCAGCGCCTGCTTCATCAGCTGCGGCACCTCATGGATGCGAGCGAAAGATCGCCGCTCCTCGCCGAATTCTCCGATCAATTGGTTATCAGCGGAGTAGACCCTGAGCGGAATTTTCGGACGGTAATCCGTCAGCACATCAAGACTTGGCAAACGCGGGTAGGTTATGATGATCGCAATGGCAGCGGCACCCGCTACCAGAACGGCCCCACCAATGACCAAGCCGGCCAGAATCGCAAGCAGTCGTTTGAACATAATTAGAATAGGCTTTCGGAAGAAAGCGGATTATAACGTCTTGTGAATGGATGCAAGACTAAACATTGACCGCGGCAGAAGGAAATCTGCCGCACTAGACCTAATTCGGGGCCTTCACTGATGCTATCCGACAAACTAGGGATCGGGACCAACTGGCTGGACAATCTTGGATTGGGGAAGTCCAAGAATGTTCCCTTGCTCGGTCTCGACATCAGCAGCACCTCCGTCAAACTGGTGGAGCTATCCCGCTCCGGCAAGAACTACCAGATTGAACGCTACGTTATTGAACATCTCCCCAAGGATGCCTTGTCTGAAGGCAACTTGGTAGACATCGAGGGCATCGCCGACGCCATCCGCAAGGCATGGAAGCGTCTGGGCAGCTCCACCAAGAATGTCGCCATCGCCATTCCCACAGCCATGGCCATCTACAAGAAGCTGCTGGTGCCGGTGACGCAATCGGACGACATGGAAGGCATGATCGAATCCGAAGCCAACCAGATCATCCCCTTCCCGCTCGACGAAGTGAATCTGGATTATCAAGTGCTCGGTCCCTCGCCGGGCAGCGTTGACGATCTGGAAGTGCTGCTGTGCGCAGCCCGCAAGGAAAAGGTGGAAGAGCGCGTCGCCGTGGTGGAAATGGCTGGCCTGAAAGCCCATCTGGTGGATGTGGAATCCTTCGCCATGATGACCGCCTTCGAGCAGATCCAGCAGCAATTGCCTGATCACGGCATGAATCAGACTTTCGCCCTGTTCGACATCGGCGCCACAAAAATCCACTGCAACGTCATCCGCAACGGCCAGCAAATCTATTATCGGGAACAGGCTTTCGGCGGACAACAGCTCACGCGCGATATCCAGCGCCGCTACGGCATCAGCTTTGAAGAGGCGGAGAACGGCAAGCGCAGCATGGCGATGCCCGACGGTTACGAATCCGAACTGCTGCACCCCTTCGTTGACTCGTTGGCTCAGGAAATCCAGCGTGCGCTGCAATTCTTCTACACCACCGTCAGCGTGTCGCAATACCTGCGCGTCGACTACATCCTGCTGGCAGGCGGCTGCAGCATGCTGCCGGGCCTGGACGACGCAGTCGCTTCTCGCACCCAGATCAGCACCATGATCGCCAACCCATTCACCACCATGGTCCAATCCAGCGGCATCCGCCTCAAGGACCTGCTGCTCGACGCACCGGCGCTGCTGGTTGCCTGCGGGCTGGCCATGAGGAGGTTCGACTGATGATCCGCATCAACCTCCTGCCTCACCGTGAACAGAAGAAAGCCGCCCACAGGCTGCGCTTCCAGATTTTCATGGGCGCGTCCATTGCTGCGGCACTGCTGCTGGTAGCGCTGACCTATCTGATCTACGACAGCCGCATTTCGCGGCAAGAAGCGCGCAACCAGTTCCTACAAGGCGAAATCAGCAAGCTTGATCAGCAGATCAAGGACATCGGCACGTTGAAAAAGCAACGCGACGACCTCTTGAACCGCAAGCAGCTGGTGGAGCGTCTTGAGCAGGGTCGCAACCAGAGCGTTTACGTTTTCGACCAGTTGATCCGGCAAACCCCGGACGGCGTCTACCTGAAAACCTTCAAACAAACCGGCAATGATTTTGCGTTGTCCGGTTACGCGCTCTCTGGTGCCCGCGTGTCCAACTACATGCGCACGCTGGCGCAATCTTCCATCTTCACCAATCCGGTGCTGGTGGAAGTGAAGGCCAGCATCGTCAACAACCAGCGCGTCAGCGAGTTCAGCCTCGTCACTTCGCTGAAGCCGGCTCAATCCGCTGCCAGCGCGCCCGCAGCCCAAGTCCCGCCGCAAGGACCGAAGCCATGACCCTAGACGAATTCCGCAATCTCGATCCAAAGGACATGCCCAACTGGCCCTTGCCGGCCCAGGCTATCGTCATGGTCCTTATCGCCATCTTGCTGATGGCCGCCGGGTACTTTCTGGTGCTCAGCGATGAAATGGACAAGCTCGAAAGCGCCAAGCAACAGGAAGAACAGCTCAAACAGACCTTTGTCGACAAAAAGCGCCAAGCCGTCAATCTGGAAGCCCTGCAACAGCAACTGAAAGAAATCCAGGTTTCCTTCGGAGCCCTGCTCAAGCAGTTGCCCACCAAGTCAGACATGGACTCGCTGCTGACTGAGATCAACCAGGCCGGTATTGGACGCGGTCTGCAATTCGAGCTGTTCAAGCCGGGCAACGAAATCAAGACCAGCGAAATGGCGCAAGTGCCGATCCAGATCAAGCTGACTGGCAGCTACTCCGACCTGGCGGCATTCGTCAGCGATGTGGCCCAGTTGTCACGCATCGTCACCATCAGCGACATCGGCCTGACTCCGGGTCAGGGCAAGGATGCGGCCAGACTGACAATGGACGCCACCGCCATGACGTTCCGCGCGCTCGAACCCGAAGAACGCCTGGCGGCCGCCGGCAGCCTGCCGCCGAAGAAGTGAGCGTGAGACAGACACCATGAAAAGAACTCTCGCACTGCTTTGCCCCCTGCTGTTGGCCGCCTGCGGCGCCAGCGACACGGAAGACCTGCGCGAATGGACCATCCAGAAAAGCCAGGGCCTGCGCGGTCAGATCGAACCCTTGCCGCAAGCCCAGGTGTATCAGCCATTCGCCTACAACGCCTTTGATCTGCCCGACCCCTTCAACGCCGCCAAGCTGCAGATGGGCAAGAAACAGAACATGGCCAATGCGCCCGACTTCAAGAGGCCGCGCGAAGCGCTGGAAAACTACGACCTCGACAAATTGAAGATGGTGGGCCTGCTCAAGCGCAACGGTGTCACCTACGCGCTGATCCGCACCCCGGAGAGCAGCGTCTACCGCGTTCAGCCCGGCAATTTCATCGGGCCGAATTTCGGCCAGGTCAAACGCATCACCGAGACTGAACTCACGCTTTCCGAAACCGTGGAAGATCTGAACGGAGAATGGGTACAACGCGAAACCAGCATGTACCTGGATGAACAAGGGCAGAAATAATGAAGAACTCCATCAAACTGTTGTCGGGACTTGGCCTGTCCTTCGCATTCACCCTTGCCCAGGCTGGCGCCGCCATCACTGCGATCGATATCGCCCAGACTGACGGCGACGCCCAATTGCTGCAGGTTACTTTCGACGGCCCGGCGGTCAAGCCCAACAGCTTCGCCATCGCCAACCCATCGCGCGTAGCCTTCGACTTTGCCGACACCAAGGTGAAGTTGCCCAAGAGCTTCATTGATCTGGGCAATCCGGTGGTGAAGTCCGCGGTGGCGGTGGAAGCCAATGGTCGTTCTCGCCTGGTGCTGAATCTCTCCCGCAATGTCACTTACACTTCCAGCGTCAACGGCAACAAGCTGCTGGTAAAGCTGGGCAATACCGCAGTCGACGCCAAACAAAGCGCGACGCCGGTGGAGCGCCCGGCAGCTGAAACCGCTCAAGCCGTTGCAGCAACCGCCGGCACGCCGCTGGGCCTCGACTTCCGTCGCGGCAAAACCGGCGAAGGTCGTGTTGAAATCGCCCTGCCATCCGACTCCACACCAGTGGACATTCGCCGTGAGGGCAAGAATCTGGTGGTCGACATCACAGGGGCCAACCTGCCGCGCTCATTGGAGCGCCGCATGGACGTCACCGACTTCGCCACGCCGGTAGACAAGGTGATAGGCCTGAATCAGGGACGCAACAGCCGCATTCTGATCCAGCCTAACGGCGACTGGGATTTCTCTTCCTATCAGACCGAGCGCAAGCTGGTCGTGGAAGTGCGCAAACCCACCGTCGAGGCTTCGGCCAACGGCAATGGCAACAACAATGCCAATCCGCTCAATGTCAAACCGCAGTACAAGGGCGACAAGCTCTCGCTGAACTTCCAGAACATCGAAGTGCGCACCGTGCTGCAGGTCATCGCGGAATTCACCGGCCTCAATATCGTCACTAGCGACTCGGTCGCCGGCAACATCACCTTGCGCCTCAAGGATGTGCCGTGGGATCAGGCACTGGATCTGATTCTGCAAACCAAGGGCCTGGATCAGCGCCGCAACGGCAATATCATCAATATCGCGCCGCGTGATGAATTGCTGGCGCGCGACAAGCAAGTGCTGGAGGCCCGCCAGCAATTGTCGGCGCTGGAACCGGTCCGTTCTGAAACCTTCGTGCTCCGCTATCGCTCCGCTGAGGATTTCAAGAAGATTCTCGAAGGCGACAACAGCACCGGCAAGAAGGACACCATCCTGTCCGAGCGCGGCAGCGCTTTGATCGACCCCAAAACCAATACGCTGATCATCAACGATACCCAAACCACCATCGACAAGATCCGCGACCTGATCACCAAGACCGACATCCCCGTCAAGCAGGTACTGATCGAAGCCCGCATCGTAGAGGCCAATGAAAACTGGAGCCGCAACCTGGGCGTCAAGCTGGCGGTGGCGCGCGTCTCCGGCGGCACTGCTCTCGGCGGTACGCTGTCAGACGCTACTACGGCATTCAATGTCGGTCGCGGCTTATCAACAGATAAAGTACCGCTGAATACCGGCGTTAACCTGCCGCTCTCCGGCGCCTACAACTCGATTGCCGCCGTCTTCGGCGCTGGCAGCCGCGCCGCCATTGGTCTGGAAATCGACGCCCTGCAAACCGAAGACGCCGGCAAGGTGATTGCCAGTCCGCGCATCATGACCGCCGACCGCATCGCCGCCAGCATCGAACAGGGCACGGAAATTCCTTACCAGGAAGCCAGCTCCAGCGGCGCCACCACCGTTTCCTTCAAAAAAGCGGTGCTCAGCCTGAAGGTCACCCCGCAGATCACCCCGGACAACCGCGTGGTGATGCAGGTTGAAATCAACAAGGACACGCCCAACACCACGTTGCTGGTGGGCGGCACGCCTTCCATCGATTCCAAAAACGTGAAGACGCAGGTACTGGTGGAAAACGGCGGCACGGTGGTCATTGGCGGCATCTATCAGCAAACCGTGGACACCACCGTCAACAAGGTACCAGTGCTGGGCGATGTCCCCTTCCTTGGCGCGCTGTTCCGCAGCAAAGCCGAGAAGAACAATCGCTCCGAACTGATCGTTTTCCTCACTCCGCGCGTGGTGGAAGATCTCAACCTCAGCAACCGCTGACAGCGCAGACAGATACCATCCGCATCAGCTACAATGCCTGCCATGGAAAACATGGCAGGCAATTTTTTTCTGGTGGGTCTGATGGGTGCCGGCAAGACCACCGTCGGGCGCGCACTGGCCCGAAAAACCGGAAAAACCTTTTACGATTCCGATCATGAGATCGAGGCGCGCACCGGCGTTCGCGTCGCCACCATCTTCGACATTGAAGGCGAATTGCGCTTTCGCGATCGGGAGTCCTCCGTGATTGCCGATCTGGTCCGCATGGACAATATTGTGCTCGCCACGGGCGGCGGCGCCGTGTTGCGCGAAGAAAACCGGCAAAATCTGGCCAGCCATGGCACCGTTATTTATTTGCGCGCCGGCATCGACGATCTGCTGGCCCGCACCCAGCACGACAAGAACCGCCCGCTGCTGCAAATCGCCAATCCCCGCGCCAAGCTGGAAAGCCTGTTCCAAGAACGCGACCCGCTTTACCGCGAAGTTGCGGACATCGTCATCGATACCAGCCAGCAAAACGTGAACCTGCTGGTATGCCGCTTGCTGGACCAGTTGCAACCGCCCTCCTCCGGAAACCGCCCCTGACATGATTACCCTCGATCTGACCCTGCCCGACACCCGCTACCCCATTCATATCGGCCACGGATTGCTGGACCAGATCGAACTGCTGCTGCCGGCCCTGCCCATTCCACAAGCGGCCATCATCACCAATGCCACCGTTGCCCCGCTCTATCTGGCGCGCTTGCAGGGGGCGCTGGAGGCCAAGGGCGTGCAAGTGATGCCGGTCGTGCTGCCCGATGGCGAAGCGCACAAGGACTGGCAAACGCTCAATCTGATTTTCGACGCGCTGCTGGGTGCCAATGCCGAGCGCAAGACCACCCTGATCGCCTTGGGCGGCGGCGTTATCGGCGACATGACCGGCTTTGCCGCCGCCTGCTACCAACGCGGCGCACCGTTCATCCAGATTCCCACCACCCTGCTGGCGCAAGTGGACTCCTCGGTAGGCGGCAAGACCGCCATCAACCATCCTCTCGGCAAGAACATGATTGGTGCGTTTTATCAGCCCAGACTGGTGCTGGCCGATATGGCGCTGCTGAGCACGTTGCCGGACCGCGAGCTGTCGGCGGGGTTGGCCGAAGTGATCAAGTACGGTCTGCTCGGCGACGAGCATTTCCTCGGCTGGCTGGAAGACAATATGGCCGCGCTACGCGCTCGCGACCCTGACGCGCTGCAATACGCCGTGCGCCGTTCCTGCGAAATGAAAGCAGAGATCGTCGGCCAGGATGAAAAGGAAAACGGCGTTCGCGCGCTGTTGAATCTGGGTCATACCTTTGGTCACGCGATCGAGACCGGGCTGGGCTATGGCAAGTGGCTGCACGGTGAAGCCGTAGGCGCCGGCATGGTGCTGGCGGCGGAAGCCTCCCGCCTGCAGGGTTGGCTGGGCCAGGCGGAGGTGGCGCGCGCCACGCGCCTTATTGCCGCCGCCGGCTTGCCCACCCTTTCGCCGGATCTGGGTTTCGAACAATGGCTGGCCTATATGGGTCATGACAAAAAAGTACAATCCGGTGTAATTCGCTTCGTGCTGCTGAAGTCCCTTGGCCAGGCTGTCATTCAAGCCGGTCTGTCTGACGATTTGCTGCGCGAACTCCTGTCCGGTCCCTTCATCCAGCGCTGAGCCGTTCCCCTCCAGGAAGCCTCCGCAAGCGGGGGCTTCTGTCGTATTCTCACAAACCGCTTGTCCTAATTATTTTGTTAAGGATTTCTACGGATTGCCGCAATAATCAACCCGCCGAATAATCGATGGATAACACCAAGCAAACAACATCGAGAGTCCTGGAGGGAAGCGCAGTGGAAATACTCACGGCAATGACGGCAAGTTTTGGCTTGATGGCGGGCTACTACGGGTTGCGTAGTGCCTGGCGGAAAGCGACATACAAGAAGCCGCGCGCTCGCGGCATTGATCCGGTAGGGGAAGCGGAAGTATTTCTGGCCTATGGCCGAAACCGGGACGCCGTGCGCGTACTGAAAGACGCGCTGCGCGACGAACCGGACAATCTGGCTGCCAAGGTGGCTCTGCTGCGCGCCTATTCGTCCAGCAGCGACAGCAAGGCCTACTGCTCATTGGCACGCGATGTGCAGCATCAAGTGAAAGACCAGCCGGTCTGGCACACCATTCAGGAGAACGGTCGACGCCTGGCCCCGCAGGATCCCCTGTTCGCCGCCAAGGCCTGAACCTCGCCGGATACCCATGAAAAACGGCCGCCTGCCAAAGCAGCGCGGCCGTTTTTCTTTGTCTGAACGCCTTGTTCCGCTCAGCCTTCCGCCGCTTCGGCAAACTGCAGGCTGTGCAAGCGCGCATACAGGCCGTTTTGCTCGATCAACTGGCGATGGGTTCCCGCCTCCGCGATCTCCCCCTGATGCATCACGATGATGCGATCCGCGTTCTCGATAGTGGAAAGCCGGTGCGCAATCACAATCGTGGTGCGATCTTTCATCAGGTTTTCCAGCGCCGCCTGCACCAGCCGCTCGGACTGCGTATCCAGCGCAGACGTAGCCTCGTCCAGAATCAACAGCGGCGCGTTCTTCAGCAAGGCGCGGGCGATGGCCAGGCGCTGGCGCTGGCCACCGGACAGACGTACGCCGTTTTCGCCGATCAGGGTATCGAAACCTTGCGGCATCGCCTCAATGAACTCCAGCGCATTGGCGGCGCGAGCCGCTTCCACCACCTGCTCGCGCGACACGCCGCGTTGCAGGCCGTAAGCGATATTCGCAGCCACGCTATCGTTGAACAGCACCACGTCCTGACTCACCAGCGCGATGTGCCGACGCAGATCGCGCAGGGGGATGTCCGCCAGCGGCACGTCGTCCAGGGTGATAAGACCGGCCTGCGGCTCGTAGAAGCGCGGGATGAGGCTGACCAGTGTCGTCTTGCCGCTGCCGGAGGAGCCTACCAGCGCGACGGTTTCGCCGGGGGCGACCGCCAGATTGATATTGTTGAGAATCTGTCGCTCGGCCTGAGGGTAGCGGAAGCTGACCGCATTGAACGCCAGGCGGCCCGAGGTGGCCGGCATGGCGCGGGCGCCCGTGTCGGGCTCGCCCGGTTCATCCAGAAACTGGAACACGCTTTCCGCCGCCGCCAGACCCCGCTGCATGGCTTGCGAGATGCCGGTGATGCGCTTCACCGGTGCAAACAGCAGCATCATGGCCGTGAGGAAGGACATGAAATCACCGGCGGTAAACGCGCCATGCTGGGCGCGCATGGCGGCAAAGTACAGGATGGCGGCCAGCGCACAGGCAATCATCAATTGGGTGACGCCGGTGTTAGCCGAACTGGCGGCGCTTTGCTTGACCGCATTGCGGCGAATGGACAGCGCTGCCTCATTGAAGCGCTGCTCTTCGTAGGATTCGCCGCCGTAAACCTTGATCACCTTCTGACAATCAACGGCCTCGCCCAGAATTTGCGTCAGGTCCGCCATATGCTGCTGGTTCTCCAGCGCCAGACTGCGCAAGCGCTTGGCCACGATACGCATGCAAACCGTCACAATGGGCAGCACCAGCAGACAGATCAGCGTCAACTGCCAGTCTATCCACAGCAACCAGGCCAGGAGACTGATAGCGGTGACGCCATCCTTGACGGTAACGGTAATGATATTGAAGCCGGCCTCGGTCACCTGGTTCACATCGAAGGAAATACGCGACACCAGGCGGCCGGACTGATTGTCGGCGTAATAATGCACCGGTAAGCGCAGCATCTTGGCAAACATCTCCCGCCGCAATTGCTGCACCAGATGCCCGGCCAGCCAGCTTGACGTGTATTCATTGATGAAGCTGGAAATGCCGCGCGCGACAAACACGCCCACAATGGCCAGCGGCACCCAGACAATCACTTTGGGGTCTTTATCGACAAAGCCGCCGTCTATCAGCGGTTTCATCAGGCGGGCAAAGGCCGGTTCGGTCAGCGCGGCGATGGTCATGGAAACCAGCGACAGCAGGAAAACCTTCCAGTACTGCCACAGATAGCCAAGCAGACGGCGGTAGATGCGCCAATTATGTTGGTTCATGAGGTATTCCGTTAAACGTTGGCCGAAGCGTCGGGCCGCATGGCGGGACAAAGATCGGTCCAGTCTGCGCCTTGCTCCAGCGCGGCGGCCAGATGCTCGCACAATTCCGACTTCTTCTGGAAGGTATTGTTGTAGCTGATGCCGCCGATGTGGAACCAGCTGCCATCCACCATTTCCACAGTGGCGGCTTCCCCGGTGACGGGGTCGGTAACCGGGACAAACTCATGCGCGGCCATGCGCAGCGACCCGGGCTGGAAATGACGGTACACCGATGGCCAGTTGCGGCCGCCGGTATCCAGATCGTTGCCAAAGTCGTACATGAAATTGATGCGGCGGCCCTGCGCGAAATCAAAACGGAAGGCGCAATAGCCGGCCCAGAACTGCCAGGACCAGGGTTTGGCCGAATTGTAACGCCCATAGATGGGCTGCTCCGCCACCTGTGCGGGATAGGGATTGGGCAGCACCGGAATCATGTCGTGATCGATGAACATGAAGCTATCCGGCTGCAGGCGCAACACCACATTACGGTAAATCCAGTTCATGGCCAGCCCATGCGAGCGGTTAACGTGCCGGGTCTTGCCCGGCGGCAGGCTCAGATAGGCCACGCCATGGCTTCGGCAAACCTCGGCAATGCGCTCGCGCATCGCGGCTTCGCGCGAGTTGTCGAACACCAGCATTTGCAGCCCAGGCACATTTTTCGCCGCCAGCGACAATTGCCAGTTGAGCGCCCAGGGTTGCTCGAAAGCCACCACCAGACCCAGATGACGCCCAGTCGCCTGTGCGAGGAAAGCCTCCAGCCCCTGCGCCGGCTTGCCATTGTAAAAAGCCTGCCAGACATCATTGCGTGTTTGCTTCCAGGCGTCCGACAAGGGCAAAGCCTGCAGCCACTCGGGCAGGGTGTATTTGGCCAGATCACGCATCGCGCTTGACCTCGCTCGCTTCGCCGCGCAATGCCAGTTCGGCCAGCACCGCGCCGGCGGTAAACAGGAAAATGTGCAACATATGGTCCTTATTGATGCTTTCCATCATCATCCGCCCCAGATAGCCGGCAGTGACCAGCATCAGCGCCAGACCCAACGCATCCTTGCGGCTGCGGAAGGCGCGAAAGCCGCGGTAAATGAACACCAGGCACAGCGCCGCCCACAACAGGACGCCGATCAGTCCGAGACCAATGCCGAAATCGATGAAACCGCTATGGCTGTGCGCCACGGTATTGGGATGGTAGCCCTTGTATTGCAGTGCCAAACCGAAGGTATTGCGGGCAAAACCGTAACCCAGCGGATTGTCGCGAATCAGATCCAGCCCGCTATGAATCCAGGCCACGCGCTCGTAGGCGGAGCCGTCCACCGGCTGACCATTGCTCATGTTCGGCAAAGGGGCAATGCGCAACCACGCTTCAGTCCGCTGGTAGTGCCAGCCGGCGTCGACGGATTCGAAAAACGCCTTGTTGCGGCTGTCCTGATGAATGGCGAAAGCGATAACGCCGACAATACCAACCAAGAGCAAGGAAGCGATGGTCAAGGTCCGCTTCCAGCCAAAGCGAAAACCTTCGAACACCGTATAGATAATGAAGATCGACAACACCAGATACACCATGCCGATCATC
Source organism: uncultured Aquitalea sp. (assembly GCF_945957525.1). Classification (GTDB taxonomy): domain Bacteria; phylum Pseudomonadota; class Gammaproteobacteria; order Burkholderiales; family Chromobacteriaceae; genus Aquitalea. The sequence continues at coordinate 113,708 of NZ_CAMFLA010000009.1, read as the reverse complement.
CCGTTGCGCGCGCCCGCTCTCACGCTGGCAAGCAAAATGATCAGCGCACCCAGTATCAGCAGCCACTTGGGCAGCCGGCTGAAACGCGGCCCCCCCGCATTGCCGAAGCAGAATACCGCTGCAATAAAACCCAGCACAAAATTCATGAAAAAGGTGAATTCCAGCTTGGTATCCGTGGTGAAAGTCTCCGCAAACGGCCATACGCCTGTCGTCACCAGTGAAACCAGACCATGCGCCAGCTCTACGCTGGCCAGCATAACGCCAGCCAGAATCACCATGTCCGCCACTGAAAGGCCCCGCCAACGGCGGAACAGGATCAGGCCGGCGGTAAACCATAAACCACCTACCAGCAGCTGATTGTAGAACTCGCCAATAGAGCGATTGAACCAGTGCGACAAGAGAAATGTGTGCAGCAAGGCATAGGCAAGAAAGCCCCACACGGCCAGCAGAGGAGCCTGCTGCTCGCGCCACAGGCGTTGAACACTGTGGCGCTCCAGCGCTGCAAACCCCAGCAACAGCACCAGAATCGTATAGCGCAAAGCGATGGTGTGCGACACGCTGGCCAGCGTCAGGAATACCAGACTCAGCGCCGCCACCAGGTAATCATTCCAGCGCAACGCCGGTTTGCCGAAGTCAGGCAGACTCATTCAGCAACTCCTCCAATACGTTCATGACATCGTCAGGCCTTGTCACCGCCATGCACTGCGGCTTGCGGCACTGTCCTTCCCCGGCGCCCACAGTGCGATAGCAGCGCATTGCCCAGTCGGTCTGACGGTAATGCATATCGCGCTGGATGCGGCAGGGAAACCAGGCCGGGCCTACGCCCAGACAGGGGGTGGCGCTGAAAAAACGGCTGGCGCCGAACAGGGTTTCACTGCCCGGGCCGAACAGCATCACTTGCGGCGCAGCGGCAATCTTGGCCAGGTGCGCTACGCCGGTGTCCGGGCAAACCGCGGCGCGCGCGCCGTGCAGCAATGCACGCAATTGCACCAGACTGAGACAGCCCGCCATTGTCGCGTCCTCCGGCTCAGGACCGATCTCGTCCACCAAGCGCTCTTCGCCGGGCCCGCAGGACCAGACTAGGGTCAGTCCCCTGGCGCGAATGCGGGTGGCCAGCGCCCGCCAGTTGTCGGCAGGCCAGTAACGGGTAGGCGAACTCGCGCCGACATGCAGCACGACATAAGGTTGGCCGAAGACCGGGAGGCTGACTTCATCCAGCGGCCAGTCGGCAAGACTGAAGGGCTTGGGATCCGGCCCCGCTACCAGGCTGGAGGCGGTATCAGTCCAGGATTCAGGCACCGGGCTGTACGGGATGGCTTCGTCCAACAGCCAGTTCTTGTAGGCCGGTGCTTCGTCGGCAAAGCCGATGATCCAGCGCGCGCCGATGGCCCGCGCCAGAAAGGACAAGCGGTTCTCTCCGCTCAGAAAGGCGAGGTCAAAACGCGGCATGGCGAACAAGCGGCGCACCGAGGCGAAATCGCGGGGATGCCAGCCGATGGCCTCAACACCATAGGGCCGGCTGCGGTACAGGCTCACCTGCCCCTGCGGGCAGGCCAGCACGATCTGGGCGGCAGGGTAACGCTCGCGCAGTTTGGCCAACAGGCTGGTGGCCATCAAGGCGTCGCCCAGCAAAAACTGATGCAGCACCAGAATACGCCGTACTGTCTCTTCCGCGGGACGCCGCCGCAGCCACTGCCAGGGCAAGCGGCACAACAGCGCGGCGAAAATCAGCAAACGACCGGGCAAGCGACGCTGCTTCTTCATGCGCTCTCCTCCCACACCGCGTCCACCGCTTGCCACACCTGATCCACGCCGATGCGCTCAATGCATTCGCTGCGCCAACCACCGCCGCAACCGGCGTTGCCACACGGCCGGCAGGGCATGGTCAGCGATACCACGCGGTGCGGCACCCGCCACGGTCCCCATTCGATATCGCCGGACGGGCCGAACAGCGCCACGCAGGGGGTTTTCATTGCCGAGGCGATGTGCATGGGCACCGAGTCCACGCCGATGTAGAGCCGCGCCTGGTCAATGGCGGCAGCCAGCTCTTTCAGGCTTAGCTCGCCGGCCAGACTGGCCACCGGCCGCGTCAGGCGCGACTGGATGTCCGCCAGCATGGCCATTTCCTCCGGGCTGGGCGCGGCGGTGAGCAGCACTTTGCGTCCGGCGGCAGTCAGCCTGTCCACCAATTGGGCCATATTGGCGGCCGGCCAGCTCTTGAATAGCCAACGGGACGTGGGATGCACCAGCACGTACTCGCCGGCGCGCAAACCCAGCTTGTCGAGCTTGGCGGCGAAAGTGGCTTCGGCATTGTGGCCAGGCACCAACGTCAGCTCGCGCTCGGCTTCCGCCGGATGCGCGCCGATGCGACGCAGCGCATCCAGATGGATCTCGATGGTGTGGCGGCGGTTGCCCGGCACTTGCAGGTAGCGATGGGTGAAACTCTTGCGGAAGAAACGGCCATAGCCGCCGTCCGGCCCCACGCGCCAGCGCGCGCCCAAGAGGCGCGCATACCAGGCGCCGCGATTGTGTTCGGTGAGCGTGATCACCAGATCGTAATCGCGCGCGCGCAACCGGGACAACAGCGCCCACTCGGCGCGAAGTTGGCCGAAGGGGCCCAATTTCTTCCAGTGGCGGTCGATGGTGTGCACCTCACGGATGGCGGGGTGCAGCGTGAGCATTTCCTGCGTGTCGCGGTATACCAGCGCGTCGACCTCCATAGCCGGCGCTTGCGCCTTGAGCGCGGAGAACACCGGCGAGGTCAGCAGAACATCGCCGTGGTGGCGCAGTTTGATGATCAGCGCGCGCCGGACTTGGGAAAGGTCGATCTGGTCTTGACTCATGTTTCTGTCGGCCAAAGCCGTTCATTCAGTAGGCCTGCGTTGCCTGACGCGGGGTCATCACAGCAAGGCCTGATAATGTCGGAGCATCAGCGCGGCCATGGCGCTGAGCGTCAGCGGCTCGGCCGCCTCCCGGGCGGCGGCCCGCCAGGCGGGCCAGCGCTCGCGGTCGGCCAGCCAGGCTTGCAAGCCCAGTTGCCATTTGTCCGGCTCGGCGACGCTCGCCACCCAGCCGTTGACGCCGTCCGCGACAAACTCGGCAGCGCCGCAGGTATCACTGGTGAAAACCGGCAAACCGGCGGCCATCGCCTCGACGCACACATTGGGAAAGGGATCATACAGCGTAGGCAGGATAAAGGCATCCGCCATGCCATAGAAGGGTTTGACATCCTTCTGCGCGCCGACAAAACGCACCCGTTGCGCCACGCCCAGCGCTTCGGCCAACCGTTGGTAACGCCCGGCGCGCTTGTCGTGCCCCACCACTACCAGGTGCAGCTCGGGCAAGCGCCGCAACTGCTCCAGCGCGCGGGCCACGCCCTTGCGCTCAAAGCCGGAACCGACATACACCAGCAGCGGCGCGGCTTCCGACACATGCCACTGGGCGCGCATGGCGGCGCGATGGCGGCTGAGATCGGGATGGAAAGCGCTAGTGTCCACGCCGTTGTACACCACGGCGAAACGTTCGTCCGGCAGACCAAAGTCCTGCTGGATTTCCCGTTTCACCATCTCGGAATTGCAAATCACCAGCCGCATGCGCGGATGGCGGAACATGGCGGCCTCGGCGCGCTGCACATAGTGGTGGTAAGGGTTGCACCACAAGGCGAAACGGCCCCAGGCGGAGAGATGACGACGGCGCAGCTGCAACCAGCGGCGGTGCACGCCATCGCCGGCGCGGAAGATGTCGCAGCCGGGAATGCGCTCGTGCGATTGCACCAGATCGAAACCCTCGCGCGTCCACAGCCGGCGCGCAGCGCGGGCAAAACTCCAGTCCCGCCACAGGCTGCCCAGGTAAAAGGGGCTGATCAGCAAAGCGCGAATGCCGTCCACCTGCTCCCATTTGCGGGCAATCAGCGACACCTCCAGCCCGCCCTGCTCGCGCAGCGCAGTCAGTGCGCGGCTGACGAAGCGCTCCGCGCCCCCTGCGGGATTGTATTTCTGTCTGACGATGGCGAGACGGGTCATGCGAAAACGACGCTCCTGACGGATGTGATGCTGCGGGGGCGATAGAACGCCAAACGGCAGACTGCAAGGCAGCTGCCGTTTGGGAAGGCCGGGAAAGCCAGCGGATCAGTCACCCGGACCGGCATTCAGCAATTGCAAAAGATCGGCGATTTTATCAGGGTCTTCCGAACGCAGCATGCGTCCCGCAATCGGGGCGATGTCGTCCAGATGGGTATTGAGCACCACCTGCTTCACCGACAGCAGGCTGGACGGGTGCATGGAAAACTTGCGCAAGCCCATGGCCAGCAGCAGTCGCGTCAGGCGCGGGTCACCGGCCATTTCGCCGCAGACGGACACCGGCACATTGCCTTTGATGCCGGTGCGGATGGTGTGCAGGATGAGCTTGAGCACCGCCGGGTGCACTGGATCGTACAGATGGCTGACCGAATCGTCGTTGCGGTCGATGGCCAGTGTGTACTGAATCAGGTCGTTGGTGCCGATGGAAAGAAAATCCACATGCTTGAGGAAGCTGCCCACCACTAGCGCGGCGGAGGGGATTTCGATCATGGCGCCCACTTCCACGTCTTCGGCAAACCTCTGGCCTTCCTCCTTCAGCTCTTGCTTGGCGTACTCCACCTGGGCGATGGCCTGCTTCAATTCGCCCAGAGAGTTCACCATCGGGAACAGGATCTTGATCTTGCCGAACACCGAGGCCCGCAACAACGCGCGCAGTTGGGCGCGGAACATCAGCGGCTCGGCCAGGCACAGCCGGATGCCGGTCAGGCCCAGCGCCGGATTGTCGGCCACATCGTGGTTCAGCCACTTGGGGTTCTTGTCCGCGCCCAAATCCATGGTGCGGATGGTGACCGGCTGGCCTTTGAGCGCCTCGGCCACCGTGCGGTAGGACTCGAACTGCTCATCTTCGGTGGGCAGGGTGTCGCGGCCGAGGAAGAGAAACTCGCTGCGAAACAGGCCCACGCCCACCGCGCCGGAATCGCGCACGTCGTCGACGTCCTTTGGCAGTTCGATGTTGGCCAGCAGCTCCACCGGCGTGCCGTCCTTGGTCTGGGCGCTGGACTTGCGGATGGAGGACAATTTGCGGCGAGCGTCGCGCCAGGCGCGCTGGCGGCGGCGGTACTCATTGAGCACCAGCTCGTCGGGATTGACGATCAGCACGCCCTGCTGGCCGTCGACGATGATCTGTTCGTCCTCACGAACCAGCTCCCGCGCCTGGTGCAGGGCGATGACCGACGGCAGGTCGAGGCTGCGGCCCAGAATCGCGGTGTGCGAAGTGGTGCCGCCCACATCGGTGACAAAGGCGGCGAAGTTGGAATCCTTGAAATAGGCCATGTCGGCCGGCGACAGGTCGTGCGCCACCAGAATGGTATCTTCCAGCAAATCGCCCGGCGCCGGCAGTTGCGGCGCGTGACCATCCAGATTCTTGAAGATGCGCTCCACCACTTGCAGCACGTCGTTCTTGCGCTCGCGCAGGTAGTCTTCTTCGATGGCGTCGAACTGCTCCACCAGCTGGTCGCATTGTAGCTTCAGCGCCCACTCGGCGTTGCAGGCCTGCTTTTCGATGATGTCGCGCGGTTCGCGCGAGATGGTGACGTCGCCCAGCAGCATGATGTGCAGGGACAAAAACGCGCCCAGTTCGGCGGGCGCGTTTTCCGGAATACTGCCCCAGAGCATTTCCAGCTCTTTGCGGGTGGCGCGCACCGCGTCGTCGAAACGGGTGACTTCGGCCGCGATCTCGTGATCTTCCAGCGAGTAGTGGGCCACATCGTCCATGCTGTGGGAGATGAGATGGGCGCGGCCGATGGCGATGCCGCCGCCGATGGCGACTCCATGCAGGATGATGTTCATCGCGCCTATCCTCCCTTGCCGGCCGCGCTTATTCGGCTTCGTCGAACCGGTTGTTGATCAGCGCCGTCAGCGCCGCCATGGCTTGTTCTTCGTCCGCGCCGCTCACGTCCAGCTCCACCGTGGCGCCCTTGGCGGCCGCCAGCATCATGACGCCCATGATGCTCTTGCCGTTGACGCGGCGGCCGTTGCGGGCAATGCCGATATCGCTCTTGAACTGGCTGGCCAGTTGGGTGAATTTGCTGGACGCCCGCGCATGCAGGCCGAGCTTATTGATGATCTGTATTTCAACGCGCAACATTGCCGTCCCCTGGGATGATGTAAAGCACGCCTTCCAGGCCGCCGGTGATGGCCTTGCTGACCACAATCTCAAGCGGCTGGCTGCTGTAACTGAGCGCGCGCACCAGCATGGGCAGGCTGACGCCGGCAACGGCCTCCACCTTGCCCGGGTTGATGAGTCGGCTGGCAATATTGGAGGGCGTGCCGCCGTACATGTCGGTCAGCACCACCACGCCGTCTCCCTGTTCCAGACCGGCCACCAAACGGGCTGCTTCAGCCAGCTTGAGGTCCGGGTCCTCGGCCTTGTCCACGCTCATCACGGCCAGATTTTCCGGGTCGCGGCCCAGAATGTGTCTGGCGCAGTCGCGCAAGGCGTCGCCCAGGTTGTAATGAGAAATCAGTAATACGCCAACCATGCCTCTGTCTTCTTGTTGTCCGTTCTTGTTTATTTACACCCTACCCTGATTCCCGGTCGGTGCGGAAGCCGCGTCCGGGACCGCTATTGTAACAGGCTCGTTTTCAATGCGCCGGTACCAGCTGAGTTTGCCGGCCAGCGACACCACGCTGCCGATGATGATCAATGCGGGTGAAGCCACATCATAAGCGGAAATCAGTGCCGGCAAGGTGCTCAGTGTGCCCACCACGGTACGTTGGCGCGCCGTGGTCGCCCATTCCACCACCGCCGCCGGCGTATCGGCTGGCTTGCCGTTGTGAATGAAGGCCTCGCACAACTCGCCGGCCATGGTCAGCCCCATGTACACCACCACGGTCTGGTCGGGCCGGGTCAGCGCAGGCCAGTCCAGGCTGATGCTGCCGTCTTTTTTGTGGCCGGTGACAAAGGTGACCGACTGGGCGTGATCACGATGGGTGAGCGGAATGCCGGCATAACTGGCCGCGCCGTTGGCCGACGTGATGCCCGGCACCACTTCGAAAGGCACGCCGTGTTCCGCCAGGGTTTCAATTTCCTCCCCACCGCGCCCGAAGGTGAACGGGTCGCCGCCCTTCAGCCGCAGCACCCGGCGGCCCTCCTTGGCCAGCCGCACCATCAGCAAATTGATGTCTTCCTGCGGCAGGGTATGGTTGGCGCGGGATTTACCCACATGAATGCGCTCGGCGTCGCGCCGTACCAACTCCAGAAGCTCCGGCGCCACAAGGTTGTCGAACAACACCGCATCGGCCTGTTGCATCAGCCGCAGGGCGCGAAAGGTCAGCAAGTCGGGATTGCCCGGCCCCGCGCCCACCAGATACACCGCGCCGGACGGACGATCGTCCGCTTCGGCCAACCTGCGCTCCATGTCCTGGCGCGCCATGCTCTCGTCGCCGTTCATCACGGCTTCGGCCAACGGGCCTTCCAGCACCGACTCCCAGAACGCGCGGCGGGCTTCCACCTCGCCAAACCGCGCCTTGACCCGGTCGCGGAAACCGGCGGCGAAACGCGCCAGTTGGCCGAAACCGGCGGGAATCAGGCTTTCCAGCCTCGCCCGCACCAGACGCGCCAGCACCGGCACACCGCCGCCGGTGGAAACGGCGATCACCAGCGGCGAGCGGTCGACAATGGCGGGCGTGATGTAGGTGGACAGCTCGGGATCATCAACCACATTTACCGGGATGCCCAGCGCCTGCGCGGCGTCGGACACCGCCCGGTTGACCTCGCGCTGGTTGGTGGCGGCCACCACCAGCCTCTGCCCGGCCGCCATATCAGCCTCGAATACGCCTTCACGCCACGTCAGCGCGCCCGCGTCGGCCATGCCGGCCAGTTCGGGCGCCAGCTGCGGCGCGACCACGGTCAGGCGCGCGCCGGCAGCCTGCAGCAAACGCACTTTGCGCAAGGCGACTTCGCCGCCGCCGACAACCAGACAGGGGGCTTCCTGCAGCTTCAGGAAGATGGGAAAGAAATCCATGAGGCACTCCGCGACAATCGCGTCAGCATACTGGAAATGTTGCGCAAATACGACGTCAAAGCCGCGCCGCTTGTGATTTTCATCAGTACAAACGCCCGACAAAATGCCATGATGATCTGAGAACCTGTGCAAAGCCGACCACGGCGCAGAAGCGGGGCCGTGCCTTGCGCACAGCCGGTTCTCCTGCCGTTTCGCCCTTGTCGGCGCGGCATTGAACAGCGTTCGGAAGAGCCTCCGCAAAACAGGAACGGAGGCCGCAACATCAATAGCGGGTGCGCGGGTGAAACAATACGGATACACAAGCAGGGGGATGGCATGCCTGACCGGGCTGCTGTCCGCGCCGCTGGCGCTGGCAACCGATAACGGCCACCTGCCCGGCGACTGGCAGGCAGCGGCCCTCTCGACAATGGCGGCCGGCATCTGGCTTGGTGCGACGCTGATGCGCCGTCATTACCATAAGCGCAAGACAGCGTCCTTGTGCTTCAGCGCGCGACAAACCGATGCCGCGCTGATCGTAGTGGCCGAGGACGGACAGATTCTGGCGCACGGCAAGGGTTGTCTGCAGCTATGGGATACCCTGCCCGAACATCTGAAAGACACAGGCCTGCCGGCTGCCTTGTGCGCAGACATCCTGCATCGCCGCATCGCCATGGGCAACGCCATCGACAGCCCGATGAGCACGCCCACCCGTCCCCATGCAGTGATCAACCTCATCTTGCTGCCGGGCAGCAGCCGGGTCATGCTGTTGCTGTTGCGCGATGTCTCCGCCAGCCGCCGTCAACTGCTGGATTACCAGCATCTGCAGGGGACGCTGCAGGGCGCGCGCCTGGGCCTCGTGCGCTTCGATCTGGACAAACGCGTGGTGCGCTGCTCGCCGCAAGCGCTGCACAATCTGCTCGGACTGCCTTCAGATTGCGACGAGATGCCGCTGGCCGACTGGATGGCGCTGCTGCATCCCGATGATCGGCCCATCCTGGAAAACGCGCTCATCGCCCCGCAAGCAGCGGCGGAGCGGCAGGTATGCCTGGAATACCGTCTGCGTCACCAACAGGAGCACTGGGAGTGGATCGAGCAACGCCTGCGGCTGCCTGAGCGCGGCGATGATGCGATGGAAGTCGTGTCCTTGTGCCAGGCCATCACCTCGCGCAAGTTGGCCGAAGCGGCAATGCGCAAGCGCGAACAGGAATTCCGCACGCTGGTGGACAACTCCACCGATATCATCGCCCGCTACGATCTGGACCTGCGGTGCCAGTTCATCAACCGCAGCATTGGCCGTTACTCGCCGCTGGTGCGGGACGAGCATATTGGCAAGCACATCAGTGAAAAAGGCTGGCCGGACAGCACGGTCGCGCACTTCATCGACGAATGCCGCCAGCTGATGCAAACCTGGGAGCCGCGCAGCTTCGAGCTGGAAGTGGCGCTGCCCAGCCGGCGCTTCATTTTCGAAACACGGCTGTTTCCGGAGTTCGACGTCAACGGCACCCTGACCAGCATTTTGACGGTAGACCGGGAAATCACCGATACCCTGCTGGCGCGCCGCCTGCTCAGCGAGGAAAATGCCGTGATGGAAATGATTGTGGCCAACCAGCCGCTGGCTGACGTGCTGGCGCAAATCTGCGCCATGATAGAGACACAGTTGGCCGACGGTATGTGTTCGGTGATGTTGCTGGACGACAGCGGACAGCATCTGCGCGTAGCCTCCGGCAAACAGCTGCCGCCCGGCTATCTGGCCTTGATAGAAGGTATCGGTATCGGCCCCGAGGTGGGCTCTTGCGGCACCGCCGCCTGGTGGAAGCGCACCATCATCGTGGAGGACATCGCCACCAGCCCGCTATGGAAAAACTACGCCGACGTGGTGCTGCCCTTCGGCTTGCGCGCCTGCTGGTCCACGCCCATCTTCAATACCGACCGCAAATTGCTCGGCACTTTCGCCATTTACTACCCGACGCCGCGCACCCCCAGCCCGGACGAAATGCGTCTGGTGTACCGCAGCTCGCACATCACGTCCATTGCCCTGCAACGCGACACGCACGAGCGACAACTCTATCGCTTGGCCACGCAGGACAGCCTGACCGGCATGCACAATCGCCGCCAATTCCTGGAACTGGCAGAACACGAACTGCGCCGCAGCCAGCGTTATCAGCAGCCGCTGGCGGTGCTGATGATGGATCTGGACCGCTTCAAGGGCATCAACGACCGTTACGGCCATGCCGCCGGCGACACGGTGATCGCCCGCTTTGCCGCCGTGTGCCGCGAAGTGCTGCGCGGCTCGGATCTTGCCGGCCGGCTGGGCGGTGAGGAGTTTGCCGCCGTGCTGGTCAACACGCGACCGGAACAGGCGGTACAAGTGGCCGAACGGCTGCGGGAAGCGGTAGGGGAAACACCGGTGGAAAACAGTGGCCAGCAAATCCGCTTCACCGTCAGCGTGGGATTGACCATGCTCACCGGCGAGGGGGACAGCATCGAAGACGCGCTCAAACGCGCCGACAAATTGCTGTACCAGGCCAAGGACAGCGGCCGCAACCGGGTGTGCCACGACGACAGCCTCGCCCTGCAGTAAAATGGCGGCTTTCATGCCGCCACTTCCCTCCCGCCCTCATGCAAGCCGACTGGCACAACCGCTATCTGACGCACCCGCTCTATCACCCCCTGCGGGGCCTGTTCGACCCCGCTACGCTGCCGGACTGGCCCGATCAGGCCGCCTACGACCGCTTGTTGGCCGAAGCACGCGCCGCCGGGCTTGGTCCGCTGCCCGACAAGCTGCGTTTTTGCTGCGACCTCGAACCGGACGCCTATTACGAGATGCACATCGGCGGCACCGGCGAAGTGCCCACCCGCTACGCCAACTGGCACGACTGGTTCAACGCGCTGGCCTGGCTGGCCTGGCCGCGCAGCAAGTCGGCGCTGAACGCGCGCCATGTGCGGGCCATTGAGCGAGGCGAGGTCAAACGCGGCCCGCGACGCGACGCCGCCACCTTGCTGGATGAGTGCGGCCTGATCGTCGCTGTCTGCGACCCGGCTCTCACGCAGGCACTGGACGATATGCAATGGCACACGCTGTTTTTGCGCCACAGAGCGGACTGGGGACGACGCATCCAGCCGTTTGCACTGGGACATGCGCTGTGGGAAGTGGGTCTTGCGCCGCACATTGGCTGGTGCGGCAAAGCGCTGGCGCTGGCGGTGGAAGACAGTTTCTTCGCACTGGATGCCGGTGCCAGGTTGGCCGAACTCGACCGGCGACTGGCGACGCTGCTGGACGACGACGCCTGGCTGGCGTCGCCGCGTGAATTATGGCCACTGCCCTTGCTGGGCATTCCGGGCTGGTGGCCGGACAACGAAGACCCGGCCTTTTACGACAATACCGACTACTTCCGCCCGACTCGGCGGGCAAAGTCGTCCAGCGTGACATCCTGAAGCCGCTCGGTCACCGGGCCGAGCAGCTCTTCCACGCCCTGCCCGATATCGTCGTCGCGGCCCAGATCGGCCCGGTAGACAAACAGCTGGAACAGCTCGGACAAGGTGACCGCCGGCAGCTTCTTCATCAGCACCCAGCCATCGCGCGGGCCTTTTTGCACATAGCCCTGTCGCGCAAGGCGATCCAGTACCAGGCCCAGCTCGTCATAGCCTATCTTCACCTGCTGGCGCATCTGCACCGGCGACAGCGGCCGGCCTTCTTCCTGCGCCGCATCCAGCATCAGCATCACTTCCACCGCGTCCAGAAAACGACGGCGCGGCTCCATCCGCCGACGCCAGGCATCGCCCTCCCAATAGGAAAGGCAAGCAGTGAACACAGCACCGGCCAGCACCACCATCCACAGGCAGTACACCCAGAGCAGGAAAATCGGAATGCTGGCGAAAGCGCCGTACACCAGCTGGTAATTGGCCACCTGACCAATGTAGTAACCGAAGCCCAGCTTGGTGGCTTCCAGCAGCAACGCCGTTACCAGCGCGCCCCACAAGGCATGTTTGATGGGCACGAAACGGTTGGGCACGATGCGGTACAGCAGGGACAGCACCATGCCGGTGAGAATGACCGCGCCCCCCGCTTCCACCATGTCCGCCAACAACGGCATGGTTTTCTCGAAGCGAGCCAGCTTGATCAGCCAGCGCCAGGCCAGCAGGCCGCCGCCCAGCACCAGCGGTCCCAGCGTCAGCACGGTCCAGTACACCATGCTTTGCTGCACCCAGGGCCGGCCGCGCCGCACGCTCCAGATGCTGTTGAAGGTGCGCTCGATGGTGGCCATCAGCATCAGCGAGGTGACGCCCAGCATCACAATGCCGGCGGCGGTGAGCTTTTCGGCGTTGTCGGCAAACTGGCGCATGTAAACGGAAATCACCTTGCCGGCGAACTCCGGCACCAGCGTGGACAGCAGCATCACCTTGAAGCGTGTGCTGTAATCGGAAAACACCGGAAACGCGGAAATCACCGTCAGCGCGATGGTGAACAGCGGCACCAGCGCCAGCAACGTGGTGAAGGTAAGGCTGCCGGACACCTGCATCAGGCGGTGCGAGCCCATGCGCCGCATCACGAAGCCGGCGAAACCGAGGGGATTGTTGAAGCGTTGTGGCAGATTCATCTGGCGCAAGGTAAAGGCAAACGCGGCTTGAGGCAAGCCGGCGGGGCCGCCGCCGCGCCAGCCGGGCGGAAGTGATTTATCATGCCGACAGTTTCCTGCATCCGGATGAATCATGCGCGACATTCTTGTTCTCTATTACAGCCAGCACGGTGCCACCGCCGAACTGGCCCGCCTCATCGCTCGCGGCATTGAAAGCGTGGCGGGCTGTCAGGCCCGTTTGCGCACCGTGCCCAAGGTGTCCACGGTGTGCGAAGCCGTGGCGGCCGACATTCCCGCCGAGGGCGCGCCGTATGTGGAAAAACAGGATCTGGCCGAATGCATTGGCCTGGCGCTGGGCAGCCCTACCCGCTTCGGCAATATGGCCGCGGCGCTGAAATACTTCATCGACGGCACCAGCGGCGAATGGATGGCCGGCGCACTCAGCGGCAAGCCCGCCTGCGTGTTCACCAGCTCCGCCTCGCTGCACGGCGGGCAGGAATCCACGCTGCTGTCGATGATGATTCCCTTGCTGCATCACGGCATGCTGATTGTCGGTCTACCCTATTCCGAGCCGCAGCTGGCCGCCACACAGACCGGCGGCACGCCTTATGGCGTCAGCCATGTGGCCGGCGTGCAGAACGACAGGCCGCTGTCCGAGGACGAACGCAAACTGGCCATCGCCCAGGGCAAGCGTCTGGCCGAAGCGGCCCTCAAACTGGCAGCCGAGCGCGCCTGAGCCGCGTTTGACAGGCGGCAGGCCCCAACAGATACTGCCGCCGCTTCGCCTTACCGAATCTGAACCGGGCCAAACGCCCGCCGTGGAACGAACATCATGTGTGGAATCGCCGGCTTTTTCTCGCAAACCCCTGTTGCCGCCAGCACCGCCGACGCCATGTTGGCCGAACTGGCCCGGCGCGGTCCTGACGCCTCCAACCAGCTGCGGCTGGACCGCGAAGGCCGTCCGGCCGGCGAAGACGCCATCCACAACGCCCTGTTGCACGCCCGCCTGTCCATCATCGACTTGCGCGCCTGCGCCAATCAGCCCATGGGCAACGCCGACGGCTCGGTGTGGATCTGTTACAACGGCGAGGTCTACGACTGGGAAGCCGACAAGCAAGCGCTGGAAGCCGGGGGCGCGGTCTTCAATACCCATTCCGACACCGAATTCATCCTGCGCGCCTATGAAGCCTGGGGCATCGACACGCTCCTGCAACGGCTGCGCGGCATGTTCGCCTTCGCCATCCTCGACCTGAACAGCCAGAAAGTGCATCTGGCGCGCGACCGCATGGGCGAGAAGCCGCTGGTCTACGCCCTGCAAGACGGCAATCTGGCCTTTGGCTCGCTGGTGCGCGCCGTGCTGCCCTTCCTGCCCGCCAGTCAGCGCGACTTCCTGCCGGAAGCGCTGGACGCCTACCTTGCCCATCGCTACATCCCCTCGCCGCAGACGGTATTCCGCCACATCCAGCGATTGGAAAACGGCCACTGCCTGGAGTTTGATCTGGCTACCCGTCGCCTGAGCAAGCGCCGCTACTGGCAACCCGCGCCGCTGCAACAGGACTGGCAAGCGGAACTGGATCGCGCCATCGCCATGCGCACGGTGGCGGACCGTCCGCTGGGCGTACTGCTGTCCGGCGGCATTGACTCCACTCTGGTGGCCAGCAGGTTGGCCGAACAGGGCTACACCGGCTTTACCACCTTTACCGCCGCCTTTCCCGGCTCCCCCATGGACGAAGCCGGCGACGCCGCCGACTCCGCCCGCCGCATGGGGCTGGGCAATCAGCCTGTGACCATGCCGGCAGACCTGTCCGTCGACTTCGAACGCATCGTCGCCGATCTGGACCAGCCCTTTGCCGACCCCTCCAGCTTCCCCACTTGGTATCTGGCGCGCCAGGTCAGCCAGGCGGTGAAAGTGGTGCTGGTGGGCGATGGCGGCGATGAACTGCTGGGCGGCTACAAGCGCATCGGCAAGCATCTGCGCACCCGCTGGCGCAAGGGCCTGCGTTTGCCGCTGGGCATCCGCCCCTCGCTGGACGGCAAACAGGGCAAGCTGGCCGCGGAACTGGCCATGCGCTGGGAAGAGGCCTACGCGCTGCGCTTTTCCGGCCTCACCCCGGGCCAGCGCCGCTATCTGCAGGGCGACAAGCCGCTGGCGCGACTGAGCTACTGGCGCGACGCCGACCCCAACGGCGCAGCGCCGCATGACGGCCCTGCCGGTCTGCAAACCCTGCTGGCGATCGATTTCGCCAACTATCTGCCGGATTACATCCTGACTAAATCCGACCTGTGCACCATGGCGCACGGCCTGGAAGGGCGAGCGCCCTTGCTGGATCACCAGCTGTACCAAGCCCTGCTGGCCGCGCCGCCGGCCCTGCGCTACACCCGGCCCGCCAAGCAAATTTTCCGGCCTTTGATGCACAAGGCGCTGCCCGCCGACTTTTTCGAACGCAAGAAACGCGGCTTCAATCCGCCGCTCAACGGCTGGCTGCAAGGCGGCCTCGCGCCGCGCATTGCCGGCCTTGGCGCGCGCCTGTCCGGCCTGAGCGATGGCCTGCTGGATGCGGCGGCAGTGGACAGGTTTGCCGAAGCCTACCAGCAAGGCGCCAAACAACTGGCCGAGCAGTTGCTGCAGCTGCTGATTCTCGACGAGAGCCTCAGCCAGCTGGACCGTTTGCGCCGCCAGTTGCCCTGAAAACCGGCCAAGCACTGGCTGCGCCATGCCGATAAGGCGCTGAAAGCGGCGAGAGAACGCACATGTCCCTTGCGCCATGCCGCTTTGTCCGCCACCTTCGCCTTTGCTTGCAAATCCGTCAACACCCTCAGGGGCCGCCGCTGCGCATCTACTCCCGCACCACCGGATAGTCCATCGGCTCCGGCACGGCAAAGAAGCTGCTGGGCGAGGCGCCCAGCTCGCGCTTGAACATGGTGGCGAAGGCGCTGGGGCTGGCGTAGCCCAGATCCAGCGCCACCTCCAGTACGCTGCGCCCGGCCGCCAGCCTCTCCAGCGCGCCGATCAGCCGCGCCTGCCGCCGCCACTGCCCGAAAGACAAACCCGTTTCCCGCTGGAAGCGCCGCTGCAGCGTGCGGGCATCCATGGCCAGCTGCCGCGCCCAGCCGTCCAGCGACGTATCGTCGTCCAGCCGGCTCAACATGGCGTCGCACAGGTTTTGCAGGGGCGCGGAACTGGGCCGTGGCAAGGACAGCGCCAGCGAGGGCAGTGTGCGGATTTCGTCCAGCAACAGCCGCATCAGGCGGTCATCGCGGGAATCGGCGTCATACGGCACGGGCACGCTCATGGCGGCCAGGATCAGCTCGCGCATCAGTGGCGTAATGGCCAATACCCGACACTGCTCCGGCAAACCGTCCAGACTGTCGGCGCGCACATACACGGTGCGCATGCGCACCGGCGTTACCATGCGCACCTGATGCCAGGTACGGATCGGCAACCAGATGCCGCGCGTGGGCGGCACGATCCACTGCCCCCACTCGGTCGTCACCACCATCACCCCCTCTACCGCGTACAACAGCTGGGCAGTGGGATGGGCATGCCGCGGAGACTCCTCGCCGGCCGGATAATCGCGGGCCTTGGCCACTACCGGCGCAATGCCGGTGTCAAACTCATGCAGGTGAGTGAAGCGGTCCACAACGCCCCTTTCACAAAGATGATTGCCGCATTATCGCAGGAAAGACAAAAACGAGCTTGTTAGCATTGAGAACCGTTAACAACATCCCACCTTGCCCTCGCGCACCGATGCAGACGATACAGGCGCAATGCGGAGCGGGATGGGTGCCGGCGCGCCTTGTTTCCCACCACTCAGGAATCCACACACCATGACCAGCGCCACACAAGCGGCCACAGCGCCGCAAGACACCCGCTTCCGGGTGCTGGGTGCGATCAGCTTCACCCATTTTCTCAACGACATGCTGCAATCGCTGATTCTGGCTATCTACCCCCTGCTCAAGGGCGGCTTTCATCTCAGTTTCGCCCAGATCGGCCTGATGACCCTGACCTACCAGTGCACGGCCTCGCTGCTGCAACCGCTGGTGGGCCTGTATACCGACAAGCACCCGCTGCCGTATTCGCTGGTATTCGGCATGGGCTCCACCCTGTGCGGCCTGTTGCTGCTGTCGCAAGCGGGCAGTTACCCCATGTTGCTGGCAGCGGCGGCGCTGGTGGGCACCGGCTCGTCGATTTTCCATCCGGAATCGTCCCGCGTGGCGCGCATGGCCTCGGGCGGGCGGCACGGGCTGGCGCAGTCGCTGTTCCAGGTGGGCGGCAACGCCGGCTCCGCCACCGGCCCGCTGCTGGCGGCGCTGGTGGTCTATCCCTTCGGCCAACCCAGCCTGGCCTGGTTTTCGCTGGCCGCGCTGCTGGGCATGGCAGTGCTGTGGCGCGTGGGCGCCTGGTACAGTCATCAACAGCGCAGCGCCAAGGCCGCCAAGCCTATCGTGCCGCCGGATCTCAGCCGAGGCCGGGTAGCGCTGACCCTGGGGGTGCTGGTGCTGCTGGTGTTCTCCAAATATTTCTACATGACCAGCATCACCAGTTATTTCACCTTCTACCTGATGCAGCATTTCGGGCTGGGCGTGCAGGCGGCGCAGCTGCATTTGTTCATTTTCCTGTTTGCCGTGGCGGCGGGGACGGTGCTGGGCGGACCCATCGGCGACGCCATCGGCCGCAAGCGGGTGATCTGGTTCTCCATTCTCGGCGTGGCGCCGTTCACGCTGGCGCTGCCCTATGCCGATCTGTTCTGGACCAGCGTGCTGTCCTTCGTCATCGGCTTCATTCTGGCTTCCGCCTTCTCCGCGATTCTGGTGTATGCGCAGGAGCTGGTGCCGGGCAAGGTGGGCATGGTGTCCGGGCTGTTCTTCGGCTTTGCCTTCGGCATTGGCGGCATCGGCGCGGCGGTACTGGGCCAACTGGCCGACCACTACGGTATCGAAACCGTGTACCGAATCTGCGCCTGGCTGCCCTTGCTGGGGGTGATCACGGTGCTATTGCCGGACTTGCATCAGGGCAAGCACCGCAAGGCCTGAGCCCTTGCTTGCCATTGGCTGTTGTCAAAACAAACGGGAACCCGCAGGTTCCCGTTTGTTTTGGCTAGTTTGCCCGGCCAAGCTTGGCCGAAGCCCCCAACAAAATCGCGTGGAAAGCTTGAGCCGATGCCGGCTCTGCGGCGTGCTTGGCGGATATTATTCCGCCGCCTCCGCACGACACTCCCGCACCAGCACCCTCCCGCCGCGCGTGGTCAGCGTGGCCTCATCGCCCTTGCGCCACCACACCAGTTGCTGGCTGACGTAACGGTCGCCGGTCACCCGCGCCAGACGATAACCCACACCCTTCCAGTGCACACGGATGGGCACCACATCCGACACGCCGTCTTCCGGGTACTCCACCACCAGCGTTCGCTTGCCGGCGCACTGATAATGCTTGGCCAGCAGCACCGGTCCACTGGCGGCGGCATCGCTGGCCACCGACGCATCGGCCATCGCCAGAGCCGGCAGCAACGCCATCATTAGCATCAATCTCTTCACGAGTGACTCCCTTGCTGTCCACTCTCGCCCCACGGCGCCACCTTAAACAGCAGCAGCATGCCCGGCAAGGCCAGCAATGTGCAAATGAGGAAAAAGTCCATCCATCCCACCGCCGCCACGATGTAACCCGTACCGGCGTTGGCCAGTGTGCGCGGCACGGCGGACAGGCTGGTGAACAGCGCAAACTGGGTGGCGGTATAGGCCGGATGCGTGGTGCGGGCAATATAGGCGACGAAGGCCGCCGTACCCAAGCCCACGCCCAGCGCTTCAAAACCAATGACCAGCGCCAGCCGTGCCAGCTCGGTCTGGCCGATAACGGCAAAGCGGCCGTAACTCGCCAGCCAGGCAAAGCCCAGAATCGACAATACCTGCACCACGCCAAACAGCCAGAGCGAGCGGTTGATGCCGAGACGGATCATCCATACCCCGCCCACCAGCCCGCCGATGACCGCCGGCCACAGCCCGGCGTTCTTGGCCACCAGACCGATCTCCGACTTGGCGAAGCCCATATCCAGATAGAAAGGCGTGGCCAGCGCGGTGGCCATGCTGTCGCCCAGCTTGTAGAGAAAGATGAAACCCAGAATCAGGGCGGCGCTGCGCCAGCCCTGGCGAGTGAGAAATTCGTGGAAAGGCTCCACTACCGCCTCGCGCAAGGTGCGCGGCGGCGCGGCGGCCAGCGCCGGCTCGCTGACGCACAGCGTCAGCAACACGCCCGGCAGCATGAACAAGGCGGTAATGAGAAACACCGACGACCAGCTCATGTGGTCGGCCAGAATCAGCGACAACGATCCCGGCACCAGCCCGGCCAGACGGTAGGCGTTGATGTGGATGGTATTGCCCAAGCCCAGCTCCACATCGCTGAGAATCTCGCGCCGGTACGCGTCCAGCACAATGTCCTGGCTAGCGGAAAAGAAGGCCACCACCGCCGCCAGCGCGGCAATGCCCTGCAAGCTCAACCTGGGATCGAAGCGGCTGAACAGCGCCAGTCCGCCCAGCAGCGCCAGCTGGGTCAGCAGCATCCAGCCGCGCCGGCGTCCCAACAGCGGGGGCACGAAGCGGTCCATCAGCGGCGACCAGAGGAATTTCCAGGTGTAAGGCAGGCCTATCAGGGCAAACAGACCGATGGATTTGAGATCTACGCCTTCGCTGCGCAGCCAGGCCGGCAGCAGATTGATGAGGGTGTATAGCGGCAGGCCGGAGGCGAACCCGGTAAACACGCAGATAAGCATGTTGCGGGAGAAAATGGCCTCGCGCCAGGAAACGGCTTGCTGATCGGTCATGAGAATAATGAGTTGGCCGAAGAAAAAACGGCGACAGGGGGCATGGTGCCACCTGCCGCCGCTTGCTGTACAGCGAAGGTCAGCGGCGCGCCACCCGGTAAAAGGCCAGACTGCCGCGCAGATTGGGGAAGAGATGCACGCGCCGGCCTTCGTTCATCACCACCCGCTCCAGCACGCTGATGCCGTTCTTGGCGCACAGCGCCTCGAAGTCGCCCAGCATGCACCAGTGGATATTGGGCGTGTTGTACCACTGGTAGGGGATAGTTTCCGACACCGGCATGTGGCCTTGCAGTATCTGCAAACGGTTTTCCCAAAAACCGAAGTTGGGGAAGGTGACAATGGCCTCGCGCCCTACGCGCAGCATCTCCAGCAAGATCTGCTCGGTGTTGTGCATGGCCTGGATGGTTTGCGACAGCACCACGTGATCAAAACGCAGGTCGTTGAATTCGGCCAGACCGGTTTCCAGGTTGCCCTGCACGGCGTTGACGCCGTTTTCCACGCAGCGCACCACATTGGCCACGTCCAGGTCCACGCCGTAGCCGCGCACCGATTTGTGACGCGCCAGCCAGGCCAGCAAGGCGCCGTCGCCGCAACCCAGGTCCAGCACCCGGCTGTCGGGAGCCACCCAGTCGGCGATCAGCCGCAGATCTTCGCGCAGAGAAAGGGTGGAACTCATGCCCCCACCTCCTCTGCCACACGCTTGAGATAGGCTCGCATCAAGTCCACATAAGGTTGATCGGTCATGAGGAAGGCGTCGTGACCATGTACGGACTCGATCTCGGCGTACACCACGTCGCGATCGGCCTCCACCAGCGCCTTGACGATTTCCTGCGAGCGATCCGGCGCGAAGCGCCAGTCGGAAGTAAAGCTGGCCACCATGAAGCGGGCGCTGGCCTGCCTCAACGCGACGGCGAGATCATCGTCGAAATCACGGGCCGGGTCGAAATAATCCAGCGCCTTGGTCATCAACAGATAGGTGTTGGCGTCGAAGTAATCGGAGAACTTGTCGCCCTGATAACGCAGATAGGACTCGATCTCGAACTCCACTTCGTAACCGAACTGATACTCGCCGCTGCGCAGCATACGGCCGAATTTCTCGCCCATGCCGTCATCGGACAGATAGGTGATGTGCCCCAGCATGCGCGCCAGGCGCAGGCCGCGACGGGGAATGGCTTCCACGGCATAAAAATCGCCGCCGTGGAAATCCGGGTCGGTGATGATGGCCTGACGGGCCACATCGTTGAAAGCGATGTTCTGCGCCGACAGCTTGGGCGCAGAGGCGATCACCAGCGCATGGGCCAGCCGCTCGGGATAGTCGATGCTCCACTGCATGGCCTGCATGCCGCCGAGGCTGCCGCCGATCACCGCCGCCCAGCGGCGGATGCCCAAGCGCTCGGCCAGCCGCGCCTGCGCGTTTACCCAATCGGGCACCGTCACTACCGGAAAGGCCGAGCCCCAGGGTTTGCCGGTATCGGGGTTGATGGAGGAAGGCCCGGTGCTGCCGTGGCAGCCGCCGAGGTTGTTCACGCCCACCACGAAAAAGCGGTTGGTATCGATGGGCTTGCCGGGGCCCACCATGTTGTCCCACCAGCCAGGTGCCTTGTCGTCCGCATGATAGCGGCCGGCCACGTGGTGGTGGCCGG
Source organism: uncultured Aquitalea sp. (assembly GCF_945957525.1). Lineage (GTDB taxonomy): Bacteria > Pseudomonadota > Gammaproteobacteria > Burkholderiales > Chromobacteriaceae > Aquitalea. The sequence continues at coordinate 92,653 of NZ_CAMFLA010000009.1, read as the reverse complement.
ACAGAGCGTGGCAGATGAGGATGGCGTTACTGGCGCGGGCATTGAGCGTGCCGTAGGTTTCGTAGCGCAACTCGTACGAAGACAGCACGGTGCCGCTGGCCAGCGTCAGCGGGGTATCGAAGACGGCAGTCTGCGCCGCCACGATGCCGACCGATTGTTGGTTGTCGGACATGGGCATTAAGGCCTCTATTGATTTCACTCCGCCGGGGACGGTGACCGCCCTTCTCGCTGCGGAGCCTCCTATAGGCTGCAAGGGGTCTATCATCGCTTGTCTGCCGCATTTTATCCAGAGCCGGCCTTGCCTTGCGCGCGCGCGGGGCCGGATAATCGCGGCTCCTTCCCTTGCCCTGCTCCGCCATGATTGGTCGCCTGTTCCGCCTCTTGCTGCTGTTCGCCCTATTCTACGCCCTGGTGCGCTGGGTGCTGGATCGCGGCCAGAAGCGCGCGCTGCGCGAATTCATCAGCACCTTGGCGCTGGCGCTGATACTGGCCTCGGCGCTGTTTGTCGGCCTGTTTCTGCTGGGCTTCGACATCCTCTGAATGTCTGGCCTTCGGCCAACCCTTGACGTGTCGCAAGCAGGCCGCCTGCTCAGGCCGCTAGACTGGCCGTTTTCCTGCCGACCCGGCTGTTTCCGATGGACCTCACGCGCTACCTGCACACCTTCAGCCACTACCTGCGCCGCCGTTTCGGCGAGCCGGTGCACAAACTCTCGCTGGCCGGCGACTTCACTTGCCCCAATCGCGACGGCACGCTGGGGCGCGGCGGCTGCACTTTTTGCAATGTGCGCAGCTTTGGCCGGGAGCCCGCCGCGCTGGGCATTGCCGCACAGATTCAGCGCGAAAAGGCCCGCACCGATCGCGCCCGCCGCTATCTCGCCTATTTTCAGGCCTACACCAGCACTTACGCCGAAGTGGACACCCTGCGCCGACTGTACGACGAAGCGCTGGCCGCCGCCGACGTGGTGGGCCTGTGCGTCGGCACCCGTCCGGACTGCGTGCCGGATGCCGCGCTGGATCTGCTGCAGGGCTATCAGGACCTGGGCAGCGAGGTGTGGCTGGAGCTGGGCCTGCAAACCGCGCACGATTTCACACAACGCCGCATCCACCGCGGGCACACGCTGGCCGATTACCGCGACGCAGTGCGGCGCGCGCGCCAGCGCGGCCTGAAAGTGTGTACGCACCTGATTGCCGGCTTGCCGGGCGAAACCGCCGGCGACATGATGGCCACACTGGATACGGTGCTGGAAATGGGGGTGGACGGCCTCAAGCTACACCCCTTGATGATTGTGCGCGGCAGCCGCATGGCGGCCCAGCATCAGCGCGGCGAGGTGATGCCCATGACGCTGGATGAGTATGCCGGGCTAGCGGCGCGCATGATTCGCCACACCCCTACCGAGGTGGTATTCCACCGCATTTCCGCCACCGCGCAGACGCCCACGCTCATCGCGCCGGACTGGTGCGGGCCGCGCTGGCAAGCGCTGCAGGCCATCGGCCAGAGGTTGGCCGAAGAAGGCGGCCAGGGCAGCGCGCTGGGCCAACCCTGGCTCAGCGCCGCTGCATAGCGTTTTTCAATGGAAAAATAGAGAACGATCAGCAATATTGAGTGTCAGATCGCCGCTGCTTTGCCGACAAAACAGGAAAGCCCCCGGAGAAACGACCATGCTGATCAAGAAGCCCGCCGACATCCTCCCGTCGGAAATCACCTCGGAATCGGTCTATTTCAATCGCCGCGCCTTCATGCTGGGCGCGGCCGGTTTGTTGCTGTCGCAGGAAACGCTGGCCGCCCTGTCCGGCCGCAAGAGCCCGCTGTCCACGCTGGCGCCCAACGACAAGGCCAACAGCCTGAAAGAGATCACCAGCTACAACAATTTCTACGAATTCGGCACGGACAAATCCGAGCCTGCGCTGTACGCCGGCGCGCTGAAAACCCGACCGTGGACAGTGGCCGTGGACGGCGAAGCCGGCAAGCCGCGCAGCTTCGGCATTGAAGAGCTGCTGCGTCAGCCGCTGGAAGAGCGCATCTACCGTCTGCGCTGCGTGGAGGGCTGGAGCATGGTGATTCCCTGGATAGGCTTTCCGCTCTCCAGCCTGCTCAAGCAAGTGCAACCCAACTCTCGCGCCAAGTACGTGGCCTTTGAAACCCTGCAGCGCCCCTCTGAAATGACGGGTCAGCGCAGCCGCGTGCTGGACTGGCCCTACCGCGAAGGCCTGCGCATGGATGAGGCCATGCACCCGCTCACCATTCTGGCGGTGGGCCTCTACAACGATGTGCTGCCCAACCAGAACGGCGCACCGCTGCGACTGGTGGTGCCATGGAAATACGGCTTCAAGAGCATCAAATCCATCGTGCGCATCCATCTGCAGGAAACCATGCCGGCCACCAGCTGGAACATGGCCAATGCGCGCGAGTATGGCTTCTACTCCAATGTGAACCCGGAGGTGGATCACCCGCGCTGGAGCCAGGCCAGTGAACGGCGCATCGGCGAACTCTTCAAACGCAAGACCCAGATGTTCAACGGCTATGGCGAACAGGTGGCCACGCTGTATCGCGGCATGGATCTGCGCAAGAACTACTGACATGACCACACTCGCCATGAAAAACGCCAGCGCGCCGCGCCGCGATCTCAAACTGGCTGCCCTGAAAACGGTGGTCTTCCTGCTCGCGCTGGTCCCGCTCGCCCGCGCATCGTGGATCGTCTACGTCGGCGACGCGGTCAATCCGGTGGAGTTCATCACCCGCTCCACCGGCACCTGGGCACTGAGCTTCCTGCTGATCACGCTGTGCGCCACCCCGCTGCGCCGGCTCAGTGGCTGGGGCTGGCCGCTGCGGCTGCGTCGCATGCTGGGCCTGTACGCCTTTTTCTACGGCAGCCTGCATCTGGCCACGTATCTGTGGCTGGACCAGATGTTCGACTGGGGCGGCATTGTCCACGACATCGCCAAGCGCCCCTTCGTCACCGTCGGCTTTGCCGCCATGTTACTGATGACGCCTTTGGCCATCACCTCCACCCAAGGCTGGATGCGCCGGCTCAAGCGCCACTGGGGACAACTGCACAAACTGGTTTACCTGGTAGCACTGCTCGGCGTGTTGCACTACTGGTGGCTGGTAAAACGCGACCTCACCCAACCGGCGATGTTTGCCCTTGCGCTGGCGCTGCTGCTGGGCATGCGGCTCATGCATTGGCGGCAAAACCGCCGCACGCCAACGTGAAATGCTCGACCAGCGGAAACGGCTGATAGAAGTGATGCAGCAGCCGTTTCCACTCCTGATACGCCGGCGAGCGGCGAAAGCCCTCCTCGTGATCGGCAACGCTGTCCCAGCGCACCAGCAAGAGATAGCGGCCCGGCGTTTCCAGGCAACGTTGCAACTCATGCCCTCGATATCCGGGCATCCCGGCGATCAGGGTTTGCGCCTCGGCAAAGGCGGCTTCGAATTCGGCGACGCGCGCCGGAATGACGGGCAAGACTGCGGCTTCAAGAATCATGGCGGCTCCGGTCCGGGCAAAGCCCCAGTGTGGCATGCTGCTTCGGCCAACGTGGCACAATCGCGCTAGCCGCCGCCCCGGGCTTGACGAGGCGAGCACAAGGCGGGTACACCAGCTTACCCACCCCGCCATGCGTTTCCCATGCTCCAATCCCCGCTGCTGTTTTACCTGTCGCTGACCTTAGCCCGCTTGGCCGACCAGATGCTGCTGTTTCTGGTGCCGCTGGAGGTGTTTCGGCAAACCGGCAGCGTGGTCTGGTCCGGTGCGGCGTTCTTTGCCGAATCCCTCCCTCGTTATCTGGCGTTTCCCGTGTGCGGGCTGTGGTGCGACCGACGCTCGGCGCTGACCTTGCTGCAGTCCAGTCAGGCATGGCGGGCCGCGCTGGCCGGGTTGTGTCTGGCAGCTTGCTGGTACTGGCCGCATATTGTTTGGTTGTTGCTGCTGTCCGCCGGCTGCGGCGCACTCTCCTCGCTGGGGCAACTGGCCCGGGAGGTGATTCTGGCGCAGGTGTTTCGCCGGCATCGGCTGGAAAAAACCCTGGCCCACGCGCAACTGGGCGATCAGAGCGGCATGATCCTCGGCCCACTGCTGGCAGCCTCCCTGTTGAGCCGGCTGCCCTAGCAGGGCGTGGTTTTGAGTGCCGTGCTTCTTTTCCTGGCGGCGGATGCCTGCTTTTTGCTGTGGCGGCGTTTCAACCGCCCGACGCTGCTTGCGCCGCCACTCCCCGGGGCCACGCTAACCGCTGATTTGCGCCAGGGCCTGCGGCACATTCTCACGCTGCCCGGCCTGGGGCGACTGGTGCTGCTGGCCAGCGCCATCAACGGCGTACTGGGCGTCACGCTGGCCACCACGGCCGCCATGACAACCGGCGTGCATCATCAGTCCGGCGCGGCGCTGGCCTGCCTGCAGGCGGCTGGGGCGGCTGCCACCATCGTGGTGTTGCTGATCGTTGCCCGCATCCGGGCGCAATCCTTGCCGGTCGGGCTGCTGGCGGTAAGCCTGATCATGGCGGGCGGCCTGCTGAGCTGGGCAGCCAGCAGCTTTGGCGGCTATGTTGCCGGCTATCTGCTGATCATCGGCGCGGACAAGATTTTCAATGTCTTCATCCGCAGCCGCCGCATGCGGCTGATTCCCGCGCAGGACATGGGCAAGACCTCCGGGCTGATCGTGATGCTGAACAACCTCTCCCAACCGTTAGCCGGGTTGGCGGTATCCTTGGGCGGCGCAACGCTGCCCACCGGCGTCATCATCCTGCTGATTTCGCTGATGATGTCTGCGCTGGCGCTGGCGTCCGCGCGGGGGCTGGTGCGCAACCATCGGCAAACAGGCATTGCAGGCCAGCCGCCAAGCTCCTAAAGTGACCGTTTTGCCGTTTCAGCCCAGTCGATCATGTCCAAGGAAAAATCCCCCGTTACCCAGGCCATCCGTGTCTTGCGCGAGCACAAGGTGGACTACACCGAGCATCTCTACAAATACGAGGAACGCGGCGGCACCGCCGTTTCCGCCCGCGAGTTGGGCGTGGACGAGCACTGCGTAGTGAAGACGTTGATCATGGAAGACGAGAACAAGAAACCCCTGATCGTGCTGATGCACGGCGACTGCGAGGTGGGCACCGGCATGCTGGCCAAGCAGGTGGGTGCAAAAAAAATCACCCCCTGCGACCCGAAAACCGCCGACAAGCACAGCGGCTACCAGGTTGGCGGCACCAGCCCCTTCGGCACTCGCCATCCGATGCCGGTTTACATGGAAGCCGGCATAGCCGAATTGCCGCGCATCTATATCAATGGCGGCAAACGCGGCTTCCTTATCGGCGTTGCCCCGGCCGATGTCATGCGCGTGCTCAAGCCGCAGCTGGTCAACGCCGCAGCCTGAGCCGGCGACCTGCATAGGAAAAACGCGACGGTTTCCCGTCGCGTTTTTCATTGTATCCCCAGCAGCCCGCCTGGCTTACCACCACCAGAACATGAAGCCCCAGCTGGCATCCACCGCCGCCAGCGCCAGCATCAGCCCCGGCAAGGCCAGCAGACGACGCCAACCACCAGTCCAGCGGCCGACAATACGCCAGCCCAGCCACAGCGACCAGCCATTGGCCAGCGCCAGCAGGCACAGTCGCACATCATTGGCCCAGTGGGTGCCCACGCCCTCCTCCTTCAACAGGGTGATGGTCAGCGCCGACAGGCCGAGGAACACGCCCACACCCGCCAGCGGAATCAGGCTTTGCGCCAGATGATGCAGGCGCTGCATGCGCCACTTGCCCGCCGCCAGCACCGACAAGCCCAGGGACATCAAAAGCATCGACCCCATCGCCAGCGCGGTGGCCAGCACATAGGCGATCAGCGCCAAGCCGTCCAGCCAGGAAAACACATCGTTGTGCTCGGGGTAGTGCGTGAGCAGCCACCACGGCGCTTCGGTATCCAGCAAGGCCAGCATGTCATGATCCACCAGCCACTCTGCCGCGCCCTGCTTGAGCGCCACGAACCAGGGGCTGACCGTCCAGTGGAAGGCGCCCAGCGCCACGCCCAGCAGGCCGAATACAATCAACAGGGTTTGCCAGCCGTCCGCTTCGCGCTCCGCCACCCGCACCACTTCGTCCGCGGGAGAGCGCAGGCTCAAGCTGATGGCGTCGCGATGACCGCTACAACGACCGCACATATGGCAGCCGCTGCCGCCCTGCATGTGCCGCAGGGGTTGCAAAGGCGCGCAATCCACCGCCTGAATGCGGATGGTTTGCCGCTGAGAAGCCTGCCAGCGCGCCTCATCCACCCGGTAGTGCATGGGGGCCAGCTTAGACAAGAGGCCGAACACGCCATTGACCGGACACAAATGCCGGCACCAGGCGCGCTTGCCGCGCGTGTACACCGCGCCCACCGCCACCGCCGCCACCGTCGAGCCGCCCAGCACCAACAAGGCCGCCTTGGGATACTGGTATACGCTGACCAACTGGCCGTAGACCGTGGTCAGTACAAAAGCGACGAAGGGCCAGCCGCCCCAACGCATCCAGCGCGGAATCGGTCGGCCCATGCCCTTGCGCGCCGCCCACTCGGTCAGCGCGCCCTCCGGACAAAGCACGCCGCACCACAACCGGCCGAACAACAGCATGGACAGCAACACGAAGGGCCACCAGATGCCCCAGAAGGCAAACTGCGCCAGGATGGTGAGATTGTTGAAAGCCCGCGCCGCGTCATCCGGCAAAGGCAAACAGGCCGGCACGATCAGCAAGAAGGCATAGACCACCACCACCACCCACTGCAAGCCGCGAATCAAGCCGCCATGACGGCGCAGCCAGTCGCCCGCGCGAGCAAGACGACCACCGCCAGGGTTGGCCGAAGCACAGGAAGCGGGAGCAGGCCACGACCTGACGGTCGCGGCCTCGGGGGAAGACGCGCTGCGACTCATGCCATCACTCGGCGCTGACGCCAGCGGAACAACATGGCCACGCCCGACCAGAACACAGCGTAAGCCAGCAGGCTCATCAGCGCGGGGTGCGCACGATAGCCCGTGAGCGAGGCCACCACGCCGCCTGCCGGCGACATGTCGTCAAGCAGAAAAGAGCTGTCCCACACCGGGTCCACCAAGGCCGGCAAAATCTCCATGGAGATCAGTTTTTCCACGCCGGACAAAAACAGCGAAGCGCCCAGCAACAGCAGCATGATTTCGGTGACGCGGAAGAACAAACGCCAGGACAACACCTTGCCACCCAATTGCAGGATGTAGAAAGTAAGACCGGCCAGCGCCAAACCCATCGCCGCCGCGCCGCTCATGCGCCACAGCGTGTCGCCGTCGGCGCTGCCCAGCATGCCGTAGAGGAAGATCACGGTTTCACTGCCCTCGCGGGCAATGGCGATGGCGGCCAGAATGGTCACTCCCCACCAGTTGGCCTGCCGGGCGTTATCGGCAAGGCCGGCTTCCAGTTCCTTTTTCAGCGTGCGGCCGTGTTCGCGCATCCACAGCACCATCTGCACGATCAGGCCGGAGGCCATGAATTCCATCACTACCTGAAATACGTCCTGCGAACCGGCCATCAGGCTGCTGGCGGAAAACAGCGCCATCGCCAGACCCACGGCCAGCGCCAGCCCCAAACCCACCCCGGCCCACAGCCAGGGCTTGCCGGCGCGCCCTTCCGGATTCTGGTTCATCCAGGCATTGAGAATGCCCACCACGAGCAGCGCTTCCACGCTCTCGCGCCAGACGATGAAGAGTACCTGTCCCATCTCGAGCCTCTGCGCTTACTTGGCGACGATCACGCCCTTGGCGGTCGCCATGTGAAATTCGTCGTAAAACTTGTATTCGCCGGCATCCAGCGGCTGGATCACCACGGACGACACAGCGCCCGGCGCCAGCACCTTTTCTTTGCGCAGCTGCGTGCTTTCAAACTCCACCGGCGTCTTGCCGGTGTTGCGCACTTCCAGGCGGAACTTGGTCTTGGCCGGCACCTGGATGCGGGCCGGATTGAGCGTGCCGTCCTTCAGTTCAAGCTTGAAGGTGGGCATGTCGTCGGCGAAGGCGACGGCGGAAAACAGCGACAACAGCAGCACTATCATTTTCATTTGCGATTCCCCGATGAAAGACAGCGCCTCCTGCGGGAGCGCTGTTTCATCATATTACACAAGAATGACTTGCGTTCGCATTCTCATTTGCCGAACAAGCCCGAGCCGCAGGAGCAAACAGGGCCCGCTCTGACTGCACTTGAGCGGGACCCGCTGGCGCGACGCAGGATCAGCATTTTCCCCTGCGCTTAGTAGCCGCCCTTCTTGCCGATGCCGGCGTAGGTAAAGTCGTAATTCACTTCAAAGGTCTTGAACCACGGACCCACGCCGGTTTCCTTGTCCACATGGCGACCGAAATGCGCGTGCGGGTTTTCGCTCGGCGGCAGAATGGTGAGCTTGAGCTTGTACTTGCCCGGGCCTTGCAGCTTCACGTTATCGCCGTAGTGCGGGCCGTCGTTGGCCACCATCGGCATCATGTCGCCCTTGATGCTGCCCTTGCCGCCCACCTTGGTGATTTCATACTTCACCATCAGGTAAGGCATCCAGGCGCCCTCTTCAAAACCATTGGGGTTGTTCTTTACCGCATGAATGTCGGCTTCCAGATGCACGTCGGACTCTTCCGCCTTGCGCATCATGCCTTCCGGTTCCATCTTGGTGGGCTGCAAGTAAACCGCGCCGATTTCCATGCCGTTCTTCAGCGCGGGTTTGCCGATCGGGTATTCCTTGGCGGACACGGCGGCGGCGGCGGACAGGGCAAGCATGCCCAGCAGGATGTTGCTCAGAGTGGAACGCATCTCACAGACCTTTCAGTAGAGGGCGTAAAGCCCGGCAAGCGAATGATAATTTTTCTCGATTGTATTTGAGAATCATTACCATTCGCAAGAGAAAGATCGTCGTGAAAAGGTAAATATCCGCAAGCAAGCGCTGACAGAAAGCAAGCCGACGCCGGCCGCGCCAGGGCTTCGGCGCTGTGGTGGCAAGCAAGGCCGCGAGCGCTATCTTGCGGCATTTCCAGCCCAAACCGCATTACCCCGGAAGGCATGGACAGCGCCAATCAAGCCATGGCGGCCCAGCCTCAAGCCAGCCGGCTTATCCGGCGGCGATAGGCCATGCGGAAGAGGAAACCCACCACCAGAAAAGCCATCATGCACAAGGACAGGCTCAGCGTGCTGCCCCACACCAGCGGGGCCACCACGCCCGCCACGATGCTGGACATCATGGTCTGCAGAAAACCTTGCAGCGAGGATACCGTGCCGCGCAGGGCCGGGAATTGATCCATCAGATTGAGCGTGATGGACGGCGCCGCCAGCGACATGCCGGTGGTGTAAAGGGCCAGAGGCAACACCGCCCAGGGCATGACCGCCTGCGGTTGCAGCCAGTTGTAAAGCAGGTTGGCCGAAGCGGCGATGAACATCAGCACGTAACCCAGCGACACCGTTTCACGCGGGCCACGCCGGCCGGCCATCTTGCCGGAGAGGAAAGCGCCGAACATGATGCCGGACACCGCTGGGCCGAACATCCACAAGAACTGGTCCGGACGCAGATGCAAGTGCTGGATCAGAAACACCGGCGCGGAGGGGATGTAGAGAAAGAAGCCGGCAAAATTGAAGGACACCGCCGCCGCCAGCAATTGGAATTCACGCTTTCGGCCAACCTGCAGATAGTTGCGCATCAATTGGCCGAAATGCAGCGGCGTGCGATGCGGCTCATGATGGGTTTCCGCCAGCGCAAACCAGCTCATGACAAACAACAACATGCCCACCAGTGCCATGAACACAAAAATCGACTGCCAGCCGAAAGCGCCGAACAACCAGCCGCCCACCACCGGCGCGATGGCCGGCGACAGCGAAAACAGCATGGTCACTTGCGACATCAGCCGTTGCGCCGCCGCGCCGTCCAGCTTGTCGCGGATGATGGCGCGCCCCACCACCAGCCCCGCTCCGCCGCACAAACCCTGCAAGGCGCGGAACAGCAGCAACCCGCCCAGCGAGGTGGAAAAGGCACAGCCGATGGAAGCCAGTGAAAACAGCAGCGTGGTTACCAGCACGACCGGCCGTCGGCCCACCGCATCGGAAATGGAACCGTGCCACAGCATCATCACCGCATAGGACAGCAAATACACCGTCAGCGCCTGCTGCATCTGGATGGGCGAGGCCGACAGCGACTGACCAATCGCCTGCATCGCTGGCAGGAAGGTATCGATGGAGAACGGCCCCAGCGTGGAGAGGGCGGCCAGCAGGATGGCGAGGCCGAAATGGTTGTTATTGGTGCGCGACATGGCAATGACTAAGGCAGTGGGCCTTGCATGGTAGCCCAGATGAGAGCCGCTCACAAAACCCGCTTCCGGCTTACACCACCCGCTTGGCTTGCCCCGCGCTTTGCCGCAGAATGCGCGCGCGCCACAGCCTGCCCCGCGCAAGACCTGTGCAACTACACAAGAAAAAGATTTTCTGCCTAAGATGGATACACCCCCGCGTCGCCAGCCCAAGGCGCGATGGCGTGGCATCCCCTGCTGAACCACATAATCAAAAAGGGAGCGCTCCCATGATCCGCCTGTACCACAACCCGCGCTGTTCCAAATCTCGCGAAGCCCTCGCCCTGCTGCAGGACGCCGGCGCCGAAGTGGAAGTGATCGAATACCTCAAGCATCCGCCCACCACGGAGGAGCTCGATCACATCCTCACCCTGCTCAACCTTGATCCGCGCGACATCTTGCGCACCAAGGAAGAGGAATACGAAACACTGTGCCTTGACGACATCACGCTGGAACGCGAGAACCTGATCGAGGCCATGGTGGAAAATCCGAACCTGATAGAGCGCCCCATCGCCGTTGCCGGCGATCGCGCCGTGGTGGGCCGCCCGCCCGAGAATGTACTCGGCCTGCTCAACCAGTAAGCCCTCCCTGACCACCGGCGGCCTCCGGTCGCCTGCGGTCAGGCTTCTTCAGGCCCGGCCGCGCTGGGCCTTGTCATGCTTACAGCCTGCTTCGGCGCGTTCTCAGCGCCGACAAGCCCCCTTCCCCGTCATCCGCGCCGCATCGGCCCTCCATCCCTCCGCCGGAAAATATTTTTCCCCGGCGCACAATATTTCGTCGCCAGCACCGTCATCACAGGCATGGCAACGACAAATTCCTCCTCTACGATGAGCCGCGCCGACCGCGACATCGCCGATACCGTCACCCGTGAACAGGGCCGGCTGCGGCAATTCATCCGCAAGCGCATCGGCGATGTGGCCGAGGCGGAGGATATCTTGCAAGACGTGTTCTACGAATTCGTGCAGGCCTACCGTCTGCCCTCGCCCATCGAACAAGCCACCGCCTGGCTGTATCAGGTGGCGCGCAACCGCATCGTCGACCGCTTCCGCAAGAAACGCGAGACGCCGCTGGCGGAACTGGGCCCGAGCGAAGACGACGACGACCTGTGGCTGAATTTGGCTTTGCCCGCGGACGACAACGACCCCGCCGCGCTCTATGCGCGACAGGTGGCGTTGACCGAATTGCAGGCGGCGCTGGACGCGCTGCCGGCGTCCCAGCGCGAGGTATTTGTCGCCCATGAACTGGAAGGCCGCTCATTTCGCGAGTTGGCCGAAGACGCCGGACTGCCGATCAACACGCTGCTGTCGCGCAAGCGTTACGCCGTACTCAGCCTGCGCGAGCGTCTGCAGACGCTTTATGAAGACATGGACTTATAAGGAGCCCCTCATGACCAAATCTTTCCGTTGCGCCGCCAAAATCCTGCTGGCGCTGGCCGCTGTCGCCGCTATCGGCGGCGTAGTGATGTTGCTGTGGAACTGGGTGATGCCCGCCCTCTTCGCCAGCGCCCTGCCGCTGGACTACCCCCACGCGCTGGGCCTGCTCTTGCTGTCGCGCATCTTGTTTGGCGGCTTTCGCGGCCACGGCGGCTGGCATGGCCGCCACCACTGGCGCAAATGGGCTGCCATGTCGCCGGAAGAGCGCGAAAAACTACGCGAGCAATGGCACGGCCATCATCATCGTCAGGGATAACCTTGTCGCCAGCCTGTGATTTGCTTGCCACACGCAACTAATTGCAGGCATATAATTTCTTGCAAAATAGTCACTCAAGTTACTATTATTGCCGGATGAACAAGTCCTTCCATCAGCTGGAACAGGCGGTTGACCGCATCGAGCAGCGCTTTCCCGGTGTCCCGCGCCAGGAAGTGATCATCACCCGCCTGTATTTCCACATCCTGCCGCGCCTGACTTCCTACCTGAACGAAACGCTCAAGGAATACGGCCTGAACGAAACGCTGTGGATGGCGTTGCTGGCCATGTACGCCTGTCCCAATCAGGCCCTGTATCCCTCGGACATCAGCGATACGCTGGATTCCTCACGCACCAACGCCACCCGCATCGCCGACGAGCTGGTGCGCAATAGCTGGGCCACCCGCCTGCCCTGCGAGGAAGACCGTCGCAAGGTGCGGCTGGAACTGACGGCTGAAGGCTTGGCGCTGGTGGAAAAACTGCTGCCGCCCACTCGTGATTGCCATCGCGAACTGTGGAAGGGCTTTGACGAGGAAGAGAAAGTCCTGATGGAAAAACTGCTGCGCAAACTGCTGGTAAAGCTGGGCGGGTAAGGCCGTGGTCCACCCCCGCATTGTTGCGCCCTGATAATAACGCTAGTGACTATCATCACACCATCTATCATCGAGATGGACTCTGGAGACCCACAAGGTGAATAAACCCCATTGGCAGCAGGCCGCGGGCCTGCTGATGCTCACCACGCTGCTGGGGGGCTGCGCCAGTTTCGGCCAGGACAGCGAGCCGGCCAAACCACTGACGGCCGAGGCGCTCAAGCTGCCGGCCGGCGGACGAGCCGCCGTCGCCGCCGACTGGTGGCGTCAACTGGATGATGCCGCCCTCAACCAGCTGATCCAGACCGCGCTGGCGCAATCGCCGTCGCTGAAGCTGGCCGACGCCCGCCTGCGCGAAGCGCGCGCCGCCGTCGGTCTGACCGAAAGCCGCGAGGGCCCGCAGGTATCCGCCAACGCCAGCATGGACAGAGAGCGCTACTCGCTGTACGGCCTGTTTCCGCCCCCCATTGGCGGCAACTTCTACAATGTCTACACGCTGTCGCTGGGCGGCAGCTGGGAAATCGACTTCTGGGGCAAGCACCGGGCTGAAGTGAAGGCCGCGCTGGGCAATCAGCAAGCCATCGCGCTGGAAGCCAGCCAGGCCCGCCTGACCATCACCCAGGCCGTCATCGCGCAATACACCAGCCTGCAACGCATTCAAGCGCAACAGGACGTGCTCAAGGCGCGCCAACAGTTGGCTGAAAGCCGCGTTGCGCTGGTGCGCGCCCGCGTCAACGCCGGCCTGCTGTCCGCCGATGCGCTCAATCAGGCGGAAATCCAGACTCGCCGCCTGAGCCAGCAACAAAGCGCACTGGCCGCCGACCTCGATCATGCCCGCCACGCCCTGGCCGCGCTGAGCGGCCAGACGCCGGACGCGCTCAAGGGCCTGCAGGCCGCCGCCATGAAACCGGCCCCGCAACTGCAGGACGCCGCCTTGACGCTGGACTTGCTGGGCCGCCGCCCGGACATCGTCGCCCAGCGCATGCGGGTTGAAGCCATGAACGAATCGATCAAGGCCGCCAAGGCGGAGTTCTACCCCAATGTCAGCCTGACCGGCTTCATCGGCCAGTCGGCGCTGGAAAGCGGCAATCTGCTGAAAAACCAGTCCCGCGTGCTGGGCATCACCCCGGCCATCAGCCTGCCCATCTTCACTTCCGGCGCCTTGCAATCCAATCTTGCTGCCACCCGCGCCCGTTACGATATGGCGGTGGAGAGCTACAACCAGACCGTACTGGACGCCCTGCGCGACGCCGCCGATAGCCTGTCCACCTGGCAGAAGACTGCCAGCCAGCTGTCCGACTCGCGCCAGGCCACTCGCCTCAGCCGTAAGGATTCGGACTCCACCACCGCCCGCTTCAAGGCCGGCCTGGTGAACAAGCTGGCGGTGCTGGACGCACAAGAAGCCGACCTCAACCAGCAATCCGGACACATCGACGCCCTGGCCGCCAACCGTCTGGCCTGGTCCGCACTGAACACCGCTCTGGGCGGCGGCTTTAGCACCAGCGAAGCCAGCCAGCCGACCCGATAAGGACACGCACATCATGGACAAGAAACTCGAGACGGCAAAAAGCCGCAAACGCAACCTCTTTGTCGCCACCGGCCTGATCGCCGCGCTGGCGGTGGGCTACGGCGCTTACTGGGCTCTGGTGCTGAGCCATCAGGAAAGCACCGACGACGCCTATGTGGCCGGCCACATGGTGCAACTGACGCCGGAAGTGGGCGGCACCGTGGTGAAGATCGCCTCGGAGGACACCGATCGCGTCAATGCAGGCCAGACGGTAGTGACACTGGACAACAGCGACGCGAAGCTCGCGTTTGAGCGCGCCCGCAACGAGTTCGTGCAGACCGTGCGCGAAACCCGTCAGCTGATGACCAGCACCCAGCAACTGGCTGCGCAAGTCGCCCTGCGCGAAGCGGAACTCACCCGCGCCCAGGCCGACCTGCAACGCCGTGAAAAACTGGCCGGCACCGAAGCCATGTCGGCCGAAGAGCTGGGCCACGCCCGCGACGCCGTGGCCACCGCCAAGGCGGCGCTCGATGCCGCCCGCGAACAGGCCAAGGCCACCGACGCGCTGGTGGGCAAGGACACGCTGGCCAAGCATCCCAATGTGCAACGCGCCGCCAGCCGCCTGAAGGAAGCCTGGCTCGCGCTCAAGCGCACCGAAGTCAAGGCCCCGGTATCCGGTTATGTCGCCCGCCGCAATGTGCAAGTGGGCCAGCGCATCGCCGCCGGCAGCCCGCTGATGGTGGTGGTGCCGCTGGATAGCGTATGGGTGGACGCCAACTTCAAGGAAGTGCAACTGGCCAAGATCCGCATCGGCCAGGAGGTTGAGCTCAAAGCCGACCTGTACGGCAGCAAGGTGAGCTACCACGGCAAGGTGCTGGGCCTGTCCGCAGGCACCGGCAGCGCCTTCTCGCTGTTGCCGGCGCAAAACGCCACCGGCAACTGGATCAAGGTAGTGCAACGCGTGCCGGTGCGCATTCAGCTGGACCCGAAAGAGCTGAAAGAGCATCCCTTGCGCGTGGGTCTGTCGGTAGACGCCGTGGTGGACACCTCCAAACAGGATGGTCCTACCTTGGCCGAGGCGCCGCGCGCCGCCGCGGCGCAGGAAAGCCGCGTGCTGACGCCGGACCTCAAGGAAGCCGACGATCTGGTAGCCAGCCTGCTGGCCGCCAACGCGCAATAAGCGCTAGCGCCGCCGATGCCTCGGCGGTCATTTTCCCCGTTCCCGCGCTGACGCTGTCGGTGCGGCCGGGGGCGCCAACAATCCGCGGGCGCGCCTGACGCGCGCCCCACTGGGGATAGTCCGATCATGAATCCTCCTCCACTTTCAGGCTCCCGCCTGGTGTGGATCACCCTGGCCCTGTCGATGTCGGTGTTCATGCAAGTGCTGGACACCACCATCGCCAACGTGGCCCTGCCCACCATTTCGGGCAACCTTGGCGCAGCCACCAGCCAGGGCACCTGGGTGATCACCTCCTTCGGCGTCGCCAACGCCATCGCCGTACCGCTGACCGGCTGGCTGGCCAAGCAGATGGGCGAAGTGAAGCTGTTCACCATCTCCACCCTGCTGTTTGTGCTGACGTCGTGGATGTGCGGCATGTCCACCAGTCTGGAAATGCTGATTCTGTTCCGCGTGCTGCAAGGCGCGGTGGCCGGCCCGATGATTCCGCTATCGCAAAGCTTGCTGATGTCCTGCTACCCGCCGGAGAAAAAGGGCCTGGCGCTGGCGCTATGGGCCATGACCGTGATCGTGGCGCCGGTATTCGGCCCCATCCTCGGCGGCGTCATCAGCGACAACTGGCACTGGGGCTGGATCTTCTTCATCAACGTGCCTGTGGGTCTGGCCGCCGCCTTCATCAGCTGGCGCATCCTCAAGGAACGCGAAACCGCCATCGTCAACCTGCCCATCGACAAGATCGGCCTCGCTTTGCTGGTGGTGGGCGTGGGTGCGCTGCAGATGATGCTGGACCGCGGCAAGGAGCTGGACTGGTTCAACTCCACTGAAATCGTGGTGCTGAGCATTGTGGCCGTGGTGTCGCTGCTGTATCTGGTGATCTGGGAACTGGGCGAAGAACACCCCATTGTCGACCTCAGCCTGTTCAAGCGCCGCAACTTCACGGTGGGCGCGGTGGCCATCAGCCTAGGCTTCATGCTGTATTTCGGCGCGGTGGTGCTGATTCCGCTGATGTTGCAAACGCAGATGGGCTACACCGCCACCTGGGCTGGCCTCGCCGCCGCGCCCATCGGCATCCTGCCGGTGTTTCTCTCGCCCGTCATCGGCAAGAACGCCCACCGGCTGGACATGCGCTGGCTGGTCACCCTCAGCTTTACCGTGTATGCGGCCTGCTTCTTCTGGCGCAGCACCTTCAACGCAGACATGGACTTCGCCTATGTCGTGTGGCCGCAGTTCATTCAGGGCATCGGCGTAGCCTGCTTCTTCATGCCGCTGACCACCATCACCTTGTCCGGCCTGCCGCCCAGCCAGATTGCCAGCGCATCCAGCCTGTCCAACTTCCTGCGCATTCTGGCAGGCAGCATCGGCACCTCCATCACCACCACACTGTGGGACCGGCGCGAAGCCTTGCACCACGCGCAGCTGACCGAGCATGTGACGCTGTACGATCAGGCCTCGGTAATGTGGTTCCGCCTGATGGGCGATATGGGCCTGTCCGCCCAGCAGCAAAATGCCGTCACCGCCATGCAAATTACCAAGCAGGGCTCGCTGATTGGCGCCAATGAGGTGTTCTGGTTGTTCGGCATGATGTTTCTGGCGCTGATCGCGCTGGTCTGGTTCGCCAAGCCACCGTTCACCGCCAGCGGCGGCGCGGACGGCGCGCACTGAGCACGCTCACCGTCCGGCATCCGCCACGACCGCCAAAAGGCAGACCGCATGGTCTGCCTTTTGCGTTGCCAGGCGGGCATGCATGACGATACAGCCCGCCCCAGGCGATTCCGGCCATGCGCCAAGGCGCCGTGCCGATGCGTTCACGCCAGCCGGCAGCGCACCAGCCGGTCGCCCTCCCGCTCGCACTGTTTCAGATTGCCGTCCTGATTCAGCTCCAGCACCGTCGTGCCGCTCCCCCGCTTTGGCACCGCGCGCAGCAGGAACTTGCCGGCATCGGTATTGGCGGCCCCCGCGCCAAACACGATGTCGAAATGCGACGTCGCCGCCACAGGCAAGCGCGGCCAGCGCGTGGAGGTATCGGTGTAACGACCGTATTGCGCACGCCAACGCTCCAGAAAACGACCGCACTCCAGCAGC
This sequence comes from uncultured Aquitalea sp., assembly GCF_945957525.1. Lineage (GTDB taxonomy): Bacteria > Pseudomonadota > Gammaproteobacteria > Burkholderiales > Chromobacteriaceae > Aquitalea. The sequence continues at coordinate 75,325 of NZ_CAMFLA010000009.1, read as the reverse complement.
AGCGCCCGCGCTTCGGCCAACCTGGCCTTATCCGTCTGCGCCTGCCAGGCCGGCAGCGCCAACGCCGCCAGCAGGCTGATCATGGTCAGCACCGTCAGCAACTCGAGCAGGGTGACGCCCCGTAACGTACGGTATGGCCTGCGGCGCGCTTTCAGTACTCCGGCAGGGTTTGCCATGCCAGCCGCCTTCCCGCCGCGCCATGCGGCGTCCAGTACACACTCTGCAGCGTGGCCACGCTTTCTGGCTGCCGCCCCCAGCCGCGCGCAGTAATCCGGTACACCCTCCCTGTCGCCTCGTCCTGCCGATGCGCCGTTACCAGCAACTCGATCACATAATGCGGGTTGGCCCAGGCCAGTTCGCCCGACATCACCTTCGGGCAACGGCCCTGCGCCATCGCCGCCTGCCAGATATGCTGTCTGGCCGCACCGCAGGGGTGCAGCACCGCTTGCCGTCCTTCGGCCAACCTTGCCTGCACCGGTAGGCCCAAGCTGCACAAGCCTGTCCGCCAGCCCGCCGGATTCGCCTCCCTGCCGCAGCTGGCGGTAAACCAGCTTTCGGGCGCAGCATGGCCCTCCAGTTCGGCATCCAGCCGCAATGCTGCCGCTTCCCCGCCGCGCAACCCCAGCTCGGCCAGATGAAACGCCAGACCCGCATCGGCCAGTTGTCCCGCACCCCGCGCCTCCTCTTTGAGCTGGCGCGACAGACTCAGGGCAATAATGCCCATTGCCAGCAGCATCAGCATCGCCAACGGCAGCACGCTACCCCGCGCCCTCATGCGCCCTCCGCCACACAGCGCGTCCCCAGGCGCGGCGCCACCTGCAACGTTCGCTCGCCGTCGCGACTGGTCAGGCTCAGCGCCAGCAATACCGGCAGCTGATGCGTGGTCCCGGCTGACCAGCGGCAAGGGCGATGGGACAATACTTGCCAGCGCCCATCCCTCAAGCCTTCGGCCAACACCGTCTCCTCCAGCTGCTCACCGCGCCATTCGCTCGCCACCAGCTGCACAACCCCCGCCGCACCATTCAGCCGGTAATTTCTGAGCGCCACGCTCTGCAACATCCAGCCGCTCTCTGCAGCGGGCGGTATCAGTGAAGCGGGCACCACTAGCAGCCCGTCCGCATCCGGCTTGATGTCTCGCCCCCAACGCAGCAAGCCTCCCCCGCCGCAATGCCCCAACCACAGCCATTGGCCTTCGCGCACTGCCGGCAGCGGAGCCAGCGCCTGGAAGCGCACGCCGGGAGGCACAGGGCGCACGTCCCAAGCCTCGCCGCCATGCCAGAGCGCCAGCTGCCCATCGTTCAGACTCAGGGGAAGGCGCTGCGCGGCCAGCTCGGCCCACGGCGCGGGCAGGCCGACGGCAGGAGACGGCAGCTGACCGCAATGAAAAGCGCCGGCCATGCGGATGTCCGCCTGCAGTTGCTGCAGGGCCAGCCGCGCGTCCTGTGCTGCCTCTCGGCGCGTCATGATGTCGCGCGCGGTCGTGGCCAACTGCGCCAGCAAACCTGCCAAAACAGCCAGCAAGAGCAAGCCCAGCCCCATTCCCACCAGCAGTTCGCTCAGCGTGAAGCCGCGCTCAGGGTGGGTCCTGATCTGGCCACGGTAGTACATGCGCCCCCTCCTCTGTCGAGCCGCTACCACGCAAGCGCCAGCCGATGCGGAGCATTGACGCGCCGCTCTCGCTGCAAGCAGTTCCATCCACACCCAGCTGGCACAGACTCACAATAAAGCGGCCATGGCTTCGGCCAACACCGGGCACCACACCCGACACTCGCCTCTCCAGCAGCTCATCCGCCAGCCACGCTGCCTGCTCCCGCCCTTCGCTGTCGGCCACTTCGCGCCAGGCTTGCACGCCAATGGCCGCCGTACTCAACCCGCCCAAGCTCAGCAACAGCAAGACGCACACAGCGTCCAGCAAGCTGAAACCCGCCGCCACAGCCCGCCTAAGCACAGCAGCCCTCGCTCTCGCAAATACGATGACGGCCATAGCGGTTGAGACGCAGACTGACGCAGCCACCATCCGGCGCGCGCAATTCGAAACGCGGCAAAGCGTCCTCGCGCAGACGGCCTTCGCCATTGAAGGCAAAGATCGCCAGATTGGCGCTCACCGTGATGCCGTCTTCGGCAAACAGCGCGTGATTGCTTCGCTCGCCGCTGTCATAGCGCCCAGCGTTGCCGCCGACCCTGTCGGCGAATACCAGCACGCCGCGACTCCAGTCCGCACCCTCACGGCGCGCCGATTGGCAACCCTGGATATCCAGATTGCGCTTGCTGTTGAGCGAGCAGACCCACACCACGCCCTGACTGCGCAGCGCTTCACCACGCGCCGCCTGCAAGCTGCTGGCCAACAGCCTGACGCGCGAGGCCAATTGATGGGAGCTGGAAAAGTCACGCAGGGCCGGCACCGCCAGCGCCGCCAGAATAGCGATCACCGCGAGCACGGTGAGCAACTCGGGCAAGGTATGGCCGCAATAAAGCGAACTCGGCGGCGTACGGGCTGGCAAAGTCGGCATGACGGCAAGTCGGGTGAAGAGAGAGCGCTCATTCTGCCCGGCAGGCCTGACAGGCAAAACGGCGCGTCTCGGAATAGCCGGACGGCTTTTTCTGATTCAGGCACGGGCGATGACCCCATGCCGGCCCGTAGCCCTCTGGGCATGGGCGGCATCCGCAGCGGACGGAGCGGATCACCCGGTAAGCCTGTGCCGGCCAGGCTCTGCTAATTGCAGCCACTCTCGCTTGCCCGCGGGAAAGCGAGGCTCCCTTCCAGGGAAAAGGCAGGGGAAGGGGAATAAACGGCAAGGGGACGGCATGAGCAAGTGCGTTGCCGGATCCGGCACCCTCTCACCCCATGACTTTGCCGGCCGACGGAGCCCAGCGGCTACGCTGGCCGAGCTGTCGGGTCGGGCCTTCCCAGGCGGCCGGCAAAGGCTAGGCCGTGCAGGAGCAGAGCCTCAGTGCGCCGCTTCCCAGCTGGCACCGGCCCCCACTTCGGCCAACAGCGGCACCTTGAGACTGGCGACGCCGGCCATGATTTCCGGCAGGCGTTGCTTTACCACAGCCAGCTCCGCTTCCGGCACCTCCAGCACCAGTTCGTCATGCACCTGCATGATGAGCTTGCTGGCCATGCCATCGTTGCTCAGCCACTGCTGCACGGCGATCATCGCCAGTTTGATCAGGTCCGCCGCCGTGCCCTGCATGGGCGCGTTGATGGCCGCGCGTTCGGCCCCGGCGCGCCGCGCCGGGTTGGAGAGGCGGATTTCCGGCAGATAGAGACGTCGGCCGAAAACCGTTTCCACATAGCCTTGCTCCCGCGCCGTTTCACGCGTGGTTTGCATGTATTCGGCCACACCGGGATAGCGCATGAAATAGCGGTCGATGTACTGCTGGGCCGCGCTGCGTTCTATGTCCAGCTGGGCCGCCAGCCCAAAGGCGCTCATGCCGTAGATCAGGCCGAAGTTGATGGCCTTGGCGGCGCGGCGCTGGTCGGACGTCACCTGCTCCAGCGTCACGCCGAACACTTCGGCCGCCGTGGCGCGGTGGATGTCCTCGCCGCTGGCGAAAGCGGCCAGCATGCCCTCGTCGCCGGACAGGTGCGCCATGATGCGCAGCTCGATCTGCGAATAGTCGGCGCTGACGATCTGGCAACCAGGAGGCGCGATAAAGGCTTCGCGCACTCGACGACCTTCCACCGTCCGCACGGGAATGTTCTGCAAATTGGGATCGGAACTGGCCAGGCGGCCGGTAATCGCTACCGCCTGCGCGTAATTGGTATGCACACGGCCGGTATCCGGATTGATCAGCGTGGGCAGCTTGTCGGTATAGGTGGACTTGAGCTTGGCGAGACTGCGGTATTCCAGGATGCACTTGGGCAGCGGATGGTCCAGCGCCAGGGTTTCCAGCACCGACTCATCCGTGGAGTAACCGCCGGACGGCGTTTTCTTCACGCCCTTGGTGGGAATGCCCAGTTTGCCGAAGAGGATTTCCTGCAATTGCTTGGGCGAGTTGAGATTGAAGGGCTGGCCGGCCAGCTCGTACGCCTGCGCCTCCAGCCGCAGCATTTCACTGCCCAGCTGGTGGCTCTGGCTGGCCAGCTGCTCGCGGTCGATCAGCACGCCATGCCGCTCCATGGTGAACAGTACCTCGGCCACCGGCAGTTCGATATCGCGGTACACCTCGGCCAGCCGGCCTTGCAACTGGCCGGCAAAATAGTGGTTCAGCCGCAGCGTGATATCGGCGTCTTCCGCCGCGTAATTGGCGGCGATGGCGACGTCCACCTCGCCAAAGCCGATCTGCTTGGCGCCTTTGCCGCAGATGTCCTCATAGCTGACCGTGGTTTCGCCCAGATGGCGGGCGGCCAGATCATCCATATTGTGGCGTTGATGGCTTTCCAGCACGTAGGAAGCCAACATGGAGTCATCGCGCACGCCGGCAAGCCGGATGCCGTGATTGGCGAACACGTGCCGGTCGTACTTGAGGTTCTGGCCGCATTTAGCGCTGTTGCCGTCCTCAAGCCAGGGCTTGAGCAGTGCCAGCGCGGTATCCAGCGATAATTGATCCGGCGCGCCGGCGTAATGGTGCGCCAGCGGCAGATAGGCGGCCTCGCCCTCTTCCACGGAAAAGCTGATGCCCACCAGCCGGGCCAGCATCGGGTCCAGGCTGGTGGTTTCGGTATCCAGCGACACCAGCCTGGCCGTGCGCAGCTTGTCCAGCCAAGCGCTCAGCCGCGCTTCGTCAAACAGCGTTTCATAGCGGCGCTCGCGCTGTGGGCGCGGCGCGGCCTCGGGCGCAGCCTGCGGCGCTGGCGCGGGATTGGCGAACAGATCGTCCATGCCGCCTTGCGGCGCCAGAGGTGCCTGCGGCGCAGGGGCCGGCGCGGCCGGCGTCTCCTCGCCTTCCGTCATTTCCCGATAGAAGGTGCGGAAACCGTGATCCTTGAACAAAGCCGCCAGGCGCGGCTTGTCCTTTTGGCCGTGGGCCAGACTGTCCAGACCCTGCGGCATGTCGGCAGCCAGATCCACATCGCACTTGATGGTGATCAGCTCGCGGCCGCGCGGCAGCCAGTCCAGCGCGGCGCGCAGATTTTCGCCCACCTTGCCGCCCACCTTGTCGGCCGAAGCGATGACCGCAGCCAGATCGCCGTACTCCTCCAGCCATTTGACGGCGGTTTTGGGACCGCACTTGTCAACGCCGGGCACATTGTCCACCTTGTCGCCGATCAGCGTGAGGTAGTCGATAATGAGGCGCGGCGGCACGCCGAATTTTTCTTTCACCCCGGCCTCGTCCAGCGTTTCGTTGGTCATGGTGTTGACCAGCGTGACATCCGGGTCCACCAGCTGCGCCATGTCCTTGTCGCCGGTGGAAATGATCACCTTCATGCCCGCGGCGGCGGCGCGGCGCGCCAGCGTGCCGATGACGTCGTCGGCCTCCACGCCCGGCACGATCAGCATCGGCCAGCCCGAGGCCTGCACCACTTCATGCACCGGCGCGATCTGCTGCGCCAGCTCTTCCGGCATGGACGGACGGTTGGCTTTGTATTCGGGGTAAAGGTCGTCGCGGAAGGTCTTGCCTTTAGCGTCGAAAACGCAGGCGCTATAATCGAACCGTACCTCTTTCTCCAGGCGGCGCAGCATGTTGACCATGCCGTATACCGCGCCGGTGGGCCTTCCATCCGGCGAGCGCAGATCGGGCATCGCGTGAAAGGCGCGGTACAGATAAGAAGAGCCGTCAATCAATAACAGTGTTTTCATAGAAAAAAGAGGCGAAAAAATGAGCTTGTCCGATAAGTTGCCGCAGACCAGCGACCGCTACGCCATGATGCAGCGCTTCCGTTCGCGCGAGGCGTGGCATGTAATGAAGATTCTGTCGGAGTTTGTCGAGTCGGCCGAAGAACTGCAAGGCATTACGCCGGCCGTGAGCATCTTCGGCAGCGCGCGCACCCCGCGCGACCATGCGTATTATAAGCTGACCGAGGAGGTTGCCCGCCTGCTTTCCGACTCCGGCTTTTCAGTTATTTCCGGCGGCGGCCCCGGCATCATGGAAGCCGCCAACAAGGGTGCCTATTACGGCAAGAGCCCGTCGGTGGCGCTCAACATCGTGCTGCCCCACGAGCAGAAGCCCAACGAATACCAGGATCTCTCGGTCAAGTTCAATCACTTCTTCAGTCGCAAGGTGATGTTCGTCAAGCACGCCATCGCCTATGTGGTGATGCCGGGCGGCTTCGGCACGCTGGACGAAATGTTCGAAGCGCTCACCCTGATCCAGACCGGCAAAAGCCGCCGCATCCCCATTATCCTGTGTTGCAGCGAATTCTGGGGCGGTTTGCTGGACTGGGTGAAAAACCATCTGGTAAAAGAGAAGATGATCAACCCGGAAGATCTGGACCTCATCCAGCTGATCGACGATCCGCAAACCATCGTCGACACCATCTTCAAGCATTACGAGACCCGCGGTTTCGAGGCCCTGCCCGAAGAACGCGAGAAACTCCTCAACCTGTAAGCCTTTTCCCAAAGGACCGTTTATGCGTCGTCTTCTCCTTGCCCTGGCCGTTCTGCCGATGGCCGCCGTCTGGGCGGCCACCCCGCCCGCTCCGGCCGTGGTGCCTCCGCCCCCCACCATCACCGAGGACGCCGCCGGCGCCGTCGCCGAGCCGGAAGTGCGCATCATCCAGCGCGGCGACGACAAGGTGGAAGAGTACCGCCTCAACGGTCACCTCTATATGGTGAAGGTGACGCCCAGCATCGGCTTTCCCTACTACCTGATGGACGACGACGGCAGCGGCAGTCTCAAGCAGATTGATCCGAATCGCCGCATCATCATCCCGCAATGGGTCCTGAAGCGCTTCTAAGGGAACACGATGTCGGTCTATACCACGGTCAGCGATGACATGATGCGCGACTGGCTGTCCCGTTACGCGCTGGGACAGCTGGTGGAGCTCAAAGGCATCGCCGCTGGCGTCACCAATACCAACTACTTCGTCACCACCACGCACGGCCGTTACGTGCTGACGCTGTTTGAAACCCTGCAGCTGACGGAGCTGCCCTACTACCTGACACTGATGAGCCATCTGGCCCGTCACGGCGTGGCCTGCCCGGCCCCGGTGGCGGATCACACCGACCAGTTTGCCTCGCTGCTGGCCGGCAAGCCGGCCTGCCTGGTGTCCTGCCTGTCCGGCGCCGACGTTTCCGCACCGTCGCCGGCTCAGTGCCGCGCGGTGGGCGAGATGCTGGCGCAGATGCATGTGGCGGGCAACACCTTCCCGCGGCACATGAAGAACCCGCGCGGCCCGCGCTGGTGGAGCGACACCGCCGCGCAACTGTACGAGTTCATGGACGCCGCCGACGCCGCCAGCCTGCGCGAAGAGGTGCTGTATCAGGACAGCCACCGCTTCGACCACCTGCCGGTGGGCGTGATCCACGCAGACCTGTTCCGCGACAATGTGCTGATGGACGGCGACCACATCGCCGGCTTCATCGACTTCTACTACGCCTGCAACGATGTGCTGCTGTACGACCTGGCCATCGCTGTCAACGACTGGGCGCGGCAGGAGGACGGCGAGATCGGCGCCGAACACGCGCGCGCCCTGCTGGCCGGCTACCAGTCGGTGCGTCCGCTGACCCAGGGCGAACGGGACGCCTGGCCGGTGATGCTGCGCGGCGCGGGATTGCGCTTCTGGACCTCGCGGCTGCTGGATCTCTACAAGCCGATGGCGGGCGAGCTCACCTACACCAAGGACCCGAAAGTGTTCCAGCGCCTGGTGGAAGCGCACCGCGCCCGGCAAGAGTTCTGGCTGGACTGATCCTCGCTCTTTGGCAAAAAACAGCCGGTCATGCCCGGCTGTTTTTTTGCCCGCCGGCGGTACGCACCGTCGACACAAGCTTGGCCGAAGCGGCTGTTCAGCCGACCGGCTCGTCCGGAGGATTGTCCTCTGCAAACCTGACCATGCCGCGCCCCATGACTTTGTCCTTGTGCCGCACGCGAAACAGGGTACGGTAGAGGGTCGGCAGCGGGCTGCGCAACTCCACCAGCCGGCCATCGGCCAGCCATTCCGCCACCACATGCGCGGACAGGCAGCTGATGCCCATGCCGGCCGCCACCAGCTGTTTGATCGCCTCCGACTGCCCCAGCTCCATCACCTGTCCCAGGCTGCCCAGATGGGGCAGCAGCAGGCGCTCCACCTCCTCGCGCGTGCCGGAGCCGGCCTCCCGCAGCACCCACTCCGCGCCGCCCAATTGCGCCAGCGTCGCCTCGCCTTTTGCCAACGGATGGCCCGCCGCGGCGAAGACGCACATGCGGTCTTGCCGCCAGGGTTCCACCACCAGCTCCGGATGATGGCATGGGCCCTCGATGAAACCGGCGTCCACGCGAAAGGTGGCCACCGCATCCACTACATCGGCGGTATTGGCCACCATCAACTCCACAACTGCCGCCGGATGCCGCAAGCGGAAATCCGCTAATCGCGCCGGCAACAGATAGTTGCCAATGGTGGTGCTGGCCCCCAGCCGCAAATGCATGCCGGCGTCGCCGGTGAACATCTGCTGCATCTCCTGTGCGCTGTCCAGCATGGCGCGGGCGCGCGGCAACAGCAGCCGGCCCTGTTCGTTGAGCAGCAGCTTTCGGCCCACCCGGTCAAAGACGGTAGCTGATAGTCCCCCCTCCAGTGAAGCCAGCGCCTGGCTGGCGGCGGACTGGGTCAGACCAATACCATCCGCCGCCGCCGTCACGGTGCCGTGATCGGCAATGGCGACGAAGACTTCCAACTCGCGCAGGCTGATACGTAGTGCCATGTGATCTCTCTTTGAGTGGACTGCACCGCCATATAATAAATTTTTCTAATTATATATAGAAAAATTATCCGTTTTTTTGCTGAATGGCAACGGCGTATCGTTGGGACTGTCCCGGCGCTTCCTGGCAAGCGCCTCACAGCACAAGCAGGTAGCCATCATGAATACTTTATCGCAACGACTTCCCGGCATCGCGCTGGCCCTGGTCCTGGCGCTTGCCGCCATCTGGCTGGCCTCGCTGCCGGCTTTCAGCCAACTTGGCCTGTCGGCTCTCACCATCGCCATTGTTGGCGGCATGCTGCTGGGCAATACGCTCTACCCGGCGCTGGCGCAGTCCTGTCACCACGGCGTGGCGTTTTCCAAAGCGCAATTGCTGCGCCTTGGCATCATTCTTTACGGCTTCAAGCTCACCTTTCAGGACATCGCCACAGTGGGCGTGGCCGGCATCGCCATCGACGCGCTGGTGTTGTCTTCCACTTTCCTGCTGGCTTTCTGGGTTGGCCGAAAGAAACTCGGTCTGGATGAACAAAGCGTGATCCTGATTGGCGCAGGCAGCTCCATCTGTGGTGCGGCCGCAGTACTGGCCACCGAGCCGGTAGTGAAGGCGCATGCAGAAAAAGTGGCGGTGGCCGTGGCCACGGTGGTGGTGTTCGGCACGCTGGCCATGTTCCTCTACCCGGTAATGTACGCCGCCATCGAGCACCTTGGCGTATCCGAATTCGCTTACGGCGTATTCACTGGCTCCACCGTGCATGAAGTGGCGCAAGCCGTGGCCGCCGGCCGCGCGGTCAGCGAAACCGCCGCCACCAGCGCCGTCATCACCAAGATGATCCGCGTGATGATGCTGGCCCCCTTCCTGGTGATCCTGTCGGCCTGGCTGTCCCGCCGCCACAGCGGCGGCCAGCAGGAAAAACGCAGCATCACCATTCCCTGGTTCGCCGTGCTCTTCCTCGGCATGGCCGGCTTCAACTCGCTGCACCTGTTGCCGGTCCATGTAGTGGATCAACTGATTGCGCTGGACAATCTAGTGCTGGCCATGGCCATGGGCGCGCTGGGTCTTACCACCCACGTCTCCGCCATCCGTCAGGCCGGTGCCCGCCCCTTGGTGCTCGCCACCATCCTGTTTGCCTGGTTGCTGGTGGGCGGCACGCTGATCAATAGCGGCATCATGCATCTGCTGCACTGAGCCGCACGATCTCCGACCTCCGCCGTCGACGGCCAAAAACAAAACCGCCCGCAAACATGCGGGCGGTTTTCCTTATGGTCCGGTATACGGTCAGCAAGGACACTTTTTCATGGACTTGCCGCCGTAGCGTTCTTCCTGGCAGAAGCGGAAGAACTCTTCGCGCGTCATCACCGGCGCGTCAGGGCTGAAGCGACGGCGGGAAGCGACGTAACGGTCATAGTCCTTCACCCCCACCATCAGCCTGGCGGTACTGTTCAGCGCGCGCCACCATTCACGCATTGGCGCCTCCTTCACGATAGGCCGCCGGCACTTCGCGCGTGGTCACCCACTTCACCGCCAGCGCCTTGCGGACAACGTTGATCGAGAACAACAACATGGCCAGCACCACCGCCATGAACATGGCGGTCAGGGTGGCGTCCACATAGTCATTGAAGATGATCTGGTGCATCTGCGCCAGATTCTTCGCCGGGGCCAGCGACTCGCCCTTAGCGGCGGCGGCGGAGAACTTGTCGGCGTGGGCAAGGAAGCTGATCTTGGGGCTGCTGTGGAACAGCTTTTGCCAGCCGGCTACCAGCGTCACGGTCAGCAGCCACACCGTCGGCACGGCAGTCACCCAGACATAGCGCAGCTTCTGCATCTTGATCAGCACCACGGTGGCGAGGATCAAGGCAATGCCGGCCAGCATCTGGTTGGCAATACCAAACAGCGGCCACAGCGTATTGATGCCGCCCAGCGGATCCACCACGCCCTGATACAGGAAGTAGCCCCAGCCTGCCACGGCAAGGCCGGTGGCCACCAGGTTGGCCACCCAGGATTCGGTATTGGCCATCGGTTTTACCAGCAGGCCCAGCAGATCCTGGATCATGAAACGCAGCACGCGGGTACCCGCATCGATGGTAGTGAGGATGAACAGCGCTTCAAACAGGATGGCGAAGTGATACCAGAAGGCCATCATGGCCTTGCCGCCGATGACGTTGGACAGGATGTGAGCCATCCCCACCGCCAGTGTCGGCGCACCGCCGGCACGGGACAGGATGGTGCTTTCGCCCACGTCCTTGGCCATCTGGGTCAGCATGTCCGGCGTGATGACAAAGCCCCAGCCGGAGATCACTTGCGCCGCTTCGGCCGCAGTCTTGCCGATGACGGCGGCTGGGCTGTTCATGGCGAAGTAGACGCCCGGGTCCAGCACGCAGGCGGCAATCAGCGCCATGATGGCGACGAAGCTTTCCATCAGCATGGCGCCGTAGCCCACCATGCGCACATGCGCTTCGTTTTCCACCAGCTTGGGCGTGGTGCCGGAAGATACCAGCGCATGGAAACCGGACACCGCGCCGCAGGCGATGGTGATGAACAGGAAGGGGAACAGGTTGCCGGCGAACACCGGGCCGGAACCATCAATGAAGCGGGTCAGCGCCGGCATGTGCAGACTCGGCGCGACAAACAGGATGCCGATGGCCAGGCCGACAATGGTGCCGATCTTGAGGAAAGTGGACAGATAGTCGCGCGGGGCCAGCAGCAGCCATACCGGCAGCACGGAAGCGATGAAGCCGTAGCCAATCAGGATCCACGCCAGCGTGGTGCCCTGGAAGGTGAACAGCGGGGCCAGAGTAGGACTGTGGGCCACATCGCCGCCGTACAGGATGGCCAGCATCAGCAGCACGAAACCGATGACGGAAATTTCACCGATGCGTCCCGGCCGGATGTAACGCGTGTACACGCCCATGAACAGCGCAATCGGAATGGTGGCAGCAATGGTGAAGGTGCCCCACGGGCTGCCGGCCAGCGCCTTGACCACCACCAGCGCCAGCACGGCCAGCAGGATGATCATGATCATCAGGATGCCGATGGAAGCGATGACGCCCGGAATGGGACCCAGCTCCATGCGGATCATTTCACCCAGCGATTTGCCATCGCGGCGGATGGAAAGGAACAGAATCAGGAAGTCCTGCACCGCGCCGGCCAGCATCACGCCAACCAGAATCCACAGCGTGCCGGGCAGGTAACCCATCTGCGCGGCCAGCACCGGGCCCACCAACGGGCCGGCGCCGGCGATGGCGGCGAAATGATGGCCGAAGACCACCCACTTGTTGGTGGGCACGTAGTCCAGACCGTCGTTGTGACGTTCAGCCGGCGTCAGGCGGCGTTCGTCCAACTCCATCACGGTATTGGCGATGAAGCGGCTGTAGAAGCGGTATGCGATGGAATACACCGACACCGCCGCTACGATGAGCCAGATCGCATTGACGGGCTCGCCCCGATTGAGTGCTACGGTGGCGAAAGCGACGGCTCCCGCCAAGGCAACGGCAATCCAGATTGCCCATTCCTTTAAGCGTTGCATGTGATCTCTGTCCTTTTATGATGTTGAGCCCCGTTATCCGGTCTGGATGGGGCTCTTGTACGGTCGATTCTGTGCGGATAAGCCATGAAATACAAGCCCATGCCTGTTAGGGCTTTCCCGGTGGTACTATTTCGCCATCTCTGAGTAAACGGATCCGGCATGGCCCCGCACATCCTCATCGTTGAAGATGACATTCATTTGTCCGAACTCATCGCCGCCTACCTGACCAAGCACGGTTATCAAGTCAGCCGCCACACGCGCGGCGACACCGCCGGCGACGTCATCCTGCAAACCCGTCCCGACCTCGTCATCCTCGACGTGATGCTGCCGGGCAAGGAGGGATTTGATGTCTGCCGCGAAGTGCGGCTGGCCTACAAGGGGCGGATTCTCATCATGACCGCGCGCGATGAAGACGTGGACGAAATCCTCGGTCTGGAACTGGGCGCGGACGACTACCTGGCCAAGCCAGTGGAGCCGCGCCGCCTGCTGGCGCGCATCCGCGCCTTGCTGCGCCGCGGAACCGGCGAAGACGCGCCTGCAGAGGTGATGGACAGCGATCAGCTCTCCTTCGGGCAGTTCACCATCAGCCAGGGCACGCGCTCGGCCCACTTGTCCGGAGAGGAAATGGAGCTCACCACTGCCGAGTTCGATCTTTTGTGGCTGCTGGCCTCGCACGCCGGACAAGTGCTGTCGCGCGACGACATCATGAACGAGCTGCGCGGCATCGGTTTTGACGGCCTGGATCGCTCCATCGACGCCCGTATCTCCCGCCTGCGCAAGAAGCTGGGCGACAGCCCGGACGCGCCTACCCGCATCAAGACCGTACGCGGCAAGGGTTATCTGTTCTCGCGCAGCGATTGGGAATGACCATGTGGCCCTTGAAGCCCCTGCACCGCCGCGGTCGCAAACCCTCGCTGGCCAATCTGTTTGCGCGCTACTTCCTCATTGCCATGGCGGCGGAGCTGGCCATCATCATCGGCTTCGCCTTCATGCTGGGCAAGCTGTACCAGAACAGCGACAACGAAAGCGCGCGCCGCACGCTGGACGGCCCGGTAACGCTGATCGTGCGCGAACTGCAACGCCATCCGCATGCGCAATGGGAGCATGAGCTGGCAGCCATCAGCCGGGACTTCAGCTACCCGGTGAGGCTGATCGCCCATCCGCCCGCCGACCTCGACCCTGACAGCCGCAGTTATTTCGCCCGCCACAAAACCTATCTCGACTTCGACAACAACCTCTTGTACGCCCCTCTGCCCGGTGACAGCCGCCTGCTGTTGCTGGGCCCGCTGGATTCGAGCAACAACGGCAGCGACAGTACCTGGATCAGCGAAGACATCGAAGTGCTGCTGCTGTGGATCCTGTTCACCGGCACTACGCTCAGCCTGCTGATCTACTTCTATCTGCGGCCGATGTGGCGCGACCTGGTGTCGGTGCGCGAAGCCGCGGAAGTATTCGCCAACGGCGACTTTCACGTCCGCACCCCACAAGCCCGCAGCCGCCTGTTTGCCCCTTTGTCGGTAGCGCTCAACAGCATGGCGGCGCGGCTAGAGCGCCTGCTGGACATCCATCAGGCCATGTCGCACGCGGTGGCGCATGAGATCCGCACCCCCATCGCCCGTTTGCGCTTCGGCCTCACCATGCTGGATGAGGAAGACGACCCGAACGAAAGACAGCGCTACAGCGAAGGTATGGAGCGCGACATGCAAGAGCTGGAGGAACTGATCACCGCCAGCCTGGAATACGCCAAGCTCACGCGCGGCGAATCCATCCTCAACCGGGAACAAGTGGATCTGTACGACTGGTTCGACGACCTGCTGCAACTGGTGGAGCCGCTGAAACCGCCGCATATCGAACTGGGCATGGACTGCGTCAAGGGCATGGGCCGCTTTGATCGCAAACTCATCTATGTGGCCAGCCGCAATCTGCTGCTCAATGCCTTCAAGTACGCTCAGCAACAGGTTCGATTGTCGGTCAGCCGGCAGGACGGCATGCTGGTTATCGTGGTGGAAGACGATGGCCACGGCATCCCGGAAGCGGACCGCGAGCGAGTGTTCGAACCCTTTCGCCGGCTGGATCGCAGCCGGGACCGCAGCTCCGGCGGCTACGGGTTGGGGCTGTCCTATGTGCGGCTGATCGCCGAGCACCACGGCGGCAGCGCCCATGTGGAATCCAGCCCACTGGGCGGCGCGCGCTTTGTACTGGCGGTGGCGGAGAACTGAGCTTGCGTCACAGCCTGTCACAATCCGGCGACACGACAGCGACAGCGTGACAGTTGGCCGAAGGCGATAATCTGGCCATAACCTGTCATCTCCGGTACCCATCATGCGTTCAACCCGCCCCGCCGCTTTGCTGATTCATGGCCTTGGAGGCACTGTTTACGACCTCGGCTCGCTGGGACGCACGCTGGAAGACGCCGACATCGTCACCCACTCCCCAACCTTGCCCGGCCACGGAACAGAACCGGAAGACCTGCTGGGCATCCGCTGGCAGGAATGGGTTGATGCCATGCGCCACGAGTACCGCGAGCTGAAAAAACGTCATCAGGTGGTGCACTTGGCCGGCGTCTGCCTGGGCGCGCTGGTGGCGCTGGAAGTGGCGCGTGAAGAAAATCATCAGGACCGTCTGGCCCTGTACGCTCCGCCGATGTTCCTCGACGGCTGGGCCTTGCCTCGCCTGACCTGGCTCAGGCCGCTGGCCTACGCCATCCCGGGCCTCGCCGCCCGCATGCGCGTGCCAGAAGTCGATCCCTTCGGCATCAAGAATCAACGCATCCGCAAGCTGATCCAGCAACGCTTCGAGCGCGGCGAACGCTTCCACTACGCTTATATCCCGCTGGCCTGCATCCGCGAAGTTGACGGCCTGCGCCGCCAGCTCAAGCCGCGCCTGAGCGAAATCACTTGCCCGACGCTGATCGTGCATGCCGAGGAAGACGACATCACCAGCCCGCGCTCCGCCCTCTTCCTGCAGTCCCGCCTGGGCGGCAAGGTAGACTACATGCCGCTTAACGACAGCTATCACATGATTTTGGTGGACAACGAGCGCATGTCGGTGCTGGCGCGCAGCCTGGACTTTTTCACTGCTCGCCCCGCACCCCGCGCCGATGTCGTCAGCGAGGAAGAGTGGGAAACAGAAGCCGCCATGGCCTGAGCGGTTCGTCAATATTCTGGAAGCCGGCGACCTGTCGCCGGCTTTTTTCATGCCCGGACGCCTGCCTTACCCCTGACAAGTTCCGGATTTTAATCTTTGGAAACACTTGCCGTTGCTTTGTCACCAAGCGTCATACAGCCGCCACAGCAGGCATACAGGCTGCGAACGCGGCCGCCACACAGCCGATGCGGCGCTGCGGCACACTGTGAACCAGCAAGAACGCCGTGCGGCTGAATCCCCCGAGCCGGTCGCCGGTTCCCTGCTGTGTGTATCTGCGGAGTCTGCAATAGACTCCGACTCCTCTGTCCTTTGTGTGACTTTGTGTAGCCCGCCATCCCCCTGGCGGGTTTTTTTTGCCTATTCGCCGGACGGAGTAGCCCGCTGCGATGGCAAAGCGCTCTGCTACAATGTGCGCCCCACTCTCCATCAGGACTGCCGTCATGAGCCACCCCCACGCCGATCAGGTGAAATCCTTCCTGATATCCCTGCAGGACGACATTTGCAATGCGCTGGCGCTGGCAGATGGCGGCAAGGGCTTTGTCGAAGACGCCTGGACGCGTCCGGCCGGCGGCGGCGGTCGCAGCCGCGTGCTGACTGGCGGCAAAGTGTTTGAACAGGCCGGAGTGAATTTCTCGCATGTCAGCGGCGACACGCTGCCGGCCTCCGCCACGGCGCATCGTCCGGAACTGGCGGGCCGTCGTTTTGAAGCCATGGGTGTATCGCTGGTGATCCATCCGGAAAACCCGCACGTGCCCACCAGTCACGCCAATGTGCGTTTTTTCATTGCGGAAAAAGACGGCGAAGCGCCGGTATGGTGGTTTGGCGGCGGTTTCGACCTGACGCCCTACTACCCGCACGAAGAAGACGTGGTGCATTGGCACACGGTGGCGCGCGATTTGTGCGAGCCCTTCGGCCAACAGGTATACGCCGATTACAAGCGCTGGTGCGACGAGTATTTCTTCCTCAAGCACCGCAATGAAGCGCGCGGCGTGGGCGGTTTGTTCTTTGATGATCTGAACGCCTGGGGCTTCGAGCGGAGCTTTGCCTTCATGCAGGCGGTGGGCCGTGGTTACACCGAGGCATATCTGCCCATCGTAGCCCGTCGCAAGGCGACACCGTGGACCGAGGCAGAGCGTCAGTTCCAGCTGTATCGCCGCGGCCGTTATGTGGAATTCAATCTGGTGTGGGACCGCGGCACGCTGTTCGGCCTGCAAACGGGCGGACGAACCGAGTCCATCCTGATGTCGATGCCGCCGCTGGTGCGCTGGGAATACGGCTACCAGCCGCAGCCGGGCAGCCCGGAGGCGGCGCTGTACGAGCGCTTCCTGCCGCCGCGCGACTGGGTGTGAACAAAAACACAGACCAGCGTGCCTGCGCCATGCCGGCCCACCTCCGGCTTTGGCGCCGCTAACAAAACGCCGGCTGCTGCATTGCGCCTCCTTGCCGTACTCAAGCCCTGCCCGCGCCGGCGGGCCTCGCCTCGTCCGTGATACGGATTTTTGTTAGCCGCCCTTAACGCCGAACCGGGTCTTCCGCCGTCATCAGGTCGGCGCACACTCGATTGCGGCCTTCCTGTTTGGCGCGGTACATGGCGTCGTCCGCCCGTTTGAGCACGTTCTCACCGCACCGATCCCCGGGCAGCACGGTGGCGCAGCCCATACTGGCCGTTACCCGTCCGGGAATGCCGATGCGCGCCCAGTCCAGTCGCTCCAGTTGCAGGCGCAAGCGCACCGCCGCCTTGAGCGCCTCTCGCATTGAGGTGTCCGGCAGAATCAGCACAAACTCCTCGCCGCCCAGCCGGGCCACGCCATCTTCCAGCCGCAAAGAACGCTTGGCCAGTTTCACCAGCACCTTGAGCACCTGATCGCCCTTGGCGTGGCCCAGGGTATCGTTGATGCGCTTGAAGTGATCCAGATCGCACATCACCAGCGAGAACGGCCGCTCTTCAAGTTGATAACGATCGAACAGCTCGGACAAGCGGGTCTGGAAAGCACGATGGTTCATGGCGCCGGTCAGCGGGTCCTGCTCGGACAGCCGGTGCAGATTGTGATTGAGCTCCCAGGTTTTCAGCAGCATGCCCAGCACCAGCCACAGCAGCAGGCCGCTGAACAAGGCCGGCAGGGAGCGCTGGAACACGTCGATGGCCAGCGCCTGCGTTGGCAGATAGTGCACCAGCCGCAAGCCGGCCCCGTTGATCGGGTACACCTTGATATGCGCGTTGGGTGTGAGCAGGTAATCAGCGGACACCGGCATGTTAAGCAGGTTTTCTTGCGGCAGGGCTTGCTGACTAGTGGCCGCCACCAACTGATCCTGCCCATTCACCAGATACAGGCTGCCCAGCTCCGCATCGCTGGGCTTGAGCAACTGCACCAGCGTGCTGGTGGTGATATCCATGCACAGCACGCCGGCAAAGGCGCCGCCCACGCGCAGCGGCTGTACCACACTAAGCATCGGCCCCTTGCCCGCCTGATCGATGTAAACCGGCGTCAGCACGCGCCGGCCGGTGGGATTGCCTTCTGGCGAACCCAAGCGCCAGAAAGCGCCTTGCTCGGTGATGGCGGAGTAGTGGTAGTTGGCCGAAGGAGTATAGGGATAGAGATAAATGAAACGACGGGCCGACACAAAATACACCCAGGCCACACCGTTGACGTCCAGATTGCGGTAAGCGGCTTCAAACAGCGGGCTCAAGCCCACCACCACTTCCATTTCGCGCCGCGCGGCCACGTCCAGCGTCGCAATGCGACCGGTGCCGGTGAGGTTGCCCAGCTGCCGCCCGCCGGCCCCGCCCTTGAGGCTGTCCAGCTGGAAATACTGCCCGGAAGGATCATCCTGCAGGGCTTGCAGGCTGGCGGCGGCGGCGTCCAGCTTATCGAGGCTGCCCAGCTCTTGCTCGGTCTCCACCCGGAGGGTGTCCAGAAAGCCAAAGACGTGGGAGAAATGCTGTTCGATCTGTCCGGCGGCGCGCAAGACGCCCTGGTCGGCCAGGATCAGGGCGCGCGTGTAGATAGACCACGCGTTGACGCCCAACAACGTAGCCAGCAACAGCAACAGCGCAAACCGCATCGCGCGGCGATGCGCCAGCACGTACACACCCACTTTCGACCGAGTCATACCCGCACCAACCCTACTCTCTCCCTTGCCCTTGTACCGGGCATGGTTACACGCTAACACGCGACAGGGCGGCAAGGTATTATCGGCGGTTCGGATCGAAGGCTTTAAAAACAAAACGGGCCACATTGTGACCCGTTTTTTCCACAGCGCGCTTGAAAGCGTCTTACAGCGCCAGCCCTGCAATGGTTTCACGCGCGGCGTGAATAGCGGTGGCGCGCTTGTCTTCGCCCATGTTGACGGCTTCGGCACGTACGAAGCGGATATCGCTCACTCCCAGGAAGCCTAGCACGGTGCGCAGATAGTCTTCCTGGAAGTCCATCAGCTTGCCCTGCTCATTGGTGTAGACGCCGCCTCTGCTGGAGACGATCACCACGGTTTTGCCCGGGGCCACCAGGCCCTCAGGGCCATTGGCTCCGTAGCGGAAAGTGCGGCCGGCCACGCAGACGCGGTCGATCCAGCTCTTCAGCTGCGAGGGGATAGAGAAGTTGTACATCGGTGCACCGATGACCACGACGTCGGCAGCGAGGAACTCTTCGATCAGGGCGTTGCCCACGGCGCTTTCCTTGCGCTGGGTGTCGCTCCAGTCGGCCTCGGCGATGAAGTTGGCCGAAGCGATTTCGCCCGACAGATGCGCTACCGGCGCAGCGGCCAGATCATGGTAAACCACGGTGGCGTCGGCATGGCGCTGGCGCACGCTGTCCACGACGGCCGCGGTCAGTTGGCGGGAAACGGAATTGGCGCCGAGGATGCTGGAATCCAGATGCAGCAGTTTCATCAGTGTGTCCTTTCGGGAAAGCAGGTTCAGTGACGTCATGGTATGTTTTCGCAACAATCGGCACTAGACTGCTGATTTTGGAAACATTGTTCCACTGATAGGACAATCCACATGCAAGACCTGAACGACATGATGTTCTTCGCCCGCGTGGTGGAAGCTGGCGGCTTCATGGCCGCCAGTCGCGTGCTGGGCGTGCCCAAGTCGCGCCTATCGCGCCGAGTGGCGCTGCTGGAAGAACAACTGGGCGTAAGACTGTTGCAACGCACGACGCGACGGCTGGCGCTGACTGATATCGGCAGCCAATACTACCAGCGCTGTCAGGCCATGTTGGCCGAAGCCGAAGCCGCCGCCCACGCCATCGCCAGCGCCACGGCGGAACCGCGCGGCCTGATCCGCGTCAGCTGTCCGGAGCTTCTGGCCAAGGGCCTGCTCGGCCCCAGCCTGCCGCGCTTTTTACAGCGCTACCCCAAGGTGCGGGTATGGCTGGAGGCCACCAACCGGCGGGTGGATCTGATCGAGGAAGGCATTGATGTGGCCTTGCGCGTGCGCCACCGGGTGGAAGACAGCGCCAATCTGGTGGTGCGGCCGCTGGGCACCAGCCAGGTGATTCTGGTGGCCAGCCCGGCGCTGGTGGCAGACTTGCCGCCTCTGCTAATGCCAGCCGATCTGGACGGCTTGCCGTTTCTGGCCATGAGCCGCGCCGACGGCAGACAGGAATGGGCGCTGCTGGATCAGGACGGTCATGTGCATCACTTGCAGATAGACCAGCCGAGGCTGATGACCGACGATCTGATTGTGCTGCTGGACGCGGCGCTGGCCGGCATGGGCGTAGCGGCCCTGCCGCGCATGGTGTGCGAGGCGGCCCTGAAAGACGGCCGGCTGCTGCGCGTGCTGCCCGGCTTCGACAGCCCGCAAGGCGTGCTGCAGGCGGCGTACCCCACCCGGCGCGGTTTGCTGCCGGCGGTGCGCGCCTTCATCGATTTTCTGGTGGAAGACTTGCCCGGCACTTATGTATTGCCGCCGGCGCCGCCGCCCTTGATGGCGATGCCCGGCAAACCCTGAAGCCGCCCAGCCTCAAGCGGTAGCGGCCGCCAGATAGTCGGCGAAGGCCGACGGCGGCATGGGACGGGCAAACAGGTAACCCTGCGCTTCCTCGCAGCGCAGGCTGTGCAAGGCCTGCGCGGTGGCCTCGTCCTCCACGCCTTCGGCCAAGGTTTGCAAGTTGAGTGTGCGGGCCATCTCGATGATGGCGCGCACAATCGCCTCATCCTCCGGCGATTGCCGCAGATGTTGTACGAAGGAGCGATCGATCTTCAGCTTGTTCACCGCCAGCCGCTTGAGATAGGCCAGGCTGGAATAACCGGTGCCGAAATCATCGATTGCCAGCCGTACGCCCAGTTCGCGCAGTCGCTGCAGGGTGCTGATCACAGCCTCGGTCTGGTGCAACAGCAGGCTCTCGGTCAGCTCCAGCTCCAGCAAATGCGGCGGCAAGCCGCTCTGTCTCAAGGCGGATTCCACGCTCAGTTCCAGATTGCCGCGCTTGAACTGCACCACGGAGATGTTCACCGCCACCACCAGCTCGTATCCGGCGTCGCGCCACTGCGTCGCCTGGCTGCACGCTTCCTGCAGCACCCACTCCCCCAGCGCCACGATCATGCCGCTGCTTTCCGCCAGCGGGATGAAATGCCCCGGCGGCAGCAGGCGCTCGGCCGACTCTTGCCAGCGCACCAGCGCCTCCGCGCCCACCACCCGGCCATCGGCCAGATTCAACTGTGGCTGGTAGTGCAAACGGAATTCGCTTTGCGCCAGCGCCTGCACGAAGCGGCTGCGCAGATTCAGCGTTTCCCGCGCCTGCACGTACATCGCCTCGTCGTACAGCCGGTAGGTGTTACGCCCGGCATCCTTGGCGTGGTACATGGCGGTGTCGGCCTGCTTCATCAAGGTAGTGAAATCTCGACCGTCCTGCGGAAACACCGCCACGCCGATGGAGGCGGTGGTGATCAGCCGGTGGCCATCCGGCTCCATTGGTTGTTCCACCTCGGCCAACAGGCCATCGAACAGCGGCAACAACTGATCCAGTTGGCGCGCGCCTGTCAGCAGCAGCAGGAATTCGTCGCCACCCAGCCGGCAAACGGTATCGCCCTGACGTAAGCGCGATTGCAGACGACGCGCGATGGTTTGCAGCACTTTGTCGCCCACATCGTGGCCCAGCGAGTCGTTGATGGTCTTGAAACCATCCAGATCCAGAAACAGCATGGCCAGTATCTCGCCATGCCGCAGCGCCAGCGAAGCGGCCTGGCTGAAGCGCTCTTCGGCAAACAGGCGGTTGGGCAAGGAGGTGAGCGGGTCGTGATGCGCCAGAAATGCGATGCGCGCGGCGTCGCGCTTGCGCTCGGTAATGTCCTGAAACAGCAGCACCGTGCCCAAATCCTCGTCGCCCCGCCGCAAGGGATAAGCATCGTACTGCACCGACAGCAGGTTGCCGTCCACGCAGCGGAACACCGCATCCTGACTATGCGCGTCCGTACCGTCGCGCAAGGCGCGCGCCACCGCGTTCTGGCCGCCGGGCGTCAGCTGGCCGTCTTCGCCGCGATCATGCAAGCGGTTGAGCACCGCATCGCGATCAATCGCCGCCTCGTCGCCATAGCCCAGCAAGCGGCGCGCGGCCTGATTGCTGAACAGGTGTTCGCCGCCGCGTCCCAATGCGCAGATGCCCTCGCCCACCGAGCCAAGCAATAGCTGGAAGCGGTCTTCGGTGTCGCGCAAGGCCCCGGCCGTCAGCTCGCGCCGCCGTTCAGCCAGAAACAGGCGACGCAGCAACCAGGCCAGCAAAGCCAGGCCTATCAACGCGCCCACCGTCGCGCCAGTCAGGGTTTTCTTCCATTGCGGCAAGATGTCCTGCAAGGCTATGCCGGCCGCCACATAGAAGGGATAGTCGCCCACCCGCTTGAAAGCGTAGATGCGGTCCGTCTTGTCCAGCGCCGCCTCGAAACGGATCACGCCCTCGCGCTCGCCGGCCTCCACCCGCATGTGCATGGGGTTGTTCTTCAGGGTCTGATTGGTTGAACCCGCGCGCGGCGGCTGACGCAACACCAGCCGGCCATCGTCCGAACGGCGGAAGGTGATCACGCCATGCGCGCCCAGATCCACCCTGGCGAACAGGTTTTGAAAGTAGCCAAGATCCAGCGGGGCCATGGCCAGGCCCAGCAAGCGGCCCTGGCTGTCGCGAACGGGAACCGCGATATGCAACTGCTGCCGATGCGACATCCGCCCTTCCGACACCTCGGAAAAGAAGATCCTGATTGTTGGCTCGCGTTTCAGCGCCTCGACATAGCTGCGCCCGCGCGCGTTTGCGACGCTAGCGGGATCACGCACATCAGACGCATACATCAGCCGGCCGTCAGTCCTTACCAGACGCAGGCCGACGATTTCCGGAAACAGCCGCGCCTGCAAGCCCAATTGCCGGTAGATGCGATCGCGCAAGGCGTCAGAGGGTTCATCGGCAAAGGCTTCCGGCGGCGTGGAGGCCGCCACATCGTCCAGCAAGGCCTCGGTGCGTCGCAGGGTAGCCTCCAGACGGGTTTCCAGCACGCCCACCACATTGGCCGAGTCCGTCTCCGCCTGGTGCAGACGCTGCCGGTAGGCCGCCCCCATGAGAAAGGCGATCAGCGCCGCCATGGCGGCGAACGTCAGCAGGAAGAAGAGCAGGTAAATCCTGTACGGGCGCTTGGGCATGATTGCTGGCTTCGTGGCATGTGCTGTGAGACTAGCAAATCCCGCTCTTTCTTCACAGCGGAATGGCCAAACGCCACGAACAAACCATCAATTTCACATCAGGTAGCCAGCCTCATCGTTCCTGGCGCGCATGAGCGCGCGGCTGACGGTGAGTCGCCTCCGCCAGAGCCGCCGCCGTAAAAGGCAAAAAAAAACCGCCAGCGGGGTGGCGGTAAAATTGGGGCTTGTGTGCAACAGCACGGACTAATCATCACACAGATCACTACAGAAACAGTATTAAATCATGTTAAATCTCATTCCATATCACCTTCTCAAAAAATCTACTTCGCCCACCTGTGAGATGTGTTCTATGACCGCATCTCGCAATACCGAGAACGGCACGCGGCGATCAAAATAACCCACGATGGTATCCGCATGCTTGCTGGAAAAGATCTTGCCATAGCGGCTATTGGTTTTATGCCAGCTCAGTTTTCCTTCCCGCCACACCACCATAATGGCGCCTTGAGCCTCATCCACTTCTTCAAGTTTCAATTCAATTTGGTCCAACTGTCTCCACAGTGGAGATCCCAAAGGGATAAACATGTCGAATCACTCGCAATGTAATGTCAAAAACCGATCAAAAAAACATGCCGCCATAACTCAATCCAAAACCCTGGCCCAAACCAATACCCATTGCCCGGCAATTTTCCACATCCACCACATCGCTGACGCCTTCCGCGACGATTTCCAGTCCCAGCTGACGGAATCGCACCACATCTTCCTGCAAGCGTTCCCGCTTTTCCTTGCAATGTCTGGCGCCGCCAATCAGCGACTGATCCAGCTTGACCGCGTCCACCGGCATCAGGTCGCGCAGATTGCGATCTGCGTAACCCGCGCCGTAGTCGTCAATACTGATGGCGCAACCCAGTTGCTTTAGCGACAGCAAGTTTCGCCGGGCCGCATCCAGATTGCTGACAATGTCGGACTCGCTCACTTCGAGAATCAAAGCGGACAGATCGCATCCGTATCGGGTGGCGATCTGCTGGAAATAACGTCCCAGCCCCGGCTCGGCCAGGCCTGCGCCGCCCACATTGACAGCCAGTCGCGCCGCCGTGCTGACGGGCCGCCATTTCAGGCCCCATTCGAACAAGGTCAGCGCCAGGGCGACATCCAGGCTGTCCTTTTTTACGCCGGCCACAAAACAGGCCGGATACAAGATACCGTAATCCGGGTGCAGCCAGCGGGCCAACAGCTCCCAGGAGTGAATGCCGCCAGACTGCAAATCGATAACCGGCTGACAGTGCGGCAGCACTTCACCACACATCAGGGCTTCGACAAATCCGATTGTGTCGTATTCAAAACCATCAACCACCTGCTTCGGCATACAAGCACTCAAGCCGACATTTTCAGCAAAGGATTAATCAACAGATACACACTGCCTTGGCTGCAGGCCATTTCCTGCAATATCCAACCATCGCCATCCAGCACATCCACCCAGCAGT
The DNA here is from genome assembly GCF_945957525.1 of uncultured Aquitalea sp. GTDB lineage: Bacteria > Pseudomonadota > Gammaproteobacteria > Burkholderiales > Chromobacteriaceae > Aquitalea. The sequence goes on along the minus strand of NZ_CAMFLA010000009.1, from coordinate 50,775 downwards.
CCGGGTCCATGCCTTCCTTGTCATTGATATAAGCCATCTCATCCAACACCGAGCCATATTCCAGCTCTTGCCAGCTGAACGGAATAATATCGTAGTAAATAATTTGATTATTTTTAAAAACAACAGGGCGAAGATATTTAACCTTGCGATCAATAGTACTCTGTGTACCACTCGTTGTTGTAATCAGCTTTTTCATTACCCGCTCCAAAGAATTCACAGTGAAATTATATGGATAGGCGCGCTGATTGTTTGTTAAATGATGCTAAATGCGAAACCAATTAAAATCTTTTACAAAAACACTCAATTTTAAACAAACACAGAAAGACATAATGGAAAAAGCCCCTGCCGGGGCTTTTTTTAAACAACAACTTTAATCTTAGAATTGATTGGACACGGCAAACAGGAAGCGCAGATTGCGCGGGCTTGATTCGATATTGCCATCCACATAGCCAGCATACGGCCCCAAGCCCTTGGCTACCGTCAAGCTATAGGACAGCGCCTTGTATAGGCGACCGCCAAACTCGACGCCGGCGCCTTGCAAGGTGTAGCTGTTGTTGAACGCGCCTGCCACCGCATTGCGATTGGGCTTGACCACGCCCGCATCGTAGAACACCCCGACATACTGGTTGTTGCCAAAATGCTTGATCAGATCAAGCGACAACACCAGGCCCTCGTCGCCCACGCCATCATCCGTGGAGTAGGCACGCACGCCATTAACGCCGCCCAGAGAGATCTTGTCGTAGCTGTCCAGATTGGTGCTGGCCAGCTGACCATGGAAACGGACACTACCCAACCATTTGCCGTCATCGCTCAGAGTGCGCTCCACTTGCCCGGACAGCTCCTGCTTGTTGTAGCTGCCCATGGTGCTGTAGCGACCGGAAGTAAAACTCAACTCGTAACGATAGTGATCCAGCGACAGCGCGTCGTTGTCGGCGCTGAACGCCAGCCTGGCTTTGTCGTCGCGCAGGTTTTCCAGTTGCAGTCCGCCAATCACCAACGAGCTGGTGGTATTGCGCGTCATTAACTCCAACCGGGATTTGAACACCGCGTCGCGCGTGGTGCCGATGACATTGGTCAGGCTGGCACCGTACTCGCTGGTGCGGCCGCGAGTGTCGGTAACCTGATCCAGCACGCTACGGCTTTCGGTATAAGAGCCCCACAGGCGGACTTTGCCTTTGAGCGTTTCGGTGGGGAACTCATACTCGGCGCGGGTAAAACCAATGCCGTCCGCCGCCAACCCGGTGAGCGTCAGCTCAGAAAACGGCGTGAAGCCGCCAAAAGCCACAGAGCCCAGCATTTGCGCACGACCATATTGCCGCAAGCCATAGTTGTTGCCCTGCAGGAAGCCGCCGGCAAACTTGCCCAACTCCGGCGGCACTTCTTTCACATGCAACACCAGATCCACCTTGCCGGGGTCGGACTGCTGGATGCTGGCGTGAATATCGATGGGCAAATCGAAATTGGCGCTGGCGATGCGGTTTTCCAGATACTGCAGATCCAGCGGTTTGCCTGGCAGCACCACGTCCGAGAAGCGACTGATCAGCAGCTTTTCATAACGGCGGCTGACGGATTCGTTTTCCGCCGCCACGCGCAGGGTGCGCACTGTCGGCTGCAACACATTCACCCGCAACACACTGCCATCGCCTTCCTGCTGCTGGCTGGTGCTAGCGTAAGCCAGATAGCCGCTGCGGGTGATGACACCCCATACCCAGCCGTTGAAACTGTCCAGTTGTGCCTCGGTGACCGGCTTACCGATCATGTCGGAGAAGTAGTTCTGGATTTTCTTGCGCTCGATATTTCCTTCCACCTCCACCCGCACCAGCTTGCTAATGGCGGTGCGGGTCATGTCGCCCTGGGGCGCGGTTTGAACCGCTTTCTCCTCGCTACCCGCCGGAGGTTGGCCGAAACGGTTCTGCTCGATATTGCGCTGCACATCACCCACTGAACTGACTTGGGCGGTATCCGCCTGCGCCGCGCCAGCCAGCGTCAGCTGGATCAGGGCGGCGATAAGAGTTTTGTTTGTCGTTTTCATGCTTGCTTTACCCCGCTTCAAAACAGCTGCGACACGCGCGGCTCATTGTCTTTTTTCTTGATCTTCACATCCGGCGTCACGTAACACACCTGCACGGACGGCACCAGCGTGTCTTCGCAAGTGCAGTTTTCCGGATGCAGTCTGGAACAGGCCTTGGTTTCTTCGCGCTTGTCGAAGGAAATATGGCCATCGGTGTGATCCTTGCCGCCATCCGGATTGAAGAACGGCGGTTTGATCGGATTCACCGGGGTGTAGGGGTTGATCGGGTCCACCGGACGGATCGGGTTGATTGGCTTGATCGGATCGGCGTTTTTCAGGATGGAGGCCTGCACCACATCACGGGTACTCACAACATAGTAGTTCTGCGCCAGGCCGCCATTGCTGCCATCCGCCAGGGTGTAGTTCACGTTCACCAGCTTGCCGTTGCCCACCTGCGCATCAGTGAAGCTGCCGGAAGCGCTCAGCCCCAGCGATTCGCTGCCCACCAGGCCGCTAAGCGTGCCCGCCGTAACGATGGCGCGGGTGCCGCCATCGTAGTATTTGTCCTTGGCGGTGGTGCCGCTCACCAGCAGCGCCTTCGGCGTAATGGTGCCGGCGGCGGTGTTGGTCACCACGCTATAGTTGTTGCCGCCATTGCCGTCGCTGATGGTGTAGCCGCTGACCGTCAGCGTGCTGCCGTTGGCGCCCAGTACGTTCTTGGACACATAGCTCTGGCTCAAACCGCTGACCGTATCGCCGCTCACCAGACCGGATACCAAAATCGGCGTAGCGCTGGCGCTAGTGGTGCCGTCGTAGGTTTTGGTATTGCTCACCGCGGACAGCACCAGTTGCGCCTTGGTGATATTGCCGGTGGTGTTCTGGTCGGTAATCGAATAGTTGGCTGCGTCGGCGCCGTGCAGCGTGGTGCCCTGCAGGGTAACCGCCTGACCCGCGCCCACATTCTTGCTGGCATAGGTGGCGGTGGCCGCTGTGGCGCTGACGGCATCGCCCGACATCGCATCTAGCAACGACACTGGCGCAGAGGACTGGGTATTCACGCCGTCATACACCTTGCTGACCGTCCCCGCCGTCAGCGCCTTTGGCGTAATGGTCAGCACGCCGCCATTGGTATAGCTGCCGGTAAAGTTGGCGGTGCTGGCCGGCTGCATATTGCTGCTGTTGTAGGCGTAATTGCCCACGTTCAGATAGCCGCCGGAAGAGGCTTGAGCGCCATTAATGCCAAGGTTGAAAGTCACCGAGGTATTGGTGCTGTCGGTTGCCTTCCAGATGCCGTTGCCCAGGTTCTGCATGGTGAGGCTGGAAATCACCGAGCCGCCGCTGGTATCCAGATACTGCGCGGTGACAGTCTGCGCCGTGGCGCCTGCGTTGCCCGGCAATACGGTACCGTAGGTTTTTTGTTGGCCATTGACGGTAATCAGCAGCTGACCGGCCGGCACCACTTGCAGCTTGCCGTTCTGCACCGTGACGGTGTAGTTGCCGTTGACGGCTACCGGGGTGCTGGCAAGGCCGTACACATTGTTATACGTGCCCACTACCGGGTTGCTGGCGCCGCTGTAGGTGCGGGCAGCGTTGCTGATAGCGCCGCCCACCAGCGCCGTGGCCGCGGTTTCACCGTTCTTCAAACCGGTGTAGCTGAAGCCCTGGTTCACGGCGAGGTTCGGATCTTGCGTCACAAACATCGCGGTATCGTTTACCTTCACCGTCAGCGCCGCCGGGGTGATGGTGCCAACGTTGCCGGTGGCGGTGGTGGGCAAGGTGTAGTTGCTGAGCAAGGTATTGCTGTTGGCGCTAAAAGAAGATGGCTGCAAGGAGACCGTCACCGCGCCGCTGCCCTGGTTGTCCACCACGTTCTTGCTGGCGTAAACGCCGGATGTCGCCACCACGGAACCGCCCTCGCCCGCCGCAAAACCGGACAGGTTGACATTGGACGGCGCAATGCTGGCGGCCGTGGTGCCGTCATACACTTTGCTGACCGAGCCCTGCAGATTGGCCGACAACGCTGCCTTGTTGATGGTGCCGGTGCTCACGGTTTGGGTGGTGACGTTGTAGTTGTTGCCGCTGTTGCCATCGTTGATGGTGTAGCCGCCATTCACCGTCAGCGTCTTGCTGGTACCCGCGTTCTTGTCGGTAAAGGACTGGCTCAGACCACTGATGCTGTCGCTCCCCTGCAAACCTGAGGTTGCAACCGTTGCCGTTGAGCTGGTGCTGCCATCGTAGGTTTTGGTGTCGGTTACCGCCTGTAGGGTGAGGCTGGCCTTGTTGATGGTGAGGTTGGCGTTGTTCACCGTCACGTTGTAGTTACCGGCATCGCTGCCGCCAACACTCAGGCTGGACGTGTAGGTACCGGCATTACGACCACTGGCCGCACCGCTGATGGTGATGCTGTCGCCGCTGATAAAACCGCTGCTGGTAGCAGCAGACTGGTTCTGCGTGGCACCGTTGTAGGTCACCGTGGTGGCGGTACCGTTGACGGTGGCATCCTTCGGCGTGATGTTGGCCGTAGTCGTGGCGCTGCCGGTGCTGGTGAGGTTGTAGTTGGACCACAAACCAGTGCCATTGGCTTGGCTCAGGGTGGTTACGTCACTGACTGTCACCGTCTTGCCGTTGGCTACATTTTTGTCAGCGAAAGTGCCGCTGCCGCTCAGGCCCAGCGTTTCGCCATTGGCCATATTGTTGAAAGTGGCACCGGTAATCGTGGCCGCCGTCGTGCCGTCGTACACCTTGTTGCTGGCAGCAAGCGTATTGATAGTGATGTTGCGTTTGCCGATCACCATATTGGGCTGGGCGCTCAGCGTGGTATTGAGGCCGCTGCCCACGCTCAGGTTATAGGCGTAAGTGCCCACGTTTTCGCCAGCCACACGGGAGCCGGTAAGGCTGGAGATGACGTCGCTGGCTGCCAGGCCGAAGGTGTTGTTGCCTACGGCTTTGGTCAGGGTCGTCGCGCCGCCGCCTGCGGTATAGGCGGTTTGCAAGGCGCTGGTCAGGCTGGCCGGATCAGCGTCGCCATAGGTCTTGCTGAGGTTGGCCAGCGAAATGGAGAAGGAGGGGTAAGTTGCCGGTGCTTCGCGGAAGAGTACTTGCGCCGTACTGCTGGAACCGCTGATAGTGCCCCCGGCCGCGGTATTGAACTGCGCGTTGAGCGCATTGCTGCTGCCGTTGTAATAGAGCGTATTGAACAGGCTGGTCAGATATGACAGGCGACCCGTTGTCGTGCTGCTGCCGCTGTACACCTTCAATTTGCCGCCGCCCAGATTGGCTGCGGCATTACCAGACACCGTCAGCACCTGACCACCAGTGGCGTCGCCAGCTGCGTGCAACTTGCCGGCGGACAAAACGATATCGCCGCTGCCCATGTTGATGATGCCCGGCGCAGTGACATTGCCATTGCCATCAGTGCTGACAGTCACGCCGCCAGCGCTGTTCTGGGTAATCAACGAGGCTGCCTGAGCCGTGATGGTGGCAGCGGATGTGGCTGTGCCGTCTCCTGCGCTCAAGCTGACAGCACCGGCAGTACTACCATTGAGAATGCTGGCAGTCGACGCCACCGTAATGCCGCTATTGGTGGAGCTGATGCTTGTCGCGCCGCCATTGCTGTTGTTGGTGATGACGCGATTGCCAGTCACCCCTGCCGCCAGATAGACGCCATGCCCGCTGCCGGTAGCGCCGGCGGCGGTATTATTGCCCGTTACCGATACGGCGTTGCCGCTGTTGGCACTGCCACCGGCGGCGATGTTCACGCCCACAGAGCTCAGGTTCACCCCGTAGCCGCCGCTGGCGGTGGTCGACCCGCTGATGGTCACGCGGCTCTGGCTTTGCGTAATGCCGCCCAGCGTCACGCCGTTGCCGCTATTGGAGCTGCCGGTAAGCGTGATGTTGCCGGCGGTAGTGCCGCCAAGGGCGCCATACCCGCAATCCGAGGTGCCGCACCAGGTGCTGCCGTTCATGACATTAATGCCGTCGCCGCCCGCTGTGCTGGTGCCGGTGATATTGACCATGCCGCCGGCAGCGCCGCGCACATAACCCTGAATGGATACCCCGTGACCATTGCTGGCCGTACCCGTGATATTCACCGTCGTGTTACTGCCCGTGGACAGAATGCCCGCGCCGCCACCGTTGTTGTAGCCATTGGTCTTGCCGGTGGCGTTGATATTCAGGGTGGCCGCATTGCTGGCGGTGATGCCTGCGCCAAACATGCCGACGTTATTAGTGCTGTTGGCGGTAATGGTCGCGGAGCCGCCGCTGACTGACAGCCCGGCGGTTTGTACAAAGTACACGCCGTGGCCGTTGGTGGAGGTGCCGCTAATCACCCCGCCGGTCACGTTAGTCAGGTTCAGAGAACCGGTGCCGGTGGCCGTGTCGTTGTAATTGCTGAAGCCTGCGCCGTTGCCGCCCACTGTATTGGTGGTGGTGCTGGTGCCGCTGATGTTGGCCGAAGTGCCGGCGCCATAGTTGATGGCGCCGCCAATCAGGGAAACACCGGCCTTGGCCACCAGCGCCTTGTCGGTCACGCTGGAAGTGGCGCTGGTTACCGGATTGGTCCAGGTATAGGCATTACTGGTCAGGACCTGCACTGCGCCGCTGGTGCTGCCGGTGATGTTCAGCGCGGTACCGCTATTGCTGACATTCACCGTGCCGGCATTCAGGAAACCGGACGAGCGGACGTAACCCTGATCGACCCCCAGCACAACACCGGCACCATCGACAGAACGGTTGGCCACCGTAGTGCCGCTGACGCTGCCGCTGCTGCCAGTACCGTTAACCGTCACCGTGCCGCCCGTCACATTGGTGGTGCCGTAGCTGCTGACGCCGGACATATCCAGCGCGGTATAGGTACCGGACAAGGTACGCGAGCCACTGAAGCTGTTGCTGCCGGTGATGCTCAGCGTGCCGCCAGTCTGGCTGAGATTCAAAGTACTGTTGCCGCTGGTATTGGCGCCCATGACCACGCCGGCGCTCTGGCCGGCGGCATTGCTGCTGGTGCCGTTGACACTGCTGTTTTGCTGCGCAGCAAAGGTGCCGGACAGATAGACGCCGGCCGAACCATTCTGATTGCCGGTGGCGGTGGAAGTACCGTTGATGGTGTAGCTGCCCGCCGTGATGCCGGCGCTGCCGCCAAACTGCACACCGTAGTTGGTCACGCCATCAGTGCTGGTCTTGCCGTTGACGATCACCTGCTGGCTGCTGCTGGTATTGGCAGTCAGTACCGCGCCCACATTCACACCACCGCCGCCGCCGTTGCCGGTAATGGCGATGTTGCCGGTATTGGCCTTCACGCCCACATTCACCAGCACGCCCGCCGCGCTGGTGGCGCTATTGGTGCCGGCGCCGGCCGTGATGGAACCCGCGCCAATGGTGCCGCCGGTATTGTCGATATACACGTTGTTGCCGGTAATGCCATTGCTGCCGGATGCGCCGTTGATGACTATCCCACCCTGATTGGTGGTGACCTTCACATCGCCGCCGGTGGAGACAATGTTGTTGCCCGTGGACAGGCTCTTGAAGATGCGCACGCCGGTAGCGGCGTTGTTGGCGGTAGTGGCGGCAATATTCACATTGCCGCCAGCGTTCACAGTGAAGTCGGCCAGCGACAGCACATCCGCCGTGCTGCCGGCATTGGTGGCGGTGCCGGAAATGCTGGTGGTTGTGCCCGAGGTGAGTTGAATGGCAGTCGAGCTGGGATTGCTGCCTAGCAATACGGCATTGCCGGTACCGCTATTGGTACCGTTCAGCGCCAGTGCGGAAGCTGCCGTAATACTGACATTGCGGTCCAGCAGCACCCCAACGCCAGTACCACTGGCGCTGCCGTTCAGGGTGACGTTGCCGCCGCTGACAGCACTGCCCTGCGCCACATACACGCCGTAGCCGTTGGCCGAAGACCCGGTCAGCGTGATATCGCCGCCATTGGTGCTGATAGTAGTGCCGCTGACGGTCACCCCGTTGCTGCCGGCCACCGCGCCATTGCCCGTGCCCACCACATTGAGCTTGCCGCTGGTGGAAGTAATGGCGGAATTGATGCTGAGGGTGTTGTCGGCGTTCAGGGTCAGCGTGGCGTCCGTGCCGGCGGTTTTCTGGATGGCGGCATTGACGTAGATATTGCCGTTGCTGCTGCCGGCCGTACCGCTGTTGGTGGTGGTGATGGTGACGCTGGTGCCGTTGTTCAGCGCGGTATCGATGGTGTTGACGTTCACCACCGAGCTGCCCACGCCGCTATTGGGCGTCATGCTGCCGCCAGTATTGGTGTAGCCGCTGTCCGCGCCGCTGCTGATGGTGACATCGGCCGGGTCCAGCAACCATTGCGCCGACTTGACGCTGACGCCGTCGGTCTTCAGCCAGTCTGCCGAGGTTTCCACAAAGCCGCTTTTGGCGCTCAGGCTGGCGCCGCTGACATCGGTGCTGGCCGCCAGAATGCCGGTGTAGGGGTCGCGACCAATGATGATGGACGCCAGGCTGCCGGCGCTGCCGTCGGCAGTGATGGTGCCGCTAACCTGGATCTGGCCTTGGTCCGCCAGCAATTGCACCTGTCCACCGCTCTTGCCGCTGACATCAATGGCGCCGGCCTGCATCACGCTGGCCAGTGCGCCATTAAGCGAGGCGGCGCGCATGTACACCTGACCATCCTCTGCCTGAATGAGGCCGCCGGCAGTGTTGCCGACGCTGGTATTGATGCTGGCCGGCGTCATCTCGAAAGTGATCTTGCCGCTGGCAGACATCGGTACACTCACTACCTCGCCCGCCGCCATGCCCACGGTGCCGTGCGGCGCGATGATCTGACCACTGTTGCTGACGCTGGCGCCGATCAACGCCACATAGCCGCCGTCGGCGACGCTGATACTGCCCTGATTCACCACCGAGGCGGTGGAGCCGTTGCGGTAATAACGATAATTGCCGGCGATGAAGTCCGCATCGCTGAGGCTATAAGTAGAAGCAGTGAAACCGCCGGTGTTGACGCTGCCGTCCTTACCAAACAACACGCCGTTGGGGTTGATCAGGATCACGTGCCCATTGGCGTCCAGTTTGCCGAAGATCTGGCTGGGGTTGTTGCCCACCACGCGGTTGAGCAGCACCGAGCTTTTGTCCGGCTGCACGACCTGCACGCGGGCCGAGGAGCCGATATCGAAGGTCTGCCAGTTGGTGATGGCCTTGCCGCTGGTCTGGTTGATGGTCATGGTCGAACCGGACTGGCTGATAGTGGCCTGTCCATAAGTGACCGTGCCGCCGGTAGGCAGTGCATTGGCGGCGGGCGCCGCCCAGGCCATGGACACCGACAGCGCACTGAGGCTGACCACGCCGACAAAGAGGCTGATCGCGCTGGAAAAGCGCGCCGCGGATTCACGGCTAACGCTGCTTCCGGACCCAGCCACCTCTGAATATTCAGAAACTACTATAAAATCACCGCGCGATTTAGAGAAAATCACTTTAAAAAGATTTTTATTCATACCTGCTCCGCTATCCGCTCATAACCAGTCTTAACGCTGGCAGTTTAATAATCTTGTTTAATATTCTGCTGTTAAATCTTGTTAAATGCCGCAACGGCAATAGACAGCCGACACCGGCGAAATTAGAGTTAACCCACTTTATTTATGGCAAAGTTTCATTTAAAAGCAAAGCAACATTGCCACTGCTTTTATTTGAAATGGCGAATTAATTATCTACATTGAAAATGGTTACAAACCATTGAGATGAGAAATGAAAATCATTCTCCTTGAAGACAACGAATACCTTGCCGCCGAGCTGAAAGCATCGCTGGAGAGCCACGGCCACACCGTGCGGCACTTTGCGCATGGAGACCATCTGCTAGAGGCAATGCCTTGTGAAGATTGCGATATTTACTTGCTGGACTGGCAGGTGCCGGGAAAAAGCGGCTTTGAAATACTGCTGGCGCTGAGGGGGGAGTTCCATGAAACCGCGCCCATCGTTTTCATCACCAGCATGAGCGACGAGGAGTCCGCCGTTGCCGCTTTGTCGGCCGGAGCGGACGACTACTGCGTCAAACCGGTGCGGATCAACGAACTGCTGGCGCGAATGCAGGCGCTGCTCAGGAGATCTCAGAAAAAGAAAAAAGAAGATGTTATTGAAGAAAATTACGAATTTTACAAATTCAACACCCGGGCCAGGGAAGCCTCGATAAGAGAATCGATTATAAAGCTGACGGAAAAAGAATTTGAATTGGCGCTATTTCTTTTCCGCAATAGAGAACTGCCATTATCCCGCGATTACCTGATGGAAAAGGTATGGGGTAAATCCAGCGACATACTGACCCGCACCGTGGATGTGCATGTTGCCTGGATCAGGAAAAAACTCCGGATCGGCCTGGCCGATCGCCCTTATCAACTGCAGTCCATCCACGGCTTCGGCTACCGACTGACCCATGTCGAGACTGCTGACACCACCCAAAACGAACAGCTCCCATGACTCTGAAGCACGCAACCCTCATCGCCTTTTTGCTCGCGCTGGCTGGCCAGGCCAGCGCCGATACCGTCGACCTGGCTACCTACATCATTCAGCCCGGCGACAACCTGGAACGCATCGCTCAACGCTATTTGTCCGGCAAGAACGGCGTACAGGCCTTGCAATCCGCCAATAAACTGAACGGCAAAGCGCTGTTGCAACCCGGCGCCGCGCTGCTGATTCCGCGAGAGCTGCTGGCCTTCCAGCCTGTTAAAGCGGTGGTTACGGAAAGCAATTGCAGCATCAGCGGCTCCCGCAACGGCGCGCCCCTGCGCTATCGGGTTGGCAGCGTGATCAACGAGGGCGACGAGCTGAGCATCGACAAGAACTGTCGCGCCAGCCTGCTGCTGGACGACGGTTCGCAAGTACGCTTGCTGTCCGCCGCCACAGTGCGGCTGGAGCGCTTGCGCCGCAATGCGCTGGAGGAAAAGCCCGAAGTCCGGTTGAAAGTGGTGAACGGCAAAGCCGAAGCCGAAGTAGCGCACCGGGAGGACGGTCGCGCCAACTTTCGCATGAGCACGCCGACGGCCATGGCCGGCGTGCGCGGCACTATCTTGCGCGTGGGTTACGATGCCGAGCAGGGACGCAGCGCGATTGAGGTGGATCAGGGTTTGGTGGCGGCTTCTTCGCTCAAGACACCAGGCACAACGCCGGCATTGCTGGCGGCCGATACTGGCCAGAGCTTCGACGCCAAGGGACGGCCCGGCCCGGTGGAACACCTGCCGCCGCCGCCCGCGGGGTGGCATGCGGCTGCCCAGGACGAAGGCGCGGTTGCCGTCGCGGTGGATCAGGCTGGCGCATACCATTACCGGCGCAGCATCGACCTGTTCTTTTCCGACTTCGAGGAGGCGCAGGCGAAAACACCGCCGGCGCTGGCCAAAGAATCCCTGTCCCGCACGGCCGTCTTTCTGGAAAGCAGCAGCCTCACCGCCAGCGGTCTGGAAGGACGCTCCGCCGTGGCCGGGGTTTGCCGAAGCGCCGCCGGGTGCGATCTCTACGTCAACGGTGCGCCCGTGCAGATGCGCCGCTTCCGCTTGCTGTCCCATACCGGCGAGCAGGCCGCCAGCGTCATCGTGGACAAGGCCAGTTTTGACAAGGGCGCATCCTTCGTGGTGAGCGGCCTGCCCGCCGGGCGCTATGAATGGCAGGCGGAACTGCAGATCCAGCCGGAACGCACCGTCAGCATTGGCGGCACGTTCAACCTCTTCGCGGTGAACTGATTGATCACCCCCCATCTGCGCGACGACCGACGCCGTCTGGGCAACAGGCGGCTGATGGAGTGGGCGCTGCTGAGCGCGGCATCCACCTTATTGCTGCTGGCGCTGCAGTTTGGCAGCCTATCCACGCTGATGGGCGATGCCTTGTTCGATCTGGCGCAAGGCCGCGACATGCCGCCCCCCTCCTCCGACATTGTGGTGGTGAGCCTCGACAACGACAGCCTCGACAAACTTGGCGGCTGGCCGCTGTCGCGCCAACGTTACGCAGCGCTGCTTGAGCAGTTGCGGGCCAGCGGCGCAAAGCCGCGCGCCATTGGCTTTGACCTGCTGTTTCTCGAGCCGCGCCCAGACGACGCCGAGCTGACCCGGGCCATGCAGGGACTACCGGTAGTGCTGCCGGTAGAACTGCGCCCCGCGCCGCAAGGCGAGATCAGGATCATGCCGCCCACCGTGGGCGGCCCGCAAACCCGCCTCGCCCACATCGACATCCTGCCCGACAACGATGGCCGGGTGCGTCAGGTCAACCCTCTACGCGGCGGTTATCCACAGTTTGCCTATGCCATGGCGGGCATCCCCCTTGGCGTGGACGCCCGCCTCCCAGCGCGCTTCGCCCGCATCGCAGACGGCGCCGCCTTTCCGATGATTGGTCTGGCCGACCTGCTGGACAATCCCTATTCAGCGCGCCAACTGGACGGCAAATACGTGCTGGTGGGCGCCACGGCGGCCAGCTTGGGCGATCTCTATCCTGTCAGCGGCGAGGACGGCGGCACCCGCTTCATGCCCGGCATCCTCTTGCACGCCAACATCCTCAACAGCCTGCTGCAGCAACGCAATATCAGCCTGGCCGGGCCATGGCTCGCCTTTGCCGCAAGCCTGCCCCTGCTGCTGGCATTTCTATTGGGCCTGCTGCTGCTGTCGGCCGATCGCGCTGAGTTGGCGGCCACATTGGGCGTGTTGCTGGCGGCGCTGGCGCTGTGCGGGATGTCGCTCTGGTGGGGACGCATCTGGATCAACCCAGCCGGTCTGATCATCACCCTGCTGCTCACGCGGCCGGCCTGGTCATGGCTGCGCATGCGGCAATTGGTGACGCGCCTGCAAAACGATCTGAGCCAGGCGCAGCAGTTTTTGCCCGCCGCCGCCCTGCCGGCCAGCGGCACGCCGCACCCGGTGTGGGACAGCGGCGACGAATTGGTGGCCGGCATCAATCGCCTGTCCGGCCAGACCGAATTCCTGCAGCACATCATCAACCGTCTGCCGGATGCGGTGTTCATCTTCAGCCCCGCCCAGGAGCTGTGGCTGAGCAACGCCCGCGCCCGCGACATCATGAGCCGGCTGCCGGAGGGCCGTGAGTCCGGCTTGCGCCAGCTGATCCTGCAACTTGGCGGCGAATGCGACCACCTAGGCCGGCTGCGGCCGGAAAGCCTGCAACGCCGGCTCAATCTGGAGCACAACGGCCTGCCCTGCCACTACCAGCTGCAAGTGCATCAGGTCAGCGAAGACGAGCAGCGCGCCTGGCTGATCATGTCCATGGCCGACATTACCGACACCATTCGCGCTCAGGAGCAACGCGAGCGCGCCATGCAGTTGCTGTCGCACGATATGCGCACGCCGGTGATTACCCTGATCACCCTTTGCCGCCACGCCCACGAACAAGGTCAGCTGCCTGCCGAAGACTATGCCCGGGTAACCGACAACACCGACTTGCTGCTGGCCTATATGGACGACTTCATCCTCAGCATCAAGGCCGAGCGCGAGCGTTATCAGACCCATGAAATCTTGCTGTCCGAACTGTTGGCCGAAGCCGCCGCCAAGGTGCGCCCCCTGGCTGACCGGCTGGGCATGAGCATGGATGAAGTGGAAGACGAAGCGATGCTGTTTGTGGAGGTGGACAACCGCCTGATGCTGCGCGTGTTCATCAATCTGCTGTTCAACGCCGTCAACCACGGCGAAACTCCTGGGCGGGTCAGTATCTCGATCCGGGCCGACGAAGGCTGGGCCGTGGTGAGGATAGGCAACCGCAAAGCCGCGGACGGCGGCAACAATGCCCGCCACACCGGCTATGGTTTGGGAAACGGCTTTGTGGACAATGTCGTACGCCGCCACGGCGGTGAAGTGACGCGCCACATTCCGGAACAGGCAGGCGCCGAAGTGTGGGTGGAAATCCGGCTCAAATCTTGCTGAACACGCTGCCCGGCCCCTTTCGCAGGGTGCGCCAGGATGTGGGGCCGGTATCAACCGTGTTTACCAGGCCGCCATTTTCATCAGCAATTCATCATTGCAGGCCAGCCGGGCCACCACATGGCCGCGAGCGTCGACGGCATCCACCCAGCAGTCCCGGTCTACGCGTGAAATCGCATTCAGCAAGCAAAGCGTCTGCGCCACCCGCGACGCCTGCACCAAGGGGGAGAAAGCTACGCGGCGCTGATTGAGCAGCACGCCCGGGCGCAGGCTCACCACCTCGCCGCCCAGCTCGCATACTTCCCCGGTCATGGTCAAAAACAGACTTTTCATCGCGCACTCTGCTGGAAAATTGTTGATAAGCGCATGATAAGCAAAGGTTTGCCAGCCAACCGTTAAATCATGTTAATAACTGGCTATTTCCCTGCCACGCCTCCTTGCCGTCCGGCTTGTCCTGTGCAGCGGGCGACTCCCAACCGTTTCGGTCTGCGAGGCGCACTCTTCCCCCGCCTGCGCCATGGCAATGCTCTCCCGATGGCATTAAATTAAAATTCCCTATCGAAAAATTAAAAACAATTAATTTGAGCAAACAAAATAGCCGCCATAGAATGCATCCCATCAACAACGCAACACCACCAACCCGGAGAACCGCAATGAGCGTTACCCTGATCAACACTGAAATCAAACCGTTCAAAGCCACCGCTTTCCACAATGGCAAATTCGTCGACGTGAGCGACGCCAGCGTGAAGGGCAAGTGGTCGGTCTTCTTCTTCTACCCGGCTGACTTCACCTTTGTTTGCCCGACCGAACTGGGCGACCTGGCTGACAACTACGCCGAATTCCAGAAGCTGGGCGTGGAAATCTACGGCGTGTCCACCGACACCCACTTCACCCACAAAGCCTGGCACGATACGTCCGACACCATCGGCAAGATCCAGTACCCGCTGGTGGGCGACCCGACCGGCGCCCTGACCCGCAACTTCGGCGTGATGATCGAAGAAGCTGGTCTGGCCGAGCGTGGCACCTTCGTGGTGGACCCGGAAGGCAAGATCCAGATCATCGAAATCAACGCCGGCGGCATCGGCCGCAACGCCGAAGAACTGCTGCGCAAGATCAAGGCCGCCCAGTACGTGGCCAGCCACCCGGGCGAAGTGTGCCCGGCCAAGTGGAAGGAAGGCGCTGAAACCCTGGCCCCGTCCCTCGATCTGGTAGGCAAGATCTAAGGTTTGCCGAAGGCCGGGACTCCCCCACCCCGGCCATCACCGCGACGCCGGCCCCCGTTGGCGTCGCTCCCCCCCGGTTCCCAGTGAAAAAGCTTCGGGCGCCGCCGCTTTCTCACTGTGACATCGTTCAACCGTTTGCCCGGCCCTGCCCGGCAAGCATGCGACTGGAGACTTACTCATGCTCGACACCAATATCAAGACCCAGCTCAAAGCCTATCTCGAACGCCTTTCGCAACCGATTCAGCTGGTGGCTTCGCTGGACGACAGCGACGCCGCTCGCCAGATGCGCGAACTGCTGCTTGAAGTGGCCGAGCTGTCCACCCTGGTGACCGTGCGCGAAGACGGCGACAACACCCGCCGCCCGTCCTTTGCCATCGTGCGTCAGGGCGATACCCCGCGCGTGCATTTTGCCGGCATCCCCATGGGCCACGAGTTCACCTCGCTGGTACTGGCCCTGCTGCAAGTGGGCGGCCACCCGCCCAAGCTGGACGCCGCGCAAATCGAGCAAATCAAAGCCATTGACGGCCGTTTCGACTTCGAAACCTTCATCTCGCTGTCCTGCCACAACTGTCCGGACGTGGTGCAGGCGCTCAATACCCTGGCCGTGCTGAACCCGGGTTTCAGCGCCACCATGATTGACGGCGCTCTGTTCCAGCAGGAAGTGGAATCGCGCCAGATCATGGGGGTGCCGGCTGTATTCCTCAACGGCGAACACTTCGGTCAGGGCCGCATGGGCCTGGAAGAAATTCTCGCCAAGGTGGACAGCGGCGCGGCGGCGCGCGAAGCCGACAAGATTGCCGGCAAGGCGGCGTTTGACGTGCTGGTGGTGGGCGGCGGTCCGGCCGGCGCGGCCGCAGCGGTCTACGCTGCGCGCAAGGGCATCCGCACCGGCGTGGTGGCGGAACGCTTCGGCGGCCAGGTGCTGGACACACTGGGCATTGAAAACTTCATTTCGGTGAAGCAGACCGAAGGCCCCAAGCTGGCCATGGCGCTGGAGCAGCACGTGCGCGAGTACGAGGTGGACATCATGAACACCCAGCGCGTGGAAAGCGTGATTCCCGCCACGGAACCGGGCGGCCTGCACACAGTGACACTGGCTTCTGGCGCCAGCCTGCAAAGCCGCAGCCTGATCATGGCCACCGGCGCGCGCTGGCGTGAAATGAACGTGCCGGGCGAAGCCCAGTACAAAACGCGCGGCGTGGCCTTCTGCCCGCACTGCGACGGCCCGCTGTTCCGCGGCAAGCGCGTGGCGGTGATCGGCGGAGGCAACTCCGGCGTGGAAGCGGCCATTGATCTGGCCGGCATCGTGGCGCATGTCACCCTGCTGGAGTTCGGCGACGCCATGCGCGCCGATGCCGTACTGCAGAAAAAACTGTTGAGCCTGCCCAATGTCACCGCCGTCATGAACGCGCAAACCACCGAGGTGGTGGGCGATGGTCAGAAAGTCACCGGCCTGCGCTACACCGACCGCGTGAGTGGCGACAGCCGACTCATCGAGCTGGAAGGCATCTTTGTGCAGATCGGCCTCTTGCCCAACACCGACTTCCTGCGCGATACGCTGCAACTGAGTCCGCGCGGCGAAATCGAGATCAACGCCCACGGCGAAACCTCGGTGCCCGGTATCTTTGCCGCCGGCGACGCCACCACGGCACCGTACAAGCAGATCATCATCGCCATGGGCGAGGGCGCGAAAGCCAGCCTGGGCGCCTTCGACTACCTGATCCGCAACTCCGTGCCGGCCTGATTGACCCAGGCCCACCATGCAAAACGGCCTCCCCAGGGAGGCCGTTTTATTTTGCGCTGCGCGGAGGGGCGTGCCGCTCAGCCCGATACGGTGTCCGCCGTCTCGCTCGCTGCCTGCAGCAGGTGACGGCGCAACGCCAGTACACCGGCACGCCGCTCGTCCGGCCGCAAAGCCAGCGCGTAGGCGCAACCGCTGGGCCAGGGCGGCGAAAACGGCGTCAGCAACTCGCCTTCAGCCAACTCCCGCGCCAGCAGGCGAATGTCGCCCAGCGTCACCCCATAGCCTTGCAAGGCGGCGTTCATGGCCTGATCCAGCGTATCAAAGACCGTGCCGCCGCGATAATCCACCGCGCCGGCGCCACGCTGCGCCAACCATTGCCGCCAGTCCCGCTTGTCGTGCGAGGGATGCAACAAAGGAAAGCGGGACAAATCAGCCTCCGTCTCCAGCGGCAGCCCGCTTTGCGCCAGCAGGCGCGGCGACGCCACCGGCGTCAGCACTTCGGCAAACAGCAGCGTCTCGTTGTCGGCCACCGCCTTCAAGGGCTTGTAGACGATGGCCAGATCCACATCCTCGCGGGCAAAGTTTACCGCATGCTCGTGCACCCCGGCCAATTGCACCGGCCACTCCGGCGAAGCCCGGGAGAAAGCCTGCAACAGGGGCAGCAGCCAGCGCACCACGCAGCTGGGTGCCTTGATGCGCAGCGGAGACGCCAGCGAAGCGGCAGCGTCCATGCCCTGCTCCATCACCTTGAAGCCACGCTGCAAATAACCCAGCAACAGTTCGCCCTGCGCGGTCAGCCGCAAGCTGCGCGCATAGCGGTGAAACAACTCGTAGCCCAGCCGGGCCTCCAGCTGCGCCACCTGTTTGCTCACCGCGCCCTGAGTGAGGAACAGCTCATTGGCCGCGCGGGTGAAACTCTGATGGCGCGCCGCCACTTCAAACACGGACAAGGCATACAGGGGAAGACTTTTGCGCGACATGCCGACATCACCATGACTGAATTTTTCTCATTTATAACATGCCGATTAATCGTTTGCGGCGATCACGCTCTGGCCGTTGAATAAGAGTCGCTAACAAAACCCGGCAAAGAACCCAAGCCAAGGCGCGCCACCACAGGCAGTACGCGAAGCGGTCAGTGCTGCCGGATCACAAACCATGCCGGCCCCGCCCGGCGCGTTTTCTTACCAGAGCGAGATGTCATGCTGCACACACCCGTCGCCCCGCGTTCCCGGCTGCCCAATGTGGGCACCACCATCTTCACCGTCATCGGCCAACTGGCCGCCCAACATCGGGCCATCAACCTGTCGCAAGGCGCGCCCAACTTTCCCTGCAGCGAAGCCCTGCTGCGCTATGCGCACGAAGCCATGCAGGCCGGCCACAATCAGTACGCGCCCATGACCGGCCTGCCGGCGTTGCGCGAGGCCATCGCCGCCAAGGCGCAAGCGCTGTACGGCTGTCGCTATGATGCCGACGAGGAAGTGACGGTGATGGCCAGCGCCAGCGAGGCGCTGTTCTGCGCCGTCAACGCGCTGGTGCACGCCGGCGACGAAGTAATCGTGTTCGAGCCGGCCTTCGACAGCTATGTGCCGATGATCGAACTGCAAGGCGCGACACCGGTCATCATCCGGCTGGCCGCGCCCGATTTCGCCATCCCTTGGGATGAGGTGGCGGCCCGCATCAACCCGCGCACCCGCATGATCGTGCTCAACACACCGCATAACCCCACCGGCACTACCCTGTCGGCTGCAGACGCGGCCCGCTTGCAGGCCCTCACCACCGGCACCGACATCGTGGTGCTGTCCGACGAGGTGTACGAGCATGTGGTGTTCGACGGCGAAGCCCATCAGAGCATGAGTCGTTTCCCGGCGCTGGCCGCGCGCTCGGTGGTGGTGGCCTCTTTCGGCAAGACCTACCATGTGACCGGCTGGCGCGTCGGCTACTGTCTGGCCCCGCAAGCCCTGATGGATGAAATCCGCAAGGTGCACCAGTTCGCCATGTTCGCCGCCGACACCCCCATGCAGTACGCACTGGCGCGCATCATGGCGGAGCCGGAGCACTATCTTGGCCTGTCGGCCTTTTACCAGCGCAAGCGCGACCTGCTCACCCGCTCGCTGGCGGACAGCCCCCTGCGGCTGCTGCCCAGCCGCGGCAGCTTCTTCCTGCTGGCCGGCTTCGGCCATTTCAGCGAGGAAAGCGACAGCGACTTCGTGCAAAGGCTGATCACCCGTCACGGCGTGGCCACCATCCCGGTTTCGGCTTTCTACAGCGACGGCACCGATCACCGCGTGATCCGTCTCTCCTTCGCTAAGGACGACGACACCTTGCTGGCCGGCGCCGAACGGCTGTGCCGGCTGGGAGACGCCTGATGACCGGCGCACTCACCGCAGCCGCCGTGCAGATGAACGCCGGCGACCAGCTCGATAACAATCTGGCCCGGGCGGAAACACTGGTGGAACAGGCGGCGGCGCAGGGCGCGACGCTGATTGCCCTGCCGGAATATTTCTACCTGATGCCCGCCGATGACAGCGCCCGGCTGAAGTTGGCCGAAGACGACGGAGATGGCCCCTTGCAGACGCGCATGGCCAGCCTGGCTCGCCGGCTGGGCAT
Source organism: uncultured Aquitalea sp. (assembly GCF_945957525.1). Classification (GTDB taxonomy): domain Bacteria; phylum Pseudomonadota; class Gammaproteobacteria; order Burkholderiales; family Chromobacteriaceae; genus Aquitalea. Next base: position 31,326 of record NZ_CAMFLA010000009.1, on the reverse strand, counting down.
ATGGCTGCTGGCCGGTACCCTGCCCTTGCGCGCGGCGCGGCCAGACCGCTTCTTCAACAGCAGCCTGTTGTACGGACCCAATGGCGGCCGTGTCGCCCGCTACGACAAGATGCACTTGTTCGGTTTTGATGACGGCGGCGACCGCTACGCCGAAAGCGACACCATGCAAGCGGGCGACGCCGTGGTCAGCGCCGACACGCCCTGGGGTGCCATGCGGCTGTCGGTATGCTACGACCTGCGCTTTCCCGAGCTGTACCGCGCCCTGCCCGCGCCAACCCTGATCACCGCGCCGGCGGCCTTCACCCGCGCCACCGGTCAGGCCCACTGGGAACTGCTGCTGCGCGCCCGCGCAGTGGAAAACCTGGCCTTCGTTATCGCCCCCGGCCAATGCGGCCGCCATCCCGGCGGCAGGGAAACCTTTGGCCACAGCATGATCGTGGACCCGTGGGGCGAGGTGCTGGCCAGGCAGGAGGATGGCGAAGGCGCGGCCGTTGCCCGGCTGGAGTTCTCCCGACAAGCGGACTGGCGGCAACGCCTGCCGGCACTGCGCCATCGACGCCTTGGCGACGGTACGCGCAGTACAAGCCAACACGGCGACTGACAACGATACGGCCCGGACACAAGGGCCGAGGGCATGACCACTTTCTCAGACATGACGACAAAGGATATGACATGAAACACGCCGCACTGATCGCGGCCGCACTGGCGGCCGCCTCCCTTTCCCCGCTGGTTTGCGCAGGCCAGAGCCTGCGCTTCGGCATCGAAGCGCAATACCCGCCGTTTGAGTTCAAGACCGCCGGCGGCGAGCTGCAAGGCCTGGATGTGGAATTGGGCAAAGCCGTCTGCGCGGAAGCGCATCTGCAATGCAGCTGGGTGGAAAACGCCTTCGACGGTTTGATTCCTGCCTTGCAGGCCAAGAAGTTCGACGCCATCAATTCGGCAATGAACGCCACGGAACAGCGCCGCAAAACCATTGACTTCACCCGTGTGCTGTACCGTGTGCCCAGCATGGTGATCGCCCACAAGAACAGCGGCATCGACGCCAGCGCCGACAAGCTGAAAGGCAAGAGCATGGGCGTGCTGCAAGGCTCCATCCAGGAAACCTACGCCAAGTCCCACTGGGAACCGGCCGGTGTGCGCGTGGTGTCTTATCAGGACCAGAATCAGGTGTACAACGACATGGTATCCGGCCGGCTGGACGCCACGCTGGTGATGGCCCCTGCGGGACAGAAGGGTTTCCTCAGCCGGCCGGACGGCAAGGATTTCCAGTTTGCCGGCGCGGTGCACGACGACAAGATTCTGGGCAGCGGCATCGCCTTCGGTCTGCGCAAAGGCGATGCCGACTTGCGCAACAAGCTGGATGCCGCCATCGCCAAACTGCAAGCCAGCGGCAAAGTGAAAGCGCTGGCGGCCAAGTATCTTGGCGAGGGCATTGATGTATCGGTGAAGTAAGCAAGGAAAGGCCGGGAGCGCCATGAGCGACACAGCGAAAGACAAACACAGCGAGGACGCGCTCAAACAGGCTGTGCGCGCCCAGTACCACTTCCGCAGCAGCCCGCAAGGACTGCTGGCGTGGGATGTCCGCCGTTTGATCCGCCTGAGCCGCGACTTGCCGGTGCAGACGGTGGCGCTGGAACGCATTGTCGAACTCGACCAGCCACACTGGCATGCCCATGGCGCGGCCAGCCCCACCGTCCGCAACGTGGTGGAGCACTGTCGTCTCATGATGGCTGCCGACCTGGCCTATCCCATCTTGCTGGACAGCGCCGGCCGGGTCATGGATGGCATGCACCGGGTGGGCAAGGCGCTGTTGCAGGGCCGCACCCATATCAACGCGCGGCGGTTTGTCGTCGACCCGGAGCCCGACTATCCGGACTGCGACCCCGAACGCCTGCCCTATGATGACTGAAGCTTGGGCAGCCGGGCTTGGCAGCCCCGAAGCCAGGGCCGTCGGCCGCGTCTCTCGACGCGCCGGCGGCCTTTTTCGTCCCCTCAATCCGGACGCGGCGCGTACGAGGCCATGAATACCTCGACGCCGTCGCCCACCCGACGCGGCAGCAAGGCCATGTCTTCAGGACTGATGACGCCGATGATGAACGCCGCCTGATACTCGGCCTGGATCAGCGCCAGATAATGCATGGCCGCCTGCCAGGGATCGGCCTGCCGCAAACGGCCCGCCTCCATTTCTGTCTCCAGAAACGCCGCCACCTTGCCCCAGCCCTGACGCGGGCCGTTGTCGTAAAACTGCTGGGCAATGCCGGCTCGCACCAGTTCGCCGGCGATGATGCTGCGCATGGCCAGCATCTCCGGCCCCAGGATCACGCTCAGATAATGCTCGCCGAAGGCGCGCAGCGCGGCGGCGATGTCGCCGCCGGGCACCAGCCGGCCGAAAGCCTGCATCAGTTTTTCTTCGGCCAACATCTTCATCACCATCAGGAACAACTCTTCCTTTGACTTGAAGTAGTTGTACAAGGTGGCCTTCGAGCCGCCCACCCGGGCGCAGATCTCGGCCATGGATGTGGCTTCATAGCCACGCTCCAAAAATACTTCCGCCGCCGTCGCCACCATGCAACAGCGGCGTTCTTCGCTTTTTGTACGCATCGGCACTCCAAAACTGAACCAGTCTGTACATCGATTGCTTGACAGAAGGATGATATCACGATTATAACTGTACCGTACAGTACAGTTTATAAGCAGAAAAGACAATGGAAACCGCCATCGAACCCTCTTCTTACCCGCGTCTGCCAGTGCTGGCCATCATGGCCGGCCTGCTGCTGGCAGGCTGCGCCAACGTGCCACAACTGGGCCCGTCGCCGGAGATGAAAACCCCCGCTGCGCTAAGCGCGGGCAACGCTTTGTCCGGCGATGCCGCCGCCTGGACCGCCGACAACTGGTGGCAACGCTATCAGGACGCGCAACTCGACCAACTGATCAGCGAAGCGCTGGCTGGCTCGCCCGATCTGGCCGCCGCGCAGGCCCGCCTCGCCCGCGCCCAAGGCCAGGCGCAACTGGCCGGCGCCAGCGAGCTGCCTTCGCTCGACCTGTCCGCCAGCGTCAACAAGACGAAGCAGAGCTACAACAACGGCATCCCGCCCAACTTTGTTCCGCAGGGCTACAACAACACGGCCAAGGCTACACTGGACTTCCAGTATGAAATCGACTTCTGGGGCAAAAACCGCGCCTCGGTGGCGGCAGCCTCCTCCGAACTGCGCGCGGCCGAAGCGGAAGCCGCGCAAAGCCGCCTGATTCTTACCAGCGCCATCGCCGCCAACTATGCCGAGCTGGCCCGCCTGTTTGCCGAACAGGATGCCGCCGAGCAGGCGCAAGCCGTGCGCAAGCAAAGCGCCAACCTGCTGCGCCAGCGTTACGACAACGGACTGGAAACGCTGGGCAGCCTGCGTCAGGCCGAATCCCGCGCCGCCGCCGCCGAGGCGGATCTCTCCGCTGCGCGACAAGCCATTGCGCAACAGCAGTTGGCCCTGGCCGCGCTGATGGGCGCGGGCCCGGATCGCGGCCTGACCATTGCCCGGCCTTCGGCCAACCTTGCCAAGCCGCAAGGATTGCCGGCCACCTTGCGCGCCGATCTGATTGGCCGCCGCCCCGACCTCACCGCCGCCCGCCTGCGTGCTGAAGCCGCCGCCAAACGCACTGATGCGGCCCGCGCGGAGTTCTATCCCAATGTGAATCTCACCGCCTATCTGGGCGTGCAGTCGCTGGGCCTGAGCTGGCTGACCCGCAGCGGCTCCGATATCGGCGGCGTTGGCCCGGCCATCTCGCTGCCGCTGTTCCGCGGCGGCGCGCTGCAAGGCAATTACCGCATCGCCCGCGCCGACTACGACGCCGCCGTGGCCAGCTACAACCAGACGCTGGTACAGGCTCTGCGCGATGTGGCCGACGTGCTGGCGCAGGAAAAAGAACTGGACCCGCAGCTGCAACAGCGCCGGTTGGCGCTGAAAACCGCCGAACAGGCCTATGAGGTAATGCAAAACCGCTATCAGGGCGGCCTCTCCAGCTATCTGGATGTGCTCAATGCCGAAGACTCGGTCATCAACGCCCGCCGCGCCGCGGCCAGCCTGGAAACCCGGTTGTTCTTCCTTGACGTGAACCTCGTCAAGGCACTGGGCGGCGGCTATCAGGCCGCTTGAGCGATCGCACCAACTCACAGACATCAAGAGACAAGACATGAACGACAACTCCACCGTCCTGCCGGCCGCCGACGCGCCGCGCTCCGCCGACCAGCTGCGCCTGGCAAAGCGCAAGAAACTCTTCACCCTGCTGGGCCTCGCCGTGGGGATGGCCGCGCTGGCATCCGGCGGCTACTGGTATCTGGTGGCCTCCCACCATGTGAGCACCGACAACGCCTATGTCGCCGCTGAAGTGGCGCAAGTGACGCCGGAAGTGAGCGGCACCATCAAGCAAGTGAAAGCCGTGGATACCCAGCAGGTGAAGCGCGGCGATGTGCTGGTGCAACTGGACGACACCGATGCCCGCCTCAGCCTTGCTCAAGCGGAAGCCGAACTGGCGCGCGCCGAACGCCGTGTGCAAGGCTACCTCGCCAGCGACGAAGGCCTGCAGGCGCAAGTGCAGGCCCGCGTGGCCGAACAGGCCCGCACCACCGCGCAACTGGCTTCGGCCAAGGCGGATCTGCAACGCGCCGAACTGGACCTCAAGCGTCGCCAGGCGCTGAGCAAGAGCGGCTCGGTTTCGGGCGAAGAGTTGAGCAATGCGCAAAACGTGTTTTCCACGGCTTCGGCCAACCTGGCCGCCGCCGAGGCCGCCGCCCGTCAGGCGGAAGCCAATGCCCGCGCAGCGCAAGGCTCGCTGAAAGCCAATCAGACTCTCACCGCCAACACCACGGTAGGCAGCAATCCGGAAGTGATGCTGGCCCGCGCCAAGCGCGATCAGGCACAAGTGGATCTGGCGCGCACCGTCATTCGCGCACCGGTGGACGGCGTGGTGGCCAAGCGACAGGCGCAAACCGGCCAGCGCGTGCAGGCGGGTACGCCGCTGATGTCGGTGGTGCCGCTGCAGGACGCCCACGTTGACGCCAACTTCAAGGAAGTCCAGCTGGACAAGGTGCGCGTGGGCCAAAGCGCCACCCTCACCGCCGACCTCTACGGCAGCCGCGTCACCTACCACGGCAAGGTCGTGGGCCTGTCCGGCGGCTCCGGCTCCGCCTTCTCCGCCATCCCGGCGCAAAACGCCACCGGCAACTGGATCAAGGTCGTTCAGCGCCTGCCGGTGCGCATCGCGCTGGACCCGGCCGAATTGCGCGCTCATCCGCTGCAGGTGGGCCTGTCCATGGAAGTGGACGTCGATACCGCCAGCCGCAGCGAGTAAACCATGTCTGAAGCGCAATCTCCCGTCGCCCCCCCCCTGGAGGGCAACAAACTGTGGCTGGCTGCCATGGTGCTGGCGGCCGCCAACTTCGTGGCGGTGCTGGACACCACCATCGCCAACGTTTCGGTGCCCAATATCGCCGGCGGGCTGGCGGTGTCCTCCAGCCAGGGCACTTACGTCATTACCTCCTACGCAGTGGCCGAGGCCATCACCGTGCCGCTGACCGGCTGGCTGGCGGCGCGGCTGGGCACGGTGCGGCTGTTTATCGGCTCCATGGTGCTGTTCGGCCTGTTTTCCTTGCTGTGCGGCATGGCCGGCTCCATTGAAACGCTGGTGCTGTTCCGCGTGCTGCAAGGCCTGGCCGGCGGCCCGCTGATGCCGATGTCGCAGACGCTGCTGCTGCGCATTTTTCCCAAGGAAAAAACCGGCGCGGCCATCGGTTTATGGAGTATGACCACGCTGATCGCGCCCATCATGGGGCCAATCCTGGGCGGCTACTTATGCGACCAGGTGAGCTGGCCATGGATTTTCTACATCAACGTGCCCATCACCCTGCTGTGCGGCTACGCCGGTTGGCGCTTGCTCAAAAACCAGGAAAGCCTGCACGAGAAACTGCCCATGGACCGCATCGGCCTCATCCTGCTGGTGGTGTGGGTGGCTTCGCTGCAGATCATGCTGGACGAAGGCAAGAACCTGGACTGGTTCAGCTCGCCGGAAATCATCGCGCTGGCGGTAGTGGCCGCCGTGGGCTTTGCCGCCTTCCTGATCTGGGAACTGACCGAGAAAAATCCGGTGGTGAACCTGCGCGTATTCCGCCATCGCGGCTATTGGGCCAGCGTGCTGACCATCTCGCTGGCCTTCGGCTCCTTCTTCGGCGCCACGGTGCTGACCCCGCAATGGCTGCAAGGCTATATGGGCTACACCGCCACCGAGGCGGGCTTCGCCACCGCCATGAGCGGCATCCTGGCCGTGCTGGTAGCGCCCATGGTGGCGCAGCTGTCCACCCGGGTAGACCCACGGCCGCTGGTATTCTTTGGCGTGATGTGGCTGGGCGGCGTGACGCTGTTCCGCAGCTTTTCCAGCACAGACATGGGCTTCTGGAGCGTGGCGCTGCCGCTACTGTTCCAGGGTCTGGGCATGCCCTTCTTCTTCGTGCCGCTCACCGGCCTGGCCATGGCCAGCGTCGAGGTGGAAGAAATGGCCTCGGCCGCCGGCCTGATGAGCTTCATGCGCACACTGTCCGGCGCTTTCGCCACCTCGCTGGTGACTACGGCCTGGGAAGACAAGGCCAGCTATAACCACGCCGAGCTGGCGGGCAAGGTGGACAGCATGGGCGACACGCTGCGCACGCTGACCAGCAGCGGGCTGAATGCGGACGCCGCCACCGCCCAGCTCAACCAGTTGTTGCAAACGCAGAGCATCATGCTTTCCACCAACCAGATTTTCTGGCTGAGCGGACTGTCGTTTGTGGTGGCGGCCTGCGCCATCTGGCTGGCCCCGCGCCCGACACGCGTGGCGGACACCTCGCAAGCGCACTGATGGTCCAACGCCTCTCCCCACAGCCGGCCCTGCGCCGGCTTTTTTCATGACTGAGGACATGATTTTCAAAAATAGGCCTGTTCTCTTCTTATTTTCATAAAAGCGCCTGTTTTTCCAATCGAACTGTCAAGATCATTGCACCGAGCGCCATGCGGCACCATGACTGCAATGATTTCAGCACGGCCTGGCTGATAGCGATATGCGGCGGCCCATCTGCCGTCGGCCGGTCAATGACCCTAGGATTGCCACTGGACTGAAACGGAAAGAAACGAATGACTGTTTGAATTTGATGGCTCATTGCCGGGCCTGAGTTTGATATGACACAAGACTGCAAAACGGGAATGCCTCTACATTTCAAAACATGCCCGCACAGCAATGACAAAGGCATTTCATTTTATCCGGATTTATACCCATGCCCGAATTCATTCCCCGCGCGCACGCCACGGCCACGCCGGAGAAAGCACCGCCAGCATGACGCTCCCGGCAAGGTGGCGGCCCTGGCTGGCGGGCATCGTCGCCGCGCTCTGCACCGCACTCATCGGCGGGCTAGCGGCCCGGCACGACCTCAAGCGCAGCGAGCAGGCCATGCGCACCCAGGCGATGGCTGATGCGGCGGATCGTGCCGGTGCGGTGCAAACCGCCATCAACCGCGCCCTGTCCTCCACCTACGCGCTGGGAGCGATGGTGCGCGAAAGCAAGGGCGCGATCAGCGATTTCGACGCTTACGCCAGCCAGCTTATCCGCTACTACCCCGGCGTGGCGTCCTTGCAGCTGGCGCCCGGCGGTACGGTTAACCGCATCTATCCGCTGAAGGGCAACGAAAAAGCCCTGGGCCACAACCTGCTGCAGGACCCGGCGCGCACCAAGGAAGCCTTCATCGCCCGCGATACCGGCAAGATGACGCTGGCCGGCCCTTTCAAGCTGGTGCAAGGCGGCATCGGGGCGGTGGGCCGGCTGCCCATTTATCTGCCACGCCAAGCGGGCGGCAAGCCGGAATTCTGGGGATTTTCCATCGCCATGCTGCGCTTTCCCGAGGTACTGGACGACGCCGGCCTAGCCTGGCTGCGACAACGTGGCTACCAGTACGCACTGTGGCGCACCCATCCGGACACGCATGCCGAGCAGGTGATTGCCGCCTCCCCCGGCCTCGACGCCCGCCCGCCCGACGCCGCCAGCTACCGCATTGTCACGCCCAATGGCGCGTGGATGCTGGATGTAACCCCCACCGCCGGCTGGATCAACCACGATATCCTGCTGCGCGACACCGCATCGGTGTTGCTGCTCAGCCTGCTGATGGGCTGGCTGGCACGACAGATGGTATTGCTGCGCCAGCAGCGCGCCCTGCTGGCGCAGCAAGTGGCCCAGCGCTCGCTCGCGCTGGAACAGGAAACCAGCGAACGCCAGGCCGCCGAGCAGGCGGTGCAAGCGGAACTGAAACGCCAGGCGGCGCTGATGCAGACCGCCACCGACGGCATCCACATCCTGGACGATCAGGGCCGGCTGGTCGAGCTGAGCCCCTCCTTCGCCGCCATGCTGGACTACACCCCGGCGGAAATGAAAAGCATGCCCATGAGCGCTTGGGAGGCAAGCCTGAGTCCGCTGCAACAAAAAGCGATGCTGGATGAATGCATGCGCTTCGGCAAACGTTACGAAACCCGCCATCGTCGCCGCGGCGGCGGCCTGATCGACGTTGAAATCAACGCGCGCGGTTTTGATATCGACGGCCAGCGTTATCTGTTCGCCGCCTCGCGCGACATCACCGAGCGCAAGCAGGCCGAACAATGGCTGCGCATCGCCGCGGCGGCTTTCGAATCGCAGGAAGGCATCGTGGTGACCGACACCAACGCCTGCATCCAGCGCGTCAATGGCGCTTTCAGCCGCATCACCGGGTTTGCCGAAGACGAAGTCATCGGCCGCCGCATCAATCTGCTGCAATCCGGCAAGCACGACCGCGCCTTCTACCAGCGCATGTGGCAAGCCATTCACCAGAACGGTTTCTGGCGCGGCGAAATCTGGAACCGCCGCAAGGATGGCGAGGTTTACCTCGAATGGCTCAGCATCAGCGCGGTACGCGGCGACGACGGCCAAGTCAGCCACTATGTGGGCACCATGAGCGACATCACCCAGCGCAAGGCGGCGGAAGAACAGATCCGCCATCTGGCCTTCTACGACCCGCTCACCCAGTTGCCCAACCGCCGCTTGCTGCTGGACCGCCTGCTGCGCGCGCAGGCCGCCAGCGCCCGCCGCATGGAGTACGGCGCGCTGCTGTTCATTGACCTGGACAACTTCAAAACCCTCAACGACACGCTGGGCCACGACAAGGGCGACCAGTTGCTGTGCATGGTGGCCACGCGCCTGACGCTCTGCGTGCGGGAATCCGACACCGTGGCGCGGCTGGGCGGCGATGAATTCGTGGTCATGCTGGAAGGGCTGAATGAAGAACTGGACCTTGCCCTCCAGGAAACCCGCGCCATCGCCAGCCAAGTGCTGACCGAGCTGTCCCTTCCTTACCGGCTGGACGACAAAGAACGCCACTCCACCTGCAGCATCGGTTCGGTGATGTTCTGGGGACACAACAACTCGGTGGAAGAGCTGTTGAAGCGAGCCGACATGGCGATGTACGAGGCCAAGAGCGCAGGCCGCCACACGGTGCGCTTTTTCGACCCCGCCATGCAGGAAGCTGTCACCGCCCGCGTGGAACTGGAACAGCATTTGCGCAACGCGCCGCGCAATGATGAGCTGGCGCTGTACTACCAGCCGCAGGTGGACAAGCAGGGCCGCTTCACCGGCGCGGAAGCCTTGCTGCGCTGGCAGCGTCCCGGCTACGGCCTCACCGGGCCGGATGAATTTATTGGCCTGGCGGAGGAGTCCGGCCTGATTTTTCCCATCGGCGACTGGGTCATGGATCAGGCCTGCCGGCAATTGGCTGCCTGGCAGCTGGACCCCCTCACGGCGGCGCTTGATCTGTCGGTCAATGTCAGTTCGCGCCAATTCCGCCAGCACGGCTTCGTCGAGGCCGTACTGGAGCGCCTTCGGCAAACCGGCGCGCCGCCGGAGAGGCTGAAACTGGAGCTGACCGAAAGCCTGCTATTGCACGACATTGATGACGTGGCCGCCAAGATGCGCCTGCTCAAGACGCATGGCTTGCGCTTTTCGCTGGATGACTTCGGCACCGGCTACGCCTCCTTGTCCTATCTGCGCAACCTGCCCTTCGACGAGATCAAGATCGACAGAACCTTCGTGCAGGACAGCGGCCAGCAGCATCACGCCATCCTCAAGGCCATCATCGTACTGGCGGAAAGCCTGCAATTGCAGGTGGTGGCTGAAGGCGTGGAAACGCCCGAGCAATTCGAGCAACTTCAATTGCAGCGCTGCCAGCGTTTTCAGGGGTATCTGTTTGCCCGGCCCATGCCGGTGGGCGACCTGCACAGCCTGCTGGCGCGGCAGGACTGACCGGCAAGGCATGCCGGCAGGCTAGAGACTCAGCTCGTTCTGGAACAATTGCAGGCTGCTGCGGCCTTCCGCCTTGGCGCGGTACATGGCGCTGTCGGCGTGACGCACCAGCTCCTCGCAGGTGGTGCCGTTGAGCGGGTAGCAGCTGACGCCGATGCTGGCGCCGATATCGACGGTTTCCTTGCCGATATGGAAGGACTTGTTCAGCACGGAAAGAATGCGGCTGCCCACGTCGGAAGCCAGCGCAGCCAGCTCGCCGCCCTGCAGCAGCAGGATGAATTCATCGCCGCCCAGTCGGGCCAGCAGATCGCGCCCGCGCACCACCGCCTGCAACTGCCGCGCCACCGCGCTCAGTACCTGATCGCCGAACACATGGCCAAAACGGTCGTTCACCTGCTTGAAGTTGTCCAGATCAATGAACATCACCGCCAAGGGACGGCCGCTGAGGTCGGACTCGTGCATGGCAGCCTGCAGCTGATCGAAGAAATATTTGCGGTTGGGCAGGCCGGTCAGCGCGTCGCTGTGCGCCAGGCGCAGCAGCTCGGCTTCGGCCAACTTGCGTTCGGTGATATCGGCATGCGCCCCCATGATGCGCAGGGCGCGGCCTTCGGCATCGCGCTCCACCACCCGGCCGCGGTCCCACAACCAGGTGATTTGCTGGTCGGGCCCCAGGGTGCGGTACTCCGCCTCATAACTGTCCACCTCGCCCGCCAGATGCGCCTGGTAGCGCGCCACCACTTCGTCGCGGTCGTCCGGATGCACTTTGGCGTACCAGACATCGTAATGGCTGGCCATGTCTTCGCGCCGGAAGCCCTGCAAGTTGAACACCTGCAGTTCGCCCGTTTGCAGCAGCCCTTGCCAGATGCACAGCCCGGTGCCGTCCAGCGCCGCGTTCAGCTGTTCTCTTTGCTGAGCGATGATCTGGCGCGCCTCGTCCAGCTCGGCGCGCAGTCGGGCCAGCTCGGCTTGTGTCGCGTGGTCATCGCGGGAAGGGTCTGCCATATGTCGATCTGCCTGCTTTGAATCCGGCGCGACCGAGTCCGCAGTGCGCCCAAGCCAGTCATATTAAGCGCTGTCCGGATGGACAACAATTGCTTCTGCATAAAACTATCCCGGCACGCCCTGCCCAATGCGCTTTCAGGCCATGGCGGCGCAGACCTCGTGTATCCGCTCACGCAGCCAGCGATGCGCGGGGTCCGCATCCATGCGCGGGTGCCAGTGCAAGGACACCGTGATGCCTGGCACATCCAGCGGCAGCGGAAAACTGAACAGGCCGCGCCGCAGATTGCCGGTATGCCGCTCTGGCACCACGGTGATCAGCCCGCTCTCTCGCACCAGGGCCAGCGCCGCCGCGAACCCGCCCACCGACGCCGCTACCTGCCGCCGTAGCCCCAGCGCCGCCAGGGCTTCATCCACCCCGCCATGGAAGCGGCCGCGCCGCGATACCTGCAAATGCCGTCCCTCGGCAAAACGCGCCGCCGTCATTGCGCCCGCCGCTAGCGGATGATCCGCCCGCGTCACGCCGATGAAGCGGTCGCGAAACAAAGCCCTCACCCTCAGCTCAGGGCTGGTTTCCTCGCCCACCACGCCGGTTTCCAGATCCACCCGCCCTGCTCGCAGCAGCGCGCTGTCCTTGTCCGGCTTGGGCAGAAAACTCAGCCGCACGCCAGGCGCTTGTGCCGCCAGGGCCTCGATCAGCGCCGAGCCGAAGTTTTCCACAAAGCCCTCGCTGCATCGCAAGGTGAAGTCGCGCACCAGATTGGCGGGGTCTGCCTCATCCTGGGGATTCAATACGGCAGCGGCCTCGCGCACAAGGCGCGCCACCTCATCGCGCAGTTGTTGCGCGCGCGGCGTGGGCACCAGCCCGCGCCCGGCCCGCACCAGCAAGGGATCGCCGGTACTCTCTCGCAAACGCGCCAGCGAGCGGCTCATCGCCGAGCCGCTCAAGCCCAGCCGCCGCGCCGCGCCGGCCACACTGCCTTCGGCCAACAAGGCCTCCAGCGCGATCAACTGGTTCAGATCGTTTTGCCGCATGCGTTTTCCCTTTCCGATAGATGGCGTCAGCTGCATGAATATAGTGCAATCGCTGCGTCTTCCGACAACATTGGCGCCCGGCCTAAGCTGTACACCATCAGTCAGACCGGGGTTGCATCATGTCCGTCATTTCCGCCTCTACCCACGCCTCCCGCGCCGCGATCGCCAGCCTTGCAGGCTGCGTGCTGCTGGCTTCCTTCGGCCTTAGCAGCGCCAACATCGCCCTGCCGATGCTGAGCCGAGAACCCGGTGCCAGCTTCGCAATCGCCCAATGGGTGGTGCTGGCCTACCTGCTGACCAGCACGGCCATGATGGTTGCCGCCGGTCGCTTGGGCGATCTGTTCGGCCGCCGCCGACTGCTGCTGGGCGGTCTGGCGCTGTTCGGTTTTGCATCGCTGTGCTGCGCCCTGCCGGATTTTCGTCTGCTGCTGGCGGCGCGCGCGGCACAGGGCATGGGCGCCGCGCTGATGCTGGCCCTGTCCATGGCCATGGCGACCGACATCGCGCCGGACGGACGCACCGGACGGGCCATGGGCCTGCTGGGCGCCATGTCCGCCATCGGTACGGCGCTGGGGCCCTCGCTGGGAGGCTTGCTGCTGGCGTACTGGCACTGGCGGACGCTGTTTCTGATCAATGCGCCGGCCGCATGGTGGTTGTGGCGCAGCGCACGCCGGCATCTGCCGGCAGGCGCGCCCGCCAAGGGAGACTGGCGGCGCTTTGATTTCCCTGGCGCCGCCCTGTTGGCGCTGGCGCTGTTTGCCTATGCGCTTTGCTTGAGCGGCGGGTCACGACAACCACTGCCATCGGCGGCAATCGCCGCGCTGGCGCTGGCCGCTTTCATTCTCCGGCAGCAACGCTGCAGCCAGCCCATTTTGCCGCTCAAGGTGCTGAAGGAAACCGCGCTGGCTAGAGGCGTGATCATGAGCGGGCTGGTGGCTTGCGTCATGATGACCACGTTGGTGGTTGGTCCCTTTCATCTGCATCGCGCGCTGGGGCTGACGCCCACCGAGGCCGGTCTGGCGATGGCTGTCGGTCCGGTGATGTCGGCGCTGGCTGGCGTGCCGGCCGGCCGCCTGACTGATTGCTGGGGAGCGGGGTCGATGACGCTCTGCGGGCTGCTGCTCATGCTGTTGGGCACGCTGTTGCTGTGGCTGTTGCCCGATGCGCTGGGACTTGCCGCCTATCTTGGGGGCCTTGCCCCCCTCACCGCCGGTTACGCCCTGTTTCAAGCCGCCAACAACACCCAGGTCATGGGCGCGGCCGGCCCCCAGCGGCGCGGCCTGTTTTCCGGCCTGCTGAATCTGGCGCGCAATGCCGGCCTGATCAGCGGCGCCGCCATGATGGGGGCGGTATTCCTCGCCGCCACCGGGGCGGCCCAGCCTGCGACGGCGGCTCCCCTTGCGGTGGCCCGCGGCATGCACATCACTTTCATGAGCGCGGCGGCGATGGTCATGCTGGCGACACTGATTGCTTCGGCCAACCTTGCAAAGCCGCAAAAAACCGCAGTCTGACTGGCCGCGACACCCGCCGCTGGCCCTGCCATCGTCTGGCGGGCACAATGCAGCCGCCGACCCAACCCGGCAAGCCGACAGGCGCGTTGACCGGACGGCCTTGACCCGCTGTCCAGTCAGCCTGTTGTCCGTCTGTGCTCGCCGCAAGCAGGCAAGCGGCCCCCCTTCACAAAACAAAGCCGCCGACGGAGCGAAAGCCCCGCCGGCGGTGTCATCGGTCTGTGCACATCAAGCCGGGTCGCCGCCCACGGCCTCTTGTGCCAGCATGGCGCGCAGCAACTCATCCAGCTGTGCTTTCAGGGCCTGCAGATTCTCCAGTGGCATGCCTGCTCCCTTCAGCAACTCTGCAGGAATGCAGCGGCACTGCGCCTGCAGGGCGGCTCCCGCAGCGGTCAGGCCGATCTCTACCACCCGCTCATCGCCGGCGCGCCGCTGGCGGCTGACGTAACCCAGCTGCTCCAGCCGCTTGAGCAAGGGAGTCAGCGTATTAGTATTCAGCAGCGCACGCTGGCAGATGCGCGACACCGGGCAGGGTGCCTCCTCCCACAGGATCATCAACACGATGTATTGCGGGTAAGTGATGCCCATCGGCTCCAGCAACGGTTGATAGGCGCGCGTTAACAGACGCGACGTGGCATACAGGCTGAAGCAGAGTTGCTGATCCAGGGTCAGCGGCGCCTCATCGGGTGTGGCGGTCATGTTCACACTCATCTCTTTGAAACGGCGCAAGCAGCGATAAGGTCAGACGCGATGCCGCTTGCGCAGCCGCCACAGCCGACGGGCCCCGGCCCTGCTTGTTCACAGCAGCGCCAGCGCCACCTCGATATTGCCGCGCACGGCGTTGGAATACGGACAAACCTGATGCGCCCGGTCCAGGATGGCCTGGGCCTGCTCGCGCGGCAGGTCGGGAATGGTTACTTCCAGTTTTACCGCCAGCTGAAAACCGCCAGCGTCATTACTGCCGATGCCGACGGTGGCGTCCACGCGGGTGCCGGTCAGCTTGATTTTCTGTTGCATGGCGACAAAGTTGATCGCGCTGTCAAAGCAAGCCGCATAGCCGCAGGCAAACAGCTGCTCCGGATTGGCGGCGGCGCCGCCGGGACCGCCCAAGCCTTTGGGAATGGCCAATTGCAGGTCAATGATACCGTCGTCGGTGGATACTCGGCCATTGCGGCCGCCAATGGCCGCGGCCCGTGCTTGGTACAAGGTGTTCATGGGCATATCTCCTTTAATCGCACACGTTTATATCGTGTGCGATATATATTTCACCCGATGACCGGAAAAGTCAAACCCTCCCTCGTTCTTCATCGCCTTCCCGTGGCCTTCAGACACATGTGCCGCACCGCATGACGCACATGCAGCATCATCATCAGCAATAGTGAATTCATCCTGTTTCAAATGCGCTCATTCTGACTCTTGGCAATAACCACAATATATTGATGGGGATTAGCATTTATCCGCCACATTTGCCCATAAAAACTAAAAGGTTATTGCCTGCTGCACTGCATTGACTGTTGCGCACACACCAATCCATGACAGAAAAAGTTCGAGTTCACACTTTTTTTGTAACGGTTTGCAACCATCGCTTTATTGCGCCGCAACAGCAATGCCATCTCAATAAGCACTGTCCGAACAATCATTTGCCGCCACATTGCGTCCTTGATATTCGTCAAACCCAAAGGGTTTTCATGCCGCAAACATGCAATTCATTGATTTGGATCAGCTTGCCCGAGGCTTGAAATGAATCTTTAATAGCGCGGGCGAAAGTGCGGCGATTTGTCGCACCCGCTCCTCGAGCCGCCATGAGGGCCTCGCCGCGAGCCTGCGGCAGGCAAACGGCACAGCATGATTTCACGGGCAAGACGGCCAAGGCGGCCTTGCTCCGGTTCGCGCCGCCAGACGACCGCGCACCACCAAGAATCTTTAACTGCACAAGACGCATGATGAGAAACTGTAGACCCACCCGCCTGTTGTGGGGACTGTCGCCGGCTCTCGCCGCACTGCTTTCGGGCTGTCAGGGAGGCATCCTTGACCCCAAAGGGCAAATTGCGGCGGACGAGAAGTCCCTGATCATCACGGCCACGCTGCTCATGTTGCTGGTCGTCATCCCGGTCATCGTCATGACCTTCCTGTTTGCCTGGAAGTACCGCGCAGGCAACAAGGACGCCACCTATACCCCCAAGTGGTCGCACTCGAACAAGATCGAGGCGGTGGTGTGGATTGTTCCCATCATCATCGTCAGCTGTCTGGCGGTGGTGACCTGGGAAACCACGCACAAGCTGGACCCGTACCGTCCGCTGGAGTCGGACAAGAAGCCGATCAACGTGCAGGTGGTGGCGCTCAACTGGAAATGGCTGTTCATCTATCCGGACCTCAACATCGCCACCGTCAACCAGCTGGCCTTCCCCAAGGATGTGCCGGTGAATTTCCGCATCACCTCCGATGCGGCGATGAACTCCTTCTTCATTCCTCAGCTGGGCGGCCAGATTTACGCCATGGCCGGCATGGAAACCAAGCTGCACCTGATCGCCAACGAAGCCGGCACCTATAAGGGCTTTTCGGCCAACTACAGCGGCGCAGGTTTCTCGGGCATGAAGTTCAACGCCATCGCCACGCCTACCCAGCAAGAGTTTGACGCCTGGGTGGCCCGGGCGCGCTCCGCCGCCAAGCCGCTGGACGCCGAGGCGTATATCCAGCTGGCCAAGCCCAGCGAAAACAATCCGGCCGCCTTCTACTCGCTGCAAGAGCCGCGCCTTTTCAGCGCCGTGCTGCACAAGTACATGGCCAATCGCCAGTCGCTGGCCGCCACTGACGAGCAACTCAAGATCGACGCACTGACCAAGCGCCTGTGCGAAACACCGGTCATCAAGGAGCAATAAGCAATGTTGTTAGGCAAACTGACCCTGGATGCCATCCCCTTCCACGAGCCCATCATCATGGGCGCGCTGGGCGGCGCCGGCCTGGTCGGCCTCGTTGTCATGGGGCTGCTCACCAAATTCGGCAAGTGGGGCTATCTCTGGAAAGAGTGGCTGACCTCCGTCGACCACAAGAAAATCGGCGTGATGTACATCATCGTCGCCATGATCATGCTGTTGCGCGGCTTTGCCGACGCCATGATGATGCGTGCCCAGCTGGCTATCGCCACTGACGGCCACATGGGGATTTTCCCGCCGGAACACTACGACCAGATCTTCACCGCCCACGGCGTGATCATGATCATCTTCATGGCCATGCCCTTCATGACCGGCCTGATGAACATCGTGGTGCCGCTGCAGATCGGCGCGCGCGACGTGGCCTTCCCCTTCCTCAACTCGCTGAGTTTCTGGCTGCTGGTATCGGCGGTGATTCTGGTGAACCTGTCGCTGGGCGTGGGCAACTTTGCCCGCACCGGCTGGGTGGCCTATCCGCCGCTGTCCGAGCTGGGCTTCAGTCCTGACGTGGGGGTGGATTACTACACCTGGGCGCTGCAGATATCAGGGATAGGGACGACACTCACGGCCATCAACTTCCTGGTAACCATCATCAAGATGCGCGCGCCGGGCATGAAGCTGATGCAAATGCCGATCTTCACCTGGACCTGCACTTGGGCCAACGTGCTGATCGTGGCGTCCTTCCCCATCCTGACCGGCGCGCTGGCCATGCTGAGCCTAGACCGCTATCTGGACTTCCACTTCTTCACCGCGGAAGCCGGCGGCAACGCCATGATGTACCTGAACCTGTTCTGGGCCTGGGGTCACCCCGAGGTGTACATTCTGGTGCTGCCCGCTTTCGGTATTTTCTCCGAAGTGATCTCCACCTTCTCCGGCAAGCGTCTGTTCGGCCACACCTCCATGATCATCGCCAGCGGCGTGATCTCGGTGCTGGGCTTCATGGTCTGGCTGCACCACTTCTTCACCATGGGTTCCGGCGCCAACGTCAACGCCTTCTTCGGCATCGCCACCATGGTGATTTCCGTCCCCACGGGCGTAAAGCTGTTCAACTGGTTGTTCACCATGTACCGCGGCCGCGTGCGCTTTACCCCGCCGGTGCTGTGGACCCTGGGCTTCATGGTCACCTTCTCCATCGGCGGCATGACCGGCGTGCTGATGGCGGTGCCCGGCGCGGACTTCGTGCTGCACAACAGCCTGTTCCTGATCGCCCACTTCCATAACACCATCATCGGCGGCGCGGTGTTCGGCTATCTGGCCGGTTTTGCGTACTGGTTCCCCAAGGCCTTCGGCTTCAAGCTGAACGAAAAACTGGGCAAGCTGGCCTTCGCCTTCTGGCAAGTGGGTTTCATGTTCGCCTTCATCCCGCTGTACGTGCTGGGCTTCTTGGGCATGACCCGTCGCCTGAACCACACCGACAATCCGGCCTGGGATCCGTGGCTGTACGTCGCCTGCTTCGGCGCGGTGCTGATTGCCTGCGGTATCGCCACCCAGCTACTGCAGCTGTACGTGAGCGTCCGCGACCGCAAACAGAACATGGACGTTACCGGCGACCCGTGGAACGGCCACACCCTGGAGTGGGCCACCTCCTCCCCGCCGCCGTTCTACAACTTTGCCATCGTGCCGCGCGTGCATGACATCGATGCCTTCACCGACATGAAGGAAAAGGGCATCGCCTACGCCGTGCCCAAGGCTTACGCCCCCATCCACATGCCGAAAAACACCGCGGCCGGCATCTTTATCGGCGGTTTCACCACCGTGCTGGGCTTTGCGTTGATCTGGCACATCTGGTGGCTGGCCATTGTTGGCCTGCTGGGCATCGTCGGCAGCATGCTGGCCCGCGCCTACGACAATGATCTGGACTACTACGTGCAGCCGGACGAAGTCGAAAGCGTCGAGCGCTCGCACTTCGAGCGCATGGGCATCGATGTGGACAACTACACCGAACGCGACGACAAAGCGTCCCGCTCCGGCAGTCGTCCCACCACTACCGCTTAACAGGTGGATCCACACATGAGTACTTATGTAGACCACGCGCACAACGCGCATGACGACCACGAGCACCACGACAGCGGTTCGCAAACCGTGCTGGGCTTCTGGTTCTACCTGATGACCGACTGCATCCTGTTTGCGACTGCGTTCGCCGGCTACGCCGTGCTGTATCGCAATATCGCCAACGGCGTGTCGGGCAAGGAAATCTTCGACCTGCCTTACGTGATGGTGGAAACCGCAGCCCTGCTGCTCTCTTCCATCACCTACGGCTTCGCCATGATTGCCGGCCACAAGGGCAACAAGACGGCGGTGCTGGGCTGGCTGGCCGTCACCTTCGCCTGCGGCGCCGCGTTCATCGGTCTGGAAATCAACGAGTTCCACCACCTGATCTCCGAGGGCCACGGCCCGCAGGTCAGCGCCTTCCTCTCGGCCTTCTTCGGCCTGGTGGGCCTGCACGGCCTGCACGTCACCGCCGGCCTGATCTGGATGACGGTGATGATGATCGAAGTGGCCAAGACCGGCCTGACCGGTCGCGCCATGACCCGCCTGAACTGCTTGAGCCTGTTCTGGCACTTCCTCGACATCGTGTGGATCTGCGTCTTCACCGTCGTGTACCTGAAAGGAGCCATGTGATGAGCCACGCGCATGACAACGCCAGCCACGGCACCGTAAAGAGCTATGTGATCGGCTTCGCGCTGTCCGTCATCCTCACCGCCATTCCGTTCTGGATGGTGATGGGCGGCGGCTTCACCAAGCAGGCCACCATGATCGGCATCTTCGCTTTCGCCGTCGTGCAGATCATCGTGCACCTCAAGTACTTCCTGCACCTGAACTTCACGCAAGAAGGCAAGCTGAATACCTTCTCCTTCCTGTTCACCGCGCTGATCATCGTGATGCTGGTGGGCCTGTCGGTGTGGATCATCTCCACCGCCGACGCGCTGATGATGCGCTGAGCCAGACGGAATGAAGCTCAAGCGTTATCTGCAGGTAACCAAGCCGGGCATCATCTTCGGCAATCTCATCTCCACGGTGGGCGGCTTCCTGCTGGCCGCGCAGGGGCCGCTGTCCTGGCCCTTGCTGCTGGCCACCATGGCGGGCCTGTCCTTGGTGGTGGCCTCCGGCTGCGCCATCAACAACTGCATTGACCGCGACATCGACGCGCGCATGGCGCGCACGCAGAAGCGGGTGCTGGTCACCGGGGACATGAGCCTGAAAGCCGCGTTGGCTCACGGCGTGCTGCTGGGCATGGCGGGCTTCGCCACGCTGGCGCTGTGGACCAACGGCCTGGCGCTGGCCTGTGCCCTGTTCGGCTTTGTGATTTACGTGGGCGTGTACAGCCTGTACATGAAGCGCAAATCCATCTACGGCACGCTGGTGGGCAGCCTTTCCGGCGCGGTGCCGCCGGTGGCGGGCTACTGCGCGGCGCGCGGCCAGTTCGACAGCGGCGCGGCCATCCTGCTGCTGATGTTCTGTCTGTGGCAGATGCCGCACTCCTACGCCATCGCCATCTTCCGCTTCAAGGACTACGAAGCGGCGCGCATTCCGGTGCTGCCGGTGGTGAGGGGAGTATCGGAGGCCAAGCAGCAGATCGTGCTGTACATCCTGGCTTTCGCCGTGGCCACGCTGATGCTGACCGTATACGGCTATGCCGGCTACGGTTATCTGTCGGTGGCCTGCGCCACCAGCCTGTGGTGGCTGAAAATGGCGCTGTCCGGCTACAAGGAAAGCACCGACGATCGCCAGTGGGCGCGGCAGGTGTTCTTCTTCTCCATCATCACCGTCACCGCGCTCAGCGCAATGATGGCGCTGGACAGCCAGATCCCGCCGATGTGATCCGCACCGGACAGGCGGCCCCCCGGCCAAGCTTGTCTGTCAAAAAGAGGCTCCTTGGGGCCTCTTTTTATTTGTCCGGTCATGCCGGCGGCTGCTCGCCCTTGAGCCGCCCGCCAAACCTCGCGGGGAGCCTGGATCAAGGCGCGCCGACGCAGGAGCTGCAGGCGATACGGCAAGGAAGCGCGACACAGACGCAGGGGCCTTGTCAGCGGATCTTAGCCAGGCCCGCCCGCTGCCAAGCGGATGCTGGCCAGTAAGTCCGCCGGCAACGCCATGCCCTGCTCCGCCGCCGCGCGCGCTGCCGCCTCGTCGCGTTCGCTCGGCAGGCGCACCCCGTCTTCGGCCAACATCGCCGATACCAGCGTTGCCACTCGTTCAAAGAATACCGCTTGCCCAGCCAGCGCCGCCGGGTCGATCAACAGCATGCATTGCGCGATGCGCGCCCGGTTGCCTTCCGGCAAAAAGAAACTGTCAGCCTCAAAGCCGAAGCTCGCTCCAACACAAAAACAGAACAGTCCGAAAGCATGACGCCATGTGCGGTAGCAAACAGCGACTTCACCGCCTGGCCCATCCGTCCACGGCCGGCTCGCGCCTTGCCCAAGCGGTCCACCCCTGTTGAAAGCCCCGCCCAAAATGCATTTTCTTGTTCGCGGCGATAAAGCCGGATTCATGCTAAAACAGCTGTAAGCGCTTCAATTCCTACGTTAAAATACGTAGCGTCACGCTCAAGACTGCGCAAGACCCCGGGCTTGCCGAGCGACCTTCCCGTCCCCGGCATGCAAGATGGAGAGCTGGCATGGACCCGGTCCTTTCCCAACTGACTGCCTCGCTCGCCAAAGCCAAAACCGTCGAGCAGCTGATCCGCCCCCTGCTGGACATGCTGGGCAATATCACCGGTATGGAGTCCACCTATCTCACCAGCGTTCATCCCGAGCAGAATCTCCAGAAAGTGCGTTATGCCCGCAATGGCGGACGCATGCAGATCGCCGAAGGCTTGTGCGTGCCCTGGGAAGACACGCTGTGCAAGCGATCACTGGACATGGGCATCACCGCCACCAATCAGGTGAGCGTACTGTGGGGAGACTCTGCCGCCGCCCGCCAACTGGGCATCAACACCTACCTCAGCGCGCCGGTATTCAATACCGACGGCCTCCTGCTGGGCACCCTGTGCGCCGCCAGTTCCGACACCCTGCCCATCACCCACGAGATTGAAACCCTGCTGCTGCTGTTCGCCAACATCATCGCCAATTTCATCGAGCGCGAACTGCTGGTGGAAAGTCTGCAAGTCGCCAATGCCCAGCTCACCTCCTACGCCATGACTGACGCGCTGACCGGGCTGCCCAACCGCCGAGCCCTGTTCGACCACCTGGACCGGCTGCTGGCGCAAGCAGTGCGCAACCGCTTCAGCATTCTGGTCGGCGTGGTGGATCTGGACGGCTTCAAGCAGATCAACGATCAGCACGGCCATCAGGCGGGCGACGAATTCCTCAAGAGCGTAGCGCAGCGGCTGCAAAGCGGCTTGCGCGCCACCGACATGCTGGGACGGATGGGCGGCGACGAGTTCGTCATCGTCGGCCCCGGCCCCGCATGGCCGAAAGACGACGCCCCAGGCGCACTCATCACCGAAGGCGAACCGGCGCAGGCGGGCGCCACGTTGCAGCGCCGTCTGGCTGCAGCCACGGCAGGCGACTACCTGCTGGCCGGCCATGACACCAGCTACCCTGGCGCCAGCGTCGGCGTAGTGGCGCTGGCGCCTTTCGGCCTGCGCAGCGAAACCGCCGTCAGCCTGGCGGACAGCGAAATGTACACAGTCAAGCAAAGCCGCAAGGCCGGCCGCTGAGCCAGGCCGGCGCGCGGCAAATGCGCCTTGCGTGGCGCATAAGCGACAACCCCATAGTAGCTTCATGGTTTTATCGCATGCCCTCAACTAGCCTGCTGCATTGCCGCATCGTTTCCGACGATACTGTCTGCAAAAGAACACTCTGTCTGCTCGCATGCGCGCCACCCTCCTGCTTGCCCTCGGCATCCTGTCCGCCAACCCCTGCGCCAGCGGCCCCATGGCCGCCCGCCCGTTGCGTTTCGCCTTTCTGGAAACCCTGGAAATGCCGCTGGGCGAAATACAGCGCGATGGCAGTAGCGCTCAACTTACCGGGGGCATCGACAAGGATCTCAACGCCGCTCTGGCACATGAACTGGGTCGCCCGCTGGTAGAAGTGCCCATTCCCCGTCGCCGCGTGACCGATAATACCGCCAGCGCCAGCTTTGACGTCATGTGCCTGATGTCCCCCTCTTGGCTTGGGCAGGATGCGCTGATGTTCGACTGGACACCGGAAATCATGACCATCACCGAGAGAGTGGTCGGTTTTGCCGGCACCCGCGGCATTGGCGAGCTGAACGCGCTGAAAGGCAAAACCATCGGCACCGTCAACGGCTACCAATACCCGGTACTGGAAACGCTGTTCAGCAGCAGGCAAGCCACACGGGACGATGCACCCAGCGAACAGCACGCCCTGATGAAACAGCTGGCCAGACGGGTGGATGTCACCGTGATGCGCGATATCGATCTTGATTACGCCGCCGCCAGTCATCCGGAAGCTCACCAACTGGAAGCCTCCCGCCTGGTGATTACCGCCACCTCCATCCGTTGTCTGCGCAGCCCCAACGCTAGTGTCGGCGCGGACGAGCTCTCCGCCTCGGTCACCCGGCTGCTGCGCAGCGGAAAAATACGCGCCATTCTGGCCCGCTACGGCGGAGCGCACGGCAAAACCATCGCCTCGCCCTGAGCTTCGTCCCGCTGCCCGGAACCCGGATCAGCCACATAAAAAAAGACAGGGCACAGGCCCTGTCTTTTTGCTTGGCGCGGAACGCGGTCTTACAGTCTGAACTGGGACACCAGGCTGCGCAGATCGCCGCCGCGGCGCGACAGATCTTGAATGATGCTGAGAATCTGCTGCACCTTGGCATCGCTCTCCAACGCCTTGCTGTTGATGCGCTCAGCGCTTTGCGCCATGGCGGTAGTGGCCGCGCTCTGCTCCTTGGTGGAGGTGGTGATTTCCGACATGCGCGACTCGATGTCGTGCGTGCTGGTCTGGATCTTGCCCACTTTGTCCGCCGCCTCGCGCGACAGCGCCACGCCGGTGGCGACGCGCTCGTTGGTCTTGCTGGTATGGCCAATGGCCACTTCGGTCTGGCTGATCACGCTGCTGATCATCTGCTCGATTTCTACCGTGGCGGACGCCGTGCGTTCGGCCAACTTGCGCACCTCATCGGCCACCACGGCAAAGCCGCGGCCCTGCTCGCCGGCTCGCGCAGCCTCGATGGCGGCGTTCAAGGCCAGCAGGTTGGTCTGATCGGCAATATCGCGAATCACTGCCACGATGCCGCGAATCTGCTCGGAATGTGAAGCCAGATCACCCATTGCGCCTTGCAGCGAACCCACTGTTTCCACAATGGACTGCACCTCGCGCGCCACGCGCTCCATCGCCTGATAGGAGTCTTCGGAGTTGGTGCGCGTGCTGCTCACCAGATGCTCGGTTTCGCCGGCATTGTCGGCAATGTGGTTGATACTGACCGTGATCTCTTCAATGGTGGCGGCGGTAGCCGACAGCTCATTGGACTGAATGCGCGAATCGGAAGCGATGCTGTCCGCCGCCTCATGCAAAGACGCGGTATCGCGCGCCAGCGCCTCGGCGTCGTTGCGCACCGACACGAACATGCCGTGCAGCTTCTTCACAAACTGGTTGAAGGCATCCGCGATCTGCCCCACCTCATCGTGCGACTTCACCGGCAGATGCAGGGTAAGGTCGCCGTCGCCGCTTGCCACATTGCGCATGGCGTCGCGCAGTTCGCTCAGACCGGACAGCATGCGCGCCACGCCGATAGTGGCCAACACCGCCACCACGGCCAGACCAGCCAACAGCAGGCCCACCATGATCATCATCAACTGGCCCACCGAAGCGGTGGCGGCCGCTACCGGCACCATCACACCCAGCAGCCAACCGGTCTTGCCCACCGGATACAGCGCAGTCAGCATGTTCTCGCCGTTGATGGACGCCGTTTGCAGGGTGCCGTCCTTGCCAATAGCGCCAAAGTCATAGCCCGGGACGATTTCGCCGATCTTCTTCATGCCGGAATCTTTGGTCGGGTGAGCGATGATGGAGCCGTCGCCAGTCACCAGAAAGGCATAACCATCACCCGGCAGCTTGGCGGACACCACTTCGTCCGCCACGCGTTGCAGCGATACGTCGCCGCCCGCCACAGCAACTACCTGACCGTCTTTGCGCAGCGCCTTGGCGAAAGTAATGATCGGCTTCTTGGTGGCCGCGTCGATATAGGGCTCGGTAGCGATGGCCTCTTCGCTCTTGCTGGCGGCCAGATACCACGGGCGGCCAGTCGGGTCATAGCCCGGCGGCACCGGCGTGGACTTGGAGAACTGGGTCATGCGCTTGTTGGATTCGCCAACGTACATATCGTCCAGCTTGCCGGCCTCCTGCGACTGGTCAAGGATGGGCTTCAAGTCGCCGCCATCGGTGAAACGCTGCAGGGAAGAACCAACGATGCTCTGGTGGGAAGACACCCACTCGGTAATGAAGCTGACCTTGCTGCTGGCGGTCTGGGTCACCTGATCGCGCACCGAGGACAACAGCGCGTCTTTCATTTTCCAGTAAACCACCCCACAGAACAGCAGAGAAATGGCGACCAGCATCGCCAGCACGAAGACAAGCAGTTTTGAGCGGAGAGTACGCATGGAGGATCCTATTTTTCTAATTCAGGTATTTCAAGCAAATTTCGCATAATAAGCAGCGCATTTGCATGATTTGCTCACAAGTGCAGTATATCGGCCCAGTCGAGTGAATGCTTTAAAATTTGCGCCATCTCATGGCGGGAGCATCGCGATTCTGCCTCCCCCGCAACACCGCCCCCATGACAATGCCCCACTGCACTCCTTTCAGCCTAGAAAGCAAAAAGAGGTCCGTAAAGGACCTCTTTTTACTGAAAGCCGAAATCAGGACAAATCCTGATCGCGCGGCAGTTACTCCACCGTCACGCTCTTGGCCAGATTGCGGGGCTTGTCCACGTCGGTGCCGCGCGCCAGCGCCACGTGGTAGGCCAGCATCTGCACCGGGATGGTATGCACGATGGCGCTAAGCACGCCGACATGACGCGGGGTACGAATCACATGCACGCCTTCCGATTCACTGAAATGGCTGTCCAGATCGGCGAAGACAAACAGCTCGCCACCGCGCGCTCGCACTTCCTGCATATTGGATTTCACTTTTTCCAGCAAGCTGTCATTGGGCGCAATCACCACCACCGGCATGCTCTCGTCCACCAGCGCCAGCGGGCCGTGCTTGAGTTCGCCGGCCGGGTAGGCCTCCGCATGGATATAGGAAATTTCCTTGAGCTTGAGCGCGCCTTCCAGAGCGATCGGGTAGTGCAAACCGCGCCCCAGGAACAGCGCGTTGTTTTTTACTGCGAAACGCTCCGCCCAAGCCTTGATTTGCGGCTCCAGATTCAGTGCATGCTGCACCGAACCCGGCAGGTGGCGCAGATCGTCGAGGTAGCGGTGTTCGGTCTCGGCATCGACGCGGCCTTGCAGCTTGCCCAAAGTCACCGCCAGCGCGAACAGGCTGACCAGCTGGGTGGTGAAGGCCTTGGTGGAAGCCACGCCGATTTCCGCGCCGGCGCGGGTGTAGAACACCAGCTCGCTGGCGCGCGGGATGGCGGATTCGCGCACATTGCAGATGGACAAGGCCTTGTCGTGCCCCAACTCTTTGGCGTATTTGAGCGCTTCCATGGTGTCCAGCGTTTCACCGGACTGGGAGATGGTCACCACCAGATGACGCGGATTGGCCCAAGCGTCGCGGTAGCGGTATTCGCTGGCGATTTCCACATCGCAAGGCAGGCCGGCAATGCTTTCGATCCAGTAGCGCGCGGTGAGGCCGGCGTAGTAGCTGGTGCCGCAAGCGAGGATTTTCACGCCTTCCACGGATGGCAACAGGCTGTCGGCACGTTGGCCGAACAACGCCGGCGCGAAACCGTTTTCCAGAATGGCTTCAATGGTGTCGGACAGGGCTTTGGGCTGTTCGTGGATTTCCTTCTGCATGAAGTGGCTGTAAGGCCCCAGCTCCAGCGAAGCCAGCGAGACATCCGACAGATGCAAGGCGCGCTCCACCGGCTGATCGTGCTTGTCCACCAGCGTGACGCCGTCGCGGGTCAGCAGGCCGATGTCGCCCTCTTCCAGAAAGATCACCCGGCGGGTGGCGGAAAGGATGGCGGAGACATCGGAAGCGATGAAGTTTTCGCCCTCGCCCACCCCCACCAGCAGCGGACAACCCATGCGGGCGCAGACCAGTTCGTCCGGACGATCCAGCGCGATGACGCCAATGGCGTAAGCGCCGGTCAGTTCGCGAGTGGCCAGCTTGACGGCGTCAAACAGCGAGCGCCCTTCCTGATAGTAGTGATGCACCAGGTGGGCGATCACTTCGGTATCGGTCTGCGAGCCGAAGCTGTAGCCCAGATCCTTGAGGCGCTGTCGCTGTTCTTCATGATTTTCGATGATGCCGTTATGCACCACGGCGATCTTGTCGAAGGAGATGTGCGGGTGGGCGTTGAATTCGGTCACGCCGCCATGAGTGGCCCAGCGGGTGTGGCCGATACCCAGCAGCCCTTGCAAGCCCTCTTCGGCGGCGGCGTTTTCCATTTCCGCCACGCGACCCACACGGCGCACACGGCGGATGGCGTCGCCGGTCAATACCGCGATGCCCGCCGAGTCGTAACCGCGATACTCAAGCCGCTTCAAACCTTCCACCAGAACCGGGACTACATTGCGTTTGGCGATGGCGCCGACGATGCCGCACATTATTTTCTCCTTGCATTGAGGTTGGCCGAAGGCGCGCAAATCAGGGTGACGCCTTTCGCCAGAATTCGGGCCCTGGCCTCGTCGGACAGGGCGTCATCGGTGACCAGGGTATGGATGCTGTCCCATGGCAACTCGAGGTTGGGGATTCGCCGGCCGATCTTATCCGACTCGACCATCACAATGACTTCGCGCGCCACTTCTGCCATCACGCGCGACAGCCCCACCAGTTCGTTGAAGGTGGTGGTGCCGCGATCCAGATCGATGCCGTCCGCGCCGATGAAAAGCTGGTCAAAATCATAGGAACGCAACACCTGCTCGGCCACCTGCCCCTGAAACGATTCGGAGTGCGGGTCCCAGGTGCCGCCGGTCATCAGCAGAATGGGTTCGTTTTCCAACTCGCGCAGCGCACCAGCCACATTCAGCGAATTGGTCATGACCACCAGGCCGCGCTTGTTGCCCAGCAAGGGAATCATGGCGCTGGTGGTGGTGCCGCTGTCGATGATGACGCGATTGTGATCGCGGATGCGCTCCGCCGCAGCGCGAGCAATCTCCTGCTTGCGCAAGGACACTTGCTCCGCATCCACCTCGGCCACCATTTCACTGGGCAGACACACAGCGCCGCCATAGCGGCGCAGCAACAGGCCGCCGGTTTCCAGCAGGGCCAAGTCTTTGCGGATGGTGACTTCGGAGGTGTCGAAACGACGGGTCAACTCCTCCACGCTGACTTCGCCCTGCTCCTGCACCAGAGCGGCGATGGCGTGACGGCGTTGCTGGGTATTTCGTTTCGTCATGGCGAGGTTTCGTTTCGAAAGTTTCGCAATACTAACAACATTCAGCTGGTCTTGCCAATCCAACCGGTCAAATTTTCTTTCGAATATCTTCCGAATCGAAATATTTAGCCGAAAAAGTTAAAAACCCGGCTCGCCTATAGGCGCAACCGGGTTCTCTCTGCCAGTTAGTGCGGCTAACAAACACCTGATGCTGTGCTGCGCCTCCTGGCCGTACTCAAGTACTGCCAGCGTCGGAGCGCCTTGACTCAGGGTGTTTGGGTGGATTTGACAGCAACTATCAGCAACTTCAGCTCTTTTTTGCCGGGCGCTTCCAACCGGGGATGGTCGTTTGTCGGGCACGCGCCACGGTCAGCTCGCCAGCCGGGGCCGTGCGGGTAAGCACCGAGCCCGCGCCGATAGTGGCACCCTCTTCCAGCGTTACCGGTGCCACCATCAGTGTGCCGGAGCCTACGAAGACGTTGTCGCCAATCACGGTCTTGAATTTGTTGACGCCATCGTAGTTGCAGGTGACAGAGCCCGCGCCCACGTTCACTTTGCTGCCGATGCTGGCATCGCCGATGTAGGTGAGATGATTGACTTTGGAACCCTCGCCCACGGTGCTCTTCTTGATTTCAACAAAGTTGCCGACGTGCACATGCCCGGCCAATGCTGCGCCGGGACGCAAACGGGCATAAGGACCAATGCGGCACGCTTCGCCCACCACGGCGTCTTCCAGATGCGAAAACGCGGCAATGCGGGTGCCGGCGGCTACGCTGACATTCTTCAATATGCAATTGGCGCCGATCTCTACGCCGTCGCCCAGGCTTACCTTGCCTTCAAACACACAATTGACGTCGATACTCACATCGTTGCCGTGGACCAACTCGCCCCGGATGTCGATGCGTGCCGGGTCCGCCAGCGTCACACCAGCCGTCAGCAGCGCCCGCGCCTGGTTCTGTTGCAGAATGCGTTCCAGTTCGGCCAACTGCAGCTTGTTGTTGACGCCGGCAGCCTCCCAGCTGTGCGCCACCAAGGCGCTTTCCACCGCCACGCCTTCGGCCACGGCCAAGGCCAGCACATCCGTCAGGTAGTACTCGCCCTGCGAGTTGCCATTGCGCAATGCGTTCAGCCAGTCGGCCAAGCGCCCGTTGGGCAACACCATCATGCCGGTATTGATTTCGCGGATAGCCAACTGCTCGGGGCTGCAGTCCTTATGCTCGACAATGGCTTTCAGCTTGCCGTCCGTGCCACGCACCATTCGTCCGTAGCCGGTGGCGTCATCCAGCACATCGGTCAGCACTGCCATTCCATCGCCGGCAGCGGCCAGCAGATCTTGCAGCGTTTCCAAGCGGGTCAATGGCACATCGCCATAGAGCACCAGCGTGCGCCCGGCGTCCGGCAGCAAGGGCATGGCCATCTTCAAGGCATGCCCGGTGCCGAGTTGCTCAGCCTGCTCGGCCCACAACACGCCGTCATCGCCAATGGTTTGCCGAACCTGCTCGCCGCCAAAACCGTACACCACCACCAGGCGATCGGGCGATAGCTGCTTGGCGGTTTCGATGACGTGGGCCAGCATGGGCTTGCCGCCGATGGAGTGCAGAACCTTGGGCTTGGCCGAGTACATGCGGGTACCCTTGCCGGCAGCCAGAATGACGACGCTGAGGCTATCCATGGTGTTGGTGGTATTCGGAATCAGGAAGAAATGAAAAAGGCTGCCACTTGCGTGGCAGCCTGCAACTATACACGATTCGCTCTCGCGCTATCAGTGCACGCGCTTCTTGAGGTAGTCCAGCGCCTTGAGCTGTGCAATGGCGGATGCCAGGGCGGCATGCGCCTTTGCCGTGCTCAGGTCGTCGGTAGCATGTTGCAGAGATTCCTCTGCAGCGCGCTTGGCCTCATTGGCGCGAGCCTCGTCGAGATCCTCGCCGCGGATCGCCGTATCGGCCAGCACGGTGATGTGGGTGGGCTGCACTTCCAGCATGCCGCCGGAAACAGCCACCAACACTTCGTCCTTGCTGCCCGGCACCTTCAAACGAAGGATGCCGGGTTTGATACGGGTCAGGAGCGGCACGTGTCGCGGATACACACCGATTTCGCCTTCCAGCGCCGGAGCCACCAGAAACTCGGCGTCACCGGAGTAGATCAGCTGCTCAGTGCTTACCACTTCGACATGCATCTTGGACATCAGCCCTCTCCTTAGTTAAGGGTCTTGGCTTTCTCAGCAGCTTCTTCGATGGCGCCAACCATGTAGAAAGCCTGTTCCGGCAGATGGTCGTATTCGCCAGCCAGAATAGCCTTGAAGCCCTTGATAGTTTCGCGCAGCGGAACGTATTTGCCCGGGGAGCCGGTAAACACTTCAGCAACGTGGAACGGCTGGGACAGGAAACGCTGGATTTTACGGGCGCGAGCCACAAGCAGCTTGTCGTCCTCGGACAGTTCGTCCATACCCAGAATCGCGATGATATCGCGCAGTTCCTTGTAGCGCTGCAGCGTGGACTGCACGCCACGGGCAACCGAGTAGTGCTCGTCGCCAACCACCAGCGGATCCAGCTGACGGGAGGTGGAGTCCAACGGATCAACGGCCGGGTAGATACCCAAGGCGGCGATGTCGCGGGACAGTACCACGGTAGCGTCCAAGTGGGCGAAGGTGGTAGCCGGAGACGGGTCGGTCAAGTCATCCGCAGGTACGTATACGGCCTGGATGGAGGTAATGGAACCATCCTTGGTCGAAGTAATACGTTCTTGCAGACGGCCCATTTCTTCGGCCAACGTCGGCTGATAGCCCACGGCGGACGGCATACGACCCAGCAGAGCGGATACTTCGGTACCGGCCAGGGTGTAGCGGTAGATGTTGTCCACGAACAGCAGAACGTCGCGACCCTTGCCGGAAGCATCCTTCTCGTCGCGGAAGTGCTCGGCCATGGTCAGACCGGTCAGAGCAACGCGCAGACGGTTGCCCGGCGGTTCGTTCATCTGGCCATACACCATCGCAACCTTGTCCAGTACGTTGGAGTCCTTCATTTCGTGGTAGAAGTCGTTACCCTCACGAGTACGCTCACCTACAC
>NZ_CAMFLA010000008.1 GCF_945957525.1 uncultured Aquitalea sp. | reverse complement strand
AGAACACCGCCCTTTCACGGCGGTAGCCGGGGTTCGATTCCCCGTGGGGACGCCAAACACGTATGAAGGAAGGCACTGATTCGTCGGTGCCTTTTTTCATTTCCAGCACCGTCTGCGCCAGCCCCTCGTAGCTGCCGCTGGCCACCGCCTCTCCATCCCTGATCCTGATCTCATCTAGCAAGATACGCAGGTACTGCTTGGCAAACACCTTGTCGCCCCGCAACTTGTTGCGCAGCACCTGACAGAACACCTCGATCTGCTTGGTTGTGATCTTCTCAACCGGCACGCTTTGCTCTTGTCGAACACCGGATAGTTCGACCAGCTGCGCCTCACGCTCTGACTTTAGCCTCCCAAGACGCATGGTAATGGTTGGATCATTGGCAGCCAGTGCGCCCGTTTCAATTGCATCCAGCAAGCGTGCCTGTCTCATCTCGATATCAGCAAGTGACTTTTGCACGATGGCCAACTTGTCCTGTTGCTGTGCTTTGCGGCTACTCAGTTGCTTGCGCCACTCCAGCAACAGACCTGCGATTCGTTCCGGCACCAGCCAATATTCCGAGAAGTAACCCAGGACAACATCGTCAAGCTTTTCCATTGGCAAACTCTTGCTAGGGCAAATCGTCGTCTGTTTGTTTCGGCGATTAGTACACATGTAGTACCGATACCGCCCGCCCTTGCCGGTAATGATGGTCATTGAAGCCCCGCAATGCCCACATCGTAGCAACCCGGTCAGCAAGGTTTCGCTGGTAACCAACCTTGGTGCCACCTTTTCGGGCGCGCGAGCGCTGCGCAGCGCTCGCACGTCCTCAAAGGTAGCTCGATCAATAATTGCGTCGATATCGAGCCTGACCCATTCGCTGCGTGGGTTTTCCTTACGCGTCTTGGAGTTCGTCACATTGAAGTAGTGCTCTCCCGCATAAGTCGTGCTCGACAACACCGAATACACTTGCTGCATGCGCCACGGTCGGCCACGCATCAGCAAACCATGACTAGTCAGATAACCTGCTATGGCTTTCAGTCCCATCGGCTTGCCATGATCACCATGCAAGTACAGGTCATAAATGCGGCGCACCAGACTGGCCTCTGACTCATTGATCGCCAGCCTTTTCTTCTTCCTACCACGACCAGTTGAGGCTTCGGCCTCGACAACCTTGTAACCGAATGGCGGCATCGAGCCGTTAAAGAAACCTTGCCGGGCATTCTCCTGCATGGCACGCAGGGTATGTTTGGCGTTTTCCTTGCTCTGGTACTCATCAAACACATTGAAAATCTTGCGAGCCATTTCACCTGCAGGATCATTGCTGGTTTGCTGGGTAATCGAGATGATCTTGACCCCACGCTTGTTTAGCTGGCGCTCGTAGAGTCCAAAACTGAGCGCATCGCGAAAGAAGCGTGACAAGCTGTGGACGATGATCGCCTCAAAGGGGGCTGGCGATAGTGCTGCATCGCTCAGCATCTGCTGAAGGACTGGGCGACGGTCATCAGTCGCGGATGCACCCGGTTCGATATATTCCTGACTGATGACATAACCCTGCCGTTGACACCAATCGCGCATCTGGCGCAGCTGGTCGGGAATGGACAGGTCTTTCTCGGCTTGGCGGGTGGTGGACACACGTGCATATAGTGCAACGGCCATACATACCTCATCTGGAGCAGTCCGCCTTCGGCAGCAATGACTACCGAAGGCGTGGGTAGGTGTTACGCTTCTTCGATGGATTGCAGAAGGGCGGGAAGCAAGTCCGGTAGATAAACCGTCCATTGCCTCAATTCCGCCTCATGCAATTCCGCATTGACCTGCCGCCCATACAGAATCACTTCATGACAGGGGCGATGCTGTTTGCTGTTGCTCATAGCCCCAACCTCATGTCATTGATACGCTTTTCAACGTCAGATTTCCATGTTGGTGCATCATGAATGCGGTACACCAAGCGACCAATCCGCTCCAGTGTCTCATCCAGGTCGATGAAGTCGCGCCGCTGCTGAATGCACTCGATAGCAGCCACTCGCTTGGCGTAGCCATACAGGCTGATGCCTACACGCATCAGACGCTCTTGCAAGACAGCTGCCGCATCAATTTCCCGGTACACCCCCAGCCCTTCAAGCGCATCAATCTGGGTCAGCAAATCTGTCCATAGCGGGTGCAGTGGCCAGCGAGAACGATTACTGTCTTGGTTTGGCCTGCTAATGGAGTCGTGCTCAGCGGCTAGATAACGCAGGCAATCAGCCTGCCGTTCAAACAGGTCATCCATGGTACGGATGCCAAAGCGCTTGAGCAGCGCCTTGCGCACCTGCCACTCGATCCGCCAT
Organism: uncultured Aquitalea sp.; assembly: GCF_945957525.1. Taxonomy (GTDB): domain Bacteria; phylum Pseudomonadota; class Gammaproteobacteria; order Burkholderiales; family Chromobacteriaceae; genus Aquitalea. Next base: position 195,555 of record NZ_CAMFLA010000008.1, on the reverse strand, counting down.
ACCCCAGCCTCAACACCCCACAGCGGGAAGAACCATACTTTGTCACTCTGCTGGGCAATCTCGCTGATCTTGTCATACACCCGCAGCATTACATCGCCTTTGCCGAATGAGAATGTCTGCTCGGTGCCATTTTCGCGGTATTGGCTGTCTTTGCCTGCCAGACTGACAAATGAGGCCAAGTCAAAGTCGCGCTCTGGCAGGTGATAGTCAAAGGTGAAATCCACGCGTGACAGTGATGGTGGTTTGACACTGACTAGTCCCACCTCGTCAACCCACTGCATGAAGCGCTGATGCAATGCTTGCGTGCCGTACTGCCATAAGGCCTGGCTGCGGAAGGTGACGAAAAAGGAAGGATTGTTGAACTCGCCGCATTCAATTCGTAACTCTGCATTCTCCAGCACAAAGGGATAGCCCGATCCACTGCCATACGCTTGCAGCTTGAAGGCTTGGCTGCCGTAACGCAGCACAACGCCTTCGCGCTGCTTCGCATGGCGCAGACGCTCCTTGTGCAAGGCGATCTCGGAGAAATCCACAATGCAGTGCACGCCGCGTGCAAGGTAATAGGCGCACTGCACCGTATCGTGACCAAACAGCAAGAAGCGGAAGTCCGCCCGTGTCTGGGCAAGCGCATCAATAGACATGATGAACTCCATTCAGGATGGAATGGAGCAGGCCACCGTTAGCGGAGGATCAACCCCATTCCCGATTTGTAAAAAGGAAAAGTGGTCATGGCGGCTCGATCAGTAGGTATGTATGACATCGCGGCGTGAACCGTGGCTATATCGGAGGTCTTCAGGTGCCAGCTGTGGGCTTTCCTGGCCTCGGCCATCTCGGTTGCGAAGGAGACTGTGGCTCGAAGTATCAATGTAAGGCCGTTGACTGCTACCAACGATAGCAGCGATCATTGCATAGTACAAGGGCATTTTGTTGTGTATAGTCGTAGCCCCCCGTGTTACAAAAACGGGTTGGTTCTTAGAAATATATTAAGTAGCGTAGAAATGAATTTGTGATGATGTACATGTCGCATTTCAAATAGATATCGGGAAAATCGTGATACAAATCATTGCAGGGTTGATTGTGTTGCTTTTAGGAGTAAAATTATTTGCGGGCTTTGCATTTTTATCAACCCAGTTTGCTGATAAATTTCTTCCTAAGAATACCCAAGCCAGACGTTTCGCACCAGTTATTCTTACTTTAGCGATAATTGCAATCAGCCACCTTATTGCGAATTCATCAATGATCAGCTTTTGGTGGATAGTCATATCATTTTTATGTTTAACAGGTTTTGTTGGTATTTTAAGAATTTACTCATTAGAAAGAGCCGAGCTGGCAGCTAATCAACTTAAAGCTCTTAAGAATATTCAACGTGCAAAAGATATTTATCAGCAATATGAAACATCACCATCTCTTCTAAACAATCCTAGCTTTTATGCTGAGTTTAAACAACACTGGAATTGGTCCAGAATTAGAGCTGATGTTATCAGCGCTTGGCGACAAGGTGATAAGCGATGCAATGGGTGTGGCACTCTTATCCGAGGAAAGCGAATTCATGTTGATCATATTAAACCGCGCTCTAAGCACCCTAATATCAGATATCTTAAAAGCAACCTTCAGGTGTTGTGTGATCGATGCAATATTCACAAGAACGACTATGATGGGGATGATTGGCGAGAAGTTGTTGTAGCCAGAAAAAAAGCCCATGAAAAGCGACGTCGAATTCGCAGTAAACGTAAAAATTTCACTAATGAGTAGGCTGTATTCCGAAAGCCAATTGTTCAATTTATTCATTTAAAAAATCACACAAGCTTGAAATTTTGACTCAATTGGTTTTTCCTCTGACTATAAAGGTATTAAGCCATTGCCCACTTTCATCCTCTCTGGCACGCCAGGATTCAAGAAAAAAGCACTGCTTCGGCAGTGCTTTTTTCATTCCCGCTACGCCGCTTTCGCCTGCAATTCAATCTCCACTGTCGCCCCCTTCGGCAGTTGCGCCACGCCCACCGAGGTGCGCGCGTGCAGCCCCGCCTCGCCCAGCACAGCCACCAGCAGGTCTGAGGCCGCATCCGCCACCTCGCTTTGCTGGCCAAAGCCGTCCGCTGAGCGCACAAACACTGTCAGCCGCACGATGCGGGCCAACTGTTCCAAGGTACCCAGCTCTTTGCGTAACAGTGCCAGGCAACGCACGGCGCTGATGGCGGCACCGCGACGCGCCTGCTCAATACTGGCTTCGGCGCCGGCCGCGCCGGTCGCCACCACCATCTCGCCGATGCGCGGCACTTGCCCGCTGACAAATAGCCAGTCACCGTCCCGCAGCACCGGCAGGTAATGGCCGCCAATGCGGATTTCCGCCTCGATATCAAACCCCAGGCTTTGCGCCGCCAGCCGTAATTTCTCGTCTCTGCTCACCCTTGCGCCTCCAGGCTATAAAAAAACCACCCTCATGGGTGGCTTTCATTATTCCTGTGAATGCCGGTTTATCGCCAGCTGCGTCTTACAGGCGTTAGCGCGCCATCGCTTTGCTCATCCCCTGCACCGCCGTGTCCAGATGATTGGCGGTATTCGCGTTTTCCTGCGCCGCCACGCTGGATTGATTGGCCATCTGAGCGATGCGCTCCACTTGCCAGCTATGGCGTTGCAGGCGCGGCCTTGCTCACGGATGGCCTCGGCAATTTCCATCACCATGCTCATGGCCGCGCCGGATGAATGCTCGATCAGCCCCACCGCCCTTATGGCTTCGTCAGAACGTTCCACACCTGAATCCACCAGTTGCAGGGCTTCGCCCATCTTGGATGTGGTTTGACGCGAAGTATCGTTGATGCCGCGAATCACCTGATCGATCTCGCCGGTCAGTACGGCGGTTCTTTCGGCCAACTTGCGCACCTCGTCCACCACTACCGCAAAACCGCGGCTCATTTCGCCGGCTCGAGCGGCTTCAATGGTGGCGTTGAGCGCCAGATTGCTCGTATAGTTGGCCACCTGCGCGCAAGACTCGTTGATGCCGACGAGGCTGTGGCGAATGCGCTCCACCAGGGCATTGAATGCCGTAGCGGTGCCGCCGATTGCGTCTTTGGCGTTGTAAACCGGCATGGTCAGGGTGAAGTCCAGCCTCTCGCCAATCCGGTTCATCACGCCGTGCAGTTCTTGCAAGGGTTTGACGATGTAGGCGTATGCGCGCCAACCGCTGAACAGCAGCACCAGCGACAGCAATACGCTGATGCCGACCCTGATATTGCGCGAGGCGGCAAACTGCGCATGCGCGTCGACCACCTCTTTGTCCACTTAGCGCTTGTTGTAATCAATGTGGGCAAGGATATTGGTCCGCAGCGCATCGCCGGCCGGCGTGACACTGTCGGTGCGCAGCTTGCGCGCTCCTTTCAGATCATTGCGTGCGGCAGCGTCGAGCATCGGGGTCTGCGCGTCGTGGTATTGATCCAGCAATTGCAAATCCTTGTTGTTCAGGCCGCGATCCTCATCATCGTTGATCATGCCAGCGTAAGCGCCTATGGCCTGCTTGGCCGCATCATAGCTGGCTTTGACATCCGCCTGCGCCGCCTTGCGATCGCCGTCGCGGGTAGAGGTAAGTGCATGCAAACCCGTCAGCCGCAGGCCATATACCGCATCACTGAACCTGCCCAATGTGATAAGTCTGGGGTAGTCGCTCATAGCGAAGTTCTGCGCCATGACGGCCAGCCTGAACTGGCTGTACAAACCATTGGCAGCCAGGCCGATCAAGGCCAGAACAGCCAGAGCAATCTGGAAGAGGATGCGTTTGGATACGGTCATGGCCGACTCCCGCAGGAGGTCTGTGTCATGCCTGTTGCATCATCCAAATTCCATGAAGCAAGACCACTGAAATGAAGTTGTTATTTCAAATTTTATTTTTGAAAACATGTCTCAATAACAGCTTTATGCACAAGGTTTTTTATCCAAATGCTCAGCCATCGGCATGAACAGAGCCGCGCCCTATCCTAGACATAAAAAAATGCCGCCCCATAAGGGCGGCATTTGTACTAGGTAAATCTACAAACAGAGCTCAAAGACGATAAGTGCTGGCCGTCATTGCCTTGGCGCTTAATGTCATCAAGCGTTTGATTGGTTTTGGTAATGATGCCGCGCCAAAATTGTGCGCCATATCGGCGTGACGCAGCTCGTCGTCGCGCATTTGCTGGACAATGGCGCGACTTTTGGCGTCCTGCTCCGGCAACTGGCGCAGGTGGCTGTCCAGATGGGCCCCCACCTGATGTTCGGTTTCTTCCAGGAAACCAAGGTTCCACTTGTCCCCCAACACGCCGGCGGTGATGCCGATAGCCAGCGAACCGGTGTACCACAAGGGCCCAAGCAAGGTGGGACGGCCGCCCAGTTCACGGATGCGCCGCTCGGTCCAAGCCAGATGCTCCACTTCTTCCTGCGCGGCTTCGCGCAACTTGTCGCGGGCAGCCTCGTCGCGGGCAGTCAACGCCTGCCCTTGGTACAGCGCCTGAGCGCAAATCTCGCCGCAATGGTTGACTCGCATCAGCCCCAGCGCATGCCGCTTTTCCGCCGGACTCAGCTCGGCGTCGGCCACGCCGGCATCGGGATGCGCGCGCTGGCTGTGCGCCTGCGCGAAAAGAGTGCGCAGGCCTTTGTCGAATTCGGTGATAAGCGTGTCGAAGGTCATGTTGCGGCCATGTATGCAAACAGAGGCTGGGATTATACCTTGCGCCGCACAAGCGGGCAGCTGCTGATATAATCGACGGCTTGAGAGCGGCTAACAAAACCCGGCGCCAAGCGCGTCCACAAGACAAGGCTCGTCCGGTTTTGTTAGCGGCTCTTGTTGTCTCGCTGCAATTTACTTCGCCTCAATTACCATCACACCATAAGGATCAGCCTGATGAACCTGGCAAGCATCGGCCCGGGCAAAGACATGCCGGGCGACTTTAACGTCGTCATCGAAATCTCCGCCAACGCCGCTCCCATCAAGTACGAATTCGACAAGGACTGGAACACGCTGGTGGTTGACCGCTTCATGGGCACTTCCATGATGTATCCGGCCAACTACGGTTTTGTGCCGCAAACCCTGGCCGGCGACGGCGATCCGGTTGACGTGCTGGTAGTGACCCCGTTCCCGCTGCCGCCGGGCGTGGTGGTGCGCTGTCGCGCTCTGGGCCTGATCAAGATGGAAGACGACGGCGGCGTGGACGCCAAACTGGTAGCCGTGCCGGTGGAAAAGCTGTGCCCGATGTACAAGTCCATCCAGAAGCTGGAAGACCTGCCGGAACTGCTGCGCGCGCAGATGGTGCATTTCTTCGAGCACTACAAGGATCTGGAAAAGGGCAAGTGGGTCAAGATCCAGGGCTGGGGCACGCTGGAAGACGCCAAGACCGAACTGGTGGAAGGCATTGCCCGCTTCGGCAAGTAAGCCTTCGGCCAACCTTGTCGCACATACGCCGGAGTCGCTGCTCCGGCGTTTTTGTTTGTTCACGCCGCGCACCATGCGCAAAACCGTCAACTTGTGGAAAAATTCCTGCAGGGTGGATGCTTCAGCATCACAATGAAACGTCCCGCCATATCTCCAACGCGGCCTTGAGCGCCGCATCAATCGACAGCGACCACATTCATGTACCGGCTTCTGGGCGACGCCCCCCACCTCGACTGGATACTGCAGCGCTTGCAGTCATCCGGCCTGCTTGCCGAGCGTTGCGCGCCGGCGGCGGGGTGGCCCTTGGCCGACGCCTGCGGCGTGCAGTGTGATGAAGGCTGGCTGGACATGGCGCAGGACGGCTGGGATGCGCTTGACCAGCGCGTTGCCGCGCTATCCGGCATGGCGGTGGTGGAAGTATCAGGCTGGTGGCTGCCGCAAGGCGGCGCACAGGGTTTCATGTTGCTCACCGGCGGCCCGCTGCCGCTGCCTGCGCAAGCTCGCGCACTCCTAGACGCCTGCGCCCCGGCGCAAAACGCCTGGCTGCACTGCGGCCCCTTGGGCAGTGCCCGCTTTACCCGTTACGTGATGGATGCCTTGCTCTCGGGCTGGCGCACGGTCTCGCCAGAGCAGGCAGCCCCCTCGGCGCTGCAATGGGAAAGTCGCCTGCAAGCGCAATGGGAGCTGCTCGACAAACTGCGGCAGCTGGCGCAAGCCTACCTGGCGCGCCAGCATCTGGCCGCGCCCGACCCGGCATCGCTGCTGGCGGCGCTGCGCGAACCGGCAACCCGCGACGGCCACTTTGCTGCGCAACTGGCCGGGCTGGTAGTGCTGATGGCGCAAGAGAGCGCGCAGGCCAAGCCCTTGCTGGAACAGCTGCTTGCACACTGGCCCGCCCAGACCGGCGCACAATAAAAAACCCGCCTGACGGCGGGTTTTTTCATGACAGCAGCGGCTTCGAATCAGGCGGAAGCGGCAGTGGATGCAGCAGGCTTTTTGCGGCTGACAGCGGCTACGCTGGCCTTGGCTTGGCTGCTGGCGGCTTCAACGCTGGCTTCAGCGATCTCGGCGCTTACCTTTTTGGCGGTCTTGGAGACGCTTTCGAAGGCGGCATTGGAAGTGTTCACGAACGTTTTCAGCGCGGAAACAGCCACGTCGGAACCAGCGGGAGCATTCTTGGACAGACGGTCCAGACCAGCCAGCAGCTGCTTGTTGCCTTCGGCCAACTGCTCTTCAACAAAGGAAGTCAGTTCGGTCTGGGTGGCAACAGCGGCATCGTAAATGTCGCGGGCCACGCCGAAAGCCTGGTCAAGGCTGGGCTGGGTCAGGCTGGTTTGCAATTCGGCGAAGGCTTTCGGATCCTTCACGTCGGCCAGAGCCTTGAAACTCTTGGCGTTGTTGTCCAGCAGCTTGCGGGTCAGTTCAAGCTGCAGGTTGGCGAAGCGCTCGGCGCCGGCCAGTACGATGGAGGACAGGCGAACGGCTTTGTCGAATTGCGCCTGGCCGAGAGCAGTAAATTCTTGGGTGCTGGTAAACATGTAAAACTCCTGGGAATTATGTTGGACAACTCAGCTTCGTCACAAACAAACCGGACCAATCGCCGATTGCTGCATAGCAACAATTGCTATTCAAACAGAAACCATCTGCGAGGTCAACTCAATGCTGCACTGCACAATCTCGTAAGCCGCTATTTCTTTGGCCTTTTTACAACAGCAACATTCCATTTACATGACAAACCAGGGCATCCGCCCCTCGCTACTCGCCTGTGCCGTTTTTTTGCAACGCAACAGGCTTGTTTCCGATTTTGTCCAGCCCCGGTTCAGCGCCATTGAAAGGGGGGCGGCAAGCCAGTACACTCGCGCAATAGAATAAATCTATTCATTTAGAAACCTGATCATGAGCCCTGTGGCGAACGCCTTTGACATAAAATCCGCCAGCCTGGACCTGCTGGCGCTCATCCTGCGCACCGGCGACGTCGCCGAGCTGAGCTCGGCTCTGGAGGCCCGTTTCGGCGTTGCCGCCAACGCGCCCAGCGAAGCCTTTGTCCTGGATGTGGAAAATATCGCCGACCCGGGCGCGCTCGATCTCGGCGCCCTGCTGCCGCTGCTGGGCCGCCACGGCATCCGCGCCGTGGCGCTGCGTCACCCGGATACCTCGCTGGCCGACCTGGCAAGCCGCTACGGCATGGCTTATGTACATTCCGCCGCGCAGGCCCGCTCGGCGCAGCCTGCGCCGGAACCGGCCAAGCCCGAAGCGGTCGTTCCGTCTGCTCCTCCCCCCGTCAGCGCCATGATTGTTGATCGCCCGGTACGTGCCGGACAGCAAATCTACGCCCGCGGCGGCGACCTGATCGTGCTGGCCATGGTCAGCGCCGGCGCGGAAGTCATCGCCGACGGCAACATCCACGTGTACGCCCCCTTGCGCGGCCGCGCACTGGCCGGCGCGCGCGGCAACGCCGACGCCCGCATCTTTGCGCGCAGCATGGAAGCCGAGCTGGTTTCCATTGCCGGCGTCTATCGCACTATTGAGCAGGCCCTGCCCGACAGCATCATGGGCAAACCGACGCAGATCTTTCTCGAAAACGAGCGCCTGGTCATGACCGCGCTTGGCGAATAACTCATTCTCAAAGGGATTTACCGTGGCAAAAATCATTGTTGTGACCTCCGGCAAAGGCGGGGTCGGCAAAACTACCACCAGCGCCAGCTTCGCCTCCGGCCTTGCCCTGCGCGGCCACAAGACCGTGGTAATCGACTTTGACGTCGGCCTGCGTAATCTGGACCTGATCATGGGTTGCGAGCGCCGCGTGGTGTACGACCTGATCAATGTGGTGAACGGCGAAGCTACGCTGAACCAAGCGCTGATCAAGGACAAGAACTGCGACAACCTCTATATCATCCCGGCTTCCCAGACGCGCGACAAAGACGCGCTGTCGCAGGAAGGCGTGGAAAAAGTGCTGAACGAACTGGCCGAGATGGGTTTCGAGAACATCGTCTGCGACTCCCCGGCCGGCATCGAAAAGGGCGCGCTGATGGCGCTGTATTTTGCCGATGAAGCGCTGATCGTCACCAACCCGGAAGTGTCCTCGGTACGCGACTCCGACCGCATCCTCGGCATCCTGGCATCCAAGTCCCGCCGCGCCGAGCGCGGCGACAGCCCGGTGAAAGAACACCTGCTGATCACCCGCTACTCTCCTGCACGCGTGGACAAGGGCGAGATGCTGTCGGTGGACGACGTAAAAGAAATCCTGCGCGTGCCGCTGATCGGCGTGATTCCCGAATCGCAAACCGTGCTGCAAGCCTCCAACTCCGGCACCCCTGCCATCCATCTGGCCGGCTCCGACGTTGCCGAAGCCTATGGCGATGTGGTTTCCCGTTTCCTGGGCGAAGAACGCCCGATGCGATTCCTCGAGGCTCCGAAAGTGGGTCTGTTGAAACGCCTGTTCGGAGGTTGATCCATGTCTCTTATCGACATTCTGTTCGGCAAACGCCAGAAGTCCGCGGCCATCGCCCGCGAACGTCTGCAGATCATTCTTGCGCATGAGCGCAACGGCCGCAGCGCGCCGGACTACCTGCCGGCCCTGCAGCGCGAGCTGATGGAAGTTATTTCCAAATACGTTGCCGTCAATCTGGACGACATCAAGGTACAGGTGGAAAAGCAGGACGATTATGAAGTGCTGGAAGTCAACATCGTACTGCCCGAGCACCAACGGTAAACCATGACCCTGACCGAACTTCGCTACATCGTGGCCGTGGCGCGCGAGCGCCACTTCGGCCGCGCGGCGCAAAGCTGTTTCGTCAGTCAGCCCACGCTGTCCATCGCCATCAAGAAGCTTGAAGACGAACTGGCCATCACGCTGTTTGAACGCGGTGGCCAGGAAGTGGCGGTGACGGAAATCGGCGAACGCATCATCGAGCAGGCGCAGCGCGTGCTGGAAGAAGCGGAAACCGTGAAACGGCTGGCAGGCGAGCATCAGAACGAGCTGGTGGGCCCGCTGAAACTAGGCGTGATATTCACCATCAGCCCCTATCTGCTTCCGCGCCTGATTCCGGCCCTGCGCATTCTGGCGCCGGAAATGCCGCTCATCCTCGAAGAAAATTACACGGCGCGACTAGCGGAAATGCTCAAGCGCGGCGAGGTAGACGCCATCATCGTGGCCGACCCCTTCGAAGAAACTGGCACGCTGGCCTGGCCACTTTACGAAGAACCCTTCGTCGTCGCCACCCCCAAGGGCCACCCTTGGGAGAAAAAGGACGCCATCCAGCCCGAGCAATTGGCGGATGAGAGCGTGCTGCTGCTCACGCAGGGCAACTGTTTCCGCGATCAGGTGCTGCAGGCCTGCAGCGAACTGGCCAGCAAGCAAAACCACAATTCCGGCCTGGCCGGCGCGCTGCAAGGCAGCTCGCTCAATACCATTCGCCACATGGTGGCCAGCGGCATGGGAGTGACCGTGATGCCGGCCACCTCGATCGGCCCCGGCGATGAAAGCCTGCTGTCGATAGTGCCCTTCGCCGCGCCGGAACCGCGCCGCAAAGTGATGCTGGTGACGCGCAAGCAGTTCTTCCGCAAGAAGGCCATCGAGACGCTGCAGCAGGCGGTATTCCGCTCGGCGCTGGATGGTGTGGCCATGCTGGAAGGCGAAAGCCCCGTCGGCGTCTGAGGCCTCACTCTGCCCGCAAAAAAGCCGGAGCTTGCGCTCCGGCTTTTTCATGTTCGCCGCTGCCTGCGGCATCAGACAACAAGGTTGGCCGAAGACGTCTTAGGCCAACCTTGTTCATCACACAATGCAAGACATCAGGCGCGCTGACGTTGACGGATCAGCGCCGCCAGACGGGCAATGCCTTCGTCGATACGTTCCGGCGCGGCGTGGCTGAAATTCAACCGCAAGTGACCGATGCCTTGCTGCGGATCGGGATAGAACGGTTCGCCCGGCATGAACGCGACGTTCTCTTGCTCCAGCGCTACTTTCAACAGCACGCGAGTATCCTGCGCTTGCTTCAACGTCAGCCAGAAGAACAGGCCGCCATGCGGCACCTGCCAGTCGGCCAGATCGGCAAAGTGCTTTTCCAGGGCCGCCTGCATGGCGTCGCGCCCCACACGATAGGTGTCGCGCAAGCGTTGCAGATGCACCGGGTAGTCCGGGCTGTTCAGCGCCTTGGCGATGAACCACTGGCCCGGACGATTGCTGTGCAGATCGGTGGATTGCTTGAGTTTGACCAGCAAAGGGTAAAGATCCGGGGTGGCAATCAAGAACCCTTCGCGCAAACCCGGTGCCAGCGTTTTGGAGAAGGAGCCGGCATAGATCCACGAAGCCTTCTTCAGATGGGACACCAGCGGCGCCGGCGCTTCGCCGTCATAGCTCAGCGCGCGGTAGGGATCATCCTCGAACACCACCGTGCTGGCGGCATCCAACACTTCGGCCAACTCGCGGCGATTGGCTTCGGTGTAACAGGCGCCGGACGGATTCTGGAAGCTGGGGATGAGGTAGGTCAGTCGCGGTTTGACACTGTCCAGCGCGGCGGCCAGATCTGCCGGCGGCAAACGTCCGTCCCGCTGGGCCACCGCGGTGATTTTGGCGCCGAACAGATTGAAGGACTGCAGGGCGGCAAGATAGGTAGGACCTTCAGTCACCAGCGGCGTGCCCGGGTCGATGAACAGCTTGGACGCCAGATCGATGGCCTGCTGGGAACCGGTCAGCACCAACACTTGGTCGGCGCTGCAGGGAATACCCATGGCTTGCGCCTGACGAGCGATGGCCTCGCGCAATTCCGGCTCGCCCTCGGTGGTGCCGTACTGGGCCAGATGCTGGGGCACATCGCTGAAATCCAGCTTGGGCAGACAGCTGGACTGGGGCAGACCGCCTGCGAAGGAAATCACCTCGGGGCGCTGCGCGGCCGCGAGGATTTCGCGGATCAACGAGCCCATGAGGCGTTCGATACGTTCTGAAAACATGGTAATCTCCCAAGTTGCCGGCGTCAGACTGTCACCATGTCTCCATGACCGAGGGTGGCGGGCGACGGGAGCTTCGCTCCTGCAGCGGCCGGTTGGGTGCGGCGCTGCCGATCAATGGCGGTCTGTCGTGGCAACCGACAATAAAATGTCAATTTTTTTGACCCAATCTACCCTGCTACCGGGCTGACGTCAACATGCCAGAGTCAACCAGTTCCATTGATCTTCGCGCCGCCATGGAAGCCTTCTTCCATGCCTATAAAGCCTTCACCGACAAACCCGACGAGATGCTCGCCAAGCGCGGTCTGGCGCGGGTTCACCACCGCATCCTCTTCTTTGTGGCACGCTATCCCGGCCTGTCGGTGAAAGACCTGCTGGCCGCGCTGGATGTTACCAAGCAAGCCATCAACATGCCCTTGCGCCAGCTGGTGGAGATGGGGCTGATCGCCAGCATGGCTGCCGCCCACGACAAGCGGGTGAAGCAGCTTTCGCTGACGCAGGAAGGCCGCAAACTGGAAGAAACCCTGCATCGCGAACAAGCAAAATTGCTGATGCAGGCCTTTGCCCATACCGGCGAAACCGCTACCGAGGGCTGGATGGCGGTCAACGCCCAGTTGGCAGGCAAGCACGCCGCGCCGACCGCCTGATCAACCCGCGCAAAAACCAAGGCCCGCAGATGCGGGCCTTGTTGTTTTCCGGGCAGTCGCCGTGTCGGCGCTCAGCTGATTTTCTCGTAACACACTTCCAGAATCTCGATGTCTTCGTCGCCATCCGGACCGCGAAACAATACGCTGTCGCCTTCCCGCGCCTTGATCAAGGTGCGAGCGATGGGCGAGATCCAGCTGATGTGGCCGCGCGGCAGGTCGATTTCATCAACGCCGACAATGCTGAGCCGCTGCTCGTTGCCGTCGCCGCGCTGGATCAGCACAGTGGCGCTGAAAAACACCTGATCAGTGGCTTCGCGCGCTTCCGGGTCCACCACTTCGGCCAACTCCAGGCGCTTGGTCAGAAAGCGGATGCGGCGGTCGATCTCGCGCAAACGGCGCTTGCCGTAAAGATAATCGCCGTTTTCCGAGCGGTCGCCATTGCTGGCCGCCCAATTCACCACTTGCACCACTTCCGGGCGCTCGCGGTTCACCAAATGGTACAGCTCGTCCTTCAGACGACGCCAACCACCCGGCGTGATGTAGTTGCGAGTGGAGGCGGGCAAACGCTGCTCGGGTGGCAGATCGTCGTCCATCTCCTCGTTTTCTTTGGTGAATGCCTTGCTCATCGACACAATTCCACAATCAAACCATCGGCGGCGCGCGGCTGGCCGCCGTCACAAGATTGACATCATGCCTGTGACAGCAGCGCGAGACAATGCGGCTCCAGCGCCCGCGGCTTAAGTTTGCAATCCAGCAGCTGCTCCGGGCCTACCCATAGCAGGTGGTACTGGTTGTCCTTGCTCATCTTGGCCAGCTCCGGACCGCCCAGCTGCAGGGTGCCGCGGTGCTTGCTGGCAATGAAAACATGCTCTAGCCGACCCTTGTGCTCGAATTCGCCCAGCTTGTCGCCCAGCCACACGGTGAGACCGGTTTCCTCGCGTGTTTCGCGCACGCAGGCCATGGCCGGCGTTTCGCCGCTCTTGATGGTACCGCCGGGCAGCACGTAGCGCACCTTGCCCGACTTGACGCGCTTCATCAGCAACAGCCGGCCTTCATCGATGATGATGATGGAGGCGCGCGGCCCGCGTGGCGTCAAGACTTCGACTGGCGGGTCTTCGGCAAACAATCTGCGCAGAAAATCAAACATCGCAATTCCAAGAAAAAGGGTGATGGCGCGCCATCACCCTGTCGGGAGTCATCGGAAAACGGAGAGCCCCGCGATCAGCGACGGACTTTCTTTTTGCCGGTGACGGTCAGGTCGGACCATTTCATCACGGCGGCCACTTCGGCTTCGTTCAGTTCATAGAACTGACCGCGCTTGAGGCGCGGGGGCAGGCCCAGATTGCCGAAACGCACGCGGATCAGACGGCTGACGGTGAGGCCGAAGTGCTCGAACATGCGACGCACTTCGCGGTTGCGGCCCTCTTTGATCACCACGTTGTACCACTGGTTGGCGCCGTCTTCCGCACCGCCGCGCTGGTACACGCGCTGGAATACGGCCGGGCCGTCTTCCAGTTCCACGCCTGCAGTCATTTCCTTGGCGATTTCCGGGGTCAGCTCGCCCAGCACGCGCACAGCGTATTCACGCTCCACTTCAAAGCTGGGGTGCATCATGCGGTTGGCCAGTTCGCCGCTGGTGGTGATCAGCAGCAGACCCGAGGTGTTGATGTCCAGACGACCAATGGCCACCCAACGGCTGCTGCGGGCTTGCGGCAGGCGCTGGAAGACGCTGACGCGGCCTTCCGGGTCATCGCGGGAGACGATTTCGCCTTCCTGCTTGTGATACATGATGACGCGCGGCAGGCGGTCGGGCCATTTCAGCTTGATCTGGTCGCCCTTGACGGTGACGCGGTCCTCCGGGCCGACGCGATCGCCCAGGCTGGCGCGCTTGCCGTTGACCTGCACCAGGCCGGCTTCGATCCACTCTTCCATTTCGCGACGGGAGCCAACGCCGGAAGCCGCCAGCGCTTTTTGCACGCGCACCGGTTCAATATCCGACTTCGCCAGGCGCACATCGCGCAGGCGCTGGGACTTTTCCTTCACATCCTGATTGGGACTGCGCAGCTTCAGTTTCTTGGCGCGGGTCACCAGCTGCTTGGCGGGTTTGCCGTTGCCGCGCGCTTCGCCAGTCGCGGCGGCCGGGGTGCCGGCCTCGGCCGGCATGGCGGCGTTCTTGTTGCCGAAGCGGCGTTCGTGCTCCAGCCCGGCAGGCTTGTTGCCGCCGTTGCGACGGCCCTGGCCGGCGGCTGCCGGCGGCTTATCGCCCGTCTGGCGGCGCGGTTTTTTCGGTTCGGCCACATTGCCGTTGACCTCGCCGCCGGAAATGCCTTTATTCTGACGCTGCAACTCCAGCTGAGCCAGTTCGGAGCGGCTCATCTTGAACAGCGGCGCGCTTTCATGCGGCGCGCCCTGTCCGCCGGTCAGCAAGTTGCCGTAGGCGTCGCGGGCCTGACGGCGCGGTTGCTGCGGTTTGCCGGCCACCGGGCCCTGGCCCGGGTTGCGCGGCTTGATCATATTGCCGGCCTTGGCGCGCGGCTGGCCTTTGCCGTGAGGCGCGTCTGACTGACGGCGGGAGGATTCACGGCCTTTGGCACGCGCCGCCGGCTGGCGGGCGTTTTGTTGTCCTTTAGACATAGATCTTGCTCTTTCTGTATGAGCGCGTCGGTTGGCGCTGCGGCCTATTCCGGCATCGGCTCAGGATTGTCCGCCTCATCGTCGAGGGGGATGCTGTCTTCGGCGTCTTCGCCGGTCGCTTGCGGCTGGGCCTCGGGTACCACCAGGCTGCCCAGATCGGCCAGCGGGGGCAGATCTTTCAGCGACACAAATCCGAGATCGTCGAGAAACTTGCGGGTGGTGGCGTATAGCCCCGGCCTTCCGGGCACATCCTTGTGCCCGATCACTTCTATCCAGCCCCGCTCGGACAGCGTCTGCATGACGCTGCTGGACACTGATACGCCACGAATGGCTTCGATGTCGCCGCGGGTAACAGGTTGTTTGTAGGCGATAATCGCCAGCGTTTCCATCACCGCGCGCGAGTAGCGCGGCGGTTTCTCCGGATTGAGCCGCGACAGGTAGGGCGTGAATTCGGCCCGCGCCCGAAAGCGCCAGCCGGAACTGAGCCTGACCAGTTCGACTCCCCTGCCCCGCCAGTCACCCTGGATGTCGTCCAGGATGTCGTTGATCAGAGCGGCCTTGATGTCTTCGGCAAACAGCTTTTTGAGCTGGGCAACGGAAAGTGGTTCCGTGGCGGTCAGCAACGCCGTCTCCAGCACGATCTTCAGATAGTTTAAGTCGGTGATGGTGGACATCGGCCAGATATCGGGGCCCGATGGGCCCGCCATGTCAAAACGCGGGGAAGGCGCGGATTTTACACGACTTTTGGAATTTCCGCAGCATCTCGCTCAACTGACGGCCAGCCGCACGTAGATCGGCTGGTAGGCGGCTTCCTGACTGACGCGCACCAAGCCTTCTTTCACCAGTTCCAGCACGGCGATGAAGTTGACCACCAGATGCGCCACGCCCTTTTCCACTTCGAACAGCGATTCGAAGGATACGTATTCGCGATCATGCAGATAACGCAGGATCCAGCTCATCTGTTCGCGCACCGACAGCTCGTCCTTTTCCACCTTGTGATGGCGGTTGTGCTTGGCCCGCGACAGGATGGCAAGCCAGGACTGGCGCAGATCCACCGGTGAGACTTCCGGCAGGCGGGCCTCCGCCGACTGCTCGATCAGCACCGCCAGCCAGGCGAAGTCGCGATCCGCCTGCGGCAGTTTGTCCAGCTCAAGGCCGGCCAGCTTCATCTGTTCGTATTCCAGCAGACGCCGCACCAGCTCAGCGCGCGGGTCGTCCACCTCGCCGTCTTCGTCCACCGGCGGGCGCGGCAACAGCAGCCGCGACTTGATCTCGATGAGTAGGGCCGCCATCAGCAGGTATTCCGCCGCCAGTTCGAGACGCTCGCTGCGCATGGCGTCCACATAACCCATGTACTGGCTGGTGATTTCCGCCATGGGAATGTTGAGCACGTCGAGGTTCTGCTTGCGGATCAGGTACAGCAAGAGATCCAGCGGGCCTTCAAAACTGTCGAGAATCACCTGCAGCGCGTCCGGCGGAATGAACAGGTCTTGCGGCACCTCCAGCACAGGTTGGCCGAAGACGTGCGCGATCGGCACGCCGGCGGGCAGCTCGGGCGAGGTGAGGGCGAAATCCTGTTCGGTGGCGGTGCTCATGGGGCGGAGTGTACCCCAAGCCGGTGCTGTTTGACCCAGTCAAGAAACAGGCGCGCCGGCCCGGACAGGCTGAGTTTGCGGTGATAGGCCAGCATGATGGTGCGCGTGGGCTCGTGTTCGGCCAACGGCAGACGCTTGAGACCCGCCGTGATCATGACCTCGGGCAGCGCGCTCCAGCCCAGGCCGGCTTCGGCCAACATGCGCAGGGCCTCCAGATAATTGGACGGTTCGCGCACGTCCAGCGCGGTGCCGGCTTGCTGGAACAGCGCCTCCACCAGCCGCCGGCAACGGGTGTTGCCGCCCGGCAGCAAGGCCGGGTAGCGCGAGAGGTCGCCCAGCGTCAACGCCGGCAGCAGCGCCAGGGGGTGCTGCTCCGCCACGGCGAAACAAAGCTTTTCATCCAGCACCGCCACGTATTCCAGCATTTGCTCGTGCAGCGGCGGCTCGGACATGAAACCCAGCTCCAGCTCGCCCTGACTGAGCAGGCGATGGGTTTCCGCGGAGGTTTTGAAGTCGACGGTGAGATCAATGCCCGGGTAGTGACGCACAAAATCGGCCAGCCAGGGCTTGAGGTAGTAAAGACCGATGTGCTGCGTTGTGGCCAGATGCAGGCTGCCGCTCTGGCTGGGCTGCATCTGCCGCAGCAACTGCGCCGCCTCGTCCGCTTCGGCCAGTATGCGCAAGGCGTGCGGCAGGAAGGCGCGTCCGGCTTCGGTCAGCACGGTACGGCGGCCGATGCGGTCGAACAGGCTGACACGCAAACCGTCTTCCAGGCTCTTGATCCGCTTGGACAGGCCCGGCTGGGTCAGGTGCAGGCAGTCGGCGGCGCGGGAGAACGACGACTCACGTGCGGCAGCGACAAAGGCCTTGAGGGCGGCGAGGTGAAAATCCATTCCAATTCATTATGGTTTTGTCAAACAAATCCAACTTTTTGTTTGATTTTGCTGCGGCTACTATAGCAGTCCCACCTGCATTTTGTCCGACATAAAACATCATGGGAAACCAATATTTGCCTTGGGCGCGCGAACTGCCGCCCGCTCGCGTCGCGCAGCCGCAACTGGCGCGCGCCGTGGTGATGGTGCGCCCCTACGACTTTGCCTTCAATGAGCAAACCGGCGCCGACAACGTCTTCCAGCATCGCCTTGGCCTGCCGCCGGTCGAAGTGACCGCGCTGGCCTTGTGCGAGTTCGACGCCATGACCGCCCGACTGGCGCGTCACGGTCTGAAGGTGATGGTGATGGAGAAGAGCGACGACGGCTTTCCCACGCCCGATGCCGTGTTCCCCAACAACTGGTTCACCACCAGCGCGGACGGCACCCTCAGTGTCTATCCCATGCACACGGCCAATCGACGGCGCGAGCGGCGCGTGGAGCAGCTGGCGCGGCTGCTGTTGGCCGAAGGCTATCAGATTCACCAGATCAGCTGGATGGGGCAGCCGTGGGAAGAGGAAGAAATCCTGGAGGGCACCGGTGTGATGATTTTCGATCATCCGCGTCGACGCGTTTACGCCGCGCGTTCGCAACGCTGCCACCCGTTGGCCTTGTACCGCTACGCCAGATTGCGCGGCATTGAGGATGTGCAGCTGTTTGATACGGCAGACAGCCGCGGCGTCCCCATTTATCACACCAATGTGATGATGAGCGTGGGCAGGGAGTTTGCCGTGATCTGCGGCGACAGCCTGCATCTGGCCGAGCAAAGGAAGCAGGTGCTGGAGACGCTGCGCGCCACACACGAGGTGATCGACATCAGCCACGAGCAGGTGGAAAAGCACTTCTGCGGCAACATCCTGCAGCTGGAGACGGCGGACGGCACCCCGCTGATCGCGATGTCGGAAAGCGCCTGGAAGGGCTTTACGCCGGCGCAGCAAGCGCTGCTGGAAAAACATGGTCAGCCGGTGATCAATCCCATCCCCACGATCGAAGCCGTGGGCGGCGGCAGCTGCCGCTGCATGCTGGCGGAAATTTTCCTGCCCCGCGCAGAAGCCTGACAACCTAGCGCCATGTCTTCGGCAAACCTGTGATTCAGGTCGCCGGTTTGAGCGCCGGCAGGCCGTCCAGCACCCAGCGGCGACCATGCAAGCGCAAACGCCAGCACAGCACGGACTGCGGCGTTTGCTCCGCAGCGCTCTCCTCCCAGCACGGGGCGCCCGATGCGGGATCGATGCCGTAGAAAAACCCGCACACATTCACCCGCACCACGATACGTTCTTTACCCGGCTGCAAATCGGTTTCCACCAGTTGCACCGTCGGGTGATCCACATTGCCCATATCCACCAGCTTGCCGTGCGTGCCGAAATGCAGCACGCGCAGCGCCAGCAGTTCGGTGAAAAACAGCGGCGAGGTCTGCTCGCGTAGGGCCTCATGCTCGCCGGTGGCGAGAAAATGTCGGTAGGCGCGCCAGATCAGCGCCACGTCGCCAACCAGTACCTCATTGCGCAAAGCCGTGCCCAGCAGGCGATTGCTGCGTCGCAAGCCGGCCATGCGCAATACGCCATGACCCGAAGCCACACCCAGCCAACCGGCATGCAAGCCGAAGAAAAGCGCCAGCGCTGCGGCCACATGCCCCGCGCCTAGCGCCAAAGCAAGCGACAGCGCAGCGACACTCAGGCTGAATCGTAGAGGAATGACGAGTAGAGACGACACGAGACGACCGGATCAAATGGAAATGAGGTGGCCATTATCCTTCGTGTCATTACGTATGCATATCGGGAAAAATACATAAAAAAGCCGGGACAACATCCCGGCTTTTTCTTTCAACTGCAGCGCGTGCGGACCCGGCTCAAAAACCCAAGCCCATGGCGGCGCGCACATCGTTCATGGTGTCCTTGGCCACCTGCTCGGCGCGGCGGCAGCCTTCAAACACGATTTCCTTCACGCGGTCCGGATGGGTCAGGTATTGCTCGGCCCGCTCGAACATCGGCTGCTGCTCCTTGAGCACGCCGTCGATCACCGGTTGTTTGCAATCCAGACAGCCGATGCCGGCGGTGGTACAGCCCTGCTTTACCCACTCGCGAGTATCGTGATCGCTGTATACCTGATGCAGCTGCCATACCGGGCATTTCTCCGGATTGCCGGCATCGGTGCGGCGCACGCGGGCCGGGTCGGTGGGCATTGCGCGCACCTTCTTGCTCACTTGTTCCGGTGCTTCGCGCATGGTGATGGTGTTGCCGTAGGACTTGGACATCTTCTGGCCGTCCAGGCCCGGCATGCGGGACGCGGCGGTGAGCTTGGCCTCCGGCTCCGGCAGGATGGTCTTGCCCTTGTTTTCCAGCCAGCCGGCCAACCGCTCGCGATCCGCACCGCCCAGATTCTGGCTGGCGGCCAGCAGTTCGCGCGCCTGTTGCAGCGCTTCGGCGTTGCCATCTTGCAGGTAGGCGGTGCGCAGTTGCTCGAACTGCTTGCCGGCCTTGCCGATTTTTTTGGCGGCGGCGCGGGCCAGTTCTTCGAAATTGGGTTCCTTGCCGAACAGATTGTTGAAGCGGCGAGCCACTTCGCGCGTCAGTTCGATGTGGGGAACCTGGTCCTCGCCCACCGGCACCAGACCCGCCTTGTAGATCAGGATGTCGGCCGCTTGCAGCAGCGGGTAGCCGAGGAAGCCGTAGGTGCCCAGATCCTTGGTGGACAGCTTTTCGATCTGATCCTTGTAAGTGGGCACGCGCTCCAGCCAGGACAACGGCGTGGACATGGACAGCGCCAGGTGCAGTTCGGCGTGTTGCGGCACCTTGGACTGGATGAACACGGTCGCCTTTTCCGGATCGACGCCGGCGGCAAGCCAGTCGATCACCATGTCCCAGATGCTTTTCTCGATGATGGAAACGTCATCGTAGTTGGTGGTCAGCGCGTGCCAGTCGGCCACCATGAAATAGCAGTCGTGGCTGGCTTGCAGCTCCACCCAGTTCTTGATCACGCCGTGATAATGGCCCAGATGCAGGCTGCCCGTGGGGCGCATGCCGGAGAGGATGCGATTGGCAAACATGTGCTGTGTGTCCGGTCAGGATTGCCGGGTGCGACAAGGCCGGCATATGCCGGCCTTGTCGCACCCGTTTCGGTTCAGAAAAAGATTCCGAGGAGATGATACACCATGTTGATGAAGGGGCTGAGGATGGGAGTGAGCAAGCCGGTCACCACCAGCGCCAGCAACACCCACATGCCGTAGGGCTCCAGCCGGGAGTATTTGTAGGCCATGCCCGCAGGCAGGAAGCTCTCTACGATGCGTCCGCCGTCCAGCGGCAGGATGGGCATGAGGTTGAGCACCATCAGCACCACATTGATGTTGATCCCGGCGCGGCTCATCAGCGCCAGCGGCTGGGCATAGCTGTTGTCCATGCTGGCGGCCAGCTTGAACAGCAGCACCCACATCACCGCCATGGCCAGATTGGCAAGCGGACCGGCCGCCGCCACCCAGCGCATGCCGCTGCGCAGATTGCGCAAGGCGCCGAAATTGACCGGCACCGGTTTGGCCCAGCCAAACAGGAAACCGCTGGTCATCATCGACAGCAGCGGCAGCAATACGGTGCCGATGGGGTCGATGTGCTTGAGCGGATTGAGGGTCATGCGCCCCATCATGTAGGCGGTGTTGTCGCCGAAACGACGGGCCGCGTAGGCGTGCGCCGCTTCGTGCAGGGTAATGGCGAACAGCACCGGCAATGCGTAGATGCAGATGCGCTGGATGAGGGTATCGATATCGCCCATGGTGTCGGTCTTGTCCTGAATGCTTGAATTGGCTACAGATCGGCAAAAGCCGCGCGGGTTCCTTCGGCCGACTACAGACCGAACACGGCCGGATCGCCCTTGCCGCGTCGCAGCAGCTCCACGCCTTCGGTCATGTCGATCACGGTGGTGGGGTCGGTGCCGCACCAGCCGCCGTCAATGACGGCGTCCACGCTGCGTTCCAGCCGGTCGCGGATTTCATAGGGGTCGGTCAGCGGTTCTTCATCGCCCGGCAACATCAGCGTACAGGAGAGAATGGGTTCGCCCAGTTCTTCCAGCAGAGCCAGCGCCACTTTATGGTCCGGCACCCGCAGCCCGATGGTGGAGCGCTTGGGGTGCAGGGTGCGGCGTGGCACTTCGCGCGTGGCTTGCAGGATGAAGGTGTAACTGCCCGGCGTGGCGGCTTTCAGCATGCGAAACTGGGTATTGTCCACCTTGGCGTAGTTGGCCAGTTCCGACAGGTTGTGGCACACCAGCGTGAGATGGTGTTTGAGATCGATCTGGCGGATTTCCAGAATGCGCTCCATGGCGTTTTTGTCTCCCAGCATGCAGCCCAGCGCGTAGCAGGAGTCGGTGGGATACACCACCACCCCGCCTTCGCGCATGATTTTCACCGCTTCGCGGATCAGGCGTTGCTGCGGATTGTCCGGATGAATCATGAAAAACTGTGCCATTTTGCCTCTTGCTTGTCCCGTTACGCCGCGCGTCCGGAGCTGTATGTGATCCCGCCTCAGCACCCCGGGCGAGAGTCTTGTTGTCAGATCCCTGCTGCGCGGGGTGCACGAATGATGCGTTCGTTCAGCGCCTCCCACACCGGCTTGCAGATGGCCGGCAAATCGTCGGTTCGGCCAACATCGCGCCCGCTTTCATTGGGGGCGTGAAAATCGCTGCCGGCACTGGCCAGCAGTCCGTAACGTTCCGACACCAGCGCATACCGGTGCAAATCATCCAGCCCGTGACTGCCGCTGGCGACCTCGATCGCCTGACCGCCCGCGTCCTTGAAATCGAGAATCAGTCGGTCCTTCAGGGTCCAGCTCAAGTCGTAGCGGCCCGGGTGGGCGATGACAGCGATGCCGCCGGCGGCGCGAATCCAACCCACGGCATCGGCCAGCGCCGCCCACTCGTGCGGCACATAGCCCGGCTTGCCCGGCGTCAGGTATTTGCGGAACACGGTGCGCACGTCCTTCACCTGACCGCTGTTGACCAGATGGCGGGCGAAGTGGGTGCGGCCAATCATTTCCGGGTTGTCGCACACGGCCATCGCGCCTTCAAACGCGCCGGTGATGCCGGCCTTGGCCAGCGAGGCGGCCATGTCGCGCGCGCGATTGACCCGCCCTGCGCGAATGCCGGCCAGCCCCTCGGCCAAGGCCGGGTGGGCCGGATCAATGCCCAGACCGACTATGTGCACCGTATGGCGCACGTTCCAGGTAACGGAGATTTCCACTCCATTGAGAAAATCCACACCCAGCGAAAACGCCGTGGCGGCTGCTTCGGCCAAGCCGCTGGTGCAGTCGTGATCGGTCAGCGCCACTAGCGTGGCCTGGCGCTCGGCCGCGCGCGCAATCACCTCGGCTGGCGGCAGTGCGCCGTCGGAGGCGTGCGAGTGAAAATGCAGATCAATGCTGGCCATGCGTCAGTTTGCTTTCTGCGGAGTTTCCGCTTGCGGTTGTCTGGCCTGCCACTTTGCCAGCTGCTGCCGGTATTCGCGCAGATCGGCGGCGTATTGGTCGAGGATGCAGGGTTCGCAACCGCTGCCGCAGCACATGTTGTCCGTCACCTCGGCCGGCGGCTCGGGCATCGGATCGAACACGTCGTCCTGCTGGCTCATCAGGACGCCACCACGCGGATGGTGAAGCCTTCGCCGCTCACCAGCTGGCCGGCGCGTATCTTGCAGGTCTTGCGCAGCTCCTGCTGACCGTCTACCTGCACATTGCCTTCGGCGATGAAATGTTTGGCCTGACCGCCGGAGGAACACACGCTGCAAATTTTCAGCAGATCGCACAGGGCGATGTAATCGGTAGTCAAACGATAGGTTTCATTCATTTTTGCACATCCAGTCTGGACAGGGCTGTGAGCCGGCTGTGGACAAGCACCTCAAGTGCTTGATGCGCCGGCCGATTTTCGCACTGCCTGTTTTTTAATCAATTCCCGCCTGTTTTCCACCGCTGGCAGGGACAGCGCTGTGGGCGGGCTGTGGACAAATACGGCAAATACCTGATTTGTCAGGGCATAATCTTCACTGCTTAAAATTTGCGCAATCCGGCAAGCCGGATCGCAAGGCGCGCAAGGCCTGCCAGACGCTGTCCACCCGCGCTTGCCGGCTGCCGCGAACGATCAGCGGCGGTATGCCGGAATGCGCTATTTCTGCCTGATACAAGCCGAACAACCAGTCGCGCTGAGCGGGATGCGAGCGCAATGGGTCCGGCTGCCAGGGAATGTCCGGCGCAGTCAGTACCGTCAACGCGTAATCCTGCGGCCGATTAAGTCCGGCCAGCGCACCAGACGCCGCGCCAAAAGCCACTTGCGCCCAGACCACACAAGTGACGACCGTGGTATCGCACAACAGCCAATCCGCGTCCGCATGGCGGCGTTCTGTCTCCAGCTGCCCGCGCGCGATGGCTTCGATATCCGCCATGGCCACGGTATAGGGCCTGTCGGCGTAATATTCCCGGGCGTACTCCGCCGCCCAGTCCGCCGTTTCTCCCGCATTCTGCAAGGCATTGCGCAGATCTTGCGCCAGTGTGGTCTTGCCGCAGGACTCCGGCCCGATGATGGCGATACGCGTTTGCTGTGCGACCAAAAGCCAGGCTCCCAAAACGTTTGATTATACGTCGTCCCGGGGGATGGCAAACAGCAAGGCATAGGGGCTTGTGGAAGAATCTGCCGCTTTTTCACAGCCTGCGGGGACAGGCTTGTGTACCGGCTGTGGACAAGCGAGCCAAACCGCTGACGGGAAAAGGGCTTTTTCCAAGCGCTTATTTTTTAGGCAGTTGCAAAGGTTTTCCACGCCAGCCGTGAACGGCTGTGTGGACCTGTTGTGGATAATGGGGGCAAGTTGCTGATCTGCAAGGCTTTGCCGCCACTGATTAAAAAACAGGCAATTCAAGCACCACCAGCGGGCTTGCCCATGAAAAAAACGGGCTCTGAGCCCGCTTATCCGGCTATCCACAGCGATGGCGGCGCCGTGGCTCGCAAGGCGAGCGCGCCGCGCAGATATCGCCGACCAGGCCCCCCCCTTAACTGATTTCGCCGGCCAGATTTTCCGCCAGCCGCGCACGCAACGCCTCGCCTCGCAGCCCTTGCGACAACAGTACGGTGAGCTTGGCCACCGCCGCTTCCGGCGTCATGTCCGCGCCCGGCACCGCACCGGCGCGGGCCAGCGGCTGGCTGGCGGCATAGGCCCCCACCTCCACCGCGCCCACCGTCACCTGGGTGAGATTCAATACCGCGCCGCCGCGCGCGCTCAACGCCGCCACGCCGTCCAGCAAAGCTGGCTCCGCCGGCGCATTGCCATTGCCGTAGCTCATCAGCGCCGCGCCATCCAGGCGGTCTTCGGCCAACATCTGACCCATCAAGGTCGCGCCGTGGCCCGGCGTCAGGAACAGGCAGGCGACGCGCAGGCGTTCGTCCAGCGCCATGGGCACGAAACGATCACCATCCGGCTTTCGCCACAGTTCGCGTCGCCAGTCGGCCTGTATGCCGAAGCGGGCCAAGGGAGCGGCGTTCGGGCTGGCGAAGCCGGAGAAGCCGGCGGCGTCCAGCTTGCGCGCGCGGCAACCGCGCAGCAGCAGCCGATCGAAAGCAATGACCACTTCTGCCAGATCTCGCTGGCAGGCGGCTTCCAGTGCGTCGGCGATATTGCTCCAGCCATCGGAGCGCGGATGCACCAGCGGCAGTTGCGAGCCGGTCACCACCACGGGTTTGCCGAAGCCGCGCAAGGCGAAGGCCAGCAGGCTGGCGGTATAGGCCATGGTGTCGGTGCCGTGGATCACCACGAAACCATCGTAGCGATCGCGCTCGCGGGAAAGATCGCCCAGCAGCTGGTTCCAGTGCGCCGGGGTGATGGCGGAAGAATCGATCAGGCTGGGGTATTCCACCACGTCGAATTGCAGATCGGGCTTGAGAAAGCGTTCCAGCAGACGGGGCAGCAAACCCGGCTTGGGCGCCAGGCCGTCCGGAGTCTGGTCCATGCCGATGGTGCCGCCGGTATAGAGGACAAGCAGGCGAGTCATGCGATTTCCTTGTTGCAGCGTCAGGCCGCTATGGTAACGCAGTTGCCGCGCGCGTTTGCGGCGGACAATACAAAACCCCGCCGGGCGTGCCGACGGGGTTTTCCATGGCAGGAGCAGCGCCCGTATGGCGGTTAGCGCAGCGCCTGGTTGATGGCGTCGTTCACCGCATGTTCGGCATCGCCGATGTGGTGAACGATGCGCGCTTGCAGGCTGCGCAGCCAGGGATCGTCTTCTTCGTGGCTGGCGTCCTTGCGCGCCTTGTCCAACAGGCGCAATGCTTGATGGAAGCGGTCTTCCGGGCGGTATTGCGCGTCAGGCGGCATGCGATCGAACGGGTCTTTGCCGTCGCTGATGGCAGCGTCTTTCATTTCATGCCGCGCGCGATTGATGGCTTCCACGGCGCGCACCTCTCCTTGCTCGACACGCGGCTGATCCGGACGGGCCAGCAAGTCGCGGGCGATGCGCAGATCGGTCATGGCGTGCATGTAATAGGGATGCTGATCCGGATGCCACTGATGCTCGTCGTACTTCCAGGCGCGGCTTTTCAGCCAGTCGTTGTTGTGGTCCCAGTTATTGTCCCAGCCGTCGGCAAAAGCAGCTCCGGCGGCGCCCAGCAAAACCGCGCCGGTCAGCAAACCGACAGCAAGGCGTTTGGCGATAGTCATGTTTGTTCTCCCTGATTTTTCATCGGTCAGCGCAAAGCGTCGGCGATGGCTTGTTGTACCGCGCGGTGAGCGTCGTCGATGTGATGCAGGATCCGGCCCTGCAATCCCTTGGCCCACGGGTCGTCCTCAGGGTGGCTGGCGTCGCGCCTGGCCTGCTCCAGCAGTTGCAGCGCCTTGTGGAAACGGTCGGTGTTGCTGACATTGGCGTCAGCGGGTTTGTAATCCCACGGATTCTTGCCGTCTTCAATGGCGGCCTGCTTCATCTCGTTGAGCGCCGCGTCGATAGCGCCCACCGCCCAGCGCTCGTCGTCCTGCACCGGCTGCACATCCGGCCGGGCAAGCAGCCAGCGGGCCTGACGCAGATCGGTCATCGCATGCAGGTAGTAAGGATGTTCGGCGGGATTCCAGTGCGGCGCCTGCGGCACCTGCTTGTACACCACCTGGGTACGGGTGGGTTGCACCACGCAGGCGGACAAAGATGCTGTACCGATGACCATCAGCCCCAGGCTGATGGCGCGGACTACGGATTGCTTCATATTGTTTTTCTCCCTGATATCGGCCACTGGCCTTGCCTGGACGCATCATGGTCCGGCATGCGCCGTCTGTCTGTTGCGGCGACGTATCGTTGTGTAATGGATTGTCAGGAAGCGATGAAAAAGTGTTAAGCGTGCTGGCAAAGCGCCTGATGCTGCGCGGCGTCTCCTTGCCGTAGGCCATGTACGGCCTGCATCGACGCGCCTTGCCCCAGCCGTGAATCCGATTTTTGTTAGCGGCCCCAAGCAGCCGCACCGGCCTGTTCAGGACTGGGTCACGCGGCCATACGCCGTCTCATGCGCCTGACAATGCTGGCGATCCATCAAGCGCCGGATGGCTGTCTACCGAGACGCGAATCGCGTCGTGCCGCCAGTACTCGATGTCACAATCGATAACGCGGCCGGACTGGTCGTAGTTGACGCGAGCGATGCGCAAAATGGGCGATCCTTCGGCCAACATCAGCGCCTGCGCCACTTCGCCGCGCGCCGCGGTGGGGAAAATGTCGAAACGCGAACGCCCGTAGCGGATGTCGTAAACCTGCTCGTACAAGCCGGTGAGCGAAGCGGAAAGGTCATAAGCCATGATGCCGGGAAAGCATTCCGGCTTCAGGTAATGCTCCACGTACAGCACCACCCGGCCGTCCAGACTGCGCACTCGGCGCAGTTGCAGTACGCGCGCCAGCGCCGGCATGCCCAGCAGTTGACTCACCTGCGGCGCGGCCACCATGCCCAGCGCCGATACCACGCGCGTGTCCACCTGCCGTCGCTGTCGCTCGGCCATTTGTTGAAAATGCACGCGAAACTGCGGGTTGTACTCCAGCCTCTCCGGCGCCACGAACCAGCCGCGCCGGTCCTCCCGGTAGATGCGTCCCTCGGCTTCCAAAGCCAGCAGGGCATCCTTCAAAGTGATGCGCGTGGTATCGAACAAACCGGACAAGGTACGCTCGGAAGGCAGCTTGCCACCGGCCGGCAACAGGCCACTGTCCATTTGTTGCAACAAAGATTGTCGTATTTTTGCGATTTGCGTTCGGTTGTTTTCCGTTTCCGTCATCTGGTCTAGCCCATGCTTTTGCTGGATGTTTTTTACTGTGTAGCAAAGCCGCGTGACATTGTGGTGACTGCAGGTCGGGATTAGACAACAAAGCGTCGGGCACAAGACTTCATCTAATAGACACGAAACTGAAACTTGCCGCTAACGCAGCCGTCATCTTCGCTGCCTAAGATCGCCCAGGTTGTATTGACCTAGTCCAAACGAAAGGGATGGAACATGAACAAGAAGCTGATGGCCAAGGTAGTGATCGGCGCACTGAGTCTGGGTGCATACACTGCGCACGCGCAGGATTTGAACAGCCTGATCCAGGCCGCGAAGAAGGAAGGCGAGCTGACCACCATCGCCCTGCCGCACGATTGGTGCGGTTACGGTGATCTGATCGCCGGCTTTAAAGCCAAGTACGGCATCAAGGTGAACGAACTGAACCCCGACGCAGGCTCCGGCGACGAAGTCGAAGCCATCAAGGCCAACAAGGGCAACAAGGGCCCGCAAGCCCCGGACGTGATCGACGTGGGCCTTTCCTTCGGCCCGCAAGCCAAGGACGCCGGTCTGATCCAGCCCTACAAGGTTTCCACCTGGAACAGCATCCCGGCCAACGTGAAGGACAAGGACGGCTACTGGTACGGCGACTACTACGGCGTGCTGGCGTTTGAAGTGAACACCGACATCATCAAGAAAGTGCCGAGCGACTGGGCCGATTTGCTGAAGCCGGAATACAAGAATGCCGTGGCCCTGGCTGGCGACCCGCGCACCGCCAACCAGGCCATCATGGGCGTGTACGCCGCTGGCCTGTCGCAAGCCAAGGGCGACGCCAACAAGGCCGCCGACGCCGGCCTGAAGTACTTTGCCCAACTGAACAAGAACGGCAACTTCGTGCCCGTGATCGGCAAGGCCGCCTCGCTGGCGCAAGGCACCACCCCCATCATCATCCGCTGGGACTACAACGCCCTCTCCGACCGCGACACCCTGAAGGGCAACCCGAAAGTGGCGGTAGTGGTACCGAAGACCGGCGTCGTGGCCGGTGTGTACGTGCAAGCCATCAGCGCTTACGCACCGCACCCGAACGCCGCCAAGCTGTGGATGGAATACCTGTACTCCGACGAAGGCCAACTGGGCTGGCTGAAGGGCTACTGCCACCCGAGCCGCTTCGCCGACCTGAACGCGCGCAAGAAAGTACCGGCTGACCTGCTGGCCAAGCTGCCGGCCGCCGCCAACTACAAGAACGCCGTGTTCCCGACGCTGGAACAGCAGGAGGTCTACAAGGCCGCCATCACCAAACAGTGGGACAGCGTCGTCGGCAGCAACGTCAAGTAAGCCGCCTCCCCGCCTTGGCCGTCGCGGCCCGGTTCGCCGGGCGCGGCGGCGTTCTTCACTACCCGACATACCATGACTCCCCGCCCCGGCGCGCCCGCGGGCAGCAGAGCATCATGCCCGTCTTCGGCCAACGGCCGACGGCGCGGCGAATGCCGCCGGGAGCAAACCAAACGAGGTTGTGCCGCAGATGGCCACATCATCTGAATCCTTACCGCAAGACCCGGCCTCCAGCCGAGGACAGACCCGCAAGGGGCTCACCCTGTCTTCGTTCAACTGGCTGGGCGTGCTGCCTTTCTTCCTGTTTGCGCTGATGTTTCTCATCCTGCCCACGCTGACCCTGATGGTGGGCGCGTTTCAGGACGCCAACGGGCATTTCACCCTGGCCAACATCGGCAAACTGTTCGACAGCAATATCCTTAGCGCTTATCAAATCAGCATTGAAGTCAGCGCGGCGTCCGCCTTGGGCGGCAGCGTGATCGGCATGCTGCTGGCGCTGGCCGCCATCCAGGGCGGCCTGCCGCAGTGGATCCGTCCCACGCTGATGACCTTCTCCGGCGTGGCTTCCAACTTTGCCGGCGTGCCGCTGTCCTTCGCCTTTCTCTCCACGCTGGGCCGCATGGGCCTGGTAACGGTGCTGCTGCGCACTTACGCCGATATCGATCTGTACGGCACGGGCTTCACCATCCTCAGCTTTCTCGGCCTCACCCTCACCTATCTGTATTTCCAGATTCCGCTGATGGTGCTGATCGTCACTCCGGCCATCGACGGCCTGCGCGCCGAGTGGCGCGAAGCCTGCGAAAGCCTGGGCGGCAGCGGTTTCCACTACTGGTGGCATATTGCGCTGCCCATTCTGTGGCCCAGCATTCTGGGCTCGGCGTTGCTATTGTTCGCCAACGCTTTCGGCGCTGTGGCCACGGCTTACGCCCTCACCGGCAGCTCACTCAATATCGTGCCCATCCTGCTGTACGCGCAGATTCGCGGCGACGTACTGCACGACCAGAACCTGGGTTACGCGCTGGCGCTGGGCATGGTGGTGATCACCGGTCTTTCCAACGCCGGTTACATCTGGCTGCGCAGCCGCGCTGAAAGGGGCCGCGAATGAAAACCTCACGCATCGGCGCCTGGGTGGCCATCGCCATCGGTACCCTTTACTTTCTGCTGCCGCTGATCGCCACTTTCGAGTTCAGTCTGAAGATGAACCGGGACGGCTACAGCTTCGAAGCCTACAAGGTGGTACTGTCCGACCCCGGCTTCCAGGCCACCTTCGGCTATTCCACCCTGATGGCGCTGCTGACCATCATCGTTGGCATCCTGCTGGTGGTGCCTACCGCCTACTGGATCCAGCTCAAGCTGCCGCGCCTGCGCCCTGTGGTGGAGTTCATCACCCTGATGCCGCTGGTGATTCCGGCCATCGTCATCGTGTTCGGCTACCTCAAGCTGTACAACAGCAGCTCCTGGCTGCCGCTCACCGGCAACGACCGCGCCACGGACTTCCTGCTGATGTGCAGCTATGTAACGCTGGCCCTGCCCTATCTCTACCGCTCCATCGACACCGGCCTGCGCGCCATCGACGTGCGCACGCTGACCGAGGCGGCGGAGAGCCTGGGCGCCAGCTGGCCCAACATCCTGTTCAAAGTGATCTTTCCCAATGTGAAATCGGCCATCCTGTCCGGCGCCTTCCTCACCTTTGCGGTGGTGATCGGCGAATTCACCATGGCCAGCCTGCTGGGCCGCCCGGCGTTCGGCCCCTATCTGCAGCTGATCGGCGCCAACCGCGCCTATGAGCCTTCGGCCCTGGCCATCATCGCCTTCCTGGTTACCTGGGCCTCCATGGGGCTGATCCAGGTATTCGCACGCAATGCCCGCGGCACGCGCAAAAGCGCCTGACGCAGCAGAAAAGAACGGAAAACATCATGGCATTCCTGACCATCGCCAACCTGCACAAGCGCTTCGACGACCACGTCGTGGTACACGACTTCAACATGAGCATCGAGCAAGGCGAGTTCATCACCTTCCTCGGCCCGTCTGGTTGCGGCAAGACCACCGTGCTGCGCATGATCGCCGGCTTTGAAACGCCCACCTCCGGCGCCATCACCGTGGGCAAGGACGACATCACCCATCTGTCGCCGCAAAAACGCGGCATCGGCATGGTGTTCCAGAGCTATGCGCTGTTCCCCAACATGAACGTCACCGACAACATCGCCTTCGGCCTGAAAATGCGCAAGCTTTCTTCGGCCGACATCAGCCGCAAAGTGGCCGAGGTGATCAAGTTGGTGGAGCTCAAGGGCAAGGAAAACCACTACCCCCACGAGTTGTCAGGCGGCCAGCGTCAGCGCGTGGCGCTGGCGCGCGCGCTGGTGGTGGAGCCGCGCATCCTGTTGCTGGACGAACCGCTGTCCGCGCTAGACGCCCGCATCCGCAAAAACCTGCGCGAGCAGATTCGCGACATTCAGCGCCGCCTGGGCCTGACCACCATCTTCGTCACCCACGACCAAGAAGAAGCGCTCACCATGTCCGACCGCATCTTCGTGATGAACCAGGGCCGGGTGGAGCAAGAAGGCCGCGCGGAAATGGTGTACACCCAGCCCGCCACCGAATTTGTCGCCCGTTTCATGGGCAACTACAACCTCCTGGGCGCGGCCGACGCGCACAAGCTGCTGGGGCTGGATATCCAGGGCCACATGGCCATCCGTCCGGAGTCCATTCACGTACTGGACGCTTCGGCCAACCAGGAAGGCGCGCTGGACGCCACCATCCGTCAGCACCAGCTGTTGGGCAGCATCATCCGTTATCAGGTGGAAAGCCAGGGCATCACCCTGCAGGTAGACCGTCTCAACCGCACTGCCAGCGACCTGATGCCGGCCGGCACCGCCGTCAAGCTGCAAATCAGCCGCGACGACATGCGGGAGGTGCGCTGATGCTGGCCATTTTCGATCTGGACGACACCCTCACCGACGGCGACAGCTCCAGCCTCTGGCTGCGCTTCATGGTGGAGCAAGGGTTGGCCGAAGCGGGCATGCTGCCGCGCGAGGCGGAAATGATGGCGGCCTACCGGCGCGGCGAGTTGCGCATGGAGGAGTACATGGATTTCACCCTGCAACCGATGAGCGGTCGCAGCGTGGCCGACATCGCCGAGTGGGTGGAGCGCTTCATCGAAGCCAAGATCGCCCCCATCGTGTTTCCGCAAGCACGCGAAACGCTGGCCCGCTATCGCAAGGAAGGCCGCAAGCTGCTGGTGATTTCCGCCACCGGCGAGCATCTGGTGGGGCCGGTATCCCGCTTCCTCGGCGCGGATGATTTCCTCGCCATTCAGCTGGAAACCGAAGCTGGCAGCTACACCGGCCGCACCACCGGCGTGATGACCTATCAGCATGGCAAGGTGATCCGCCTACAAGACTGGCTGGAACAGCATCAGGAGGACCTCAGCGGCAGCCATGGCTACAGCGACTCCATCAATGATGTGCCGCTGCTGGAGTGCGTGGACGTGGCGCATACTGTCAACGCGGACAGCAAACTGGCGGCTGTGGCGGCGCAACACGGCTGGACACAGTTGCACTGGACGCGCTAAGCGCAAGCAGCCAGCAAACAGAACAGCCCCGACGGGGCTGTTCTGTTTTGACATACGCCTGCTGAGCGTTAACGGTAGTGCTGCAACAGACGGGACAACCCGCCGCTGGATTGCAGCAGGCTGATGGCGTGATTAACCTCGGCCAGCGTCACCTGTCCCTTGCGCGACACCGCGCAGCGGGTGTTGTACTCGGCCACGGCCAGCCAGGGGTGCAATGGCGGCAGGCGCAAGCCGTGCGCCAGTTGATATTCCAGAAACTGCCGGGCAATCACCACATGCCCCAAATGACCGGCTTGCAGTTTGTGCAGATTGTCCAGCGCGGTGCGCGCATCGTCGCGCCAGTCGGTGCCGCCCAGTTCGCGCTCTAGCTCCGGGTAGGCGTAGCCCAGCAAAGTGCCCACGGCCTCGCCTTTCAGATCGGCCGGATGATGCGGCTCCGGCAGGCTCTTCAGCGTGAGCAGCACGTCTTCATTGCGCAAGAAAGGCTGGCTCCAGTCAAAAGGTCCTGGCAGCCACTCCGGCAGAGCCAGACACAGCAGGTCGGCCTGGCCGCTGCTCAATGCGGCCGTCAGGCGCTTGCGGGGCAACACCAGAAAGCGCGCCTCCCGCCCTAAGCGAGCGGCCAGATCGTAGCCCAGATCGCGCTTGATGCCGTCCTGCAACTCGCCGTTGCGAATCAGCGCCAGCGGCATCTCGCTGCTGTCGTCCAGCAAAACGGTGAGCGTAGCAGCCGAGGCCGGTATTGCCAGCAGCCCAGCCGCCGCCCAGATCACCACTCCCCGCATGCCGAGCATGTCTCCCCCTCGCATCCGATCCGCCAGAAACCGCCCGCAGCCGAAACCCGCCACCACCTGGAAACCGGCTCCATCGTGTTTGTGCGTCTGATATGCATCCCGCCGTTTGCGCCGCCTGCGTTCTACCGTGAACAGACTCTTCAGCCTAGACCATGGCCGCCGGCTCAGGGATGAAAACCGCCCCGCTCAAGGCACTTTTGATAACGGCCGTCCACCCTGCGGGCAAACCATTCGGTAGTGAGCTGGTGAGTGAACTTGGGGCTGACCAGCACAATCTGCGGAATGATCTGGCGCGGCGCGGCCTTGCCGGATTGCTCGGCCAGCGCAAACACCCGTTTGTAGGTTTCCGTCTGCGAGAAGCCACTGTATTTTTCCTGCTTCAAATCGCGGGTGATTTCGTCGCCGGACAAATGCAGGCGTGAAGCCTGGCCGAACAAGGCGCGCTGCGTGGCGCTCACCTCGCCGGACAACTCCCGGTTCATCTTGTTGTTGTACAGCATGATGTCGCCGTCCAGCGCCAGCTTTTGCCCCGACAGGCGCGCCACCGCCTGCTGGAAAGCAGCGTTGCGGCTGGCGTAGCGGCCGGCGTTGTAGTCGGCGAAGCGGTACACCATCTCCGGATAGTTCACCGCGTATTGCAGCAGAATGGCCGTGCCGAAATACACGCTGCCGCGCCGGGTAAACACTTCGTCGCGCAGATTGCCGTAGCTGTAGGGGTAAGGCCAGGCGCGAATATGCGTTTCGGCAAACGCCACGCTCACCTGCATCGGCCCGCCGTCGCGGATGGGATTCTTGTGTTCGAAGATGGTCTGGCCAAAAGGCAGCTCGCGGATCATGTCTTCATACAGCGCGTTCATCTGCCGCTTGGTGCGCAGCGCGTCCACCCGCTCTTTATAAGTGCGGCCATCCGGCGACTTCTTCAGCATGGCGGCGTCCACCACCACCGAAGGGATGAAATACTTCTGCCGCCGCTCTTCAATCTGCCCCCAAACGATTTTGGACAGATTCGGCACCACCGGGTCCGGGCTGAAATTGGACTCCTGCTCGGCCACGGCCATCACGGCGCAGTAAAACTGCGGCGTGTAGGGAATCTTGAGCGCGGTGAAAGCGTTGAAA
This sequence comes from uncultured Aquitalea sp., assembly GCF_945957525.1. Taxonomy (GTDB): domain Bacteria; phylum Pseudomonadota; class Gammaproteobacteria; order Burkholderiales; family Chromobacteriaceae; genus Aquitalea. Next base: position 161,353 of record NZ_CAMFLA010000008.1, on the reverse strand, counting down.
ATGTCGTTGTACCAGCCCTGCCGATCGGGAATGCCGCGAGGCAGCAATTTTTCCAGCAAGGCCTTGCCTTGTTGCTGGTTGGTATACGACGGCTGCTCGGGCACCGGCACCGGGGCTGGCTTGGGCACCGGCGCCGGTGCCGGCTGGGGAGTGGGCGCCGGCGGGGCGTTGCTGGTCTGGGCGTTCAACACCTGCGCCGCGCTGGCGGGGTTGGCCGAAGGGGCGGCAGGCTGGGACACAGGCGGTACGGCGTTGCTGGCGCAACCGGCCAGCGCCAGGACGGCGCAGGCCGTCAGTAAGCGTTGCATGACAGGAGTCCTTCAGACGCCCGGCCGCCAACGGCGGCGGCCGGATCAATGATTTCTGGCATTAGGGTGTTTGGGATGCGGCAGGATACCCTGGCTCAGCAAATGGAACACCAGCCAGCCCAGCGCGCACACGCCCACCACCACGGCAATGGCCAGCATCACCTTTACCAACAGCGCGAGGCGCGGCGAGTTCAGCATGCCGTCGCGACTGGCGCGCGCGGGACGCTCGGCCGGCCTGATTTGCGGCTCGGCTTCCACTGCCGCAAGCGGCGTGGCCAAAGGGAGCTCTGGCGCGTCTGCGGACGGGAGCATGGCGGGCGCATTGCCGCCAGCCAGCTCGGCAAACGCGACAGGCTCCGACGGTTTGGCCATGGCAGCGTCGCTCGCCGTCGCTTGGGCGGCAGCCGGTTGCGGTGAAGCGGCCTCGCCCATTTGCGCCAGCTTGCGACCCAGTCCGTCAAACAGCCCCAGCGGAGGCGGAGCTTCCAGCCCGGGGGATTTGTCGCGAATGATGCGCGCCTGCGCCAGCACGTACACCACGCACAGCGCCGGCACCACCACTTGCAAGGCCGGCGACTGGGTATTCACCCAGTCGGCGATCAGCGGGTCGCTGACGGCCAGCTGACCCGCCACCCAGCCCAAGAGCCCCGCGCCCGCCGGCACCAGCAAGGGGTAGTCGCCCAGTATTCGCGAGATGAACAGGCTGCCATACATCAGCAAAGGCACGCTGAGCAGCAGGCCCAGCACGAGAAACAGCACACTGCCCTGCGCGGCGGCAGCCAGCGCCACCACATTGTCCAGGCTCAGCACCAGATCAGCCATGACGATGACCGACACGGCGGACCACAAATGCCGGCTATCGGAAAACTGCCGGCCATCGCCATCATCGTCCTCGCCCAGCAGCAGCTTGATGGCGATGCTGATCAACAGCAGCGCGCCCACCAGCTTGAGCAGCGGCACTTGCAGTAGAAATCCCACCACCACCGTCAGCAGGACGCGCAGCAGGATGGCGAAGCCAGTGCCCAGCATCACCGCCTTGCCCATCAAGTGGCGCGGCAGCGAACGACAGGCCATGGCGATCACCAGCGCGTTGTCGCCGCTGAGAATCAAATCCAGAAAAAACACTTGCAGGGTCAGGCCCAGCATGTGCATCAGGCTATCCATTTCCATTCAGTTTCTTCTATCCAAGTCGAGGGGACAGACCATTCAATTGCCCAAAGCGCCGGCAATGCCCGCATACAAGCCGATCAGCGAGGTCAGCAAAAAAGCCGCGCCCAACACTGCGCCTTGCCAGCCATGCAGCCGGTGCCGTTCGGGCAGCGCGGTACGCGCCAGCCAGTACAGCACGCCCAGCACCATGGGCAGCATCACCGCGTTGAGCACAGCGGTGGCGATGGACAGCCTCACCAGACTGTAGCCGCTGGACACCAGCGCGGCGGCGGCGGCCAACATGAAAACGAAGGTACCGTAAAACCACGGGGCCTCGCGCGGGTGCTTCTCCAGCGCGTGATGCGAACCGGTAATCTCGCCCAGCGCCCAGGCCGCCGACAGGCACACCACGATGGTAGCCACCAGCGCGCCGCCGCTCAGCGCCAGCGCAAAAACGAAATGCCCGGTGCCGGGCCCCAGCACATGGGCGAAGGCCTCGGCGATTTCCGGCACGGTATCCAGCGTGAAACTGCCTCGGCCGGCAAACGCCGCCGCCGCAGCCACCAGAACGGCGGCGGTGATTACCTGGCACAGCACCGCGCCCAGCAAGGTATCCAGCCGCGCGGCGCGCAAATCGCTTTCGTCCAGCCCTTTGTCTATCAAGGCGGACTGCTGATAAAACACGGTCCAGGGCATGATGCTGGTGCCCAGATTGGCTGCCAGCAGATAGAGGTAATCGCGGTCATGCCAGGGCGCTTCGGCCAACTGTTGCCGCACCACGCCCCAATGCGGTTCGGCGCGCCAGGCCACCAGCAGGAAGGCCAGTTCGAACACGCCGAACACCATGGCGGCGCGCTCCACCGTGCGGTAGCTGCCGGTGCACACCATCGCGAGGATCATCAGCGACAGCAGCGACGCCGACTGCCACACCGGCACGCCGTAAATCTGCCCCACGCCGGCAAGCCCGCTCAGCTCGGTCACCAGCGCGCCAAAACAGCTGACCACCAGCATAGCGGTGGATGCGCCGGCCATGGCGCGGCCAAACCGCTCCAGCACCAGCTCGCTGTAGCCCTTGCCGGTGACCAGCGCCAACCGCACGGTCAGCTCCTGCACCAGATACATCAGCGGAATGATGAGAAACTGCAGCAGCAGCAGGCGGTAACCCCACTGCGCGCCGCTTTGCGCTGCCGTAATCACGCTGCCGGCGTCGGTATCCGCCAGCATCACCACCACCCCCGGCCCCAGCGTTGCAAGAAAGCGCTTGCACCGGGGCCAGACGATGCGGGGCATGGCCATGATGTCGCCGTTGGCCAGGGTCATGGTTTGCCCGAAGCCGGCCCGTTGCGGAAGTCGTGCAGCAAGGCGGAATCAGGCGACAGCAGCAAGGTGGGAGCCGAATCGGACAAGGCACCGCGATAGGTCTGCAAGGAACGGTAGAACTTGTAAAACTTCGGGTCCTTGCTGAAAGCCGCCGCCAGGATGCGGTTGGCCTCGGCGTCGCCCTCGCCGCGCGCGATGGCGCTCTGCTTCTGCGCCTCGGACAGGATGACCGTGCGCTCGCCATCCGCCTTGGCCTGGATTTCCTGCGCCCACTGCACGCCTTGCGCGCGCAGCTCCTTGGCTTCCTGCTGGCGGGCAGACTTCATGCGGTCGTAAATGGCCTGGCTGGTTTCCAGCGGTAGGTCGGCGCGATGCAGGCGCACCGCAGTCACCTCGATGCCCAGATGGCGCGCGCGCTCCGCCACATCCTGCTGGATCTGCATCACGATGTGGCCGCGCTCTTCGGACAACAGCGCCTTGAGCGGTACCTTGCCCAGACCACGCCGCAGCGAAGTGCTGACCAGCTGGGTGAGTTGCAGTTTGGCCTGATCCTCGGTGCGCAAAGCCTGATAGAACTGCAGCGGATTGGCGATGCGGTAGTGCGTGTAGGTTTCCACCTCCAAGCGCTTTTCATCGCCAAGGATGATCTGCTCCGGCGGCGGCGCCAGCGTCTGCAAGCGGGTATCGTAAAACTGCAGCGTATCCACCAGCGGCAGTTTGAACTTCAGGCCCGGCTCTTCATTGACATCGATAGGCGCGCCAAGACGGATCACCAGCGCCTTCTGCCCCTCGCCCAATGTGTAGATGGCGGAACTGGCCAGCCAGACAAGCCCCAGCGCGGCGGCAATGCCGACGCCTTTCCATTGGCTACTCATCAGCGGCCCTCCTTGACGTTCTTGCCCTTGTCCTGCAACTGCAACAACGGCAGCACGCTGCCGCCGTTCTTGCCGGAGGCGTCCACCACCACCTTGCTGGCTTTCTTCAATGCCTCGTCCATGCTGTCCAGATACAAGCGCCAAGCAGTAACGTCCTTGGCTTGGGCATAACTGCCGTATACCGAATCAAACCGCCGCGCCTCGCCCTCGGCCAGATTCACCACCTGGCTCTTGTACGCCTGTGCCTCCTGCAGGATGCGCGCCGCGTCGCCGCGCGCCTTGGGCAGGATGTCGTTGCTGTAGGCCTGCGCTTCGTTGCGGGCCCGTTCCTGATCGGCGCGGGCGCGTTGCACATCATTGAAAGCATCGATCACCGCAGCCGGCGGGTCCACCCGCTGCAACTGCACTTGCGTCACCAGAATGCCGCTTTGCGCCTCATCCAGCCGATCCTGCAACAGGAGGCGCGCCTCGTCCGCCACTTGCTGACGGCGGTTGGACATGGCGGCTTGAATGGGGGTGCGGGAAATCACTTCGCGCAGCGCGCTTTCCGCGGCGATGCGCAGCGAGGTTTCCGGATGACTGACTTTGAACAGAAACTGGCCGGCATCCTTGATGCGCCAGAACACGGCGCAATCGGCTTCGACGATGTTTTCATCGCCGGTCAGCATCTGTTTTTCGCGCGGGTCGGCCGAATCGGCGGCCGCGCCGTCATACAGATTGGCCAGCTTGAGCTGGTTGATCTGCGTCACCTTGGGCAGCACCACGCTCTCGAAAGGCCAGGGCAGGTGATAATGCAAACCGGCCTGTGTGGTATCCACCCACTTGCCCAGTCGCAACACTACGCCCTGCTCGTCCGGTTGCACCTTGTAAATACCGGACGCCACCCAACCCGCCAGCGCCAGCCCGCCCAGCAAAGCCAGCCCCTTGCCGCGCATGCCCATCAGTTCCAGCCAGTAATCCACCCGCTGCCGCACGCTCACGCGACGCGTCCCTGGCGTCGCCGCGGCCGAGGACGTTTCCGTCCGCTGTTCGCTCGTCATTGTTCTGCCCTGATTCATTCACGACGGTCATCATGCCGTCGGTCTTTAGTATTCAGCAACGCAGTCGCCCGCAATCGGATGACCTCGCCGCCAAACCGGCTTCGGCCAACCTTACAACCAGGTGGAAATCGCGATGCCGATGCCGGCCAGCGCCGACCCCACCGATCCGGTAAGCAGCCAGTGCTTGCGCGTCAGCGCGGTAATGGAAGCCAAGGCCACCGCAATCTGGATCAGCGTCATCGCCAGCGCCATGCGCTCGTGCGGGCGCAGTACGCGTTCCGACTCTTCATTCAGGCGGCGCGCCTCGGCCTGCAGGGCCTGCGCCTGTTTTTGCAGTTCGGCCCGCTGTTTTTCCTCTTTCGCGAGGTCTGCGGCAAAAGCTTCACGCTTGGCCGGATCAGTGACAATGGCCAAGGCCATTTGATCAATATGCGCTTTGGTGGATTTGGCCTGATAGTAGGCCCAGGCATCGGAAGCTTCCGACTGTTTGAGAATGCCCTGATTCTTGAGGAACAACGCTTCGTTCTGCGTTGCCCCGCTCTGATAACTGAAGATAGCGCCAATGGTGGCCAGGATCGCCGTCAACAAGGCGATCTTCTGCGCTATCTGGCTGCGTTCCGCTTCTTCTTCCAGCATTTTCTCGTGCATGCCGCTGATTTCGTACTCTTCTTCCGCCATCACACTCCCCCTTGCGCAAGCCCTTGCCGCGCCGGGCAATAGTGTGCTCGCCAAGCCAATGACATCACTCGGCATTATTGTGCGAGTTGTGTGACAGAGCGCTTTGCAACAGCCCGACGCCTATCAGCTCAATTTGATCAAATAATAATTGCGACGGTCGGCTTGCACCCGATAGACTCATCCGGTTCGCTTGCCGCGCTCGGCAGGCAGGACTGCCGGGACTCCATGCAGGGCATCCCTGATTGATCAGGAAGGATGGCCCTGCCAATCGTTTCATGTGATTTGCCAATGGCACTGAAGTGGCGGTTGCGCAAGACCTGAAGGTAATCGTGCTGCGGACTCGGAGGGCCGCAGGATTTCATCAGCTTCGTAACGGAATCAGTGGTATGACAGCACAACGCGTACATTCGTATTACAGCGCCACCCTTAATCAGCACATCCGCCATCCCCGCCTTGAAGGCGATGTGCGTGTCGACGTCGCCGTCATCGGCGGCGGTTTCACCGGCGTGGCCACCGCGCTGGAACTGGCGCAAAAAGGCATGAAAGTGGCGCTGGTGGAAGCCCAGCGCGTCGGCTGGGGCCAGTCCGGCCGCAACGGCGGCCAGGTTACCGGCAGCCTGTCGGGCGACGGCGCCATCCGCAAACAACTGGCGGCGCGCATCGGCGGCGATGCGGCCGACGACTTTGTCTGGCATCTGCGCTGGCGCGGACACGACATCATCCGCGAGCGCGTGGCCCGCTACGACATCCAGTGCGACCTCAAACACGGGCATCTGCACACTGCCTACACCCCCGGCCACTTGCGCGAACTGCGCCAGGCCTATGACGAAGGCTGCCGGCGCGGCATGAGCGCTCAGCTGGAATGGGTGGAAGCGCGCGACATTCCGCGCTTTCTCAACACCCCGCTCTATCACGGCGGCATTTACAACCGCAACAACATGCACCTGCACCCGCTCAATCTGTGCGTGGGCGAGGCAGCGGCATTGAGCGGTCTGGGCGGACTCATTTTTGAAGACTCGCCGGTGCTGGACATCATTCACGGCGACACGCCACAGATCGTCACCGCCCACGGCCGGGTGACCGCAAACCAGATCATGCTGGCCGGCGATGTCTATCACAAACTGGAGCGGCGCAAACTCAGCGGCATGATCTTCCCCGCCGCCGGCGGCATCATCGCCACCGCGCCGCTGGGAAAGTTGGCCGAAGAACTCAACCCGATGGACACGGCGGTGTACGACTGCCGCTTCGTACTGGATTACTACCGCATGACCGCAGACGGCCGCCTGCTGTTCGGCGGCGGGGCCAACTACTCCGGCAAGGAGTCGCGCGACATCGCTGCCGAGCTGCGCCCCTGCATCGAACGCACCTTCCCGCAGCTCAAGGGTGTGGACATCGACTTTGCCTGGAGCTGCAATATGGGCATCGTCATCAACCGCATTCCACAACTGGGCAAGCTCTCTCCCAATGTCTGGTACGCGCAAGGCTACTCTGGCCACGGCGTCGCCACCTCGCATATCGTCGGCGAAATCATGGCCAACGCCATCACCGGCCACATGGAGCGCTTCGACACCTTCCAGCTGTTCCGCCATGTGAGGGTGCCGCTGGGCGACCGTTTGGGCAACCCTCTGCTGGCGCTGGGCATGTGGTACTACCTGATGCTGGAAAACTTCCGCTGAAAGAAAACGACAGGGGATCAGGCGCGCCAAGCCGCGCCGCCCCTACCATCCGGCCGCCAACCCTGTTAGAATGCGCCGCACGCGGGCGTCGTATAATGGTAATACCCAAGCTTCCCAAGCTTGTGCCGTGGGTTCGATTCCCATCGCCCGCTCCACACCGAATTCCCGTAGATCCTTGATCTGCAAAAGAAAAAGCCAACCGTCACCGGTTGGCTTTTTTCTTGTCTGGTCGATATCTGGTCAGAGCGGGGTCAAGCCCATCTCCGCCTCAATTTGAGCAGCCGTCATCCCCGGATCGATGTTCTTGGATCATGATGCTGTTTGCCCGCCAACAGGCAAAATGTTACACTGCAGCATAAGATAACCCGTTGTTAAAGAAGGCTTTATCACTGCAACAAGCATTCCACACAGTCCAGCACGACCTCACCGCGCCCTCGCCCTTATCCCGTCAAAACCGGCAGTCAGCTGCTCAGCAGGTTTTTTATTCCCTGTTTATGCCGTTGCCCCTGAATTTTGCAGGATGTTGACGAAGCGATGCCTACCATGGCGAGACATGCCGTTTGCCGGAGTCCCGAGATGGTTTCGTCGCCTTTCCCGCGCTTGTTGCGCAAGCTGGTCCGCCCTGTTCTGCTGCTCGCCGCTTGTCTTCTGCTGGGCGCTTGCCTGAACCCCTTGCTGAATGCCGCCCGCCTGTCGCCGGAAGACCCGGCCCGCTGGCTGATCGACATTCTGCTGGGCATTCAGGTGTACAGCCTCTCCGTGTGGCTGGATCAGCGCTTCCGCCTTCGTCGCAACACAGATTCACTCAGGTAGCCATCAAGATGATCGCCGTCATCCTTGTCGTATTCATCGCGCAACTGGCGCACTACATCACTGAAGCTTGGCAGGAAATGCAAGCCGCCAAGCAAAGTGCCGAATCTCATCCGGCCAAAGCGCCCGCCTCGGTGCGGGATGTGCTTGCCGGCCCCGTGCGGCCGGGCAGCTTGCCTGCCCCGATGCGCGACAGCTTGTCCAGACTTTACCGCCAGGGCAGTTTGCGCGGCGTGGAGCTGCGCGATATCGCCCTGCAAAAGCGCGCCCTGCAACCCAACGAAGTGCTCTGCGTTTTTGAACCCTCCTCAGGCGTGGAACAGGCCGCCCTGCTGCCGGCCAAGGAACTGGACGGCTTTCTGCATCGTCTGGGCGCCGCTCCCCGGCACAGTTGACCCGTCCCCATGCCCGGCATGGGCACTTTCAGACGATTCGACCATCGAAGCGTGGTAACATCCGCTTTTCGCGTCTGATCGGCAAACCCATGCCCGGCGCGGCATTGGCGCCCTACCAACCCGCTTACGCATAGCCCCCGACACTACGCTCATGAAATGGAATTCCGGCCGGCTGTGGCTCCGCATCTCCGTTTACAGCTCGATCTGCGCGATCGGGCTGTTTGTACTGATCCAGTCCCTGCTGTTCTGGCAATTTGACGAAGGCGCCATTCGCCGCGCCTTGTCCACCTCATTGCAGGACATCCATCGCCAGGTCACGGTGGAGGGCAAGATCGCCCCCCGCCTGTTTCCCTCCCCCGGCGTCTCCATTCACCAGCTGAAAATCAGCGAGCCCGGCAGCAGCGCCGCGTTCGCCAGCATCGAAGAGCTGGACCTCTATCTGTCTTGGCTGCCGCTCATCACCGGCAACAAGGAAATCAAGGCCGTGGAGATGCATGGCGTTTCGGCCAACCTGGTGCGCACACCGGACAACACCCTGTCCATCTCCGACTTTCTGCTGCATCGTTCGCAAGGCGGCGTCAGCATGAAGCTGGACCGCTTGCAGGTGCGCGAAGCCACGCTGTTGTATTCCGACAGGGTTGCCGGCGCGGACCACAAGCTGGAAGACTTCAGCCTGGACGCCGACGAGCTGCGCGGCAACGCCACGCTCAGCGCCGGCGCCGTGCTGCAAAACGGCAAGCGCCCGGTGCGTCTGGCCATCAACACGCCGATGACCATCCAGGACGATCAGGTCAGCCTGGAAAAACTGGAGGCGGTAGCCATTTCCGAAGTACCGGGCCTTGGCGAGAGCAAATTTGCCGCCCTGGGACAGTACAAACTCAACTTCGCCACCTTGCAGACCACCGGCAAGGACCTCGAATTCAGTCTCACCAGCGAGCGACCGCAAAGCGAACTGGTGCTGAAAGTGCCGGAACTCAGCGCCAGTTTCAATGAAGTATCCATGCCCTCCGGCCATGTGCGCGGCAAGCTCAGCTATGCCCACAGCCAGTATCAGCTGGCCGCCGCCATGGACAACCTCAAGCTCACCGAGGGCGGCCTGTCGGCGGACAAACTCAACGGCAACTTCACATGGCAAGCCGGCGATACCCGGCTGGATTTCAAGATGGACGCCCCGCTGGCGCTAGCCGGCATGAAGGAATTGCGCATGCAACCCTTGCGCATGACAGCGACCGTCGCCACGCCGCTGCTGCCGCGCGGCAAACTGGTGGCCAATCTGGAAGGCGCGCTGGACGGCGACATGGACGAACCGCGTCTCAACCTGCGTGTGGGCGGCAAGCTGGATGGCTCGGACATGTCGGTCACCGTCAGCCAGTACGGCCTGATCAAGCCTCGCCATGAGGCCACCCTCTCCATCGGCAAGCTCGATCTCAACCGTTACCTGCCGGAAAGCAAGGGCGACCCGGTGGCGGTATTCCTCAATAACAAACCCATCCCGCTCGACTGGCTGGACTACTTCGACCTCACGGGCAAAGTGGCGGTAGGCGAACTGGCCATGGGCCGCTTCCGCATGAACAATGTCAGCACCAGCGTGCGCATCAATCCGCGCGAGCTGGAGCTGGACCAGATGTCGGCCGACATCTACGAGGGACGGCTGCAAGGCGATATCCTGCTGGCGCGACGCGACACGCCACATCTGGAAGTGAAGCAAACACTGAAGGACATGAACATCCAACCGCTGCTGGTGGATTTGCTCAGCTTCAACCGGCTGGAAGGCAAGGGCAACGGCAAAGTGGATATCAGCGCGGACGGCAAATCCTTCCTCGATTTGCGCAACACGCTGACCGGCGATGTGGAAACCAGTCTCAACAAAGGCGCGCTGACAGGTATCGACCTGGTAGCCGCGCTGAAAAACCTGCCGGGCGAACTGAAAGAATGGAACGCCAAGGCCTCTGCCGACCAGAAAACCACCTTCTCAACCCTGTCCACCGCCTTCCGTCTGGACAAGGGCATTGCTCGCAGCCAAGACATGCGCTTGGCTTCACAACTGGTGAACGTCAAGGGCAGCGGCAAGGTGGACCTTGTGCAAAGCATTGTCGACTACAGCATGGACGTGCAGGCCAACCCGCAGGCTTTCACCAAACTGAAGGACGTCAACATTCCGCTGAAAATCACCGGGCCGATCAATGCGCCGGTGTACGCGCTGGACTTTAACGCCATGGTGAAGGGCAAGAAAACCGAAGGCGAAAAGCAACAAGCCCTGAAACAGGAACTGAAAAAGCAGATCACCACCATCCTGCCCTAAACGGCGGATAGCGCATGAAAAGACAAGGCCGCCCACATGGGCGGCCTTGTCTTGTCGGCTGTCTCGCTCCCTGCCTGATTGGCCCGCAATCCGAATACCCCAAAGCTCAGCCTTCCAGAATCCTCGCCTCCGCCAGCGCCAGCTGCTCCGGCGTACCCAGCAACACCAGCACATCGCCGGATTCGATCTCAAAATCGCCGTCGAAATCCGTGCGCCGCACACTGTTGCGACGAATGGCCTTCACCTCCACCGACAAACCAGCCAGATCCAGCGCGCCCAGCGGGTGGCCAATGGCAAAAGCGCCTTCGCAAGCTTGCACGCTGAGCAGACGCGGCACGGTGGCCTCATCCAGCCCCTCCGCATCGTCCGATGCGCCGCGGAAGAAACCGCGGAACAGGTTGTAACGCTCCTCCCGCACCGAGCGGATACGGCGCAGCACGCGATTAAGCGGCACCCCCAACACCATCAGCGCCTGCGAGGCCAGCATCAAGCTGCCCTCCATCACCTCGGCCACCACTTCGTCGGCCCCAGCGCGACGCAACTGGTCGATATCGCTATCGTCTACCGTGCGCACAATCACCGGCAAATCAGGCCGGGCCGCCTGCACCGTATGCAGAATGCGCAGCGCGGCATGAGTATCGGCAAACGTCACCACCGCCACCTTGGCCCGCATCAGGCCCGCCGCCACCAATACCTCTTTCTTGCCGGCATCGCCAAACACCACCGGGTCGCCGGCTTCGCCCGCCTCGCGCACCCGCTCCGGGTCCATGTCCAGCGCAAAAAACGGAATATTCTCCGCCTCCATCAGCCGCGCCAGCGCCTGACCGCTGCGGCCATAACCGCAAATCAGCACATGGTCGCTCTTGCCCATGCTTTCCACCAGCAGGTGGTGCAGATTGAGCGCCTGCATCATCCAGTCCTGCTTCACCAGTTTGCGGGTGATCTTTTCACCATTCATGATGATGAAAGGCGCCGCCAGCATCGACAGCAAAATGGCGGCAATGGCCGCCTGCACCGTGACACCGGAAATCAGCCCCAGATTGCCGGACAAGGCGAGCAAGACAAAGCCGAATTCGCCGCCTTGCGCCAGCGCCAGCGCCGCCCGCATCGAATGATTGGGCTGATGGCCGAACAAACGCCCCAACCCGAACACGATGCCTACCTTGGCCACCAGCAGGATGAACAGCAATACAGCCACTTCGCCAAAGCTCTGATACAGCGCCGACAGCTGCAGCTTCATGCCTACGGTAACGAAGAAAAAGCCCAGCAGGATGTCGCGGAACGGCTTGATGTCCTCTTCCACCTGATAGCGGTATTCCGTTTCGGAAATCAGCATGCCGGCCACAAAAGCGCCCAACGCCAGCGACAGGCCGGACAGCTCGGTCAGCCAGGCCACGCCCAGCGTGATCAGCAACACATTGATCATGAACAGCTCGCCGGAGCGCTGGCGCGCCACCAGATGAAACCAGGGCCGCATCAAACGTTGGCCGAAGAACAACAACAGCGCCATCACCACCACCACTTTCACCGCCGCCAGCGCCAGATCCATGGCCAGCGTATCGCTGCCCCCGGCAAATGCCGGTAGCAGGATCAGCAACGGCACCACGGCGATGTCCTGAAACAACAGTACGCCGATAGCCAGCTGACCATGCGGCTGCGCCAGTTCCAGCCGCTCAGTCAGCAGCTTGCTCACGATGGCGGTGGAAGACATCGCCAGCGCGCCGCCCACGGCAACGCCTGCCAGCACGCTGCCGCTGATCCAGCCGATGGCGCCTGCCACCAGCAACATGGTGACCGCCACCTGGGCGAAACCAAGCCCGAATACCAGATGCCGCATGGCGCGCAGCTTGGGAAGAGAAAACTCCAGCCCGATGGTGAACATCATGAAGACAATGCCGATTTCGCCCAGAAATTGGGTCTCTTCTCCCTCAGGAATCAGACTCATCACACCCGGCCCAGCCAGAAAGCCCACCACCAGATAGCCCAGCATGGGGGGAACCTTCAAATACCGGCACAGCGTGACGGACAGCACGGCGGCCAGCAGGACCAGAACGATTGGGGCGAGCGAATGCATCGGCTAAAGGGACTCCCGCGGATGGAATTAAGGTATCTTGCTGCCGAAACCCAACAACGGCAGGGCTTGCGGCAGCGGGTCGGAGATCGGCAATCAGGAAAAGGTAACAGATGTTGACAGACAGGCAAGCAAAAGTTGCACCAGCTTTGCCTCCACCGATTATAACCTTTGATATACTTTTACCTTATGGAAAAAGCTCAATCGCCGTCGCGGCTCGACCTGGCCCGCGAGGTACTGCATACCGAAGCCGATGCGCTGCGCGCTCTGGCCGGCCGTCTCAACGGCGCCTTTCTCAATGCGGTGGACGCCATTCTCGCCTGCAAGGGACGCGTGGTGGTTACCGGCATGGGCAAATCCGGACACGTTGGCCGAAAGATCGCCGCCACGCTGGCCAGCACCGGCACGCCCGCCTTCTTCGTACATCCGGCCGAAGCCGCTCATGGCGATCTGGGCATGATCACCGCCAATGATGTGGTGATAGCCCTTTCCAATTCCGGCGAAGCCAACGAAGTGGTGGCCCTGCTGCCGGCACTCAAGCGCAAAGGCCTGCTGCTGATCGGCATGACCGGCAACGACCAGTCCGCGCTGGGCCGCGCCGCCGACATCTGGCTAGACTCCCATGTTGAGAAAGAGGCCTGCCCGCTGGGCTTGGCTCCCACCACCAGCACCACCGTGCAAATCGCGCTGGGCGACGCGCTGGCGGTCACGCTGCTGGACGCGCGCCAGTTCAGTCCGGAAGACTTCGCCCTTTCCCATCCCGGCGGCAGCCTCGGCCGCCGCCTGCTGGTGCATGTGCGCGACGTAATGCATACCGGCGATGAGCTGCCGCTGGTAGCGCTGGGCACACCGCTGAAGGAAGCCTTGCTGATCATGTCGCAAAAGCGTCTGGGCATGGTGACGGTGGCTGACGGCGACGGCAATATCCTCGGCATCTACACCGACGGCGACTTGCGCCGCACGCTGGAACGTTCCGGCAATATCTACGACCTCGCCATCGACGACGTCATGAGCCGCAATCCGCTCACCATCTCACAGGAAAAACTGGCTACCGAAGCCGTTCACCTGATGGAACAACGTCGCATCACCAGCCTCTTGGCGGTGAACGCGCAAGGCAAGCTCGCCGGCGTCGTGCACATGCACGACCTCTTCAAGGCCGGCATCGTCTAGCCCCGACCAAGGAAACCCATGCAAGCGCTGACCGAACAGGCCCGCAAGATCAAACTGCTCATCATGGATGTGGATGGCGTCATGACCGACGGCCGCATCTACTACAACGCCCAGGGCGAAGAGAGCAAATCCTTCTACGTACAGGACGGCCTTGGCCTCAAACTGTTGCAATCCACCGGCGTGAAACTGGCCATCATCTCCGGCCGCGCCGACCGCTGCGTAGAACACCGCGCACAAGCGCTGGGCATCGACTACTACTTCGGCGGCGTGAAAGACAAGCATGAAGCACTGAAAGAGCTGCTGAATCGCGCCGGCGTCACAGCCGAACAATGCGCCTTCATCGGCGACGATCTCATTGATCTGCCGGTACTGCGCCGGGTAGGCCTGGCCGTAGCCGTACCCGCCGCCCCTGCGCTGGTGCGCCAACACGCGCATTACGTCACGGGCTTCCCCGGCGGCCAGGGCGCGGTGCGCGAGCTTGCCGAGCTCATCATGCAAGCCCAGGGCACCTTCGACGCCATTGTCGACAGGTTTCTCGCATGATCCGCTCCCACAGGCTGTTTCCCATCCTGCTGGTGCTGCTCACCGGGCTGCTCACCGTCTGGCTGGACACCATCTCGCGCTGGGAACCCAACAAGCGCGAGCTTGATCCCAACAAGCCGGAATTCATCGCCGACGGCGTCAGCGCCACCCGCTTCACGCCGCAAGGCCAGCTGCAGGAAAGGCTGATCGCCAGCCGCATGTGGCAATACCCGGCCAAGAGCGACCTCTTTTTCGAACAACCGGATCTGCGCAGCTACAAGAACGGCACGCTCAGCTATCAGGCCATTGGCGAAACCGGTCGTTACAACAACAACACCAAGCAAGCCCTGTTCGACAAAAAAGTCACCCTGATCCAGCCTCCGGCCAACGGCAAGCCTGAAACCCGCGTCCTCACCAGCAATATGCAAGTGGACACCCTCAAGCATGTCGCGCGCTCGGCCGCGCCCACCCAGTTCTACTACGGTAAATCGAACGGCAGCGCGGTGGGTTTCATCTACCAGCAGCAAGAAGGTATTCTCAGCTTGCTGTCCCATGCAAAGGTCACATATGAAAAGAACTAGCCTCGCCCTGCTCGGCCTGCTGGCCGCCGGACTGACGCTGACCCAGCCGGCTCGCGCCGAAAAGGCCGACCGCGACAAACCCATTGAAATCACCGCCGACCGCGGCAACCTCGACCAGCAAAAAGGCGTTACCGTCTGGGAAGGCAATGTGGTGGTGATCCAGGGCACGCTCAAACTCAACTCGGATCGCGCCGTGGTCACCCAGGACAAACAAGGCAACCAGACCCTGCAGGCCACCGGCCGCATCGTCACCTTCCGGCAAAAGCTGGACAACAAGAATGAATGGGTTGAAGGCCAGTCCAGCCAGCTCGACTACAACACCGTGACCCACCTGGCGGTGCTCACCGGCAACGCGCGCGTCAAGCGCGGCAATGATCTGGTGATCGGCAATATCATCACCTACAACACGGAAACCGAGCTCTATGATGTGTCCAGCGGCCCCTCCCAAGGCCGCGTCACCGCCATCATCCAGCCCAAGCCCAAGGCCGACGCCTCCGCAGGCAACGCAGCCAAACCGGCAGGAAAACCCCAATGAGCGGCAGCAGCCTGTTGAAAGTGGAGCGCCTGAAAAAGCGCTTCAAAAAACGCACCGTAGTCCGTGATGTCGCGCTGGAAATCCGCAGCGGTGAAGTGGTCGGTCTGCTCGGCCCCAACGGCGCCGGCAAAACCACCAGCTTTTACATGATCGTGGGCCTGATCGGCGCCGATGAAGGCGACATTAGCCTGGACGGTTCCAGCATCACCCATCTGCCCATTCACCAGCGCGCGCGCATGGGGCTGGGCTACCTGCCGCAGGAGGCCTCCATCTTCCGCAAAATGACGGTGGAGGAAAACATCACCGCTGTGCTGGAAATCGCCGGCTTCAAGGGGGAAGCGCTGGAGCAGGAGCTGCAACTGCTGCTGGACGACCTCAACATCGCCCATCTGCGCGACAGCAACGCCCTCGCCCTCTCCGGCGGCGAGCGCCGTCGCGTGGAAATAGCCCGCGTGCTGGCCACCCGTCCGCGCTTCATCCTGCTGGACGAACCCTTCGCCGGCGTCGATCCCATCGCCGTGATCGACATCCAGAAGATCATCACTTTCCTGCAAGAGCGGGGCATCGGCGTCCTCATCACCGACCACAACGTCCGCGAAACCCTACGTATCTGCGACCGCGCCTACATCATCAGCGAAGGCTCGGTGCTGGCGTCCGGCGTACCGGAAGAGCTGGTCAACAACGAGAAAGTGCGCCAGGTTTACCTGGGTGAGCACTTCCACCTGTAAACCATGAAACAGACTCTCCAGCTCAGGGTTTCGCAGCAGCTCACCCTCACGCCGCAACTGCAGCAATCCATCAAATTGCTGCAGCTGTCCACGCTCGACCTGCAAGGCGAAGTGGAGCGTTTCCTGCTGGACAACCCCATGCTGGAACGCGCCGACGAAGGCGCTTCGGCCAACGCCTCCGGCGGCGATGCACCGGAAGCCGCGCCCGCCCGTGATGAGGCCCCGAGCAGCGAAAGCGATACCCACGACAGCCCGCAAGAAGGCGGCGGCAGCGAACTGATGGACTGGGGCCATGGCGGCGGCCACCGGCACGACGGCGACGACGAGTACGATCCCATGCTCAACGTGCCTTGCCCGGTCAGCCTGCGCGATCACCTTATCGCCCAACTGGGCGAGCTCACCCTGCCGCAGCGAGATCAGGCCATCGTCCAGTTGCTGATCGAAGAACTGGACGACGACGGCTTTCTCATCGTGGATATGGAAGAGCTGGCCAGCAATCTGCCGCTGGAGCTGGAAATCGACAGTGACGAACTCATGGTGGGCTTGCGCCTGCTGCAGCAGTTCGATCCTGCCGGCGTCGGCGCGCGCAGTCTCTCGGAATGCCTGCTGCAGCAGCTGGCACGTTTGCCGAAGGACGAACCGGGCTATGCGCTGGCGCGCGCCATCATCGCGGACCATCTCACCTTGCTGGGCAACCGCGACTACACCCGTCTCAAGCGCAGCCTCGGCGTGGACGACGAAGCCATCCGCCAGGCTCAGCAGCTGATTTCTCGACTCACCCCGCGTCCAGCCGCCGGTTTCGGCGGCGAAGATGTCCACTATGTCATTCCCGACGTCACCGTGCGCAAGCGCAAGGGTCGCTGGGTAGCGGAACTCAACAACGGCGCGGTGCCCCGCTTGCGCGTCAACCAGCTTTACGCCCAGATGCTGTCGGAAAACCGCAGCGGCGCGGGCGAGCTTGCCGGCCGTCTGCAAGAAGCAAAATGGCTGGTCAAAAACATCCAGCAGCGATTTGACACCATACTGAAAGTGTCGGAAGCTATAGTCGAAAGGCAGCAAGCGTTCTTTGAACATGGAGAAGTGGCCATGCGCCCCCTGATCCTGCGAGACATCGCAGACGAGCTCGGGCTGCATGAATCCACGGTTTCCCGGGTAACCACGCAAAAATACCTGCTGTGCCCGCGCGGCCTGTTCGAGCTGAAATACTTCTTCGGCAGCGCCCTTGAAACCGATAGCGGCGGAGAATGCTCCGCCACCGCGATCAAGGCGCACATCCGCCGCCTCATCGACGGCGAAAATCCCGCCAAGCCGCTCTCCGACAGCGCCATTGCCGACGAATTGGGCAAGCAGGGCATACAGGTTGCAAGACGTACCGTAGCCAAGTATCGTGAAGCCATGCAGATTCCGCCGGTCAATCTCCGCAAAGCCCTATAAAAGCTGCCATCAGCGACCAAGCATTCGTCTCCCGGCCACCCGACCGGGCAGTCAACACAAGAAGGAGTTAGGGTATGAACCTCAAAGTAACCGGTCTCCACCTCGAAGTAACCCCGTCCCTGCGCGAATACCTGGAAAGCAAGCTTGAACGCGTCACCCGTCACGTGGACCACGTTATCGACGTCGCCGTGACCCTGTCCGTGGACAAGCTGGTGCAGAAGGCCGAGGTTAATGTTCACCTGTCCGGCAAGGACATTCATGTAGAGGCAACCGACTCCGATATGTACGCCGCCATCGACGCGCTGATGGACAAGCTGGACCGCCAAGTGCTCAAGCACAAGGAAAAGCTGACCGAGCACCGCGCGGCCGGTCAGGGCCAAGGACAGCAGGAAGCTTCTGTCTGATCTTCCGCGTCTGACCACGGGAACCTTCGGGTTCCCGTTTTTATTTTCAGCAAGCCTTTTTCAGTGGACGAAAGGCAACGTAAAATGCACAGTAATCGCAACCTCCGTCGCAAGCGCATTCGTCTATGAGCCTGATCGGCAAAATCCTGAACCCGGAACACATCCTGATCGACCTGGATGTCACCAGCAAAAAACGCGTTTTCGAGCAGGTGGGACTGCTCATCGAAAACTCGCACGGCATCGCCCGCAGCGAAATCTTCGACTGTCTGTTCGCCCGCGAAAAGCTGGGCTCCACCGGTCTGGGTCAGGGCGTGGCCATTCCGCACGGACGGGCGCGCGGCCTGAAAGAGGCTGCCGGCATCTTCATCCGCCTGGCCAATCCCATTCCTTTCGATGCCCCGGACGGCAAGCCCGTGCAGAGCCTGTTCGTGCTGCTGGTGCCGGAACAGGCGACTGATTTGCACTTACAGGTACTGTCCGAACTGGCGCAGCTGTTCTCCAGCAAGCAATTGCGCGAGCAACTGCTGAGCGCCCCCGACCGTCAGTCGCTGTATCAGCTGCTGACCGGCTGGAGCCAACATGCCTAGCATCAGCGTCCGCAAGCTGTATCAGGACAACCAGCAAAAGCTGAACCTGACCTGGGTCGCCGGCACCGGCGGTGCCGACACCCCGATCGGCAACGATGAACAGCGCCCAACGCTGGCGCTGGTGGGCCATCTCAACTTCATCCACCCCAACCGCGTGCAGGTACTGGGCTTGGCCGAAGTGGACTACCTCAATCGACTGGAACAATCAGCCGCCAAAACCGCGCTGGACCAACTGTTCCACAAAACCATGTCGGTGGTGATGGTCGCCAATGGCCAACCGGTGCCCAAACTGCTGCGCGACTACTGCCACACCCACAACGTACCGCTGATGAGCACCCCGCTGGAAAGTCCTTACCTGATGGATGTGTTGCGCATCTATCTGGCGCGGGCGCTGGCGGTATCCACTGTGTTGCATGGCGTGTTCCTGGATGTGCTGGAAATCGGCGTGCTGATCATGGGCGATTCGGCCATGGGCAAGAGCGAGTTAGCGCTGGAGCTGATTTCCCGCGGCCACGGCCTTGTGGCCGACGATGCGGTGGAGCTGTACCGCATCGGACCGGAAATGCTGGAAGGCCGCTGCCCGCCCCTGCTGCGCGACTTTCTCGAAGTGCGCGGCTTGGGCATTCTGAACATCCGCACCATTTTCGGCGAAACCGCCGTTCGCCCGAAAAAAGTGCTCAAGCTGATCATCCATCTGGTGAAAGCCAACGACCAGGCCATGCAAGCGCTGGACCGGCTCAATATCCAGTCGGAAACGCAAGACATCATCGGCGTCACCGTGCGCAAAGTGGTGCTGCCTGTCGCCGCCGGCCGCAACCTGGCCGTGCTGGTGGAGGCCGCCGTGCGCAATTACATTCTGCAATTGCGCGGCATCGACAGCACCCGCGAGTTCATCGAGCGCCACACCAACTTCCTTCGGGATCAGGAACATGCGCCTGATATTGATTAGCGGCCTGTCCGGCTCCGGCAAATCCATCGCGCTGCGAGCGCTGGAAGACGCGGGCTTCTATTGTGTGGACAACCTGCCGGCCACCATGCTGAACGAAGCGATGTCGCTCTATGCCGATTACGGCTATGAACAAATCGCCATCAGTGTGGACACCCGCTCCAGCCCATCGCTGGGCGCGCTGCCACTGGAAATGGAAAAGCTGCGACAACAAGGCGCAGATGTGCGCTTGCTGTTTCTGGAAGCCAAGGCCGAAACGCTGGTCAAACGTTTTTCCGAAACACGCCGCCGTCATCCGCTCTCCGGTTCCGGCGCCACTGTCGAGGAGTGTATTCGCCTCGAGCAGGAGTTGCTGGCCAATATTCAGGAGATGGGTACCCGCATCGATACCAGCGACCTTTCGGCCAACGCCCTGAAAAGCTGGATCAAGGATCTGGTGGAAGCCGACAGCAGCCGACTGACCCTGCTTTTTGAATCCTTCGGTTTCAAACATGGCGTGCCGCTGGATGCGGATTTCGTCTTTGACGTCCGCTGCCTGCCCAATCCCTATTACGATGCCGCCTTGCGCCCCTTCACCGGCCGCGACCAACCCATCATCGATTTCTTCGCCGACAAGCCGCTGGTCGCTGAAATGGCGGAAGACATCCGCCGCATGGTCGCCAAATGGCTGCCGGAATTCAGCCGGGAAAACCGCAGCTACCTTACCGTTGCCGTCGGCTGCACCGGCGGTCAGCACCGATCGGTCTACATTACTGAATATCTGGGCAAAGCTTTTCAAGGCGAACAAGTGCTGGTGCGACACCGCCAGCTGTTCCGCGAAAGCTGAGCCCGCCGTCGCAGCGCACTGCCCTTCCCGGTCCGTCCAAGGCCGGTCCGGCAGAAACATCAACGCCAGCGGCGAAACCCATCCGTTGGAGCCTCGCATGATCCCACCCCGCACCGTTACCGTCGCACTCACCGGCGCATCCGGCCTGCCATATGGCCTGCGGCTGATCGAGTGTCTGATTTCCGCCGGTGTTCGCGTCTGGGTGCTCTACTCCCAGGCAGCCCAGGTCGTTGCCAAGCAGGAAATGGATATTGTCCTGCCCTCTCGCCCCTCTGAGGTGAAAGGCTGGCTGCAACAACGCACCAGCGCCGAAACTGGCATGCTGGAAGTCTATGGTCGGGAAGAATGGTTCGCACCGGCCGCATCCGGCTCCAACCCGCCCGACGCCATGGTGGTATGCCCCTGCTCCATGGGCGCGCTGGCCGCCATTGCTCAGGGCATGAGCGACAACCTGATCGAGCGCGCCGCGGATGTCTGCATCAAGGAACAGCGCAAGCTGGTGCTGGTGCCGCGTGAAACACCGCTGTCCGCCATTCATCTGGAAAACATGCTCAAGCTGGCCCGACTGGGCGTGGTGATTCTGCCGCCCGCGCCGGGCTTCTACACCCATCCGCAAACTGTCGGCGACATGGTGGATTTTGTCGTCGGTCGCGTAATGGATCAGATCAGCGTTCCTCATACGCTGACGCCTCGCTGGGGCGAATAGCCGGAGCCAAAAATGCGTGAACTGCCCCTGTTAAGCCTGGCCGCGCTGCGGCAACTGGAGACGTTGGCCGAAGAAGCCGGCCTGGACCTGATGCAACGCGCCGCTCGCGCCACGGCTGACTGGGTAATCAAGCACTATCCGGCCGGCTGCCGGATTCTGGTAGCCGCCGGGCCAGGCAACAACGGTGGTGACGCCTTGTTCGCCGCCTTGCTGCTGATGCACGAAGGCTTCAGCGTGGATGTGCTGGTGCCCGCCACGCCCTCCAGCACGGCAACCCGCGATGCGCTGCAAAAAATACGCGCTGAAGGCGGCATTCCCCTGATACGGTTGGCGGATGCCTATCCTCCGCCCGCCCTGATCATTGACGGCCTGTTCGGCATCGGTCTCGCCAGGCAGTTTGACGACGACTGGGCCGCGCTCATCCATCAGCTCAACCATCTGGGCGCGCCCATTCTGTCGCTGGATTGCCCCAGCGGGCTGGACGCCTGGACCGGCATGCCGCTCAACGCCGCCATCCACGCCCGCCACACCCTGACTTTTCTCTGCCACAAACCCGGCTTGTTCTTTGCCGCAGGGGCCGACCTCGCCGGACAAGTCGCCTTGGCCGCGCTGGACTGCCCTGCACACTTGTTGCCGCAGGCGGACGGCCTGATCAATCTGACCGATGCCAGCGCCCTGGCTCGCCCCAGAGACAGCCACAAGGGCCGCTTCGGCACCGTCGCGGTCATTGGCGGCAGCCGCGGTATGCTGGGCGCCGCCCTGCTGGCAGGACGCGCCGCTCTGGCCGGCGGCGCCGGCAAAGTACTTCTGCT
This sequence comes from uncultured Aquitalea sp., assembly GCF_945957525.1. GTDB lineage: Bacteria > Pseudomonadota > Gammaproteobacteria > Burkholderiales > Chromobacteriaceae > Aquitalea. The sequence continues at coordinate 139,478 of NZ_CAMFLA010000008.1, read as the reverse complement.
GACGCTGGATGACCGATTGCCGGTGGACCCGGCTTGGCCTGAACTGATGATACAAACCACCAGCCAAACCAATGCGCTACCAGCCGCCGATGTGCTGGCCATCGGCCCTGGGCTGGGCCAGAGCGAGGCGGCGCGTCAAATGCTGATGCAGGCGCTGGACAGCACGCTGCCGCTGGTACTGGATGCCGATGCGCTCAACCTGTTGGCGGCGCACCCCTCCTTGCAAGCAAAATTGAATACCCGGCAAGCCGCTTCCATCCTGACACCCCACCCGACCGAAGCCGCCCGCCTGCTGCAGCAAGAAACCCGCGCCGTACAAAGCGATCGTCTTGCCGCGCTGAATGAGTTAACGCGGCGCTACCATTGCGCCGTGGTGCTGAAAGGCGCAGGCAGCCTGATCGGCCAGGCCGGCAAGCACTATCGGCTGAATACCGGCGGCGGACCTGCGCTGGCAGTAGCTGGTCAGGGCGATGTGCTGACCGGCCTGATCGCCGCCATGCTGGCCCAAGGGCTATCCGCAATCGATGCCGCCAGCCTGGCGGTAAAAATCCACGGCATGGCCGGCGACGCTTACGAGCAGGAACAAGGCGGCCCCATCGGCCTGACCGCCTCCGAAACCACCCATCGTTGCAGCGGCCTGCTCAACCGCATGCTGGCCAGCACGCCCTGACACAGCCGCTTTATTTGTATCCAGAATTCACATGACGGCAGCACGTCCCTGCCGCTAAAATATCGTTCTCTTCGCAGGAGTTCGATGTGCAGCAGCAGAAAAAAGCTTACTTTTTAGGACTTTCCGCCGTTTTGGCCTGGTCAACCGTCGCCACCGCCTTCAAGATCAGCCTCAGCTTCCTCTCCCCGGCGCAGCTTGTTTTGTATGCAAGCCTGGCTTCTTTGGCCAGTCTGACTACCATTTTGGCCGTGCAAGGCAGGTTGGCCGAACTCTGGCCGGCCATGCGCCGTCACTGGCGGCGCTCCCTCTTGCTGGGCGCCGTCAACCCGGTGCTCTACTACCTGATCCTGTTCAAGGCTTATTCGCTGTTGCCCGCCCAGGAGGCGCAAGCCATCAATTATACTTGGGCGCTTACCATGACCCTGCTGGCCGTGCCCGTGCTTGGGCAAGCCCTGCGCTTGCAAGACCTCGCCGCCGCGCTGGTTTGCTATCTTGGCGTACTGGTGATCGGCACCCACGGCCAGCTGTTCTCGCTGCACTTTTCCAACGTCAATGGCGTGCTGTACGCGCTAGCCTCAACCCTGCTGTGGGCAGGCTACTGGCTGATCAACACCAAAGATGAACGCGAGCCGGTCATCGGCCTGACGCTGAACTTCCTGCTGGCCCTGCCCCTGATCGGGCTTTGGTGCCTGTGGCAAGGCGAATTCAAAGCGGTTGCTTGGCAAGGACTGGCCGGCGCAGCCTATATCGGCGCGCTGGAAATGGGTTTCACCTTTGTCCTGTGGCTGGCGGCGATGAAGCTAACCGATAGCGCGGCCCGCATCGCCAACCTGATTTTCCTGTCGCCGCTACTGTCACTGCTGTTGATCCACTTCATCGTGGGTGAAGCCATCCTGCCCTCTACTCTGTTCGGTTTGGCATTGATTCTGGGGGGTTTGCTGTTGCAGAAAATCCCCATGCCGGGACAACGCTCCGCCAAGATGGAAACCGCCAGCACCTGAGACACCCCTCCCTGCCACAAGAAGCCCTCGCCCAAGCGGGATGCGGCCGCCTCGCTCTTCGTGAAATTGTCATGACCGGTGGTGACAGAACGCCCACCCGGTGCCAACATAGCCGAATCGAGAAGTGGCATTTCTCAGCCAGTCTTCCTAGGATTCAAGCAGGGCCATAGGGATAATTACATCAATGAAGAGTATCAAAACCAGACTGAGCATTTGGTTGATGGCGGGGGTGACGATCATCGTGGCGGCGACCGGGCTGATCAGCTACAGCCAGAACCGCCATCAGGATGAAGAAGACTACCTGGCCCAACGCAGCTCGCTGAAAGAACGCCTCTCCCTGTCTTTGCCCCACGGCGTGTGGCAGATGGACGATTCCTATACCCGACTCACCCTGGATGCCGAACTGGGATGGAGCTCGGTCGAGGCCATCCGCATCACGGGCGATGCCGGCTTGAATATCGGCCGCGCCCGCAGCGACAACGGCAGCCTGCGCGACATGGCCCCGTCGGAAACGCCCAAGGGCGACGATCAGCTGCAAATCCCCATTGTCTATCAGGGCCGGGAAAAGCTAGGCACCGCCACGGTCTATCTTTCCAAGGCTCAGCTGGAACACCGGCAGCTGGTGCACTTGCTGGAAATCCTGCTGGAAATCGTGGTGCTGGACGTGCTTATCTTCATAGCGATGACCTTCAACCTGAATCGCTTTGTCTTTGTGCCGCTCAAACAACTGCAGGATGCCTTGAACCAGGCCGCCAGCAGCGATGACGCAAAATCCAGCCGCATCTCCCAGCTGACCGATGACGAATTCGGCGCCGTGGCCCGCAGCTTCAACCGCATCGTCGACCGCATTTCGGCCGACCTTGCCATGCGAACGTCGGCCGAAGCGCAAGCCCGCCAGGAAAAGGACAACGCTGAAGAGGCCCTGCGGCAACTGGTGCAAACCCAGCAAACCCTGCTGGAAACGGAACGGCTGGCCTCGCTGGGCGGGCTTGTCGCCGGCGTTGCGCACGAAATCAACACCCCGGTTGGCATCACTCTGACCACCGCCTCGCACTTGGCCACCGCCACCCAGCACATCCATGACAAGCTGGATGAGGGCGCAGTGAAAAAGAGCGACTTCCAGTCCTACCTAGACACAGCCCATGAGTGCTGCGAGCTGATTCTCTCCAACGCGGAGCGCGCCGCCAACCTGATTCACAGTTTCAAGCAAGTGGCCGTAGATCAAACCAGCGAAATGCGGCGCGACTTCCAGCTCAACGATTACCTCAATGAAATTATCACGAGCTTACGACCGCGCTTCAAACGCGCGCAAACCGACATTCAAGTGAATTGTGAAAACGACATGCTGCTGGACAGCTACCCGGGGGCGCTGTCGCAAGTGGTGACCAACCTGGTAGTCAACGCGCTGGTTCATGGTTTTGATGAAAAGCCGGGTGGCGCGATCCGCATCGAGGCCGCCCGCGTTGCCGGCAATCAGGTGGGACTGACCATCCACGACAACGGCAAAGGCATCCCGCCCGAATATCTTGGCCGCATCTTCGACCCCTTCTTCACCACCAAACGCGGCAGCGGCGGCAGCGGCCTCGGCCTGCATATCGTCTACAACATCGTACGGCAACGTCTGGGGGGAACCATCGACGTCGCCAGCGAGCCGGGCAAAGGCACCACCTTCACCATCCTCATGCCCTGCATCGCACCGGAAAGACAGCACAAGGAGAACGTCAAATGAGCACTCCGCAGAACGAAGAAGACGACTGGCTGCTCGATGATGACCCTGCGGCGGAGACCCGGGAGGAGCAAGGCTTCGCCAAAAAGCCCTGGAAGATCCTGATTGTCGATGACGAGCCCGATGTGCACAGCGCCACCTCGCTCGCTATTCGCGATATCCGCTACAAGGAACGCAGGCTGGAACTGATGAGCGCCTTCACCGCGTCGGAGGCGGAGGCCCTGTTGCGCCAGCACCCGGACACCGCGCTCATCCTGCTGGACGTGGTCATGGAAACCGACGATGCCGGCCTGCGTCTAGCCCGCGCCATTCGCGACGATCTGCACAACAACGTCTCGCGCATTGTGCTGCGCACCGGCCAGCCAGGTCAGGCGCCGGAGCAGGAAGTCATCCTCAACTACGACATCAACGATTACAAGACCAAGACCGAGCTGACGGTGCAGAAGCTGTTCACTACCGTCATCGCCTCGCTGCGCGCCTACGAAAACCTGATCACCATCGAGAAAAACCGTCAGGGCTTGGCCAAGATTCTGGAAGGCGCGGCCGATCTCTACCAGATGCGTTCGCTGAAAGAGTTCGCCTCCGGCGTGCTCAAGCAGATCAGCGCCATTCTCGATGTAGGCACCGACGGCATCCTCTGCGTGGAAATCGCACCCGATCTCACCGGCCGGCCACAGCTGGAAATCCTCGCCGCCGCCGGCAACTACGAAAGCGTGCTGGAAACCGGCACGCTGGATGCCTACCCTGCGCTGGCGGACGCCATTTATCTGGCGCTGAAAGAGCGCAAAAGCCTGTACCAGCACCCCTTCGACGTGCTGTGCATCACTTCGCAGAACGGTCGCGTCTTCGCCGTGCACTTCTCGCCGCCATGGCCGCTGGACGATGTGGAGCGCGATCTGCTGGAAGTATTCTGCCAGCGCATCTCGTCGGCCTATGACAATCTGTATCTGTACAACCAGCTGCGCCACTCCCAGGAGGCCACGGTAGTAGCACTGGCGGCGCTGGCGGAGTACCGGGATACGGATACCGGTGCGCACGTGATGCGCGTGCAAAAACTGACTGACGCCATTGCGGAAGAAATCCGCCAGGCCGGCCATTATCCCGACCTGCTGACGGCGGAATTCATGGACATGGTCGGCATGGCGAGCATCTTGCACGATGTCGGCAAGGTTGGGACCCCGGATCACATCCTGTTCAAGCCAGGCCGCCTGGACCCGGAAGAGCGCCAAATCATGGAGCAGCACGCCGGCATCGGTGCGCAGATTCTGGCCAAGTCGGCCCAGATGGTGGAAGGTCAGAGTTATTTGTCGCTAGGCTCCGAGATAGCCGGTGGCCATCACGAGTACTTTGACGGCAGCGGGTACCCGCAAAAACTCAGCGGTCAAGCCATCCCCTTATCGGCCCGTATCGTGGCGGTGGTGGACGTGTTCGATGCCTTGTTGAACAAGCGCCCTTACAAAGAGCCTTGGCCTATGAATGAAACCATGGACTATATCCGCGGCCGCGCCGGCAGCCAGTTCGATCCGGTGGTGGTGGACGCGCTGATGCGTCTGATCGAGGAGGATCGCCTTCCCGTCAGTTTCAACGAAGACTAAGCCCGTGGAAGCCGTGCTTCGCCATAAAAAAACCGGATTGAAATCCGGTTTTTTTATTGTCCTGGCGCCTGCAAGGCCTACTTGCTCCGCATCAGGCCACGTAACCCATGACACTGACGAACTGGCAAGCGCTGCCCGCCAGTACGAACAGATGCCAGATACCGTGCCCATGACGGATCTTCTCATCATTGATAAACCAGTAAATGCCCACGCTGTAGATCACCCCGCCCAAGGCCAGCCAGAACAGGCCCCAAGGCTCCAGCCGCTCAACCAGCGGCACAATCGCCACCAGCACCAGCCAGCCCATCACCACATACAGGATCATGGACAGCACCCGGGTGCGACGCCCCAGCGTCAGCTCCTGGACAATGCCGAACAAAGCCAAGCCCCACACCAGTCCGAACAAGGTCCAGCCCCATGGGCCTTGCAGGGTTACCAGCGAAAACGGCGTGTAACTGCCGGCAATCAAGAGATAGATGGCCGAGTGATCGCACTTTTGCAGAATGGCCTTGGCCCTGCCCTTGACGCTGTGATACAGCGTCGACACCAGATACAGCAGCACCAGCGTGCCACCATACAAACTGAAACTGACAATCTTCCACGGATCGCCTTGCAAAGCGGCCACCACCACCAACCAGACCAGCGCGCCAACTGCGAGCAACGTGCCCGCCAAATGGCTCCAGCCATTGAATCTTTCACCGTAATACATATGCCTGCCTCGTCGCCTTGAATTCGTGCATCAGGATTGGTACATCGCGCACTTAGCGAGGTTCCCAGTTTGCCGAAGAAAATTCCTAGCGACCATGCGCCAACGCAAATGCGCGAGCGCATGAAAAAGGCGGGCTTGCGCCCGCCTTGTCAGTCCGGGCCACCCTTTCAGGCACCCAACGCTTTCAACACATTGCCGCGCACCACATCTACCGCTTGCGTGCCGTCGATCTTCACGTACTTGGGCGCTTTGGCGTCGCCGCTGGCGGCGCGCTGACCATAGAAACCCACCAGTACTTCGGTTTGCTCATGATAAACGGCCAAGCGCTTCTTGACGGTTTCTTCCTTGTCGTCGTCGCGCTGAATCAATTCTTCGCCAGTCACGTCATCCTTGCCAGCCACTTTGGGCGGGTTGAAAGCGATATGGTAAGTGCGGCCCGAAGCCACGTGCACGCGACGACCGGCCATGCGCTCAACAATGGCAGCGTCCGGCACATCGATTTCCACCACGTAGTCGATATCCACGCCGGCGGCGATCATGGCCTCGGCTTGCGGAATGGTGCGCGGGAAACCGTCAAACAGAAAGCCATTGGCGCAATCGGCTTCCGCGATGCGCTCTTTTACCAAGCCAATGATGATGTCGTCGCGCACAAGGCCGCCGGCATCCATGATGGCCTTGGCTTCCAGCCCCAGCGGGGTGCCGGCTTTTACAGCCGCGCGCAGCATGTCGCCGGTGGAGATTTGCGGGATGCCAAAAGCTTCACGGATGAAGTTGGCCTGGGTTCCCTTGCCGGCGCCCGGAGCGCCCAACAGAATCAATCGCATATTTACTCCCGTCAGTTTGTATGTCGTTTATGTCGATACTTTGTCTGACCGTCTCTCGCGGTCTGTTCGCTGGCGACGTCAAGCGCCGGCGAATATGGCGCGCACCCGCTCCAGGTCTTCCGGCGTATCCACGCCGGCAGCCGGAGCCTCGTCCACCGTGGCCACCATGATGGCGTGGCCGTGCCATAGCACGCGCAGCTGTTCGAGCGCCTCGAAGGTTTCCAGCGGCGCAGGGGCCAGCGAACTGTAAGTCTTGAGAAAACCAGCCTGATAGGCGTACATGCCGATGTGCCGCAACACGGGTAGGTCGGGCGGCAGCGCGTTCGTATCGTGTGCGAACGCGTCGCGAGCATAGGGAATGGGCGCGCGGCTGAAATACAGCGCGCGGCCAACGTGGTCCAGCACTACCTTGACCACATTGGGATTGAACATGTCGGCGGCCGCGTGAAAGGGGTGCGCCACCGTGGCCATCGGCACGCCGCTATCGGCCATCAGCCGGGCCAGGCGGTTTATCAGGGCCGGGTCGATCAGCGGCTCGTCGCCCTGCACGTTCACGACGATGCGGCCATCATCCCACGGCTGGGCAGCCACGACTTCGGCCAACCTGTCGGTGCCGCTGGCGTGGTCCGGGCGCGTCATGACCGCCTGTATGCCGTAACGGGCACAGGCGGTAAGAATATCAGGGTGATCCGTCGCCACCAGCACTTGACCGGCGGCGCTCTTCGCAGCCTGCTCGGCCACGCGCACCACCATCGGCTTGCCGCCGATGTCGGCCAGCGGCTTGCCCGGCAGACGGCTGGAGGCCATGCGGGCGGGGATCACCACACTGAACGGGGTCATTGAATCTCTTCTTCCGGTGCCAGCTCGCGGGCTTCGGCTTCCAGCATCATGGGGATGCCGTCACGGATCGGATAGGCCAGACGGTCGCCCTTGCAGATCAGCTCCTGGCGGGCCTTGTCGAATACCAGCGGGCCCTTGCACAGCGGGCAAACCAGAATGTCCAGAAATTTAGCGTCCATGTTGTATCTTCAGTTGCGTGAGTATCCAGTCGGCCAGATCAGGCTCCAACCGGGCCGTGACCGGCAAGACCCATAGTCTAGCACGCTGCGTCGCATCATGAATCACCGCCGACAATTTCACCGCGTCCTTGGCGGTCACCAGAATCGCGTCGGCATCCTCCGGCAAATCCGCGGCGCTGAAATCATGATGATCGGGAAAAGCCAACTCGCGCTGCGGTGCGATACCAAGCGCTTTCAAGGTGTCGAAAAAACGCTCCGGGTGGCCGATGCCGGCCATGGCGGTCACGCGCAAGGTGGAGAATGCGGAAGCAGGCCGAGAAGGGGTTCCTAGGTCCAGTGGATGCAGCCTGCCCGGCGTCAGCGACATGCCGAACACCGGCGGCATGCCGGGCTCACTGGCGAATGCAGGCGCACCGCCGCCATTGACCACCACAGCCTGCACGCTGCGCAGGCGCGATACCGGCTCGCGCAGCGGGCCGCCAGGCAACAGACGGCCATTGCCCACCCCCCGCCGGCCATCCAGTACGGCGATTTCCAGATCGCGCGCCAGCCGATAGTGTTGCAGGCCGTCGTCGGTGAGGATCAGCCGTAGCTCGGGGTGGCGCGCCAACAGCAGACGCCCGGCGGCCACGCGATCTCGCCCCACGGCCACCGGCGCGCCCGAAGCCGCCAGCAACAAAGGCTCGTCGCCCACCTCCTTCGGCAAACTGCCTCGCGACAACAACACCGGCGCAGCATGATTACCGCCGTAGCCTCGGCTGATGACGCCCACCGGCACGCCGGCAGCCTGAAACTGACGCAGGAGGGACAGGGTCAGCGGGGTTTTGCCCACCCCGCCCACATTAATGTTACCGATTACCACCACAGGCACCGGCAGCTTCTGCGCCCGCAACAGGCCTGCGCGATAGAGTCCACGCCGCAGGGCGGACAAGAGAGCAAACAGCCCTTCCAGCGGAGCCAGAAGGGCTGTCATCCACCACACTGGCTGATACCAGTGCCGTTCGATGCGTTGTGCTAAACCGCTCACTGGCTCGGCGTCTCCGTCGCGAAAGTCAGCTGGGTGAGGCCGGCGCTGCGCGCGGCCTCCATGACAGAAATCACGGATTGGTGCGTGGCGCGACCCGATGCGGCCACAATCACCACCGGGTCTTTTTTGCCGGCCGAGGCATCCTTGAGCTGCGCGACCAGCCCAGGCTTGTCGCCGGCCGCCAAGCGGTGGCCGTTCACCGACATTTCGCCGGTTTCCGCTACTTCCACCGTGATTTCAGTGGGCTTGTCCTGTACAGTCTCGCCCTGCGCGGTGGGCAGGTTGATCTTCATTTCCGAGAAACGGGAATAGGTAGTGGTCACCATCAGGAAAATCAGGATGACCAGCAATACGTCGATGAGCGGAATGAAGTTGATTTCCGGCTCTTCACGATGGCGTCCGCGACGAAAATCCATGCTGAGTTATCCGTGACCGTTGCTGCGTTCGCCGTGCACCACTTCCACCAGCTTCACGGCTTGCGACTCCATCTCCACCAGCAGGCTGTCGACGCGAGCGCGGAAATGGCGGTAGAACATCATGCTGGGAATAGCCACGATCAAGCCGAAAGCGGTGTTGTAAAGCGCGATGGAGATACCGTGCGCCAGCTGTTGCGGGTTGGTGCCACCGGGCGCTTGCGAGCCGAAGATCTCGATCATGCCGATCACGGTGCCCAGCAGCCCTAGGAGCGGCGCCATGGCGGCGATGGTGCCCAGCGTGGTCAGAAAGCGCTCCAGTTGATGCGCCACCACGCGGCCCTCGTCTTCGATGGCCTCTTTCATGACGTCGCGGCTGACGTTGACATTGCGCAAACCGGCGGCGAACAGGCGGCCCAGCGGGGAGTGATTGACCAGCTGATGCAATAATTCGCCGGACGCGCCAGCGCGGCGGTATTCGGACACGGTCTGGGCCAGCAGGCCTTCCGGCACGATCTGCGCGGCGCGCAAGCTGAAGAAGCGTTCGAAGATGATGGCCAGCGAAATCACCGAGGCCGTGATGATGGTCCAGATCGGCCAGCCGGCCGCTTCAATGATTGACCACACGAAACTTTCTCCACAAGGCTGTGCTAAACGCTAGACTTTAGCGGGTATCAGGGGTGCTCGGCAACCTTGGCTTGTTGGCGGGCCTTCTCTTTTTGAGCACATTGGCGCGCGGTTTTAAGTAATCCGCCTAAGCCGTGAATTTGTAAGGATTTTTTGCCGACATCCACAATATCTGTGGATAACTTTGTTGATAAGCTTGTGAAAAGCGGCGGCAAAACCCGCCAGACAAGCTTTCCGCTGCGAGTGCCCGCAAATTGGGCTTAAAACGCAACTTATTGATTTATATGGACATTCACTTGCGATATCAAACGCTATCGCATTGCATTGTCCGACAGTTTACAAGCGGCAAAATACTGAATCGCCGCTGTGGATGACTTGACAAACATGAATTTCAACAGTCCTGCGCAAGATGTCATCAGTGTCTCCTCGCTTAACAGGATGGCGCGCGACCTGCTCGAATCCGGCCTGCCCCCGATGTGGATAGGCGGAGAAATTTCCAACCTGACGCTGGCGGCCTCCGGCCACGCCTACTTTTCTCTGAAGGATGGCGGCGCTCAAGTGCGCTGCGTGATGTTCCGCCACAAAGTGTCGCTGCTGCCCTTCCGCTTGAGTGAGGGCCTGCAGGTGGAGCTCAAGGGCCTGGTGACATTGTACGAAGCCCGCGGGGATTTCCAGATCAATGTAGACACCGCCCGCGCCGCCGGCCTGGGCCGCCTCTACGAAGCCTTCGAGCGGCTGAAGCAGCAATTGGCGGCGGAGGGGCTGTTTGACAAGACGCGCAAGCGGCCGCTGCCCACGCATCCGGCCGCCATCGGCATCGTCACCTCGCCCGCCGCCGCCGCGCTGCGCGATGTGGTCACCACCCTGCGTCGCCGCATGCCCGGCATCCCGGTCATTCTCTACCCTGCGCAAGTGCAGGGCGACGGCTCGGCAAGGCAGTTGGCCGAAGCCATCGCCACCGCCGGCCGGCGGCGTGAGGTGGAAGTGCTGATCGTCTGCCGGGGAGGCGGCAGCATTGAAGACTTGTGGTCGTTCAATGAAGAAATCGTCGCCCGCGCCGTGGCGGCCTGCCCGATTCCCACCGTCAGCGGCGTTGGCCATGAAACCGACTTCACCATCTGCGACTTCGTCGCCGACCAGCGCGCCCCCACCCCCACCGCCGCCGCCGAACTGGTCTCGCCCAGTCGCGAGCAATTGCGACTGCAAGTGGACAACGCTCGCCGCCATCTGGAACGCGCGCTCTCGCGCCTGCTTACCGACAAGAGCCAGCGGCTGGACTTTCTCGCGCGCCGACTGGCGCACCCTGGCGAAAAGCTGCGCCAGCAGCAGCAGCAAGTGCAACAGGCACGCCTGCGCTTGAGCCGCCGCATGAACGAGCTCTTCGGCCAACGTCGTTGGGCGCTGCAGTTAGCCTCCACCCGGCTGGCGCGCCACCAACCCCGCCCTGCAGAAACCGCGCAAGCGCTGGAGCGACAGGCGCTGCGGCTGGCCCGCGCCGCCAGCCAGCAGCTGACCGAGCGTGTGCAAAAACTGCAGCGACTGGAGGCCACGCTGACCGCGCTCAATCCGGAGGCTGTGCTCAGCCGCGGTTACGCCATCGTGCAAAAGCGCAATGGTCAGGCCGTGAAATCGCCCGCAGATCTTACCCAGCGAGAACGCGTAGTACTGAGGTTGGCCGAAGGCGCTACGGAAGCGGTGGTGGATCACCCGGTAGGCGCGCAGCCTGAGCTGCCCTTCTAAGACGGGCCTTGGCACGCTGACTGCCTGGTCAGGCGTTCATACCGCCCCGGTTAAAACGGCGCCTGCGCAGGCCACACCGATGCGGAGAAACCGGCGATTTGCTTGACATGGGTCAATAAATCGCCAAGCATGATGTTCAAACAACCGTTTGAACCTGCCATGAAAATCACTCCCCGCTGGGTCAAGACCATCATCAACCTCTGGCCGCCCTTTCTCGGCGCCGGCATCAAGGTGTGCCATATCGCACCGGACTGGAAGCAGGTGGACGTCAGCCTGAAACTGGGCCTGACCAACCGCAACTACGTCGGCGTGCATTTCGGCGGCAGTCTGTACTCCATGACAGACCCCTTCTTCATGCTGATGCTGATGAACACGCTGGGAAAAGATTACTACGTGTGGGACAAGGCCGGCGCCATTGACTATCGCAAACCGGGCAAGGGCGTGGTGACGGCGAGCTTCCGTGTGAACGACGCATTATTGGACGACATCCGCGCCGCGACAGAGAACGGGGACAAATACTTGCCGGAACTGCAGGTGGATGTGGTGGACGAAAGCGGCGAAGTCGTCGCCACCGTACAAAAAACGCTATACATCAAACGCAAGAAAGGCCGCTGAAAGCGGCCTTTTTCACATATTTTCGAGCTGGCGATCCTGTCAATCGACAAAACCACAGAACACTTCGCGCATCATCTTCAGCACTTCCAGTGTGCGGATATCGCCCACCCGGTAGTAAACGCGGTTGGCGTCCTTGCGGGTGCGCAGCACGCCCTTGTCGCGCATGATGGCCAAATGCTGGGAGATGTTGCTCTGCGAGGTGCCGACTTGTTCAACAATGTCTTGCACACTCACTTCCTGGTCCCCCAGAACCGAAATGATCTTCAGACGCAGCGGATGCGACATGGCCTTCATGGCCCGCGATGTCTGCTCGATCTGATCGTCGTTGAACAGCAAGCTTCGCTCCTAAGATAGTAATTCGTATTTATATTGGTTTGACTACGGTACAATGGTACTGAAAAAAATCAACATTATCAAGAATTTCTAATATTCTGATTGTGGACATCATGAACCCCATTACACCGGTATTACTCCTCATCCTTGATGGCTTCGGCCATCGTCTCGAAGGCGACGACAACGCCATCCTCCACGCCGAAATGCCCGTCTGGCGCAAGCTGTGCAAGGATTTCCCCTATGGCGTGATCGATGCTTCCGAGGGCTTTGTCGGCCTCCCCGGCGGCCAGTTCGGCAACTCGGAAGTGGGGCATTTGAATATCGGTGCTGGACGGATTGTCCAACAAGACATCAGTCGCATCGACTGCGATATCGAGTCCGGCGACTTCGCCAAGAACCCCGTTTTGCAGCAAGCCATCGCCGCTTCGGCCAACGGTACGCTGCACATCATGGGCCTGCTGTCCGACGGCGGCGTGCACAGCCATGAAAACCATATCCACGCCCTGATCCGCGCCGCTCAGGCCGCAGGCGTGCCCCGCATTCTCGTACATGCTTTCCTGGATGGCCGGGACACGCCGCCGCGCAGCGCCGAGCTCTATCTGAAGCGCCTGGACGCCGTGCTGGCCGACTGCCCGAACGCGCGTCTGGTCGGCGTCACCGGCCGCTACTGGGCCATGGACCGCGATAAGCGCTGGGAGCGCGTAGAACCGGCTTACCGTTTGCTAGTGGAGGGCGAAGGCCTGCATCACGCCGACAGCGGCCTGGCCGCGCTGGCCGCCGCCTATGCCCGTGAGGAAAACGACGAATTTGTCTCCGCCACCGCCATCGGCGACAAGGCCTCGATGCAGGATGGCGATGTGGTGGTGTTCATGAACTTCCGCGCCGACCGCGCCCGCCAACTCAGCAGCGCCCTCACCGACCCGGCTTTCAACGGCTTTGCCGCGCGCCAACCCAAGCTGTCGCTGTTCGCCACCCTCACCTCTTACGGCGAGGCCTACAGCAACCCGGTAGCCTACCCGCCGCAGAAAATCAGCAACGGCTTCGGCGAATACCTCGCATCGCTGGGCCTGAACCAGTTGCGCATCGCCGAAACCGAAAAGTACCCGCACGTCACTTACTTCTTCAACGGCGGCGAAGAGCAGGTTTACCCGGGCGAAGACCGCATCTTGGTGCCGTCGCCCAAGGTGGCCACCTACGACCTGCAGCCGGAAATGAGCGCGGAGCAGGTTACCGACCATATCGTCGAAGCCATCGGTTCCGGCAAATACCACGCCATCATCTGCAACTACGCCAACGGCGACATGGTGGGCCACACCGGCAACTTCGCGGCGGCCGTCAAGGCGGTGGAAGCACTGGATCACTGCGTGGATCGTTGCGTGCAAGCCATGCGCGCCGCCGGCGGCGAAGTCATCATCACAGCCGACCACGGGAACTGCGAGCAAATGTACGACTCTGTGCACCACCAGCCCCACACCCAGCATACGCTGGACAAAGTGCCTTTCCTCTACGTTGGCCGAAAGGCGACCATAGAAGAAGGCGGCGCATTGCGCGACATCGCGCCTTCGCTGCTGGCCATGATGGGCTTGCCGCAACCGGCGGAAATGACGGGTCGCTCCTTGATCCGCTTCGCCTGATACGGCAGTCGGCATGCATAAAGGGCAGGCCCGTCCTGCCCTTCCATCGTTTCACCCTTTTGCCCGGGAATGGCATGAAACCGTATTTGTTGATCGCCCTTGTTTCCGGCCTGGCCCAGGCGGCCACGCCTTCCGCATCCACCGCACTGTCTACTGCGCCGCAACAGCAGAACCTGCAATCGGTGCGCAAGGAAATCGACAGCCTGAAAAAAGACCTCGCGCAGAAACAAGCGGTGCAGCAGGAAGCCAAGTCGGCCATCAAGGAATCGGAACAGGCCATCGCCCGCACCAATGCCGCGCTGGCCACGCTGGAAAACAAGCAGAGCGCCTCCGCCCAGCAACTTGCCGAGCTCAAAGCGCAGGTGCAGGCCACCCAGCACAAACTGGCAGAAACCCGTCAGCGGGTCGGCCAGATGCTGGCGCGTCAATACAAGAACGGCGAGCATGACGCGATGAAGCTCATGCTCAACCACGACGACCCCAATCAAACCTCGCGCGATCTGGTGTACTACCAGCATATCGCGCAAGCCCAGCAACAACTGGTGGCGCAACTGATCACCCACCAGCACGAACTGGAAGCCTTGTCTTTCCAGCTGGAGCAAGAACTGTCCCGCCTGGACAAACTGTCCAACAACAAAAGCAAAGAGAAGAACGCGCTGGTGCAAAGCAAAAGCGCCCAGCAGCAGCAAGTCAGCAAACTGACCTCCGACATCCAGGCTGGCCAGAGCCGGCTTACCAAACTGCAGGAAGACGAGAAACGCCTTACCAGCCTGATCGCCCAGATCAACAAGGAAATCGAACGCCGCCGCAAGGAAGCCGAACGCAAGGCGGCGGAAGAGCGCAAAGCCAAACAACTGGCCGCCCGCAAGGAAAACGAGCGTCGCCGCAAGTTGGCCGAAAGCGCCAAGAAACAAGGCAAACCGGTGCCTGAAGTAGCCAAAAAGCAAGTACCGGTGCCGGAAGACAAAACCGTTGACGATGTGGCGGACACCAGCGCGGCCGGTAAAGCGTTCGCCAGCCTGCAAGGCCGCATGAAAATGCCGGTGGCCGGCCAGCTGGCCGGTCGCTTTGGCGCAGCGCGCAGCGAAGGCACCTCCTGGAAGGGCGTCTTCATCCGCACCGCCGCCGGCCAACCCGTGCGCGCCGTGGCGGACGGCACCGTGGTTTACGCCGATGCGCTGCGCGGATTCGGCAACGCTGTCATCATTGACCACGGCGGCAACTACATGACCGTGTATACCGGATTGTCGGCTATCGGCCGCGCCAACGGCAGCAGCGTCAAGGCCGGCGACAGCATCGGCAGCACGGGAGCACTGGACAGCGGCGAAGCCGGCCTGTACTTTGAAATCCGACACATGGGACGACCTCTCAACCCGCAAGCCTGGGTACGCTAACACAGGCCCCGGAGACCAACATTCAACATGACTAGTCAACGCATGAAGAAACTGGCCTGGCTGTGCGCCGGCGCTTTTGCCGGCGCGGCGCTCACCCTGAGCGTACAGGCCTTCGCCGACAAAGAACCCACCGTTCTGCCACTGAACGAACTGCGCACGTTCGCCGAAGTGTTCGGCCGCATCAAGCAGGACTATGTCGAGCCGGTCGACGACAAGAAGCTGATCAACGAAGCCATCAAAGGCATGCTGACTGGCCTCGACCCGCACTCGGACTACATGGACGCTGAGGCCTTCAAGGAGCTGAAGGAAGGCACGCAGGGCGAATTCGGCGGACTCGGCATCGAGATCGGCGCAGAAGACGGCCTGGTGAAGGTGGTGGCGCCCATCGAAGACACGCCGGCGCAGAAGGCCGGCGTGAAGAGCGGCGACCTGATCGTCAAGATCGACGACACGCCGGTGCGCGGCCTTAGCCTCACCGACGCCGTCAAGCGCATGCGCGGCAAGCCGGGCACCAAGGTGACGCTGACCATCGCTCGCAAGACCGAGACCAAGCCGCTGGTAATCCCCATCACCCGCGCCGTCATCAAGACCAAGAGCGTCAAATACAAGCTGCTGGAACCGGGCTACGGCTATGTGCGCATTACCCAGTTCCAGGAACACACCATCGAGAATCTCGCCGATGGCGTAGCCGCGATGTACAAGGAAAACAAAGCCCCGCTCAAAGGCCTGGTGCTTGACCTGCGCGACGATCCGGGCGGTCTGCTGACCAGCGCCGTGGGCGTCTCCGCCGCCTTCCTGCCCAAGGATGCGCTGGTGGTGTACACCGAGGGCCGCACCGCCGACGCCAAGATGCGCCTTACCGCGAATCTGCAAAACTACAATCGCCCCGGCGTTGCCGACCCGCTGGCCAAGCTGCCTGATGCCACCCATCAGGTGCCGCTGGTAGTGCTGGTCAACGGTGGCTCGGCCTCCGCTTCCGAAATCGTGGCCGGCGCGCTACAGGATCACAAACGCGCTGTGCTGGTGGGTACGCAAACCTTCGGCAAAGGCTCGGTACAGTCCATCCTGCCGCTGGGCAACGCCGGCGGCATCAAGCTGACCACCGCGCGTTACTTCACCCCGAGCGGTCGCTCCATCCAGGCCAAGGGCATTGTGCCCGACGTGGTGGTGGAAGACGCCACCCTGACAGCGGCGGAGCAGGCCTTGCGCGTGCGCGAAGTTGATCTGGAAAACCACTTGTCCAATCCCAACGGCGATGAAAGCCCGGCCAAGGCCGCCAAGCCCGCAGCGGTGAAACCGGCAGCCCCGGCGGTGGTTCCGCCTGCGGCCCCGGCGTCGCCCAAGCCGGAGGACAAGAACGCCAAACCGGACAATCCGCGCGAACCCAACCCGAAAAACGACTACCAGCTGTCCCAGGCGTTGAACATCCTCAAGGTTCAGCAAATCATCACCAAGCCAGCCAACTGAGTCGAACGCTGCCCAAGCCCGTCCCCGCCCTGCCAGGACGGGCTTTCTCATTCGGCCCAACCCGGTTTTTCTGCCATTCTGGCGTCATTCCTGCTAGGCTTGACGCTTGGTTTTCCTTATTCCTTCTCGCAGGAGTTCACCGCAAGATGTTGAACCGGGAGTTCGTCCTCTCATTCCGGGAAGCCGCCCCTTACATTAATGCCTTCCGTGGCAAAACCTTTGTCCTCGCCGTCAGCGGCGAGGCTGTGATGGAAGGCGGCTTCAGCAAGCTGTCGCAGGATATCAACCTGCTGGTCAGCCTGGGGGTGCGCGTGGTGCTGGTGCACGGCATACGGCCGCAGATCGAAGCGCTGCTCAAACGCTTCGGCATCGCCAGAATGTTCCACAGCGACCGACGAGTGACCGACGCCAACACCATGGACATCGTCAAGCAGGCGGCCGGCGCCACCCGCTACGAAATTGAAGCGCAGCTGTCCATGGGCATGCACAACTCGCCGATGCACGGCGCGCATCTGCGCGTGGCGGGCGGCAACTTCATCACGGCCCAGCCGCTGGGCGTGCTGGACGGCGTGGACATGCAATACACGGGTCAAGTGCGCCGCATCGACACAGAAGCCATTCGAACCCGGCTGGAAGCCGGCGAACTGGTGCTGCTCTCCCCGGTGGGATTCTCGCTGACCGGCGAAGCCTTCAACCTCACCATGGAAGAAATGGCGGCACAGCTGGCTTCCGCATTGAAGGCCGAAAAACTGATTTTCGTCATCGAAGGTCGTGGCGTGGTCAATCCGGAAGGCGAGTTCGTCAGCACGCTCACCGCCCAGCAAGCGGAAAACCTGCTCAAGGCCGGCCATTTGCAGCGCGATGTCACCGCCTACCTGCCCTACGCCGTCAAGGCCACCCGCGACGGCATTCCCCGCGCGCATCTGGTCAGCCATCATGAAGACGGTTCGCTGCTGAGCGAGCTCTTCACCAGTGGCGGCACCGGCACCATGATCGCGCGCGACGCGCTGGTAAAAGTGCGCACCGCCACCATCGACGACATCGGCTCGATTCTCAACATTGTCCGCCCGCTGGAAGAAAAAGGCATTCTGGTCAGACGCAGCCGCGAGCACCTGGAAATGGACATCGCCCGCTACTCCGTACTGGAGCACGATGGCAAGATCTACGGCTGCGTCGCCATGCATCCCTTTCCAGAAGCCGGCATGGCCGAACTGGCCTGCCTGGCGGTGTCGTCGGAAAAACGCGAGCACGGCTTTGGCGAGTCTCTGCTGCACCATGTGGAATACAAGGCGCGCACCCAAGGCCTGAAAGCCTTGTTTGTACTCACTACGCAAACTGCCCACTGGTTCATCGAACGTGGGTTTGCCGAAGCGGACCGGGCCACACTGCCCATGGCGAAACAGGCCTTCTACAACCACCAGCGGCGCTCGAAAATCTTCGTCAAGCCGCTGTGAGCCGCGCTTTTCCACGCCGCCGCCAAGGTTGGAAGGCTGTCATGACTGTGACACAATACTGAAGTAAATTCAGTCCACCATTTTGCAAGGAATGGCAATGACAAGAACTGTCAATTGCGTGAAATTGGGTCGCGAGGCGGAGGGCCTCGACTTCCCGCCGCTGCCGGGCGAACTCGGCAAGCGCGTATTCGAAAACGTCTCCAAAGAAGCATGGCAAGGCTGGCTGCGTTATCAGACCATGCTGATCAATGAAAACCGTCTCAGCCTTGCCGATGCCCGCGCCCGCCAATATCTGGCGTCGCAAATGGAAGCGTACTTCTTCGGCCAAGGCGCCGAAGCGCCGGCGGGCTACACGCCGCCGCAAGCCTGATTCATCGAACCAAGCCCTCCTTGCGAGGGCTTTTTTATCGCAATCCGTTTTTGGGCAAGATCAACGTATGTCACAAACCCACGAGTTGCTGCTGAACCGCGAACTGGGCCAGATCGAATTCAACAAGCGCGTACTGGCCCAGGCCGAAGACGCCAGCCTGCCGCTGCTGGAGCGCCTCAAGTATCTGTGCATCGTATCGTCGAATCTGGATGAGTTCTTCGAGGTGCGCATCGCCTGGCTGAAGGAAACCGCCCAGCTGACACCGGACCGCATCCTGGCCGATGGCGCCACGCCTTTGCATGTACTGGATCAAGTATCCACCGCCAGTCATGAGCTGGTGCGCCGCCAGTACGCCATCATGAGCGATGTGCTGTTCCCGGCGCTGCGCCAAGAAGGCATCGTCTTCCTGCGCCGCAACGAATGGACCGAGCAGCAGCAAGAGTGGGTGAAAAACTTCTTCGCCAACGAACTCAAGCCCATCCTGACCCCCATCGGTCTGGACCCGTCGCACCCCTTCCCCAAGGTGTTGAACAAGTCGCTCAACTTCGCGGTGGAGCTGGATGGACGCGACGCCTTCGGCCGACAGTCCGGCATCGCCATCGTGCAGGCGCCTCGCATCCTGCCGCGCGTGATCAAGGTACCGCCGGAAGTATGCGGCGGCCATCCGCACACCTTCGTATTCCTCTCCTCCATCCTGCACTCGCATGTGCATGAGCTGTTCCTCGGCATGACAGTGAAGGGCTGCTACCAGTTCCGCGTCACCCGCGACAGCGAACTGACAGTGGAAGACGAAGACCTGAAAAACCTGCGCACCGCCCTGCAGGGCGAATTGCGACAGCGCCAGTTCGGCGACGCGGTGCGGCTGGAAATCGCCGACACCTGCCCGGCGCACATGGAAGAATTTCTGCTCACCCAGTTCAACCTGCAAAAGAAGGACGTTTACCGCGTCAACGGCCCGGTGAATCTGGTACGCCTGATGCAGGTGCCGGATCTGGTGGATCGTCCGGATCTGAAATTCCTGCCCTTCCTGCCTTCGCTGCCGGATGCGCTGAACAAGAAACTCCCCCTGTTCGACGCCATCCGCAAGAGCGACATCCTTTTGCACCACCCCTTCCAGAGCTTTCAGCCCGTCATCGACATGCTGAACCTGGCGGCTACCGACCCGCAGGTGGTGGCCATCAAGATGACCGTCTATCGCACCGGCACCGACTCTGTGCTGATGGAATCGCTCATTGCCGCCGCCCGCGCCGGCAAGCAGGTAACCGTGGTACTGGAGCTGATGGCGCGCTTCGACGAAGAAGCCAACATCAGCTGGGCCAGCCGGCTGGAAGACGCAGGCGCCCACGTGGTGTACGGCGTGTTCGGCTACAAGGTGCATGCCAAGATGCTAATGGTGATCCGCCGCGAAGAACACGGCTTGCGCCACTATGTGCACCTGGGCACCGGCAACTATCACCCGCGCACAGCCCGCTTCTATACAGACTTCGGCCTGCTGACCTGCAACGAAGAAATCGCCAGCGACGTCAACGACATCTTCGTGCAACTCACCGGCCTTGGGCGCGCCAGCCAGCTCAAACAGCTGTTCCAAAGCCCGTTCTCGCTGCACAGCATGCTGCTGGAAGCCATCGAGCGCGAAGTGGAGCACGCCCAGCAGGGCAAGCCGGCGCAGATCATCGGCAAGATGAACGCGCTGCTGGAGCCGCAAGTGATCCACGCGCTCTACCGCGCCAGCCAGGCCGGCGTAAAAATCCAGCTGATCGTGCGGGGCGTCTGCGCCTTGCGCCCCGGCGTGCAGGGCCTGTCTGACAACATCACCGTGCGCTCGGTGGTGGGTCGCTTTCTGGAACACCCCCGCGTCTATTACTTCCGCAACGATGGTGAAGAAAACGTCTTCATCGCCAGCGCGGACTGGATGGGGCGCAATCTGTTCCGCCGTATCGAAACCTGCGTGCCCATCCTTGATCCCAAAATCAAGCGCCGCGTGATCAAGGAAGCGCTTAAGCTGTATCTGGAGGACAACGTCAATGCTTGGGACATGCAGGCGGACGGCAGCTACAAACGCCATAGCAGCCGCGGCAAGGACCAGTGCGCGCAGATGATCTTACTGGAAGAGTACGCCCGCTGACAGCGGCATCCGGCCTTCGGCCAAGCTCTGACTCAAGCCTGGCGGCCATCCGATGGAACTCTCCTCGGATGGCCGCTTTCTTATGAGGCTGCAGCCTGTTCGCGCGACCTGGCCGCCATGCCTCCACTTGCGAACAGGTTCTCGTCTTCTTAATAGTCGCTGACTACACCTCGCAGAAACCCTGAGCCACGACGCGCCGATGCAGGCAGCACGACAAGGCGACGCAACGCAGGAGCAGGGGTGTTGTTAGCGGATCTTCATTCAGGAATAGACCTATGGAAGCTCTTGGATATGCCCTTGCCGGGTTGATGCTGCTGATCGGCCTTGCCGGCACGCTTTTCCCCGCCCTGCCCGGCCTGCCGCTGATGATGGGCGGCTTCCTGCTCTTGGGCTGGCTGGACAACTTCCAGCATCTGGGCAGCCTTTCACTCACCATTCTGGCGCTCATCACCTGCCTGGGCATGGCCGTGGACTTTATTGCCGGACTGCTCGGCGCCAAACTGACCGGCGCCAGCCGACAAGCCCTATGGGGCGCCTTCATCGGTAGTCTGGCGGGTATTTTCATGGGTCTTGTCGGCGTCATCATCGGCCCCTTGCTGGGCGCGATGATCGGCGAGTTTCTCGCCCGCCGCGATGCCTTTCAGGCCGGCAAAGTGGGATTGGGCACACTGATCGGTTTTCTGATCGGCACCGTCGCCAAAATCGGCTGCGCTTTTGCCATGCTGGCCACCGCCATCTTCGCGCTGGTCTGGTAGCAGGCTGCCCCCGACTGCCGCTTTTGGTAGAATCAGCCGGTTAACGAATGCAATGGATAAGTCATGGCTCAATACGTGATGTCGATGCTCCGCGTGAGCAAGGTGGTGCCGCCCAAGCGCCAGATCATCAAGGACATTTCCCTGTCCTTCTTCCCCGGCGCGAAAATCGGCCTGCTGGGTCTGAACGGCGCGGGTAAATCCACCGTGCTGAAAATCATGGCCGGGGTGGAAAAAGAATACGACGGCGAAGTGCAATGGCAGCCCAACCTCAATATCGGCTACCTGCCGCAAGAGCCGCAGTTGGACGCGGAAAAGACCGTGCGCGAAGAAGTGGAAAGCGGCATGGGCGAAGTGATGGGCGCGCAAAAGCGCCTGGAAGAGGTTTACGCCGCCTACGCCGACCCGGATGCCGACTTTGACGCCCTGGCGGAAGAACAGGCCCGCCTTGAAGCCATCATATCCGCCGGCGCCGGCGACAATGTCGAACTGCAACTGGAGCTGGCCGCCGACGCGCTGCGCCTTCCTCCTTGGGACGCCAAAATCGGCCCCCTGTCCGGTGGTGAGAAACGTCGCGTGGCGTTGTGCAAACTGCTGCTTTCCAAGCCCGACATGCTGTTGCTGGACGAACCCACCAACCACCTGGACGCCGAATCGGTCGAATGGCTGGAGCAATTCCTGGTGCGCTTCCCCGGCACCGTGGTGGCCGTTACCCACGATCGTTACTTCCTCGACAACGCCGCCGAATGGATTCTGGAACTGGACCGCGGCGAAGGCATTCCCTGGAAAGGCAACTACTCCGGCTGGCTAGAGCAGAAGGAAGCCCGTCTGGCGCAGGAAGCCCGTGGCGAAGCCGCCCGCCAGAAAGCCATGAAGCTGGAACTGGAATGGGTGCGTCAGAACCCCAAGGGCCGTCAGGCCAAATCCAAGGCGCGTATCGCCCGCTTCGAAGAACTGTCCAGCTACGAAACCCAAAAGCGCAACGAAACCCAGGAAATCTTCATTCCCGTGGCCGAACGCCTGGGCAATGAAGTGATCGAGTTCGACAACGTTTCCAAAGGCTTCGGCGATCGCCTGCTGATCGACAACCTCAGCTTCAAGGCCCCGCCGGGCGCCATCGTCGGCATCATCGGCCCCAACGGCGCCGGCAAGTCCACGCTGTTCAAGATGATCGCCGGCAAGGAGCAACCGGACAGCGGCAGCGTGAAGATCGGCCAGACCGTGCAAATGGCCTTCGTCGAGCAAAGCCGCGAAGGCCTGGACGGCGAGAAGACCGTCTTCGAAGACGTGGCCGCTGGCGCGGACATCCTCACGGTGGGCAAGTTTGAAATGTCCAGCCGCGCTTATCTTGGCCGCTTCAACTTCAAGGGCGCGGACCAGCAGAAAAAGGTCGGCATGCTGTCCGGCGGCGAACGCGGCCGTCTGCACCTGGCCAAGACCCTGCTTAAGGGCGGCAACGTATTGCTGCTGGACGAACCGTCAAACGACCTTGACGTGGAAACCCTGCGCGCACTGGAAGACGCCCTGCTGGAATACGCCGGCACCGTGTTCGTGATCTCCCACGACCGCTGGTTCCTCGACCGTATCGCCACCCACATTCTGGCGGCGGAAGGCGAATCGCAATGGACCTTCTTCGACGGCAACTATCAGGAATACGAAGCCGACAAGAAAAAACGCCTGGGCGAAGAAGGCGCCAAGCCCAAGCGTATCCGCTACAAGCCGATCACCCGCTGATCCGCCGCTGATCCGCCGCTGCCGCAGCAAAACAAAACCCCGGCGTGGCCGGGGTTTTATTTTTGTTTCAAGGCCCAAGGTTGGCCGAAGGGCTCACTCGTCCTGACTGTGAGTACCATCGCATAAGGGCTGGCCTGCCGTGCGTTTGCAACCACAGAAATAGACCGTGCCGCTCTGCTCCGCCGTGTACTTTACCGGCGAAAAATCCGACCCTTTGTGCGAACCGTCGCAAAACGGCTGGCTGTTGCTCTGGCCACAGGCACACCACCAGTAGTCCTGCCCCGCCTTGACCTCAACGGCGTAGGGAAAGTATTGCGGCGCGAAGGGTTTGTCTGACATGACGGACTCCTGATGCGGTGGGGGAGGTTTCAGCTTAGTTGGCCGAAGGCACTCTTCCAAACCGATTGTCTCCGTCCTGGCTCGGAAGCCTTGCCCGGTCAATGCTAGAATGACCCGCATGACTTTGCGCCGCTTTTTGTCCGCCATGCTGCTTTGCGGCCTTGCCGCTTGCAGCAGCGCGCCCTCCTATCCGCCCGCACCCGATGGTTTCTATCGCGTGCAACCGGGCGACACGCTCTACCGCATCGCGCTCAACAATAAACAAAGCGTCGGCAATCTGACGCGCTGGAACGGGCTGAAAGACGCGTCCAGCATCGAAGCGGGACAACTGTTGCGCATCCGGCCACCAGCCGCAACGGCCTCGGCCAGCAGCGGCAAACAGCCCCCCGCACCGCGCAAGGAAGCACCAACGCCCGCACCCAGCCGCAAACCACCGGTCGCCATTTCGCTGCAATGGCCGGCGCAAGGCAAACTGCTGTCGCGCTACGACGGCAGCCGCAGCAAG
The DNA here is from genome assembly GCF_945957525.1 of uncultured Aquitalea sp. GTDB lineage: Bacteria > Pseudomonadota > Gammaproteobacteria > Burkholderiales > Chromobacteriaceae > Aquitalea. Next base: position 115,405 of record NZ_CAMFLA010000008.1, on the reverse strand, counting down.
GGGATAGACATCGGCGGCGCCGCCGGCAGCCCGGTCAAGGCAGCCGCCGACGGCAAGGTGGCCTACGCGGGCAAAGGCATACGCGCCTACGGCAACCTGCTGATCATCAAGCACAACAACGATTACCTCACCGCCTACGCCCATAATCAGAATCTGCTGGTGAAGGAGGGCCAAAGCGTCAAGGCCGGCGACACCATCGCCACCCTCGGCCGCACCGGCGCCACCCGCGACCAGTTGCACTTCGAGCTGCGGCACCAGGGCCAGGCCATCGACCCGCTGCCCTATCTGCCGGCTCAATAACCCCGGGCCCGCTCCACCAGCCCGGCGGGCTTTTCTCCACGCACCAGCGCCGCCAGATTGGCGGTGATTTGAGAGACCGCCTCCTCCGGCAATGTCATGGCGGCGATATGCGGCGTCACCAGCACGGCCGGGTGCCGCCAGAGCGGATGAGAGACGGGCAGCGGTTCCTCACTGAACACATCCAGCAGGGCGCCTGCCAGGTGGCCGCGTTCCAGCAAGCCCAGCACGGCATTCTGATCCAGCTGCTCGCCCCGGCCGGCATTGATGATGAAGGCCCCCTTCGGCAAACCTTGCAGTCGGCGTTCATTCAGCAAACCACGCGTATCGGCCGTTGCCGGCAGGATATTCAGCAGGATGTCGCTATCGGCCAGCAGATCCTCCAGGCCGGTTTCCCCCTTACAGGCCGCAACGCCCTCCAGGGGCTTGCCGCTGCGACTCCACCCCCGCACCCGATAACCCAGCGTGGCCAGCCCCATCGCCACCTTGCCGCCGATCTCACCCAGACCCAGCACCCCGATGCGGGTTTGCGACGCAAGGCGTGCCGGCAATGGCCGCCACTGGGCCGCAGACTGCTGATGCTGGTACTCGCCCATGCGCCGTTGCGCATGCAGCACCCCGTACAAGGCATACTCCAGCATCTGCTGCGCCATGCCGGCATCCGTCAGCCGTACCACGGCGACAGACGATGGCAGATCGTCGCGGGCCATCAGCTTGTCCACTCCGGCGCCCAGCACGAATACGGCCTCCAGCCTGCGCATGCCGGCGAAAAAACCCGGCGGAGGCCCCCACACTACTGCATAGCGCACCGAGGCCGCATCCACAGGCTCCGGCCATACGCGCACTTCCCTGCCCGGCATGGCGCGGGACAGCAAAGCCTGGTAGACGTCCGCCTCTTGCGGCGCATAGAGATACAACATGGGGAATCCTTCCTGCCGCCGGAGCCGCCTGAAAACGGCCCGGCTTGATCATGAGCAAATCCGTTACAACGCGAACGGCTTGAATTCAGTGTCATAGTGTCGGACGATTAAGCACGTCCTGTCCATGCTCGCTCGCAGGTTCCTCATGCGCATACTGCCTACCCTGCTTCTGTTTCCGCTGCTGCCGCTGATACTGCTCACGGCCCCCGCCCGTGCCGCGGACACCACGGTGCGGATCGCCTTTGGCGAATCGCTGGAACCCTATATCAACCATGACGGGCAATCCGGTCTGGAGGTGGACATCATCCGTGCCGCACTGAGCGAACGCGGGCTGTTTCTCAAGCCGCTGACCGTATCCCAGCCTCGCCTAGGCAAGGCCTTGCTGCAGACCGATGTCGACGGCGTCGCCACCGTACTACCCGAGTCCTATCCGAAGGCGGCCTTCTCTGATGTTTACATTCACTATGAAGATGTCGCCATTGTGCTGGCCGACAGCCACATCCGGCTGGACAGCATTGCGGACCTTGCCCGTTACCGGGTGCTGGCGTTTCCCATGGCTCGCCAGTATCTCGGGCCGGAATTCGCCGCCATGGCCAACGCCAACCCCCGTTACGCGGAAGCCGCCAATCAAATAGACCAAAACCGTTTGCTCTATCGCGGCGCCATTGATGTTGTTGTGGCTGATCGCAATATTTTCGCCGGCATGGATCAGAAGCTTCGGCAAACCTATCTGGAATCACCGGCACTGGTTAAGGAATACCACCTGTTTGTCCGCATCCCCTATCGCATCGCTTTCAAGAACGACCGGCTGCGCAATGAATTTAATCAGGGTCTGCAAGCCATTCAGCGCAATGGCGTATATCAGAAACTGACCCGTCGCTTCCGCCTGCAAAGCGAAAGCAACTCGCCCATGGAAACACAGGCACCACCCCGTTGAAGTACAGCCGGCCCCTTGCCAGCGGCAGGGCTTTTGGACCACCATGCGGCTTTCGCGTTGCCGGATGGACCATGAACCTTCGCCATACTCCACTGCTGTTGGTTTCGCTGTTGCTGACCGCCTGCGCTACTGCGCCAACACCGCCGCCGATCGACACATCCAGCAGACCCGAACCCGTGCCGGTAGCGCCACCACAGCCAGACACGCCCCCACCAGCCATCCCCCCCGTGCCCGTGCAAGCAACGACTCCGACACGGCCCACCGTGCAGGAGGTTCCACCCCGCGCCATGGTGGAGCGGATGCTGCCGGCCAAGATCGCCGACCGCAAGGGTTGGACGGAAGATATCTACAATGCCTTCACCTATCTGAAGCTGCCGTTCACCGCGGATAACCTGTGCGCCGTCGGCGCGGTGATCGAACAGGAGTCCAGCTGGCAAAGCGACCCCAGCGTGCCCAATCTGCCCGCCATCGTTTGGGAGAAAATCGGCGAACGGGCGCATAAATACCTCGTGCCACTGCCGGTAGTAAAAGCGGCGCTGCTCAAGACCTCTCCCAACGGCCAAAGCTACAAAAGCCGCATCGACAACTTGCGCACCGAACGCGAAATGAACCTGCTGTTTGAGGACATGGCCGCGGAAGCCAGCAAGCTGGGCCTGCCGATGAACATGAAAAACCCCATCCGCACCGGCGGTCCCATGCAAGTGAGCGTTGAGTTTGCCGAAGCTCATGTAAAAGTCTGGCCCTATCCCTACCGCACCGGACAGAGCATTCGCAACGATGTCTTTACCCGTCAGGGCGGCGTGTATTTCGGCAGCGCCATCCTGCTGCAATACCCGGCGCCCTATTCCAACATGCTGTACCGTTTTGCTGACTTCAACGCCGGCCGCTACAGCAGTCGCAACGCAGCCTTCCAGCAAGCATTGACCCGCCTGGGCGGCGGCAAACTGGCACTGGACGGTGACTTGATGGACTACACCGGCGGCAAGGCGGACAGTAGCACCTACCGCGCCGCCCGCAAGCTGGCGACGCAGTTGAACATGCGCGATGCCGACATCTTGCGAGACCTGAAACAGGAAAAAGCCGCCAGCTTTGGTCAGAGCGAGCTGTATCGCAAGGCATTTGTCCTTGCAGACCAACGCTTCGGCCAACAGCCAAGAGAACGCCTGCCGCAAATTGATCTGGTCAGCCCCAAAATCACCCGCAAGCTCACCACAGAATGGTTCGCCAAACGGGTGGAGGGCCGCTATCAGGCTTGCCTTCAACGCATGCGGGCTTCCTGATCCTCACTGCCGTCTTTCGTTCTGGCGGGTGTGGGGTTCTGGTCTGATCGGAGAATCGCCAGGTCCAGCAAGACTTCGGTGGCCAGCTTGTCAAACAATGCAGCATGACGCGCTGCATACTTGTTGAGCAAACGTTGGCAATCCGGCATCGACCATAGCCAGCCTCCCCTCCTGCCCTGAAACAGCGAGTGATTGCGAAGCTGCAATGGGAGCGGCGGGCGCTCATCCTCAAAGCCCCAATAAAATGCCTCCCGGCCTTCCGTCACGAACGGCTGGCCGAACAGCTGCGCCACCGCCTCGTCGTAGCGGAGGGTGAAATCGATATGCTCTGTGCGCCAGGGTCCGTGCGGCCTGGGATGCCGGCATTCTATCCAGCAGTGATATTCGTCCAGATCCTGCAAATCCATCGCTTTTCTTAGCGCCGAACGCGACGGGGTAATCAGCAAGTAGCGCCCTTCCCCGCAATCCAGCACGCCACCACCCGCTCGGGCCTGATAGGGCTCGCCAGTGATCGCACGCAAGACCCGGGTTCCCACCAAGGCATAATCAGCACAGCGCCCTATCAGGCTGATTCCCCGCATGAGGAATGTCCGCTCCATCACTCCTTGCAAGGCCTGATCGATATCCCTCCGCATATCGGCGGTGAGCTTGTCGCCTCTTTTGCCCAGACGCAGCAACGCAGCAATTTTTTCCATGATTCCTTTTGAGGGAAAATTTCCCACAAAATGAACGTAATTCAAAGCAACGTCAAGCTAGGGAAAAGCCTAATGTGGCTTTAAGCCTTAATATTCGGCGTTTCCGCGACAACAAATCATTACAAGCGAGCGTGCGCCGCAGCGGGTCTTACGGCTTGGCCGTGGGCAAGAATGAAAAAACAGTATTGAAGACGGGAGCAACAAGAACGGGGTTTGAACAGAACACCAGCGAGTGAAACTACACACAATGACATGGCTGCGGCATGGCAAGCGTAAAAAGAAAAAAGGCACCGCAAAAGCAGTGCCTTTTTTCTTTAATCCTGGCGTCCCCACGGGGAATCGAACCCCGGCTACCGCCGTGAAAGGGCGGTGTTCTAACCGCTAAACTATAGGGACAGCTGGCGCACCCGGAGCGATTCGAACGCCCGACCCTTTGGTTCGTAGCCAAATACTCTATCCAACTGAGCTACGGGTGCGTTGTCTGGCGGAGAAAGAGGGATTCGAACCCTCGATACAGGTTTAAGCCCGTATGCTTCCTTAGCAGGGAAGTGCCTTCGACCACTCGGCCATTTCTCCGTTCAGAGGCCGCCATATTAAGCAAGGCAGCGACCCCTGTCAAGCGTTTGCCCTATTATTTTCAGGCAGGCTGATCCAGGCCGAAAACCTTGTGCAGAACGCGTACGCCCAGCTCCAGATACTTCTCATCCACCAGTACGGAAACCTTGATTTCCGAGGTAGAAATCATCTGGATGTTGATGCCTTCCTCAGCCAGCGTACGGAACATGGTGGAAGCCACGCCACAGTGCGAGCGCATGCCCACACCCACGATGGAGATCTTGGCGACCTTATCGTCCGCATCGATCTTTGCGGCACCGATATGGGTCTGCACTTCACGCAGAATCGACAGGGTGCGCTGGAACTCGCCGCGCGGCACAGTGAAGGAGAAGTCGGTGGTGCCGTTCTCGCCCACGTTCTGGATGATCATGTCCACTTCGATGTTGGCATCGGCGATGGGGCCCAGAATCTGGTAAGCGATGCCCGGCTTGTCCGGCACGCCCTTGACGTTGATGCGTGCTTCATTGCGGTCAAATGCGATGCCTGCGACTACAGCCTTTTCCATGTTTTCATCTTCCTCGAACGTGATCAGCGTGCCCTCGCCTTCATCCTCGAAACTGGAGAGCACACGCAGTCGTACTTTGTACTTGCCGGCGAATTCCACCGAACGGATCTGCAGCACCTTGCTGCCCAGCGAAGCCATCTCGATCATCTCTTCGAAAGTGATGGTCTTCAGGCGGCGCGCTTCAGGCACCACGCGCGGATCGGTGGTGTAAACCCCGTCAACGTCGGTGTAAATCTGGCATTCGTCAGCCTTCAGCGCGGCGGCAAGCGCCACGGCGGAAGTGTCTGAACCGCCGCGACCCAGCGTCGTGATGTTGCCGTTCTCGTCAATGCCTTGGAAACCGGCGACAACTACGACGGAACCTTGCGCCAGATCGCCGCGCATGGCCTCTTCGTCGATGGACTGGATACGGGCCTTGTTGTGGGCATCATCGGTGGTGACCCGAACCTGCCAGCCACAGTAGCTCTTCGCCTCAACGCCAATTTCCTTCAGCGCCATGGCCAAGAGGCCGATGGTGACTTGTTCGCCGGTAGAAATGATGACGTCGAGTTCTCTCGGGTCCGGATAATCCTGAATCTCTTTGGCCAGCGCGATCAGTCGGTTGGTTTCTCCACTCATGGCGGAGACCACCACCACGACATCATGTCCCTGCGCTTTCCATTTGGCGACACGGCGGGCAACATTCTTGATGCGCTCCGGGGAGCCCATCGAGGTACCGCCGTACTTCTGTACGATGAGTGCCATGCTTGCTTCTTATATAGAAAGGTTAATATGTCGGACTTCGATTCTGACCCGATACGTGTTCGGAATGCAAGACCATTGTTCGACAATGACCTGAGTCGCTGACGCAATGCAGCATCCCCGCGCTCGACTCCCCTTCTTTGGCAAGTCATTGCCAACATCAACCAGTCTTTGCAAGCACACAAACAAGCGCGCCCAAACAAGTCAACCCAAGTCAATACGCTCAGGACAGGTATAAATATTGGCGCGGCCGGGGCGGGCAAAACCGATCAGCGTCAACCCGTAACGCTCGGCCATCTCCACCGCCAGCGCCGTGGGCGCGGAAACCGCAGCCAGTATTTCTATGCCGGCGGCCACGGCCTTTTGCACCATTTCATAGCTGGCGCGGCTGGTCACCAGCGCGGCTCCGGCGCCGGCATCAGCCTTGCTGCGCCAACCAATCAGCTTGTCCAGCGCCACGTGACGGCCGACATCCTCGCGCACGGTGGCCAGCTCGCCGCCCGCGGTCAGCCACGCAGCGGCGTGGGTGCAACCGGTCTGCTCCGCCAGGGTTTGCCGAAGCGGCAGGTCGCTCAGCGCCTGGCTGATGGCGCGCATGTCGATGCTGGCGGTAAACGGCAATGCCGGCAGCGGACGAAACACTTCCGCCAGTTGCTCGACGCCGCACAAACCACAGCCCGTCCGCCCTGCCAGTTGACGCCTTCTTTCTTTCAAAGCGCTGAAACAGGAAGATGCCAACTCGACATGCACCTCGATGCCGCTGGCCACCGGCCGGATTTCGATATCGAAAATATCCCCCGGCTGCCTGGCAATGCCTTCGGCCAAGGTGAAACCCAGCGCGAAATCTTCCAAATCAGCCGGCGTGGCCATCATCACCACATGAGCGATGCCGTTGTACACCAGCGCTACGCCGGTTTCGCAGGCTAGCAGGTCTTGCGCAGCGGCAACAGCAGTGTCTTGTCGCCAGTGCTGCAGAGAGGCGGAACTCGCCACGGGCCAGCATGTCTTATCAGGTTCGGTCATCAATTGCTTTTTTAAACAAGTGGCTTTGTCAGAAGCTATTGGTAATAGCTTGCTTGCTTGGCAATAATAGCCAGTGAGGGAGACAAGATAATAGCCCGCAAGGATTCCGCCCCGCCATTGCCGGCCGCCAAGGCCGAGTCGTGGCACCGGGCGGCTTTCTCATCAGTTTCATCCCCATAACGCAGGAGACACCATGCAGGTCAATCGGCGGCAGTTCTTCAAGCTCTGCGCCGGCGGTATGGCAGGTTCCACTATTGCGACTCTGGGTTTTCTGCCTGAAAAGGCGCTGGCAGACGTGCGCAGCTACAAGCTGATGCGCGCCAGTGAAACCCGCAATACCTGTCCGTACTGTTCGGTCGGCTGTGGCATTTTGATGTACAGCCTGGGGGACGGCGCGAAAAACGCCAAGTCCGACATTTTCCACATCGAAGGCGATCCGGACCACCCGGTAAACCGCGGCGCGCTCTGTCCGAAAGGCGCAGGCCTGGTGGATTTCATCCACAGTCCCAATCGCCTCAAATACCCGGAAGTGCGCGAAGCCGGTTCCAATGAATGGAAACGCATCAGCTGGGATGAGGCCTTCGATCGTATCGCCCGTCACGTCAAAACAGACCGCGACGCCAACTTCATCGAGAAAAACGCGGACGGTGTTACCGTCAACCGCTGGCTCAGCACCGGTTTTCTCGCGGCCTCGGCCTCCAGCAACGAAGCAGGCTGGCTGACCCACAAATTCACCCGCAGCCTGGGCATGCTGGCTGTGGACAATCAGGCGCGTGTATGACACGGACCAACGGTGGCAAGTCTTGCCCCAACATTTGGTCGCGGTGCCATGACAAACCATTGGGTCGACATCAAGAACGCCAATCTCATCATCGTGATGGGCGGCAACGCGGCGGAAGCGCACCCGGTAGGGTTCCGCTGGGCCATTGAGGCCAAGACCCGCAATAAAGCCAAGCTGCTGGTCATCGACCCTCGCTTTACCCGCACCGCCTCTGTGGCGGACTTTTACGCGCCCATTCGCACCGGCACGGACATCACTTTGCTGTCCGGCGTGATCCGCTATTTGCTGGAAACCGGCAAGTACAACAAGGAATACACGCTCGCCTACACCAACGCCGCGCTGCTGGTGAATCCGGACTTCAAGTTCGACGACGGCTTGTTTAGCGGTTACAACGCAGAAAAACGCAGTTACGACAAATCCACCTGGACCTACCAGCTGGATGAAAAGGGCATCGCCAAGCGCGACGACACTCTCAGCGATCCCCGCTGTGTGATCAACCTGCTGAAAGCCCATGTGGCGCGCTATACGCCGGAAATGGTGGAAACCATCTGCGGTACACCCAAGGACGCATTCAAGGCCATCTGCGAGCACCTAGCGGAAACCAGCGCGCCGGACAAAACCACGTCTTTCCTGTACGCACTGGGCTGGACCCAGCACTCCATCGGCGCGCAGAACATCCGCACCATGGCCATGATCCAGCTGCTACTGGGCAATATGGGCATGGCCGGCGGCGGCATCAACGCCCTGCGCGGACACTCCAACATCCAGGGGCTCACCGACCTCGGCCTGCTGTCCACCAGCCTGCCGGGCTATATGACCATGCCCTCGGAAAAAGAGCCGACGCTGCAGGCCTATCTGGACAAATACACCAGCAAGCCGTTGGCCGAAGGCCAGATGAACTATTGGCAGAATTACCCCAAGTTCTTCGTCTCGATGATGAAGGCCATGTGGGGCGACAAAGCCACGGCCGACAACAACTGGGGCTACGACCTGCTACCGAAGTGGGACAAAGGCTATGACGTCCTGCAGTACTTCGAGTTGATGCACCAGGGCAAGGTGAACGGCTATTTCTGCCAGGGCTTCAATCCGGTTGCCTCCTTCCCCAACAAGAACAAGGTAGTGGAGTCGCTCTCCAAGCTGAAATTCCTGGTGATCATGGACCCGCTGGCAACGGAAACCTCCACCTTCTGGAAAAATCACGGCGAGCAAAACGACGTCAAGACGGCCGACATCAAGACCGAAGTCTTCCGTCTACCCACCACCTGCTTCGCCGAAGAAGACGGCGCCATCGTCAACTCCGGCCGCTGGCTGCAATGGCACTGGAAGGGCGCGGAACCGCCGGGCCAGGCCATTACCGACCCGCAAATCCTCGCCGGCATCTTCCTCAAACTCAAGGCGCTGTACGCCAAGGACGGCGGCAAGTTTCCGGACGCCATCAACAGCCTGTCTTGGGCTTATGGCGAACCGCACGAACCCAAGCCGGAAGAACTGGCCAAGGAGCTCAACGGCAAGGCGCTGGCAGATCTGCCCGATCCGAAAAACCCCGGCCAGTTCTTGGCGAAGAAAGGCGAACTGCTGCCCGGATTCGCCTTGCTGCAGGCCGACGGCTCAACGGCCTCTGGTTGCTGGATCTTCGCCGGCAGCTGGACGCAGGCCGGCAACCAGATGGCTCGCCGCGACAACAGCGACCCCTCCGGCCTGGGCAATACGCTGGGCTGGGCCTGGGCGTGGCCGGCCAACCGCCGCATCCTGTACAACCGCGCTTCCTGCAAACCGGACGGCACGCCATGGGACAAAGCCCGCACGCTGATCAAGTGGAACGGCGAGAAGTGGGGCGGCGTGGACGTGCCGGACTTCAAGGCCGACGAACCGCCGGGCACCGCCATGGCGCCGTTCATCATGCAGCCTGAAGGTCTGGGGCGTCTGTTTGCGTTGGACAAGATGGCCGAAGGCCCCTTCCCCGAGCATTACGAACCCTTCGAGACGCCGCTGGGCACCAACCCGCTGCATCCCAAAGTGGTATCGAATCCGGCCGCCCGTCTGTTCAAGGGCGACAAGGAGCAAATGGGCAAGCACGAGGACTTCCCGTACGCGGCCACCACCTACCGCCTGACCGAGCACTTCCACTACTGGACCAAGCATGCACGCCTCAACGCCATCATGCAGCCGGAACAGTTCGTGGAAATCGGCGAGGAGTTGGCGCAGGAGAAAGGCATTGCGCACGGCGACATGGTCAAGGTGTCCTCCAAACGGGGCTACATCAAGGCCAAGGCCGTGGTGACCAAGCGCATCAAGGCGCTCAACATCAACGGCAAGAAAGTGCATCACGTGGGCATTCCGATTCACTGGGGCTATGAGGGCGTGGCCAAGAAAGGCTTTATCGCCAATACGCTGACGCCGTTCGTCGGCGACGCCAACACCCAGACGCCGGAATTCAAGTCCTTCCTTGTCAACGTTGAGAAAGCCTAAGGAGCGGCCATGTCACTGCAATCGCAAGATATCCTGCGTCGCTCCGCCAGCCCCACCCAGCCTCCCATTGCGCGCGAGCACAAGGAGGAAGTGGCCAAGCTGATCGACGTCACCACCTGCATCGGCTGCAAGGCCTGCCAGGTGGCGTGTTCGGAATGGAACGACCTGCGGGACGAGATCGGCAGCAATGTCGGCGTCTACGACAACCCTGCGGACCTGACCGCCGAAAGCTGGACCGTGATGCGCTACAGCGAAGTGGAGCAGAACGGCAAGCTGGAATGGTTGATCCGCAAGGACGGCTGCATGCACTGCGCCGACCCCGGCTGCCTGAAGGCCTGTCCGTCGCCGGGCGCCATCATCCAGTACGCCAACGGCATCGTGGACTTCCAGTCAGAGCACTGCATCGGCTGCGGCTACTGCATCTCGGGCTGTCCGTTCAATGTTCCGCGCATCAACGCCAAGGACAACAAGGCCTACAAGTGCACTTTGTGTTCCGACCGAGTGAGCGTGGGACAGGAACCGGCCTGCGTGAAAACCTGCCCCACCGGCGCCATCCGCTTCGGTAGCAAGGAAGCGATGAAGGAGTACGCCGCCGAGCGCGTGGGCGAGCTGAAAACCCGCGGTTTCGACCAGGCCGGTCTGTACGATCCGGCTGGGGTGGGCGGTACGCACGTGATGTACGTGCTGCACCACGCCGATCAGCCCGAGCTGTATCACGGGCTGAAGAAGGACCCGGAAATCAGCCCGGTGGTCAACCTGTGGAAAGGCATCCTCAAGCCGCTCTCCACCATCGGTCTGGCCGCATCGGTGCTATTCGGCTTCTTCCACTACATCGGCGTCGGCCCCAACAAGGCTGAAGAAGACGAGGAGGAAAAGGCATGAGCAAGGAAAAGCTGATAAAGCGCTATAGCGCCGCGGAACGCATCAACCACTGGATTGTGGCTGTGTGTTTCGTGTTGCTGGCCATTTCCGGCCTGGCCTTCTTCTACCCGGCCTTCTTCTGGCTGACGGGCGTGTTCGGCACACCGCAGCTGGCACGCATCGTACATCCCTTCGTGGGCGTGCTGATGTTCCTCGGCTTTGCCCGCCAGTTCCTGCGCTACTGGCATCACAACTTCATCGACAAGGAAGACATCAAGTGGATGAAGTCCGTGAAGACGGTGCTGGCTGGTCATGAGGTGGGCGATATCGGCAAGTACAACGGCGGGCAGAAGGCGATGTTCTGGATGATGACCGGCTGCTTGCTGGTGCTCATCTGCACCGGCATCGTCATCTGGCGGCCCTACTTTGCCTATTACTTCCCCATCCCGCTGATCCGCGTCGCCTTGCTGCTGCATGCCTGGAGCGCGCTGGCGCTGATCGCCGGCATCATCGTGCACGTGTATGCGGCCCTGTGGGTGCGCGGCACCATTCGCGCGATGGTGGAAGGCGTGGTCACGCATGCCTGGGCAAAGAAGCATCATCCGCGTTGGTATCGTGAAATGACGGAGGGCAAGAACAAGCCATGAGCATCCGTATCGTGCCCGCCGACAGTCTCGGCGACACGCGGCAGGCCAGCAGCCTGGACATTGCGCCCTTGCTGCTGCCGGCCTCCGGCGGCCTGTATCGCCAGCGCGCCGCCCGTCTTGGCGCGTTGGCGGTTGGCCATCCGATGGAGGCCTTCCTGCGTTTTGCCGCAGCGCTGGTGACAGCGCAAGCCGATGTGGCAACGCGTCACACTGTTGCCCTGCCTGCTCGCGACGACTACTTCCGCCAATGCGCCGAACATGGCTTGCCGCCGCTGGGCGCGCAGGCCTGGCCGCGCGACCCGGTCTGGCAACACATGCTGCGCGACCTGTGCGACCAGCTTGGGCAAAGCATGCAAGGCCCAGCCGCCATCGTGGCGCACCTGTTGGCCGAAGAGCCCGCCGAGATGCTGGAGCGCCAGGCGCAGCAACTGCTGAACGGCGAGTGGGCCGCGGTGGGCGCCGATCGCGCGCCCTTCATCTGGGCCGCCTTGTCGGTGTACTTCAGCCAGTTGGCCAGCCAATTGCACATCCACGCGGTTGCGGAACCCGACAGCGCCCGTCACCTGTGCCCGGTGTGCGGCAGCTCGCCAGTAGCCAGCGTGGTGCGCCAGGGCGCGGAAAGCGGTTTGCGTTACTTGCATTGCAGCCTGTGCGAAAGCGACTGGCATCTGGTGCGCTCCACCTGCAGCAATTGCGAGTCGTCGAAAGACCTCGGTTACTGGACGCTGGACGACAAGGAAGCCGCTGTCAGGGCGGAAACCTGCGGTGATTGCCATGGTTATCTGAAGATCATCTACCTGGACAAGGACCGCGAGGCCGACCCGGTGGCGGATGATCTGGCTAGTCTGCCGCTGGATGCCCGCATCGAGGAGGAAGGTTTCTTCCGCAGCGGACTCAACCCCTTGCTGTTCCCAGGCTGAATGATCCCGCTTCTGTCCAAGCCGGCCTTCGCCGGCTTTTTTCATGTCTGCCGCTGTCTTTTTGAATGAACCGTTTATCAACCTGACAACAGTTGTAATAAATAAAGCCAACTCTTTCACCCCCGCTTATTTGCATCCTCAATGACGAGCAACTACAAACAAGACGGGGGGTTGTGAAATTTCAGACTATTGCCAAGCAATTGCCTACAAATGGCATTGACGTAACCGACCGGCAGGCAAGACAGCACTGCCGGCATCCACCTCCCGGCGCCGCGCATGCGTCGTCTCTGGCAAACAGCGAATACCGGGAGAGTGTCCATGGCCAAAACCATCCTCATCGTCGACGATTCCTACAGCCTGCGGCTGGTCGTCAAAATGACGCTGGAGGGAGCCGGCTACGAAGTGATTGCCGCCGCCGACGGACAGCAGGCGCTGGACATGCTGGATGGCCGCAAGATCCATCTCATCCTGTCTGACGTCAATATGCCAGTGATGGACGGACTGACCCTGCTTGGCCACATCAAGCAACACCCCGACTACAAGTTCACCCCTGTCATCATGCTGACCACCGAGGCCAGCCAGGACATGAAGCAGCGCGGCCAGCAGGCCGGCGCGCGCGGTTGGCTGGTGAAGCCTTTCGAGCCGCCGCAGCTGCTGACCACCATCGGCAAACTCATCCTGCCCTGAGACGCGCCATGACCACCACGCTGCCGCTGGAAGGCGACCTCAACATCTACACGGCTAGCCAGTTGCGCCAGAGGTTGGCCGAAGCGCTGGCCGCCACCGACGACCTGACGCTCGATCTGTCGCAGGTGGGCGAATTCGATACCGCCTGCGCCCAGGTGCTGGTATGGCTGACCCAAGAAGCGCAACGGCGGGGCAAAACCGTGCGCATGTCCGCGCCCAGCCCCGGCGTCAGTCAGTTCGTCGCGCTGATGGGACTCGGCCGCTTGCTGCCGCAACTGGAGGCCGCGCATGAATCTTGAACAAGCCATGCAGATTTTCCTGCAAGAGTCCGCCGAGTTGCTGGATGACATGGAGCGGATTCTGCTGGATGCCGAAGCGGACACCATCGACGACGAGCAGCTGGGCGCGCTGTTTCGCGCCATGCACACCATCAAGGGCTCGGCCGGACTGTTCGGCCTGGATGACATGGTGGCCTTCACCCATCAGGCGGAAAACCTGCTGGATCTGCTGCGCAGCCATGAAATCAGCCTCAACGACGAACTGAGCGGCCTGCTGCTGCGCTGTCACGACCACGTCAAGGCGCAGCTTGCTGTCATTGCCGGACAGCCGCCGCAAGGAAGTGAGAACAGCGCCGAGCTGCTGAGCGAAATTGCCGACTATCTGGCGCGACACCACGCGCCGACATCCGTTGGCGACACCGTCTTTGCCCAAGAACATGAGCCGCCTGCCGCCGAAACCGGGGAGCCGCGCCAATGGTTGCTGTCTTTGCGTTTTGGCCCCGACATGCTGCGCAACGGCATGGATCCGGCATCCTTCATCCGCTATCTCGCCACCCTGGGAAGCGTGGCGCAAATCGCCGCGCTCATGCCGGGTTTGCCGCAAGACGGCAGCTACGACCCGGAAACCAACTACTTGTGGCTGGAAGCCTTGTTCACCACTGCGGTGGATGAAGTGCAACTATCCGAAGTATTCGAATTCGCCCGCGAAGACAGCGCCATTTTTCTCACCCCGGCAGACAAGCTGGCCGAGGGCTGCGACAAAGCGCTGCAAGGCCTTGATGACGCCGGACGGCGCGAGATCATCGCAGTGTGGCGCGGCTGGGGGCTGCCCGTATCGGCGGATATCCTCTGCGATCCGCCCCCAGCCGCGCTAGCCGCCACGGAAACCGCGCCGGTCGCCGCGACGCAAGACACCCCGTCAGGCGAACCCGTGGAAACCGCCAAACCGCAAGCGGAGCCCCGCAGCGGCATCGCCAAACCGATGGACAACAAGTTTATCAAGGTGGAAGCCGGCAAGCTCGACAACCTGATCAACCTCATTGGCGAGCTAGTGATCGCCGGCGCTGCCGCCAACCTGATGGCCAGGCGCTCCGGGCAGAGTCCGCTGGTGGAATCCACCATGGTGATCGCCAACCTCATCGAGCAGATCCGCGCCGAGACACTGTCGATGCGCATGGTGCAGATCGGCGAGATCTTCAGCCGCTTCCCGCGCGTGGTACGCGATGTATCGAAAGAACTCAACAAGCAGATCAAGCTGGTGATTTCCGGGGCGGAAACCGAGCTGGACAAATCCATGGTGGAAAAACTGGGCGATCCGCTGATGCACATCGTGCGCAACGCCATCGATCACGGCATCGAATCGCTGGAAACCCGTCGCGCCAACGGCAAACCGGATGAAGGCCGCGTATGGCTCAACGCCTACCATGAGTCCGGCAGCGTGGTGATTGAAGTGGCCGATGACGGCGGTGGGCTCTCGCGCGAGCGCATTCTGGCCAAGGCGGTGGAACGCGGCGTGGTAAGCCCGGACGCCATGTTGGCCGAACAGGACATCTACCGGCTGATCTTTGAGCCGGGTTTCTCCACCGCCCCCATCGTCACCAACCTTTCCGGGCGAGGCGTCGGGCTAGACGTCGTGAAAAAGAGCATCGAGCAGCTACGCGGCAGTCTGGAGATCGATACCGAAGCCGGGCTGGGCACCACCTTCCGCCTGCGTCTGCCGCTGACGCTGGCCATCATCGATGGCTTTCTGGTGGAAATCGGTCGCTCCACCTTCGTCATCCCGCTGGAAACCGTTATCGAGTGCATGGAGCTGCCGGCCGAGCTGGCCGCCGATGCCGGCAAGAATTGTCTGGATCTGCGCGGCGAAGCGCTGCCGCTCTTGCACCTGCGCCGCTTCCTCGATTTGCCGGGCGAGCCCGGCCGCCGACGCAATATCGTCGTGGTAAAAAGCGGCGACGCCAAGGCGGGGCTGGTGGTGGATGCGCTGCAGGGCGAATTCCAGACCGTCATCAAACCGCTGGGCAGTCTGTTCCGCCATCTCAAAGCCATCAGCGGTTCCACCATTCTGGGCACCGGCGACGTGGCATTGATTCTGGACGTGCCGGCACTGATCCAGCATGCCGCCCAGCAAGAAGCCGAGCACTACTCGCTCAATCGCGAGCTGACACAACAAGCGCATCGCGCATCGCCGGCGCTACCGACAACAACACAAGACAGCCAATCGGGGAATCTCTCATGAGCAACGGAAAACCCATGGGCGTGGCCGCCCGCCTCGGGCTGGGCTTCGCCAGCCTGATTGCCCTGCTGCTGGCCTGCGTGCTGACAGCTGCCTACAGCTTCAGTCTGGTGGACGAAGGTCTGCAAGACATGAAAGTGAACGACGAGGAGGCGCGCTTGGCCGCCACGCTGGTCTCCACCACGCAGGAGCTGCGCATCGCCTATCGCAACGTGATCATTTTCCTGGACAACCAGGATATCGCCAGCGCCGACGAGAAATACAACGACGCCAAACGGCGCTATCTGGATGCGGAGAAAGAGCTCAGTTACCGCATACAGAACGAGGCCAAAACCTCGCCTCGCGAGCGCGAACTGATGAGCCAGGTGCTGAATCAGCGCCCGGGTGCTTTCGCCGTGATGGACAAGGCAGAGAAGCTGGGCGTGGCCAACCACAATGAGGAAGCCACCACGGTGATGAAAAACGAGGTCATCGCGCCCATGAACCGGTTGGTGGACCTGCTCAATACGCTGCACGACGTCAAGCTGCGCATGAACGAACAAGCGCGGCAGGACGCCATGCGCACCTACCAGCAGGCCCGGCTGGTGATGATCGCCCTGTCAGCCATAGCCATCGCGCTGGGCATTGCGCTTGCTGTGCTGATCACGCGCCGACTGGTGCGCACGCTGGGGGGCGAACCACACTATGTGGCGGAAGTCATGCATGAGATTGCTGCCGGCAACCTGATGCTGCAGCTGCAGCTCAAGCATGGCGACAGCGACAGCATGATGAGCTCGGTGGCGCAGATGGTGGAAAAACTGCGCAACATCATGAGCGAGGTGAAAAGCGGCGCGGACAACCTCTCCTCCGCCGCCCAACAACTCAACGCCACCTCGCAATCCCTGTCGCAATCGGCCAGCGAATCCGCCGCCGGCATCGAGGAAACCACCTCCTCCATTGAGGAGATGTCCTCCTCCATCAACCAGACCAACGATAACGCTCGCGTCACCGAAGGCATTGCCCTGAAAGCCGCGCGCGAAGCCGAAGAAGGCGGCGAAGCCGTTCGGCAAACCGTATCGGCCATGCGCCAGATCGCCGACAAGATCGGCATCGTCGACGATATTGCCTATCAGACCAATCTGCTGGCGCTCAACGCCGCCATCGAAGCCGCCCGTGCCGGCGAACACGGCAAGGGCTTCGCCGTTGTCGCGGCGGAAGTGCGCAAGCTGGCTGAACGCAGCCAGATAGCCGCCCAGGAAATCAGCGCAGTGGCCGGCGGTAGCGTAGGGTTGGCCGAACGGGCCGGCCGGTTGCTGGAGGAAATGGTGCGCTCCAGCTCGCGCACCGCCGATCTGGTGCAGGAAATCGCCGCCGCCTCCAACGAGCAGGCCAGCGGCGTCAGCCAGATCAACGCCGCCATCCAGCAATTGAACAACACCACGCAGCAAAACGCCTCCGCCAGCGAAGAACTGGCCTCCACGGCGGAAGAAATGAGCAGCCAGGCGGAAAACCTGCAAGATCTGATGACCTTCTTCCGCGTGGGCGACCAACGCCGCTACTCGCCCGTCTCGCATCACGGCCATGGCAGTCACGGCGGCATGCACGCCTCGCACGCCGCTCATCGCTTTGTGCCGGACAGTCAGGGCCAGAGCGGGCTGGACGAGTCGGACTTCATCCGCTTCTAGGACGGCTAGCCATGGGCGCACTCAACTACTGGCGCAAGCAGGCCGCAGCGCAACCTGCCGCCGGCCCCGCCGAAAGGATAGGCCAGTACCTGACCTTCCGCTTGGGCGAGGACGCTTTCGGCATCAGCATTCTTGCCGTGCGCGAAATTCTGGAATACCAGCCCCTGACCCCCGTGCCGCGCATGCCCCCCTATCTGCGCGGGGTGCTGAATCTGCGCGGCGCGGTGGTGCCGGTCATCGACCTGGCCCTGTGCTTTGGTCAGAGCGCCACCGATGTGCGGCGGCGCACTTGCATTGTGATTGTCGACGCGCCCCTGCCCGGGCAGAACCGCGATATCGGCGTACTGGTGGATGAAGTGCATGCCGTGATTGATGTGGCCGAGGACGCCATCGAACCCGCCCCGCTGCTGGGGCGTCATGTGCCGGCAGACTTCATCGCCGGCATGGCGCGGCGCGAGCAAGGTTTTACCGTGCTGTTGCGCGTGGAGCGGGCGCTGTCGCTGGACGACATGCACAGCCTGTTTGCCGGCCTTGATCCGGCAAACCACGAGCAAGGAGAGACGCATGAGCCCGTCGATTTCCTCTGACGCCCTGCTGCCAGACATCGGCCAGTACCTCACCTTTCAGGCCGCAGGCGAAAGCTTTGCCATCGGCATCCTCTCCATCAAGGAGATCCTCGAATACGCGCGCCTGACCACGGTGCCGCAAATGCCCGCCTTCGTCTGTGGCGTGATGAACCTGCGCGGCACGGTCGTGCCGGTGATCGACCTCGCGCAGCGTCTGGCCCGCGCGCCCACCCAGCCCGGCCGGCGCAGCTGCATCGTCATCGTCGAAGTGCGCTCGGAAGAACAGATCCAATACATCGGGGTGCTGGTGGATGTGGTGCATGAGGTGCTGGGCATCGCCGATGTGGACATGCTGCCCGCACCGGCCTTTGGCAGTCGCCTGCGAGCCGATTTCATCAAAC
Organism: uncultured Aquitalea sp.; assembly: GCF_945957525.1. Taxonomy (GTDB): domain Bacteria; phylum Pseudomonadota; class Gammaproteobacteria; order Burkholderiales; family Chromobacteriaceae; genus Aquitalea. Next base: position 96,882 of record NZ_CAMFLA010000008.1, on the reverse strand, counting down.
ACATGGCCCGCACGGCCAAGGGCTTTGTGGTGGTACTGGATATCGACAAGGCCTTGTCGATAGACGAAATGGCCCTGCTGTCGCAACAGGCCGGCCGAGAACCGGCGGACAGCCTGGGCATGATGGACTAGATTTGGAACTGGCCGCCGTGCTGCTGACCGACGACACCTTCTCCCGCTTCAGCCTGTGGATGCGCGAACGCACCGGCGTCCATCTGCCGCCCAGCAAGAAGCCGCTGCTGATGCAAAGACTGGGCAAGCGCCTGCGGGCAAGAAGCCTGGACAGTTACGAAGACTATTTCGAGGTGTTGCGCCAGCAGGAAGAAGAACAGGAACGGCAGATCGCAGTCGACCTGCTGACCACGCACGAAACATCGTTTTTCCGGGAGCCCGCGCACTTTGCCTGGCTGGAAAGCCTGCTGCAAGACTGGCCCGCCGGCACGCCGCTGTCGCTCTGGTGCGCGGCGGCATCCACCGGCGAGGAAGTATGGAGCCTGGCGATGACGCTGGCTGACAACCTGTCGGGCCAAACCGCCTGGCAGGTATTGGCCAGCGATGTCAGCCTCGCCTGCCTGGAACAGGCCCGTCGCGGGCACTACGCCCTGGAGCGTTGCGGCGGCATTGGACAGGAGCGCTTGCGCCGCCACTGCCTCAAGGGAGTGGAGAAGCAGGCCGGCAGCATGCTGATCGGCAAGGCATTGCGGCAGCGCGTGTTGTTCCGCTGTATCAATCTAGATCAGCCGCTGCCGCCCATCGGGCCTTTCCGCGTGATTTTCATGCGCAATGTGCTGATTTATTTCGACCCGGCCACCAAGAACAAGGTGGTGAGACAGGCGACTGCCCAGTTAGCCTCCGGCGGTTTTCTGGTGGTAAGCCACTCGGAAAGCCTTTACGGACTGCAAGAGGAGCTGAAGCTGGTGGCTCCCGGCGTTTACCGGAAACCGTGATGAACACGACAACACGACAGGAAGTGTTTCTGCATCCGGGAGACTGGCACTTCGGCGGGCGGGAAACCGTGATCCGCACCCTGCTGGGCTCTTGCGTATCCATCACGCTGTGGCACCCGCGTTTGCTGGTGGGCGGCATGTGCCACTACTTGCTGGCTCGCCGCAACGACCGGCAGGAAACGCGGTTTTCCGGCCGCTACGGCGACGAGGCCATGCTGCTGATGCTGCGCGAAGTGCTGGCCACCGGCCGCCCGTTGAAGGAGTTCAAGGCCAAGCTGATCGGCGGCGCAGCAGTGTTGTCCAGCATAGAACGCGACCTGCCGGCCCACGACGTGCCGGCGCGCAACATCGACATGGCGCGCTCTCTGGCGCAACAGTTGGGCTTGTCGGTACAGGCGGAGGACCTGGGCGGCAATAGCCCGCGCGTGGTGCTGTTTGATGTGGAGTCGGGCGATGTCTGGGTCAAACAATCGCAGGAGAGCGAGTTGGCCGAAGCCGCGCCCTCGAAAACAACAAGGAAAAAAACATGACCATCAAGGTAATGATCGTCGATGATTCCGCCGTGGTGCGGCAAGTACTGACGGAAGTCTTCAGCGCCACTTCCGACATTCAGGTAAGCGACGTGGCGATGGACCCGATCGTGGCCATGGACAAGATGAAACAGCGCTGGCCCGACGTTATCGTGCTGGACGTGGAAATGCCGCGCATGGACGGCATCACCTTTCTCAAGCAATTGATGAGCAGCCACCCCACACCGGTAGTCATCTGCTCATCGCTCACCCAGAAAGGCACCGACATCAGCATGCAGGCGCTGGCCGCCGGCGCGGTGGAAGTGATCGCCAAGCCCACTTCGGGGGTGAAACAGTTCCTGCAAGAAAGCAACAACCTGTTGGTGCAAGCCGTGCGCGGCGCGGCCGCCGCCCGCATGTCGCGCGTGCGCAGCCTGCCGGCCACCCCGATCGAGACCCGCCCCAAACTGTCGGCCGACGCCATCCTGACCGCGCCTACCGGGCAACAAATGTTCCAGACCACCGAACGCATCGTCGCCATCGGCACCTCCACCGGCGGCACGCAAGCGCTGGAAACCATTCTCACCAAATTGCCCCGCACCTGCCCCGGCCTCGCCATCGTGCAGCACATGCCGGAGAAGTTCACCGCCTCCTTCGCCGACCGTCTCAACCGGCTGTCGGAGATCGAGGTGAAAGAAGCCGCCACCGGCGACCGCATCCTGCCCGGCCGCGCGCTGATCGCTCCTGGCGGCAAGCACATGATGATCAAACGCAGCGGCGCTTTCTATCAGGTGGAAGTGGTGGACGGCCCGCTGGTGAGCCGCCACAAACCCTCGGTGGACGTGCTGTTTCGCTCCGCCGCCAAGTTCGCCGGCAAGAACGCCACCGGCGTCATCATGACCGGCATGGGCGACGACGGCGCCAAGGGCCTGAAGGAAATGCACGACGCGGGCGCACACACCATCGCCCAGGATGAGGACAGCTGCGTGGTGTTTGGCATGCCGAAAGAAGCCATCAAGCTGGGCGCGGCCGACGAAGTGATGCCGCTGGACATGATCACCAAGGCCATCTGCCGCTGACCGGAAACCAAGGAGCACTTTATGCAGTTCGCCGACCTACAGGATGTGCTGATCATCGACGACAGCGCCCTGCACCGACAGGTGGCCGCCGATATCTGCGCCGACATCGGATTCAAAAGCATCCGCCATGCCGCCAATGGCGACGAAGGCCTATCCATGATCCGTCAGCAAATGCCCCATCTGGTGTTGCTGGATCTGGAAATGCCCAAGGTGGACGGTGTACAGGTGATGCAGCAGCTGGCGGCGGAAAACCTGCAGCCGCACATCATCGTCACCTCAGGCAAGGACTACCTGCTGATTTCCACTGTCGAGCTGATGGGCCGCAGCCTGGGCCTGCCAGTGCTTGGCGGGCTGAAAAAGCCACTCAAAACAGCTGAACTGCAAGACCTGCTGCAACGGCTTTACGCCATCAGCGGCGCGCAGGAGAAAGAGCTGGATCTGTGCGAAGAAACCGATATCCGCGTAGCGCTGGACGAAGGCCACATCATCCCCTACTACCAGCCCAAGGTCAGTCTGCACGGCGGCTTGTTGAAAGGCGCTGAAATGCTGGCGCGCTGGAAGCATCCAGAACAGGGCATCATCCCGCCAGCACGCTTCATTCCGGTGATCGAAAGCAATGGCTGGACCACGGAGCTGACGCTGAAGATGCTGGAGCACGGTCTGGCGCAGTGGCAGGACTGGGCGCGGCGCGGGCTGCGCCTGCCGCTATCCATCAACCTGTCGGCGGTATCGCTGAAGGGCAATACCCTGATTTCCGAGATCGAAGGCCGCTTGCGCAAAAGCCATGTGCCGCCGCGCTTCATCATTTTTGAAATCACGGAAACCGCCATTGCGGAAAATCTGGCGGAGGCCATCGGCATCGCCGCGCGGCTGCGGCTGGGCGGCATGGGCTTGTCCATCGATGACTTCGGCACCGGCTTCGCTACCTTGCAGCAGCTGACGCGCTTCCCCTTCACCGAGCTCAAGATCGACCAGTCGCTGGTTACCTCGGTGGCCGACAAACCGCATCTGGAGGCCATTCTCAACAGCGTGATTGAATTGGCCAGCCGCATGCAGCTCACCACGGTAGCCGAGGGCATCGAAACCACCACCGACCTCGATTTCATGCATCACCGCGGCTGCCTGATGGGCCAGGGGTACTACATTGCCAAACCGATGCCGGCCGACAATTTCACCGGCTGGGTGAAAGAACGAATGCAGCAACGTCATGAACCGACCGCACCCGCCTCAGGCACGGAAGAGCCCTCAGGCAGTTAAGCCCCGCTCAGAAAGGTCTGCCGATAAGCGGGCCTTTCCGCCGCCTTTTCGAGCCGGCATGCCCCGCTCGCAAAGCCTGAGTCTTGGCTCAGGGCAAGCGCCATAACGGTGGCTCATCCATCAGTGCGATCTGCTCGCGCAAAGACAGAATTTGCTCTTCCCAGAAGCGGCCGCCGGCAAACCAGGGAAACGCCGCCGGAAAGGCCGGGTCATGCCAGCGACGCGCCAGCCAGGCGCCGTAGTGGATCAGCCGCAAAGTGCGCAAGGCCTCCACCAGATGCAACTCACGCAGATCAAACTCGCAGAAGTCCTCGTAGCCGGCCAGCACATCCGCCAGCTGGCCGGCGCGTTCCTCGCGCTCGCCCGACAACAGCATCCATAAATCCTGTACCGCCGGCCCCATGCGGCTATCGTCAAAATCGACAAAGTGTGGGCCATCATCCGTCCACAGCATGTTGCCCACATGACAATCGCCATGCAGACGACGCATGCGCAGCGCGCCGGCGCGGTCATAACAGCGGTGCACGCCATCCAGCGCCTGTTGCGCCACTCCCCGGTACACCTCTTTCAGTTCGGGCGGCAAGGTGGCGGTGGACATCAGGAACGCCAGCGGCTCCTCGCCAAAACTGGCGATATCCAGCGTGGGCCGCGCCACATACGCCGCCGTATCGCCCAGGGCATGAATGCGACCCAGAAAGCGTCCTATCCACTCCAGCGTGGCCGGGTCGCCCAGCTCCGGCACCCTGCCGCCGCGCCGGGGAAACAAGGCGAAACGATAGCCGCCGCTGTGATGCAGCGTGGCCCCATTCAGCGTCAGCGGCGGCACCACCGGGATCTCCCTTTCGGCCAACTGCAAACTGAAAGCGTGCTCTTCCAGGATTTGCGTGTCGCTCCAGCGCGCCGGCCGATAAAACTTGGCCACGATGGGCGGACCTTCCTCCATGCCCACCTGGTAAACACGGTTCTCGTAACTGTTGAGCGCAAGCAGGCTGCCAGAAGCGCACAAGCCGGTGGATTCCACCGCGTCCAGCAGGGTATCCGGCGTCAGGCCGGCAAAGGGGGGCGTCAGGTTTTCTGTCATGCCGGCATTATACGATTTGTGCTCGCCGCGATCCCTTTTCCCACTATTCTCGTCTAGCATATGATTAATATATGTTAAAAATTTTTACGGCATCATATTGAAAAAGGCGTCGCCGCCCGGCGTCCCCCGCCACAGAAAGGAGGCTCACAATGTCGATTCGCCCTGAAGAGAAGACCGGCTCCGCCCCGCTGCTGGCCTTGCCCGAACAGATCGCCAACTCCACCGTGGACGGCTGGTCCTGCCTCAATCGCGCCTTGCACCGCCGTCCCTGCCCCTTGCCGGCCAATCGCTTGGGCTTTTTACGTCATGTGATAAGCTGGCTGCTGGGCAATGCCTTCCTTGTGGCTTTGCTATACCTGCTGTACCGATACTCTCGCTACTGAACATTCCATGCCGCTCAGATCCCTGTACAGCCGCCTGCCCTCCGTGGACAGGCTGCTTGCCCATCCTCTTGTCGAACGCATCATCGACCGCCACGGCAGCGCGGCGCTTACCGAAGCCGTGCGCCAGACCCTTGACGAAGCCCGCCGCCACATCCGCGACCACCAAGCCCTGCCGGCATGGGCGGACGATGAACAACTGATACGGCTGGCCAGCAAGAAAGTCAGTGCGCGCCAGCACCTGAAAATGCGGCCGGTCTACAACCTTACCGGCACCGTACTGCACACCAATCTGGGCCGCGCCCCCATGGCAGAACAGGCCATTGCCGCCGTGGAAGCGGCAATGCGCGAAGCCGTGACGCTGGAATACGATGTGGACGATGCCGGTCGCGGCCATCGCGACAACGCCGTCAGCGAACTCTTGCGCGAGATCACCGGCGCGGAAGCCGCCTGCGTGGTCAACAACAACGCTGCTGCGGTGCTGATTCTACTGTCAACCGTGGCCGCCGGCCGCGAGGTGATCGTCTCCCGCGGTGAGCTGGTGGAAATCGGCGGCGCCTTCCGCATGCCGGACGTAATGCGTCAGGCCGGCTGCAAACTGGTGGAAGTGGGCGCCACCAACCGCACCCACCTGCGCGACTACGAGCAAGCCATTACCGATGACACCGCCCTGCTGATGAAAGTGCACACCAGCAACTACAGCATCGAGGGCTTCACTCACAGCGTGAGCGAGAACGAACTGGCAACGCTGGCGCGGGCGCGCGGACTGCCGGTCGCCACCGATCTGGGTTCCGGCGCGCTGACCGACCTGGCGGCCTGGGGCCTGCCGGCCGAACCCATGCCGCAAAAGATGATCGCCGACGGCATCGACCTCATCACCTTCTCCGGCGACAAGCTGCTGGGCGGCCCGCAAGCCGGCCTCATCATCGGCCGCAAAGCGTGGATAGACAAAATTCAGAAGCACCCGCTCAAACGCGCCCTGCGCTGCGACAAGATGACGCTGGCCGCGCTGGAAGCCACCTTGCGGCTCTACCTGCAACCGGACAGGTTGGCCGAAGACTTGCCCACGTTGCGCCGCCTGACCCGCGCGCAAGACGCCATTCGCGCCACGGCGGAACGTCTGCTCCCCGCGCTGGCAGCCTTCGCCGGGGCGGAATACCAGCTGGAAAGCGCGCCCTGCCTGTCGCAAATCGGCAGCGGCTCCTTACCGGTGGACCGGCTGCCAAGCTGGGGGATCGCCATTGCGCCGCTGGATGGACGCGGCGGCACGCTGGAAAAGCTGGCCGAAAGATTGCGCCGGCGGCCTAGCCCGGTCATCGGCCGCCTGAACGACGGCAAACTGTGGCTGGACATGCGTTGCATGGAAGACGAAGACGGGCTGCTGCGCAATCTGCGCGATACCGACTAGCTTAGCCGATCCTGCATGACAGCCCGCCGCAAGCGGGCTGCGCATCCGCGGGCACCGCAGGCCCAGAGCTCAACCGCCCGACCCTAGCCGTGCCACCGTCCCCAGGCAAAAATCAGGCACAGGGCCGCCAGCGCCCACACCAGCGTGGCCGCGCCCAGCGTTAGCGGCAAAGGCAGACGCTCCGCCAGCCAGTACACGGTAAACAAATACAGAAAATACGGTATCAACGACCACATGCCGAACAGCACGGTGGTTTTCAACTCGTGCGCCGAACGTTCGCTGCCGACAATCCAGTGTGCGATCAGGGCAAAGGTGGGAAACAGGGGCACCAGGCCGGCAATATAGTAATTGCGGCTGCGGGACAGCACACTGATGAGCAGCACCGCCAGCGCGCCGAGCAGGGACTTGAGAAACAACGCCACCATGGGCTCCGCAGGAAAAAGCGCATTGTGGCACAGCCCAATCCACCGAGTAAGGCATGCTGCCAACACAGTTTTACCTTTCTTGACATCCGCTGACAGGGCTTGGGTTTATGCTGTTTTCGACAGCGCGCGCTCGGATTTCGATGCCTCTGAAATCTGACGCTGGCGATGTTTTCAAGTGTACCTGCCCCTTTCCGCCCGGCATTTTCGCCGGGCGTTTTTCATGCCTCCCCCCTGTCTCCCCCCCTGCCTTTCTAGCCCTGATTGCGGATCATTCTTGTTATTGTTTTTATTTACCAAAAAAATACCATCAATTAATAAAAACTTAAGCCAGCTATGGCATACTGCGCCATCAACCCGTATTGCCGATAATTAAAAACATGACTGCACACACTCACCCCGCCCACCGAGAAACCGTCGATGCCGCCTCGCGGGACAAAGCCGCGCGCCGCAGCATCATCGTCAGCATCTGGGTCAATCTGCTGCTGTCCATTGCCCAAGTGGTCATCGGCGTCTTCGCCAAATCCCAGGCCTTGATCGCCGACGGTATTCACACCCTGTCGGACCTGGTAGCGGATTTCGTCGTGCTGCTGGCCGGCTATCAAAGCCGCAAAGCGCCCGACGCCGATCATCAATACGGCCATCAACGCTACGAAAACGCCGCCTCGCTGGTGCTGGGCATGCTGCTGCTGGTTGTCGGGGTGGGCATGCTGTGGTCAGCGGCAGTGAAATTCCACGACCCCGCCTCCATCCCCACCGTGCACAGTATCGCGCTGTGGGTTGCATTGGGCGCGCTGGTGGCCAAGGAAGGTCTATTCCGCTTCATGCTGGCCGTCGCCGAGCGCGTGCGCTCTAGCATGCTGGTGGCCAACGCATGGCATGCCCGTTCCGATGCCGCCTCCTCGCTGGTGGTGGCCATCGGCATCGTGGGCAACCTGATGGGTTACCCCATTCTTGACCCCATTGCCGCGCTGATTGTCGGTTTGCTGGTCACCAAGATGGGCTGGAGCTTTACCTGGAATTCGCTGCACGACCTGATGGACCGCGCGGCAGACGAAGAAGAAAGCGAAGCCATTCGGCAAACCTTGCTGGGCACGCCCGGTGTCGCCTCCCTGCACGATCTGCGCACCCGCAAGATGGGCGACCTCATTCAAGTGGACGTGCATCTGGAAGTGGACGGTTCCATTAATGTCTTTGCGGCGCACGATATTGCCGAGGCGGCTCGCAAGCGAGTGATGGACAGCCACCACGTGCTGGACGTCATGACCCACATTGACCCGGTGGGTCTGGAAGAGCCGCGCTGACGCCATGATTTTCGCCACCGCCGGCCATGTAGACCACGGCAAAACCACCCTGCTGCACGCGCTGACCGGACAAAACGCCGACCGGCTGCCGGAAGAAAAAAAGCGCGGCATGACCATAGACCTCGGCTATGCCTACCTGCCCTTGCCCGATGGACGCACGCTGGGTTTTATCGACGTGCCCGGGCACGAAAAATTCCTCGGCAACATGCTCGCTGGCATGGGCGGCATCCGTCATGCCCTGCTGGTAGTGGCCGCCGACGACGGCCCCATGCCGCAAACCCGCGAGCATCTGGACATCATCCGCCTGCTGGGCATCCCCGGCCTGACACTGATCATCACCAAAGCCGACCGGGCCGGACAGGATCAGCTTGAACAGGTGCAGGTAGCCCTGCGCGCCCTGCTGACAGGCAGTCGCCACCAAGACGCGCCGTGTTTTGTGGTGGACAGCCTGTCGGGGAGCGGCATCGATGGGCTACGGCAACATCTGGCGGCGCTGAGCGATGATCAAGAACAGCGCGGCGGACGATTCCGCCTTGCCGTCGACCGCGCCTTTACCCTCAGCGGCGCCGGCTTGGTAGTCACCGGCACGGCGCTCTCCGGCAAGGTTGCAGTTGGCGATACGCTTTTTCTGTCGCCGGACAACCGGCCAGTGCGGGTGCGGGGCCTGCATGCGCAAAATGCCGCCGCCGCCGAAGGTCGCGCCGGACAACGGCTTGCGATTAACATCAGCGGCGATGTGGAAAAAAGCGCTATCAGACGCGGCGATTGCTTGCTCTCACAGACGGCGCCCACGCCGTCGCTACGGCTCACCGTCGAACTGGAAACATTGAGCACCCTGTCGCACTGGCAAAGCGCGCACGTCCATCACGCCGCAGGTCATGTCGTCGGCCGCATCGCACTGCTGGAATCGTCAGACGCTGCTCCCAACCAAACCGTACTGGCCGAACTGGCGCTGGAGCAACCATTGATGTTGGCCGAAGGCGACCGCATTATTCTGCGCGACGCCAGCGCACGGCACACGCTGGGCGCGGCCACCGTGCAAGAGCTGCACCCGCCTGTGCGCGGCAAGCGCCGGCCAGAACGGCTCGACTATCTGCGCCAGCTTGCCGCAGCCAGCGGCGCTGCCGCCCGTTTGCGCCTACAAAGCGCCGACCACACCCTGGAATGCGACACCTTGGGCTGGGCGCTGCAACTGACCGACCCGCAGCTGAAACAGCAACTAAACGAAGCCGGCCTCATCCAGGCCGGCAAACAGCTCTTCGAGCAGACACGCTGGCGCGCCATGCAAGACCGCTTGCTGGAAAAACTGGCCGTATTGCACCAGCACCAGCCGGATCAACTTGGCGCCAGTCGCGGCCGCTTGCGCCGTCTTGCCTTGCCGCAAGAAACCGACGCTACCCTCAACCGGCTGGTTGACGACATGTTGGCCGAAGGCCGGCTCAAACAAACCCGGGGCTGGCTGCATCTGCCGGAGCATTCCGTCAGCTTCACCACGGAAGAATCGACACGCTGGCAGGCTGTTGAAACCTGCTTCGCAGGCCAGCAGGATGCCTTGTGGGTGAGGGATATAGCCAGCGCGCTTGCGCTGGACGAGCAGGAAACCAGAACGCTGCTGACAAAAGCCGCGCGCTTGGGGCATGTCAGCGCCATTGTGCCGGATCGCTACCTGCACTCCGCCGCCGTGGCACACATGGCCAGCATCGTCCGTCAGCTGGCGCAAAGCCACGGTTACGCGGATGCTGCCGGCTTCCGCAACCAGATCGGCACAGGACGCAAACTGGCCATCCAGATTCTGGAGTTTTTTGACCGCAGCGGCTTCACCCGCCGAGCCGGCGACCGGCACTTCCTGCGGGAAGCCTTGCTCTTCGGCCAACAGGAACAAGCCGCACCCTGAGCTTTGGCGGAGGTCGGCGACGCGGTATACTGCCGGCTTCCCAAAGGAAGAGACTCGCCCCCGGTGGGGCGGCCGGTCTTCAAAACCGGATGGGGCCGCCAGCGGTCCCGGGTGGGTTCGACTCCCATTCTCTTCCGCCATCAGCAAGCCGAACAAAGCCACATAAAACCAGCCAAAGCCAAGCTACAGAAACGTTTTCAGCCAATCCAATCAGGTAGCGATTAGGCTTCCTGCGGCTTCGCGCGGCGTCAAAATTCGCACATATTTCGCACAAATCTGCGCACATTGCTCCACGCCCTACCCCACTCAATGACAATGTAGTAACTTAACAGCTACCACCACCGGAGCTGACTTCCTGGCTACGGATTTCTTTCCTCTTGTGCGTGCAGTAGTTTCATATAGGTTGCAGACCTTATTTGAAACCACATATTTACACATACAGCACAAGAGAAAACAAATAACACTTTCAAAAAGAGTCTTAAGTGAATTTTCTTGTTTTTATCTTCGACATACTAACTGGCGGATTCATAAAAAACATTCTTTCCAAACTGGGAATCCAGTCAGGGGTAATAGCCTTATTTTTCAACTAGCACTATTTATACTATTTCTTTTCATAATAAAAACATTAAATAGCTAGTCATACAACTCAACCATTTTAATGCCCGCTATCGGCCAAATGCAGACATCGACTATCTGCTTGGTTTTAGATAGAGAAATAACGAAAAATGAAATTTTCTAGATATCAATTTAAGACGTGAGGATGGGATGACCTTTCGCCAGAGAATTGCAGAAGAACTTAGTCAGCAGGGGATGAAATTCTTCAGAGAGACAGTATGGAGTTCCTCTTTACAAAGAGTTGATTTACCACGGGTCAGAAAACTTCTCGCAACAAATGGATTTGAGGCGGTCGATGTTACGCTTTTCTCGCCAATGGATGACTCCGCGTTTCGCATGCGTTGGGCAACTCACTATCTGGCCGACGGTCAATGTGTCTCAGCAATGGTTCAAGTTCCGATTCTCAAAAATAGCAACCACTTAAAGCTAACCTTTGGGTATCCGGATAAAGACACGCGAGAAAGCAGCCGGCCGAAGATGATCGTCGTTGCTAATGCACTTCGATTGGTTTTTGGCGTCCCCGTCGCGCGAGAACTCATACAAATCACTTTGTTTGGTGAAAATGAAGAGCCTACGACTCAGTCTGATGAGGGATTCGCGTCAGTTTTCGACACACAAGAAATTAACCTTTTCAACGATCCCGCTATTGAAGACGCGGCACTGATTCACCTTCCAGAAGAAGCGGCCTTTCTTTTGGATAAGGCATTTGGTCAAGCTTATCCTGGCGAACGATTTATATTGATGTGGTTGGCGTTTGAAACAATTATTAATGCAGTTATTGCCAATGGAAGAAACGGGCAAAAGCGTGAGGCATATTTTAGAGGTGAACTCGGCTCAGATATTGCCAATGCCGAGGTACATCGCCTTTTCAAGTTGCGTTGCGATCTTTTTAAAGAAGGGCGGTTAATTAATTCTAATAGTATTGAAGATGATTGCTGGGCTCTCTATGCTGCATTGCAGCTCGCCGTAATGAAAGAATCAGAATTGCGTCGTGCGTTTCTATCAGGATTCGAACTGAAAGCTAAGGAAAGAGAAGCCGCGAGAATAGCATAATCGCCCGTCGTCCGCTTCCGGCCAAGAGCAGACGCTATCTGGGCTACAGAAAACACTCGAATCAATCAGCCGCTAGAAATCAAATGAGGGACGCATGCTACCCGATGAAAATAAATTAGGCCCACAAAAAGATACTATAGCTGGCAGTATCTTTCTGGTAGTTGGTTTATTAATATTTATTATAGGCTACTTGTTTGTGATGGCCGACTTTGATATGTGGGGAAAGTCTGGCTTGGCAAATAGCATTGCATTTGGAGGGGGGGGCTTTATTTTTGACATCCATCGGGTTGCTGTGCCTATATAGAGGTTCATGTTATTTGATAGGAACTGCAGAGGCAATCCAAACCAAAAAATTCAAACCAATTGGTGCTTTAATCTTCTCTCTCGCGCCTACTCTTAAGGTCGCAATGATGATTATCGATAACAATCCAGTGCTGGCAAAAAATCACCCATATTTTCACCCTGCTTTTTGCCATACCTGCCAATTCGACCGACAACGATAGTGATCGTCAAGCCAATAATCATCACTGCATTGTTTGTCGTTAAAAAATCCTCCTTCCACGTACTTCCATGGAACGCGAAGTATATCAATGCAAGCATTGCTGTGGATATTGAAATCCCAACGGCAATATCCTTCAATACCTCTCCAACATTAATTTTCACTCAAGCCTCTTTCTATTAAATATGAAAAACCGGTGGGGATATACCCCCCTCAAACAGAGGGTGCAGCACCCAGCCGCAAACCGCATCCATTAACAATTAAGTGGCTGGGCAATAATTACATGGCTGCTATAGATTTTTCTTGATGCACTATTAATACTCATGCCCATCAGCATCGCGACCTGCATCTCGCGCACCATCGGCACTATTAGCGTACTCGCTAGCGGCACCTGTGCTCGAACCGTTATGATCACTTACGCTTCGTCCAACTTAACTTACACCACCTGAAGAGTACTGTGGATCGCCGTGATACATCCCATCATCATTCGCATAACCGGAAATCGCTTTATTTGCGCTATAGCCCACGGTAAGTCCTACACCATAACCGATAGCTGGGTTCCCACCTGTCACACCATCATATTGCAGAATGCCGCAGCAGACCGAGTCGCAATAAAAAAACGCCCTATCCGGCGTTCTCGCTTTTCCTACCGTACTACTGCCCGGTGGGCTGGTAATCGTTGAACTGGATCACCTCATCACCCAGCCACTCGTTGACCTCCATGAACCTGATCTGCAGCGGGCGGATTTCGTTATGGTAGAACACCTCCCTCGCCTTGCCGATGTCGCCAAAGCCACCCGAGTTCTGCGGGATGATGCCCAGTCGGAGAAATGCGTCGAACCCAGTCCGAACACCCCGCCACCTGCACCAAGTGACTGGGCAAGCCAAGCGGATAACGCTCTGACTGTCCGCCATACCGCAACACTTGGCTGGCAAGATAGAATTTTCTGACCTCAATAACGTGGACTTCATCCATGAGCCACACCGCCCCGCCCGCGCAATATGGTTCCGATCTGGCCGGTCTCATCGCCGGCTATGCCTTTAGCGAAGGTCGGCCCGGCGAGCCGCTGGACTCTGAGCAGGCCGCACTCTGGCTGCGGCAGCCTGTTCACGGCGAGTTCATCTGGTTGCATTTCAATCTTGCCAATGTGGCGGCCGAGCGCTGGATGCGGACGCATCTGACATTGCCGGAGGCCTTCTATGAAGCCCATCGCGGCGGTTCGCGCTCCACCCGCATTGAGCAGACTGACGGGCAGCTGCTGGCCGTCATCAACGATGTTGCCTTCAGCTTTGATCTGACTTCGTCAGATATCGCCACGCTCTGGGTACATGTGGATGAACGCGTGCTGGTAACGACCCGCATCAAGCCTTTGCACTCGGCGGATCAGCTCCGCGCCGCAGTGAAGTACGGCGAGGCTTTCGACTCTACGATCAATCTGCTGGTGCATCTGCTGCAGGACCAGGCCGATGTACTGACGCGGGTGGTTCGGCAAACCAGCGTCAAGGTAGACGCTGTGGAGGATCACCTGCTGGCGCATCGTCTGCAGGATCACCGCGCCGAACTGGCCAATCTGCGACGAGTGCTGGTGCGCTTCCAACGCTTGCTGGCCCCTGAGCCCGCAGCGCTGTTCCGTCTGTTGAACAAGCCACCGCGCTGGGTACGGGAAAGCGACCTGCAAGACCTGCGGGAGTCAACGGAAGAATTTGCACTGGTGCTGAATGATCTGGCGGGCCTGGTAGAACGAATCAAGCTGCTGCAGGAAGAACTGGCCGCCAAACTCAACGAGCAGACCAACCGCACGCTATTCACCCTCACCATCGTCACGGTGCTGGCTCTGCCCATCAACATCGTCGCCGGCTTCTTTGGCATGAATGTAGGGGGTGTCCCGCTTTCCAACCATCCGCACGGCTTCTGGATACTGGTGCTGCTGGTGGCCAGTTTCACTGGCCTTGCCGGCTGGTGGGCGTTTCGCCGACAGCAAGGCTGAGGACGCATAGCATGCTTTATCTTGCGGACAACTAGTCATACCATACGACTTTGTCCTGACTGCGACCGTTATCGTGCTGCAACGCTTCTTTGTCATGCTTTTGAGCGCCCTCTCCGCCTTCTGCGGCTTTATCAGTCTGGCCAAGGGTCTGTCCATCTGGGTGTTGGGCGAAAACGTCGGCCCGGTCTGGGAAAAGTCCTCTCGTGCGCTGGTGGTGGGCGACAACAGGCTGGGCAACTCTCCCGGGCTGGTGGAGTGGGTATGGGCAGCCTTGCCGCACGGCCCGGTGCCCGCCGTATTGTCCGGCGGCTTTCTTCTCACTCTGGCCTGGATCATCTACCGGCTTGGCAAACCGGCGCGAGGGTAATTCCGCATAGCCAAGCGCCCCGCCGGCGGCTTTAATGCAGGCAGTTTCACAACACTCCGCTGACGGAGACCCTGCAGCCATGAGAGTCGGCCTTTTCATCCCCTGTTACGTCAACGAACTGTTCCCCCATGTCGGCATGGCCACACTGGAGCTGCTGGAGAGCTACGGCTGCGAAGTGGTGTTTCCGATGGAACAGTCCTGCTGCGGCCAGCCCATGGCCAATAATGGCGACAGCAAAGGCGCTTGCGCCGCCGCGCAGCGCTTCACCAGCATCTTCCGCGACTTTGACTATGTGGTAGCGCCCTCGGGCAGTTGCGTGGCGCACGTCACCCACCATTTCGACTGGTATCTGGCCGGCGACAGCGACTACCAGTCGCTCAAGCCCAAGGTGTTCGAGATCATCGAATTCCTGCAGGACGTGCTGAAGGTGGAAGGTTTGCCGAAGCCGGTGTATTTCCCACACAAGGTATCCATCCATCAAAGCTGCCATGGCCTGCGCGAACTGCATCACGCAGCGCCGTCCGAGCTGATGATTCCTTTCCACTCCCGGCTGGAGCGTATTCTGGCGCTGGTGGACGGCATCACCGTGCTCAAGCCGGAACGCCGCGATGAGTGCTGCGGTTTTGGCGGCACCTTCTGCGTGGATGAACCGGAACTGTCCACCGCCATGGGCGAGGATCGCATCGCCCAGCACGAGGCCACCGGCGCGGAGTTCATCGTCGGCGCCGACCCATCCTGCCTGATGCACATGGGCGGCATCATCCGTCACAAGGGCAGGAATATCCGTCCGCTGCACATCGTGGAAATCCTCACAGGGAGGGGGGCGACATGAAGGACGACAGCATTCGCCACCCGGAAGCCGCGGCAGCCTTTCTGGCTGATCGCGAGCAAGCGCGCTGGCACGACAGCGCCATCTGGTGGGTAAGACAGAAGCGCGACGCGCAAGCGTCGCAACTGCCTGAGTGGGAAGCCCTGCGCGAACTGGCGCGCACCATCAAGGCGCACACTCTGTCCCGGCTGGACGACTACCTGCGACAGTTTGAGGAAAAAGCCGCCGCCAACGGGGTTACCGTACACTGGGCCGCGGATGCCGAAGAGCACAACCGCATCGTGCACGGCATCCTGGCTGCCCGTCAGGTAAAAAAGCTGGTGAAATCCAAGTCCATGCTTACCGAAGAGTGCGGGCTGAACCCCTACCTTGAGCAGCGCGGCATTGAGGTGATTGATACCGACCTTGGCGAACGCATCGTGCAATTGCGTCACGAACCGCCCAGTCATATCGTCATGCCCGCCATCCACCTGAAGAAAGAGCAGATCTCTGAGCTGTTCCATCAGGAGCTGGGCACCGAGGCCGGCAACAACGACCCGACCTACCTCACCCATGCGGCCCGCGCCAACTTGCGAGAACACTTTCTGACCGCCGACGCCGGGCTCACCGGCGTCAATTTCGGCATTGCCGAAACCGGCGGCGTGGTGGTGTGCACCAATGAAGGCAATGCCGATCTCGGCACCAGCCTGCCGCCCATTCACATTGCCAGCATGGGTCTGGAAAAACTGATCCCAAAGCTGGAGCATCTGGGCGTGTTTACCCGTTTGCTGGCGCGTTCCGCCATCGGCTCGCCGGTCACCACCTATACCTCGCATTTTCATCAAGCCCGACCGGGCGGTGAAATGCATATCGTCATCGTCGACAACGGCCGGAGCGAGATTCTCGGCAGCGACGATTTCTTCCAGAGCCTGCGCTGCATCCGTTGCGGCGCCTGCATGAACACCTGTCCGGTATACCGGCGCAGCAGCGGTTTCAGCTATAGCTACATCATCCCCGGCCCCATCGGCTCCACGCTGGGGCCCAGTCGCGACATCCGCAAGCACGCCAGCATGGCGTTCGCCTGCAGCACCTGCGGCTCTTGCTCCAATGTCTGCCCGGTAAAAATCAACCTGCACGAACAGCTGGTACTGCACCGCAAGCGCGCCTGGGACGCAGGCGCGGTGCCGACCGGCAAGAAAATGGGCCTGATGGCCATGCGCTTTCTTACCCGCCACCCGGCGCTGTTTGATTTGTCCGGCAAGGTGATGCGCAAAGTGGTGCCCATCCTGCCGGAAGGCCTCACCCGCCAGAGCGCTTGGAGTCGCGCCGGGCGCGACTTGCCGGAAATGCCGGAACAGAGCTTCAAGGAAATGTACCGCCGCCGAGAGGAGAAAAACTGATGAGCAGCCGCGACGCCATTCTGGAGCGCATCCGCCGCCATCGCCCGCAAGGGCCGGACCTACCGGACATCCACGCAGTGTCTTTTATCCGTTTCGAACAACCGCTAGCAGCCTTTGCCGCGCTGATCCGCCAATTGGGCGGCGATGCGGTGGAGCTGGCCGAGGGGCAGAGCGTGCGCGAGCTGGTGGCGGAACGTTGGCCGAAGGCCGGCCGCACGGTGGACATTACCGGGGCGGATCATGAAGAAGCTGCGACCCCGCATGACTGGCAGGATGTGGATATCGCCATCGTGCCGGGCGATCTGGCGGTGGCGGAAAACGCCGCGGTATGGGTCAGCCACCCCGATAACCGCTTCCGCTCATTGTATTTTCTCACCCAGAAACTGGTGATGGTGGTGCCCAAGGCGAATATCGTCGACACCATGCGCGACGCCTACGCGCGCGTTCGCATCACCGAACACGGCTTTGGCAGCTTCATCGCTGGCTCGTCCCGCACCGCGGACATCGAACAGAGCCTGGTGATGGGCGCGCACGGCGCCATGGCCGCCTTGGTGATTTTTGTGTGAAACCTGCTGCATGGAGAGTGTCAGCGACTGGCATTCATCGCTTCCCAGCCCCGCAAGGGGCTGTTTTTTTGTCTGGGCCCCGCCAGACGCCCAGGACCAAAACCTGATGGCGCAACGCGCATCGGCAAGGCAAACAAAAACCCGCGGATTGCGGGTTTTATCTGGCGCGGCGAATACACTCAAGGCGTTTCGACTGGTCTGGCATTGCAAAAGGGGCAAGACGGATCCCCGCAGCCCATGCCGTACTTTTGCAACAGGGCATGAATGCGGGCGCTGCGAGCCTGATCATCCTGCGTGACGGCACCAATACCGGGAGCTGCCGCGGATCGCACCACCACACTGCCCTCGACACCCGCCCCGGCTTGGGCCGTGAGGGGAGCCAACAGCGCACCGCTACCCAACAAGGGCAAGGCCATCAATGCGGAACCACGACGAAAACACGACATGATCACTCCTTCGGCAAACCTTGTTGATATCACCCCGCCAGCCTTGGGCCGGATTTAACGCGCCGACTCTACCTTATAGCGCGGCGGCAGCAACAAGGCCGGAACCTCGCGCTTCTGTTTGCGGCTGCGACGCGAGCCGGTCTGATCCACCTTTTTCAGGCCTTCACCGTCCTTTTCTTTGGGCGGCGTCATGATCATGGCGGAAGCCGGCTTGCCGCGCCCCTCGCCGCTGTTCTGACGATGGGAGGGGGACGGCGTCGGCGCGGGGGACGGTGCGGCAGGACGCATGGCGGCGGGCCAGAAGCCTTCCACCAGTTGGGGTTTCAACGTCTGGCGCGTCAGTTTTTCGATCGCTTCCAACTGACGGGTTTCATCCGCCGCCATCAGGGAAATGGCCACCCCGCTGGCGCCGGCGCGACCGGTCCGGCCAATGCGGTGCACATAGTCTTCCGGCGAATTGGGCAGCTCGAAATTGACGACGAACGGCAACTCCGAAATATCCAAGCCCCGCGCGGCCACATCGGTAGCCACCAGTACGCGCAGACTGCCTTCCTTGAAGGCGGACAGGGTTTCCAGACGCGCCCCCTGAGCTTTGTCGCCGTGGATGGCCTCCACGGACAGACCGTCGCGTTTCAGATCACGCGCCAGCTGGTCGGCGCTGAGCTTGGTCTTGCAAAACACGATCACCTGGCTCATGTCGCGCTGACGGATGAGATGGCTCAACAAATGGCGCTTGCGGAAGCCATCCACCGAGTACACCACTTGCTCCACTTGCTCGTTGGTGGCGTTCTGGCGAGCGACTTCGACCGTTTGCGGGTCCTTCATGAAGTCGGCAGCCAGACGCTTGATCTCCGGCGCGAAGGTCGCGGAGAACAACAGCGTTTGGCGCTCCTTGGGCAGCATGCCCATGATCTTGCGGATGTCCTGGATGAAGCCCATATCCAGCATGCGGTCGGCCTCGTCCAGCACCAGCACGTCCACTTTGTTCAATTGCACCGTTTTCTGCTGGATATGATCCAGCAGGCGGCCCGGCGTGGCGATGAGGATTTCCACGCCACGGCGCAGCTCCTGCACTTGCGGGTCCATATTCATGCCGCCAAACACGGTGGTGGCTCGCAGGGGCAGATACTTGGTGTAGGTGCGCACATTGACGCCGATCTGGTCGGCCAGCTCGCGCGTCGGCGACAACACCAGCGCGCGCACCGGGTGCATGGCCGGAGAAACGCTGGTATTGGCGAATTTTTTCAGGCGTTCCAGGATGGGCAGCATGAAGGCGGCAGTCTTGCCGGTGCCGGTTTGGGCGGCGGCAAGCAGATCTCGGCCGCTCAGCACCAGCGGGATGGCCTTGGCCTGGATGGGCGTGGGCTCGCTATAGCCCTGCTCTTCAATGGCCCGCAGAATCTCGGGAGACAACCCGAGTTCGGAAAACAGCATGTGATACTCCTGCAATCGGTTGGACGTTGCGTTGGCCCCAGCCATCGTCACGCCCGGTATTCATAAACATGCCGCTCCACAAACGGCAACGCCGCCCTATGATGGGCGGCGGCTGCGGAGCGCTTACATGTGATTGGCGACGCTGATCAACAAGATCACGAACAGCCATAGCAGCGCAGAGCGCCACACCAGGCCCACGGCGCTTTTGAGGAAGCCCGGGTCCGCTTCGTCGCCCAGCCCCAATTCGGGGCGGAACTTGACCGTGTAGTCCTGTCGCAACGGGTCGCCCAGCCTTACGCCCAATGCGCCGGCGGCAGATGCCAGCAAGATGCCGTTAGCGTAATTGCCCCAGGTTCTGGCCTGGGAGCGCCAACAGTAAATGGCGTCTTCAAAATCACCCATCACGGCAAAGCTGGCAGCGGTCAGTCGCACCGGCAGCCAGTCCAGCCAAGCGCTTGCGCTGGCGGCAAAGCGACCGAAACGGTCCTCCTGCACATTGCGCGCGCCCCACTTCTGGCCCAGCATCACCGCCACGCGGTACAACACCGCCCCGGCAGGCCCAGGCAACACAACAAACCAGAACATCGTACCGAATACATGGCGGTAGCTGTCCAGCACGCCCTGCTCGATGGAGAGGCGCGAGATTTCGCTGACCGTCAGTTCGGAGGTCGCCTGCCCGGTCCAGCCCGACAAGGCTCGACGAGCATCAAGATCCTGTCCCTGGTTCAACGCCAGGGAAATCTCTGAAAACGCGCTGGAGAAATGGCGAAACCCCATGGTGAGATACAGCACGACCACATTCCAGGCCAGGCCCAGCAGGGGGTGAGCGGCATGCAGCGCGTAATACACCAGCAAGCTGATCAAGACCGGCGGCAATACGGCCACCATCCACGCCAATACACCATGCCGGTTGGAGCCGGCATTGAGATTGCGTTCGAGATGATTGGCGTAACGGGTGAACGCATGCCACACGCGATTGCGGTTGCCAAGCGGGCGGAGCTGTTCGAGCGCCAGTGCGAAAATCAAGGAAATCAGGGTCATCGGATTCTGGATGGTGGTTTTCTCAGGCCCAGTGGCGAAGATACCACAATCAAAGCCGCATCGCCCACCTTATCGGGGAAGCAAACGCAGGAGAGACAGGGAAGGGGCGGTAAGAAAATCAGGCGGAACCGAGGAAACGCTGCCCGCTGATACCAGCAGGCTGCACGCCATCCTTGCCGTAGCTGAGTGTGGCGGAAGCCGCTTGCCGCAAAACGCAAAGCGCATCCTCCACATGACTGAGACGGTCGGCAATATAGCGACCATTCAACTCGTTGATGCTTTGCGCGCGATGCACACCGTCCTCCAACGCCACCCAGGCGTCGCGGGCGGCTGGCTTGTCCGCCAGCCAGATATAAACCGTGTCGCTATCAGAGAGGCCCAACTCTTTCATCAGCAAACCGCGCTGCTGGGACTGTCCCGCCAACTCGTCAAGCAAGCGGCTCTTGCTGTCGGCCAGCGGCTCAAGCAACTCCGTACTGCCATTGATCATGGCCTGTTGCTCTTGCTGCAAGACTTGCACCAGCAGGCTGACGTGATCGGCTTCCTGCTGGCACAGGAGGACAAACTGCTGTTCTAGGCGTTCGGCGGGCATCTTGAAGGCTACCGGAATGCGTTACTGGCCCAACAGTTCCCGCGCGGAGGCGATCAGGCTGTCGGCAATCTTTTCCGGGTTGACTGAGAAATTGCCAGATGCGATGGCGGACTTGATGGAAGCCACCTTGGCAGCATCGAACGAGCTCTCGCCCGACTGCTGGGCGACGGCGCTCAGGCTGCTGGCAAACGGATTGATCTCTACGCTGTCGGTCGGAGCAGTTGCGGCCGTAGAGGTCTTGGAAGCAGCGTCCCGCTTGGCCAGCTTGTTCTGGCCCGCGTAGGCGCTGATGGCGCTGCCCGAGTTGTCGATCTTCATGGAAGGGCCTTCCAAAATGAAATTGGGGGTGGATTACCGTTATTATCGGTCGAAAACGCCGACTCTTGAACTATTTTATTTTTAATAAACAACACGAACGCTGCCATCGGGCTGGACCATGCCTCTTACCACCCTGCCTGACTGCATGCGTACCGATACCGCTTCCCCGGCCGCGGCGTTGCCTGCGGCAATACCCTCCGCCACGACAGAAAAATCGTCTCCGCCCGCCAGTACCTTGACCGGCTGATTGGCGCGCACGACAAACGGTGCTCTCACCATGAAGTTGCGCAGCCAGGCACCGGCAGGAGCGCCGCTGCGCATGGTCTGCCCCACCACCAGCGCCGCTTCGCCCAGCACATTGCGCCCCAGCGACGGATTGGGCAGCTCAACCAGCTTGATATCGCTTTCCTGCAACACTTCGCCAGCCGTCACGCTGCGAGTCAGGACCAGTCCCATTTTTTTCTCGCTTATCGTCACCGGCAGGCGCAAGGTCCAGCCTGCTGCGGCGCACTGGATCACTACCGCCGTATTGCCTGAGGCAACAGCCGGGTCAGCCCAGGCAACCGTGGGTCTGGCGCAGACAGGCAGGGCCAGGCGGCGATCGAGCTGCCCCAGCTTATAGCTGGCCGGGCGCTGCGCCAGCTCTTGCTGGACAAACTTGTCCGCCAGTTTTTCCAGTTGCGCCATGTCCTGGCCGGCAGCCATCGCCAGGCTCGGCCACAGCAGCGCCAACATCAAAAAAACAGGTGATTTCATGGCGGCATTGTAACCGACATGCCCCCCTGCCTGCATTTGGTGATTGACAGAAGCGCATGCTCTTCAAATAATCGTTTGAATAGAGTCCATGCTCTATCAAAAAAACAATACTCACCAGAAGCAGGTCAACCTTGTCGAGGCAGACAACACATGAAAACAGCGATGAAACTCGCCGCTGCGGCAGCGCTTGCGCTCGCCGCCGGCGCCAGCCAGGCATACAGCAATATCTATTTCTTTGGCGATAGCCTGAGCGATGTCGGCGCCTTCGGCGGACAGCTCTATCCCGTGGGCGGCACGGTAATCACCCTGCCCGCCAACGCACGCTGGACAATGGGTTACGGCAATAACTGGACTGACGTGCTGGCTGGGCACTATGGTTTCAAATCGGTTGCCAACAATCCGCTGAACACTACCACCAGCAGCACGGGCAACAACTATGCGCAGGGCGGGGCCCAAGCACAATCGGGCGTCAAGGCGGAAACGGTGGGGCCGGGCGGTTTGACCATCCAGGAATTGTCTGATCAGGTCACCCACTATCTGCAACAAACCGGCGGCAAGGCCGATCCGAACGCGGTGTATACCGTCTGGATCGGCGGCAATGACGTTAACGCCGCCATCGGCACCGGCAGCACCACCCAGGCGGCTACCGTCATCACCAATGCGGCGACGCAAACGGTGACTTACGTCGCCGCGCTGCAACAGGCTGGGGCGAAGATCATCGTCGTGCCCAATCTGCCCGACATTTCCACAACCCCCTCCTCTGTCTATGGCGCCATCAAGGCCTTTGCCGACAGCGCGGGCGCATCGACAACCCAGCGCAACAACGC
Organism: uncultured Aquitalea sp.; assembly: GCF_945957525.1. Classification (GTDB taxonomy): domain Bacteria; phylum Pseudomonadota; class Gammaproteobacteria; order Burkholderiales; family Chromobacteriaceae; genus Aquitalea. The sequence goes on along the minus strand of NZ_CAMFLA010000008.1, from coordinate 73,892 downwards.
CATTGGCGCGGCCTGGGCCGTAATGAGCAGCGTACCGTCCAGCAGCGCCAACCGCGATGCCTTGATTCAGCAGGCACTGGTGGCCGCCAATAACCAGCTGGGTGGTTCGGCTGCCGGCCTGAGCGCCCTGCAGTCCACCTACAGCACGGTCTCCAGTAGCCTGGCGCAACTGAGCAGCAACTACAACCTGCTGGTGGATAACGACATCAATGCGGTAAATCCTCACGGCGTGGTTCGCGCCAATATGGCGCTGCTGATTCAGGAGATTTCGGCCAACCCTGGCAAATACGGTTTCACCAATGTGGCGGGTTCGGCTTGTCTTGACGCGCTGGTGTGCCCGTCCGCCACCTATGCGCAGTCTTATATTTTCACGGATGGTCTGCACCCGACGCCTGCGGCGCATCAGATTGTGGGCGACTACGTCTACAGCCTGCTGCAAGCGCCCTACTTTGCCGGAGCGGTTGCCGAAAGCGGCATGGCCAATGCCCGTCAGCTCGGCCAGACGCTGGATGGCCGCTACCAGGCCCTGCGCGCCAAGAAACGTGATGTGGGCAGCGTCAGCGCCTTTGTCGATGGCGCCTTCAGCAGCGACAAGTCCGGCAATGACAGTTACTCCGCCAAACCCAAGGGCCAGCTGTATACCGTCGGCCTGGACTTCCAGGCTACCGAGAACGCCAGTTTCGGCTTCGCCATGTCTCACCAGTTGGGCAAGACCGACATCGCCAGTACCGGGGCCGGCGGCTCGGTGGACGATCGCACCACGCTAGTGACCCTGCTGGCCAGTTACAACGGCGGCAACTGGTGGCTGGATTCCGATCTGCACATCGGCAGCGGCGAACTGGACACCACGCGCAACGTGACGCTGGGCTCCACCACGCTGGGGGTTGGCGGCAACGCCAGCCAGCGCCAGTTTGGCATCCGCGCACAGGGCGGCTACCAGTTCCCGCTGGGTAATTTCCACACAGGCCCTATCGCGGGCCTTGAGCATGAAAGCATCAAGCTTTCCAACTTTACCGATGGCGGCGTCACCAGCAACGGCTTGCATTACAGCGACCAGAACTTCAGCTCTACCATCGGCCGCGTCGGCTGGCAGCTGGACACCACTATCGGCGAGTACAGCCCCTACGCGAAGGTGGCTTACGCGCACCAGTTCGACCAGAGCGACCGCACCATCACTACCGGCCTGAGCACCACAACCGGTGACTGGACGGTGAATCTGGGCAAACCGGCTAGCAACTGGATGGAATGGACCATGGGCGTGAATGCCAACTTCGGCAAGAACCTCTCCGCCTGGGCCCAACTGACCGCCACCTCTGGCAACAAGGGCGGCAATCAGACCTCGGGCAACGTGGGTCTGGCCCTGGCATTCTGAGCGGCAATCGCCAAAACAAAACAGGCTCCGCAAGGAGCCTGTTTTTCATGGTTGGCCGAAGAGAAACCCATCGCCCCAGCCGTAGCGCGCTCAGACTGCGGCCAGCGTCTCCTCGATGAAGGCCTTTACGCGCGGCGCATCCGCGTCAAACACCACCACTTTTTGCGGCAGCGCTTCAATACCGTCGAAACCGTCCGGACGCGGCGGATCTCGGTCCAGCGCTTCACGGATGGTATCGGCGAATTTGGCCGGCAAAGCGGTTTCCAGGCAGACCACGATTTCGCCCGGCAGACGCGCTTCACGCGCCACCTTGATGCCGTCGGCGGTATGGGTATCCACCACCACGCCGTCTTCTGCGTCCACGGTGCGGATGGTGGCCAGACGGTCGGCATGACTGCTCTTGCCGGAGACGAAGCCGAAGGCGTCGCGGGCTTCGGCCAACTTGTCGGACAGGTCGAAACCTTCGCCGGACTCCACCTTGCGCCACAACGCCTTGACGGCATCGCCGTCGCGGCCCACCAGATCGAACACGAAGCGCTCGAAATTGGAGGCCTTGGAAATATCCATGGACGGGCTGGAGGTAACGTAGGTGTTGGCGGTGCCGCGCGGACGATAAGCGCCGGTGCGGAAAAATTCGTCCAGCACGTCGTTTTCGTTGGTGGCAACAATCAGGCGCGCCACCGGCAAGCCCATCTGGCGGGCGATATGGCCGGCGCAGACATTGCCGAAGTTGCCCGAAGGCACGCAGAAGCTCACCTGCTGATCATTGTTTTCCGTGGCGTTGAAATAGCCTTTGAAGTAGTACACCACTTGCGCCACCACACGCGCCCAATTGATGGAGTTGACGGTGCCGATGTCGTACTTGGCCTTGAAGGCGTGATCGTTCTGTACCGCCTTCACGATGTCCTGACAGTCGTCGAACATGCCGCGAATGGCGATGTTGTGAATATTAGCGTCCTGCAGGCTGTACATTTGCGCCCGCTGGAAGGGGCTCATCAGGCCATCCGGACTCAGCATGAACACCTGGATGCCCCGCTTGCCGCGCATGGCGTATTCCGCCGCGCTGCCGGTATCGCCGGAAGTAGCGCCCAGGATATTGAGCTGGCGGCCCTTGCGCGCCAGCACGTACTCAAACAGATTGCCCAACAACTGCATGGCCATGTCTTTGAACGCCAGCGTCGGGCCGTTGGAGAGTTCGAGAATGGCGATGCCGTCCTGCAGGGTTTTGACCGGCGTGATGTCGTCGGTGCCGAAGGCGGCGCGGGTATAGGTGCGTTGCACGATGTCGCGCAAGTCGCCTTCCGGAATGTCGGTGGCAAACAGGCGGATGATCTCGAACGCCAGCTCGGCGTAAGACAAGCCGCGCCAGGCGTCCAGCTGGGCGCGGCTGATTTGCGGGTAGCTTTCCGGCAGCGCCAGGCCGCCATCCGGCGCAAGGCCCATGAGCAGGATGTCGCTGAAGGATTGCGGGGCCATGCCGCCGCGAGTGCTGATGTACTTCATGGTGGGTTCAACCTGTTGGTGCAAGGACGTCGGGCGCTTATTCGGCGTTGTCCGGCTGCAGGTACTCCGCACAGGCGGCCGAGGCTTCGGCCAAGCGCTTCTTGCCGCGCGGATCATCTTTCTTGATCTGGCCGCTGAGCACCGCCATCACCTCTTCCGAGCTGAAGGTGTTGGCCAGGTGCTCGCTGGCGCACTGACAGTATTTCTGCACCTGCGCTTCGGCGTGATCGCCGGAAGCATCGGGCAACGGCGTGCGCTTGATGCAGCTGCGCAGCAAGAAACCCTGCAGCAGATTATGCTGCCCGGGCGTCAGCGGCGTGGCGCTCAGCGATTGTGTCGCCATGGCGCAGGCCAGACCGAGGCTGCCAAACCAGTACTTGCTCATTCCCTGTCGCCGGACCGCGCGCGGCGGCCCGTCCTCGCTTGAGTTAGTTGCTCAGTTCTTCCATGCGCAGGCGCACTACCTTGCCTTCGACGCTTTCCAGCGCTTCGATGGCGGCGATGGCCTGATTGATGGCCTGTTCCTGCACCCGATGGGTCAGGATCACCACTTCGGCGTTGCCTTCCGACAGCGAACCCTTCTGGATGACAGCCTCGATGGAAATGCCGCTTTCGGCCAGCAGACGGGTGATGTTGGCCAGCACGCCGGCACGATCGGCCGCGCCAATGCGCAGATAGTAGGAGCTGACCACGTCTTCGATCGGCAGAATGCGCAGATCTTGCAATTGATCCGGCTGGAAGGCCAGATGCGGCACGCGATGCTCCGGGTCGGCTGTCAGCAGACGGGTAACGTCGACAATGTCGGCCACCACGGCCGAGGCAGTGGGCAGCGCGCCCGCGCCCGGGCCGTAGTGCAGGGTCTGACCAACGGCGTCGCCCTTGGCCAGCACGGCGTTCATGACGCCGTTGACGTTGGCGATCAGCTGGCTTTCCGGAATCAGCGTCGGATGCACGCGCAGCTCCACGCCCGCGTCGGTGCGACGGGTCAGGCCCAGCAGCTTGACGCGGTAGCCGAGCTCTTCGGCATACTTGATGTCGCGACCATCCAGCTTGCTGATGCCTTCCAGATAACACTTGTCGAACTGCATAGGAATGCCGAACGCCAGCGCCGCCATGATGGTGAGCTTGTGGCCGGCGTCGTGGCCTTCGATATCGAAGGTGGGGTCCGCTTCGGCATAACCCAGACGCTGGGCTTCGGCCAACACTTCAGCGAAGCTGGCGCCCTTCTCGCGCATCTCGGTCAGGATGAAGTTGGAGGTGCCGTTGATGATGCCGGCAATCCACTCGATGCGGTTGGCCGACAGGCCTTCGCGCAGGGCCTTGATGATGGGGATGCCGCCGGCAACGGCCGCTTCGAAGGCCACCATCACGCCGCGCTCCTGCGCCTTGGCGAAGATTTCATTGCCGTGCACGGCCAGCAATTTCTTGTTGGCGGTAACGACGTGCTTGCCGTTTTCGATGGCTTTGAGCACCAGGTCCTTGGCGATGGTGTCACCACCGATCAGCTCCACCACGATGTCCACGTCAGGGTTGTTCACCACTTGCAGGGCGTCGTCCACCACGACGACGTCCGGGCCCACCACCTCCTGGGCGCGAGCCACATCGCGGTTGGCGGCCATCAGCACGCGAATCGGGCGACCGGCGCGGCGGCTGATTTCTTCCGCGTTGCGCTTCAATACGGTGGCGGTACCGCCACCGACAGTCCCCACGCCCATCAGGCCAATATTGATCGGCTTCATGTCAATCTCCTGTGAATCTCTATTATTTATGTCCCGGGCCTACGGCCTCCTTGAAAACGGACCCGAATCCGCTTTCAGGGGTGTCGTCGGGCAAAAGGGGCAGGCTCGCAGCCTGCCCCCGTACAGTCAAGTTCAAGCGGTGCCGTGACGCTGGCGATAGCGTTCGAGGAAACGGGCAACGCGCCCGATGGCCTCGATCAGGTCGTCAGAGTTAGGAAGGAATACCACGCGGAAGTGATCCGGCGCAATCCAGTTGAACCCTGTGCCTTGCACCAGCAACACTTTCTCTTCTTGCAGGAGTTCAAGGATGAACTGCTGGTCGTCCGCAATCGGGTATAGCTTGGGGTCCAGTCGCGGGAAGAGATAGAGCGCGCCCTGCGGCTTGACGCATGTGACGCCGGGGATGTCGGTCAGCAGCTTGTGGGCAAGGTCGCGCTGGCGGGCGAGACGGCCGCCGGCCATCACCAGATCATCAATGCTCTGATAGCCGCCCAGCGCCGTCTGGATGGCGAACTGCGCCGGCACGTTGGCACACAGACGCATGGAGGCCAGCATGTTCAGGCCTTCGATGTAGTCGCGTGCGTGCTTTTTCTCGCCGGACAGGATCATCCAGCCCGCACGATAACCACAGGCGCGGTAGTTCTTGGACAAACCGTTGAACGTGGCGACAAACAGGTCCGGCGCCAGCGATGCCAGCGAGGTGTGCTTCACCTCGTCGTACAGCACCTTGTCGTAGATTTCATCGGCAAACACGATCAACTGGTGCTGGCGGGCTACCTCGATGATCTGCTGCAACAGCGCCGGCGGGTAGACCGCGCCGGTGGGGTTGTTGGGGTTGATGACCACGATGGCGCGGGTGGACGGGGTGATCTTGGCGCGGATGTCTTCGATGCTGGGAAACCAGCCCTGCTCTTCATCGCACAGGTAGTGCACAGCCTTGCCGCCGGCCAGACTCACCGCGGCGGTCCACAGTGGGTAGTCCGGCGCGGGCACCAGCACTTCGTCGCCGTTGTCCAGCAGGGCCTGCATGGACATCACGATCAGCTCGGAAACGCCGTTGCCGATGATGATGTCGTCCATGGACACATTGGGCAGATGCTTTTCCTGCGCGTAATGCATGATGGCCTTGCGCGCTGCGAACAGGCCCTTGGAATCGGAATAGCCGGAGGCGGCCGACAGGTTGCTGATCACGTCCTCGATGATTTCATCGGGCGCGAAAAAGCCGAACGGGGCCGGGTTGCCGATGTTCAGCTTGATGATGCGATGGCCTTCGTCTTCCATGCGCTTGGCGTGCTCAAGCACCGGGCCGCGAATGTCGTAGCAGACGTTGGCGAGTTTCTGCGATTTGTGTACTGGCTGCATGGTGGCCTGTTTTTCCATGGCTGGCCGCCCGCCCGATGGGGTGGCGTTTTTCCGGCGGCGCGGTTTGTTGTCTTTCATGGTTGTCCCTGGGAACCGGCTCAAGGCCTTGCAATTCAGCGGTAGGCGGAACGAAAACCTCCGTGAAAGCACTGCGCCTGCAAAGCATGCGCATTTTCAGGGAGGGCCTCTCTGCTTCGTCACCTTTGCGCGGCAGATTTGAAACCGGTTCTTTGTCTGTCCCGGTCGTGAGCGGACAGCCCCGCCCCTCAACTAATTAGGTCAGGTTATAATCCTATCCCAAATCCGTGGTGCACTGCATGATGATCTTCAGCCGCAGTCGCGCCGCCGGCAGACACCCTCTGGCAAGGACACCCACACCATGAAAATGCATCAGGCCCTGGGCTTGGGAAAGAACCTGTTCACCGGCTACGGTACAGGCCATGTCTTGATCAACGGCGAACAGCACGACGGCCACCTGCTGGTGGCGCCGGACAGCGTGACTGCCTGGGACACCGATGGTTTCGACACGCTGGAAGAACGCCACTTCAGCGCCATTCTGGCGCTGCAGCCGGAGGTGGTGCTGTTTGGCTCGGGCGCCAGCCTGCGCTTCGTGCATCCGCGCCTCTACGCCGCGCTGACCAATGCCGGTATCGGTGTGGATGTCATGGATACGCAAGCCGCTTGCCGCACTTTCAATATCTTGATGGCGGAAGACCGCCGGGTGGTGGCGGCCTTGCTGGCCCTCTAGACCCCTGCCCCAAATCACTCGTGCGATGCATCATGCAAAACGCCGTTCAGCTTGTCGCGTGAACGGCGTTTTTGTTTTTCGAGTGTAAAGCGCGCCCAGAGCCAGGTTGGCCGAAGGCCGCGCAGGGCGCGCTCAGGCGGCGGTTTCGCCGCCAAACTGCTCGTAAGCTTGCAGGGCTTCCGCCGCCGTCATCAAGGATGGACCGCCGCCCATGTACACCGCCACTTGCAGCATTTCCATGAATTCGGCGCGGCTGCAACCCAGATCCACCAGCGCCTTGGCGTGAAAGGCCAGGCAGCCCTGACAGCGGTTGGCGATGCCGATGGCCATGGCGATCAGCTCTTTGGTCTTGTTGCTGAGCGCGGCGTCGGCGTGCGCGGCGCGGCTCATCTGGCCGAAGCCCTTCATGGTTTCCGGGATTTCCTTGCGGAAGTCCGCGAGGGTAGCGCCAAGATCCGCAGCCAGTTGCTTGTAGTCGTGACTCATGTCCAGCTCCTCAGTTAAAATCTGATTTTATATTATATATTTTTATATATTGTGTCAACGCAGCGCCTGCGCTCTCACAAAAAAAGCCGCCCGGGCAAACCGTGGCGGCGTTTTGTCAGCCAGAGAAACAGTCAGCTTACAGCAGGCTTTTGCCCAGCAAGGCCAGCAACAGCAGGGCGATCAGCATCAGCAGGAAGTTTTGTCGTTTCTGCTCGCGCATCAGCTGTATATAACCTTGCACCAAGAGATCGCTGTTGGCCGAAGACAGGGCCTCGTTGAGCTTGCGCGGCAGAGTGGGCAAGGTGGTGGCCCATTGCGGCGCTTCGTTCTTCAGGGTGCGCAACATGCCGCGCCAACCGATCTGCTCGTTCATCCACTTGGTAAGGAAGGGCTTGGCCGTGGCCCACAGGTCGAGGTTGGGGTCCAACTGGCGTCCGAGGCCTTCAATATTGAGCAGCGTCTTTTGCAGCAATACCAGTTGCGGCTGGATCTCCACATTGAAACGACGGCTGGTTTCAAACAAGCGCAGCAGCACCATGCCGAAAGAAATCTCCGACAACGGCTTCTCGAAAATGGGTTCGCACACGGTGCGCACGGCCGATTCCAGCTCTTCGGCTCGGGTATCCTTGGGCACCCAGCCGGATTCGATATGCGCCGTCGCCACGCGATGGTAGTCGCGATTGAAGAAAGCGAGAAAGTTCACCGCCAGATAGTGCTTGTCCGACTCGGTCAGGCTACCGACGATGCCGAAATCCAGTGCGATATAGCGGCCATCTTCGGCCACGAAAATATTGCCCGGATGCATGTCGGCATGGAAAAAGCCGTGGCGGAACACCTGGGTGAAGAAAATCTCCACGCCAAAACGCGACAGCTTCGCCATGTCCACGCCCTGTTCGCGCAGGCGGTCCACTTGCCCTACCGGCGTACCGTGCATCCACTCCAGCGTCAGCACTTGCCGCGAGGTGTAGTCGTAAAACACTTCCGGCACGATCAGCATGTCCGAGCCGGTGAAGTTGCGCCGCAGCTGACTGGCATTGGCCGCCTCATGCATCATGTCCAGCTCGTCGTGCAGGTATTTGTCGAACTCGGCCACCACTTCGCGCGGCTTGAGGCGCTTGCCGTCGATGAAGAACTTCTCCACCCAGCCCGCCAGCGTCGCCATCAGGGCCAGATCCTGCTCGATCACCGGCTGGATGCCAGGACGCAGCACTTTGACCGCCACCTCGCGCCCCTTGCCGCCATCGGGGCCGCGCAGCCAAGCTTTATGCACCTGCGCCACGCTGGCGCTGGCCACCGGGGTGTTGTCGAAATCGAGATACAGCGCGTCAACAGGCTTGCCCAAGCTTTGTTCGATTACCTGCCGCGCCAGCAAACCATCAAAAGGCGGCACCCGGTCTTGCAAACGGGCCAGCTCATTGGCGTAGTCAGGCGGCAGCAGATCGCGGCGGGTGGACAGCACCTGGCCGAATTTGACGAAGATGGGGCCCAGGCTTTCCAGCGCCATGCGCACCCGCGCCGGCAGCGGCTGGCTCAGATCACGGCGCAGCGGGCACCAGCCAAACAGCTTGTGCACGAAACCCAGCCGGGAATGGCCGGCGAAGAATTCGTCCAGGCCATAGCGATAAAAGGTGGAAACGATTTTGCTGAAACGGGAAATCCGCATGATGAGGAGGCTGTGCCCTTATTCCTTGTTGCCGGCCAGCGCGGCTTCCAGCCGCGCCAGACGCTTGTCCAGCCGCGCAGCGTCATCGCGCAGCGCATCGACGTTCTTGATGAAGCTTTCTACCTGATGACGACCAGCCAGCATGGGCGCTTCTTCGCGCAGATGCTCAATCCAGCTTTCGGCCAACCTCCAGCCGATCTCACCCTTGATGCCGAGCAGGCCGCGCGCCATGCTCTGCAGACGATTGGCGGCCACATCGCCCACCACGCGGGACAAATCCTCCACCGCATCCCATTGCAAACGGGCCAGCAGCCGTCCCACCGCCATGCCCAGCTCGGCATCGCCTTCTATCGTCACATCGCCCAGCGCAGCTTCCTTGCCTTGCAAGGCGGACAGCGCCGCGCCATGGCGCAGGCGGATAACAGCCTCCGGCTGGCCTTCACAAGCGGCCAGCCAGCCTTGGTCCGTCACCACGCCGGTCAGCGCGGCCGGCGGCAGCACGATACCGACGCGCCTGCCGGCATGGCGAGCCAGCTCAGCGCGCAGCGCAGGCTGCTGCCCCAGCAGATGATTGAATACTGCGATGCGCACTCGCATGAATACAGGCTCCTGATTTCCCGCGCTCAGTGGCGCAGCCGGGCAAACAGCAAATTCACGCCCAGCAAGACAAACAACGCGCCGCACAGCTGATCCAGCCGACGGGTCACCCCGCCGCGCTTCAGCCATTGGCCAAGCCGGGCCGCCATCACCGCCAGTATCAGACACCAGACAAGGCCCGTGGCGACAAAACAAAAACCCAGCAGCAGAAAGGACGCCGCGCCCGCGCCCGGCCTCACGAACTGCGGCAAGAAGGCGAGGAAAAACAGCGCCACTTTGGGATTGAACAGATTGGTGAAGAAAGCCTCGCGCAGTACTTTGCCCGGCGCGGCCCTGGCCGGCGTTGCGACGCCGGCTGCTACGCTCGCGCCCGAGGCCCGCAGCATGCGCACGCCCAACCACATCAGATAAGCCGCGCCCATCAGCTTCACCACCATGAAGGCCATGGCGGAGGTGGCCAACACGGCGGACAAGCCAAAAGCGGCCAGCACGGTGTGCCCCACGCTGCCCAGGGCAATGCCCAAGGCCGACAGCATGCCGGCGCGCCGCCCTTGCGCTGTGCTGCGCCCCAGAATGAAAAAGGTGTCCGGGCCGGGGGTGAGATTCAGCAGCGCCCCGGCGGCAACGAAGGCCCACAGATTGGTGATGCCGTCGAGCGCGCCCATGATCAGACCTTGTAGCCCTTGTGTAAGGCCACCACACCGCCAGTCATGTTGTGGTAATCCACCTTGCCGAAGCCGGCTTCCTTCATCATGGCTTTGAGGGTTTCCTGATCCGGGTGCATGCGGATGGACTCAGCCAGATACTGATAGCTCTCCGGATCGCCCGCCACCAGCTTGCCCATCACCGGCAAGGCCTTGAAAGAGTAAAAATCGTAAAAAGGCGACAGCGGTTTCCACACTTTGGAAAACTCCAGCACCATCAGTTTGCCGCCCGGTTTGAGCACGCGGTTCATCTCTTTGAGCGCCGCGTCCTTGTGGGTCATGTTGCGCAGACCGAAAGCCACCGACACCGCGTCGAAGTAGTTGTCCGGGAAGGGCAGCTTTTCCGCATCGGCCAATGACACCGGCAGGATGACGCCTTCGTCCAGCAGACGATCACGGCCCACGGTAAGCATGGAGCTGTTGATGTCGGTCAGCCACACTTCGCCGCTCTTTCCCACCCGCTTGGCCCAACCGCGCGCCAGGTCGCCGGTGCCGCCGGCGATATCCAGCACCTTGTCGCCGGCTTTCACGCCGGAGGTGGTGAGGGTGAAATGCTTCCAGACGCGATGCAGACCTCCCGACATCAGGTCGTTCATCACATCGTACTTGTTGGCCACGGAGTGGAATACCTCGGCCACTTTGCCGGCTTTTTCGCTCTCGCCGACAGTCTTGAAACCGAAATGAGTGGTCTTGTCCATGCTTACTCCCTGCTCGCGCCGGCGGCGGCGAGCCGATTCAGATAATCCTGCCAATGATGTTCCTGGTTCGCGCCCAGTTCATACAGGTACGACCAGCTGTAAAGGCCACTGTCGTGGCCATCGTCGAAGGTAATCTTCAGCGCGTAATGCCCCACCGGCTCCAGTGCCGTGATGCCGACGCTGCGCTTGCCCACCTGCAGCACCTCCTGTCCGGCGCCGTGACCGCGCACTTCGGCCGACGGGGAATACACCCGCAGGAACTCCGCGGGCAGGGAAAATCGCGCGCCATCGTCGAAGGCGATTTCCAGCGTGCGCGACAAGGCGTGCAATACGATGTCTTGGGGGGAGGCAGTGCCGGTCATGAGATCCTCAAGCGTCCTTGCGTTCCAGCAACATGGCGTCGCCATAGCTGAAGAAGCGGTATTGCTGCTCAACCGCGTGGCGGTAGGCGTCGAAAATTTCCTCGTAGCCGGCAAAAGCCGACACCAGCATCATCAGCGTAGATTTGGGCAGATGGAAATTGGTCAGCAGCCTATCCACCACATTGAAGCGGTAGCCCGGCGTGATGAAGATATCGGTTTCGCCGCGGCCGGCGCACAAGACGCCGCCTCGCGCGGCGGATTCCAGCGCGCGCATGCTGGTGGTGCCCACCGCCATCACCTTGCGGCCTTGCCCCCTGGCGGCGGTGATCAGTTGCAGCGTGCGCTCCGGCACTTCATAGATTTCGCTGTGCATCTTGTGCTCGGCGATGTTTTCCACCCGCACCGGCTGGAAGGTGCCGGCGCCCACGTGCAGGGTGACATAGGCCAGCTCCACGCCCCGGACGCGCAGCGCTTCCAGCATGGCGTCGGTGAAATGCAGGCCGGCGGTGGGCGCGGCCACGGCGCCCTTCTCACGGGCATAGACTGTCTGATAGCGCTCGTCGTCGTCCTCGGCCGCGCTTCTCTCTATATAAGGCGGCAGCGGCAGCTTGCCCGACGCGTCCAGAATGTCGAACAGATTGTCTTCCGCCAGAAAGCGCAGCTTGAAGAGTTCACCGGCGCGCTCCACCATTTCGGCTTCCCAGCGTTCGGCAAACAGGATGCGCGAGCCCGGCTTTGGGGACTTGGACGCCCGCACATGAGCCAGCGCCGTGTGATCGTCCAGTACGCGTTCCACTAGCGCCTCCACCTTGCCGCCGCTGGCCTTCTCGCCGAACAACCGCGCCTTGATCACGCGGGTGTCGTTGAACACCATGACGTCGCCCGGCTGGGTCAGGGAAAGAAAATCGGCGAACTGGCGGTCTTCGAGCGACGTGCCCCGGACGTGCAGCAGGCGGCTGCTGCCGCGCTCGGCAGGCGGGTGCTGGGCGATGAGCGCCTCGGGCAGGTGGTAATCGAAATCGGAAAGCTGCATGGAACACACCGGAATCTAAACCGGCAAATTATACCCGCGCGGCCGCAAGGCGGCACGGACTTGTTCCGCAACAGTGAAATTTGAGCAGGATCAACAGCTGGTTGTGAGGGTTTGTAAAAAATTTGCCAACAGAAAAAAACGGGTCCACTCTAGTGCTTTCGCTCGAAACGACGGGCTTTCCCGGCAGCTTTCCGCTACCGGTTCAAATATCAAACATCCGTTTGAAAAGTCACAAAAGCTAGACATCTTGCTGCGAATTGCGGCAAACTCGCGCCCATGTTGAATTCAGGAGCTCAGCTTTGACCGGAAAAATCCTCGTGCTGCACGGACCCAACCTCAATCTGCTCGGGACACGGGAACCACAGCACTACGGCCGGGATACGCTTGAATCCATCAACCAGCAGCTGGCCGCCCAAGCGGCCGCGGCCGGTTATGAACTGCAGGCGCTGCAAAGCAACGCCGAACACATTCTGATCGATCGCGTTCATGCCTGTCTGACCGACGGCACCGCGTTCATCATCATCAATCCCGCAGCCTTCACCCATACCAGCGTTGCCTTGCGCGACGCCATTTCCGGCGTGAAGGTGCCGTTCATAGAAGTCCACCTCTCAAACGTCCACGCCCGCGAACCCTTCCGCCATCATTCGTACTTTTCCGATCTGGCGGTTGGCGTGATTTGCGGTCTGGGCGCTCAGGGCTATGAACTGGCGCTTGCGCACGCCATCCGGCGCTTGTCCGCGCAAGACTGACCCCACAACAAATAATCCCGTCCAAAGGATAGCCATGGATCTGCGTAAACTGAAAAAACTGATCGATCTCGTCGAGGAATCCGGCATTGCCGAACTCGAGGTGACCGAAGGGGAAGAAAAAGTTCGCATCACCCGCGTTTCCGCCAACGCTCATATGGCCTACGCCCAGCCGATGACCGTTGCCCAACTGCCGGCCGCGCCCGCCGCCGCTCCTGCTGCAGCCGCTCCGGCCGCAGCCGCCGCGCCCGCCCCCGCCGACAACAAGAACGCGCTGAAATCCCCGATGGTAGGCACCTTCTACCGCTCGCCCGGCCCGGACGCCAAGGCGTTTGTTGAAGTGGGTCAGAGCGTCAGCGCCGGCGATACGCTGTGCATCATCGAAGCCATGAAGCTGATGAATGAAATCGAGGCCGATCGTTCCGGCGTGGTGAAAGCCATTCTGGTTGAAAACGGCCAGCCGGTGGAATACGGCGAGCCGCTGTTCATCATCGAGTGATTCTCTCTGACAGACGCCAGAGATGACAGGGGCACGACTCGCGTCGGTGCCCCTGTTGCTTGACGCGCCACCCAACGGACGTCCTTATCATGTTTGAAAAGATTCTTATCGCCAATCGCGGTGAAATCGCGCTGCGCATCCAGCGCGCCTGCCGCGAAATGGGCATCAAGACCGTGGTCGTGCACTCCGAGGCAGACCGCGAAGCCAAATACGTGAAGCTGGCGGACGAATCGGTCTGCATCGGGCCGGCCCCCTCCGCCAAGAGCTATCTGAATGTGCCGGCGCTGATTGCCGCCGCCGAAGTCACCGACGCCCAGGCCATTCACCCCGGCTACGGCTTTTTGTCGGAAAACGCCGACTTTGCCGAACGCGTGGAAGAATCCGGCTTCGTCTTCATCGGTCCCCGTCCGGAAACCATCCGCCTTATGGGCGACAAGGTATCCGCCAAAGACGCCATGATCGCCGCCGGCGTGCCTTGCGTGCCCGGCTCCGACGGCGCACTGCCGGATGATCCGGCCGCCATCGTCAAGATCGCCAAGAAGATCGGCTTCCCGGTCATCATCAAAGCCGCCGGTGGCGGCGGCGGTCGCGGCATGCGCGTGGTGCACACCGAAGGTGCCTTGATCAGCTCGGTGCAGATGACCCGCACCGAAGCCGGCGCGGCCTTCGGCAATCCCACCGTTTACATGGAAAAATTCCTGCAGCAGCCGCGTCACATCGAAATCCAGGTGCTGGCCGACGAGTACGGGAACGCCATCTATCTGGGCGAGCGCGACTGCTCCATGCAGCGCCGCCACCAGAAAATCATTGAAGAAGCGCCTGCGCCCGGCATCACCGACGAGCAGCGCGAACGCATTGGCCGCGCCTGCGCGGAAGCTTGCTCCCGCATCGGCTATCGCGGCGCCGGCACTTTTGAGTTTCTCTACGAAAACGGCGAGTTCTACTTCATCGAGATGAACACCCGCGTGCAAGTGGAGCATCCGGTATCCGAATTGATTACCGGCGTGGATATCGTGCAGGAGCAGATCCGCATCGCCGCCGGCGAAAAGCTGCGCTACAAGCAAAGCGACATCGTGCTGCGCGGCCATGCCATGGAGTGCCGCATCAACGCTGAAGACCCGTTCACCTTCGTGCCCTCCCCGGGCAAGATCGAGAGCTACCATCCGGCAGGCGGCCCCGGCATCCGCATCGACTCGCACATCTATCAGGGTTATACCGTGCCGCCGCACTATGACTCCATGGTGGGCAAACTGATCGCCTTCGGCGACACCCGCGACCAGGCCATGGCCCGCATGCGCGTGGCGCTGTCCGAGATTTCCATCTCCGGTATCAAGACCAACATCCCCCTGCATCAGGAGCTCTTCATGGATGCGGCCTTCCAGCGTGGCGGCACCAGCATCCATTATCTGGAAGAGCGCCTGTCGCAGATGAAGAAAGGAAGCGAATAATGGCCTGGCTGCAAGCCACCATCGACGCCGACAGCAGCGTGGCCGAGCGCTTCGCCGACGCCCTGATGGATGCCGGCGCGCTGTCCACCGCCATTGAAGACGCCTTTGCCGGTACCGACCAAGAAGAGCCCATCTTCGGCGAACCCGGCGAACCGGTAGACCGGCTCTGGAGCCGCAGCCGCATCATCACCCTGTTTGATGAAGCGGCCGACGTGGCGTTGCTGATCGCGGCGGCGGCCAATGAATGCAGACTGCCGCTGCCGACCTGGCGCGTGGAAAAGGTGGCCGAGCAGGACTGGGTGCGCCTGACACAATCCCAGTTCGAGCCCATTCGCATTTCCGATCGCCTGTGGATCACCCCCACTTGGCATGAAGCGCCGGCTCCCGAGGCCATCAATCTGCAACTGGACCCGGGCCTTGCCTTCGGCACCGGCAGCCATCCCACCACGCGTCTGTGCCTGCAATGGCTGGACGCCGGCATCAAGGGCGGCGAAAGCGTGCTGGATTACGGCTGCGGCTCCGGCATCCTGGCCATCGCCGCACTGAAGCTGGGCGCGGGCTCCGCGCTGGGCGTGGACATTGATCCACAAGCTGTTCGTTCCAGTCTGGACAACGCCGAGCAGAACCATGTCACGGCCAGTTTCTGCCTGCCGGACGAGAATCCGGCGCAAGAATACGACGTGGTGCTGGCCAATATTCTGGCCAATCCGTTGCGCATGCTTGGCCAGCTACTGGCGAGCCATGTCAAAACCGGTGGTAGAATCGTGCTTTCCGGCATCCTCGCCGAACAGGCCACCGAGCTTTCCGCCATTTACGCACAATGGTTCGACATGGACCCGCCTGTGTTCGACGAAGGATGGACAAGACTGACAGGAACCCGACGCGCCAACGTATGACGTATACGACCCAGTGCCCCAACTGCCAAACCCGATTCAAGGTTAACGACGCACAGTTGTCCGCCGCCAACGGCCTGGTCCGTTGCGGGCGCTGCACCCACGTCTTCAAAGCGCCGGATCATTTCGTCAGTCCGGAGCCGCCCCCCGCGCCGGCACCCCTCCCTCCGTCCGCTCCCGTGGAGACACCGCCTCCCGCACCCGCTCTCCAGCACGACGCGGCCCCCGCCGCCGATCCGGCGGATGATTTCGAGCTGGAAATGCCGGATTTCGACCCCGGCGCCGCACAGGACGCCGCGGAAGAATCTCCGCTGACCACACCGCAGGAAGAACCCGTCGCGCCTTCGGCCAACAGTGAAGCCGAAGAATTCCAGCGTGCGCTGGCTGAAGCGCTAAGCCATCGCCCCGCCGCCAGCCGCGCCACAATAGAACCGCTCACCCCGCCAGAAGACGCACCGCTGCCGGAAGTGTTCGGCAACAATCGTCGCAAGCGCGATGAAGACAGCGCCGATGCGCCAGCCACGGAGCCCGCAGCGCCCGTTTTCGCGCTGGATGAACCGCCCGCTCCCCCGGCCGCCAAGCCGAGGTCGGCGCACCACTACGGCGATCTGGGCCTGGATGAAGAGGCCCGCGAGGAAGACGTCGCACCGCGACGCCGTCACCCCGCCCTGAACATACTGATGGGTGTGCTGGGGATTTTGGGCGTGCTGCTGGTAGCCGGTCAGCTGGTTTATTTCAACCGCACCCGCATTGCGGCGGAAGTACCAGAGATGCGCCCCACGCTGGAAAGCCTGTGCAAAGCCGCGGGCTGCGCCGTCCCCTGGCCGACCGATGTTTCGCAGATCCGCACGGAATGGTCCGAACTTGCCTTCGTGCCTGACCACCCCAACCTGATCCAGCTTTCCGCCACACTGAAGAATCACGCATCTTTTGCGCAGACATATCCGATGCTGGAGCTGTCGCTGAAAGATGCCGACGATCAGGTGCTGATCCGCAAGGTATTTACCCCCAAGGAATACCTGAAAGCCGATGATCTCAAGCTGCAGCACTTCAATCCCAACAGCGAAGTGAAGATCACCATGCGGCTGGACGCCGGCAAGGTGAGAGCCATGGGATACAGCCTTTACTGGTTTTATCCCTGACCGGCACAACTGACGGCCATATGGCAACCTGCGGGTTGCCATTTTCATTTGTACAACGCGCTTGCTTTTCCGCACAGACCGGCCAACCATACAGGACGCACAAGGAGGAAGCCCATGAGTGAGTTCATGCTGCGATACGGCGATGAAGCCATCCCGGTGGTTGGCGATTTTCCCGAGACTGGCGACTGTCTGCCCAGCTTCATGCTGGTGGACGAAAGCAAGCAGGACATAGCGCTAGAGCGCTTTGCCGGCGAGCCCAAGGTGATTGTGACCCTGCTGTCGCTGGATGAGGAAGAACACGGCGGCATGGACCTTCTGCGCAAGATCCGTCGCGATCTCGCCGCCTGGCCCATGCTGCGGCTGATCGTCATCAGCGTTGACTCCCCCTCTTCGCTGCAACGCGCCCGGCGCGAGCATGGTCTGCCCGGCGTGGTGTTGTTGTCCACCCTGCGCGGCCGGGACTTTCACAAGCAGTACGGCGTGCTGGCCATGGGCCATCCGCTGAGCGGCTATACGGCGCCTGCCATCCTGATTGCAGATGCCAACGACCGCGTTTATTACGCGGAAAGGCTGGTCAGTACAACCGGCCACTTCGACATGGACGCCATCACCGCCTTGCTGCTGCGAGAAAGCGAAGCACCTGCCTCTTCCGGTACGGAAGAAGACAAACCAAGCTGACCAGCCCGCCGCCAACAATTACCCCTGCACGCCTCGCCCTTGCCCAGCCCGCCCTCAGCATGCCTGCCGGCGGGTTTTACGCTTAAAATAATTTACCAAAAAGAAACAGTTTATAATTTTTTGCGATATTTATCTCAAATTATCACGCAAATATACTGGCATCACACTTAAGCGCTGCCAGACAGCGCGCTAACCAAGGATGCCCGTCATGAAAACCGTTGCTATCGCTCTTTCCGCTCTTGCTTTTTCCACCGCCGCCTTCGCTGAAGGCGTGCAACCGTCCACGCCCACCCCGGCAACCGTCGCCGCCTGGAACGCCGATCAGGCCGCCATCCGCGACAGCTACGCCAAACTGCCCGCTGCCGACCAGCAGGCCCTCCAAGCCACCAATGCCTATTGGGCTGCGCAAAGCCAGCGCGAAAACCAGCGCAATCACTAAGCGCACTATTCGCTACGAACAAAACCGCCTCCCAATGGGAGGCGGTTTTGTTTTGTCTTGGTACAAATGGACTCGGCACAGGCTGAGCAAACGATGCCGTCAATGACATGCGAGTCAACTGCCAGTAAAGCGGGTCGACTCTGGCAGGTCAAGAAAGTTTCCCCATTATTGAGTAATTATAGTAAACAATAAGTTGATTAATTCCATATTTATCATGCCAATTCATACCAATATACTGGCTTCACATTTTCAGCGCTGACTGACAGCGCGCTACTCAAGGATGCTAATCATGAAAACCGTTGCTATCGCCCTCTCCGCTCTTGTCCTGTCCTCTGCTGCTTTTGCCCAAGGCGTTCAGCCGTCCACGCCGGCGCCGGCCACCGTCGCCGCCTGGAATGCTGACCAGGCCGCCATCCGCGACAGCTACGCCAAGCTGCCGGCCGCAGAGCAGCAAGCCTTGCAAGCCACCAATGCCTACTGGGCCGAAAAGAGCTTCAAAGAAAACCTGAGCCGCCACTGAGCCTGGTTGCCGCGCCAACGTGCGGAAATGCAAAAAGCCTCCCGTCGGGAGGCTTTTGTTTTGCCGGGCCTTGTCGCCGCTCAGGCCAGCGCGCCGCCGCCTTCCGCTTTGGGTGAGCGGCTGAGTAACCCTTCCACCGCGCGATGCGGGTCTGTGCCCTGATACAGCAAACCGCATACGGCAGCCGTGATCGGCATGTCCACTTCCAGCCGCTCAGCCATGGTCAGCACCTCGCGAGCGGTCGGCACGCCTTCGGCGACGTGTCCCAGCTCGGCCAGAATGACCTCCAGCGATTTGCCTTCGGCCAACTTCAGGCCCACTTGCCGGTTGCGCGACAGCGCGCCGGTACACGTAAGGATGAGATCCCCCATGCCGGACAGACCCATCATAGTGTGCTGACTGGCGCCCAGCGCGCTGGCCAGACGCGTGATTTCCGCAAGGCCGCGAGTAATGAGCGCCGCGCGGGCATTCATGCCGAAACCCAGGCCATCGGCCACGCCGGTAGCAATGGCCATGACGTTTTTCACCGCGCCGCCCACTTCCACGCCCACCAGATCATCATTGGCGTACAGGCGCAGCAGGGAGCTATGCAGCTCGCGCACAATGCGGCGCGCGAAGGCGTCGTCGTCGGAAGCAATGGTGACCGCCGCGGGCAAGCCCTCCGCCACCTCTCGGGCAAAACTGGGGCCGGACAAGACGCCGCAGGGGTGATCGGGCGGCAGCTCTTCCGCCACGACTTGGTGCGGCAGCAGACTTGAGCCGGCTTCGAAACCCTTGCAAGCCCAGAGTACCGGGGGAAGACGGGATGTCAGCGCCGTCAGCGCGCGCAAGGTGGGCCGAAGGCCGACGATGGGCGTGACGATGAGAATGAGTTCCGCGCCCTGAATGGCGCGCGGCAGTTCCGCCGTCAGCGTCAGGCTGTCGGGAAAGGGGCAGCCGTCCAGATAGCGCTGGTTGATGCGACTGGCGGCCATGTCGGCCACGTGAGCCGGGTCGCGCCCCCAGAGAATGACATCATGATGGCGGGCGAAGGCCATGGCCAGGGCCGTGCCCCAGGCGCCGCTGCCGAGAATGGCCAGCTTCATGGCTTACAGCCCCCAAAGATCGGTAATGCGGGCATAGCCTGCGGTACCGTCGCGGTGCTTGACCTTGGCCCAGCCTTCCTTCGGCGCTTCCACCAGTTGCAGCACGCCATCGCGGGCCATGCTGAACAAGGGTTTGCCGTCGGCCGAAGCACTGTCGCGCACTTGCGTCTGTTCCGCCGTGACCAGCACCCAGCGCTGCGAAGACAAGGCCGCAGCGGGAATCCAGCTGATGCCGCCGGTGGCGTCGCGCACGCGCGACCACTCCTTCTGGCTGGACAGCACTTCCACCGGGTAATAGCGGCTGACCGCGAACAACTTCTTCGCGGTCAGGCTGGGCGCCTCGTACAGCGCCACGCCGGTTTCCTTGACCGAACGGAACTCCAGGGCATGGGCGGACATGGCCGCCATGCCGCCCAACAGGGCCAGCAGGGTGACGAGGCGTCTTGTCATCAGGCGTTACCGGCTTCGGCCTGTTGCGCGCGTTGCTGCATGTACAGGGCTTCGAAGTTGATCGGGGACAGCAGCACCGGCGGGAAGCCAGCGCGATTGATCAGGTTGGACACGGTTTCGCGAGCGTAGGGGAACAGGATGTTCGGGCAAGCCACGCCGAGGATGGGCTCCACGTCTTCAGCCGGTACGTTGGCGATGCGGAAGATGCCGGCTTCGGTCACTTCGCACAGGAACATGGTTTTTTCCGGCAGCTTGGCGGTAACGGTAACGGTCAGGGCCACTTCGTAGAAGCCTTCGTCGATTTGCTTGCCTTCGCTAGCCAGCTGCATGTCGATTTCCGGCTGGGCGTTTTCCAGAAACACTTGCGGGGCGCCCGGCACTTCCAGCGACAGGTCTTTGACGTAGATCTTCTCGATGGAGAATACCGGTTGCAGCTCTTGTTGTTCGCTCATGTCTATGTCTCTTGCGGGGCCGCGGGGCGCGGCCGGTTGATGTAAAAATCCAGCCTCGCATCATCGCATGAAATACGAGCGCGCAGCCAGTTGCCGTCGCATCGTTCATGACGACGATCAGGCGGCGCGCCAGTATGGCGACGGCGGGTTGCGCGCTGATGAAATCGGCCCGGCGCGGCGACTCAATCCGCCAGCAGCACGTCCAGTTTGCCGGCCTGGTTCAACGCCACCAGATCGTCGCAACCGCCCACATGGGTGTCGCCGATGTAGATTTGCGGCACAGTGCGGCGGCCGGTGTCGCGCATCATGCGATCGCGGGCTTCCGGGTCGAGGTCGATGCGGATTTCTTCAATGCCGCTCACGCCCTTGCTGGCCAGAAGTTGCTTGGCGCGAATGCAATAGGGGCAGACGGCGGTGGTGTACATGGTGACGGGTTTCATGATGCTTCCTGCTTTTCAATCGAATAGTCCGGCGAACCGGCCAGAGATTTCATTATACGATATGTATCGGCTATTGCGCACTTGAATCAAATTGACGAATTGCATCGCCAACCACAGCATCCAGCGCCGCGCCCATCTCCAGGGCGCGCGGACTGTTGACGATGGCCACCAGCGCAAGCCGCCGACCATCCGCCGCCTGCCAGTAGCCCGCCAGCGCCTTGACGTTCTTGAGCGTGCCGGTTTTCATGCGGATGCGCGGCCCCCAGACGGCGAAGCGCTTTTTCAGCGTGCCATCTTCGCTGGCGATGGGCAGGCTGGCGATCAGCTCGCCGCCATACGGACCACGCGCCGCGTCGCGCAACACTTCGCCAAGCATGCGCGCGGTCACCCGCTCGCGGCGGGACAGCCCACTACCATTTTCCAGCACCAGCGCCGAGGCATCGATCTGGCGTGAAGCCAGCAATTGCCGTACTGCTTTGCCGGCATCCGCTACCGGGTTGTCGCCGCCGGCTTCATGGCCGATGGTGAGGAACAGGGTGCGGGCCATGGTGTTGTTGCTGTATTTGTTCATGTCGGCCAGCGCCGCCGTCATCGGCTCGGATTGATGGCTGGCCAGTTCACGTGCGCCGGCTGGCGCGGTTCCCACGCCAAAACCCTGAGGACCGGCGCCGCCCTGCTCTTGCCACCAGGCGCTGAAGGACTGATTGGCGAAGCTGTTGTGATCCAGCACATTCAGGTAGGCGCGCGCACCGTCGCAAGCGCGCGGCAGCACGCCGCTGATACTGACCTTGTCGCCCTCTTGCCGGATGCTGGCCCACTGGCGCACATCCTTGCAGCTTTCATTGCCGCTCGGCCTGAGCGCGCTGTTGACGCTGATGCCCGGCAAGGGCGGATCCAGTACCACGCGCGCACCGTTCTCATCATTGAAGAAACGCAACCAGGCCACCTTGAGCCCGGTAAGGTGACTGTCCGGTCCCACGGTAAAGGTTTTGCCTTCGTCTTCCTCAAAGCCGTCGGCGTTGGACAGTTGGCCGAAGACGCTCTTGTCCAGCATCAGCCGGCCCTCGATGCGGCGCACCCCGCGCAGACGCAGATCGCGCAGCAACTGAGAGAGGTCCGCTTCGCTGAAGCGCGGATCGCCCGCGCCTATCCAGTAGAGGTCGCCTTTGAGCGCGCCGTCCACCACGGGCGCGTCGCTCACCAGCCGCGTGGTCCAGCGATAGGTTGGCCGAAGGATTTCCAGCGCCGCCCAGCTGGTGACCAGTTTCATGGTGGAGGCCGGATTCACCGGCGCATCCGCCCTATGGGCCAGCAACTCGCCCTTGTTTTCCACCGGCGCCGCCCACAGGGCGATTTCATCCGGGCGCAAGCCATGCAGATCCAGCGCCGCGGCCTGACCGGCCAGGACGCACAGACTCAAGCACATCCAGACTGACTTCTTCACTCAACACTCCTGCGGGTCGACATCAAGCGACCAGCGCAAACCGCGCGACTGACGACGGGCCTCAGCCTCCGCCAGCGGCAACAATTGATCTATGAAAGCGTGCAGCGCCTGCCGGCTGGAGGACTCCAGCACCAGTTGGGCCCGCTCGCGATTGGCCAGCCGCACCATCAGCGCCGGCGCGGGGCCGGACACCAGTACGCCTTCGGCTAGGCTCTCCGCCGCCGCGCGCACCGCGGTGAGAAAACGGCTTGCGTCCTGCAGCGCCGGGGCATCGGCCCGCAACATGGCCTGATAGGCGGCGGGCGGGAAGCCCAGTTGACGGCGCTCGCTCAGCAAATGCCGGGCGAAACCGTCAAAATCGTGGCGAATCAAGGCCTGGTATAGCGGATGATCCGGCCATTGCGTCTGCACCAGTACTTCGCCCGGCGCATCCGCGCGCCCGGCACGGCCGGCCACTTGCATCAACTGGGCAAACAGCCGTTCGGCGGCGCGAAAATCAGCCGAGTACAGTCCGCCGTCCGCGCCCAGCACCGTTACCAGCGAGAGGTTGCCGAAGTCGTGGCCTTTGGCCAGCATCTGCGTCCCCACCAGGATATCGACTTCCCCGGCGTTGACGCTGCGGTATATCTCATCCCACGCCTGCTTGCGTTGCGTGGTGTCCCGGTCGATGCGCAGAATGCGCGCTTGGGGAAAACGCTGAGCCAGCGCGGTCTCCAGCCTTTGCGTGCCCTCGCCCAGCGGTTTGATGTCCGGCGCGCCGCACTCAGGACAAGCCGGCGGCACCGTTTCTTCCCAGCCGCAATGGTGGCAGCGCAGTTGTCGCTCACGCAGATGCAACACCAGCCGCGTGGAACAGCGCGGGCAACCGCTGGTCCAGCCGCAATCGGTGCAGGCCAGCACCGGAGCAAAGCCGCGACGGTTGATGAACACCAGGCTCATTTCCCGTTTTGCCAGCCGCGCCTCCAGCGCCGACATCACCTGGGGCGACAAGCCGTCCTGCAGGCGCAAGCGACGGGTGTCGATCAGCCCCACGCGCGGCAAGCTGGCCGCCCCGTGTGCGCGTTTGTCCAGCACCAGCCGGCGATAGCGCCCCGCCTCCACATTGGCCATGGTCTCGAGGCTGGGTGTGGCGGAGCCCAGCAGCACCGGTACGCCGGCTTCGCGCGCGCGCCATACCGCCAGATCGCGGGCATGGTAACGCAGGCCATCCTGTTGCTTGAAGGAACCGTCATGCTCCTCGTCCACCACGATCAAACCCAAGCGCGGCATGGGCGTAAACACCGACAGACGGGTACCGATCACTACATCCGCCCTGCCCTGCCAGGCATCCACCCAGCCGCGCAAGCGCTCGCCATCGGCGAGATTGCTATGCTGCACGGCAATGCGACTGGCGGGAAAACGCAGCAGAAAGCGGTTGATCAGTTGCGGCGTCAGATTGATTTCCGGCACCAACACCAGCACCTGCCGGCCTGCCGCCAGCAGCCGGGCTATCCATTGCAGGTAGACCTCGGTTTTGCCGCTGCCGGTCACCCCGTGCAGCAACCAGGCCGAGTAGCCTGCCGGCGCAGCGTAAAGCTGCTCTAGCGCCGCCGCTTGCTGCCCGGTCAAGGGCGGCGTATTGCCCACCACCAGCGGCGTGGGCTCGGGCTCAACCCGTTCCACCCGGCCGGCGTCCAGTTCTTCGGCCAACCACTTGCCGGCCTGCGCGTATAACTCACGTGCAGCCGCCAGACTGACGGGACCGTCCTGCATGGCCTGCCACAAGGCCAGGCGGCCGCGGCTGCGCGCCGGTGGTGCTTCTGCCAGCCCCGCATCGGTCAGGCCGAAGAGACGTTCATCAACCCGGCGGATGTCTTTGGGATCGCGCAAGGCGGTGGGCAGCGCCGTGAACAGGGTCTGCCCTTCCGGGTAGTGGTAGTAAGCGGAAGCAAAGGAAACCAGCCGCAAAAAATCCGCGGGCAACGGCGGCAGCCCCTCCAGCGGGCGGATGATGGACTTGAGTCGACTCTCGTCTACACCCTCGGGGGGTATGCCAGTGACAACCACGCCACACAACTGACGTTTGCCGAAGGGAACGACCACGCGCTGCCCGGCCATGACATCAAAATGAGACAGGTAGGTGAATGCGCCAAACAGGGGCACATCGACAAGCACCTGGTGGCGGACGGCGGGCTGGTTCAACGGTTCCTCGCTGGCGAAGGCAGGTCTGACAAGGCTTTGCGGCACCTATGCACAGAAGCTGTGGATATCTTTGTGGACAACAGCTGGCGATGCAATAAAAAAGCCATGAACAGGCTGTTTCCATTGGATTGCACAAAAATTAATCAAATTTAAATATCTATATTTTTCATATAGTTAGCATCAGCGCACCGATTTTGCCCATCCGGCTTGACAAACGCGCCGCTTGCCGGTTCCACGTGTGCATAACTTTGAGAACACCAGCCGGCTCTCCTGTCAACCACCCCGTCACCCGGCCATGACAAAAGACAAAACATCGGGGAAAACCCACACCCGGATTGGAAGAATACCCCCAATGCCGCGTCACCGGCCAAGCCTGGTTCTGGCTTTAAAATCACGGCGTCATTATGGATGAACGACTGAAAAGACCGGTTTGAGACGCGATGCAGACTGAGGCTCCGGACGGTAAGCGGCGAACGCCGCCCCGAATCCGCCTATTTAACTACCTGAGCGCGAGGCTGCCAAGCATGGGTCGCAAGACGGAAACAACTGGCCCGCCTTGCGGCGGGCCGGGCAACTTACAGATGGTAGGGACGGGACAGCTTGTGCACCGCTTCAACCAGCGCGGCGGCGTGGGAAGGGTCCACATGCTGGGAAATGCCGTGGCCCAAGTTGAACACATGACCGCTGCCCTTGCCATAGGCAGCGAGGATGCGGCCGGCTTCGCGCTCGATGGCGGCCGGTTCGGCAAACAGGGCGTTGGGGTCGAAATTGCCTTGCAGCGCCACTTTGTCGCCCACCCGGGCACGGGCCAGGCCGATGTCGGTGGTCCAGTCCAGCCCGACGCAATCCGCGCCGATGGCGGCGATGTCCTCCAGCCACTGACCGCCGTTCTTGGTAAAGACGATTACCGGCACGCGACGACCGTCAGCTTCGCGCTTCAGGCCGGTGATGATGCGCTGCATGTAAGCCAGCGAGAACTCCTTATAGGCCGCGTGACTGAGCGCGCCGCCCCAGGTATCGAAAATCTGCACCGCTTGCGCGCCGGCGTCGATCTGGGCGTTCAGGTAGGCGGTGACGGTATCCGCCGTGACGGACAGGATGTGATGCAGCAGTTCCGGGCGGCTGTAGAGCATGGCCTTGATGTGGCGGAAATCATCGGAGCCGCCGCCTTCAATCATGTAACACGCCAGGGTGAACGGGCTGCCGGAGAAGCCGATCAGCGGTACGCGGCCATCCAGCGCCTTGCGAATGCTGGCAACGGCGTCGAACACGTACTGCAGGCGGCCAAGATCCGGCACGGCCAGCGCGCGAATGGCGGCTTCGTCGCGCAGCGGACGCTCGAACTTGGGGCCTTCGCCTTCGGCGAAATACAGACCCAGCCCCATGGCGTCCGGCACGGTGAGGATGTCGGAAAACAGGATGGCGGCGTCCAGCGGGAAGCGGTCCAGCGGCTGCAATGTCACTTCGGTGGCGAAGTCAGGGCTGGTGCACAGCCCCATGAAGCTGCCGGCGCGAGCGCGGCTGGCGCGGTATTCCGGCAGGTAGCGGCCCGCCTGGCGCATCATCCAGATCGGGGTGTATTCAACCGGCTCCTTCAGGAGCGCGCGCAGGAAGGTGTCGTTCTTGAGCTGGGTCATGGTGGCGCGTCGTAATGAAATCAGCCGGCATTATACCTGTCGGCCCTGCCTTGCGCAGGGGTATTACCGGGAGCGACGGCGCGGGATGCGCGCGCCACTGTCGCCGCCACACGGCCTGCCAGTAGCGGCCATCCCAGCAGCTGGCCCCGCGCGCGAATGCCTCGGGCAACGATTGCCAGCCAAGATCGGGCCGCCGATGGTGCATGCCGCGCAAATGCGCGTTGAGCAGTGCTGGCCCCAAGCAGCGCGGCAGGGAGAGATTGGCCGCCAGCGACGGATCGCCCAGCCCTTGGCCGGCGAAGCACGGCTGATCGCCCAGAGACACCAGCAAGGCCCGCGCCGCCACGGCCAGCGCCAGCATCCAAAAGGCATCACCGTACAGCCAGGCGGCCAGTCCGTACAGCGCCGCGCCGGCGCCGGCGTCCCAGCGCAGACGTCTGGCGCGCCGGCCATGGCGCAGGGCCAAACGCAAACCTTTCGGCAAACCTCGCCGCCGCAGCCAGCACGCCGGCAAAAGACAGGCGAGCCCGGCCAGTACCGCCATCGCATAAGCTCCGCCCAGCAGTCGCAGCCACAAAGCCAGCCGGCAACGCCAGCGTTGCCACGGCCCCGGTTCATACACATCCACCTTGCCGCAGCGGCTGCGGCCGGCAACGTGATGCCAGCGGTGCGCCAGTCGCCACAAGTCGAAGGGCACCAAGAAGCACACCCCCATCACGCGCCCGCTCAGATCGTTGCGGCCACGCTGCGGCAGCAGCAGCCCATGCGCCGCCTCATGCAGCAATTGCCAGCGCAAGGGCGCAAACAAGGCAATGGCGATCAAGGGCAAGGCGCAGCGCGGATCGAACCAGCCCACCGCCAGCGGCACCGCCACCAGCTCGGCAAAGGCGAGCCGCAGCGACAAGGCGGTCAGCAGCAGATTGAGGCGCGCGCTCTGGCGGGAAAGGGTCACTCGTCGGCTCCGGAAACGGGCGTGGCCTGCAGACGGCGGGCCAAGCCGAGTGTGCCCGCAGACGATGAAACTGGCGTGACAGACTGGAGCAGGCGCGACGAGGCGGGTAAGCTCGTCCCATGAAAAAACGCACTCTGCTTTCCTGGAGCAGCGGCAAGGACAGCGCCTGGGCGCTGCACATCTTGCGTCAGGACCCGGAGGTCGAGCTTGTCGGCCTGTTCACCACCATCAACCAGGCCTTCGACCGCGTGGCCATGCACGGCGTGCGCGCCGAGTTGCTGCGCGCCCAGGCCGAAGCCGCCGGCCTCCCTCTGGACATCATCGCCCTGCCCTGGCCTTGCGACCACGCCGACTACGCCAGGTTGATGGCGGACTACGTGGGCGACTGCAAAACGCGTGGCATCAGCCACATGGCCTTTGGCGATCTGTATCTGGACAGCGTGCGTGCTTATCGCGAAGAGAATCTGGCCGGCAGCGGCATCGCGCCGCTGTTTCCACTATGGGGTCAGTCCACCCGCGAGTTACCCCACACCATGCTGGCGGCTGGCCTGAAAGCGCGCATCACCTGCCTGGACGGGCGCAAACTGCCGGCAGCCCTTGCCGGCAGCCGCTACGATGCGCAACTGCTGGCCGCCTTGCCGGCGGACTGCGACCCTTGCGCGGAAAACGGCGAATTCCACACCTTTGCCTGGGACGGGCCGATGTTCCGCCACCCCGTGGCGCATCGGGTGGGCGACACCGTCGAGCGCGACGGCTATCTGTTTACCGACCTGCTGCCCGCCTGCTGATCACACCCATCCCGCCACGCCGGCCAGCGCGCCGGCCGCCAGCAACCACAAAGGATGAATGCTGGTGCGCCAGGCCAGCGCGGTAACCAGCGCGCACAACAGCCATCCCGTCGGGCGGCCTTCATTGGCCGCGCCGCTCATCAGCCAGGCGCTGCCCGCCACCAGCCCGATGGTAAGCGGGGCCAGCGCGCGCTCGATGGCCCGCCGCCAGTGCGAATCATGCAAGCGCAACCAGAGACGGGCCACGTGATAAGACAACACCGATGATGGCCCGCACATGCCCACCGTGGCCGCCATCGCGCCGGCCAGGCCGGCCACCTTCCAACCGATCAGGCTCACTACCAGCACATTGGGGCCGGGCGCGGCCTGTGCGATGGCGAACAGCGAAGCGAATTCGGCGCTGCTCATCCAGCCATGGCTTTCCACCACAAAGTGATGCATTTCGGCAATCAAAGTGACCGCCCCGCCCACCGCCATCAGGGAAAACAGCGAAAACATCCCCAGCAACAGCAAGATCACCATGCTCCCTCTCCTTTCAGCCGCCCTCGCGCCAGCCACAGCGACACCGGCGCCAGCAGCAGCAGCACCGGCAGCATCGGCCAGCGCAACACGCCCACGGCCACGAACATCATCAGCGCCAGGGTCAGGCACTGCCAGTGGCGCTCCATTTTCCAGGCCAGCCGCAGGCACATGGCGGCCAGCAAGCCGGCAGCGGCGGAAGCGAGACCGTGCAAAGCGCCTTGCACATACGGCAACTGGCGGTAGTGCTCATACATCGCGGCCAGGGCCAGGACGATCACCATTGGCGCCAGCATGAGGCCCGCCACCGCCAGCAGCGCGCCGGCCACGCCGTGGAACCGCGAGCCGATGGCTACCGACATATTGAGGATGTTCGGGCCGGGCAGAATCTGCCCCAGGCCCAGCAGTTCGCTGAACTGGGCGTCGTCCAGCCAGCGGCGATCCTGTACCAGCTTGCGGTGCGCCAGGGGCAGCACGCCGCCAAAGCCGCTCAGGCCGATGGCAAAGAAGCCAGCAAACAGTTCTTTGCGCGTTGGGGTAACAAGCGATTTTTCCATAGATCAAGACTACGCTGCGTTTCAGCAGGCCACAAACGAGTAATAATGACTTTCTTTGTGAGCTAAACTCACCAGCATGAACCGCAAGATTCCCCCGCTGAACGCCCTGAAAGCCTTTGAAGCCGCCGCGCGGCTGGGCAGCTTCACCGCCGCCGCCGCCGCGCTGTTTGTGACCCACGGCGCCATCAGCCGGCAGATCCAGCAACTGGAGGCCTGGCTGGAGCTGCCGCTGTTTGAACGCCATGGCAGGCGGGTGCGGCTGACGCCGGCCGGACAAAGCTATCTGCCCGCCATCCAGTCCGCGCTGGACAATATTGCCGAAGCCACGGAAAAACTCAGCGCGCGCAGCCAGTCGCGCCGGCTCAATATCAACGTCACCCCCACGCTGGCCATGCACTGGCTGCTGCCCAGGCTGACCCGCTTTCAGCTGCGCTACCCGGGCGTGGAGCTGCGGCTGGCCACCTCGGACGCCAGCATCAACAATCAGAATGCCGATTTCGACATCGCCATCCGGCGCGGCAAGGATCACTGGCATGGGTTTGTCTCGCGGGCCTTTCTCACCGAACGGGAAATCCCGGTATGCAGCCCTGCCTTGCTGGCCAGACTGCCGCTGGAAAAACCGGAAGACCTCCGCCGCCATACCCTGCTGCATTCGGAAACCCGCCCCGTGGCCTGGGAGCGCTGGCTGGCGGCCGCCGGCGTACCGGCGCTGCAATCCGCGGCCGATCAGCATTTTGATCATTACTACCTAGCCTTGCAGGCGGCCGTGGACGGGCTGGGCGTCACGCTTGGGCCCTTGCCGGTGATCGAAAACGAGTTGGCTTCAGGCAAGCTGATAGCCCCCTTTACCGGCCCTGTCGTACCGGTAAAGGGCTATTCCTGGGCTGTGCCGCAAAGGCTGGCGGGTGATGAATTGGCGATGGCGTTTTGCGACTGGCTGGAAGAAGAAGGCGCTCAGCGCACCGGGACGGATTGGTGAGTATGCCGGCCCGACATGGTTGGTGGAGATATCGGCACGCCTGCTACGGCCCTCCCCCCCAGCAACAGCAGATTGAGTATCAGGGCTGAAACCACAGCCGCTTGTCCTCGAGCGGCGTGGCTTCGGGCAACAGCGGATCATCCAGCTCAATCACCACCCGCTTGGCCAACTTGAGCTCGCGAATGGCTTCACCGTTAAAGCGCATGAACAGTTGATTGAAACTGCCGTCCGCCACCGCAGCCTTGAGCCCACTGTCCAGCATGCTGGCCAGTTCCGGACGATGCCGACTGACAAAAAAGTAAAAGGCCGCCGGATAATGAATGGCGATGTGGTCGTCTATAATCAGCCCCTTGGCGGCCGCCGAGCGGACCTCCTGCCGCACTTCGATGACGCTGCGCGGGAAATAATCGTAACGACCATGACGCAGCATGGGGATCAGATTGCCGTAATCATTGGTCGTCAGCACCGGCAAGCCAGCGTTGCGCAGAATGCCGGTATCAGGCCAGTCTTCAGCCTGTCCCGCGTGAAAAGCGGCCAAGTCCGTCCGGGTTTTCACTTTGGCCAGCAATTGGGAATGGGCGTCGGTCACCAGTGCTACCCGCCAGCCGATCAAGCCTTTATACAGCGGCACGCGCACCGGCAGGGCAAGCTCCTCGCGGCGACGGCTGGTCATACCCCAAAACAAGTCCAGACCGCTGTCTTTCTTTTGCATCTGCGTCAGCGCCCGCGACTGGTTCATGTCCAGGGCCGGGCGGGATGCACAACGGGTTTTGGCCTTGTCGCAGGCCAATTGAAGCAGCGCTTGCATATAGGGCAGATGCGGGTCGTCAACGCCCGAGACTTGCGCATAGGTAAAGTTCATGACGCCGTCCGCCCGAGTCGCAGGCAGGACGAAAAGCAGACCGGAAACGGCCAGAATCAGGCAAACGACGCGCATGATGTCTCCCAGAGACGAGGTCCGAGCGCGGCAGGCGGCCGCTTCCCGCTTGGCCGACAGCCTTCGCAGAATCAGCGACTGCCAAGCGCCGATAAGCGGAAAGCATACTGCTTTCGGCCAACCTTGTAATGCCCCCGCTACCGAACCGCCTAGGTCTGCGCGCTACCACCCAGCTTGCGCCGCGTCCACAGCCTGAAACTGTCCAGATAGCTGTACACCACCGGCACCACAATCAGCGTCAGCGCGGTGGAGGTGATCATGCCGCCGATGATGGCGTGCGCCATCGGCCCGCGGGTTTCCGAACCGTCGCCGCTGCCGAAAGCCATGGGCAGCATGCCGAAAATCATGGCCAGACTGGTCATCATGATGGGACGCAACCGCACGCGCCCCGCTTCGACGATGGCGTCCTCCCGGCTCATGCCTTCGCGGCGAGAATGGTTGATGAAATCCACCAGCAGAATGCCGTTTTTGGAGGCTAGGCCCATCAGCATGATGATGCCGATCACCGAGAACATATTGAGCGTGGAGCCAAAGGCCAGCAAGGCGACAAACACACCGACGAAAGCCAGCGGCAGCGCCATCATGATGGAAATGGGCAGCGTGAAACTGCGGAACTGCGCCGCCAGAATCATGTAGATGAAGATCACGCCCATCGCCAGCGCCTGCACGGCGTAGCCCAGCGATTCCTCCATGTCGCGCCGCTCGCCCTCCTGCGCCAGCACCACCCCGGTCGGCAGTTTGAAGCTGTCGGTCAGTTTGGCGATATCGGCAAACACCGAGCCGGAATCGCGCCCGGCGATGTTGGCGGTGATGGTCACTTCGCGCAGCAAATCCACCCGGTCGATCTGGCGCGGGCTGAGGCCGCGACTCAGCTGGGTAACAGTGGACAGTGGCACCATGCTGGCCACGCCATTGGCGTCCGCCGAACCGGCCACGGTCAACACGTCCAGCAGCTCGCGCCGTCGCGACTCCTTGGGAATCTGCAACAGCACGTCGTAGTTCTCACCGTCCGGCGCTTCCCAGGTGCTGACCGTTTCGCCCGCCAGCAGCATGGACAGCGTATTGCCCACGCGGCTGAGATCCACGCCCAGTCCGGCGGCGGCGTCGCGCTTCACGGTGAGATTGATGGCGGGGTCGGCGTCGTTGAGGCTGCTCTGCATGTCGCTGACGCCGGGCACCTTGCCCAGCTCGGCCATCAGCCGGTCCGCGGTGGCCGACAACAAGGCCAGATCAGAGCCGCGCAGACCAATGTTCACCGGCTTGCCGCCCGGACCTTCCTTGCCCAGCTCCTCCACCGACAGGATGTCAACGCCGGCCACCAGCCCGGCTTGCTGCCGCGCTTGGCGCATCACGTCGAACAGATTGGCCTGCCGCTCGCGTTTGGCACCCAGATCCACTACCAGCCGGCCGTCGGTTTTGCCACTGCCGAAACTGCCGTCGCCCGCTGTCATGCTGACCGACTGTACGGCGGGCAGGCGGCGCATCAGTGCGGCCAGCTCCAGCCCCTTGCCTTCGGTGTACTCCAGCGATGAACCCGGTGCGGTCTTGAACGAGAGCGCAAACTTGCCCTTGTCCTGCCGGGGCATGAACTCTCCGCCCACCACCGGCACCAGCATGAAGCTACCCACCGTCAACAACAGCGCAGCCGCCAGCACCGTCTTGCGATGACCCAGCACCCAGCGAATGACCTTGACATAGATTTCTGCCAGACGGTCCAGCGAACCCTCGAACCAGTCCAGCATGCGGCCCAGCGGTCCGCGATGACGGTCACCGTGATGATGCGGGTCCGGCCAGATAGAAGACAGCATCGGGTCCAGCGTGAAACTCACCAGCATGGAAATCAGCACCGCCACCGTGACGGTGAGGCCGAACTGGTGGAAAAACTTGCCGATGATGCCGCTCATGAAACCTACCGGCAGGAACACCGCCACGATGGTGAGGGTGGTGGCCAGCACGGCGAGGCCGATCTCGTTGGTGCCATCCAGCGCCGCCTGGAAATGGCTCTTGCCCATATTGGCGTGGCGGACGATGTTCTCCCGCACCACGATGGCATCATCGATCAACAGACCGATGGACAAGGACAACGCCATCAGCGTCATCAGGTTGAGCGTGAAACCCAGCGCCTGCACGGCAAACAGCGTGCCCACCAGTGAGACCGGCAAGGTGAGGCCGGTGATGACGGTGCTGCGCCAACTGCCCAGAAAGAGAAACACGATCAGCACGGTCAGCAGTGCGCCTTCCAGCAAGGTGGCCTCCACATCCGCCAGCGACTTGCGCACTTCTTCAGACTTGTCGTAGGTGTAGCGCACATGGGTACCTGGCGGCATCTGCTTTTCCATCTCGCGGATCACCTGCTTCACCCCGTGCGCCACTTCCACCACATTGGCGCCGCGCGCGGCGCGGATGTCGATGCTGACGCCGGGCTTGCCGTCGATCAGCGAGATACTGCTTTTTTCCGCCTCCGCGTCAGCCACGCTGGCAATGTCCGCCAAGCGGATCGGGTTGCCGTGGCGATAGCCGATCACCAGCGTCGCGAAATCATCCGGCGACTTGAGCTTGCCCGCCACACGAATGCTCAGCTCGCTGGCGGCGGTGCTCAAGGCGCCGGCGGGAAAATCGCGATTGGCGGCGCGGATGCCGTCGGCCACTTCCTGCAGCGACAGGCCGGAAGACTCCAGCCGGTAGGGGTCGACATCGATGCGGATCTGCCGCTTCACGCCGCCCACCACCCGTGCTTCGCCCACGCCGGACACGGTCTGGATGCGTTTCTTGAGGGTGTTTTCCACCCAGGTGGTCATGGCGCGCGGCGTAGCCTCCAGCGAGCTGAAGGTCACCGACAGCAAAGGCTGGTCATTGGGATTGAACTGCGACACCGACGGCGTGCCGATTTCACGGCGGAAGCGCCCCTGCACGCTACCCACCCGGTCGCGCACGTCCTGCACGCCGGCATTGGGGTCCACGCTCAGTTCGAACTCCACCACGATGGTGGAATTGCCCTCAAACGAGTAAGAACGGATGTGCTTGATACCGTTGATGGTATTGATGGCCTCTTCCAGCGGGCGGGTGACCTCGCTTTCCACCACCTCCGGCGATGCGCCGCCGTAACTGGTGCTGACCACCGCCACCGGGAAACGGATGTCGGGAAACTCCTCCACCGGCAAGCGATACCAGGCGAACAAGCCCAGCACCAGCAGCGCCATCATCAGGACTGTGGCGAAATAGGGATTGCGGACGCTGACGCGGGTAAGCCACATGACGCGTTCCTCAGCGAACCGACGGCGGCAAGCTTACCGCTTCGCCGGCGATGACGCCCAGCAGGCGCGCCGCCAGCACCGGTTCGCCCGGGCTGACGCCGGACACCGCCGCCACGCGCTCGGTTTCGGACAACAGCGCTATCCGCACCGGACGCTTCACCAGCCGGCCTTTCTCGATCGCCATCACCCAGGGCTTGCCCTCCGGGTCTTGCACGGCGTTCTGCGGCAGCAGGGTCTGGCCGGCGATCTCGCTCAGCACGATGCCGCCCTTGGCGAACAAGCCGCCCTTCAGCCGCCCGTCGGGGTTCTCCACCCGGATGAACACGGTAAAGCTGCGGGTGCCGCTTTGCGCCACCGGATTGATGCGAGCCACCAAGCCACTGTAGGCCTGCGCCTGCCCTTCCACCGTGAAGCGCGCCGTCATGCCGGGCTTGACCAGCGCCACGCGTTGCGAAGGTACGCTGGCGCTGACTTCCAGTTCGCGCAGGTCGGCCACGGAAAACAGCTTGGCGTTCTTGGCCGCCACTTCGCCCGGATTGATCTTGCGTTCGTACACCACGCCGTCGATGGGCGCTTTCACCACGCTGTCGGCCTGCAGACGGCGCGCGCGCGCCAGTTGGGTTTCCTGCGCTTTAAGCTCGCCGGCGCGCACGGTGTAGTCGCTTTGCACCTCATCGAAAGCCAACTGGGAGATGAAGCCCTTTTGCAGCAGCTCTCGCTGCTTGTCCAGCTTGATCTTGGCCAACTGCAGGCGGGACCGGTTGTTGGCCAGCTGGGCTTCCTGCTCGGACACCGACTGATCCAGCGCTTCCGCGTCCAGCACTGCCAGCACCTGGCCCTTACTCACCCGCTCGCCTTCGCGCACCCGCACTTCTTTCACCCGAGCTTCCACCTCGGCGGCGATGCTGGCGCTGGAGGGCGCGCTCAGCGTGCCGGTAAAGGGCAGCATGTCAGCCAACGCGCCTGCCTTGGCCACCACCACATCGGCTTCGGCCAACTCACGCGCAGCCGGGGCGGAAGCGGCGGCCTTGCCGGGTTTGGCGTCGCCGCCCTCATGGCGGGAGCAGCCGACCGTCAGGCCAGCCGCCAACAGGAGAAGCATCAATGCAGATCGCATGTCGTATCCGTTTATTGTTTTGACTCGCCGCCGAACCACGCAGCGACAAATGGCCGCCGGCAATGCCGTATGACCTGATTTTTGTCGACCCGCCCCCGGGACCGACAGCGTCAAACACCCAGCCCTGCCTTTGCCGGCGGCGCTTGGCGCCGCTGACACAAACTTGTGAAGACCCTGCCGCCACAGCCCGTACCCGGTGTACGACAAGCAGGCGAAAGGCAGGGGCAGGGGTTTTGTTTACGGCTCTTACTGTGCCGAGGCCATGGCCGGGGTGACGCCCTTGGGCAACAACATCCACAGGCTGCCCGTCTGCTTCATTCTGCCGGCGTACATGCCGGCCTCAGCGCCATAACCCCAGAAGAAGTCGGCCCGCACCGCGCCGCGAATGGCGTTGCCGGTATCCTGCGCATGCACCAACCGGTTAAGCGGCTGCTGGCTCAGCGGCAAAGTGGTGGAAAGATACACCGGCGTGCCCAGCGGGATGTAGCGCGGGTCCACCGCAATGCTGTAGCCCCCGGTCAGGGGTACGCCCAGCGCGCCGGTGGGGCCGCTGTCGCCGCCGGGCAACGCCTTGAAGAACACATAGCTGGGATTGACGGCGAACAGCTCCTGCCTGCGATTCGGATTGGCCTTCAGCCAGCCCTGAATGCCCTGCATGGAGGCGTTGGCCAGCGTCAGCTCGCCCCTGTCCACCAGCCACTTGCCGATGGACTGATAGTTGTAACCGTTCTGTTCGGCAAAACCCACGTGCAGGAAGCTGCCGTCGTCCAGCTGGATGCGGCCTGAACCCTGTACCTGCAGGAAGAACAATTCCACCGGGTCCTCCACCCAGGCCAGCACCGGCGCGCTGGACACGCCCTTGCCTTGCTCGATCTCGGCGCGGGTGTAATACGGCAGCAGGCGATTGCCTTCCAACCGGCCCTTCAGTCGCGTGGTGCGGGCATCGACGGTGAAATCAGCCGGCCGCACTTCAATCTCTCCGGCGCCGGCCACGGTTTTGCCGGGCTGCAATTGCAAGCGGTTGGCCGAAGCCTTGCGCGCCACCAGCACACTGCGACCGCGCAAGCTGGCCGGGTAATCCAGCGACAGCAAATCCGCCGGTACGCCGTATACCGGCCAGGGAGCGCGTTCGCTGCGCTGACGGCTGCCATTGAGCAGCGGTTCGTAATAGCCGGTAATCAGTCCGCTGTCGGTACTGCCGTCGCGTACGCGCCAGGCGTTGAAACGGCTTTCAAAGAAACGGCGCACGGCGGCGGCATCGCCGACCGGCAACCGCGCCGCTTCCTGGCAGACCGTGCTCCATTGCGGCTTGCGGCCCGTTACGCGGCAGCTTTGCAACAAGGCCTGCAGGGTGTCGCCCACCGGCTGCTCGTTCCAGGCGGGCAGGCTGGCCGGACTACCCTGCTGCGCAGGCGCGCCGCTCTCGCCAAGCGGCGGCGTGGAGGTGGAGCAGGCGGCAAGCCACAGCAGTGGCAACAGAATGAGAAGGCGTTTGAGCATGAATCAGGGCTTTGCGGACGGAAGGTGCTTAGAGATGCGGCGCAACTGCGCACGGCAAGCCGCCATGTTAACCCGGCAGCCGCGCGGCTGCACGTCGCGGTGAAGGCGTCGGACAGTCCGGCAAGCCGCGAGTTCTGCCGGAAAGACACACCCGCGCACGCAAGACGGGACGCTTCATGGTTTCGCAACAAAAATGCAAACAAAGCTCGCTACCATGCTGCCATCCAATCGAGATAACCGGCAGGCCCATCGCAGCCGCCGACCATGACGCCGCTTGTTTTCAGGAGATCATTCAGATGAAGCGCATTTTCGCCCGTTCCGCCCTGCTGGCCACCCTCGCACTGCAAGCCGCCTTTCTGCCGGCCATCGTTCACGCCGAAGACGCGCCGGTAACCGACGAACAACTGGCCGTGAACGTGAAGTCCGCCCTGGACGCCGATCCGGAGCTAAAAGCCCTGGACCTGAAAGTAAGCAGCAAAAAACAGGAAGTCACCATCGACGGCAAGATGTCTGATGACCAGCAAATGTACAAAGCCGGCGTGATCGCCGAGAAGGTGCCGGGCGTCAAGTTCGTCATCAACAACATGAATATGTAAGCGCTCCGCTTGCCGATACGAAAAAGCCGCTCATCCGAGCGGCTTTTTTTGCTGCAGGCACAGTCATTGGATGACATTAAGCAGAACCCGGCAAAGCCGGGCCTTCCGACTTACTTAGCGATTCCGCAGCCTTCCATTTCTTCCCCATCCCCCCGCCCTTGCCCGGCAAGGGCGCCTCGCATTCTCACCAGAAAGCGAGCAATCGGTTGTCAATCATCTGCAAGGCGCTTACACGTTTTCCAGCGCCAGCAATTCCGCCATCGTCTGGCGGCGACGGATCAAGCGGGCAGCGCCGCCATCCACCATCGCTTCGGCCAACAGGGGGCGGCTGTTGTAGTTGGAGGACATGGTGGCGCCGTAAGCACCGGCGTCATGGAACACCAGCCAGTCGCCCACGTCCGCCGCCGGCAGATCGCGGCTTTCCACCACGCCGCCTTCCTGCTGGGTGAACACATCGCCCGATTCACACAAGGGGCCGGCCACCACGGTAGGCACCGCGCCGCTTTTCTCCACGCCCTCGGGCGTCAATACGGAAATGGCGTGATAGCTGCCGTACAGCGACGGGCGCATCAGATCGTTGAAACCGGCATCCACCAGCACGAAATGGCGGCTGCCCATGTTCTTGACCGCGCGCACTTCGGCCACCAGCGCGCCGGATTCGGCCACCAGGAACCGGCCGGGTTCGATCTCCAGCCGCACGGCATGGCCCAGCAGGCCTTCCACTTCTTTGCGCGCCGCGTCCCACAGCGAGAAATAGTGCTCGGTGTCGATACGGCTGTCGCCGTCGCGGTAGGGGATGGACAAGCCGCCGCCGGCGGAGATGCCTTCGATGTCGCGCCCCATGCGCTTCACCAGCGCCACCATCGCGCCGCACACTTGCTGCAGATGGCTGTAATCCACGCCGGAGCCGATGTGCATGTGTATGCCCGCCAGCTTGAGACCGAACTGATCGATGACCGCCAGCGCCTCGTCCAGATCCTCATGCCAGATGCCGTGCTTGCTGTTTTCGCCGCCGGTATTGGTCTTCTGGCTGTGGCCATGGCCAAAACCCGGATTGATGCGCAGCCACACCTTGTGGCCGGGCGATGCGGCGCCCAATTGGCGCAGCATGTCGATACTGCCGGCGTTGACCACAATACGCTCCGCCACCACCACAGCCAGCGTAGCGCGATCCAACACGTCGGCGGTAAACACCACCTCGGACGGTTCGCCCGAATCCAGCTGGAAACCGGCCTGGCGCGCGCGTTCGATCTCGCCCAGCGACACGGCGTCCACCTTCACGCCTTGCTCGCGCATCAGGCGCAGGATGTGCGTGTTGGAGTTAGCCTTTTGCGCATAGCGGATCACGTCAAAACGCGACAGCTGGGCGATGCGCTCACGAATGACCGCGGCGTCGTATACCCACAGCGGAGCACCGTATTCATGGGCAAGCGCGGCCAGCTGGGCGGCGGAGAAAGTTTTCATGGCGGACACCTGATTCAATGATGTATCGATGGTGACGCAGCCCACGGCAAAAATAAAATATCAATTTATAGTCACATCTTTCATTTATGATATGACCCGACTCTCATTTTCCAGCCTGCCATGTCGCCGTTCAGCCTGCGCCACGTGGAAATCTTCCACGCTGTCATGACCAGCGGCAGCGTCACCGACGCCGCCACCCTGCTGCACACCTCCCAGCCCACGGTCAGTCGCGAACTGGCCCGGCTGGAACAACTTACCGGCCTCACGCTGTTTGAGCGCGTGCGCGGCCGGCTGCGCCCCACGGCCGAAGCGCTGCAACTGTTTGAAGAAGTACGGCGCGCCTATCTGGGGCTGGACCGCATCGCCGAAGCGGCGCGCGCCATCCGCCAGTTCGAACACGGCAGCCTGTCGCTGGCCTGCCTGCCGATGTTCTCGCAAGCGGTGCTGCCGGGCGTCTGCCAGCGTTTTCTGGCCGAGCATCCCAGGGTGTCGCTCAACATCGCGCCGCAGGAGTCGCCGCTGCTGGAGGAGTGGCTGTCGGCCCAGCGCCATGATCTGGGCCTGACCGAAAGCCACCACGCGCCGGCAGGCACCCGCATCGAGCAGGTATTCTGCGCCGATGAAGTGGCCATCCTGCCCGCTGGCCATCCGCTGGCTGCCCGCCCGCGGCTATCCCCCGCCGATTTTCACGACCAGCCTTTCATCAGCCTTTCCGCCAGCGATATCTACCGGCAGCAACTGGACCGGCTCTTCGGCCAACATGGCGTGGAGCGTCATATGGTGCTGGAAACCCACAGCGCCGCCTCGGTGTGTTGCATGGTGCGCGAAGGCGTGGGGCTGGCGGTGGTCAACCCGCTCAGCGCCGCCGCCTTTGCCGGGCAAGGCGTGGCGGTGCGGCCGCTGACAGTGTCCATCCCCTTTACCGTACAGCTGGTGCGCCCCTTGCACCGGCCCGCCTCAGAGCTGGTGGACCGATTCGCCGCACTGCTGCGCCAGACGCTGGCACAGAGCGAGGCGGCTTCGGCAAACCCCTGAGCCGGAACAAGACTTGCTACAATACGGCTTGCCTCCGGCCCCTTAGCGGCCGCCCCAGCCAACCGTTTGCGGACGCCTCCCCACCTTGAAACTGCGCACCTTGCTCCGGGTCCTGCTGGTTCTGGTGCTGATGATCATTGCCGGCATCAGCGCCTTCCGCGCCAGCGTGGACGATTCGCTGACCGATCTGCGCAATAGCACCACGCAGCGGTTGGAGATGTACGCCAACAGCCTGGACAGCGAAATCGGCCACTACGCCCGCCTGCCCAGCCTGCTGGCGCTGTCCCCCTATGTGGACCGCCTGCTGCGAGAGCCTGGCAACGAACAAGAACGCCAGGCCGCCAACGACTATCTGGACCGTCTGAGCCAGCGCACCGGCGCCAGCGCCATCTACATCATGAGCACCACCGGCATCGTACTGGCCACCAGCAACTGGCACAGTCCGGACAGCTATCTGGGCGAGGACGATTCCTTCCGCCCCTACTTCACCGAGGCGATGGACGGGCACCCCGGCCGCTTCTTCGGCGTGGGCACCACCCGCAGCGAACCCGGCTACTACTTGTCCGAGCCTTTGTTGAGCCGCGGCCGCATCATTGGCGTGGCCGTGGTGAAGATCAACATGGATTACCTGGAAAAACTGTGGCGCGAGAGCAAGACCACGGTGATGGTGTCCGATCAGAACGATGTGGTGATTCTGGCCACCGAGCCCGGCTGGAAATTCCGCACCCTGCACCCCTTCAGCGACGCCCTGCGCGACGCCTTCGACCGCAATCGCCAGTACAACCGCATCCCCTTGCGCCAGCTGGGCCTGAAAGAGCGCCGCCAGCTGGATGACGGCAGCCGCATCTGGCGTGTTACCGAACCGGCCAAGGCCAGTTGGCGACGCCTAGCCTACCCGCGCGACATGCTAGGCCAGTCACAGTTGTTGCCGGTGTCCAACTGGAAGCTCACCGTGCTCTCCAGCCTGGACCCGGTCTACCAGCTGGCGTACAACCGCGCCGCGCTGGCCGGCCTGCTCACCGCCTTTAGCGCCACCGCCATCCTCTGGCTGAACGAGCGCCGTCGCCGCCTGCGCGACAAGCTGGCCGCGCGCGAAGCCTTGCAGCAGGCCTATCAGCAGCTGGAGCGCAAAGTGGAAGAACGCACGGCCGACCTCTCTCACGCCAACCTGCAACTGCAAGCCGAGGTGCAGGAACGCATTCGCACCGAACAACACCTTCGGCAAACCCGGGACGATCTGGTGCAGGCCGGCAAGCTGGCGGTGCTAGGCCAGCTGGCCACCGGCATGGCGCATGAGCTAAACCAACCGCTGGCCGCCTTGCGCACCCTCTCCGGCAACGCCATCAAGTTTCTCGAGCGCGGCCAACCCGACACCGCGCGCAGCAATCTCAATACCATCTGCCAACTGGTGGACAAGATGGGCGAGCTGACCGGCGCCCTGAAGTCCTATTCGCGCAAATCCACCACCAGCGTCGGCGTGGTGGACGTCAGCCGCGCGCTGGACAACGCCTTGCTGCTGCTGGCCAACCGGCTGCAGAACACCGACACCCGCATCCTGCGCCACGGGCAACCGGAAAGCTGGAAGGCCCGTTGCGATCCCAACCGTTTCGAGCAGGTGCTGGTGAACCTGCTTGCCAACGCCCTGGACGAGCTGCAAGGCCGGCCCGATCCGCTGATCGAAATCAATGGCTGGCTGGCCGACGGCCAGGTAGTGCTCACCATCCGCGACAACGGCCCCGGCCTGCGCGACAGCGTACGCGAACACTTGTTCGAGCCCTTCGTCACCACCAAACCCGCCGGCATCGGCCTCGGGCTGGGGCTGACGCTGTCGGCCGGCATCATTACAGAAACAGGCGGCAGTCTGAGCGCCGACAATCATCCGGAAGGCGGCGCGCTGTTCACCGTCTGCCTTCCCCAGGCTACAGAGGAACAAAGCCATGTTTGATGGCATGCAAGTGGTAATCGTCGAGGACGATCCGGTCGTACTGATGGGCTGCGAGCAGGCGCTTGCGCTTGAGGGCCTGCAAACAACGGGCGTCGCCAGCGCCGAACAGGCGCTGACGCTGATCGAACCGGGCTTTGCCGGCGTGGTGGTCAGCGATATCCACCTGCACGGCCAGGACGGCATGGCGCTGATGCGCCAACTGCGCGCGCGCGACGCCGACCTGCCGGTGATCCTCATCACCGGCCACGGCGACGTCAGCCTGGCGGTGCAAGCCATGAAAGACGGCGCCTACGACTTCATCGAAAAGCCCTTCTCGCCGGAACGACTGCACGATGTAGTCAGCCGCGCCATGGAACAACGCCGGCTGAGCCTGGAGGTGCAAAGCCTGCGTCGCCAGCTGGAAGACCGCAACAGCCTGGCTTCCCGCCTGATCGGCCGCTCCCCGGCCATGGAAAACCTGCGCCGCATGATTGCCGACGTGGCCGACACTTCGGCCAACGTGCTGATCCACGGCGAAACCGGCACTGGCAAGGAACTGGTGGCTCGCTGCCTGCATGACATCAGCCGCCGGCAGAGTCGCAACTTTGTCGCCCTCAACTGCGGCGGCATGGCAGAAAGCCTGTTTGAGAGCGAGATCTTCGGCCACGAGGCTCATGCCTTCACCGGCGCGAGCAAACGCCGCATAGGCCGTATCGAATACGCGGACGGCGGCACGCTGTTCCTCGACGAAATCGAAAGCATGCCGCTGCCGCTGCAGATCAAGCTTCTGCGCGTATTGCAGGAACGCACAGTGGAAAGACT
The DNA here is from genome assembly GCF_945957525.1 of uncultured Aquitalea sp. Lineage (GTDB taxonomy): Bacteria > Pseudomonadota > Gammaproteobacteria > Burkholderiales > Chromobacteriaceae > Aquitalea. The sequence continues at coordinate 31,127 of NZ_CAMFLA010000008.1, read as the reverse complement.
GGGCTCCAACACCCCCATCCCGGTGGACTGCCGGGTAATCTCCGCCACCAAGTCTGACCTCAAGGCCATGGGCGGCAGCGGGCACTTCCGCAGCGACCTCTACTACCGCCTCAACGTGGTCAGCCTGCATTTGCCGCCGCTGCGCGAGCGTCGCGAGGATATCCCGCTGCTGTTCGAATACTTCCTCATGCAGTCCGCCACCCGTTTCGACCGCCCCACGCCGCAACTGGAAGCCCACGAGCAAGCCTCGCTGCTGGCTTACGACTGGCCGGGCAATGTGCGCGAACTGCGCAATGTGGCGGAACGCTATGTGCTGGGCATCCGCACGCCCTTGTCCGAAGCCGCCCACCTGAGCCAGGCGCTGCCGCTGGCTGAAACGGTGGAAGCCTTCGAGCGCGCGCTGATCGCGGAAGAATACCGCCGTCAGGGCGGCAGCCTCAGCCGCACCAGCGAAGCGTTGAAGGTGGCTAAAACCACCCTGTTCGACAAATTGAAGAAATACGGACTGCAGCAAGGCTAACGCCGCGCTGCCGGACGGCGGCGAGCAAGGCAAAAAAAGAGGCCGGGCTATGCCCGGCCTTGCTTATTGACGGTTTGTTCGCATCGCGCCCGGGATACCCGCCGCTCTTCCGGCGGTCGGGTTGGCCAAGCCCTGTCGAGAGGGACCGGGCGGATGCGCTAGCGGGACAAACCATCATGGCTGCGACTCCGGGCTTTCAGGACCGTCCCTTGGCTGCACCGGATCAAAGTCTGGGGGCAGACTTCAAACCGGCAAGCCGTCACGGCCCGTCTTTGACTGCCTCCTGGCGGAGGCGGGTTGGGGGATGTCGTTCCCGGAGTCCAACCGCCACCGGTTCGGCAGCGCCGCAGTCGATTCCGACTGAAGGCGCGACCGCCGGCATTCTCTTCTGTATCTGTTGCGCTGCCTCTTACACCCGGTCTTCGGCCAACACCGGATTCTGCATCGCGGCTTCGCGGTCGATCTCGCCTTCGGAGCCGGCCACCACGGTAGTGGCAATGGCGTTGCCCAGCACATTGGTGGCGGTACGGCCCATATCCAGGAAGTGGTCGATGCCGAGGATCAGCAAGATGCCGGCATCCGGCAGATTGAACATCGGCAGCACGGCGGCCACCACCACCAGCGACGCGCGCGGCACACCGGCGATGCCCTTGCTGGTTACCAACAAGATCAGCAGCATGGTGATCTGTTGGGTCAGGGTGAGGTTCACATGGAACACCTGGCTGATGAACAGCGCGGCGAACGAGGTGTACATGATGGAACCGTCAAGGTTGAAGGAATAACCCAGCGGCAGCACGAAGCCGGAAATCTTCTCCTTGATGCCGAAGCGTTCCAGTTGCTCCAGCAGTTGCGGATAGGCGGCTTCGCTGCTGGCAGTGGCAAAACCCAGCATCAGCGGCATGCGGATCATCTTCAGCAGGGCGAAGATCTTGCGGCCGACAAAGGCGTAACCGCCGGAAATCATCAGGATCCACAGCGTCAACAGGGCCAGGTAGAAACTGCCCATGAACTTGGCGTACACGGTCAGCACGCCCAGGCCTTCGGTGGTCACGGTGGAGGCCACGGCGCCGAACACGCCCAGCGGCGCAAACATCATCACGATATTGGTGATGCGCAGCATGATGTTGGACAGCTCTTCCAGACCCTTGATCAGGAAGGTGGGCTTCTCACCCTTGTAGGTGATGATGCCCACGCCGAAGAACACCGAGAACACCACCACTTGCAGCACTTCGTTCTTGCTCATGGCATCGAAGAAGCTGGTGGGGAACATGTGGGTGATGAAGTCCTTCAGGTTCAGCGCGGAAGCCTTCACACCGCTGGTAGCGGTCACATCCGGCAACGGCAGGTTATAACCCACGCCCGGCTGCAGCAGGTTGGCGAAGAACAGACCAAGGAACAGCGACACCAGCGAGGCGCACAGGAACCAGGCCATGGCCTTCAGGCCGACGCGACCCACGGAACGGGAATCGCTGCTGGCGATGCCGTGCACCAGCGTAGACATCACCAGGGGCGCGATGATCATCTTGATCAGTCGCAGGAACACATCGGTCAGGATGGAGAAGTAGCCGGCAACGTCTTTCAGTTGCTTGGCGTCAGTGATGTTGGCGTGGCAGAAGTAGCCCACGGTGATGCCGAGCACGAGAGCGATCAGCACCCACAACGTAATCTTATTGGTTTTCAAGCAGGTTCTCCTAATGTAGTCCGGTCGCAAAACCGGCAACGAGCCTCCCGCTTATGGCAGGAAACGTGCCAGGAAAACGTCACAAAACCAAACAGTAAGTCTTTGATTTGTATGGTTGAAAAACATCAAGAGAAAATCGTGATTCGGATTTCCGAACAAAAGACCAAAAACCCGTTTGGAAAACCGACTGGAAAGCGGGAAAAAAAACGCCCGCGGGACAGCGCGGGCGGGAAATATCTCACCAGAAGAGTAAGGCCGGTTCTTTCACCCCTCCGGCAGGGGCTTGGAGCGGCGGTTGGGGAAACCGCCTGACTGGAAAGATCAGTCCTCGCCATGGGGATGGCACAGTCTGCGAACAAACAACAGGCAAGACCGACATGAAGCTGGTGTCTATCGTCCAAATGACAGCAAGTGACCACGCCGGTCTTGCCTGTTGCCTGTCCATAAGTGCAGCACTTAACGAAAGACCAAGGCATGCAAAAAGAGTTCACGATTAAGTGAAACTACCTATCCGCAGTCAATAAGATGAAACTCCCTCGCTGGCCGGCCCGTGGGCGTACAAGCCGTGCCCGGCAACGGCCAGCCACACATCTAGGCGAGGCAAGCCCTGTCAACGCCAACCAGACCGGCGCTGCACAAGACCGCTGGTTTTTCATCATCCCATCGGGAAAACATTGAGAAAGCCGCCTGCCGGCGGCCTTATACCGCCACGCGTATCTGATTGCGCCCCAGATGCTTGGCCTGATACAGCACATCGTCCGCGCGACGAAGCAGGTTGTCCGCCACGTCCTCCGCCCGATGAAAGGCAATACCAATGGACAGGCTCAATTGCAGCGGTTTGCCTTCCCACGTCACCTGCAATCCCGCCACCGCATTGCGCAAGCGCTCGGCAGCCACCAGCGCCGCCTCCGGCGCCATGGCCGGCAGCACGACCAGAAATTCCTCGCCGCCCACCCGCCCCAGCAGATCCGTGCGGCGCGACACCTCCCGCAAGGCGGCAGACACCTCTTTCAGCGCCAGATCGCCGGCTGCATGGCCATGCTCGTCATTGATAGCCTTGAAGTGATCCAGATCCATCATCAGCACCGCCAGCGCGCCGCCATAACGCTGTGCCCGGGCGATTTGCAGCTCCAGCTCCCCCATCACCGCCCGACGATTGAGCAAACCGGTCAGCTCGTCAGTGCGCGCCAATCGCATCAGCGACTCCCTCAGCTCGCGCTCCTTCTCCAGCCGCTCGTTGAGCTCCTCGCTCAAACGCAGCACCGCCAGATTGCTGGAGGCCGCCGCCCGCGAGCGCAGGTTGGCCGAACGCCCCACCACGCCGATCATGCCGACAAACACCAGCAAGCTCAGCAGCAAGACACCCTTGGGCTGGACATAGTCGTGCGTCAGGACAAAAACCGCGAGCATCAACACGATGGGAGCGACATAGGCGGTCAGTACCAACAGGTTGGACGATAAGGTGGACATGATGAAAGCGATGGCGGTGGCAAGAATCATCAGTCGCAAATGATAGAGCGCATCCATGCCGCCGCTGTCGAACAGATACAGCATCGCTCCCCAGCCCAAGCCTGTCAGCGCACACAGGATGGCCTCGCCGCGCACAAAGCGCAGCCTGCCCTCGTCCCCGGCAACCAGCGCCCAACTGGCATGCAGCATGCGCCAACACAATAGCGAGCCCATCCCCGCCGCCCAGATGCCCACAAGACGGCTTTGCGCTTGCCAATGCGGCAGCGCCGTCACCATCACGCCCAGCAAAGCCACCATTGCGGACACCCTGCTGCGGTGGAAAAGATCCACCGCCAGCGCCTTGTCCACCTCCGCCTCGTCCTTGTTCATGCCGCCCCCCGACTGGTCACCGCCTGTTTTGCTGCAGTATGGATCAGTGTCTGCCGCCTTTCCGGACTTACTGCGCCGCGCGATCGCAGAAGAATGAACAAAGCTTGATTTATGCAAACTTCTGTCAGACAAAAACACAGTATGTTGGCGACTATCCGCAACGGTTCAGCGCGCCAGCATGCTGATGGCGTGCGACAGGTCATCATCCTGTCGCCAGCGGCGGGCTTATCCGGCCCGCCACCGCGCGGGGCCGCCTCCGGGTGGTCAGCATCATCCCCCAACAGGAGACAAGTCATGGACAAGCATGCAAAAACCGTTATCGAGGATCTGATCCGCATCGCCACCGGCGAAATCAAACACATCAACCGCGCCAACTGCCCCACGCAGGGCTCGGTGGATGACCGCCAGGATGACTGCCCAGCCTGCCAGGCCATCGTGCGCGCGGAAAAATTCACCAACCCGCAATGGAAAGACGCGGCGCAAGCGTTTGAAACCGTGATCCGCAAGCTGGATATCGGCTGACCCCCGCCTCGACCTCGCGCCAAAGCCCTGCCTTGCAGGGCTTTTTGCTGTCTGCACAAGCATGCCGGCATGAGCGTCCTGTCTGATCCTGATCACAACAGGACTCGCGCACGGCGATGAATCGCGCCGGAGCAGCTACAAAGAAATGAAAGCCGCAAACATGAAGCGGCCTGCAGCCAATGGAGGGAGAGCGATTTGGACGACAGCGCGCTGTGCATTGATTTGCGGCAGATGATTCTGGCCATTGAAAACGCCGTGTCGCTGGTGGGCATGAACGATACCCATCACGGCAAGCGGGTGGGCTATATCGCCTGCCAGATCGGCCAGATGCTTGGCTTCAGCGAAGAAGACCTTCGCTACGCCTTCGAACTGGGGCTGCTGCACGATTGCGGCGTATCCACCTCGCAGATGCACGCCAATCTGGCCAATTATTTTGATTGGCACGATGCCCATATCCACTGCGAAATCGGCTACCGCCTGCTGAAGGATTTCGAACCGCTGGCCAAATTCGCCTTGCCGGTGCTGCACCACCACACCCACTGGCAGCAATTGCGCCAACTGCCGCTCAGCCGCCAGGACGCCCGCATGGCGAATCTGATTTTCCTGTCCGACCGGATCGACGTGCGCGCACTGCCCCACTACCACAGCGACATCCTGCTGACGCGCGACGAGATCGTCGACAATGTGGCTCGCGCGCACAGCGGCACGCTGTTCGACCCGGAACTGGTGGATGCGCTGCAGCAGGCGCACCGTTCCGAGGCCTTCTGGATCGCGCTGGAAGACCGCCACATCCAGCGCTACACCTGGGACATGGGGCAGGTGGAAACACCACATCAACTCACACTGGCGCAGTTGCGCCAGCTATCCATGATCCTGGCCTATGTAGTGGATCAGAAGAGCCCGTTCACCGCCCGCCACTCGGTGGGCGTCGCCGATCTGGCCAAGTATCTCGCCTCGGCCTACGGCCTCTCCGAGCAGCGCTGCCTGAAAATTGAAATCGCCGCGCTGCTGCATGATCTGGGCAAACTACACATGCCGGACAGCATTCTGGAAAAGGAAGGCCCGCTGGACGATACCGAGCGCTCCATCATGAACCAGCACAGTTTTGAAACCTACGAAATCCTGCGGCACATCCGCGGACTGGACGAGATTGCCCACTGGGCCGCCTACCATCATGAAGGCATCAACGGCGGCGGTTATCCGTTTCATCCCCGTCAACGCGACCTGAGCGTGGAGGCCAGACTGATTGCGGTAGCCGATGTGTTTCAAGCGCTGGTGCAGGACCGCCCCTACCGCAAAGGCATGCCGCTGGAAGCGGTCATCGCCGAACTGGATCGACAGGCTACGAGCGGCCGGCTGGACCCTGGACTGGTCGATCTGGCCAAGGAGCGCGGCGCGCGTTGTTTCGACATTGCTCGAGGCCAGGACTCTGCCTGCAATCCCGAGTATCTGCACATGCTCACGCCAGCCTGAGTGCGCCCGCGCAAGGTTGGCCGAAGGCCGTTGGCTCAGCTGGTCTGATGATGCATGGCCTTGACGCGGTACATCGAGTGGTCGGCTCTGTTGACCAGATCCTCCGCGTTATCGCCGTCGCGCGGATACAAGCTGTAGCCGATGCTGGCGCCCACATTCAGACTGACGCCATCCACTGAAATCGGCTCGCCGATACTGCGCATCAGCTTGTCCAGCAACTCGCCCAGCGCCGTTTCAGAGGCGATGCCCGACAACAAGACCAGGTATTCATCGCCCCCCAGCCGCGCCACCACATCACTGCTGCGCACGCCGTGCAGCAATCGGCGCGCCACAATCTGCAGCACCTGATCCCCCAGCGCGTGACCGAAACGGTCATTGATGTCCTTGAAACGATCCAAATCGACAAACAACACAGCAAAAGCGCGCTGATCGCCCGCGACGCCGGCCAGACGCTGCTCCAGCCGCTGGAAAAACAGCGAACGATTGGCCAGCCCGGTCAGCGCGTCATGATGCGCCAGATAGTCCAGCTCGCGCTGGTTGTCGTACAGATTCGCCATGTGCTGGTGCAGCTGGCGTTGCATGCTGTCGAAATTACGCGCCAACACGCCAATTTCGTCATCCCGCTCCACCGGCAGCGGCTGGTGCTGCCGCGTATCGCTAAAACGGGTCGCCGCCTCCGCCAGGGTGTTGATGGGCCGCAGCAAGGCGCGGGCAAAAATCACCGCCAGCAGGATGGCGATGACACTGCAGGCCAGCACGATATGCATGATGCGCAATCCCAGCGGCTGGGCGTTCGCCAGCACACTGTCCAGCGGCTCCACCAGCCCGGTTACCAGAAAATCATTGCCGACGCCCAGGCCAAACGGCTGGCGGACAAAGGCCATGATGCTGCCGGGCGCCAGCTCAGGCTGATCCAGCCCGTTGACGACCTGAGTATTGGCACCATGCTCGAACAAGGGCTTGGCCGCCGGAAAGCTGTCCTGCATGAACACCCTCCGCCCGCGGTCAAAACCGAAAGTCTGGCCCGGATCGGGATGAACGAGAAAATCCCCCCAGCTATTGGCGAGATAAAAACGATAGCCGCGGGGCAAGTCAGCGCGCACAGGGCCGATCAACTTGTTCAGATCCACATTGATCACGACCAACCCGCCCGGCTGGCCGTCATGACGTGGCAGAGGCGTAGCCAGCATGATGCTGGGCACCCCTTCCGCATCATGAGAAGAGCGTTCGTGGTTCACGGTGATGGCCGACTGATACACCTGACCGGCAGGCAGGGCCAAAGTGTCGAACATATAGGGATAGTGGGCCTTTTCCTGCAGGGCGTCGCCAGCCACGCGCAGCGTCAACCCGCCGGCGCTATCCATCCGCACCAGCTCCAGACCATTGTCCGCAGAGCCGATCAGACGCACCTGCAAGTATTCCGGATGCAAAGCCAGCATGGAGGCAAAGGCCTGAGCCAGCTCGTCCTTGGCGCGCTCGCGCTCCGGACCATCCGGCATGCTCAGCGCCCGGTCCACCTGCACCAGCCGCGACAGCATCAGCACATCCTCAGTGGCTTGCTCCACCGAGATGCCCAACCGGCGATTAAGATCCTTGACCGCTCCCATCAGCGTGGCTTGCGCCGCCGACACCAACAGCGCGCGATTGGCGCTGTAGACGTAGTAACCGGTCAGACCGGAGGAGAGAATGCCGATGACCGCCAACAGCAGCACCAGCTTGAACAACAGGCTGGAGCGCATCAGAAGCTCCCCGGGCGGTCGCCCGCCATGATGCGCTGCCACAGCGCTTCCCGCCGGCCGGCATCCTCCACCGGCTGCAGCCACAGTACCTTGGCCTTGTCCTGCAGATCCTCGCTTTCAACCAATGTATTGGCCAATCCCTGTCGTTTGGGCAGCAAGCTGCTCACGGACGGCTCCAGCATGTAGTTGATCCACTGCTGGGCCAGCATCGGATCCGCCGCGAAGCGCGTCATGGCCCAGCAATCCAGCCAGGCCAGCACGCCCTCCTTGGGCAGCGCGTAGCCCACATCCGCGCCGGCTCGTCGCAAGGAATTGAGCTGCTGGGTGCCATAATTGCCAAACATCACCGCAACCTTGTGCCGCACGAACAGCTCGGTCGCTTCCTCCGGCAGATTGTAGAAAGTGAGCACATTGCGGCGCAGATCAATCAGGCGGCGAGTCAGCCGGGCGCGCTCGTCATTGCTCAAGCGGAAAGGATGTTCGATACCAGAGGCCAGCGCGCTAAAGGAAAAATTGTGCTGCCCGCCGTTGAAGTCGAGCACTTTGTGGCGAAAACGCGGATCCCACAGCACATTCATCGAGTCCGGCGGCGAGGCGAACTGCCGCTTGTCGTAAATGATGCCCATGGTGGAATAGGTAAACGGCACGGCATAGAGCACTCCCAGCTGCTCAAGCCCCGGGATGCGCTGACGCTGGCGAAAACGGGGCAATTGCCGGGCCAGGTTTGGCAACGACGTCGCATCAAGCGGCTTGAGCAACCCGGCCGCGTAATAGCGTTGCATTTCGGCGGTGTTGGCCGCCAGCACATCAAAACGCGGGCCTTCTTTAGCGTTCATGCGCGACCAAAGCCCCTCGTCCGAATCAACGAAGGTCACCTCCACCCGGGCCTTGTAGCGTTGCTCAAACGCCTTCACCACGTCCGGATCGGCATAGCCTGGCCAAGCCAGCACGCGCAGCAGCGCTTCGGCCGACACCCCGCCGCAGGCCAGTATCAGCACGCACAACACCAGCATCAGGCGAATTGTTTTTCCCCGCGACACGTTTACCGCCCCTTGCAAACGCCGCCCGGCCTTCGCCCGGCGACCCATCCTCGTTATGTATTTTCACTGCCGCAACGGTGCTCCCCCGCTCTCGTCCCGGCATCATCATAAATGCACAGCATGACAAGCGCAGGCGGTGCCACCGCTCTAGCAATTACTGTCTGTTAGTACAGTGTAGCGCACAGATTGCGGACAAAAAGCAGGTATTACCCTTCCTGGCCTCGCCGCGCAGTGAGCGACGCCAAACCGCACCCCACCAGCTTGCCATCCACAATAAAAAAGCCTGCCAAAGACTGGCAGGCCTCTCGTTAGCGTCAATCGCTTCAGCGCGGCTGAGGCCTCAAGGACCGAACAGCCGCGCGCTTGCCCAGCACAACGGTAATAATCACCCCCAACGCATATAACCAGGCATAAGACGCCACTTCTTCACCAAAAAACAGCGCGGAAAACGCCAGCGTGAAAAAAATCTGCAGCAGCTGCACCTGACCCACCCTGGCGATGCCGCCCTGCGCCAGCCCGGCATACCAGGCAAAGAAACCGATCAGTTGCGAGAACAGGGCTACATAAGCGAACGCGAGCCAGGTTTTCAGCGCCACCGGCTCCGGGTGCGCCGCATGATGGCTCCAGGATAAGCTGGCTACCGGCACCATCAATACCGGAGCCGACACCACCAGCGCCCAGCAAATCACTTGCCAGCCACCCATCTGCCGCGCCAACCTCGCGCCTTCGGCATAGCCCAGCGCCCCCAGGCCCACCGCCGCCAGCATCCATACATCCCCGCCATGCAAAGCGCCATCACCGGCCTGCAAGGCGAAGGCCACTACTAACGCGCTGCCCGCCACTGCGCACACCCAGAAGCCCGGAGACGGCCGCTCCTTTGACAGCCAGGCTGCATAGATTGCCACCAGCAAAGGCTGCAAACCGTTGACGACAGCGCCATGCGAAGCGGGCAAGCTCTGCATGGCCAACGCCGAAAACACCGGATAGGCCACAATCACACCCAGCGCCACCACGGCAAGGCTCTTGAGCTGAGGCAGGGTTGGGCGTTTTTCTGCGCGCCAGGCCAGCAACAAGGCGGCAGGCAGCGCCGCCGCCAGCGCGCGGCCCAGGCCATTCAACAAAGGAGGAAGTTCTGCGACGACAATGCGCGTCATCGGCAAGGTGAGGCTGAAGATCAGCACACCAACCAGCCCGAGCAACATGCCGCGGGTTTCAGAGGATTGAGTCATGAGCAAGCCGAAGAAAAAGACCAGACGGACAACCGGCATGCTTGATGCTGCGAGCCTGCCGAACTGCAGCCAAGTCTATCGCGGAAGGGGCCGGCTATGGCCGGGTGTCTGCGCAATTATCATGCGGATTAGTCCGAGCACGGCCGGCCGGTATCAAGCCGGCAGCCGAAATAGAAAAGGACCCGCCGCTCTCGCGACAGGTCCTTGATTTCCTTGGTGGGCCCTCCGGGGCTCGAACCCGGGACCAAAGGATTATGAGTCTCACAGAGAAACCATTCCATCACGTTGATGCCAATTGATAAAACTCAACTAAACTCTTTATCTACAAGGGCTTCATCGTTTTTTCAATAATTCTTGAGTTACTTTCCGTTGACCGAAATCGACTCAAAACAAGTACACTACAAGTACACAGCGACTCTCCACCTCCTGATTCGACTTGTTCGGAACCACAAATGGCAACTTTCAATTTTACACTCGACCGTATTGACAAGCTCAGCAGCGAAGGCAAGGCCGCCGCATACCATTACGATACGGAAGCCCCAGGCCTTGGCATCCGAGTGACACAGAAGGGGGTCAAAAGCTACATCTTCCAAAGCTACGTGTTTGACCAGCAGTTCCGCATGACGATTGGCGATGTGAATACTTGGCGTCTTGATGCGCCAACGCGAAGCACTGAAAACAGCGCAAGAAAAGAAGCACGTCGCCTGCAATCCCTCTGCGACGCAGGTATAGACCCACGCCGGGCCAAAGAAGCACTCAAGGCCGAGAGCGTTCGTCAGCAGGCCGAAGAGGCACGCAAAGACACCACCCTTGCCGACGCATGGAAGCACTACATCAAAGCAAACTCCATCCGATGGAGCACAACACACTTAAAGGCACATGAGCGCCTAGCTCATCGTGGGGGTGAACCACGGACACGAGCCAAGGCGAAAACAACCATCCCCGGACCACTCGCAGCTTTATTAGACGTCAAACTATCCGAGCTAAGCGCAGACCGCTTGGCAACATGGGTGGAGGAAGAGAACACCAGCAGGCCCACCGTAACGGCCCTCGCCTTCCGAATGCTGCGAGCCTGCTTGAACTGGTGCAACGAGCAACCAGAGTACATCGGACTAGTGCCTAGAGGAGCACACGCATCCAAGAAGGTTCGCCACAAAGTCGCCAAGCCCAGAGCCAAGGACGATTGCCTTCAACGCGAGCAACTAGCCATCTGGTTCAGTGCGGTTCGCCTGCTCCCTCCCGTATTCGGCATCTACCTGCAAACTCTGCTGCTGACCGGCTCACGCCGTGAGGAGCTAGCGGATCTTCGTTGGACAGATGTTGATTTTCAATGGAACAGCTTACGTATCGCGGACAAAGTGGACGGCGAACGTATTATCCCCTTAACCCCCTATATCGCCACTCTTCTTGCCAGCCTACCTCGCAGAAACGAATGGGTGTTTAGCAGCCCCAGTGCCGCTTCCGGGCGCATTCAAGATCCGCGAGATGCTCACAACCGGGCACTTACGATGGCAGGCCTACCCCATCTGACATTGCACGGTCTCCGCCGCTCGTTCGGCACGCTAGCCGAATGGGTGGAGTGTCCAATAGGCGTAGTGGCGCAACTCCAAGGCCACAAACCCAGTGCAACCGCTGAGAAACACTATCGCCGCCGCCCTCTGGACCTATTACGGCTCTGGCACTCTCGGATTGAAAGATGGATTCTGGAGCAAGCTGGAATCGAGCAACCCTCAACCGAAACAGGCAAGCCAGGCCTCCGCTTGGTCACACAGGAAACTCAGAATTAAGCGATCGCTCGCCATGACTCATAAAAAGAATAATACGTCAAGCACATCTTGACAAATTTCAAATTATGGTGTATAGTGGCTACATAAATGCAACAGCGCCCCCTCCTCGGGGGCTTGACTCACACTCTGCATACAACCCGTCTGCACTGATACTCCGACTCACATCGGAACTTCAGCGTTTGCGTCATTGACGTACACCACCCGCAGGCCTCCCAAAAACCCATCTCGTGCACAGCCTCTGAGCCACTTGTGTAACAGCAATCGGCACGCAGTCCTTTGCGCCCCAAAAATGTCATTGACATAAAAAAGGAAAGTATATGGAGAAACAACGCAGCTCCAATTCCCCAACCCCAAACCTTGACGCACTCGCAACCACTCGAGACTTTGTCAGCACAGAAGAAGCGGCTGCCCTCTTGAACCGCAAGCCGCAGACCTTGCGGAAGTGGTCCTGCTACGACAAAGGAGCACTGCGCCCCATCCGCGTCTATGGCCGCCTGCAATGGTGCATCAAAGAGATTGCCGCCCTACTACGCGGAAATGGCTCGACACTAAACTCCGCACACAGTTGAAAGGCCCGCACCCAACCGAAGAACAACACACTCAGCGCGGCATCGCCAGATATTTTGAATTTGCGACGACCGCCCGCTGCTCGAACTGGAGTCGGATAGGCAGCACAGGCGATTTTGTTTGCAATCCACCAGAGCCCCCCGCGGCTCTCAAATGAGATACACAAGGACTCTCAAAAGAGATACCACCCCTCTCAAATGAGATACAAGGGGTAGCTCAAATGAGATACAAGAGGTGGCTCAAATGAGATACCCCCATCTCAAATTGAGATACAAGGGGTAGCTCAAAAGAGATACCACCCCTCTCAAATGAGATACAAGGGGTAGCTCAAAAGAGATACACAAGGAAATTCAGAGGGCATCACCACCACTACATCCAAGTTGAAAACCTTGAAAAAACAACGCGAAATTGGCAGATTTTGCGAGAAACGGAAACAGCCAACAATGGGATTAGCACCTTACAACCTTGATTCTACGGAGACTTGCCAAGCAAGAGATACGCTTAAAATAGCATCTCGCTGAAAATTGTGACTTGCAGGATTTCAACGATTTTTTGCCGAGCCGTAGTTAGCAGACTCCCCATCCCGATGCTTGACTTTTCAAGTGGGCGTGCTTTACAAACGAAGCGGAAGTAGTTTAGTTCCGTCATCCTAGCGAAGAGACACCACATGGCCATCACAAGTATGATTCTTCTCCTCCTGGGCGGCATCATGCTCTGGAACGGTCACAGACAGAACAAGGTCAATGCGGAAGCCGATGCCAAGGCAAGGGAGAGCAAAGAAGGGCGCAAACGCCTCAATCGCCATGCGGTCATGTACCGCAAACGCTGACAGTCATCCAACCATCGCGCATCCGCCGCACAGCACCACCCAATCCAAACACCAGAGTGCGTCCGCAAACCAATGCGGCGCTTTCGTGCGCCTGTAGTACCACACCACCTCGCGTCTGCTAGACCCCGGCACACCTGCGCCTGGCCTGCTGGTATAGCTACCCCAAAAGGAACTGAAGATGACGTAACTTTTAACGTGAAATCCGCAATCCAAACGGAGCAAATTGGCCACAAGATGGCCCCCGGAATGCAGTAATCACAAGGGATTCAGCCGATATGGCACATCCACAATTCAACCCAGCAACAGCGCCTTTTGGCCATGGTATATATATTCATGAGTATCCTCCTCAGGATACGAATAGTATGTAATACCAGTGGTATCTATCCCTCGATGACAGGAAGGAAGGTGTGTTGCGCTTTATAAGATTTAACCCCAATGCGGAACAAATTCGCTCTCAAGCGAGCTGTCCAGTTCGTCAAGAATTACGTTAACCAGCGTAGCTGGAAATCTAACGCAACGTACCACCAGCGTTGCGCCGAAATCGGACTCGAAGCCATTTCAACAATGGGTAAGCCCACAGCAGTAATGCTCACCTTCTGGCCCGGTGATGCACATTCGGGTGAGGCTCCATCCAAGATATTCCGCGAACTTGAGAGTAAATTCCTTAAGCATCCATGCAAGAACTCCCAACACAAGATCACCATTCAATGGGTACGAGAGAAGCGCGAACCGACTCCCAGTATGCATGGTCTGCCCGGTATTCCTGGTGGCTGGCACTATCATGCAATGGTGGTAATGGATTTCAGCAAGGTATCAATGAAATACCTTATCAAGATCGTCAATGACATGAAGCACGAGGGATATTTCCACAAGTACTGGCTTTCCCGCGTGAATGGCAGTCGTGACGACAAAGCACTCGTACAGCTTCATGACCTTCGCTCTGATAAAGGGTGGGCCGAGTATCTGGGACACGCGGAGTATCTGGCAAAGGAACGCACCAAGGTCAAAACCGAGGGCCGCAGGAATAGCAATGGTTCCCAAGTGACCCGGCTGCCCGAATGGTTCAAGCAGCTCTTACCTGGCGGAACCCTGGATAACGTACCGGTGCCGGCAGGAAGTCTGGCATGGTGATGTATTCAACAATCCGCCGATTTTCGAACGCTGCAACGAAAATTATCGCCTCAGGATCACCACGTTGCATGGCACATGATCATATAGTTGCCACCGACCGTTTCGGGCCGATGGCTGAGCCCACTTCTCGCCTATGCATGTCTGCTTGTTGCTGGGCAGCGCTCTGAGCAGGCACGACAGCTTGCATCTGGAGCATTGAAAGGATTCGGCATAATGGTTGTCTCCCGCTTTTACCACCATGCCAGGTAGACGAAGCGGGGCACCAACAGTTGGTCGGTCATTATCGTCATTCGTTTAGCAACTTGGGCAAAGCTTTAAGAACCGATTAACCTGTCGTTCAATTAGTCATGGCGGCAATCAAGAAAGAAATTGACACCGCATCTTTTGGCTTCCACTTACGAAACTTACGCTTCACCTTCAACGTCTTGCGGCACCGGATCAAGATCGAAGTAGATGTACCTTGGTTCGCGTCTGAGCCCATCAGCTGGATACGTGCGCACCAATCGTCGGTGCTCCTCGTCGAAGGTCATACCGTCCACCAAGCACGCCTCGGCAACGCGCGGGTTGTACCCGTGCAGCCATAGAAAGTTTCTCCTCGTCCAAGCCAGTACGGCTCTTTGAAGCGCCCGGCTGTCCTTATCGCGGTCGCCCTGCCTGACAATTAGCCCCATCACGTTTAGGCAGAAGCCGAGAATCCTCGCGCCCTTGAAATTCGGAAAGCGCTTCATGTCAGCAATCTCATCGTACAGGAGCCGTCGCACCTTGAACTTCACCACCTTGCCGGCGGGGCCGTCGAGGTCATTAAAGTTGAACAGTTCGCCCCATACCGAGTTGTGCTGAATCGTCCAGCATCCCCACTGCGGCGATCTGACCGCTGAAGCGTGAAAGATCACCTCGAAGATCATGCTTGCTATGTGATCGTAGAAAGTCTCGTGTGGATGGCCGTGATTCTCCCGCACACGAATGCGTACATGATCGGGAATCCCCTTTTCGTCGAGAATCTTGACTGCGCCTTTGACGAACTCAATGACAACGCATAGACGTCGGAACGAGTCGGCGTCCAAAGCGCTTGGGAGTTCGTTCAATTTGTAGAGGTCTGAAGCCGCTTTTTCGATGTAGCCCTTCGCGCGATACAGCACAAACGAATGGCTCTCATACCCTCCTTTCACGTAACTGTTGAAGGTCATCAACACTACCCTGCAGTAGCCCTCCCACTGCGTGGCATCCCACTCCAACTTGCCATATACGTCGGGGTCAAGAAGAGTTCCAATCGTCTCGACCATCTCATAGTTAGAGAATATTGCCTGGCAAAGGGGCTTATGGTAGCCGATGAGGCCTGATTCGTAGCCTTTGGCCTCGTGATAGAGGAATGAGTCTTTGTTTGCCAGCGCCTCGTTGACAATATTCCTGGAGAAGGTCTCCACCTGGATGCCGTATTTCTTCATGTCAGCCATTGCCTGAAACACGACCAGCGCAGTGCCCGGTGACGACTCGACAATTGAACGGCACAACCTCTTGTCGGCGATGAGCAGAAGCAGGGAGTTAGCGTATCCTTCCACCTTCGGCGGATCCTTCTCCTTCTCATCGTCACGCTCAAGCCGATAGCTCCCAAACCCACCTCTATCCGTGGCGTATTGAACAACCGCTCGGGCCGAGTGGGCGAGCTCATCTGCGATGACAGAAAGCTCCACAGGAGAGCCCTTGAGGATGAATCGATACAGCGTCTGTACGAAACGCTCGGCATTGTACCTACCGTAGGTTGGCGGCCGGATAAACGCGAACCACGTCCAGGTTAGGAACGTCAGCAAGAACAGCCCACCCAGGATCGCTTGCCACGACGCAGGGGACAGAAGGTTGCCCTTTGGAACTAACCACTGCTCTGCGCGCCAAAGGTCTGTCAGTAACGTGAGCACACCGATGGTGGCGACGACCGCAAACGTGATACCTTGCAGTGGAATGGGGGCAGTCTGGACCCGGAACCGGTAGCGGACGTCGGCGATTGTCCAAGCTAACACCATGAGTGCGAGGCCCGCGAGAAATTCTGCGAAGCCAAAAAATTTCTGTCCGTTGCCATCCAGTGCGACGAAGCAAACGTCCCAAATGCACTGCTGCCCCCCCATTAGATTCCCCTCTCGTGTCTGATTTCCCCTCCGGGGCGATCAATACAGAACTATATGGCCGAATTTAGTGTGAGGCATAGTGCGTGCAATTACGCAAACCGCTCAGTCCTCGTCGACTAATATACCTTTTCAACACTTGAACACATGCGGAGCATGCACACCATAAGCCGCACACGTTGGCACGCTCTCGTTAGTCTTTGCGACCCAACTATTCATGATCTGGCCTTCGAATATGAGTCAGTGAGCCTTACCATCGAAGCACACCCGGTCTTTTTAAAGCAGGTATCCAGCAAGGTTGCAGCTTAGAGCTTTCTACTGCCCTGAGTTCTGCATGATGGCCGCCAAGATGGAACAGGACGACAACCTCGTAGTGACGAACTCGATCGCCTAAGCCGCAGCGTCACAAACGTGGTTACTACTGCCGAAACCCTGACCTATGCAAGCATAAAGGTAGCGCGCATTCAGTTGGCGATACTGATCTGACTTCGGAAACTGGTACGCTGCGGATGCAGTTGCTTACTGCTGTCACAGAGTTTGAGTGTTCGCAGCCGTTTGAGCACACCCAATCCCGGCTAGTCCGCATGACGGAGGAAGGAAAAAAGCTGGGACGCAAGCCAAGCTACAACCAAGAACAAGCGGAACTCATCAAGGCGGATACGCTATTGGCGACAGAAGCATCCACCAACTGGCACCAAAGCACGGTGCACACGTAGGAACTACCCATACTCTGGTGAGGAGCGCATAGCGAAAAGTAGTCAAATTCGCCCAGTCACCAGCCGAGCTTTCCCAGCCAACAAGTACACAGCGAGTACACAGACATTGGAAAAGGAAAACGGCCCACAGCAAAAGTGCCGTAAGCCGTTGATTTGTTTGGTGGGCCCTGTGGGACTTGAACCCACGACCAAAGGATTATGAGTCCTCTGCTCTAACCGACTGAGCTAAAGGCCCGAAGCGGCGCATTATATCAGAGTAAAAGAAAAATCCCCACACCGCAGGGCATGGGGATTTTATCGAATACCTCAGGCAAGAATTACTGGCCGCCCGGCTCGTTGTCGAGGAAGCTGCGCAGACGCTCCGAACGGGTCGGATGACGCAGTTTGCGCAGCGCCTTGGCTTCAATCTGACGAATACGCTCTCGCGTTACGTCAAACTGTTTGCCCACCTCTTCCAGCGTGTGGTCGGTGTTCATGTCGATGCCGAAGCGCATGCGCAACACCTTGGCCTCGCGCGGCGTGAGGGTGTCCAGCACTTCCTTGGTAGCATCCTTGAGGCTGGAGTACATCGCGGCATCGGACGGCGCCAGGTTGTTCTGGTCCTCGATGAAGTCGCCAAGATGGGAATCGTCGTCGTCGCCGATCGGGGTTTCCATGGAGATAGGCTCCTTGGAAATCTTCATGATCTTGCGAATCTTCTCTTCCGGCATTTCCATCTTTTCGGCCAACTCCGCCGGATCCGGCTCGCGACCGGTTTCCTGCAGGATCTGACGCGAAATGCGGTTCATCTTGTTGATGGTTTCGATCATGTGCACCGGGATACGGATGGTGCGGGCCTGGTCCGCGATGGAGCGGGTTATGGCCTGACGAATCCACCAGGTGGCGTAGGTCGAAAACTTGTAACCGCGACGGTATTCGAACTTGTCCACCGCCTTCATGAGGCCGATGTTGCCTTCCTGGATCAGATCGAGGAACTGCAGACCACGGTTGGTGTACTTCTTGGCGATGGAAATCACCAGGCGCAAGTTGGCCTCGATCATTTCCTTCTTGGCGCGACGGGCCTTGGATTCGCCCGCCGACATCTGGCGGTTGATCTCCTTCAGCTCCTTGATCGGCAGCATGGCGCGGTCCTGCAACTCGGACAGCTTGGTCTGCTTCTCAATGATCGCGTACTTGAAGCGGGTCAGCGCTTCGCTCCAGGCCTTGCCTGAAGCGATTTCGTCTTCCACCCAGGCGGTGTTGATTTCATTGCCCGGGAACACCTTGATGAAGTGAGCGCGGTCCATGCGGACGCGGCTGACACAGATGTCCTGAATATCGCGCTCGAAGGTGCGGATTTCGTTGACGCGGCGGCGCAGCGATTCGCACAAGGCTTCGATCTGGCGAGTGGCAAAGCGCACCATCATGAATTCGGTGGTGATGGCGTCCTGCAGTTCAAGGTATTCCTTGGACTTGGAACCGTGCTTGTCCAGCACCTTGACCATCTTGTCGAACATCATGCGAACGCCGGCGAAGTGCTCCAGCGCTTGCTGCTTGAGCTCTTCCAGATTGGCGTTGTTGGCCGCCTCGGCACTGCTGCCGTCGTCGTCCTCTTCTTCCTCTTCTTCCTCGTCGAGCAGCTCATCCTCGTCAACGGCAGGTTCGGCGAAGGGCAACGCCGCTTCTTCCGCATCGGCGTTGGGGTCGATGAAACCATCCACCACTTCATCAACGCGGATTTCTTCCTTGCCGATGCGCTCGATCAGCTCCAGCACTTCCGCCACCGTGCCCGGGCAGGCGGAGATGGCGAGGATCATGTGCTTGAGGCCGTCTTCGATGCGCTTGGCGATTTCGATTTCGCCTTCGCGTGTCAGCAGTTCAACCGAGCCCATTTCGCGCATGTACATGCGCACCGGGTCGGTTGTGCGGCCGAATTCGGAATCCACCGAGGAGAGTGCCGCTTCGGCTTCTTCCACGGCGTCTTCGTCCGCAACCGCCGGGGTGGCGTCGGACATCAGCAGGGTTTCGGCATCAGGTGCTTCGTCATACACCTGAATGCCCAGACCGGAAATCATCGTGATGATGTTTTCGATCTGTTCAGCATCGGATACGTCTTCCGGAAGGTGGTCGTTGATCTCCGCATAGGTGAGATAACCACGTTCTTTGCCAAGGGCGATGAGCTGGCGCAGGCGCTTGCGCTGTTCTTCCAGGCTCATGACGCCCTGTTGGGAGTCTTGTACGTCTTTCTGATTTTCGGGAGAGGCCGCCATTTCGCTTCCTGCTTAAAAAAGCCGAAAAAAACAGTTGATTATAACACAACCGCACCAGTCCTGCCCTGGCCTCAGTTCGAGGCGCCCAGCAGTTCCTTCAGCAGTTCCCTGAAAAGTGCCTTTTCCTCCGGCGTGAGTCCTTCCTGCCGGTCTTTCAGTTTTAGCCTCTCCAGTTGGGCTTCACGCAGCATTTTCATCAGCTTTTCATTGCCGTCCTGAAATTGCGTGCGATCGTCTTCGCCCGGATCGGCAAACTCGTCCTGGTCCTGCATCGCCTGTTGCAGGATGCTGTCGATCATGCCTTCGTATGGGGTGCCTCTAAGGCCCTCCAGCAGTTGCGCGGTATTCGGCGGCTGATCGTGCTCTTGCACGCTTTCGGCCAACATGGCGAAGCAGGCCAGTTCGTCGGACAGCGGCACGCTGTCCGGCAGCCGCACATCGCCCGCCCACGCCGGATTCATCAGCAGCCATTTGATTTGCTTGCGGATGATGGGGGTATGGATCTGGCGGTGCGACTCCTCCGGCAAGCGATACTCACGCTTGCCCTTGCGTTCCGGTCTGGGCTTTCCGGTTGTCAGCATGTCGAATTCGTCGACGTCAATGCCGGCCAGTTCGGCCAGCCGTTTCCTGATGATGAAGCCCAGCGCCGGAGCGGCAATCTGTGCCAGAAGCGGCGAAGCCTGACGAATGAGGTCGGCCCGCCCTTCCGGGGTATTCATGTCAACGCGGCCAGTCAGCTCGCGGGTAAAGTAGGCGGACAGCGGCAGGCTCTGCTCTTCGAGCAGCTTTTCAAATGCCTCCGCGCCGAATTCGCGCACATAGCTGTCCGGATCGTGCTCGCTTGGCAGGAACAGGAAGTTCAGCGACTTGCCGTCCTGCAGCTGCGGCAGGCTGTTTTCCAGCGCCCGCCAAGCCGCCTTGCGGCCGGCGTTGTCGCCGTCAAAGCAGTAGTACACCTGGTCGGCATGACGCAGCAGCTTGCGCACGTGATCGCCAGTGGTGGCCGTGCCCAGGGTGGCGACTGCGTAGGCAATGCCGTATTGCGACAGCGCCACCACATCCATATAGCCCTCCACGACCAGCACGCGGTTTTTTTCGCGTATGCTCTGTCGCGCTTCATACAGCCCGTAAAGCTCGCGGCCTTTTTCAAATAGCGGCGTTTCCGGCGAGTTCAAGTATTTGGGCTCGCCCTTGCCCATCACCCGGCCGCCAAAGCCGATGATGGCACCCCGCTGGTTGCGGATGGGAAACATCACGCGATCGCGGAAGCGGTCGTAGCGTTGGCCCTTTTCTTCGTTGACGATCACCAAGCCGGCATCCGCCAGCTTGTCGTCCTGATACTGCGGAAACACGGCCTGCAGGTTCTGCCAGTCACCGGGGGCATAACCCAGCCCGAAACGTGCGGCCACCTCGCCGGTTACGCCCCGCCCTTTCAAGTAAGCAATGGCGTTGGGCGCGGACTTGAGCTGTTGCTTGTAATAACCGGCAGCCAACTGCATGGCCTCTTCCAGCGACATCTGGCGCTCTCGCGCTTTGCGGCTGGCTTCGGGATTGGCCACCTTTTCTTGCGGCACCTGCATGCCGATGCCTTCGGCCAACAGGCGCACGGCATCGACGAAACCCAGCCCCTGGTACTCCATCACAAAACCGATGGCGGAACCGTGCGCGCCACAACCAAAGCAGTGGTAGAACTGCTTGGACGGGCTGACCGTGAAGGAGGGGGATTTTTCTTTGTGAAACGGGCAGCAGGCCAAATAGTTCTGGCCCGCCTTTTTCAGCGGGACGTAACGATCCACCACGTCGACAATATCGACGCGGGACAACAACTGATCAACAAAGTCCTGCGGAATCAATTCGCATTACCTGCCGGCAAAGCCGGCCAGCGTCATCAGGCCGACAGTTTGGCCTTGATGCGGGCGGACACCACGCCCATATCGGCGCGCCCAGCCAGCTGCGGACGCAGCAGACCCATGACCTTGCCCATATCCTGCATCGACGCGGCGCCGGAATCGGTCACAGCCTTGGCTACCAGCTCGTCGATTTCGGCTTCGGACAATTGCTGCGGCATATAAGCCATCAGCACAACCATTTCGGCCTTCTCTTTGTCGGCCAGATCCTGGCGCTGAGCGGCTTCATACTGGGTAATCGAGTCGCGTCGTTGCTTCAACATCTTGTCGATCACGGACACCACGCCGGCGTCATCCAGCTCGATGCGCTCATCCACTTCTTTTTGCTTCAGCGCGGCCAGCAACAGACGAATGGCGGCCAGACGCTCGGTTTCCTTCGCCTTCATGGCGGACTTCATGTCTTCGGTGATGCGGGCTTTGAGGCTCATGTCGTGCTCACGAGGATGCCGCCGGAATGGCGACAGAGGAAAATCGGGGAGTACAAATGGCAAAACCGCAGGCATGGCCTGCGGTCCTGCTTGTAGCCGGGAGAACTCTTAGAAGAGTTTCGGCGGCAGCATCTGGCTGCGGATGCGCTTGTAGTGGCGCTTAACGGCAGCAGCGTGCTTGCGCTTGCGTTCGGTGGTCGGCTTCTCGTAGAACTCGCGAGCGCGCAGTTCGGTCAGCAGGCCAGTCTTTTCAACAGCGCGCTTGAAGCGGCGCATGGCGACTTCGAACGGCTCGTTTTCTTTAACGCGAATGTTCGGCATTGAATCAAGTATCCTTAGTTTCGTAAGCAGGGACGCAGCCTTGCCTATAAAAAACGGCATTTTAACAAGGTTGCGCGAATTGGAAAAGCGTAAAGCGTTCCCGGCAAGGTTTTTGTGGCGCTTTGCGCATCACAGCTTGCGGGAAGAAATCACCCCCTCACTTGGAGAACTAGGTACGGCACTATAAAAACGTTTCGGCATCCGCCCCGCCCGGAAGGCGGCGCGGCCTGCTTCTACAGCCAGTTTCATGGCGCTGGCCATGAGCACCGGTTCGCCAGCTGCGGCGATCGCGGTATTCATCAGCACGCCATCGCAGCCCAGCTCCATGGCGACAGCCGCATCGGATGCGGTACCGACGCCGGCATCCACCAGCACGGGGACGCTGGACTGCTCGATGATCAGTTTCAGATTCCACGGATTGAGAATCCCCATGCCCGAGCCGATGAGGCTGGCCAGCGGCATGATGGCGCAGCAACCGATTTGCTCCAGCTCGCGCGCAATGATGGGATCGTCCGATGTGTACACCATGACGTCGAAGCCCTCGGCCACCAGCACTTCGGCGGCTTTCAGCGTTTCCTTCACATTGGGAAACAGGGATTGCGAGTCGCCCAGCACTTCCAGCTTGACCAGGCGATGGTCGTCCAGCAGCTCGCGCGCGAGGCGCAAGGTGCGAATGGCGTCTTCGGCGGAATAACAGCCCGCCGTATTGGGGAGCAGAGTGTAGCGGTTTTTCGGCAGAAAATCGAGCAGATTGGGCTCGCCCGCATTCTGCCCCAGATTCACGCGGCGAATGGCGACCGTGACGATATCGCAGCCGGAAGCGTCCAGCGCCTCGGCGGTTTGCTGAAAATCACGGTATTTGCCCGTACCCACCAGCAAACGCGAGTTGTACGCCTTGCCGGCGATGACCAGTTGATCCTGCACCTTCTCTCTCCCCACCGAGCGCTCAGCCTCCGCCAACCGCCACCACGATTTCAAGCACATCCCCTTCGGCCAACATGGCGGTGCCATGCAGACTGCGGGGCACTATCTCTCCATTGCGCTCCACGGCGACGCGCTTGCCAGTCAGCTCGAGCGCCGTCACCAGATCAGACACCGTACGCAAGGAGGCGAACTCGCGCTCCTCGCCATTGATGCTAAGACGCATCGTCTATCTCCTCTCGGCGCGCTGCACCACCACCAGGTTTTGCACCTCGCCCAGCACTTTTTCCAGATGCGCAACGCTCTCCACCTGCAGGCGGAAATGAATGTGGATGAAGCCATCGCCCACGTGCGTGTCTTGCGTATCGACACTTTCGATGTTGGCCGAAGCCTGGGAGATGGCGGCGGCAATGTCGGCGAGCGCGCCGCGCTCATTACGCGCCAGCACACTGACCGCCACGCCATACATGCGATCGCGCTGGGTCTCCCAGTTCACATCCAGCAACTTGTCGTGATCAACCCGCTGCACATTAGGGCAGCCCACGCGATGAATCACCAAGCCCTGCCCCTTGGTGATGACACCCAGAATGTCGTCGCCAGGCAAGGGATTGCAACAGTTGGAAAGTTGCACGGTGCCGCCTTCGTTGCCGCGAATCACCACCGGCCCCACTCGCACCTCTTCGCCCAGTCGCTCGCCGGCCAGCTCAACCAAGCGGCGCGCCACCGCGATGGGCAGCAGCTTGCCGGCGCCAATATCAGCCAGCACCTCCTGGAAGGAGGTCAGCTTCTCGCCATAATGCGCAAGGTATTCAACACGCAGATCGTCATCCAGCACCAGCGGGGATACCGCCAGAGCGCCCACCGCTTGCCGCAGCAGCTTGTCGCCGAGCGCGGCAGCCTCTTCGCGCTGCAGACTCTTCAGGTAGTTGCGGATGCCGGAGCGGGCGCGACCGCTCTGGACGAAAGTCAGCCAAGATGGATTGGGCTTGGCCTGGGTGGAGGTGATGACCTCTACGGTATCGCCATTGCGCAGCACCGTGCGCAGCGGCATCAGCACATGATTGACGCGCGCGGCAATGCAGCGATGCCCCACATCGGTATGCACGGCATAGGCAAAATCCACCGGTGTGGAGCCTTGCGGCAACACCATGATCTTGCCCTTGGGCGTAAAGACGTAAACCTCGTCCGGAAACAGGTCGATCTTGATGTGCTCGAGGAATTCGACGGCGTCGTCGCTTTCCTCCTGCATGTCCAGAATGCTCTGCAGCCACTGGTGCGTGCGCTGCTGGGCCGTATTGATGCCGGCGTCGCCGCTCTTGTACATCCAGTGCGAAGCCACGCCCACTTCCGCTACGCCGTTCATTTCACGCGTGCGAATCTGCATTTCCACCGGCGTGCCGTAGGGGCCGAACAGGGTTGTATGCAGACTCTGGTAGCCATTGCCCTTGGGAATGGCGATGTAATCCTTGAACTTGCCCGGAATGGGCTTGTAGAGGCTGTGCAGGGCGCCCAGCGCGAGATAGCAACTGGGAATGTCGTTGACCACGACGCGGAAGCCGTAGATATCCAGCACCTCGGAAAAAGACAGATGCTTTTCCTGCATCTTCTTGTAGATGCTGTAGAGGTTTTTCTCGCGCCCCTTGATGGTGGCTTCGATATTGCTTTCCACCAGACGCTGGCTGACCGACTTGAGAATCTTGTCCACTACCTCGCGCCGATTGCCGCGCGCGGCGCGCACTGCTTTTGACAGCACGTTGTAGCGATGCGGATGCAGGTGCTTGAAAGCCAGATCCTGCAACTCGCGATAAACCTTGTTCTGACCGATGCGATTGGCGATGGGCGCGTAGATTTCCAGCGTTTCCAGCGCGATGCGCTGGCGCTTGTCTTCCCGCATGGAATCCAGCGTGCGCATGTTGTGCAGCCGGTCCGCCAGCTTGACCAGGATGACGCGGACGTCGCGCGCCATGGCCAGCACCATCTTGCGGAAATTCTCCGCCTGGGCCGTTTCCTTGGTCTGGTACTCCAGTCGCTCAAGCTTGGACAGGCCGTCAACCAGATCGGCCACCACCTTGCCGAACTTTTCCGCCAGCGTGGGCTTGGTGACGCCGGTGTCTTCCAGCACGTCGTGCAGCAAAGCGGCACACAGGCCCTGCACGTCCAGCCGCCAGTCCGTCAGCATGGTGGCCACCGCCAGCGGGTGCGTGATGTAGGGCTCCCCGCTCTTGCGGGTTTGCCCTTCATGCGCCTCCCGGCTGACCTGAAAGGCCTGCCTCAGCAGCTGAACGTCTTCCGGCCTGAGGTAACGCCCTGCGGCGTCGAAGAAGGCCGCGGCCTCCTGCTCGATCATGGCGTCGTAATCGACCGCCGGTTCGCTCCCGGTCTCCATGCGCACCCAGCTCGCCGCGACGATCAGTTTTTGTTGCGGCTCAGGATTTCCTTGCCGACATGGCCGGCTGCGATTTCGCGCAGCGCCACGACGGTGGGCTTGTGACGGCCGGCATCCACAAAGGAGGTAGCGCCAGAGGCCACTTGACGGGCGCGGTAAGCCGCTGCCAGGGTCAGGTCGAAACGGTTCTGGATGCGATCCAGGCAATCATCAACGGTAATACGGGCCATGTTGCTCTTTCGTGAAATGCGTTAACTGCGGAAAACTATATCGGATTTGCGCCGATCCACCAACCGGGCTCACCCCTGACGGGTGCCCATGCGCCCCAACTGGGAAGCCAGCCGGGCTTGCTGCACGACCGCCCGCAGGCGACGCGCGCGAAAAATGCTGATCAGGTCAACGCGAGCGCGTTCGAAGTCGTCGTTCACCACGATGTAGTCGTACTCGCCGATGCGATCGATCTCCGAGCGGGCCGACGCCAGACGACGCAGGATCACTTCTTCGGTATCGGTGCCGCGACCGCGCAGACGTCGCTCCAGTTCTTCAATGGACGGCGG
This sequence comes from uncultured Aquitalea sp., assembly GCF_945957525.1. Taxonomy (GTDB): domain Bacteria; phylum Pseudomonadota; class Gammaproteobacteria; order Burkholderiales; family Chromobacteriaceae; genus Aquitalea. The sequence continues at coordinate 5,168 of NZ_CAMFLA010000008.1, read as the reverse complement.
CAGGATGAAAATGCCGACCGCGTCCGGAAATACCTTGCGCACCTGATCCGCGCCCTGCCAGTCGATTTCCAGCAAGATATCGCGACCTTCGGCCAACCTCGATTGCAACCAGCGCACGCTGGTGCCGTAGTAGTTGCCGTACACCTCGGCGTACTCGAGGAAGTCGCCGCGATCAATCATGGCCTTGAATTCTTCCTGGCCGATGAAGTGATAATGCTTGCCGTCCACTTCACCGGTTCTGGCCGGGCGAGTGGTGTAGGAAACCGACAGCTCCACGGTGGATTCAGCTTGCAGCAGCGCCGTCACCAGCGAGGTTTTGCCGGCGCCGGAAGGGGCGACGACGATGTAGATATTGCCGACTGCCTTGCTCATCGAGCGGGCTCCTGCCTGATCAAGAGTAATTTTTCAGGATATCACAGAAGGTAGTTCCGGTTAATACCAAAGATATCTTCATGTCAAGATTTAGGTATTTAGCTTCACGCCGAAGTAAAATCTTGCGTTTTTCCAATACACAGATAACAAAGGCTCGGAGCTCAATACTCATGCAAATACTGGAAAGCTTTTTCAAGCTGAGGGAACACGGCACATCGGTCAAGACCGAAGTGATCGCCGGCTTCACCACCTTCCTGACCATGGCCTATATCGTGCTGGTCAACCCGCTGATCCTGTCCGCCACCGGCATGGACCTGAACGCGGTATTCGTGGCCACCTGCCTGGCCGCCGCACTGGGCACCGCCATCATGGGCCTGGTCGCCAACTATCCTATTGCGCTGGCCCCCGGCATGGGCTTGAACGCCTACTTCACCTTCAGCGTGGTCAAGGGCATGGGCATTCCCTGGCAAGCCGCGCTGGGCGCCGTGTTCATCTCCGGCATCGTCTTTCTGATCGTCAGCCTGTTCAAGGTGCGCGAAGCCATCGTCAATGCCATTCCGCGCTCGCTGAAGTTTGCCATTTCCGCCGGCGTCGGCATGTTCCTCGCCATCATCGCGCTGAAGAACGCCGGCGTGATCGCGCCGCATCCGGCCACCTACCTGACGCTGGGCGACATGCACAACCCGACCACGCTGCTGGCCATTCTGGGCTTCTTCGTGATCGTGGCGCTGGAATATCGCCGCGTGCCGGGCTCCATCATCATCGGCATCCTGATTGTGACCGTGCTGTCCATCCTGATGGGTCTGTCCAAGTTCGAGGGTATTTTCGCCCCTGTGCCGAGCATGGCCCCCACCTACATGGCCATGGACATCCATAGCGCCCTGAACGCCGGCCTGATCGGTGTGATCTTCGTATTCTTCTTTGTCGACCTGTTCGACACCACCGGCACCCTGGTGGGTGTATCGCACCGCGCCGGCCTGCTGGACAAGGACGGCAAACTGCCGCGCCTGAAGCGCGCCCTGCTGGCCGACTCCGTCGCCATTACCGCCGGCGCCGTGATGGGCACCTCCTCCACCACCGCTTACATCGAATCCGCCGCCGGCACCGCCGTGGGCGGTCGTACTGGTCTGACCGCCATTGTGGTGGCAGCGCTGTTCCTGGCTTGCCTGTGGATTTCCCCGCTGGCCAAAACCGTACCGGCATACGCGACGGCGCCGGCGCTGTGTTATGTCGCCGTACTGATGGCGCGCGGCCTGGCCGAGATCGAGTGGAACGACCTGACCGAATCCGCGCCGGCTGTGATGACCGCGCTGGCCATGCCGTTCACCTTCTCCATTGCCGACGGCATCGCTTTCGGCTTCATCAGCTACGCCGTGATCAAAATTCTGGCCGGTCGCTTCGCCGATCTGAAGCCGGCCGTGGTCGTCATCGCCGCGCTGTGGATCTTCAAACTGGCTTTCTTCGCCTGATCGCCGGATAATACGAAGGACCCGAGGGCCTGCCGCATTGCGCGGCGGGCCTTTTTCCTGTTGGCAAGCGCCCTTTCCGGGACACGATTCATACCATGGAAAACCTGAGCAATCTCGACTACTCCAGCTATCTCAAAGGCTGGATCCGCACCGTGCCGAACTGGCCCAGCCAGGGCGTGATGTTCCGCGACATCACCCCTCTGCTGCAGAATCCGAAAACTTTCCGCATGCTGATCGACATCTATGTGCATCGCTACATGTCGGAAAAGGTGGATCTGATCGCCGGCCTGGACGCGCGCGGCTTCATCATTGGCTCCGTACTGGCCTACGAGCTGAACGTCGGCTTCGTGCCCATCCGCAAGAAAGGCAAGCTGCCCTTCACCACGGTGGCGGAAGAATACGAACTGGAATACGGCAACGCCACGGTGGAAATGCACACCGACGCCTGCAAGCAGGGCGACCGCGTGATTCTGATCGATGATCTGGTGGCCACCGGCGGCACCATGATGGCCGGCTACAAGCTGCTGAAGAAACTGGGGGCGGATGTGCTGGAAGCCGCCGCCATCATCGAACTGCCCGAACTGGGCGGCGGCAAGCTGATTCGCGACAGCGGACTCGACGTCTTTACCGTCTGCTCCTACGACGGGCACTGAGTCTCCGCACGCCGTCGCTGAACAAAAGACGGACCCATCAAGGGTCCGTTTTTCATGGTTGGCCGAAGGCATCAGGACTCCGTCCGCCTGGCCCTGTCCAGCAAGCCCAGCTGGTAGCGCCCATAAGACATCAGGCCGCGCCAGGTCCAGCGCGCCAGCAAGTAGCACAAGAACAGGCCGCCGCCGCCCAGCATCATCAAGACGATGCCGGTAGCCAACATACCCTTGCGGCTGACGCCCCAGCCGATGCCGTCAATATCCACGCTCCCCTTGTCGTCCTCGATGCGCAACCGGCCCACGGCGTCACTGGCGCCGCGCTCCAGGCTGATCGAGCCATCGCTGGAGAGAATATGGATGCTGGCGCGACCGCTGGATGCATCACGCAGCACTTCCACCTTCTCGCCGCCGTCGCCGTTGATATGGATGTTGGCCGAAGGCCCGCCCTCTTCAAGCGCCGACCATACCGCCCGCACATCCCGGCCTTCGTGAATGGCCGGCCAGCCAAACAGCTCATTGCAAACCAGCGTGCCGAATACCACGACGCCGCCAATCAGGATGCCCGTGGACGCCAGAGCGGCCATGGTGAGCATCCATAGGTAGAACATGAAGGGGATGGCCAGCAGAAAGTTGAGAAAACCCAGCCCGGCAATGGCGCCGACTACGGCGAACAAGTTGCCGAAGCTTTTGCGGCTTTCCCATTGCTGAATGTGATGGCGCGCGGCCAGCTCTCGCGCCAGCTGACGCGGGTCGCCCAGCCCCGCCGCAATATCGGCCTCGCTGCGCCCCGCTTCCGCGCCATCACGGAAATACTCGCGATAGTCGTCGAGAATTTCCTGACGCTCGCGCTCCGGCAAACGGGACAAGGCCTCCTGCAACTGACGGATGAATTCCTGCTCGCTCATGACGACTCTCCTTCTGCGGCGCCGGCCGCCAGGCCCAGCACACCGTTCACTTCATTGACGAATTCCCGCCACTCGCGTTGCATCCAGGCCAGCTGTCGCCGGCCCTCCTCGGTGAGGGTGTAGTACTTGCGGGACGGCCCGCTGGCCGACTCCACCAGATAAGTGGAGACCCAGGCTTCCGCCTGCAGGCGGCGCATCAGCGGATACATGGTCCCTTCGCTGACTTCCATGGTGCGCGACAGGATGCCCACCAACTCGTAGGCGTAACTGTCGCCAGCGGCCAGCGCCGCCAGTACGCACATGTCCAGCGTGCCTTTTTTCAATTGTGTTTTCATTGATCGGCTCCCCCTCTACCTTGCATTGCACGATAGATGATCGCATGCCGGAGAGGACAAGGCTCATGGTAGCGCTCAATACCTTGCTTTGCAAGGTACATGGTAAAACCACGTAGTCAGCATCAACGAAAACGTACCTCAAAATTCAGAAATTTCGTAACTATAAGCACTATATTTCTGATTCATGCGGCATAATTCACCCAAATAAAACCATGTGAAGGTTGGCCGAAGATGGCGAAAAAGAAAAAAACGCTAGCGCTGGTACTGGGAGGGGGCGCACCCAACGCCACGCTGATGGCGGGTACGCTGGTGGCCTTCATCGAAGCGGGCGTGCAATTCGACATCATTTCCACCTCGGGCGCCGGTGCCATTGTCGGCCTGCTCTATACCGTTCCCAAGCAGGGCGACGCCCGCGCTGCGCTCAGCCGTCTCGCCGACATGGGCGTGGCCGATGCGATTTACCGGCAGTTTCCGGTCAACTTCAAGGTATTCAACAAACCAGGCTGGCTGGCTGACGGCTGGCGGCAGTGGCAGCGCGCCAACCCGCTGTTGCAGGCCATACAAGCCCAGGCCAACCAGGGGCCGCTGCAACGGTTGGCGGCGGACTGGATGTCGCTGACCATGGCCACGCTCTGCCCCAGCGACCTGTCGGCGCAAAGTACTGGCCTGTGCGCCCACGTGCCTTTCATCGAGGATATCGTCGATTTCAAGGCGCTGCGTGAAATTGCCCCGCGCTTCTATCTGAACGCCTACAACCTCAGCCGGAAACGCATGGATTGCTGGGGCAAGGACACTATCAGCCATGCGCATTTTCTGGCGGCGCTATCCTTTCCCTTCATTTATCCGCCCTATCTGTTGGACGGCGACTACTACATCGAAGGCGCCGCCATCGACACGCTCAACTTCAAGCGGCTGTTTCAGGATCACCCCCACATCGATACGACAGTGGTGTTCGATGTGCTCGGCAGCGAGCACCTGCTGCATCCGCCCCGCGATCTCTACGACGCTTGGGTACAGTCCATCATCACGCCGCTGACGGAGATAGCCCGTGATGATCTAAAGCTGTTTGAAGCGCTGCACAACAAGGATGCGGCCGGCAAACCGCGCACCAGCGTGCTGCGCGTGCCTTATGATCGCTTCATCCCGCCGGAACGGCGCGAGGAAGAGCTGGACTGGTCTTACTCCAATCTCTCAGGCCTGTATCGGGCAGGCTATGCCGCCGGCCAGTATCTGTGCCGGGAGCATGCGGCGGAGCTGGGTTTGCACCAGGCGGACTGAGTGCGCCGCACAGGAGGTGCTGGCAAGCCTGTCCTGCCTTCGGCAAACGCAACAAGGGCCGCCCTGGGGCGGCCCTTGCCATTCACACTGCGCAACCCGTCCCTCTGGACAGGTCGCTCACTACCGCATCAATACCACTCGATGCCGGTTTTCTCCGTG
>NZ_CAMFLA010000007.1 GCF_945957525.1 uncultured Aquitalea sp. | reverse complement strand
CTGGGCGCTCCTTGGTGACACTGGCTGCCGGCCGGCTCTATGGAGTGTGCGAACCAGGCTGCCTTCTATAGAGAGGTTGGCCGAAGGCGGGTTTACTTGATGCCCAGCCGATCCAGCCGATAACGCAGGGAGCGGAAGGTGAGGCCCAGCAGCTTGGCCGCCTGGGTGCGGTTGAAGCGGGTGGTTTCCAGCGCCTTAAGAATGACTTCGCGTTCGACGCGGTCCAGATAGTCCTGCAGCGGTTCGCCGCCAACGTACTCCGGCGCTTCGTTGCTGTCGGCCGCGCCACTGTCGCAGGGGGTGAGCTGCAGGTCGGCGACGTCCACCTTGTCGTCTCCGGCGAGGGCAACGGCGCGCTCGAGGATGTTTTCCAGTTCGCGGAAATTGCCCGGGTAGTTGTAGGCCAGCAATTGCTTGACCGCTTCTGGCGCGAGCCGTGGCCGCAGGCCGTCAACGGCGAAGCGGTCGAGCAGCGCGCCGATGAAGCGCGGAATGTCTTCGCGCAGTTCGCGCAGCGGCGGCATGCGCAGCGGCAGCACGTTGAGCCGGTAATAAAGGTCCTGTCGGAATTGGCCGGCTTCGACCAGCGCGGCCAGATCCTTGTGGGTGGCGCAGATGATGCGCACATCCACCGGTTCTTCTTGCGGGCTGCCCAGGCGGCGCACTTTGCGCTCCTGGATGGCGCGCAGCAGTTTGACCTGCATGGCGAGCGGCAGATCAGCCACTTCGTCGAGAAACAGCGTGCCGCCCACCGCCTGCTGGAAGAAGCCGTCCCGGTCGCTGTCGGCGCCCGTGAAGGCGCCTTTGCGGTAGCCGAAGAATTCGCTTTCCATCAGGTTTTCCGGGATGGCGCCGCAGTTGACCGGCACGAAAGGCCGCGCCGCGCGGGCGCTCTGTTCGTGAACCAGTCGGGCAGCCTGCTCCTTGCCGGTGCCGGATTCGCCGCTGATATAGACGGCGGCCTGGCTGCGAGCCAGTTTTTCCACCATGCGACGCACGTCCTGCATGGCGGGCGAATCGCCCACCAATCGTTCGGCGGCAATACCGTCGCCGCCAGCGGGCGGATCGACCTTGAGCACCGACTTCACCAGTGTGCGCAACTGGGCGAGGCTGACCGGTTTGGACAGGTAGTCGAAAGCGCCGGCCTTCATGGCCCGCACGGCGTTGTCGGCGCTGCCGTAAGCGGTGAGGACGGCGATGGGCACGTCCAGCGATTCCGCCGCGATGAATTCGACGATCTCGATGCCTTCGCCATCCGGCATGCGCATGTCGGTGAGGGCCAGCGAGAAGGGCTCGCGCGCCAGCAGTGCCTTGGCTTCGCCCACATTGCCGGCGGTGACGACCTCCAACCCCATCTTGATGAGGGTAAGTTCGAGGAGCTCGCGGATATCGGGTTCGTCGTCCACCACGAGGACGCGTGCGGTCTGCTTACTCATAGGCCTGATGACATGTCAGTTGGAAAACACCGCCGGGCGGCTGGTAGTCGAGGCGGGCGTCGTTGGCTTCGGCCAACTCGCGGGCGATATACAGACCCAGCCCGGTGCCGGAGCTTTCCGTGGTGAAGAAGGGTTCGAACAGGTGGGCCTGGGCATCGTCGCTCATGCCCGGACCATCGTCCACTACGCGCAACAAGACGCGGCTGTCCTGCGTCCCCACCTGAATGCGCACGGAGCCGTGCACGCGCGAGGAGTGCCGCCAGGCGTTGGCCACCAGATTGGACAGAATCTGTCCCAGATGGCCGCGATCGAAATACACGCTGTGGCTGCCATGAAATTCGGTGAGGATGCGGCCGGCGGCCTCCGGCTGCGCCATGCCGAACTGCTCGAGAAAATCGGCCAGGAATTGCGACAGTCGGATGGTGTCGGTCTTGACCCGGTCGCGCCGGCCCAGCATCAGTACTTCTTCCACCAGGCCATTGATGCGGCGGGCGTTGTCGCGAACGATGCGGGTAAGACGCTGAGCGGCCGGATCTTCCGCGCCTTCGGCCAACAGGTCGCCGGCGTGCGAGATGGCCGCCAGCGGATTGCGGATTTCGTGGGCGATGTTGGCGGTGAGCCGCCCCAGCGCCGCCAGCTTCAGCCGCTTGGCTTCTTCCGCCATGTCGGCCATGTCGCGCAGGAACACCACCATGCCGCGCAGCTCGCCGGTGAGCACCGGCACCATGCGGCCGGCCAGCTGCCGGCCGCGCACATTGCGTTCGATGAAAACGGGCAGGGGAGAGTGGCTGTTGATGCGCCAGCGTTCCACCACCGGCACCAGCTCGGGCAGCAGGATGCCGCGGCCCATGCCAGGGAAATAGCGCTCAGCCTGGCCGTTGAACTGGCGCACCGTGCCGGTTTCGTCCAGCACGATAACGGCGTCGCGCTGGCTTTGCAGCACCAGTTCGTTGAGCCGGTTGAGGTTGGCGATCTCGCCGCCGCGCTGCAGCGCCAGGGCTTCCGATTCGCGCGCCATGCGGGCCAGCTGATAGGTGACCACCGAGGTGACGAAGCCGGCCAGCGACAAGAGGCCGCTCTGGAACAAATCGGCCGTGCCGCCGCTGGCGCCGAGACGGTAATGATCGTAAGCCACGTTGCCGAACAGGCTTACCGTGGCGATGGAGGCGTAGAAGAGGGCGTACCGGCCGGAGGACAACAAGCCGGCCACCGCCAGATACGGCAACAACAGCATGCCGTAGCCGCTTCTGACGCCGCCGTTGAGCCCCATCAGCAGCACAATCATCACGATGTCGGCGGCAATGGCCAGCGACAGTTGCAAGGTGTGCGCCAGCTTGCCGCGCCGCAGTACGAACCAGCAAGCGATGAAGGCGCCGTAGCAGGCGGCCCACAGATAAAAGTGCGAACCGCCCCCCACCAGCGGGCTGCCCTCGCCGCCCTGCAAGGTGGACATCACCAGCAGCACCAGCAACATCACGGCGCGGAAGCCGTTGACGAACACCAGCGTTTTGTCCGGGGTGAGGGGCAGGGAGCGTTCGAACATGATCAGCTGTCGGCCACCGGGATATCAATGATGCGGCTGACCGCCCACTTCTTCGGCATCAGCTTACCCTTGCGGCCGCGCTTGGCGTCGAACTCCGCCAGCGCCAGCTTTTCGTCCGCCGCCTTGCCGCGCACCGATACCGTGGACAGCAGGGCCTTGTCGCCAGCCACCAGGCCAACGGCGGTGACAGCCTCGCCGGTTTCCAGCCCCATCAGCATCAGCCCGCGGCCTTTGGCCAGTTCTTTGAGTTCGCTGGCGGGGAAGGCAAGCAGGCGGCCGTTGTCGGCGGCGGCCACCAACCGCAGCGCCTCAAGGTTGGCCGAAGCGGGCAGGGCCACCGGCGGCAGCACGCCTTCGCCGGCGTCCAGCGTCATGAAGGCCTTGCCGGCTTTGACCCGGCCGGCCATATCGCTGATTCTGGCGATGAAGCCGTAGCCGCCCGAACCGGCCACCACGAAGCGTTCGTCGTCTTTGCCGGAGATCATCTGCGCCGGCTTGGCCCCGTCCTGCAAATCCACCAGCGAGGCGACCGGCACGCCGTCGCCGCGACCGGTGGGCACATCGGCCGGGTCCACCGTGTAGGCGCGACCTTTGTTGTCCAGCACGATCACCGACCACACGGTGCGGGTTTCCAGCACAGTGTGCAGGCCGTCGCCATCCTTGAAGGCAAGGGTGGACAACTCCACGTTGTGGCCGACGCGGGCGCGGATCCAGCCCTTTTGCGAGAGGATGATGGTGACCGGCTCGTCGGCCACGGTCTGGGTGAGCACGGCGCGCTCGGCGGCCTTGATTTCGGTGCGGCGCTTGTCGCCGTACTTGGCGGTGTCGGCCAGGATTTCATCGCGGATAAGGCTGGTGAGCGCGTCCGCCGTGGCCAGAATGTGGCGCAGACCCTCGCGCTCTTCGCGCAGCTCCGACAGCTCCTTCTCCAGCTTGAAGCCTTCCAGTCGCGCCAGTTGGCGCAGGCGGATTTCGAGGATGTCTTCCGCCTGGATGTCGGTGAGGCCAAACGCCTTCATCAACTCCGGCTTGGGTTCGTCCGCCTCGCGGATGACGCGGATGACCTCATCGATGTGGATGAAGGCCACCATGCGGCCTTCCAGAATGTGAATGCGCTTTTCCACCTGACCCAGACGATGCTGCAAGCGACGGGTGACGGTGGTGCGACGGAAATCGATCCACTCGCTGAGGATGGACTTGAGCCCTTTCTGAGCCGGCCGGCCGTCCAGGCCGATCATCACCAGATTCATGGAGGCATTGCCTTCCAGACTGGTTTGCGCCAGCAGGATGTTGATGAACTCGTCCGGGTCCTGCCGGCTGGACTTGGGCTCGAACACCAGCCGCACCGGGTTTTCGCTGTCGGATTCGTCGCGCACGCGATCCAGCAGATCCAGCATCAGCTTCTTGAGGTTTTGCTGGTCTTGCGTCAGCGCCTTCTTGCCGGCCTTGATCTTGGGATTGGTGGCTTCTTCGATTTCCGCCAGCACTTTCTGCGCCGAGGAGCCCGGCGGCAGTTCGCTGACGATGATGCGCCACTGACCGCGCGCCAGCTTTTCCACTTCCCAGCGCGCACGCACGCGCACGCTGCCGCGGCCGGTTTCATAGGCCGACAGGATGTCGTCGGCCGGGGTGATGATCTGGCCGCCGCCGGGGAAGTCCGGACCGGGGATAAAGCCCATCAGCGCGCGGGTGTCCAGCGTCGGGTCGTCCAGCAGGGCCACGCAGGCGTTGGCTACTTCTGTGAGGTTGTGCGGCGGAATTTCCGTCGCCATGCCCACCGCAATGCCGGAAGCGCCGTTGAGCAGCGCCATGGGCAGACGGGCGGGCAACAGACGCGGCTCTTCAAACGCGCCGTCGTAATTGGGGATGAAATCCACCGTGCCCATGTCGATTTCCGACAGCAACAATTCGGCGATCGGGGTCAGCCGCGCCTCGGTGTAACGCATGGCGGCCGCGCCGTCGCCGTCTCGGCTGCCGAAGTTGCCCTGGCCGTCGATCAGCGGATAACGCAGGGTGAAATCCTGCGCCATGCGCACCAGCGCCTCGTAAGCCGAGCTGTCGCCGTGCGGGTGGTATTTACCGAGGATTTCCCCCACCACGCGCGCTGATTTCACCGGTTTGGCGCCGTGCACCAAGCCCATGTCGCGCATGGCGTACAGGATGCGGCGCTGTACCGGTTTCTGGCCATCGGCCACTTCCGGCAGGGCGCGGCCCTTCACCACGCTCATCGCGTACTCGAGGTAGGCGCGTTCAGCGTAGAGGTCCAGCGGAATCCAGTCGCCGGCGTCTTCGGCAGCCGGCGGCTGAGCCGGCGGCGCGGGCGGTACGTTGGCCGAAACGGCGGCCGGCGGCTCGTCAAAGAGATCGTTGCTGTTCATGGGACAGGGTCAGCTTGTGTGATAGGGTTGTGGCTTGGTTCATGGCCGCGCCGGGCCGACTGGCGGCGAGCGCGGCGACTCGATCGAGGGCAATTCTACTATGGCCAGCCTCTTGCAGTGGCAATGCCACGATTTCGACGGCTTTTCCCCGCGCGCGCTGTATGAAACCCTGCAGCTGCGCGACCAGGTTTTCGTGGTGGAGCAACAATCCATCTACGGCGATGTGGACGGCGAGGACCTCGTCTGCCATCACTTGTGCGGCCGCGACGGCGCGGGCCGGCTGGTGGGCTATGCCCGGCTGATCGCGCCGGGCCGCAAATACCCGGACGCCGTTGCCATTGGCCGGGTGGTGCTGGCGCCCACGGCGCGCGGCCAAGGGCTGGGCGGTCAACTGTTGGCCGAAGCCCTCCATCACTGCCTGCGCCTGTGGCCGGAACATCCGGTGATGCTGTCGGCGCAGGTCAATGCCCAAGGGCTGTACGAGCGCTATGGCTTCGTGGCGGTGTCCGAGCCTTACGACGACGGCGGCATCCTCCACATCGACATGCGGCGCGGCGGCCTCTCAGTCCACCACTAGTTCAGGCAGCACCGGCTGGCCGCCGAATACATCGCGCCAGCCGGTAAACGCGGTGACGTACAGCACCGGAAACCACAACAGCAGGCCGAGGCCCAGCGGCAGCAGCGCCAGAAACAGCATCAGCGACAGCATGAGGCCGCTGAACAACACCGCGCGCCAGTTAACCAGGCCGGCCTTGAGGCTGAGGCGCACCGCCTCCCACGCGCCCATGCCGTCCAGCGTCACCAGCGCCGGCGCAAACCAGTAGCACAGGCTGAGCACAAACATCAGCGCGCCGGTCACCAGCATGAACGCCAGCACCGGGCCGCCCAACTGCGGCAATCCTTCCGGACCGCCCTCGCCCTGCACGGTGATGCCCATCGCCCCGCCGATGACGCCCAGCACCAGCATGGCCAGCATCATCAGCCCCAGATACAGCATCCCCACGTTCAGCAGCGGCCGCAGAGCCAGCCGGAAGCCATCGAACATGCCGGCCATCTTTACCGTTTCGCCGCGCGCCGCGCGATCGGCCTGCAGCACGAAACCGCCGGCAAACACCGGCGCCATGAAGAAGGTGAGCGGCGCGCCCACCATGGGGATGCGCGCCACCAGAAAATGAATCAGCAAGTAGCCGGCCGCCATGGCCACCCAGCTCAGCGGTTGCTTGCGCACCAGCCAGAACGCCTCCACCAGCCAGCGCCAGCCGCGGCCTCCCGCCACTCGGGCCGGCAGTTTTTCCGCCGGCTGCGTTTCCCATGTGCTCATGTTTGGCCTCCCCAGATGCCCGTTGATGTTTCGGATGGTACATGACAGCGCCGGGCCTCACATGGTTTCCCTGCCGCGCGGAGCCGGGTGGAAAACCATATGGCCACCGGCTGAAACTTCATGAAAACGTTGCGCTACAGCGGCCATTTCAGTTGCCGCAATGCGACAAAATCAGCGATAATTCCATGATTTCGCGACGGTTAATCCGGTTTGTCGCCACAAGCGATGCCCGTTTCTCCGTCGCCTGCTTGCATCACGCCCCCTTACATTGTTTTTGAGGTTCTCCGAATGGTCACCCGAACCGAGCTAGCCAATGCCATCCGCTTTCTGTCCATGGACGCGGTGGAAAAGGCAAAATCCGGTCACCCCGGCGCCCCGATGGGCATGGCAGACATCGCTGAAGTGCTCTGGCGCGATTATCTGAAGCACAATCCCGCCAACCCCGCATGGTCCGACCGCGACCGCTTCGTGCTCTCCAACGGCCACGGCTCCATGCTCATCTACAGCCTGCTCCACCTCTCGGGCTACGACCTCTCCCTCGACGACCTCAAAAACTTCCGCCAACTGCACTCCAAAACCCCGGGACACCCGGAATACGGTTATGCGCCGGGCGTTGAAACCACCACCGGCCCGCTGGGTCAGGGCATCACCAACGCCGTCGGCATGGCGCTGGCCGAAAAAATGCTGGCCGCCCAGTTCAACCGCGACGGTCACAACATCGTTGACCACCGCACCTGGGTGTTCCTGGGCGACGGTTGCCTGATGGAAGGCATCAGCCATGAAGCCTGCAGCCTGGCCGGCACCTGGGGCCTGAACAAGCTGATCGCCTTCTGGGACGATAACGGCATCTCCATCGACGGCCACGTTGAAGGCTGGTTTACCGACAATACCCCGGCCCGCTTTGAAGCCTACGGCTGGCAGGTGATCCGCAACGTCAACGGTCACGATCCGGTGGAAGTGGCTACCGCCATCGACACCGCCAAGAAGAGCGCTGACCGTCCGACTCTGATCTGCTGCAAGACCACCATCGGTTTTGGCGCGCCCAACAAGCAGGGCAGCCACGATGTGCACGGTGCGCCGCTGGGCGCGGCTGAAATCGCCGCCGCGCGCGAAACCCTCAACTGGCCGCACGCGCCGTTCGAGATTCCGGCCGACGTTTACGCCGCCTGGAGCGCCCGCGACAAGGGCGCGCTGGCCGAGATCGAATGGCGAAAGCGCTTCGATGCCTACCGCGCCGACCACCCGCAACTGGCCGCCGAATTCGAGCGCCGCATGCAGGGCGAACTGCCGGCCGCCTGGGCCGAAGCCCGCGACGCCGCTATCGCCAAAATCGTGGACGCCGCACAAACCGTGGCTACCCGCAAGGCCAGCCAGATCGCACTGGAAGCGTTCTCCCCCAGCCTGCCGGAATTCGTTGGCGGCTCGGCCGACCTGACCGGTTCCAACCTCACCAACTGGTCCGGCTCCAAGTGGATCAACGCTGAAGGCCAAGGCAATTACATCAGCTACGGCGTGCGCGAGTTCGGCATGGCCGCCATCATGAACGGCATGACCCTGCATGGCGGTCTGCGCCCCTATGGCGGCACCTTCCTGATGTTCAGCGAATACGCCCGCAACGCCCTGCGCATGGCCTCGCTGATGAAGATCAACCCGGTGTTCGTGTTCACCCACGACTCCATCGGCCTTGGCGAAGACGGCCCCACCCACCAGCCGGTGGAACAAGTGGCCACGCTGCGCATGATCCCCAATCACCACACCTGGCGTCCGTGCGACACCACCGAAGCCGCCGTGGCCTGGGCACACGCCATCGAACAGAAAACCACACCGAGCAGCCTGATCCTCAGCCGCCAGAACCTGCCGTTCGTGCAGCGCGACGCCGGTCAGATCGCCGACATCCGCCGCGGCGGCTATGTGCTGCGCGACGCTGCAGGCGCGCGCGCCGTGCTGATCGCCACCGGTTCCGAAGTGGAACTGGCGCTGAAGGCGCAGGAAGCCCTGTCGGCCGAAGGCGTGGCGGTGCGCGTGGTGTCCATGCCCTGCACCAACGTCTTTGACGCGCAAGACAAGACCTGGCGCGACAGCGTGCTGCCGGCCGGTCTGCCGCGCGTGGCCATCGAAGCCGGCGTGCCGGACTTCTGGCGCAAGTATGTCGGCCTGGAAGGCGACGTGGTGGGCATCGACCACTTCGGCGAATCCGCTCCCGCCGGCGTACTGTTCAAGGAATTCGGCTTCACCGTCGACAACGTGGTCGCCAAGACCCGCGCCGTACTCAAATAAGAAATACACAGGCCGCACCCGAACCGGGGCGGCCTTATTTTCAGGCGGCTCCATCTGACCTGCGCTGAGCAGGGAGCCGCCGGCTTTTCCGGGAGAGTAAATAGCATGACCATCCGTATCGCGATCAATGGCTACGGCCGTATCGGCCGCCAGGTGCTGCGCGCCATCTACGAATACAACTTGCACAACGACTTCCAGGTAGTTGCCGTCAACGCCTCCGGCGATCTGGCCACCAACGCCCACCTGACCAAGTTCGACACCGTGCATGGCCGCTTCCCCGCCGACATCGGTCACGATGAAGAAAACCTGCTGATCAACGGCGAGAAAATCCCCTTCTTCTCCACCCGCAACCCGGCCGAACTGCCGTGGGCCGCGCTGAACGTGGATCTGGTGCTGGAATGCACCGGCGCCTTCACCAGCAAGGAAAAGTGCCAGGCGCATCTGACCGCCGGCGCCAAGAAAGTGCTGATCTCCGCGCCGGGCGGCGATGATGTCGACGCCACCATCGTGTACGGCGTGAACCATCAGGTACTGACCGCCGGCATGACCGTGGTGTCCAACGCATCCTGCACCACCAACTGCCTGGCCCCGGTGGCCAAGGCGCTGAACGACACCATCGGCGTCGGCAAGGGCCTGATGACCACCATCCACGCCTTCACCAACGACCAGGTGCTGACCGACGTGCGCCACAAGGATCTACGCCGCGCCCGCTCTGCAACGGAAAACATGATCCCCACCAAGACCGGCGCGGCCAAGGCCGTGGGTCTGGTGCTGCCGGAACTGAAGGGCAAGCTGGATGGTTTCGCCGTGCGCGTTCCCACCATCAATGTCTCGCTGGTGGACCTCACCTTCAAGGCCGGTCGCGACACCACCAAGGAAGAAGTCAACGAGATCCTCAAGGCCGCCGCGGAAGGCCCGATGAAGGGCGTGCTGGGCTACAACACCCTGCCGCTGGTCTCCATGGACTTCAACCACAGCACCGAAGCCTCCATCTTCGACGCCACCCTGACCAAGGTGACCGGCGGCAATATGGTGAAAGTGCTGGCCTGGTACGACAACGAGTGGGGCTTCAGCAACCAGATGCTGAAAACCGCTCGCGCCATGTTCGCCGCCCAGTAAGACCCGCTTACGGCCTTGCGCCGGAAGCGCTGTATCCGGACAGGGGTGCGCAGGGCGCCCCTTGTCTTGTCACCGGCTCGCACGCCGCCGCGAACGCGGCCTTCGGCCAACGGGCCGGTTCTGGCGGTGGCACGGTGGAGCGCAGCTCCCGCCGGCCAAGGACAGCAAGCGATGACCATGGCCGCGCCGCGACCCCGTCGGGAGGTGCTGCTGTAATAAATACACTACTTGATCTGGCATCTGTTCAAGGTGTCGGCGAGGCCGTTACAGTAGTTGACAACGCAGGCAGGCGGGTGATGAAACAACCCGCAACCAGCATCCCGGCGGCGCGCCGGCGTCCTTGCCGACGCGGCGTTCGCTCATTGCATCCATCCCCCTAAAAGCGAGTTAGCGATGAAATTCAACAAGCTCACCGAACAAAACCTGGCTGGCAAACGCGTCCTGATCCGCGTGGACATGAACGTGCCCGTCAAAAACGGCGTGATCGGCGACGATACCCGCATCCGCGCCAGCCTGCCGTCCATCGAACACTGTTTGCAAGCCGGCGCCGGCGTCATCCTGATGACCCACCTGGGCCGCCCCACCGAAGGCGAGCCCAAGCCGGAAGACAGTCTCGCCCCGGTAGTGGAGCGTCTGTCCGCCCTCTTGGGCAAACCGGTGCGTCTGGCCGCCGACTGGCAGTCCGGCCTCAACGTGGCCGCCGGCGATGTGGTGATGCTGGAAAACGTGCGCCTGAACAAGGGCGAGAAGAAAAACAATGCTGAACTGGGCAAGGCTTACGCCGCCCTGTGCGATGTCTTCGTCAACGACGCCTTCGGCACCGCTCACCGCGCGGAAGCATCCACCCACGCGGTGGCCCAGTTTGCCCCGGCCGCCTGCGCCGGCGTGCTGCTGACCGCCGAACTGGAAGCACTGGGCAAGGCCCTGCAAGCGCCGGCCCGCCCGCTGGTGGCCATTGTGGCCGGCTCCAAGGTATCCACCAAACTCACCATCCTGGAAGCGCTGGCCGACAAGGTGGACCAACTGATCGTGGGCGGCGGCATCGCCAACACCTTCCTGTTGGCCGAAGGCCGCGCCATTGGCAAATCGCTGGCGGAAGCCGATCTGGTTGAGGAAGCGCACAAGGTCATCGCCAAAATCCGCGCGCGCGGCGGCGATGTGCCGCTGCCCAGCGACGTGGTATGCGCTACCGAATTTGCCGAAACCGCCGTCGCCACCCGCAAGAACGTGGCCGAAGTCAACGCCGACGACATGATTCTGGACATCGGTCCGGACTCCGCCGCCGAGCTGGCCGCCATCATCGCCAAGGCCGGCACCGTGGTATGGAACGGCCCGGTGGGCGTGTTCGAGTTCGAACAGTTCAGCGGAGGCACCAAGACCCTGGCCCAAGCCATTGCCGCCTCGCCGGCTTTCTCCATCGCCGGCGGCGGCGACACGCTGGCGGCCATCGCCAAATTCGGCATTACCGACGACATCAGCTACATCTCCACCGGCGGCGGCGCTTTCCTGGAATTCCTAGAAGGCAAGGAACTGCCGGCGGTAGCCATTCTGGCCGAACGCGCAGCCTGATCCATTCAGCCGGGGCTACGGCCCCGTTCACCCACCTGAAGGAGATCCGCGATGCCGCTCAACACCTGGCTGCTGTTTGTCACCACTGTTTTCTTTGTATCCGCCACTCCCGGGCCCAATATGCTGCTGGCCATGACCCACGGCATTCATCACGGCGTGCGCCGCACCACCGTCACCTGCCTTGGGCTGATGACGGCGCTGGGCATCGTGATGCTGGGCTCCGCCGCCGGCCTCGGCGCGCTGCTGGCTGCCTCGGAAAAGCTGTTTTCGCTGGTAAAATACGCCGGCGCGGCTTATCTGATCTGGCTGGGCATCAAAACCTGGCGCGCAGAACCCAAGCAAGTGCAAGAAGTGGCTGACGACAACAGCGCCCACACGCCGTGGATGATGTTCCGCACCGGCTTTCTGGTGGCGATGAGCAACCCCAAGGCCTTCATTTTCTTTACCGCGCTGTTTCCGCAGTTCATGGACGCGCGACTGCCGCAAGGCCCGCAGCTGGCCATTCTGGCCGCCACGTTCTACGTGATCGAGGCCTCCTGGCAGTTTGCCTACGCCAGCGGCGGGGCGCGGCTGGCAGGCTGGCTCAATACCGCCAGCCGGCTGAAAATGGTGAACAAGGTCTCCGGCGGCGCCTTCATGGGCGCCGGAGTGCTGCTGACCGGCGTCTCGCGCCACTGATCGCCACAACACGCCGGCCCCGTGCCGGCAACGATTTTCACATCAGGCCGGCGCGCCGCTAACGCGCTGGTCATTCGAACAGACCCGGCGCCGCCATCAGGGCTGCGCCGACAATCAGGAGACTTTCATGGCACTCGTATCCATGCGTCAGCTGCTGGACCATGCGGCGGAGTTCAGCTACGGCCTGCCCGCCTTCAACGTGAACAATCTGGAACAGATGCGCGCCATCATGGAAGCCGCCGACAAGTGCGACGCCCCGGTGATCGTGCAGGCCTCCGCCGGCGCCCGCAAATACGCCGGCGCGCCCTTCCTGCGCCACATGATCCTGGCCGCCGTGGAAGAATTCCCGCACATCCCGGTAGTGATGCACCAGGATCACGGTACCAGCCCGGACGTGTGCCAACGCTCCATCCAGCTGGGTTTCTCCTCCGTGATGATGGACGGCTCGCTGAAAAGTGACGGCAAAACGCCGGCCAACTACGACTACAACGTGGAAGTAACCCGCACCGTGGTCAACTTCTCTCACGCCTGCGGCGTGTCGGTGGAAGGTGAAATCGGCTGCCTGGGCAGCCTGGAAACGGGCATGGCCGGCGAGGAAGACGGCGTGGGCGCGGAAGGCGTACTGGATCACAGCCAACTGCTGACCGACCCGGAAGAAGCCGCCCGCTTCGTGAAGGATACCGGCGTGGACGCACTGGCCATCGCCATCGGCACCAGCCACGGCGCGTACAAGTTCAGCAAGAAGCCCACTGGCGATGTGCTGCGCATCGACCGCATCAAGGAAATCCACGCTCGCATCCCCAACACCCACCTGGTGATGCACGGCTCCTCTTCCGTGCCGCAAGAATGGCTGAAAATCATCAACGAATTCGGCGGTGAGCTGGGCGAGACCTACGGCGTGCCGGTGGAAGAGATCGTGGAAGGCATCAAGCACGGCGTGCGCAAGGTGAACATCGACACCGACCTGCGCCTGGCCTCCACCGGTGCCATCCGCCGCTTCATGGCGCAGAACCCGAAGGAATTCGACCCGCGCAAATACCTGAAGGCCTCCACCGACGCCATGCGCGACATCTGCATCGCCCGTTACGAAGCCTTTGGCGCCTGCGGTCAGGCCAGCAAGATCAAGGCCGTCAACCTGGACACCATGGCCAATCTATACCTGAAAGGCCAGCTGACCCAGATCGTCAAATAAGACCCGGTTCGCGCCTTGTCGGCCAGTATCCCGACCAGCGTGCGAACCGCTCCGGCAAAGCTGCAACGCGGTGCCGCGCTCCTGCGCGCCACCGCGTTTTTCATTGCCTGCGCCCCGTCGCCAACCCCGGCGTCTAGTCCTTTCGTCGCCGCGCCTCCGCCATCGGCAGCATTGGCTTGCCTGCGCCGATTGCTTACACTCGGGCAATGAGCGAACTCTTATCCCCTTTCGAGTGGTTTTTCGTCATCCTGCTCGCGCTGGTGCCGCTGGCCGGGCTGGGTTTTCACCTGTGGGTCATGCTCATGGGCCACGGCAAACGCCAACACGACGAGGCAGACGCGCCATGACACTATCCCTGCTGTATTTCGCCCGCCTACGCGAAGCATTCGGCCAGAGCGGAGAAAAACTCGACACCGAGGCCGCCACAGTTGAAGAGCTGCTGGTGGAGCTGCGCTTGCGCGGCGGCGCGTGGGCGGAAGAGCTGGCCGCCGGCAAGGTGTTCCGCGTGGCGGTGAATCAGGACATCGCCGTGCCGGCCACCACACTGAGCAACGGCGACGAAGTAGCGATCTTCCCGCCCGTCACCGGGGGCTGAAATGTCGGGCTTTACCATACAAGTGCAAGCAGCCCGCTTTGACGCGGGCGAAGAAATCAACCGGCTTTCGGCCAACCCCGCCTGCGGCGCGGTAGTGAGCTTCAGCGGCCTGGTGCGCGATCACGGCGACCGCGAAAACGTAACGGCGCTGGAACTGGAACACTATCCTGGCATGACGGAAAAAGCGCTGGCGGCCATTGTGGAAGAAGCCCGCGAACGCTGGCGGCTGCAGGCCGCCACCCTCATTCATCGCGTGGGCCGGCTGGCGCTGGGCGAACCCATCGTACTGGTGGTCACCGCCAGCGCGCACCGCGCGGATGCCTTTGCCGCCTGCGAATTCCTGATGGACTTTCTGAAAACCCGCGCCCCGTTCTGGAAGCGCGAAATCCTGCGCGACGGCGCCAGCCTGTGGGTGGAAGCCAAGGCCAGCGACGACAGCGCGGCCGTGCGCTGGCAATGACCGCCTATACCGCGCTGATCCTGGCCGGCGGCCGCGCGCTGCGCATGCAAGGCCGCGACAAGGGACTGCTGCCGCTGGCGGGCCGGCCGCTGACGGCGCACGCGCTGGCTGCCCTGCAAGCGCAAAGCCTGCCGCCGCAGCGCATCCTCATTTCCGCCAACCGCCATCTGGACGACTATGCCCGCTTCGGCTTCCCGGTGCTGCCGGACAGCCTGCCGGATTTTCCCGGCCCCCTGGCCGGCCTGCTCAGCGCCATGCAGGCGGAACCCGGCAGCCGCCTGCTGACCGTGCCTTGCGACGCGGTACGTTTGCCGAAGGAGCTGGCGCAAAGCCTGACCGATGCGCTGGCCAACGGCCATGATGTGGTCAGCCTGCGCGATGACGACGGCTGGCAGCCCGGCGTGCTGCTGGCTCGCGGCGGCTTGCAAGACTCGCTCAGCAGCTACTTGCGGGAGGGGGGGCGCTCCATCCGCGGCTGGCTGCAAAGCCTGCGCCACACAACGGTATACAGCGCAGAACCGCTGCCCAATCTCAATACGCCAGCAGCGCTGGCGACCCTGGCGGCGCACTGGCCTGACTGACGCTTTCCAGCAACCAGTTCTTGAACAGGCGCGCGTTGTCGCTCAGCGTCTTGTGCTTCGGATGCACCAGAAAATCCTGCTTGCCGCTGACAAAGGCGTACGGCCCCAGGCGCCGCAACGCGCCCTGCGCCAGCAAGTCCTCGCACATGAAGGCCCACCCAAGGCCGATGCCCATCCCCTGCAATACGGCGTTGAACGCCAGCGTCACCTGATTGAACATCACCGCCCGTTCCGGCGGCGTGTATTCCCGCCCGAAGTGCGCAAACCAGTCATGCCAGTTGATGCAGTTCCAAGCGGAGGAATCCAGCTGGATCAGCGGCAGCGCCGCCAACTCTTCCGGCGCGGCAATGTCCGGGTACTGCAGGCGGGCGCTGTGCACCGGGTACACCTCTTCGGCAAACAGCGGCTCGGCGGCCAGCGAACTCCAGCCGCCATCGCCGTAAAACACCGCGAAGTCGTACTCGGCCACGCTGGCCTCATCCATGCTGTTGCTGGCGTGGATGTTGACGGTAATGTCCGGGTGCTGCTGGGAAAAAGCCACCAGCCGGGGAAACAGCCAAAACTGCGCCACCGCGTGTGTGCAGTTGACGGTAAGCGTGTGCCTGTTGTGTTCCGCCTGCAGGCGCGCCACGCCGCGCAGCAAGCCTTGCAACAGAGGTTGCAGCTCCCGGTAGAGCGCATGCCCGGCCGGCGTGGGCGTGATGCCGCGCACCTGGCGCTCGAACAAGGGCAACTTTAGCCAGTCTTCCAGCGCGCGCACCTGCTTGCTGACCGCGCTTTGCGTTACGCACAGCTCGGTAGCCGCCTTGGTGAAACTGCCGTTGCGCAGCACGGCCTCAAAGTGGATCAGCGTGTCCAACGGCGGCAGGTTTTTCAGATAACGGCTCATGGCATTGGTCCTTGGGCAAGTGCTTACCCGGAGAGCTTGGCATTCCCACAGAGAATCTCATACTGGGCTTTGCATCATGAAAAAACAGGCATGACGGCACAAGCCATTCCCACAGGGAATGCACACATGCCGCGATATCCTTTGTCGCCCCAACAGTAGCCGCTTTAGGCTGTACGCCACTGACCACCCAGCAAGCCGCGCCGATAGCGGCTTGCCCGGCGCTTCGGTCAGCACACGATCAGTCTGACACGCCGGTCCGCCATGCGGGGGCCGGCCAGCACAAAAGGAAGCGGAACATGAAGCGGGGTATCGCCAGCGCGGCGCTGGCAGGCGCAATGTGGGGTTTGGTGTTGATGGTGCCGCAATGGCTGCCCGGATTCAGCCCCTGGCTGCTGACGGTAACGCGTTTCGCGCTCTATGGTCTGGCATCGCTGCTGCTGGCCTGGCCGCTGCGCCATACGCTGCGCGCCAAGGTTGGCCGCAGCGATATGCGCGCGCTGGCGCTGCTGTCTATCAGCGGCAACCTGCTTTACTTCATCCTGCTAGCCGCCGCCATCCAGCTGGTGGGCATTGCGCCGGCCACGCTGATCGTGGGGGTGCTGCCGGTCACCATCACCCTGCTGGGCCGTGGCGACGAGGGTGCCATAGCGCTGTCCGATCTCAAAGGCCCGCTGCTGATGGTGCTGGCGGGCATTGTCTGCATCAACATCGACACCTTCGCCCTGCCGGACGCCGGCCATGCGCTCTCCGAGCGCTTAAGCGGCGTGGCCTGCGCGCTGGGCGCGCTGGCCTGCTGGAGCCACTTCGCCGCCAGCAATGCCCGCCACCTGCGCCGGCATCCGCGTTTCGACAGCCACGAATGGTCCATTCTGCTGGGCATGATGACGGGACTGGGCGCGCTGCTGCTGGGCGCCGCCGCGCTGGCGGCCGGCCTGCCGCTGACGCGCAGCGCAGCGAACGGCGGCGACTGGGCGGCGTTCTGGCTGGCCTGCGCCGGCATGGCGCTCGGTGGCTCCTGGCTGGCCAACGCGCTTTGGTATGCCGCCGCGCGCCGCCTGCCGCCCACCCTGTCCGGCCAGCTCATCGTATTTGAAACGGTCTTTGCCCTGCTGTATGGCTTTGTCTGGCTGCAACGTTGGCCGAAGCCGCTGGAGCTGGCCTCCTTGCTGTTGCTCTTGGGCGGCGTCTGCTGGGCCGCCCGCTGCCACGCCAGGCCTGCGCTTCGGGACGATATGCCGCTGGCACCTGCGCGTCAGGCGGGCTAAGGCCGTGCAATGAATCCTTTTTTCTCGTTATCAAGAAAGCCGGCAGTCCGATAAAAAGCTGCGGTTCCCTCATCCAGCCTGCCCGTCAGCAACATTACTTTGTAGCAACCTTGTCGCCAGGCGGCTTCCTGTGCGGCAATCAACAACTGGCGCCCAAACCCCAGACGGCGATGCGCACTGGCGGTGACGACATTTTCCAACAAGGCGTATGGCCTCCCGCCCCGCGTCAAGTTGGGTAAAACGTGCAAAACACAACTTGCGACAAGCAGATTGGCCCGGAATAGCCCCAGACACACGGTGCCCTCATGCGCGACTAGACGACCCCACTGCCGCCGCGCGTCTTCATCTGCCGACCTGCCCGCCTCCCCTGGATGCAACTCGTCATACAGCGACAGCAGGGCAGGCAAGTCCTGCTCGTTCAATGGCCTGATGGTTATCATCACCCCTCCCTGAAATGACAAAACCGCCTTGCATTGCAAGGCGGTTTTTCATGGCGACGCCGCAAGGTGTTACTTGCCGGCCGGCTCGCCCACGCGGGCGCGTCGCGCTTTGACGGCGTCCGCCAGCGTGCGCAACAGCTTCTCGGTATCGTCCCAGCCGATGCAGGCGTCGGTAATGCTCTGACCGTACTTCAGTTCGCAGCCCGGCTTGAGATCCTGACGGCCTTCTTCCAGATGGCTTTCCACCATCACACCGAAGATATGGGTATCGCCGCTGGCCATTTGGCCGGCCACATCTTCCGCTACTTCCATCTGGCGACGGTAGTCCTTGCGGCTGTTGGCGTGACTGAAGTCCACCATCAGTTTTTGCGACAAGCCTACGGCGGCCAGTTCGGCGGCGGCGGCGCGCACATGCTCGGCCGAATAGTTGGGTTCCTTGCCGCCGCGCAGGATGACGTGACAATCCGGATTGCCGCCGGTGGCGACAATAGCGGAGTGACCGGTCTTGGTCACCGACAGGAAATGATGCGGCACGCTGGCGGAGCGGATGGCGTCCACGGCGATCTTCAGATTGCCGTCGGTGCCGTTCTTGAAGCCCACCGGGCAGGACAGACCGGAGGCCAGTTCGCGGTGTACCTGGCTTTCCGTCGTGCGCGCGCCGATGGCGCCCCAGCTGATCAGGTCGGCGAAGTACTGCGGCGTGATCATGTCGAGGAATTCGGTGGCCGCCGGAATACCCATGTCGTTGAGCGTCAGCAGCAGCCGACGCGCCATGCGCAGGCCCGTGTTGATGTCGTAGGACTCGTTCAGGTGCGGGTCGTTGATCAGACCCTTCCAGCCCACCGTGGTGCGCGGCTTTTCAAAGTACACGCGCATCACCACCACCAGCTCGCCGGCCAGGCTGTTGCGCAGCGCGGACAGACGACGAGCGTATTCGATGGCGGCGTCGGCGTCGTGGATGGAACAGGGGCCGATCACGACCAGCAGGCGGTCATCCTCGCCGCGCAGCAGGGCGGCGATGTCCTTGCGGGTGCTGTAAATGACTTCGGAAGCGGTCTCGGTGATGGGGAGTTCGTACAGATGGGCGATGGGCGGAAGTAACTCTTTGATTTCGCTGATTCTGACGTCGTCTGTCTGGCGTTGCATGTTTGTCCCTTGCGATATCGTTTTCTACGTTGCTTAGCAGCAAGATACCCTTATTCTGTCGGACAGGACAAGCCCCTATACCTGATTGCGACGTGATAGAAAAAACAAAAGCGCCACCGTTTCCGGGTGGCGCTCTTTTGCATTGCTGCGTCGCGGTACGATCAGTCAGCGTACTGACGCTTCATGCGCTCGCGGCGTTCCTGAGCCTCTACCGACAAGGTGGCGGTGGGACGGGCCATCAGGCGACGCAGGCCGATCGGTTCGCCGGTGTCTTCGCAGAAACCGTAGGAGCCGTCATCGATCTGACGCAGCGAAGCCTGGATTTTCTGCAGCAGCTTGCGCTCGCGATCGCGGGTGCGCAATTCGAGAGCGTACTCTTCTTCCAGGGTGGCGCGGTCGGCCGGATCGGGCGTCGCTTCCTGTTCCTGCAGATGGTTGGCAGTGGCGTTGGCGTTATTGAGCAACTCCTGCTGCATTTGCAACAACAGGTCTTTAAAGAACTCAAGATGGTCGGCGTTCATGTAATCATCGCCTTCCCATTTGAGAATATCCTGTTCGGTCAGCTTGGCCATAATTGGTGCTTCCAGCATGTGAGTTGGCAGACAGGCGAAGAAGATTACCCACGGTATCGATTTTGTGCAACTGCGCGCATCATGGGTAAGACTACGTGTTGACCTGTCGCTGAAACTCGGTATAGCGCCTAACGCGCACGGTAACAAGTCTGTTACATGAAAAAGGCGGCCGAAGCCGCCTTGAAATGTAACCCGTGTCTTACTTGAGGGACAGAATCCACTTGACCAGGGTCTTGACGTCGGCGTCGCTCACTTGGGCGTTCGGCGGCATCGGCACCGGTCCCCAATTGCCGGAGCCGCCAGCCTTCACCTTGGCGATCAGCTTGGCTTCCGCGCCCTTGTCGCTGGCGTATTTCTTGGCCACATCCTTATAAGCCGGGCCAACCACCTTCTTGTCCACAGCGTGACAGGACAGGCAGTTGTTCTTTTGCGCCAGTTGCAGGTTGGCCATGGCCGGAGCGGCCATCACACCCAGCAGCAGGGCGGCGAGCAGTGTTTTTTTCATCACGATTCTCCAAGTCTACGAGGAAGTCGCCGCCGCCCGTAAGGACAACGGCAAAACATGACAAATAACCATAGATGTCACATCGCCACCTTGAGTTGCGTCAAGAAGCTTGCCTCCAGCATACGCACAGGCAGCATCAGGATCACCTGAATGATCAGGAACAGGATCAGCGGCGACAGGTCCACACCGCCGACGGCGAAGCGTCTAAACGGTTTGAGGAAGGGCCGGGTGAGCGCATCCAGCACCGGGCTGAGCGGGTTATAGGGATTCACCCAGCTCAACACCGCCTGTACGATCACTGCGCCCATCAGCAAGGTGAGCGACTGCTTGAACACATCCAGCACCGCCAGCAAGGTCAGCCCCAGCCAGGTTTCCGGCGCGGCAAAGTTGTACGGCAAGGGATTGAGCGCCAGCACTACGGCGCTGGCAAGCAGGCTGGTCAGCCAAGCCAGCGCCAGCGTAGCGCTGTCGTAGCCCTTCAGCGACGGAATCAGTTTGCGCGCCGGCAGCACCAGAAAATTTGTGGCCGCCATCACAAACTGGCACAAGGGATGTTTGAAGGGCGCGCGGGCCACCTGGAGGTAAAAGCGCAACAGCAACACCAGCACGAACAGGTCGGCCAGTGTTCTGATGAGAAACTGCAGGGTTTCCGCAAGCATGGTGATTTTCAGTCCTGACTGAGTTGTTGGCCCATTTCAATGGAGCGATCCCGGCAATCCATGGCGCCGGCGACGATGGCCGCCTTGACGCCCTCGGCCTCGAAGCGGGCGATGGCGCGCTCGGTGGTGCCGCCTTTGGACATCACATTGGTACGCAAGGTTGCCACGGGTAGCGGACTTTGACGAGCCAGTTCTACTGCGCCGTCGAAAGTGGCCAGCACCAGTCGCCGCGCTTCGGCCTCGTCAAAGCCGACCTGACGCGCCGCTTCGATCATGCTTTCAATGAAATAGAACACATAAGCCGGGCCGCTGCCGGACACGCAGGTAATGTCGTCGATGCCCACTTCATCCTTCAGCCACACGGTGATGCCGGCAGCCTGCATGATGGTTTCGGCCGACTCGCGGTCCTGCTCTCCCACCGCCGCGCCGGCAAACAGGCCGGATACGCCTTTACCCACCATGGCCGGCGTGTTGGGCATCACGCGCACAATGCGTTCGCTGCCCAGCCAGCGCGCCATGGCGTCGACACGGATGCCGGCGGCGATGGACAGCACCATACCGCCATTCAGTCGCGAAGACAGCGTCTGACACACTTCGCGCAGCTGCTGCGGCTTGACCGCCAGCACCACGATGTCGTCGGCGCCCAGCGTCTCAGGCAGGGCATTGCCGGTAGTGACGCCGAAGTCGCGCGCCAGCTCGGCCAGTTTGTCGCTGTTCGGATCCACCACGTGGATGCGGTGGTCGTCCTGTTTGACCAGCCCGCCAATGATTGCCGTGGCCATATTGCCGCCGCCGATGAAAGTAATCTGCATGATGTTCCCCTTGTATTGTTGTCGCCTTGCCTGCGCCAGCCAGCCTTTAATTCCGGCATGGCCAACGCACCGCGTGACCGCTCTCAGTGTGAATGATATGCGCGGGAGCCGAAGATGGCGGTGCCGACGCGTACCATGGTGGCGCCTTCGCCGATGGCGAGCGCCATGTCTGCGGACATACCCATGGATAAAGTATCCAATGTGTAGCCTTCCGCCTGCAATGCTTCTTTCAATTCACGCAGGCTGGCGAACTGGGCGGCCAGCTTCCGCTGGTCTTCGGTAGGCTCGGGGATGCACATCAGCCCGCGCAGACGCAGCTTCGGCAAACCCGCCACCGCGCGCGCCAGCGCCAGCGCTTCTTCCGGTGCGCAGCCACTCTTGCTGTCCTCGCCCGACACGTTCACTTGCACGCAAACATTGAGCGGCGGCAGCGCGTCGGGGCGTTGCGCCGACAGCCGCTCGGCAATCTTCAAGCGGTCCACCGAGTGCATCCAGTGCGCGTGCTCGGCCACGATGCGGCTTTTGTTTGACTGCAGCGGGCCGATGAAATGCCACTCGATGTCCAGCGCCGCCAACTCAATGGCCTTGCTTTCCAGCTCCTGCACATAGTTTTCGCCAAAGGCACGCTGGCCTGCGGCATGCACCTCCGCCACCGCGGCGGCGGGAAAGGTCTTGCTGACGGCCAGCAGGGCTACGCTACCGGCAGGCCGGCCTGCGGCGGCTTCCGCCTGGCGAATGGCGTCCTGTACGGCATGGAGGGAATGGGCCAGCGTGTCGGTCATGGTGTTCCTTGTGAGGCGGGCGGGCGGTCTCTACAACGAAGATGTGGACCGCTGCGGGGAAAAGCGCCATTGGCATATCATTCTGCCGCTTCTTGCGCTTACAATCGCTCAATCGGACAGGTTAGCGCCTGTGGCTGCGTAATCGTGGAGAATTATAAATGGAAATTTCCGAGCTCTTGGCTTTCACCGTCAAGAACAAGGCATCAGACCTGCACCTCTCCGCCGGTCTGCCACCGATGATCCGTGTGCATGGCGATGTCCGCCGCATCAACCTGCCGCCGCTGGACCATCATGATGTGCACGACATGGTGTACGACATCATGAATGACTACCAGCGCAAGATTTTCGAAGACGATTACGAGTGCGACTTTTCCTTCGAATTGCCCGGCATCGCCCGTTTCCGGGTGAACGCCTTTGTTCAGAACCGCGGCATGGGCGCTGTGTTCCGGGTGATTCCGTCCAAGGTGCTGACGCTGGAGCAACTGGGTGCGCCGAAGATTTTTCAGGAAATTTCCGACTATCCGCGCGGCCTGGTGCTGGTGACCGGCCCGACCGGTTCCGGTAA
Organism: uncultured Aquitalea sp.; assembly: GCF_945957525.1. GTDB lineage: Bacteria > Pseudomonadota > Gammaproteobacteria > Burkholderiales > Chromobacteriaceae > Aquitalea. The sequence goes on along the minus strand of NZ_CAMFLA010000007.1, from coordinate 199,903 downwards.
ATCCACTACGCTTGCCGCCATGGTGGACTACGTCAACGAGAACAATTACTCGCACATCCTGACGGTGGAAGATCCAATCGAATTCGTGCATGAAAGCAAGAAGAGCTTGATCAACCAGCGCGAACTGGGCCTGCAGACGCACAGCTTCTCCAATGCCCTGCGTTCCGCGCTGCGTGAAGACCCGGACGTGATCCTGGTGGGTGAATTGCGCGATCTGGAAACCATCCGGCTGGCGCTGACCGCCGCAGAAACCGGCCACTTGGTGTTTGGCACCCTGCATACCAGTTCCGCGCCGAAAACCATCGACCGCATCGTCGACGTCTTCCCCGCCGGCGAAAAGGAAATGGTGCGCTCCATGCTATCAGAATCCATCCGCGCGGTGATCTCGCAAACCTTGCTGAAAACCAAGGACGGCAATGGCCGCGTGGCGGCGCACGAGATCATGATCGGCACCCCGGCCATCCGCAACCTGATCCGCGAGAACAAGATCGCGCAGATCAATTCCATGATCCAGACCGGCCAGCAGTACGGCATGCAAACACTGGACCAGTGCCTGCAAGAGCTGGTTCGCCGCAATATTGTCGCGCCTAACGAAGCCCGTTTGAAAGCGGCTTCCAAGGATGCTTTCTGACCCCCGGCGCGCATTGCTGAGAGTAGCGTATGGAAAAAGACCAGGCCTCGAAATTCATCCATGACCTGCTGAAACACGCGGTAGGCAAGAACGCGTCCGACATCTTCATTTCGGCGGATTTTCCGCCGGCAATGAAGATAGACGGCAAGATCACACCGGTAGCGCCGCAGCCGCTGTCGGGCCAGCACACCAAGGAACTGGTGCGCTCGGTGATGAACGACCGGCAGACGGAAGAATTCGAATCGAAGAAGGAAGCCAACTTCGCCATCAACCCGCCGGGCATCGGTCGCTTCCGCGTCAGCGCATTCATCCAGCAGGGCTGCGCCGGCATGGTGCTGCGCAAGATCAACACCGAGATCCCCACCTTCGACATGCTGAACCTGCCGGAGGTGTTGCAGGACATCGCGCTCATCAAGCGCGGGCTGGTGATTTTCGTCGGCGGCACCGGTTCGGGCAAATCCACCTCGCTGGCTGCGCTGGTGGACTGGCGCAACAGCCACGCCCAGGATCACATCATCACCATCGAAGACCCGATCGAGTATGTGCACCAGCACAAAAAGAGCATCGTCACCCAGCGCGAGGTGGGGGTGGATACCGAGGATTGGGACATCGCGCTGAAAAACACCCTGCGCCAGGCGCCGGACGTGATCCTGATGGGCGAGATCCGCGATCGCGAGACCATGGGCTATGCGCTGCAGTTTGCCGAAACCGGCCACCTGTGCCTGGCCACCCTACACGCCAACAACGCCAACCAGGCGCTGGACCGCATCCTCAACTTCTTTCCGGAAGAGCGCCACCAGCAGGTGCTGATGGATTTGTCGCTGAACATGCGCGCCATCATTTCCCAGCGCCTGCTGCCGATCAAGACCGGACGCGGCCGCATTGCGGCGGTGGAAATCATGCTCAACACACCGCTGATTTCGGACATGATCTTCAAGGGCGAAGTGGCCAGCCTGAAGGAAGTCATGGCGCGCTCGCGCGAGTCCGGCATGCAAACCTTCGACCAGTCGCTGTTCGACCTCTTCGAAGCAGGCTGGATCGGCTATGAGGATGCGCTGCGCAATGCCGACTCCATCAACGACCTGCGTCTGAAGATCAAGCTGTATAGCGAGTCGGGCAAGAATGTCGACCCGCTGGACGGTATCGATCACCTCGATATCGTCTGACGCCCCGGGGCGGCGCAGACCGCCTGCGGGTGACAAGAAGCGGCTGACAAGAATCCGCAATCCACCATCTGGTGGCGTTAACGCAGCGGGAATCTTGCTCGCCGCCGTACAAGGGGGAGTGACCGGCAGGTCACGCACCGTGACGACAGCCCGGACCGCGCCACCGGCCGGACACCAGCAGGACGGCTTCAATGTATTTCGACGCCAACACCACGGTTCTCATCATCGAGGACTCGCTGACCGTGCGCCAGGGCTTGAGAACCATGCTCTCCATGGCCGGCATTACCCGCTCCGACGCCGTCAGCAACGCCTCGGAAGGGAGAGCGCGGCTCAAGGGCAAGCGCTTCGACGTGGTCTTGTGCGACTACAACCTGGGCGACGGCATGGATGGCCAGGAACTGCTGGAAGCGATGCGCAAAACCGGCACGCTGCCGCTGTCCACCATCTGGATCATGATTACCGGCGAGCGCAAATACGAGCGCGTGGTGGCCGCCGCCGAGATGGCCCCGGACGACTACATCCTCAAGCCTTTCAATTCCAATTTGTTGCTGGAACGCATGACCAGCGCCTCCAAGCGCAAACAGTTTCTGGCCCCGGCGCACAAGATGCTGGAACAGGGCAACCGCAGCGGCGCCATCGGCGCTTTGCAGGGGCTGGTGCGGGAAGCGCCAAACCCCTCTTTCCGGCTGGATGCCAACCGCCTGTGCGCCGAACTACTGGTGAACGAAGGCCGCCAGAGCGAAGCCTTGAACATTTACCAGGAATTGCTGGAGCAGAAAGTCATCCCCTGGGCCCGCATGGGCGTGGCTCGCATCAAGGCAGATCAGGGCCTGCAGGGCGACTCCAGTGAGATCCTGCAGGAAATCATCCAGGACGCGCCGCTGTACACCGATGCCTATGACCTGTTGGCGCAGAACCTGATTGATGAAGGACAGTATTCGCAGGCGGTAGCGGTGCTGGAAAAAGCCGTCAGCATTTCCCCGCGGAATTTCCATCGGCTCAAGAGTTGCGGTACTGCCGCATTGCGCTCCGGCGATCCGGAAAAGGGCGCGCAGTACCTGCAAAGAGCGGTAGAAATCGGCCGCAACAACAACTTCTTTGGTCCCGACGTGCTGGTGGACCTGCTGCAGGCCTACAGTGAAACCGGCAACACGCAGAGTCTGGACCGCCTGCAGGCGGAAATCTCCGCCGCCATGGCCGACCGACCTGAAGCCCGCTTCACCATCAGCACCTGCAAATCACTTACCTCGTTGGCGCAGGGCCGCCCGGAAGAAGCGCTGGCCCAGCTCAACGAGGTGGCGGACGAGCTGCTCAAACCGCACGTCAATTTCGAAGGCGCGCAACGCTTTTTGGGCTGCTTGGTGCGTTTGCCGGAGAACCTGCCCGATCCGGCGTTGCTGGAAAGCTGGAGCCGCACCATCACCCAGCGCTTCGCCAACACCCACCACGAGCTGTCCACGCTGCAGGAGATTTCCCGCAAGCACCCTCGCTGCTGCGAGCTGATCGAACAGTCTTACGCTGAGCTGCAGGCGCAGAACAACCGTGCAGTGGAGCTGACTACCGAAGGCAAAACAGCCGACGCCGGCGCCATGCTCTATGAGATGGCAATGCGGCTATTCAACGAGCGCACCGGCATGAATGCCTGCGCCTTGCTGCTGCGGGTGAGGGATCAAAAAAAGAAAAAGGGCGAAGCGACGGAAGAATACGAGAACATGTTGCGCGACATGCTGGAGTGGCTGCCGCGCGACAATGAACGCGTGCAGGGTTTCCTGGCCAAGCTCTACAAGGACAACGAAGACGCGATGACGCGTTGACCAACGCTTTGCGTCACGCTGCCGGCGCAGAAAACATCTGCATTGCGGCTGACAAAAATAAGTTTTACGGCAGAGGCAAGACGCGCCGACGCAGGCGGTAAACGGAGCCCTACAAGAAAGCGCAGTATTAAGGGAGTTGGCTGCGCCAAGGCACCGCTTATTCCCACATGTGGTTTACCCAGTCCAGCGCTTGGGTTTCCACCCGCATCAGCACTTCCGGGGAGTAGCCTTCCGGGTAAGGCGTGGCATTGTCTTCCAGCGACAGGGCGACGCGCAGCAATTCACCCAGCACATGCTTGCCTTCCAGCACCGACTCCTTCACCCCTTCGTCAATGGGCAGGCTGGCCAGCACTTCCTCCTTGGGCTGCTGCACCAGCACATCCACCAGCGAAAGCATGCCGGTCATGAAGGCCCGCTCCAGCACGGTACGATCGCCGGGATAGCACTCTTCGGCCAACAGTTCCATGATGCGGCCGCGCGTGGCGGCCAGTTCCAGCAGCGGGTTGCGCTGATGGCGCGCATCGCCAGACTGCTCGCCGCCGGCGAACATCAGCAGCATGGTCCAGCGTTTGATCTTGGCGCGCCCCAGCACCATGATGGCCTCCTGCAGCGAGGACACCGGCTTGCTTCGGCTAACTCCGGCGGTAGAGCTGAGCTTCATCAGCGTCAGCACCATGTCCGGGGCGGTCTTGAGAGCCTTCACCAGCTCATCGATATCGGCGTCGCTCATGATGAGACCCATCAGATTGAGCAGCGCGAATTGGCTGGCGTTGGCCTTGCGGGTGGTCAGCACGGTAGGACGGGCGAAGAAATATCCCTGGAACCACTGTATGCCCAGCTCCCGGCACAGTTCGAACTGCTCGACGGTGTCCACTTTCTCCGCCAACAGGATGCCCTTGAAGCCGGACAGCGCGGCCACTAGTTCGCGCAACTGCATCAGCGACAGTGCCACCAGGTCGATCTTGATAATGTCGACGTAGTCCATCAGCGCGCGACAGTTGTCATCCAGCGCAATCACGTCGTCCATCGCCAGTTTGAATCCCCGGCGGCGCAACTCGGCCAAGCGGGACAGCAGGGGCGGGCTCACCTGCACGGTTTCCAGGATTTCCAGCACCACTTTGTCGCGAGGCAGGATGTCCACCATATCGTCCATCAGCAAGGTTTCGTTCACATTGATGAAACCCAGACGATCGCCCAGCACCTCGCCCACGCCCAGATCGACAAATGCGTGGCGAATCACCGCGGTGGTGGCCATGAAGTCATCGCTGACGCGGGCGACATTGTTCTGGCTAGAGCGAAAAAGCAGCTCGTAAGCTACCAGCTGCCGCTGGGCGTCAACGATGGGCTGGCGGCCCAGATAGTGTGTGGAGTACATGGACGGGCAGGAGTAGGAAAGTCGCGCTCTCGTTAAGTGTAGGCTCTGGTGTGTGAGGTTAGCAGGGAATCTTGCCCAATAATAATACAAATTTAATTTAATCTCCTATAAGAAATTCTATTAACAAGCTTTCTGTTGCCAGCCATGCAACGGTTCGTAAACGAACCATGTAAAAACGCCGCCGGCCTTTGCAGGCGGGCGGCGTTGGCCGAAGCAACGAGCAGTGATCAGTGTTGCAGGATCTTGGACAAGAACTGGCGGGCGCGCTCGGAGCGGGCGTCGATATTGCCGAAGAATTCGTCCTTGGCGCAGTCTTCGACAATATGCCCCTTGTCCATGAAGATGACGCGATGGGCCACGCGACGAGCAAAGCCCATCTCGTGAGTCACGCACATCATGGTCATGCCTTCCTGAGCCAGCTCGGTCATCACGTCCAGCACTTCATTGATCATCTCCGGGTCCAGCGCGGAGGTGGGTTCGTCGAACAGCATGGCGATCGGGTCCATGGCCAGCGCGCGTGCAATGGCGACGCGCTGCTGCTGACCGCCTGACAACTGGCCGGGAAATTTGGCGGCGTGGGCCTTCAGACCCACACGATCCAGCAGCTTGAGCCCCTTATCCATCGCCTCTTCACGGCCGCGACCCAATACTTTCATCTGGGCGATGGCCAGGTTGTCGGTGATGGACAAGTGCGGGAACAGCTCGAAATGCTGGAACACCATGCCTACGCGGCTGCGCAGTTTGGGCAGATCGGTTTTCGGGTCGCCCACCGAAATGCCATCCACAATGATCTCACCCTTCTGGAAGGGTTCAAGCGCGTTGACGCACTTGATCAGCGTGGATTTGCCGGAACCGGACGGACCGCACACCACCACCACTTCGCCCTTGCTGACGGAGGTGGTGCAGTCGGTCAGCACCTGGAACTCGCCGTACCACTTGTTGACGTTGTTGATGTCGATCATCTTGCTCATACGGCCAACCTTTTCTGCAAGCGCTTCACCACTTGGGACGCGCTGAAACTGATCACGAAGTATACCGCGCCCGCAAACAGCAGGAACTCATGCGGCAGACCAACGATGTCGCCCTTGGAGCGGGCGGTGTTGAGGAAGTCCATCAGACCCACGGCGTACACCAGCGAGGTATCCTGGAACAGGATGATGCTTTGCTGCAACAGCAGCGGCGTCATCTTGCGGAAGGCCTGCGGCAGGATCACCAGACGCATGGCCTGGCTGTAAGTCATCCCCAGCGCGTAGGCGGCGTTGAGCTGCCCCTTGGGAATGGCCTGGATGCCGGCGCGGACGATTTCGGAGAAATACGCCGCCTCGAACATTACGAAGGCCACCAAACAAGAGGTGAACGCGCCCACCGGAGTCAGGTTGCCGGTGATCCAGTACAGCAGTATGGGCACTGCTAAGTAAAACCACGAGATGACCAGCAACAGAGGGATAGAACGAAAATAATTGACGTAGAATTTGGCCGCGAACGCCAGCATGTTATTGCTGGACAGGCGCGCCAGCGCCAGCAAGGTGCCGAGGCCGACGCCGCCCGCCACCGCCATCACCAGTAGCTTGAGCGTCAGCGTCATGCCGTCGATCAGGCTGGGCAGGGTAGGCAGGATCTGACTGAAATCGAGCGCCATTATTTGCTACCTCCCATCATGCCCGGAATGCGCAAGCGCTTTTCCACCCAGCCCATGAAGGTCATCAGGCTCATGTTGAGCACGAAGTAGATGACGGTGGCCATGGTGAAAGCTTCGAAGAAGTTGGCCGAAAATTCGGCGGTCTGCCTGGTTTGCGCCAGCAGTTCCATCAGGCCGATCAGCGACGCCACCGAGGAATTCTTGAAAATGTTCAGGAATTCGCTGGTGAGCGGCGGGATGATGATGCGGAAAGCCTGCGGCAACAACACATGGCGATAGGTCTGGCCCGTGGAGAAACCCATGGCCAGCGCGGCGTTGCGCTGACCGCGCGGCAAGGCCTCAATGCCGGTACGAACCTGTTCGCAGACTCGAGCTGCAGTGAAAAGGCCCAAACAGATAACAACGGCTAGAAACTGCGATTGCATTGGGCTCAGACCCTGCTTGTACCACATCTCCAATGGCGTGGGCAGCAGATCCGGCACCAGGAAGTACCAGACAAAAAGTTGCACCAGCAGCGGCACATTGCGAAACAGTTCGACATAGGCGGAGGCAATGGCGGGCAGGGCCTTGCCCGGCAGCGTGCGCATCACGCCCAGTACGGACCCCAGCGCCAAGGCGATGATCCAGCCCGCCAGCGCGACGGCGATGGTCCAGCCCAAACCGGTGACAAACCAGTTGAGATAGATTTCGCTGCCCACACCGGTGGACTTGAAGAACACGCCCCAGTCCCAGTGGTAATTCATGTTTTCCTCCCGTCACGACGGGGCGTTGCCGCCCCGCCTTGCAACGATGCGACCCGGCGGCCCGTTCAGGCCGGCTGGTCAGTCGGCTTGTTGATGATGGCCTTCAAGGAAGGCGACATCGGGAAAGACAGGTTAAGCCCCTTGGGAGGTATAGGTTGTTCAAACCACTTGCGGTAGATCGTGTTGATCTCGCCGCTCTTGAACGTGTTCGCAATGGCGCGGTCCACCACGGCCTTGAAGGCCGGATCGCCCTTTCTCAACATGCAGCCGTAGCGCTCGCGCGATTGCGGCTGGCCGGTCACCACCCAGTCCTGCGGCTTGGCGGCCTTGGCCCGCTCGCCGTACAACATGGCGTCGTCGGTCATGAACGCCGCCACGCGGCCGGTCTGCAACATCAGGAAAGACTCGCCGTTGTCCTTGGCGGCCACGATGTTCATGCCCAGCTTGCGATCGGCGTTGTAGGCGCGCAGCAAACGCTCCGATGTCGTGCCAGCAGACACCACCACGTTCTTGCCTTTCAGGTCGGGAAAATCGCCGATGCCTGCGCTGGAGCGCGTCATCAGGCGAGTGCCCACCTCGAAAAACGCCAGCGAGAAGTCAACTTGCCGCTGGCGTTCGGCGTTATTCGTGGTGGCGCCGCATTCCAGATCGATGGTCCCGTTCTGCAACAGCGGGATGCGCGTCTGGCCGGTCACCATGTTGTAGCGGACGCGAAGGCCCGGCTTGTTGAGTGTTTTGCGAACTTCCTCTACCACCTTGCGGCTGATGTCCACGGAATAGCCTACCGGCTCCTTGCCGTTGGCAAGGTAGGAAAAGGGAATGGCCGAATCACGGAAACCGAGCACGATTTCACCGTTCTGATCGATGCGCTTGAGCGTGCCCGACAGTTCGGCGGACATGACGGTCTGGCTGACGGCGGCCAAAACGGCTGCGGTCAGCAGGCTGTGACGGTACGACATGTGTAACTCCTGAATTTCTGCTGTAGTGAACTTTCCTGGCCCCGGGAGGGCGCCAGTGCGCGTGCTTCAATGCGCGGACCTCGCTGGCCCTGTTGTCCGGGCCATGGGAGGCGTTTCTCCTTCGTTCTCGCAGCAGCGTTCAGGCGAACGTCGCGCAGCCGGGCGGCGGATGCTGACCGGCTGGCGCATGTCGAGTGTGACCGAGTTTCCCGATTACCTCTGTTGATATCCCGCAAACAGACGCCGATATGACGATTCCGGCCACAGCCGGAACCGTCGGCGTCAACCGCTTCCCGTTTTACTGCTGTTCGGCCGACTTGTCGGTCGGTTTGGCCAGCAGGGTCTTCATGTCTTCAGACATCGGGAAGTTCAGGTTCAGGCCTTTGGGCGGTACCGGGCTGGTGAACCACTTGGCGTAAATCTTGTTGATTTCGCCGGACTTGTAGGTGGCCTTCAGCGCGTCGTCCACCACCTTCTTGAAGGCGGCGTCGTCCTTGCGCATCATGCAGCCGTAGATTTCATAGGACTGCGGCTTGCCCACTACTTGCCAGTTGCCCGGGTTCTTGGCCTTGGCCATTTCGCCGTACAGCAGGGCATCGTCCATCATGAAGGCGGCGGCGCGGCCGGATTCCAGCATCAGGAAGGACTCGCCGTGATCCTTGGCGGAAATCACGTTCATGCCCATCTGCTTTTCAACGTTCATGGCCTTGATCAGACGCTCGGACGTGGTGCCGGCGGTGGTGACCACGTTCTTGCCCTTCAGATCGGCGAAGTCCTTGATGCCGGAATTCTTGGCGGTCAGGAGACGGGTGCCGATTTCAAAGATGCCCACCGAGAAAGCCACTTGCTTCTGGCGTTCCAGGTTGTTGGTGGTGGAGCCGCACTCCAAGTCCACAGTGCCGTTCTGCACCAGCGGGATGCGGGTCTGCGAGGTCACCAGGTTGTACTTGACCTGCAGGTTGGGCATTTTCAGTTCCTTCTTCACTGCCTCGACCACTTTCAGTTGCAGGTCGTGCGAGTAGCCGATCGGGGTCTGCTCGGTGGCGAGGTAGGAGAAGGGGATGGAGGAGTCGCGGTGACCCAGCACGATGACGCCGGAGTCCTTGATCTTCTTCAGGGTGCCGGTGGGTTCGGCGGCGATGGCCGGAGCGGCGATCAAGGCGGCGAGAGTGGCGGCGGAAATGAGACGGGTGCTGAAACGCATAGATGTTTCTCCTGGGGGTCCTTGTAGTTGACTCTGCCAAGCCGGTGGTCCGGTTGGCGCTTCTTGCTTTTGTCGGCTCGCCTTCCGGCGGGCCGTCGGCCCGGCTCCGGCGCTTTGCGGGCGCGTTTGCCTTGCGGCCGGGTTGCCGTCTCTGTCGGACGGCTCTCCCTGATTTTTCGCCTGTCGGCGAAAAGCTGCGATTCTGCAATGCGACCGCGACGGAGGCAAGCCTGCCTGACCATCGCGTGCCGCGTTTGATGTTTTATACGACAGTTATGGCCGTTCAGGCCTTGTTTTCGCTCAGAAAGTTAGCCAGGCGGACGTAATCTTCCACTGGAATGTTTTCCGGGCGCAGGCCGGGATCGATGCCCAGCGCTTCCAGCGCCTCGGCGTCCACCAGCCCCTTGAGGTTGTTGCGCAGCGTTTTGCGGCGCTGGGAGAAAGCCCGGGTGACCAGGTCTTCCAGCAGCGCCTCGTCGCGGGCGATGCCGCAACGGCCGGGCGCGGGGATCATGCGCACCACGGCGGAATCCACCTTCGGCGGCGGCCAGAACGCGCCGGGCGGCACGTTCAGCACACGCTCCATTTCAAAACGGTATTGCAGCATCACGCTGAGGCGGCCGTAATCAGTGGTGGACGGCTCGGCCACCATGCGGTCGATCACTTCCTTTTGCAGCATGAAGTGCATGTCCACCACCCGTTGGCCGAAAGAAGCCAGGTGAAACAACAAGGGCGTGGAAATGTTGTACGGCAGGTTACCGACGATCTTGAACGGTCCGTCGGTGATGGAGCCGAAATCGAACTTCAGCGCATCGCCTTCGTGAATGGTGAGGCGTTCCGGCGGAAACTCGGCTTTCAGGCGGGAGATAATGTCGCGGTCGATCTCCGCCACGTGCAGATGCGGCAGGCGCGTCAGCAAGGGGCGGGTGATGGCGCCGAGGCCGGGGCCGATCTCGATGACCACGTCGCTCGGCTGCGGATTGACCGCATGCACGATGCCCTCGATCACCGAGGCGTCCTGCAGGAAGTTCTGGCCGAAGCGCTTGCGGGGGATATGTTGGCTCATGTCAGCTTTTCTGTATGTCTGCACGGATTGTAAACCGTCGGCGCGGCCTTCGGCCAACCTCTGTCCGGCGCGGCGCGAATCAATGCAACACGGCCAGGGTGCCCCAGGCCAGCGCCACATAGCGCAAGGCCTTGCCGAGGGTGAGCCAGACCAGGCTGGAGAGCCAGGGCAAACGCAGCCAGCCGGCGGCCAGCGGCAGGGCGTCGCCGATGACCGGCACCCATGACAACACCAGCACGGCCGGGCCGAAGCGGCTGAACCAGCCCTGCACGCGCGGCGACAGCTCCTTGCGCGGCGCGACCCGCCCCAGCCACAGACTGGTGACACTGCCGCCGGTATTGGCCACGGTGGCGATCAACAGCGCGCTCCAGAGCCAGTCCGGCCATTTGTAGAGAAAGGCCACCAGCACCACTTCGGAATTGCCCGGCAGAATGGTGGAGGAGGTGAAGGCCGACACCGCCAGCCCGCCCAAGCCCAACAGGGCGGCCTGCATCAGAAATCGAGTTCCAGATCGGCGTCGTCGGCTGCGGCGCGCACAGCATCCGCCAGCGTGGAAAAGAACTCCTTGCCGTCGCGGGAGGCAACCCACTGGCCATCACGCCAGCCAAAGTGGTACCCCCCGCTCTTGGCGGCTATCCACAGCTCCAGATTGGCGGTGTGACGATTGACGACAATCTTGTCGCCGTCGTCGAATTCGATTTCCAGCACATTGCCGTTGCGCAGGTAGTCGGCATCCACGCCGGCGTCGTCGATGGCTTCTTCGATGCGGCGGAAGATGGTGTCGGTAATATCTAGAAATTCGCTCTCGGTCATGGCGGCTATCCTTGGTGGGCGGTGTGCTAGTATCGGGATTTTGCCACATCGGACAAGATTCTCCTCATGCGCCGCCTGCTTATCCTTGCTCTGCCCGGTTTGTTGTTGGTTGCCTGCGGTTACAAAGGCAATCTGTATCTGCCCAAACCCACCCCGAACGCCGCTTCCGCGCCGATGGCCAAAACTGCCTCCGCGCCGACAGCCTCCGCCGCCCAATGAACCCTGCGGCAGTCGGCATTCGCCGGCTTGACCTTTCCCAGCCGGCCGACAGCCGGCTACTGGCCCGCCTGACTGCCGAATACGCAGCAGAAGCACGCGGCACGCCGCTGGACGCGAGCGTGACGGCAGCCCTGCCTGCCGCGCTGGCGACGCACCCGGGCTTGCTAGCCTGGTTGGCCGAAGAAAACGGCGAGCCGCTGGGCCATGCGCTGTGCATGTTGGGCTTTTCCAGTTATCGCGCCGCGCCGGTGATGAACCTGCACGATCTGGCGGTACGCCCGGCGGCTCGTGGCCGCGGCCTTGCCCGACGTCTGCTGGCGGCGGTGGAGGAAGAGGCGCGCCGCTTGGCTTGCGCGCGGCTGACGCTGGAAGTCAGCCCGGACAATCAGACCGCGCGGCGGCTGTATCGCTCGGCGGGCTTTTGCGACAGCCATCCGGATGGCTTGCCGCACCTGATGCTGGAAAAACCCCTCTGACGGCAATGGCGTCTTGCCCGGCCTGCGGGCCTGCTTCATATTCTTAGCGTCAGATGTGCTTTGGCCGCCGGTCGCGGCCTTTTACAATCCCCCCTTTTTCGCGGACGAGAAACGCCATGACCCGTTTTGCCCGACATCTGGAACATCACACCATCGTGAATCCGTTTCCCGGCATCGTGAAACTGGAAGCGGCGCTCGGACACCGCATCAAGACCCGCATCGGTTCCAACGAGAGTCTGCCCGATCCGGTATCGCCGCTGGCCGGCGAGTTCGGCAAGGCCCTGGCCGAGCTGGCGCGCCTTTATCCCGACCCCTACGCTCACGCGCTGCGCCAGCGCGCCGCCGCGCTTAACGGCGTGTCGGCCGATGAAGTGCTGTTCGACACCGGTGCCGACAGCCTTATCCTGCTGGGCCTGCGCTTGTCCTGCAATGCCGGCGACGCCGTGGTGACGACCGGCGGCAGCTATCCCACGTTTCGCTATTTCGCCGAAGGCGTGGGCGCGCGGGTGCTGGAGGTGCCTTACCTGACGCAAGGCGATCGCCTGCAGCCGGATCTCAAACGCCTGGCCGAAGTGGCCCGCGTCGAGCACGCTTCCGTGCTGTATCTGGCCAACCCGGACAATCCCACCGGCCACTACTGGCAAGCGGACGATATCCGCGCCCTGCGCGAGGCCCTGCCGCTGCACACCTTGCTGCTGCTGGATGAGGCTTATGTGGATTTCTGCACCGAAGCGGAAGACGCGCCGCCGGCGGGCCCGCTGCCCAATACGCTGCGCCTGCGCACCCTGTCCAAGGCCTATGCCATGGCAGGCATGCGGGTGGGTTACGCCATCGCACCGGCCCAACTGATCGCCAAGGCCGACCAGATCCGTCCGCAGTTCGCGCTCTCCAGCGTGGCGCAGGCGGCGGCACAGATCGTGCTGGACGACCCGGACTACTCGCGCCGGCTGATTTCCCACACCCTCACCCTGCGCCATCACCTGAGCCACGAGCTGTACGATCTGGGCCTGACGCCGCTGCCCTCGCACACCAATTTCGTCAGCGTGCCCTACGCCGACCCGATGCAGGCCGAAGCCATACAGCGACATCTGCTGACGCACGGCATCGCCATCCACCGTCCGCAACACCCGGCAACGCGCCATCTGCTGCGCATCACCGCCCACCCGCAAGCCACCAGCAGCCGCGTCCTGAACGCACTGGCCGGCCAGTTGGAGCCATAAGGGTTCGCCCCCCAGCCGGGCAAGGCGCTTTCATCCCCACACCCTTGATGCTCTCCCGCCGTTTCCTGCTGACCGAATGCTGTCAGCAGGGGTGGCGCATGCTGTGTCTGCGGCAACTTCGCCGCTACAACCTGCTCCGGCGGATCCCGTAGACGCACGCCGGCAGGCACAGGAGGAGAACGTCATGGCTTTCGTACACTGGTTTGAGATTCCCGCCGCCGACTTCGACCGCGCCGTGCGCTTTTACGAACAGGTATTCGGCATCGCCCTGCGCCGTGAAGACTTCATGGACGACCGCATCGCCGTTTTTCCGGACAGCAGCGGCTGCGTGATGCAGACCGGCCATCTGCCGCCCGGCCAGACCGGCACCCGCCTTTATCTGGACGGCGGCGAACAGCTGGAACAGCTGCTCTCCCGCGTTGAGGCTGCCGGCGGCGTGGTGGCCTTGCCGCTGACACGGCTGCCGGACGGCAACGGCGACATCGCGCGCATCATCGACAGCGAAGGCAATCTGGTCGGCCTGCACCGGGAGCCCTGACATGAGCCGCCGCTACTGGATAGGCGTGGCCAGCCGCGACCATGTCGCACGCGGCCTCGCGGGCGGTTTCGCCCAACTGTGCCACGGCAAGGCCTCGCCGCTGCGCCGCATGCGGCCTGGCGACGGCCTGATCTACTACTCGCCGCGTGAAAAGTTTGCCGAAGCCGCGCCCTGCCAACGCTTCACCGCCATCGGCCTGGTCTTGCCCGGCGAGGCTTATCAGGCAAACATGGGCAATGATTTTCACCCTTGGCGGCGCGACATCTGCTTTATCCCGGCACAAGAAGCCGACATTCGCCCCTTGTTGACCAGCCTGGCCTGCATCCCCGACCCTCGCCGCTGGGGCCAGGCTTTTCGCTTCGGTTTTCTGTCGGTTTCCTCCGCCGATTTCCAGCTGATCGCGCATGCCATGCAGGCGAACCCGCTCAACGAAAACTTTGCCGCTGCACTGGAAAATCAGGGCGGGGATATCGTTAGCGGCGCATAGCCGGTATGTTGGTTGGCCGAAGGCCATGTCAGGAGAATCCATGCCGTTCAATCAGGACGCAAGACAGCAACTGCTGGCGCTCAAGGGCGTTGGCCCCACTGTGGTGGCAAGGCTGGAGCAAGCCGGCTTCGACGTTCTGGCGCAGCTGGTGCCGCTGGAAGCGGAAGAGCTAGCCAGCCTGATCGGCGGCATGCTGGGCTCGCGCTGCTGGCAAACCAGCCCGATGGCCCGCAACAGCCTGCGCGCCGTCATCCGGCTGGCGCGGGGCGAGGACGACTGACATGCGCCGGGCCGACCGACTGATGGAAATCCTGCTATTGCTGCGCGGGCGACGCCGCACCACGGCCAGTCAGTTGGCGCAATGGCTGGAAGTATCGCCGCGCACCGTCTACCGCGACATGGCCGACCTGATGGCCAGCGGCGCGCCGGTCAACGGCGAAGCAGGCGAGGGCTACTGGCTGGAAGCCGGCTTCCAGCCGCCGCCGCTGAGCTTCAGCGCCGCCGAACTGTCCGCGCTGGAGGCGGCCGCGCGCATGCTGGCCGCCTGGGCCGATCCGGACACCGCCGGCGCGGCAGCCAGCGCGCTGGCCAAAATCCATGCCGTGCTGGGTTCCAGCGGCCTGCCGCCCACCCCGCTTTATGCGCCCGCCCTGCACGACTACCCCTGTGAGCGGCTGACGCCGCTGGCGCAGGCCATACGGCAAGGCCAATGGCTGGACATTGCCTATCAGGATGAAAACGGCCGCGCCAGTCAGCGGCGCGTTGCGCCGCTGGGCCTGTTTTTCTGGGGAGATCGCTGGACGCTGGCTGCCTGGTGCGCCCTGCGTCGGGACTATCGCCATTTCCGCGTGGACCGTCTGACAGCCTGGGCCACACGGGCCGACCCCTGGCCGGCGGGCATCAGCCTGGACGCCTTTCTCGAAAACGCGCAGGCCGGCCACGCCACGCGGCAGAAAGTGGCGAGACAGAACCAACAGCCCTGGCATCGGTCATGACATGACGCGAGTTTGTCATCGCGCCATCTCAAACGCATATTTTGCGTCTATATTGGGTAGTCGGGGGTAGTCATAACAAGGATGGGAGCATGAGTCTGGAAGACGCCTTGCTCACCCATTTCGAATGGAAACTGACATTCCGTACCGCCATTTTGCAACAGGAAAAACTGGACGCGACGCAGATCGCCGATACCTGTGGCTGTGACTTCGGTCACTGGCTGGAACACGAGGGCAGAATCAACTGTGGGCATTTCCCCGGCTATGCGCAGCTGGTGGAAAACCATCGCCTTTTCCATCTCGAAGCGGGCAGAGTGGCCGAGCTGATCAATGCCGGCCGGTATCAGGAAGCGGAAGACGCCATCGCGGTAGGGCCGTCCGAGTACAGCCGGCTGTCTTCCGCCGTGGGCAGCGGAATTGCGGAATTGCGCAAACTGCTGGCACAGCAAGTGTGCTGAAACGCGCCGGCAAGGCCGGCTCTGGTCTGCCCGGGCACCCTTCACCTCGCTCCAGGCTCAACAGTCTGGCGTCATCCCCTCGTCTTGCCCGAGCAGCCGCGCAAGATGCGCGCCCACCTCAGCCATCGTCGCAAACCGGTCCACCTGCGAATGAGGGAACAAATCGCGGCGGTCTCCGGTAAACCAGATGGCGCGCATGCCGGCCTCCAAGGCGGCCTCAATGCCTATCGGGCTGTCGTCCACCACGATGCATTGCGCCGGTTCCACACCCATTTGGCTGGCCGCATGCAGAAACAGCCCCGGGGCCGGTTTCCAGGAGCCAATCTCGTAGGAGCTGTATAGGCGGTCGCCAAAATAACGGCTCAAGCCGCACAGGCCCAGGGATTGGCGGATTTTGGTCAGCGGACCGCCCGAGGCGATGCAACGGGGCGCTTGCAAGCCCTCAAGCAGCGCATGGATGCCGGCGATGGGTTGCAGTCTTTCGGCAAACAGGGTTTCCACGCTTTGCCGGTAGGCTTCCACAAACGCTTCGTTGAACTGCACCTGATGTTTGATTTGCAAGGCATCCAGCGCCGTCTGCAAACGAGCCCCGCGAAACCCCTCGCACAGCGACTCGGCGGTTTCTGTTATGCCCAGCGCTTGCAACTCCTGCGCCAAGGCCACATGCCCCAACAGCTCGCTATCCACCAGCGTGCCGTCGCAATCAAAAATCACACAGCGATAATCCGGTTTTTCCACTTTCAACACAGCCCCTTCTCAACTGGAACCGGCACCATCACACAAAGCGCAAAGCGTGGGCAAGCGGTCCGGGGCATTTGGCGTGAAGACGAGGAAAAGCGCCGGACTGGCCGGCGCTATCGCTCAATAGTGCTTGCTCAAGGGCGCCGGCACTTCCACTACCTGCCAGCCTTCATTGCGATCCAGATAGAAGCGGATGATGGAGTCTACGGACACTGTCTGGATACGGTCCTTGTAGCGCAACTCGTTGGGATGATCGTCAAAGGCCACGTTGGCCTTGAACATGCGACCGCCCAGCCGGGTCATGGCGCCGATATTGAGTTCCGACGGCGTGTAATTGTTGAGCTTCAGCCACATTTGCGCCTGCTCGCGACTGCCGATGCGGGTCTCGACGCTGGTCGCCGCCGCCAAGTTTTCCAGCACCCAGGTATTGGAGTTTTCGTAACGGGTGGCAAACGGATAAGCCGTCAGGCTGTAACGCGGGGTATGCAGGCTGCGCAACATGCCGCCTTTGTCCAGGCGCTGCTTGAGCCGCTCGGCCAGCGCGGGCGGCGGCGTTATCACCACCGCATCGTAGCGGAACATGTCGTCCATGAAGAAATTGCCCAGCCCCTCGTACCACAGGTCCGAGTGATCGGTGCCGCAGTCGTTGAGCAAGTGCGCAACGCGCCAGTGGCCGTCAGCCTGCTTGTAGACGAAAGCGGCATGGGTGTAGCGCAGATCGTATTTGCTGAGGTCCTGTCCCATGCGGCCAATCACGTACACGTCGCCGCCCATCTGATCCAGCCGGGTGGCCAGGTTCTCCGCCGCGCCCATGGCCAGTTTGAAGGTATCCACCGTCAGCGGCTTTTCTTCACAGGCTTGACCCGCCTGGGCCTGCAAGGTCAGGCCCAGCATCAGTGCGACCAACAGGCGCTTGAGCGTTTCAGGATGGGACACGGCTATGCTCCAGCAAGGTTTCGCCCAGTTTGTTGGGTACAAAGGCCAGCACTTTGCCGGATGCCACCAACAGGGTGCCGCTGGCCACCGCAGTCACTTGCACCGAAGCGCCCACCGCGGCGCCGGAAGCCTTGAACGCGCTTTTGGACATGTCCAGCGACAGCCGCGCGCCGCCCTTGACCGATTCCAGCATCACCTTGACCACATCGCCCGCGCCTTCGGCCAACCCGACAATAATGTAGCCGCTGCCGGTGACGGCCAGCACTGGACCGAGCGCGGATTCACCGTGCCCGCCAGCGCTGCCGGTGACACTGACCACCGGCGCGGCGACTACCGATAGCGCGCCTACCGACACACGCTCGGATCCGGTTACGTTGACAGAATCCGCCATGGCCGGCAGGACGGCCAAGCCCAGCAGGGCGGCGAGCAGGCAGTGGTATCGCATGTGCATGTCCTTATCCGTTCAAAGAGGACAACATCACACAAATGTCATATTCAGGGCAAGGGGGCGTGGCCGGAAAGCAAGGCCATGAGGCTGGCGGCATCCAGCCGCGCGGCGATGTCGCCGCCTTCCAGCAGGCTGTCCGCCAGCGCGCGTTTTTCCGCGTGCAGCGCGACGATCTTTTCTTCGATGCTGTCTTCCGCCACCAGCCGGTAAACGGTGACGGGCCGTTGCTGCCCCATGCGGTAGGCGCGGTCGCTGGCCTGGTCCTCCACCGCCGGGTTCCACCATGGGTCCAGGTGCAGCACGTAATCGGCGGCGGTGAGATTGAGCCCGGTGCCGCCGGCCTTGAGGCTGATAAGGAATACCTCGCCCTCGCCGCGCTGGAAGGCGTCCATGGCGGCCTTGCGCTGGCTGGCGGGCGTGCCGCCGTCCAGATACTGGTAGGCGATGCCGGCCTCTTCCAGCCAGGGGCGCAGCAGGGCCAGATGGTCGACAAACTGGCTGAACACCAGCAGTTTGTGCCCGTTGTCCAGCACCTCGGCAATCAGCTTGCGACAAGCGTCGAACTTGCTGGCGGGCAGGGCGGAGTCCGGTTGCACCAGTGCCGGATGGCAGCAGAAACGGCGCAGCCGGGTGAGTTCGGCCAACACCTGCATGGCCCCGCTCTCGCGGCCCGCCTCGCCGCGCTGGGCGGCCTCTTGCGCCAGCCGGTCGAGCGCGGCCTGTCTCATGGCTTCGTACACATGGCGTTCGGCGTCGGACAGCGGCACGCGCAAGGTGATGTCGGTGCGCGGCGGCAGTTCGGTCAGCACCTGCGCCTTGGTCCGCCGCAGGAGATAGGGCTGAATCAATGTTTTCAGCGCCGCGCGGGCGTTGTCGTCGCCTTCTGCTATGGCCTGGCCGAAGCGTTGCTGGAAGCGCTCTTCGCCGCCCAGCAGGCCCGGCGCGACAAAGCGGAACAGGCTCCACAATTCGCCCAGATGGTTTTCCACCGGCGTGCCGCTGGCCGCCAGACGGAAATCCGCGCGCAGGGCGAACGCCGCTTGCGCCCGCAAGCTGGCGGCATTCTTGATGGCTTGCGCTTCGTCCAGCACCACGCTGGCCCAGTGCACCTCGGCAAACCCTTGCTGTTCGCGTTGCAGCAGGCCGTAGCTGACCACCACCAGATCGCCGGGGCCGACATCATCCAGTCGCCGTTGCTGCTGAAAAGGACGCACGCGCAAGGACGGCGCGAAGCGGGCCGCTTCGGCCAACCAATTGAGCGCTACCGAGGTGGGGGCCACCACCAGTTGCGGGCCCAGCGCGGCGCGATCCAGCAGCAAGGCCAGCGTCTGCACGGTCTTGCCCAAGCCCATGTCGTCCGCCAGACAAGCCCCCGCGCCCAGGTGGGCCAGCCGCGCCATCCAGGCGAAGCCTTGCAGCTGATAGGGCCGCAGGCTGGCTTGCAGCGTGGTGGGCACCATTGGCTGGAAATCACCCAGTTCACGCCAGCGCGCCGCTTGCTGCTGCGTCGCCGCGTCCAGCTCCAGACTGGCGGCGTCCTCGGCCAAGCCTGCCAGCGCCGGCAGCGCCAGCGGGCTGATGGCCAGCCCATCCGGGCCGGCGTGATCCACCAATCCGGCCAAAGCGGCCAGTTTGCCGCGCAGGCTGTCCGACAGCAGCAACCAGTCCTCGCCGGACAGCCGCAGATAGCGGCCCGGCGCATGGGTGATGGCCTCCAGCAGATGGCGCAGCTGTAGCACGCGCTCGTCGTCGATGGCGAGTTCGCCGCCCGCTTCCAGCCAGCCGCCCTTGCGTTTGACACGCAGCGTGAGTTGCGGCGCGTCAGCAGCGCTGATGCGTTGGCGCTGGCCTTCGGGCCAAACGCAGGCCAGCTGCGCTTCCGGCTGGGCTTGCAAGTAGTCGAGCACACTGAGCGCGGCGTCCTGCCGGTTCAGCCGCCACTCGGCGGCCACGCCGCTTTCCGCCGGCCAATCGGCCCACAGCGGGCAGCCGGCGCGCAAGGCTTGCAACAGACGCTTTTCCGCCGGTTTGTCTCGCACTACCTGGCACAGCTCGCCCTCGCGCTCCGCCAGCAGCCGCTCCGCGCCGCCGCCGGGAGCCAGCCAGCCGGATTCCAGCGCCGGTCGCACGCGCATCTGCAAGCGCAGGCCTTCGGCCAACGGGGTGATCAGTGCATACAGCTTTTGATCTGCGGGGACGCACGGCAAGTTCGGGTCCGGCTCGGCATCCACCCTTTGCATGGGCAAATCCGGGGCCAGATCGCGAATCGCCTGCAACAGTTTGTAGCTGGCCTGTGCCGGCACGGCGAGGCGGTGGCCGATGAGGTCGGCAATCTGGCGCAACTCGCCATCCAGCGTATACACCACCAGGCAATCCGACGCCGTCCAGCGCCAGATGCCGAAGCGCCGGGCGGCGATGCCCTGCGGCGCCAGCTGCAGCACCAGTTGATCCGCCTGCCGGTTCAGTTCCAGCACGACGCGGCCGGCTTCGATGCGCAAGGGTTCCAACTGCCTGTCGTCGCGGTACAGCGCTGGGTGGCCCGCCAGCAGGGGCAGGGCAGCTTCGCCTTCCAGCTCGGCCAGCGCGCTGCCGTCCTGCATTTCGTGCGTCAGCTGGATCAGCGCGGCCACGCGCCGGTCTTGCGCCAGCAAGAAATCCCATTCGTCGGCATGGCGCAGCAGTTCGGCCAAGGGCAGCGGCTTGCCGCGGCCCCAGCCGCCTACGCCGCGGGTTTGCAGAACGGGTTGAATACGCACGCCGAATTCGCTGATGCGCAGCAACCAGGCAAGACGGGGTTCAAGAGCGGGATCGGTCATCGGTTATCAAGGCGGCAACAATCGCGCGATTGTTGCCGTATTCGCGCTCAACTGCAAAGGGAAACAACAAGGGCGGCGGCTGCCGCCCTTGTTGATGACGCCGGCTCAGGGCGCGCCGGCTTTGTCGCAACCGCTCGGCTGGGTGGCGATGTTTTTCAGATGGGCGAACTCTTTGCCGTTCCAGCGCCACTGGCTGTCGCAGTAGCCGGCACCGCTCAGGCGCAGGTCATGCACGCCGGCGGATTGTTCGCTGATCGTCCTCGCTTCGGCCGCTGGCACGCCAAGGTTGGCGCGCAAATGGCCGCCTTCGTCGCGCACGAATACCCAGATGCTGTTGCCCGTCGCGCCCGAAGTGCAGGTATCTCCGCCGGATACCCACAGTTGCTCTTGCTCGCCGTCGCGCTTGAACTCGCCTGACAAAGAGTAGGGCGTATCGCAGGACTTGCCGACGAAGCCGGCATTGTCGTCGCGCGAGACGAAGCGGGCATCAAGCTGGGACATCACTTCTTTCAAATCGGCTTCGGACAAGCTGCGGCCGCCGCTGCCGAACAAGGCTTCGTTGGCGTTGGTGGGCCGGTCTTGCTTTTCGTTGACCGGCGGCAACGGTTGTTCAGCCTTGCCCGGAATGCCTGTGCGGCGGCGGCAGGCGTTGTCGACGCAGACATACGCCCACTGGTGTTGATCGAAACGGAAGCTGAACGCCGCCAGCTCCTTGCCCTTGCTGTCTTTTACACTGACTTGCAGCGGGTAAACCTTGACGTCGGCGCGACTGGCGTCGATCTCATATTCAAACTGCAGGTCTTCCTGGTCTTGCGGGTACTGGGCAAACAGCTCGCCGCTGATGTTCGCCACCTTCTTGCCCTTGGGTGCGAAGAACTGCGGATAAGCCATCACGCCTTCCTCCCCGGACTGGTAGCCGTTGGCGAACCACGCCATATAGCCGTTGGCGG
This sequence comes from uncultured Aquitalea sp., assembly GCF_945957525.1. Taxonomy (GTDB): domain Bacteria; phylum Pseudomonadota; class Gammaproteobacteria; order Burkholderiales; family Chromobacteriaceae; genus Aquitalea. Next base: position 178,212 of record NZ_CAMFLA010000007.1, on the reverse strand, counting down.
ACAAGGGCAGCAACTGCACGTGCTCGGGCCCTTGCGCGCCGTCGTTGGCGAATGGGATCGCCTTGCTGCCGGCAATCAGTTCCTGTGTGTCGGCATTGACGACGAAGGCGCCCACCAGCGCGCCAATTTCTTCCTCGTCGGCCCCGCGTTTGCTACCGCTGGCAAACAGGTACAAGCGCTTTTGATCGCCGGTATCCACCCGGTCCAGCGCCACCGGTTGCAGGCAGAAGCTGTCGCCCTCCTTGTTGCGCGAGCGCCAGCAGTGGTTGTCTTCATCATGCTGTTTGGCCCCGTAAAAGCGGTCCATGAGATCCGCCGCCAACTGTTGGCCGGGCTCGCCATCCAGCGCCAGGCGCTCCACTTTGAACGGCCTGTCCAGACTGGCCAGTCCCCATACCGCAGCGACCAGCAACAGCAAAACCACGCCCACTCCGATCAGCCAGCGTTTCTTCGTCTTTTTTTCCATCTCTGCTTTCCAGTGACAACTCTGCCAAAAATTCGATACGAAATTGCTTTGAAACGATAAATCCCAAAATGAATATGCCGTGCCGGACAAAGCAAAAGGGAGCCGTCGGCTCCCTTTGGTCTGCCAAACAGGTTTAAATGTTAGCGAAAGCGCGGCGGGCCGCCGCGATGGTGTCCTCGATCAAGGCCTCAGTGTGCGCGATGGAGATAAAGCCGGCCTCGTAAGCGGACGGCGCGAGGTAAACGCCTTCGTCCAGCATGGCGTGGAAGAAAGCCTTGAAGCGCGGGATGTCGCAACGGGTGGCTTCGGCATAGCTGGCCGGCACGGATTCGCTGAAATAGAAACCGAACATGCCGCCGACGCTGTCGCTGCTAAGCGGGACCCCGGCTTCGCGCGCGGCCTCGGCCAAGCCTTGCGCCAGACGGGCGCTGCGCGTGCCGAGCGCGGCATGGAAGCCGGGCTGCTGGATCAGGCGCAGCGTGGCGAGGCCTGCGGCCACCGACAGCGGATTGCCCGACAGCGTGCCGGCCTGGTAAACATTACCCAGCGGGGCGATCTTGCCCATGATGTCGGCGCGGCCGCCAAAGGCCGCCAGCGGCATGCCGCCGCCCACCACCTTGCCCAGCGTGGTGAGGTCGGGAGTGATGCCATGCAGGCCTTGCGCGCATTCCAGCGCCACGCGGAAGCCGGTCATCACTTCGTCGTAGATCAGCACCGCGCCGTATTGCTCGGTGAGCGCGCGCAGCGCCTTGACGAACTCGGCGGACGGCTTGATCAGGTTCATGTTGCCGGCGATGGGTTCGAGGATGACACAGGCGATCTTGTCGCCCAGTTCCTTGAAAGTATCGCTCAGCTGGTTCACGTCGTTGTACTGCAGTACCAGCGTGTGCTTGGTGCAGTCGGCCGGCACGCCGCCGGAGGAGGGATTGCCGAAGGTCAGCAAACCGGAACCCGCCTTCACCAGCAGGCTATCGGAATGCCCATGGTAGCAACCTTCGAATTTGACAATCAGGTCGCGACCGGTGAAGCCGCGCGCCAGACGGATGGTGCTCATGGTGGCCTCGGTGCCGGAAGACACCAGCCGCACTTGTTCCACCGAGGGCAACAGCTTGCAGATTTCTTCCGCGATGGCCACTTCGCCTTCGGTGGGCGCGCCGAAAGACAGACCGCCGACGGCGGCGTCCTGCACGGCCTTCACCACCTCGGGGTGAGCGTGGCCGAGAATGGCCGGCCCCCAGGAGCCCACGTAGTCCAGGTACTGTTTGTCGTCGGCGTCCCAGAACCAGGCGCCTTCGGCGCGCTTGACGAAGCGCGGCGTGCCTCCCACCTGGCCAAAGGCGCGCACTGGCGAATTGACGCCGCCGGGGATCACTTGCTTGCCACGTTCAAACAGTTCGAGATTGCGGGACATTCTGTCTTCCTTGTCTGGCGGCCTGCCGCAGCTGCGGAGCGAGGCGCGTATCGGTAAGGGGGGGGCGAGGCCGGAGCCGTCGCGAAACGGCGATCATTTTCCCACAATCCATGCGCCCGAGTCAGAGCCGGCGCAGGAAAAACCACAAAGCGTTGCCGGGCATCAAGCGGCCAGCAGCGGCAACAGCTCGGCCAGGGTTTGCGGGCGCACCGCGCGGCCTAGCTCCTTGCCGTGGTCCAGCAGGATCAGCGTTGGCCACAGCTTCACGCTGAATTGCCGCCCCAACCGGCGGCCCTTGCCGTCTTCCACCTTGATGTGACGAATGCCGGGGTGCGAGGCCAGCGCTTGTTCGATGGCGCTTTGCGCCTGCTGGCAGTGCGGGCACCAGCCGGCGCCGAACTCCAGCAGGATGCGTCCGGGCTGATAGCCCAGCCAGTCGAAGTCAGGCGCGTCGGCAGAATAGTGTGCTGTGTAGGACATGAATGAAATGCAATGCCTTCGGCTTGTCGAGATGTGGCGCCGGGGACAAAGGCCCTGAGCCAAGGCGAGCCGGCACAGGCCGTACCCGGAGTACGGCAAGGAGGCGCAAGCCAGGGCCAGGGTGTTGTCTGCGGGCTTACCAGCGGGTGAAAGGATTCTTGGACAGATAGGCGTTGGTAAAGCGGCCATCCATGGTGACTTCCTCGCCCACCCATGCCGGTTTGTCGAAGGCCGTATTCTCGTCCGGCAGCTCGATCTCGGCCAGCACCAAGCCGGCGTTGTCGCCAAAGAATTCGTCCACTTCCCAGATAAAACCCGCGTACTCGATGCGGTGGCGTAGTTTGTCCACCACCATGGGGCACATGGCCGCCATGATGGTTTGCGCGTCGGCCAGTGGAATGGCGTATTCAAACTCGTGGCGGCTGATGTCGCTGATATTGCCTTTCAGCGTGAGCCAGGCCTGCTGGCCCACCACCCGCACGCGCACGGTGCGTTCTTTTTCCACCGACAGATAACCCTGACGGTAAGCCACGCCTTCGGCCAACCCCCGCCATGCATCGCCGTTCACGCGGAAGCGGCGTTCAATTTCCAGACCCATTGATTTTCTTTCCCGAAGCCTTCGAGAGGCTTGCGCATGAACCCCAGAGCGCAAGCCGGACCGGGCTTTCGTTGACGTGTTTAGACCCGCGAACAAAACCCCCGATCCTGCGTTGCGCCTCCTTGTCGTACTCAAGTACTGCCAGCGTCGGCGCGCCTTGGCTCAGGGTCTCTGCGAGGTGTTGTTAGCCGCTCTTATTGAGCGGGCGCCGGACAGGCCGCGCCCGCCGCATCCGCCGCGTAAATCATGACCATGCCCTGCTGGCGGAAAGTAATTTTTTCCGCACCCAGCGGCGCGCTGGCCATGGGCTTCTGTTTCTTCGTCGGCGTGGATGCCTCCGCATGCGGCGTCGGCCCCATGATCACCACCTGCGTGCCCAGCAACTGCGGCTGGGTGGTCAGCAGCAGGCTCTGCCGCAAGGGTTGGGCGCCGGCGTTAGTGGCCAGCGTCAGCGTGAACTCCAGCAGCGGTTCCTCATGGCCCGGCACGCGGGACAACTGACCGGCAAATTGCAGTTTGCCGAAGGGCAGTTCGCGATCGAGCGCGAGCTTGCCGCGCGCATCCGGACACACCAGCAAGCGGGCTTGCTGATCATCCTGCTTCAGGCTGAGTGCGACCGGCGAGGCCGGCGCGACTTTGGGCGCGGCGCCCGCGAACGCCAGCGAAGTGAGGGCAAGCGCGCACAGCGCCAGTTTGCGAATAGACGTCATGTTGTTCAGAACGGTTTGACCACCACCAGAATCACTACCGCCACCAGCAGCAGCACCGGAATCTCATTGAACCAGCGGAACCAGACATGGCTGCGCTGATTGCGGCCTTCGGCAAACGCCTGATACAACCGCCCACAGTACAGGTGATAGGCGATCAGCAGCGCCACCAGCGTCAGTTTGGCATGCAGCCAGGCACCGGCTATGCCGAAATGCAGCCACAGCGCCAGGCCCAGCATCACCGCAAGTACCGCCAGCGGCGTCATGAAGCGGTAGAGCTTGCGCGCCATCAGCAATAGCCGCCCGGTTTCCGCTTCGTTGTCAGCCATGGCCAGATTGACGAAGATGCGCGGCAGATAAAACAGGCCGGCGAACCAGGAGGTGACAAAGATGATGTGGAAAGCCTTGGTATAGAGATAAGCCACTTGAACTGCTCCCTTGCCGGCATCGCACCCGGAACATGAAACCGTTCCGGGCGACGCCGTTTCACGTGAAACACGGCGTCAGCGCTTGCTCAACGCCTGTTGGTACAAGGGCATCACCAGCGGGATGCGCGCTTGCAGATCCTGAATGCGGGTGGGCCCGGAGGGGTGGGTGGAAAGGAATTCCGGGCCGTTGCCGCCGCCAGCGCTCATCATCTTTTTCCACACATTGACCGCAGCGTTGGGGTTGTAGCCGGCGCGCGCCATCAGCTCCAGCCCCATGATGTCCGCCTCGGACTCCATGGTGCGGCTGTGCGGTTTGGAGAACGTGACATCGCTGACCATGGCCGCGGCATTCATCTGGCTCTGATTGAGGCCAGCCAGCGCGCCGACAACAGACAGCCCCATCTGCTGGGCGTAGGCCTGGCTCATGCTTTCCCGGCTGTGCTCGCGCAGGGCGTGCGAGATTTCATGGCCGATCACCGCCGCCATTTCATCGTCGGTCAACTTAAGCTGCTTCACCAGCCCGCTGTACACCATGATCTTGCCGCCGGCCATGGCGTAGGCATTGAGTTCGGGCACGTCGGCCACATTCACTTCCCATTTCCAGCGCGCCGCGTCCGGGCGAAACACCGGCGTCTGCGCAATCAGTCTTTGCGCCACACGCCGCACGCGGGCGGTCAGGGCCGGATCGGTATTGAGCCGGCCCGCCGTGCGCACCTTGCCCACTTCCTGGGAATACGACTTGGCCGACATCTGCTCCACTTCCTGTTCGGAGAGCAGCATGGTCTGAGTGCGGTTGACCCCCACTGCGCCGCCGCTGGTGGTGTTCACCTGAGCGCAGCCGGCCAGCGCGGCCGCCAGCAACAACGCGCCCAGTCCCCGTTTCCATGAAGTTTTCATCACCGTTTCCGCCTTGCTCCTCCCGGCTTGCGCCGGATCAGATTTCCACCATCTCGAAGTCGTCCTTGCGCGCATCGCAATCCGGACAGGACCAGTTGGGCGGCACATCTTCCCAGGGCGTACCCGGTGCGATGCCGTCTTCCGGCCTGCCGGCTTCTTCGTCGTAGATGAAACCGCAGATCAGACACATCCAGGTGCGCATACGTTTACCTCAAGCTCGGTTAAAATGAACATTCTAATTGTTGTCGCCGCTCATGACCAAAGAGGTTACCGACTTGTCCACCCTGCCTCCCCCTCCCGCTGTTCTCACCATCGCCGGTTCCGACCCTTCGGGCGGCGCGGGCGTTCAGGCCGACATTCTCACCCTGGCCAGCCTGGGCTGCCATCCCTTGTCGGTCATCACCGCCATTACCGTGCAGGACACGGTGGGGGTGGATGATTTTCTTGTGATGGAGTCCGACTGGGTCAGCGATCAGGCGCGCTTCCTGATGGAAGACATCCCGGTGGCCGCCTTCAAGATCGGCATGCTGGGCAGTGTGGAAAACGTAGCGGTGGTGGCGCAACTGATCGCCGACTACCCCGACATCCCAGTGGTGCTGGACCCGGTGTTGCGCAGCGGCGGCGGCCACGAACTGGCCGACGACGACCTGATCGCCGCCATGCGCGACATGCTGGTGCCGCAGGTTTCCATCATCACGCCAAACAGCATGGAAGCGCGCCGGCTGGCCACCAACGACCCGGACGAAGACGAAGACCTCACGCTGGAAGAATGCGCCAACCGCCTGCTGGCGCTGGGTTGCCCGCACGTGCTGATCACCGGCACCCACGAGAATACAAAAGAAGTCATAAACACCTTGTACAGTGCCGAGGGTATGGTGCGTTCCGACCGCTGGGAACGGCTGCCCGGCAGTTATCACGGATCCGGCTGCACGCTGGCCTCCGCCGTTGCCGGCATGCTGGCCAGCGGCCTCCTGTTGCCCGAAGCCGTGCGCGAGGCGCAGGAATACACCTACCAGACACTGGTGGGCGCATTCCGCCCCGGCATGGGCCAGTTCATCCCGGACCGGATGTTCTGGGCGCGCGGCGAAGAGGGAAACGAGAATGAACAAGCTTGAGGGGCTGTACGCCATTTCTCCGGAAACAGACAACAGCGATGATCTGATCGCCCGCGTCAGTCTGGTGCTGGACAATGGCGCGCGCATCCTGCAATACCGCAACAAAAGCGACAACACCGTGCGCCGGCTGCGACAGGCCAGCCTGCTGTCCAGCTTGTGCAAAAGCCGCCGCGTCACCTTCATTGTCAACGACGACATCCCGCTGGCGCGGGCGGTGGAAGCCGACGGCGTGCATCTGGGCCGCGACGACGCCGGCATCGCCGAAGCCCGTCGCGTACTGGGCAGCGAGGCCGTTATCGGCGTCTCTTGTTACAACGACATCGACCGCGCGCGCATCGCGCACCAGGCCGGCGCCAGCTATGTGGCCTTTGGCGCGGTGTTCCCATCCAGCACCAAACCGCATGCCCCGCGGGCGCCGCTTGAGCTATTCGCGCGAACGCGACAGTGGGGCATTCCGGCGGTCGCCATTGGCGGCATTACCGTGGATAATGCGCGCTCCGTCGTCGAGGCGGGCGCCGACGCGATTGCCGTGATCGGCGGCCTGTTCGACGTTGCGGACCCCGCCGCCGCCGCCCGCGCCTTCGCCGGCCTGTTCCCGGCCTGAGGCGGCCGCAGGAGGCTAACCAAACCGACCTTTCCCGCCGGTTTTGTTAACCCCCTCGTTCCGATCGCACGATTTCCCCTGACAAGCTGCCATGGCGTGGCTGCGTTCAGTGGCGAAGGGCTTGCCCAAGAACCTGCTCAAAGCCGGCTGCGCGTCGGCGACATGGCGTTAAAAACGGCCTCGGAATGCGCATGTACCCCCGTACATTCCGCCTCTTCCGCCGTTTTTGCCTTGTTTCGCTCTAGCTCGCGCGCATTTGAACAGCGTCTAAGGACAGGGGTTTTTCACCTTGCAGCATGGAGAACCCGACGTGACCGACTTCACCCTTGTCCCCGCTATCGCCGCCGATTTCGACGACCTGCTCTGGCTGCGCCTGCGCGCCATGCGCGCCAGCCTGGAAGCCCTTGGCCGCTACGATCCCATGCGCGCCCGCCAGCGTTTTGTCGACAACTTCAAACCGGAATACTGTCATCACATCGTGGTGAACGGGCACCGCATCGGCTGTGTGGCCGTGCGGCCGGAAGGCGAAGGCCTGCAGCTGGACATGCTCTACATCCATCCGTCCAAACAGGGTCAGGGCTGGGGTACGCGCGTGCTGCAATACATCAACGAGCAGGCCGACCGCGACGGCAAGAGCATCAAGGTGGAAGTGCTGAAAGGCAGCCCGGCCAACGCTTTCTACCAGCAACACGGTTATATGCATCAATACGACGGCGAGTGGGATCACTACTATCTGCGTCAGCCGGCGCGCATGGCGGCCTGATCAACACGGCCGGTAATAGTCGCTGGGACAACATGAGACAACGCCGTCCGCTTGTTGAAGCGGGCGGCGTTTTGTTTTGCCTACCGTCGCGCCCAGGATTGGCCCGCGCAAGGTTGGCCGAAGCAGACGATGCGGCGCTCAGCGCGCGGCAGACGCTTCCTTGCCTTCCACCTGCGCGCCGCCGCCCAGCGCCTTGAACAGCGCCACCAGGTTTGCCGCTTGCGCCTGGCGCGACGCCAGCCATTGCTCGCGCGCCTGCGCTTGTATCTGACGCGCCGCCAAGGTGTCGGTCTGGGCGGATTCGCCCACCCGCACCCGCTGCTCGGCCAGCGCGGTCTGGCGTTCGCTCTCGTGCAGGCTGGCGGCCAGCGCAGCCTCACGCCGGTTTTCCTCGCCATAACGCAACAAGGTGGTTTCCACATCCGCCAGGGCCGTCAGCACGCTCTGGCGGTAATTGGCCAGCGCCAGATCGCGCGCGGCTTCATTAGCCTTGACCTGATTGTGCAAACGACCGGCATTGAACAGGGGCAGGCTCAATTGCGGGCCCACATTCCAGAAACGGCTGGCAGCCTCGGTGAGGCTGCCCGGATGTATGCTGTCCCAACCGCCGCTGCCTACCAGCGTCAGGCGCGGATACTGTTCGGCCACCGCCACGCCCACATCGGCGCTGGCGGCCGCAAGATTGCGCTCCGCAAGACGGATATCCGGTCGACGGCGCAACAGGTCGGCCGGCAAACCCACCGGCGCTTCGGCCAACACCGCCGGCATTGGCCGGCTGGCGGCGAAGCGGGCCGATACCTTATCCAGCGGCTCATCCAGCAACACCGACAGCGCATTGAGCGCCGCGCCGCGCGCCGCTCTCAAGGGAGGCAACTGCGCAGCGGCATTGTCGGCGGCGGCGCGCGCTTGGCTGACTTCATTGTCCGAAACCAGGCCGGCGGCTTGCTGCAGCTGGATCAACCGCAGGTTTTCCCGGCTGTCGGTCGCCATGGTTTCGGCATTGACCAGCCGCGCCGACCAGCCGCGAAAATCGATCACATTGCGCGCCGTTTCCGCCGCTACCCGCAACTGCGCATCGGCCTGCTGCGCTTGCGCGCCGCCCAGGCGCGCGCCGGCTGCTTCGCTTTGCCGACGGGCATGGCCAAACAGATCCAGCTCCCAAGAGGCGTCCAGACCGACGCGGTAATCCGTGAAGCTGGTTTGCGGATGAGGCAGGGGCATGTTGGCGAAATTTTCGCTGTTGCGGCTCAGTTGATCGCGGCCCACACGTCCACCGGCGTTCAGTTGCGGCCACAAGGCGCTGTCCACCACGCCAAGGCTGGCGCGGGCCTGACGCACCCGCGCTTCCGCCGCCGCCACATCCTGGCTGGCCTGCAAGGCGCGGTCCACCGCCGCATCCAGCGCCGGGTCGTCAAACACCGTCCACCAGTTTAGCGGCGCGCTGCGCGGGCTGGCGGCCTCGCCGTGGTAAGCGGCGGGCAAGCGCGCGGCCGGATCCGGCCGCTGATAATCCGGACCCACGGCGCAGGCGGCCAGCGCCAAAGGCAGGGCAAGCGACAAGACGGTGCGAAAGAAGAATGGGGATGCCGGCATCACTGGCTCCTGCTGACAAAAATGTAATAAGCCAGGCCCAGCGTGGCGGCGGCAATGACGAGCAAGGGCCACAAATGCGGCCACACCTCCGCCATGCCGTAGCCTTTGAGAAACAGGCCTTTGACGATGATGATGAAATGAGTGATCGGATCGGCCATGCTGACCGCGCGCAGCGGCAGCGGCATGTTTTCCACCGGCGCCACATAGCCTGACAGGATTACCGCCGGCGCCATGAAGGCGAAGCTGCCCAAGAAGGCCTGCTGCTGGCTGCTGCTGACCGCGGAAATGAACAGGCCGAATCCCACCAGCGACAAGCCGTAGCACAGGATGGACAGCACAAACAGCGGCACCGAGCCGGTAAAGGGCATGCCGTAGATCCACACCGCCGCCAGCGCGATCACCGATCCTTGCATCAGCGCCACCAACAGCGCCGGCACGGCCTTGCCCACCATGATGTAGGCGGGCGTCAGCGGCGACACCATCAGCTGCTCGAAATTGCCTTCTTCCCGCTCGCGCGCCAGCGACAACGCAGTAATCATCAAACTGCCCAGTGTGGTGATGATGGCCACCAGGCTGGGCAGCACAAACCAGCGGTATTCCAGATTGGGGTTATAGATGTGGCGCACCGACACACTGGCCGGCGTAGGCGCGGCGGCCAGGTCCGCGCCGAAAGCCTGCACCACCTGCAAGGCATAGCCGTAGCCGATCTGCGCGCTGTTGGAGCGCCGCCCGTCAATGATGGCCTGCAGGGGCGCGGATTGTCCGGACGCCAGCTTGCGCGAGAAATCGGGCGGAATGGTAATGCCGATCAGCGCCTGTTGCCGGTCGATCAGCGCGCGCAATTCGCCCTCGCCATGCACCATCTCGATATGGGTGAAGGCCTGGGTGGACGACAGCCGCTGCACCAATTCGATGGCCGGCGCGCCGCTGTCCTGGTTGTAGATGGCCAGCGAGTTGTTTTTCACTTCCAGCGTGGCCGCCAGCGGAAACAACACCAGTTGCAGGATTACCGGCACGATCATCAGCCGCCGGCTTTGTTCGTTGCGCAACAGGTACTGCATTTCCTTGCGGATAAGGGTGAGGAGCCGGTACCACATCTCAGTTGCCATCCAGTCTGCGCCAGGTGCGCGCGGCGGTCAGGCCCAGCCAGAACAGGGCGGAAATCAGCAAAAACAGCATATTGGGCAAAAGGATGGCCCACACTTCGCCGGCCTGATACAAGGTTTGCAAGGCGCTGACGAAATAGCGCGCCGGCACCAGATAGGTAAAGGCCTGCACCGGCAAGGGCATGCTTTTGATCTCGAACACAAAGCCGGACAGCATGATGGCCGGCAGAAAGGCGGCGGTCAGCGCGCCCTGCGCCGCGACAAACTGGTTGCGCGTTACAGTGGACAGCAGCAGGCCCAATCCGAGGCCGCTGCCGAGAAACAGGCTGGTGACCACCAGCAGCATGACCAACGAGCCGCGCAAGGGCACGCCCATGATCAGCGTGGACACCGCCACGCACAGGCACATGGCCGCCAGCCCCAGCAGGTAGTAGGGCAGGATTTTCGACAGCAGCAATTCGGCGCGGGTCACCGGCGTGGACAGCAATGCCTCCATGGTGCCGCGCTCCCATTCCCGCGCCACCACCAGCGAGGTGAGCAGGGCACCGATGATGGTCATGATCACCGAAATGGAACCGGGCACCAGATAATTGCGGCTGACCGTGGTGGGGTTGAACCAGAAGCGCTGTTGCACCTCGATGACCGGCGGCGCGGGCAGGCCCAGGTCCTGCCGCCGTTCGGCCAACCACAGCTGCGCCGCGCCCTGTACATAGCTGGCGACAAAATTGGCGGTATTGGGCTCCGCGCCATCGGTTTGCACCTGGATGGCAGCCTCGCCCCGACCTTGCCGCACCTTGGCGGAAAAATCGTCTTGCAGCACCACCAGCCCACGCACGCGGCCCATTTTCATTTCTTCCAGCAGGGCCGGCACGCTGTTGCCGACATGGGGTTCGATAAAGGGCGAGCCCTTGAGCGTATCGACAAAACGCACGGCTTCCGCACCCTGATCCAGCGAGACGATGCCCAGCCGCACACGGTTGGCGTCCAGATTGATGCCGTAGCCGTAGATGAACAGCAAAATAACCGGCAGCACGAAGGCGATCAGCACGCTGCTGGGGTCGCGCACGATCTGTCGGGTTTCCTTGCGGCACAAGGCCGTTAGCCGTCGCAGATTGACACTCATGCCCTTGCCTCCCTTTGCCTGTCGTCGCGGGTCACCAACTCGATGAAGGCGTCTTCCATGGTGGGTTCGGGCAAGGCCTCGCCAGCCACCATGGCTTTCAGTTCGTCCGGCGTGCCGGCGGCGATCATCCTGCCGCGATACACCAGCCCGATGCGGTCGCAGTACTCCGCCTCGTCCATGAAGTGGGTGGTCACCATCACGGTGACGCCCTTATCCACCAGCCCGTTGATGTGGGTCCAGAATTCACGGCGGGTTACCGGATCAACCCCGGAAGTGGGCTCATCCAGAAACAACAAGGGCGGCCTGTGCATCAGCGCGCAGGCCAGCGCCAGCCGCTGCTTGAAACCCAGCGGCAGTTCGCCGGCGTTCATGTCCAGCATGTCGCCCAGCGCAAACACCTGCACCATGTCATCCATGCGCTGGCGTTGCTCAGCGCCGCGCAAGCCGTAGATGCCGGAGAAAAACGTCAGGTTCTGCGCCACGCTGAGGTTGGCGTACAGCGCGAATTTCTGCGCCATATAACCCAGTTGCTGGCGTGCCTGGCTGGCGCTTTTTTTCAGATCCAGCCCCATCACGCGCCCCTCGCCCTCACTGGGCTTGAGCAGGCCGCACATCATTTTGAAGGTGGTGGATTTACCAGCGCCGTTGGGGCCCAGCAGGCCGAAAATCTCGCCGCGCCGAATACGGAAATCCACTTGGTCAGTGGCAATGAAATCGCCGAACCGACGGGTTAGCCGGCGCGCTTCGATCACGGCTTCCGGATCTACCCCTTCGGCCAACCTTACTTCCGGCATATGCCGGGTCAGCGGCGAATCCCCACCCGGCCCCCCTCCCAGCAGGTCAATGAAAGCGTCTTCCAGTCGCGGCCGGGTGGCTTCCAGCCGCGCGGTCGGGCCGGCTGCCAGCGGGGTCAGATCCGGCCAGGCGGCGTGCTGCTTCAGCACCAGTCGTACCGCCGCGCCCTGCAATACGCCGTCTATCACCTCCGGTTGGCGCAGTGCGCGTTGCAATACCAGACGATGATTGCCGCTGATGTCTTTCAACAGCAGGCTGCGGCCCTGCATGCTGTCCATCAGCGCCTGCGGCGAGCCGCTGTATTCCAGCTTGCCCTGGTTCATCAACAGCACGTCGTCGCACAGCTCGGCCTCGTCCAGATAGGCCGTGCTCCACACCACGCACATGCCGCCATCCGCCAGCGTGCTGACCATTTTCCATAGTTCGCGGCGGGAGATCGGGTCCACTCCGACGCAAGGTTCGTCCAGCAGCAGCACGCGCGGCGAGCCCAGCAAGGTGCAGGCCAGGCCCAGCTTCTGTTTCATGCCGCCGGAAAGTTTGCCAACCAGCCGGTCGGTGAAACGCGCCAGATCGGTAAACGCCAACAGCCGCTCGAAACTCTGTCGGCGGGCCTCTCCCAGCACGCCGCGCAAATCGGCGTACAGGGTGAGGTTTTCCAACACGCTGAGGTCTTCATACAGGCCGAATTTTTGCGGCATGTAGCCCAGTTGCAAACGCATTGCCTCGGCGTCGGCGATGGGGTCCAGCCCTTCGACGCTGATTTTGCCTTCGCTGGGTTTGAGCAGGCCGGCCATCAGCCGCATCAGCGTGGTTTTGCCCGCGCCGTCCGGCCCCACCAGACCGGTGATGACGCCGCGCCGCAAACCGGCGCTGAGCCCCTGTAAGGCGATGTTGTCGCCAAAGCGTTGGCACAGGCCTTCCAGGCGGATGGCGATATCCTCACTCATGGCGGCAATCAGCCTGTTTCACCGTTACCGGCATGCCCTGGCGCAAGCCGGCATCCGGCTTGTCCACCACCACCCGCAAGCGATACACCAGCGCGGTACGCAGATCGGTGGTTTCTACATTCTTCGGGGTGAATTCGGCGGTGGGCGAAACAAAACCAACGCGACCGGCATAGGGCTGCTCGCGGCCGTCGCGGTATACCGTCACCGCGCAGCCCGGCGCGAAATCGCCCAAATGCGGTTCCGCCACATAGGCGCGCACCCATACCGGCGACGGCAAGGACAAGGTGTACACCGTGCCGCCGGCACTCAGCATGCTGCCGGGCTCCACCGCGCGCGTCATGACCACGCCGTCCGCCGGCGCCTTGAGCACCGTATCGGCCAATTGCAAGCGCGCGCTGGCCAGCTGCGCTTCAGAGCGCTTCACATTGGCGTCGATTTCGGCCACTTCCTGCGGTCGGTAGCCCTTGCTCATGGCTTGGTATTGCTGGCGCGCGGCATCCAGTTGGGCGCGAGCCTGTTCAAAGCCGGCGCGCGCGCTGTCCAGCGCCTTCTTCGCCGCCGCGCCGGTACCGGCCAGTTCCTGTTGCCGCTTGAATGTGCTTTCCGCATCCGCCAGCGCTGCGGCGCGAGCATCCACCGTGGCGCGGGCCTGCTCGACATCTTCCTTGCGATAGCCCTGATGGTAGAGCGACTGTCGCGCCTTGAGCGCCGACAACGCCGCTTCCGCGTCGGCCAGGGCATGACGCGCCGGCTCTTCGTCCAGCCGGCCCAACACTTGCCCGGTCTTGACGGTAGCCCCTTCGTCCACCGCGAGTTCGGCCAGCCTGCCTCCCACTCGGAAGGCCAGATTCACCGAGCGGATATCCACATTGCCGGACAGAACAGGGGTTTGCGTCGCCTGCTGGCGTTGCCACAGCGCGTAAGCGCCGCCAAACAGGGCCAGCGCCAGCGCGCCAATGATGAGGGGACGTTTTTTCATGCTTTGCGCTCCTGGGGAGTCAGTCCCCTGATCGCCCATTCCAGGCGTTGTTGCAGGGCATCCGGTTCGGCGGCGAAGTGTTCCAGCGCGTAGTGCAAAAGCGCCGGCAAACCGGGTTTGCCGCCAATGAGATGGGACATCAGCACCGGAAAACCCAGCGCCGACATGAGAAACATGAATTGATGCACCGGCGGGGCGATGTCGATTTCACCCGCCTGCTGCGCCTGCTCCAGGCATTGCAGCAACAGGCGCGGATGACGCGGCGCCAGCCCGGCGATGAAAACCTGCACCGCCGCTTCACCGGCCACCGCGTCCATGATCAGTTGACTGATGAAACCGCCTTCGCCAGCGGCGAAAGCCATCAGCTGACCCAGCATGGCGCGCAAGCGCGCGAGCGGCGCGCCGTCTTCCACCAGCCTGGCTTGCAAACCATCAAACAAGGGCGTGTACCAGCTTTCGATCAGCTCGCTCAGATAACTTTCGCGATTGCCGAAGTGATAGACGAAGCTGCCGGTATTGACCCCCGCCTGCTGGCACAAGCCGCGCACGGTGAGCCCGCGCAAGCCGGTTTGCCGCGCCATGGCGAGCCCGCTGTCCAGCAACAGCTGGCGGGTGGGATGAAGTGAACTTGCGTTTTGCATGCGGCGAGTATTTATACATGCGTATAAAACTGTCAATCACCACATCGGCAAAGGATGTGTCGCCGCAAGAAAAACCGCTTGCAGCGTCGTGTGCGCACCACAAAAACAAAACCCCGCGGCGGCGGGGTCAGTCGGCAAGGCGGGCGGCTATCAGTTCGACTATGCGCCGGCTGGCGCCTTGGTGCGCTTGCGTAAACGCCAGCGCGGCGGCACCCATGGTCTGCCGCCGCGTCTCATCCGCCAACAAGGCAAGCGCGGCGTCCACCAGCGCGCCGGCGTCTTCCACCTGCATGGCGGCGCCGGCTTCCAACGCCTTGGCGCTGGCGTCGGCAAAATTGAACATCGAGGGGCCAAACAATACCGGCAGGCCGAGGCTGGCCGGTTCGATCAGGTTTTGCCCGCCCAAAGCTTGCAGGCTGCCGCCGACAAACGCCAGATCGGCCGCGCCGTAATAGGCGAACAACTCGCCCATGCTGTCGCCCAGCCACACTTGCGTATCAGGCCGCACCGGGCCGCCTTCGCTGCGCTTTTGCACGATAAAGCCCTGCGCTTCGGCAGTAGCGGCCACTTCGGCAAACCTTTCCGGGTGACGCGGCACCATCAGCAGCAGGGTATTGCCTACCCTGGCCTGCGCTTGCCGCCAGGCGGCCAGAATCAGTGCTTCTTCTCCGTCGCGGGTGCTGGCGCACACCAGCAAGGCCCGGCCGCCCGTCCACTGGCGGAATTGTTCCGCCAAGGGCCGCATGGCCTGCGGTGGGGTGAAGTCGTACTTGGTGTTGCCGCAAACCACGGCATCCGCTGCGCCCAGCGCCAGCAGACGTCCCGCGTCTTCTCTGGTTTGCGCGGCGATGCCGGCCAGCTCGCGCAGCGCCGGGCCGATCAGACCCTGAATGCGGCGATAGCCGCGCAGCGATTTTTCCGACAAGCGGGCATTGGCGAGAAACAGCGGCAAACCTTGCTCATGCGCGGCATGGATGAGATTGGGCCACAACTCGGTTTCCATCAGCACGCCAAAACGCGGTTGATGCGCCGCCAGAAAATCACGCGCGGCTTGCGGGTAGTCGTAAGGCAGATAACGGATTTCCGCGTCCGGATACAGGCTGGCGGCAGTAGCGCGCCCGGTGGGCGTCATCTGGGTCAACAGCAAGGGCGCGTCGGGCCAGCGCTGGCGCAAGGCTTTCACCAGCGGCAAGGCGGCGCGGGTTTCTCCCACGGATACGGCGTGGATCCAGATAGCGCCCCGGGCTTGCGGCTCAAGCGTCGCGCCGAAGCGTTCGTCCCAGTGTTGGAGATAGGCCGGAGCTTTGCGCGCCCGTCGCTTGAGATAACGTCGAATGAGAGGCGTTGCCAGCCGCCACACCAGCGAGTACAGCGACCGTTGCCAGCTCATTGCTTGTCCTTATGCAAAATCGCGGCGCGATTGCAGCGCTTGCATCACGTCGTCTACCGAGGGGCAGCGGCCGATATGACCCAGATTGACGGCCCACGGCGTTTCCACCACGCCAGTGCGCGCCGGATCGGTATCGGTATAGATGGCGGCCAGCGGCACATTCAGCGCGTTGGCCAGATGGGTGAGGCCGGTATCGACACCCACCACGGCGGCGGCGCGACCAATCAATCCGGCCGCTTCTTTCAGGCTGATGCGAGGGGCAACCACCGCCTGGCCCATGGCGGCGGCGAGGCGTTCGGCGCGCTGCTTTTCTTTTGCGCTCCCCCAGGGCAACACCATGGTCAGTCCATGTTCAGCGCAGAGACGATCGGCCAGCGCTATCCACAGGGCTTCGGGCCATTCCTTGGAAGCCTTGCTGGTGGCATGCAGCAATACCGCGTAACGCCCTTCGGCCAACCAGGCCGGGCGCTCGCCCGGCGGCACGCCAAACACCGGCGCGCCTTGCGGTTGATAGCCGAACACCTTGCCGTACAGCTGCCGGCAGCGTTCCACCGCCGACAGATCCCAGCTCACCGCGTGTTTCTTGTCATAAAACAGACAGGCCAGCGGTTCGCGAATGCTGTGTTTGTCGTAACCGGTAAGCGGCGCGCGTGTGATCTTGGCCGGCAAGGCGCTTTTGAGCAGGCCCTGGCAATCCACCACCAGCTCCCAGCGGGTATCGCGCAACTTGTGTCTGAGCGCGGCCATCTCGCGCCAAGTGGCGCGCTGGAACAAGGATTTGCGCCAGCGACGCCAGGCCAGCGTAATCACCTCATCCACAGACGGATGCAGACGGGCGATATCGGCGAAACCTTCTTCGGCCAACCAACTGATGCGGAAATTGGGGTAATGCGCCTTCAGCTCGGTAATGGCCGGCCAGGTGTGGATAAGGTCGCCCATCGACGAGGTGCGCACGATCAGCACATTCATCAT
The DNA here is from genome assembly GCF_945957525.1 of uncultured Aquitalea sp. Classification (GTDB taxonomy): domain Bacteria; phylum Pseudomonadota; class Gammaproteobacteria; order Burkholderiales; family Chromobacteriaceae; genus Aquitalea. The sequence continues at coordinate 161,197 of NZ_CAMFLA010000007.1, read as the reverse complement.
GGCGCGCATTGTACCCGAGCGGGCCTGTGGTTAACCAAGTAAAATCAGCAGGCAGCAACTGTGGATAACAGCCTGTGAATAATGTCTCGTCGATTTATCCACAATCTGTCATGCTGCGACGCACCCGAATAATCCCAAGCCCATCAACAGGACAAGTATCTGAACCTTTTAGGGTTTTTCAGGGTTATCAACATGTGGACAGCCTCTTCTACATTATCTTCTAAATACAATGGGACAAAGATAGTAAGGAAATGACAGCGTGAAAAACGCCGTTCACAAGCCAGTTTGCAAAGCCGTCTGACAGACTGTGCATAAGCAGACGCATTTGTCTGACGCCAAAGTTATCCACAATTAGTCAGTCAGAGAAAAGTCGCTCGTTCAACAAGAACTCACAGCGCGCAAATCATTGAAAACAAAGTTGAAAACTGGCTTATCCACAGCAGTGGACGCACTTCTACCAGTATCTTCTTTATATAAATGGGTAAATCAAGAAAAGATGCGAAGACCGCTCTCTGTCGTGCTCATTACCAAAAACGCAGCCAGTCAGTTGGAAAAAACACTGGCCAGCGTGCAATGGGCAGATGAAATCGTAGTAGTGGATTCGGGCAGTACAGACGACACTGTTGCGATAGCTTCTGCCTATAAGGCCAAAGTTATCCACCAGGACTGGTTGGGATTCGGTCCGCAGAAACAATTGGCGGTAGCAAAAGCCAGCCATGACTGGGTGCTGTGCCTGGATGCGGATGAGTGGCCGTCTGAAAAATTGACCAATGAAATCAAGGATGTGCTGAATAATCCACAGGCGGAGGCCTATCGTTTTCCTCGCAGCAACCGTTTCATGGGTCGTTTTCTCAAGCATGGCGAAGGCTATCCGGACTGGAGCCTGCGCTTGTTCAACCGACAAGCCGCGCGCTGGTCTGACGACTTGGTGCATGAATATGTGCAGACCGACAAACCCGTCGCCGCGCTGACCGGCGACCTGATGCACGAGTCCGGTGAAGACATCGCCCTCTATCTGAACAAGCAGAACCGCTACACCACCCTGCAGGCGGAAACCTTGTATAAACGCGGGAAAAAAGCGGGATGGGGCCGGCTGGTGTTCAGCCCCCTGCTGCGTTTCATCAAGTTTTATCTGGTAAGACGGGGATTTCTCGACGGTTTGCCGGGTCTGGTCCACATCAGCATTGGCTGCTTCAACAGCTACATCAAATACGCCAAGCTCAACGAGCTGCACCGGCTGGAAAGAGAAAAATGAAAGTACTGGTTACCGGCGCCGCCGGTTTCATTGGTCGCGCTGTGTGTGAAAAGCTGCTGGATCAGGGCGGTGTATCGCTTACCGGCGTGGACAATCTCAATGATTACTACGCGGTAAGCCTGAAACATGCCCGTCTTGCAACGCTGACGGGCCGGGAAGGCTTTGTGTTTCACAAGCTGGATCTGGCGGACTGGGAGGCGCTGGACGTGCTGTTTGCCGAAGGCGGCTTTGATTACGTCATTCATCTGGCCGCCCAGGCCGGCGTACGCTATTCCATCCAGAACCCGCACGTGTACGCGCAGAGCAATCTGTTGGGCATGACCAATATGCTGGAAGCCTGCCGCCGCCACCCGGTGCGCCACCTCGTTTACGCCAGCTCCAGCAGCGTGTACGGCAAAAACGCCAAAGTGCCGTTTTCCGAGGATGACCGGGTGGACGAGCCGGTAAGCTTCTACGCCGCCACCAAGAAAGCCAACGAGGTGATGGCGCACAGTTACGCCCATCTGTACCGCTTGCCCGTTACCGGGCTGCGCTTCTTCACCGTGTACGGCCCCTGGGGCCGTCCGGACATGGCGCCCTGGCTGTTTACCGAAGCCATTCTCAAAGGCGACACCATCAAGGTGTTCAATCACGGCAAAATGCAGCGCGATTTCACCTATATCGACGACATCGTCGAGGGGGTGCTGCGGGTGATGACACACATCCCGGCCGATATGGGCCAGAAACCGCCCTATGCGCTGTTTAACATCGGCAACCATAATCCGGCCCAGCTGATGGACTTTATCGCCGCTACGGAGGCTGCATGCGGCCGTGAGGCGGTAAAAAGCTACCATCCGATGCAGGATGGCGATGTGCCGGTAACTTACGCCGATACCGCCCGCTTGCGCGCCGCGGTGGGTTTCTCGCCGGATACGCCGCTGGCGGAAGGCATGCAGCGCTTTGTCGATTGGTATCGCGATTACCATCAGTGCTGAAATAAAGCCGGCGGATAGCCGGCTTTTTTGACTTTATCCCCAAGGAACTGACATGCGGATTCGATCTGCCGCCCCGTCGGACGCGGCCTTGTTGCCGGCGTTCATCCTGCAGGAGGGTGCCAACCCCTGGAACTGGCTGCCGGAAGATGGCGTTCGGCAAACAGCCGCGCAGCTGGCCTCTGGCGAGGTGGCTGGTGTGGTACTGGAAGCGGAGGGGGAATTGCTGGGCGTGATGCTGTACTGTCGCGCCGATCATTACCCTGCTTACCGACCGTCGAGCATTCCGCCGGAACAGGCGGCTTACGTGATTGAAGCAGTGGTCAGCAGGCGTCTTGCCGGGCAAGGGTGGGGCAGCCGGCTGCTGCTGGCTGCCTGCGCAAGGTTGGCCGAAGAAGGAGCACGCTGGGTGTGCGCGGACAGGCATGAAGAAAATGCCGGTTCGGCCGGCATGATGCGCAAGGCGGGTTTTGCCGTGCTCGGCGCGTTTGAAGACGAAAGGCGCAACCATGGTTCGCGCCGCACGGCGGTGTGCGGGCGCTACCTGGACCCGGCCAGCGTCACCACAGCTTGTAGTTGAGCAGCGATACCAGCTGCCAGCCTGATGTGTGGTTCTGGTTCACATCGGCTTGCCAACGGCTGCCGGCGCCCACATCCAGCGACCAGCGCGAGTCGATAATGTGGCGCATCATGAGCAGCAGATTGGCCTGCTCCAGTCTGCCGCCGCTGTCTGCGGGCTGATAACCCATTGAGACCGAACGCTGGCCGTCGCCGCGGCTGGCCCAGCCTTGCAGGCTGAAACGCTGGCCTGCGTAATGGCCGAGGGAAATCTCGGCGTTCATCACCCACAACTGGCCTGGCCGGCCTTTGCCTACCCGGTCTGCCCAGCCCAGCGAGATCGAGCCGTCGTCGGGCAAGTCCACGCCATAGCGCAGCACGCTCATCATATGGCCGGTGGGGCCGCCCAGCGGCCATTGCGCTTCGTTGGCCAGGCCCAGCGACACCCAACCCGCCGGCGCCGGAAACGCGATGCCGGCTTCGCCGTCTTGAATGAACAGGCTGCCGTAGGCTGTGTCGTGGCGCAGATTGAGATTCAGCTGCAGTTTGCCGGCCTGACCGGAGGCGGTTTGATAAGCGTTGCCCGCCAGACTCAGCGTAGCGGTGCGTACCTTTTCCTCGGCATGGCTGACGGCGCAAACGCACAGCAAAATGATGGCGGGCAGGCGAAAGGTGGGCATGCTGTGTCCTTGAGGGCGGCGTGGAGGCAGCATACGTCGCGCGCCGCCGGGAAGAAAGCGTTTTCACCGGCCGCAGCTGTTTCCTATGCAAGCCCGTTATCCCGGATAACCTGTGTTTTTGCCTGAACACAACAAGCAAGGGGCGATGGCGTTGCCGACGACAAGCAGGCCACGCGAGAGACTCGCTTGTTTCAAAGATAATGACTTTGTACTGATTCTTTGTTTTTTGCGCGAAATCATAAATTCGGTCGGAACCATCACTGGATGACACTCTCTGTCAGAGAGTCGCCAGTAATCGGGGAGGACCCGCGCCATGCTCCATCACACCCCACTCATCACCACCATCGTCGGCAGCCTGGTGTTTGCCTTTGCCTTGGGCATACTCGCCCTGCGCCTGAAACTGCCGCCGCTGGTGGGCTATCTCATGGCCGGCATTCTGGTTGGGCCGTTTACGCCCGGCTTTACCGCAGATAGCCAGATTGCGCCTCAATTGGCGGAGATGGGTGTTATTTTGCTGATGTTCGGCGTTGGTTTGCACTTCTCGGTCAAAGATCTTTTATCGGTGAAATCTATCGCGCTGCCCGGCGCTTTAGTGCAAATTGTCCTCGCTACTTTGCTGGGTTGCGGCCTTGGCTGGCTGTTGGGCTGGCCGCTGGGAGAGGGGCTGATGTTTGGTCTGGCCTTGTCCACCGCCAGTACGGTGGTGTTGCTCAAGGCGCTGCAGGACAGGGAGATGGAGCAGACCGAAGACGGTAAGATTGCGGTGGGCTGGCTGGTGGTGGAAGACCTGGTGATGGTGTTGACGCTGGTGTTGCTGCCGGTGTTTTCCGGTGTGTTGGGCGGCAAGGGCGAAACCGGGGTGAGCGGCGGCGCGGTGCTGTGGACTATCACCCTGACGCTGGGCAAGGTGGCGGCTTTCGTGGCGCTGATGTTGCTGGTGGGCCGGCGTTTTTTGCCATGGATGCTGGAGCGGATTGTTTATACCGGCAGTCGGGAGCTGTTCCGTCTGGCAGTGTTGTCCACGGCGCTGGGGGTGGCCTACGGCGCGTCCTTGTTGTTTGACGTGTCTTTTGCGCTGGGAGCCTTCTTCGCCGGCATGGTGGTGGCGGAGTCGCCCTTGTCGCATCGCGCCGCCGAGGAAACCATGCCCTTGCGGGATGCTTTTTCGGTGCTGTTTTTTGTTTCGGTGGGCATGCTGTTCGACCCGCAAGTGGCGTTGAAGCATTTTCCGGAAGTGCTGGCCACGGTGCTGATCATTGTGTTGGGAAAATCGGCTGGGGCGTATCTGATCGTGCGCTTGTTCCGGCGACCGCATCATTCGGCGCTGACGGTGGCGGCCAGCCTGGCGCAGATTGGCGAGTTCTCTTTCATTCTGGCGGGGCTGGGGGTAACGCTGGGCCTGATGGGCTCTCTGGCGCAATCGCTGGTGCTGGCCGGCGCCATTGTTTCCATCCTGCTCAATCCCTTTGCTTTTATTCCGGTGGATCGCCTGCGGCGGGCGGAAGCGACTCCAGGGTAAGAACCGCGTAGCCAGTCAGCACAAAGCCCGCTTGCGCGGGCTTTGTCGTTCAGAGCGGCTAACAACATTGCTGATGCTGCATTGCGCCTCAGCCGTAATAGTGATTTTTGTTAGCCGCGCTTAATGGGGTGCTGCGGCAAGCAGCTTCAGTTGTCATTGCGCTCCAGCGTGTCGGCTTCCCGCCGGATCACCATCAGTTTGTCCACGCGGGTGCGATCCATGTCCACCACTTCAAAGCTGAATTCCAGCCAGTCAAAACGGTCGGTCACCGCCGGTACGCGTCCCAGCTGGTACATCATGACGCCGCCCAGGGTATGGATGTTGCCGGTGTCCTCGCCGGGCAGCAGCTCGTCCACGTCGAAGTACTGGCGGAAGTCGTCCAGCGTCACCATGCCATCCACCAGATAGCTGCCGTCTTCGCGTTGCACGATTTCATCGTCTTCGCCCAGCGAGGCGGCCGGCATGTCGCCCACAATGGTTTCCAGCACGTCGTTCATGGTGACGAGACCTTCCAGTTCGCCGTATTCATCCACAACCAGCGCCAGATGCGTGCGCGCCAGTTTGAACTGCTCCATCAGTTGCATCAGGGTAACGGTGGCCGGCACATACAGCGGTTCTTCCAGATCCGCGATGAAGTCGGCTTTTTCCCCGGTCAGCAGGCGATCCAGCATGCGTTTGGTGTCGAGAATGCCCAGCACCTGCTCCATGCCGCCCTTGCATACCGGAAAGCGGTTGTAGCCGTGTTCCACCAGCAAGCGGCGATTGTCGTCGAAGCTGTCTTCGATATCGATGGAAACGATGTCTTTGCGGGGCGTCATCACTGCCGCTACCTTGCGGTCGTCCAGGCGGAAGATGTTTTCCACCAGTTCCTGTTCGGCGCGATCGAATACGCCTTCGTCCGCGCCTTGCTCCATCAAGACGCGGATTTCTTCTTCGGTGATGGAGGGTTCGTCGCTTTTACGCGCGCCGATCAGGCGCAGCAGGGCATCGGTGATGCGGCTGAGCAGTCGCACCAGCGGCGAGGTGAGCCTCGACAAGGCCAGCATGGGTGGCGACAGGGTGCAGGCGATGCCTTCCGGATTCAGCATGGCCAGCCGTTTGGGCACCAGCTCGCCAAACACCAGCGACAGCGCGGTCACCATGGCCACCATCAGTACGAAAGACAGCGGGTGGCTGTAGGGATGCAACTGCGGAAACGTGCTTTCCAGCCACTGGCGCAGATGGTCTGACAGCGCGGCTTCGCCATAGACGCCGGACAGGATGCTGATGCTGGTGATGCCGATTTGCACGGTGGAGAGGAAGCGTGTGGGCTCTTCGGCCAAGCGGATGGCCGAGCGCGCGCCGCGCCGGCCTTCCTCCGCCCATTGCTGCAGTCTGACTTTGCGAGAAGACACCACGGCGATTTCAGACATGGCGAACACGCCGTTGATCAGAATCAGCACGAAGAGGGTAAGAATATCCACGATGGGCGAGAGAAAGTAATGACCCTTGCTAGATTAGGGCAATGAGGGGGGGATGGAAAGCACGAATCCCTTACCGGATTGGGTTGCGTGCGTCCTGGTATGGCTTGCGCCGGTGAGGGCTGGCCATACCAGGCGTAATAGTCGCTGGCTGAATCGTCGTTGTTCAGAACAGGCTGTTCTGCAGCGCCTGTCGGTTCCATTGCACGGTAGCGCGGCCGCGTGCGGCCAACCAGGCGTTGACTTGCGAGAAATGGCGGCAGCCGTGAAAGCCCCGGCTGGCGGACAGTGGCGACGGGTGCGCGGCGGTCAGCACCAGATGGCGGGCAGCGTCGATGCGATCGGCCTTTCCCTGCGCCCAATTGCCCCACAACAGAAACACGCAGCCGGGGTTTTGCCGGTTGACGGCATCGATCAGGGCGTCGGTGACTTCCTGCCAGCCAAGCTTGCCGTGGCTGCCTGCTTTGTCCTTTTCCACCGTCAACACGCTGTTGAGCAGCAACACGCCTTGGCTCGCCCAGTGGGTGAGATCGCCATCGGCCGCCTGACCGCCGCCAAGATCGGCCGCCAGTTCCTTATAGATGTTGCGCAGGCTAGGCGGCACGCGTACGCCGGAGGGGACGGAAAACGATAGCCCCATGGCTTCGCCATCGCCGTGATAGGGGTCCTGGCCCAGAATCACCACTTTGACATCCGCCGGCGCAGCAAAGCGCAGCGCGTTGAAGATGTTTTCGCGAGCGGGAAACAGGGTTTTGCCTTGTGCGGCCAGTTCGTTGAGTTGACGGTCGATGGCGGCCAGGCGGCGGAACACCGCGGGTGCGCGCAGTACGGTTTCCCAGTCCGGGTGGATGGGAGCAAGAGCGGGGGAGAGATAGGGCAGAGCGGTCATGCGTTTGCAGTCTGGATTGAGTCCGGGGTGGGACTGCCCGGCAAGGGGCGGGTTCAAAAGCAAAGGCCATTCCCTGGGGAATGGCCTTATGTCAGAGCCGAGGCCTTGTCAGTAGTGCGCCATGCCGGTGTCCACCACCGAGGCCCACTCTTCCACGCCGCCGCGCAGGCTGATCACATCGTCAAAACCGGCGTTGGCCAGATACAGCCCCACCTGGTAACTGCGCACGCCATGGTGGCAGATGGTTACGATGGGCCTGTCGTCCGGCAGCTCGCTCAAGCGCAGCGGGATGAGGTTCATCGGGATGTGCAGCGAGCCCTTGATGTGCGCCAGCTGGTATTCCCAGTCTTCGCGCACATCCAGCAGCAACGGCGGTTCCTGTTGGCCGTCCACCAGCCAGGCGGCCAGATCCGGCGCGGCGATTTCGCGAACCATCAGAAAGCGAAGCGTTCCGGCTCGATGGCTTCAAAGCCAGCCAGACGACCGATACAGGTTTCGAACAGATTCGTTTCGCTGAACGCGTTTTCGCTGTCGCGGCGCACCAGCTTGCAGCTCATGACCGGCAAATCGCCCACGATCACGATCATGCGGCCGCCCACGGCCAGTTGGGCCTTGAGGCTGTCCGGCACTACCGGCAGCGAACCGCCGACGATGATCACATCGAACGGGGCCTGTTCCTTCAAACCTTCCAGACCGTTGCCTTCCACCAGCGTAACGTTGCCGATGCCGGCTTTTTTTAGGTTGGCGGCAGCGGTTTCGCGGGTGGCGGCGTTGATTTCCACGCTGTAAACATGGCGGCCCAGTTTGGCCAGCAAGGCGGTCATGTAACCGCTGCCGGTACCCACTTCCAGGATCTTGTCCTGCGGCTGGACGCCGGCATCCTGCACCAGACGCGCTTCCAGCTTGGGCTGCAGCATCTTGCTGCCATCGGCCAGCGGCAGTTCAGTATCGACAAAAGCCAGCAGGCGCTTGTCGGCGCTGACAAACTCCTCGCGTTTCACGTGAAACAACAGGTCTAGCACTTTCGTGTCCAGCACATCCCAGGGACGAATCTGTTGTTCAACCATGTTGAAACGGGCGTTTTCAAAATCCATCTGCTCACTCCGGAGGGAAATGGCTGCCGGCGGCGCCCCGCCTTGTGGCTTGAAAAACAAGGCGGATTTTCCGGCAACGGGTCATGACGATAACTTGCGATTATCCCACATTTACCTTACCTTCACAGCATCGCTAGGGGTCCTGCGCGGCGCTTTTTGCGGTATCGGCAGCATGTTGAGGCATGTCCGACACTACAGAAGCCATGTTGCGCGGGTGAGAAATACCCTCCGAACCTGACCCGGATAATACCGGCGTAGGGAAGCGCACTCTGCAGGCCTTCGGCCAACCATGCAGCCGGCAGTACCGGTAACGCTCCTTGCGCCGCTTCATCGATTGAGGAGATGACACCGATGAACGCGCCCACCAAGCTCAATGAAGCGATGACGGTTGATACCGCCGCCATCCAGCCTTTGCCCAATTCCCGCAAGATTCATGTTGAAGGCAGCCGTCCGGACATCCGCGTACCCATGCGCGAAATCAGCCAGAGCGCCACGCCCACCCAGTTTGGCGGCGAAGCCAATCCGCCGATTTTTGTCTACGACACCAGCGGCCCGTATACCGACCCCGCCGTCAGCATCGATGTAAAAAACGGCCTCGCGCCCTTGCGCGCGGGCTGGATCGCCGAGCGCGGCGATAGCGAGCAGCTGGAGGGCCTGTCCAGCGAATACGGCCGCCAGCGCGAGGCCGACAGCCGGCTGGACGATTTGCGCTTCAACCTCCAGCGCCAGCCGCGCCGCGCCTTGCCGGGCCGCAATGTGACGCAGATGCATTACGCGCGCCAGGGCATCGTGACGCCGGAAATGGAATACGTGGCCATCCGCGAGAACCTCAACCGGCAGGCCTATTTGCAAAGCCTGCGCGAGGCGGGCGGCAATAATACCCGCCTGGTGGAGCTGCTCAGCCGCCAGCATCCGGGCCAGTCTTACGGCGCGGCGCTGCCGGAACAAATCACGCCGGAATTTGTGCGGCAGGAAGTGGCGGCCGGCCGCGCCATCATTCCCTGCAACATCAATCACCCGGAATCGGAACCGATGATCATCGGCCGCAACTTCCTAGTGAAAATCAACGGCAATATCGGCAACAGTGCGGTAACGTCGTCCATCTCCGAAGAGGTGGACAAAATGACCTGGGGCATCCGCTGGGGCGCCGACACCATCATGGATTTGTCCACCGGCAAGAACATCCATGAAACGCGCGAGTGGATCCTGCGCAACAGCCCGGTTCCCATTGGCACCGTGCCCATTTACCAGGCATTGGAAAAAGTGAACGGCAAGGCGGAAGACCTCACTTGGGAAATCTTCCGCGATACGCTGATCGAGCAGGCCGAGCAGGGGGTGGATTACTTCACCATTCACGCCGGCGTGCTGCTGCGTTATGTGCCGCTGACCGCCAACCGCATGACCGGTATCGTGTCGCGCGGTGGTTCCATCATGGCCAAGTGGTGTCTGGCGCATCACAAGGAAAACTTCCTTTACACCCACTTTGAAGACATCTGCGACATCATGAAGGCCTACGACGTGGCCTTCAGCCTGGGCGATGGTTTGCGTCCGGGCAGCGTGTGGGACGCCAACGACGAGGCGCAGCTGGGTGAGCTGAAAACCCTGGGCGAGCTGACCGCCATCGCCTGGAAGCACGATGTGCAGGTGATGATTGAAGGCCCCGGCCATGTGCCGATGCAGCTGATCAAGGAGAACATGGATAAGGAGCTGGAGTGGTGCCACGAAGCGCCGTTCTATACGCTTGGCCCGCTCACTACCGACATCGCGCCGGGCTACGACCATATCACCAGCGCCATCGGCGCGGCGCAGATCGGCTGGTACGGCACTGCCATGCTCTGTTACGTCACCCAGAAGGAACATCTGGGTTTGCCGAACAAGGACGATGTGAAGGACGGCATCATCACCTACAAGCTGGCCGCGCATGCCGCCGACCTGGCCAAGGGCCACCCGGGCGCGCAGATCCGCGATAACGCCTTGTCCAAGGCGCGTTTTGAATTCCGCTGGGAAGACCAGTTCAATCTGGGGCTGGATCCGGACAAGGCGCGCAGCTTCCACGATGAAACCCTGCCCAAGGACAGTGCCAAGGTAGCGCATTTTTGCAGCATGTGCGGCCCGCACTTCTGCAGTATGAAGATCACCCAGGATGTGCGCGAATTTGCCGCCAGCAAGGGCATCAGTACCGATGCCGCGCTGGCAACCGGCATGCAGGAAAAGGCCGTCGAGTTCGTCAAGGGCGGCGGCAAGCTGTATGACCGCATCTGATCCGTTCTTGAAGTGGCAAACCCGTCGCATCCCGTGCGGAAGCGGCGGGTTTTTTCAGTTTCGCGCCGGTGAAACGTGCTTTGTTTGTGCCATGCAACAATGTTTGCAGTCGGATTGTTCGTGTTCGTTGACTCGCTTTCGGCAAGCTCACTACAATCGCGCATCTCATTACTTGGAGGCCGCAGCCTTGGACTGTCCCAGTCGTCATTCCGACATGATTTCCGACTGATCCGGCCAGACATTCGCGCGCCTTCCGCGCCGCTGTCTTGCCTTGGCAAGCGGTGAGCGCCACGTCTACTCATCCTTTCCCTGTCGTTGGTTTTTTTGCCTGTGCGCCTGCCTGTCGCGCGTTCATCGCCATGGCGTCAAAACCCTTCGTGTCCGACCTTGCCGCGCTTTGGCGCGGACAGGACAAGCCTTAGCTGTTGCTGACGAGGGCTTTGCCCTTCAGCCAGAAAAGGAAACCTCATGGACCCTTACCCCATAAGACCGGTCATGCCGACCGGCAAGGGCTTGTCCGCGTAAGACGGGCAAGCGCCGGGCGGCCGTACGCGGCCAGCCCCGGTCAAGCATGACCTCCCCAAAAGCCAGCCCGCGAGGGCTCAGGCTGGCCTTGTCCTGTCAGTGTCCGCAGCCGGTTCGCATGGCTGCGACGGACAGCGCCGGCGACGCAAAAAATAGAATCAGGGAGTTTTCATGTCCAACAATAAAACCGAAGCCGCTGTGCTGGACAGCGCACACGTGGGCGACATTCGTGGCGCCCTAGGCACCATCCGCCATGACGATACCGCCCCGCGCAACAGTTGGATGGCGCGTTTCAAAACGCTGCTGGCCATTCTGGGGCCGGGCCTGATCGTGATGGTGGGCGACAACGACGCCGGCGCGTTCAGCACCTACGCCCAGGCCGGCCAGAACTACGGCACTGCGCTGCTGTGGACGCTGGCGCTGCTGATTCCCGTGTTGTACGTGAACCAGGAAATGGTATTGCGCCTGGGCGCTGTCACCGGCGTGGGCCATGCCCGGCTGATTCTGGAGCGCTATGGCAAGTTCTGGGGCGCGTTCAGCGCCATCGATCTTTTCCTGCTCAATGCACTGACCATCGTCACCGAGTTCATCGGCATCAGCCTGGGGATGGCGTTTCTCGGCGTGCCCAAGATCATCGGCGTGGGGTTGGCGGCGGTGTTCATCATGCTGTCCGCCAGCACCGGCGACTTCCGTCGGTTCGAACGTTTTTCGCTGACGCTGGTGGCGGGCAGCCTGATTCTGGTGCCCATTCTGGTGATGGTGCATCCGCCAATGACGCAGATCGCCCATGATTTTGTGGTGCCGCAAATGCCGGCGGGCGGCAAGCTGTCGGACGTGGTGCTGCTGATCATCGGCATTGTCGGCACCACCGTTGCGCCCTGGCAGTTGTTCTTTCAGCAAAGCTACATCATCGACAAGCGCATCACGCCGCGCTTCATCAAGTACGAGCGGGCCGATCTGTGGCTGGGCATCGCGCTGGTGGTGATCGGCGCGGTGGCGATGATTGCTTTTACCGCCCAAGTGTTTGCCGGCAAGCCGGAGTTCGGTCATTTTCAGGACGCCGGCGCAGTGGCGCACGGCCTGGCCAAATACTATGGCAAGCTGCCGGGCGTGCTGTTTGCGGTGGCCCTGATCGACGCCAGCATCATCGGCGCAATGGCCGTGTCGCTATCCACCGCCTATGCGCTGGGCGATGTGCTGAGCCTGAAGCATTCCCTGCACCGCAAGCCTACCGACGCGCCGGCCTTCTACGCGATGTATTGCGGCCTGATCGTCCTGGCCGCCGCGCTGGTGTTGCTGCCGGGCGTGCCGCTGGGTTTGCTGACCAACGCCGTGCAGAGCCTAGCCGGCGTGCTGTTGCCCAGCGCCACGGTATTCCTGCTGCTGCTGTGCAATGACAAGGCTGTATTGGGGCCATGGGTGAACAGTCGTTTCACCAATCTGATTACCGGCGCCATCGTCGCCGTACTGGTGCTGTTGTCGATCATCCTGACCGCTGCGGTGGTGTTTCCCGACATGTCGGGCGAAACCATTACCGACATCCTGATTGTCGGCGGCGTGCTGGGCCTAGTAACGGCCATCGCCATGAACGTCATCCATGCGCGCGAGACGGTGGGACAGGAGGACGAGCCGCAACATCATCATCACAAGAAGGGCGAGCTGCAGCATAAGTACAGCTGGCGCATGCCGCCGCTGGAAAAACTGGCGCCGGTGGCGTTGTCCAGCCGCAACAAATTGTGGATGAGCGTGCTGCGCGGCTACCTGCTGGTGGCCATGATCATGGTGATCTGGCGGGTGGCGCAGCTGGCGTTGGCGGCTTGAGCGCCAACCATCCAGCACGGACAAAGCCGGGGCAACCCGGCTTTTTTCATGACTGGAATTTACCGGCGATACGCCGCCAGACGCGGCGAGGAAAGCGCAGCGGCCCGACGGCGCGGTTAGTGGATTTGGTGGCTGTAGCCACCGGCGCGCTCAGCAAAGCGGGCGGGGCGGCGTCTGCGGGCAAGGATAGCGCCAGCAGCAAAAGAAGCAGATTGCGCATGATGCGGAACGGTGTGCGGCGGAATGAACAATGCCGGACAGCCTAGCATGACAATGTGATGATGGCGTTTAGGCGCAGCCAGTCGCATGGCGGCAAGCGCTGGTATGGGCAGGCGACGCCGTGGATAAGATCTGTCAGCGGATCTTAAGCCAGCCATAAGCTGCGCCGCGCAAGATGGTCTCACCCATTCACAGGAGACCATCATGTTGCTGATCACTGAATTGCTGCGTTCCCCCTCCGCATTGCTGAGCGTGCTGGCCATGTTGTTGGCGCTGGTCAAGTTTGCCTGGCTGATCGGTTTGTTCATCGTGCGCAGCCGTGAAGACGTACCGGCCGATGAGCATACGCCGGCAGGTGGAGTGGTTCCATCCGATAAGTGCTGACTGGCTCTGTGCAGAGAACCGGCGCGCTTGCATGCTGGGGCTTAACCCCTCAAACGGAGATCAAGACATGAGCGTCGTCATCAAGCCCGTCGGCCCGCAGGACTATGAACACTGGCTGCCCCTGTGGCAGGGCTATCTGGCGTTTTATCAGGCGCCGTACCAGGCCGCAGTGGCCGAAGTGAGCTGGCAGCGCTTTCTCGACCCGGCCGAGCCCATGCACAGCTGGTTGGCCTGGCAGGACGGCAAGGCGGTGGGCATGGTCAATACCGTGGAACACCGCAGCAGCTGGATGACCGGCAACTACTGCTATCTGCAGGATCTGTACGTGGACCCGGCCTGTCGCGGCGGTGGTGTGGGAAAGAGCCTGATTGAAACCGTGTATGCCCACGCGGCAGCGGCCGGTTGCGGTCGGGTTTACTGGCTGACCCATGAAAGCAATGCCACTGCGCGGAGCTTGTACGACACCCTGGCGGACAATCTGGGCTACATCCAGTATCGCAAGAACTTGTCCTGAGCGGCGGATGGATTATGCTGCGGGTGGATGTTTTTCCACCCGACGGCCAGTCTCGGAAAAGAGGTTGGCCGAAGCCGCAAGGAGCCGTCAGGCATGATTACCGTCAGCATTCTCTACCCCGCGCAGTCCGGCAGCCGTTTCGATTTCGATTACTACCTCGCCCACCACATGCCGCTGGCGCGACGCTTGTTGTCGCCGGCCTTGCGCGGCATGAAAGTGGAACAAGGCCTGGCCGGGGCCGAGCCGGGCAGCGCCGCCGCTTTTACTGCCTTGTGTCACCTGCATTTTGATTCTGTGGACGCCTTCGTGACGGCCTTCCAGCCGGTAGCGGCCCAGTTGCAGGGCGACATTGCCAACTACACCGATATTGCTCCGCAAATCCAGTTCAGCCAGGTGTTGCTGGCCGAGTAACGCCCGTTTCAGCCGGCAGCGTCGGTTTCGCCTTCAGCGAGCTGCGCCTGAATGCCGGCCAGTAAACCGGCCGGCCCGTGATTGAAGCGCAGGCGCGGCGTGCCGTGCCAGCCGGCCAGCTGACTGAGTGTGCGCGCGAGGTCTGTCGCCAGCCGTCCGCTTTCGCGCACGCCGCTTTCCAGGTACAGGCTTTTCACCTCGAAAATGCCCTGCTGGCGGTGCGCCTTGGCGTCCATGCGGCCCACCAGCTTGCCCCGCTGCAGCAAGGGCAAGGAGAAATAGCCGAAGCGGCGCTTGGGCGCCGGGGTGTAGCACTCGATCTTGTAGTCGAAATCAAACAGCTCCAGCGCTCGCTTGCGGTCCCAGACAATGGGGTCGAACGGCGACAGGGCCGCACAGCGGGTGGCGCTCAGGCGGTTGGCTTCGGCTTCGGCCAACTCGGCGCTCAGGCTGTGATGCACGAAGGCATCGTGCTTCCAGCCTTCAATGCGCACCGGCAGCAACTCGCCAGCATCGGCCAGCCGGTGCAAGTCCTCGTCGAAGCGGCCTCGGCCAAGGCGGTAGTAATCCGCCACCCAGCCGGCTTTCACCACGCCCAGCGCCCGGCAGCTGTTGCGCACCATGTCCAGCCGGGCGTCTTCCAGGCTGGGCAGATGGCGCTGATCGTCCCAACCGGGCAGCACCCGCTCGGCCACATCGTAGACGCGCTGGAAGCCTTGCCGCTCTTTCACCATCAGCCTGCCCAGCGTGAACAGCGCTTCCAGATGGCGTTTTTCCGGCTTCCAGTCCCACCAGCCGCTGCCCTTGCCCTGCTCGCGCGCGAAGTCGGCCGAGCGCGCCGGGCCGTGTTCGCGAATGCGCGTTTCCAGCGCTTCGATGTCGGCCTGATGCTGGCGGTACCAATTGACGGAGAATTTCCAGCCCAGGCTTTCCGCGTTCAGCATGCGATGGCGCAACAGACGGTAGTCTTCCGTCGGCACAAAGCAGGCTTCGTGCGCCCAGTATTCAAACAGCGCGCCTTCGGCCAACGTTTCGTCCAGCCACACTGGCGGGTAGGGGCCGAGCCGGCTGTACAACACCAGATAGGGGCTGCGCGCTACCACGCTGATGGTGTCGATCTGCAACAGGGCCATGCGGCGGATGGCGGCGGCCACATCTGCTTTGCCGGCCTTGCGCCGCGGCGGCGTCAGCATGCCTTGTGCGATCAGATGCAGGTTGCGCGCCTGCTGCAAGGGGAGATGTGTGGTCATGGGCTTGCGATGGGGTGAGGAGAAGTCGACTATAACCATTCTCGCGTTCACTGTGTGCCGTCTTCGGCGACGGTCAGGAAAGGATAATCATGGACACCGGTGCTCATCAGTTGCCCCAATTGTTTGCCCAGCTTGGCCTGCCTGCGGGCGAGGCGGATATCCGCGCTTTTGTCGCCGCGCATCGTTTGCCCGCTGGCGCGGCGCTGCCGGATGCGCCGTTCTGGAAAGCGTCGCAGGCGGCTTTTTTGCGTCAGGCGCTGGCTTGCGACGCGGAGTGGTCGGAAGCGGCCGACGAGCTGGCGGTGTTGCTCAGCAGTCGTTGAAACGGCGGGGTAAGCCGGAGCGGAACAGGCAAGCCTGCGGATGCGGGCGTTCGGATGAGCGCCCCCTCGCTTTCTGGGTGGAAAGCGAGGTTTCCTTGCAGGGAAAGAGCGGGGAAATGGGGACTATTCGGATGGGGCAAGGCCGGGCCTAGCCCCATCTCATTCAATCACTTTGCCGGCAGTCAGAAAGCCCGCTGACGCGGGCTTTGTTCAGCTTGCGGAGCTGTCAGCGGTCAGCCGGCCAGCGCGAAGCGCGGCAGGCCTTCGGCGCGAGGTGCGTCGGTGTCGCTGACCTGGCCGGGGCCGGGCAGGGCGAAGTGGCTGATGGCGGCTTGCAGTTCGTGCGCCATGCCCTCCATGGCGGTGGCTGAAGCGGCAGTCTGGCTGGCGGCGGTGCTGGTTTCTTCCGACATTTGCGCTACTTGTTCCACATTGTTGGCGATGCCGCTGCCGGCGGCCTGTTGCTCGGACAGGGCAATGGAAATACTGCCCACCGATTGCTGGATGCGTTGCACATTGCCGGCGATCTGGCAGACCGAGCCGCGCGCCTGATTGGCCTGCGCCAGCCCGGTGTCCATGCGGCTGACGGTATCGTGGATATTGCCGATCACCTGCTGACTGCTCTCCAGCATTTCCTTGATCATCTCGCTGATTTCGGTGGTGGATTGGCCGGTGCGCTCCGACAGCTTGCGTACTTCGTCCGCCACCACGGCGAAGCCGCGACCCTGTTCCCCGGCGCGGGCGGCTTCGATGGCGGCATTGAGCGCCAACAGATTGGTCTGGTCGGCGATGTCGCGGATCATGGCCACCACATTGGAGATCTTCTGCGATCTGTCGCCCATCAGGTCGGCTTGCTGGCGAGATTCCTCGGCCTTGTCCGCCACCGACTGAATGGTGTCCAGCGTCTGGTTGATCATGTGTTCCGTCTCGGCTGCCAGCTGGCCCGATGCCGTGGAGTCGGTGGCCACATCGCGGGCATTGTCGCTGACAGAGCAGATGCTGACTGACAATTGCTCCACCGAGGCCGACATGGAAGACGCGGCGCGGGTCTGTTCTTCCGCGCTCACCGCCACTTGTTCCGAAGCGCTGGCCAGCTCCGAGGCGTGCACGGTGAGGTTGGAGGTAATGCCGTTGATCTGGCGCACCAAGCGGATCAGCTCGCTCTGCATGTGCGACATGGAGGCGACGATGCTGTTGTCGTCGCCGCTTTTTACGGTCAGTTTCTGAGTGAGATTGCCTTGCGCGATGCGACGGGCCAAGGCCACCACGTCATGCGGTTCGCCGCCCAGTTCGGCCAACAGGCCGCGAATGATCAGCCAACTGCACACCACGCCCAGCAGCAGGCCGAACACCAGGATGGCCAGTGAGATGCGCGCGCAAAGCCGGGCCTTGTCGGTGGAGCTGGCGAAGTTTTCCGCCGCCACGCGCAACTGCAGGTCGATCAGCTGGTTGATGTTGCTGGAGATGGGGTCGATGTGCGGGTACATCTCTTTGTCGACAAACTGCGCCAGCGCGGCGGTGTCGCGCGACTGGGCAATGGCGCGCAGATGCTGCACGGTGCCGTCCGCCTGACGCATGGCGCTCTCCGCCTGATCCGCCAGCGTCTTTTCTTCCGAGGTGAGGTAGGTGGCGCGGTAGTCGCCCCATTCCTTTTTCAAGGCGGCCTGGGATTGATCCAGTCCTTGCAGCAGCGCCTCGGGCGTCATGACGCCGGCCCGCAGTTTGTGCGCGCCGTCCACAATGCTGACTGCGTAGCCATCGCCGACGGTCTTCAGCTGCTTGAGGCAGATTACCCGGTCGTTGTAAGTGGTGGCGAAGTCATCGAGGATGCGTTGCTGGGTATACCAGCCATAGCCCCCGACGATAACGGTGACCAATTGCAGCAGCATGATCAATGCAAACAGCCTTTGGCCGATGGTCAGCCTGGTAAGCATGACGAATTCTCCCGAAACCCTGTGGGTAAGTCCGACCGACAAAGCCTGCCCCGCGACGCGCCTGTTCAAGCCGTTCGGTGTGTACAGCTTGCGTTGGCGCATTTTCGCGGCGCTTCCACGAGGCCCTGTCAGCGGTGCTCAACGTTAAATTGGTAATAGAGTGGTATTTGAGGTTGTAGTCCGCGGGGGAGAAAGGTCGCAAGTGAAAAATGCGTCAATAAGTATCCATACGTAGATGAATATGGCTTGTTATAAATAATTAATAAAAATTAATGCCAATGGAAAAACAAGGGCGTTAGAACGCAGGAATAATCGGCGCTATTCATAAGCTACTGATTACGTTATACTTCCGGCCTTTTCGTCGTGGGTTTTTCACTCAGAAAAACCCTAGCTGTAGCCAGGAATTGTCATGAGTCTGCTGTCGCACCAGATCGAACTGTTGTCCCCCGCCAAAACCGCCGAGATCGGGCGGGAAGCCATCCTGCACGGCGCTGACGCCGTTTACATTGGCGGGCCCAGCTTTGGCGCGCGGCACAACGCCTGCAACAGCGTGGAAGACATCGCGGCGCTCACCCGCTTTGCCCACCGCTACCATGCGCGCATCTTTGCCACGCTCAACACCATCCTGCATGAGGCGGAGCTGGAGCCGGCGCGCAAACTGATCTGGCAACTGTACGACGCCGGGGTGGATGCGCTGATCGTGCAAGATATGGGCATCCTGGAAATGGACCTGCCGCCCATCGAGCTGCATGCGTCCACCCAGTGCGACATCCGCGATGCGGACAAGGCGTCTTTCCTGGCGGATGCCGGTTTCTCGCAACTGGTGCTGGCGCGCGAGCTGACCATTCCGCAGATTCGCAAGATTGCCGACACCGTCGGCGATCGCGCCACCATCGAATACTTCATTCACGGCGCACTGTGCGTGGCTTTCTCGGGCCAGTGCTACATCAGCCATGCTGAAACCGGCCGCAGCGCCAACCGGGGCGACTGCTCGCAAGCCTGTCGTCTGCCCTACACGCTGACCGACCAGAACGGCGGCGTGGTGGCTTTTGAAAAGCATTTGTTGTCCATGAAGGACAACAACCAGAGCAACAATCTGGAAACCCTGCTGGACGCCGGCGTGCGCTCGCTGAAGATCGAGGGCCGTTACAAGGACGTGTCCTACGTCAAGAACATCACCGCGCATTACCGCCTGTTGCTGGACGAAATCATCGAGCGCCGCCCGGAACTGGGCCGCGCCTCCAGTGGCGGCAGCGAAATCTTTTTTGCGCCCGACCCGGACAAGACCTTCCACCGTGGCGCCACGGATTACTTTGCCACCGGCCGCAAGATCGACATCGGCGCTTTCGATTCGCCCAAATTCGTCGGCGTGCCGCTGGGCCTGGCGCACCGGGTGGGGCCGGACTGGCTGGAAGTGGCCACGCCCGAGGACATGAGCAACGGCGACGGCGTCAACTTCATGAAAAAGCGCGAAGTGGTGGGCATGCAGCTCAACACCGTGAAGCAAATCGGCAAGGTGCCGGGCGGTGATCGCCTGTGGCTGTGCCATCCCAATGATCCGGCGCTATTGGCCGGCCTGAAGCCCGGTACGCCGCTGAACCGCAATCGCGATCACGCCTGGGAGCTGTCGCTGTTGAAGAAGTCGGCCGAACGCAAAGTGGGCGTCTGGCTCACCCTGTCGGAAACCGGCAAGGGTCTGCGGCTGGTGATCACCGACGAGGACGGCTGCAGCGGCGCGGCGGAAGCGGAACTGGCGCTGGAAGCCGCGCGCGACGAAGAGCGCGCTTCGGCCAACCTTGTGGATGGCTTGTCGCGCCTCGGCAATACCATGTTCATTGCTCATGATGTATCTCTGGCGCTCAGCCGGATGTGGTTTGTACCCGCGTCCGCACTCAACGGCCTGCGCCGCGAGGCGGTGGAAAAGCTGGAGGCCGAGCGGCTGGCGGCCTGGCAGCGCCCGCAACGCAAGGCGGCGGTGGAGCCGCCGGTGGCTTATCCGCAAACCACGCTCAGCTACCTGGCCAATGTCTACAACCCGCTTGCCTGGCAGTTCTATCGCAAGCACGGCGTGGAAGTGATGGACGCGGCGTACGAGGCGCATGAGGAGGAAGGCGAGGTGAGCCTGATGATCACCAAGCACTGTCTGCGCTTCTCGTTCAATCTTTGCCCCAAGCAGGCCAAGGGCGTGAAGGGTGTAATGGGTCAGGTGCGCGCCGATCCGATGACGCTGAAGTCGGGCAACGAAACCTATACGCTGAAGTTTGATTGCCGCCCGTGTGAAATGCACATCATGGGCAAGATGAAAAAGCACGTGCTGAAAAGCCCGGCGCCCAGCGATGTGCCTTACACCACGCCCATGACTTTCTTCCGCAAGCGCCCGGACTGAGGCAGTCATGGCGGATATCGAACGACTGGATACCTGGACCCGCTATCGCAACGGGCTGTGCGCCGATTGCATGGGCAGCTGCTGCTCGATGCCGGTGGAAGTGCGCCTGCCCGATCTGGTGCGCATGGGCGTGGTGGATGAATTCGAGCTGGATGAGCCGGTAAAGAACATCGCCAAACGGCTGGAAAAGCAGCGGGTAATCCAGCATTTCAATTTCAAGCACGGCTTGTTTACGCTGGGACGACGCGCCAATGGCGACTGTCAGTACCTGGATCAGCAAACCCGGCTGTGCACCATTTACGAACAACGGCCGAATACCTGTCGCAACCATCCCAAGGTGGGTCCGCGACCCGGTTTTTGCGCTTACACGCGCAATCCGCGCGCGGGCAAGACCATTCCGGTCAAGGCGCTGTAGACCATAGACGACGGTTTCACGTGAAACCCGTCGCACATTTTCCAAGGATTGCGCATGAACCCGATTTTCCCGCTCATGGCCTTCGCCATCGGCATCGTGGTGCCCTTGCAGGCCGCCATCAACAATCAGCTCAAGCTGCTGATTGGCGGCAGCACCGTGCTGGCGGCGCTGGTGTCTTTCGCCGTGGGCTGTCTTACCCTGTGCGTGGTGGCGCTGGCCACCGGGCAAAAATGGAGCGGCTTTGGCCAATTGGCGCGCGGCGAGTGGTGGATGTTTCTTGGCGGAGCGCTGGGCGCGTTCTTTGTATTTGGCACTACCTTGCTGGCGCCGCGCATCGGCGTGGCGGTGATGCTGTCCTTGATCATCGCCGGGCAGGTGACCGCTTCATTGCTGTTTGACCGCTTCGGCTGGTTGTCCATGCCGCTGCGCGACGTCACTGCGCCCCGTTTGATGGGGGCCTTGCTGGTGGTGGGCGGTGTGTTGCTGGTCAATTTCGGCGACAAGTGGTTTCCCAAGGGCTGATCCCCTGATCTTGGCGGCGATACTTTGCCGCGGACATGACAAAGGCAGCCGCGAGGCTGCCTTTGTGTTGATGCGCGGATTGGCTTATTTGGGCTGGCTGGCCATCGGCTTGCGCATCATGTGCTCGCGCATGCGCTGTTGCATGCGGTTGCCTTCTTGATCAAAGGTTTTCTTCTGTTCCGGCGTCAGCTGGGCATAGAAGGTTTTGGTGGCGTCCGCGCGCTGCTTCATGGCGTCCAGATGCTTCTGCATCATGTCCACATGGGCCTGCATGCGTTCGGGCGTGGTGGCGTTGCCGTCCATCTTGGGGTGTTCCATCGTCATGCCTTGCGGTTTCATGGCATCGTTGAAGGTTTTCCAGGCGGCTTCCTGATTGGGCTGGATCTTCAGTTTGTCGTGCAGCGCTTTTTGATGCTCTGCGATGCGTGCTTCCATCTTGGCAGGGTCGAATTTACAGTTGGAGGCCTTGCCGTCAGCCGGGCCTGCTGGGCAGGGGCCGCCTTCCGCGTAGGCGGTGCCGGCCAGAGCGGCGGCGGTAAGCAAACCAGCGGCGAGCAGAGTCTTGAACGGTTTCATCTTGGCTTTCCTTCACTGAGTCGGTTTGATAACTCTCCCACTATGAAAAGCAAATGTCTGCCAAATGTGAGTAAATCAGGGGCATGTGTTAGCAAATTTTAATAAGCGATGCTGACGCTTGCGCTTCGGCGATGCGACCGACTGCTTCATGCAGTGTTTGCCACCGCGCCGTGCTTATCGGCATCAGGGCAAAAACTGGCGGGCTGGGTGGCGGCGGTCTACACTTCGCGCCGGAACGGTCTTGTGAAGCGTTTGCCGACGGCAATCCGGTTTTGCACCGGCGAGCAAGGTTATCCACAGATTTTATCAGGCAATGAAGTTATCCACAGAAAGTAATCCATGACGGCCCAATCCAATAATCCCACTCACGGCGTGACGCTGGAGCGCATGCTGGAAGAGCTGGTGGCGCAGTATGGTTGGCCGGAGTTGGGTCGTCGCATCAATATCCGCTGCTTCAATCACGATCCCGGCATTCGCTCCAGCCTGGTGTTTCTGCGTCGCACGCCGTGGGCGCGAACACAGGTGGAAGCCTTGTATGTATCGATGAAAACCCGGCCCGAACCCAAACCCGACGCAGACAACCGGCCACGCCTGTTCGGCCGCAAACCTTCGGCTTGAAATGCCGGTGTCCGCACCCACGTAAAGTCGACCCGCGCCGCCGTTTTGGGGCGCTTCGCTGTTTCACATCCTGATCTGGAGGCATGATGAAGCTCTACTTCTCGCCGGGAGCCTGCTCCCTTTCCCCGCATATCGTGCTGTTTGCCGCCGGCCTGCCGTTCGACGCGGAAAAAGTGAATCTGCGCGCGCAACCGCACACCACTCAGAGCGGCGTCGACTTTTCCACCATCAACCCCAAGGGCTACGTGCCGGCGTTGGTGTTGGACAGCGGGCAAGTGTTGACCGAGGGCGTGGCCATTGTGCAGTACCTGGCCGACCTCGCGCCGGAAAAGGGTCTGGCCCCGGCCAACGGTACGCTGGCGCGCTACCAGTTGCAGGAGTGGCTGAACTACATCGCCACCGAAATCCACAAGAGTTTCTCGCCGCTGTTCTACCCGGGCAGCGATGAGGCCAAAGACGCCGCCTGGGCCAAGCTCACCGCTCGCTTTGCGGTTGTGGAAGCGCAACTGGCCAAGACGGCTTATCTGACCGGCGACCATTTCAGCGTGGCTGATGCCTATCTGTTTACCTGCCTCAACTGGGCCGGCATGGTGAAGCGCTCGCTGGCGGACTTCCCGCACATCAGCGCCTTCATGGCGCGTGTGGCGGCCTTGCCCGCCGTGCAGTCCGCGCTGCGCGCCGAAGGCCTGCTGCGCGACTGATGCTGCCCGCAGGGCAAAGCAAAGCGCTTGTAACGCACAAGCGCTTTTTTGTTTGGCGTTTCACGTGAAACCGGCCTTGGTCGGCGAGGAAAAGCATGACGACAAGACTGTTGGAAACGACGGCGCTGGAGGCGGCATTGACAAGGTTTGCCGAAGAGCGCGACTGGCCGCGCTACCACACGCCGCGCAATCTGGTGCTGGCGCTGACCGGCGAAGTTGGCGAACTGGCGGAAATTTTTCAGTGGCTGACCGACGATGAAGCCGCCCGTTTGCGCGAGGATCCGTCGCGTTTTACTCATTTGCAGGAAGAAATGGCGGATGTGTTGTTGTACCTGATGCGGCTGGCTACGGTGATGGGCGTGGACATGAACGCTGCGGTAGCGGACAAACTGGTGAAGAACGCCAGGAAATATCCGCCGCCAGCGGCCGATTTGAGCCAGGACAAACAGCCTTGAGCGCGTTCTTGCCCGTGGCATGCTGGCTGACTAAGCTGGCGCGGATGGCAGGGAGACAACAACAATGAACGACAATTTGCAGCAGTTGGCAGCCATGTTGGCCGAAGCGCGCCGCATTGCCGTGCTGAGCGGCGCCGGCATGAGCACCGAATCGGGCATACCGGATTTCCGTTCGGCCAAAGGTTTGTGGCAACAAGGTTTGCGGCTGGAAGAAATGGTGTCCATCGACTATTTCCGCGCTTCGCCCGAAGCTTTCTGGCAAGGCTTCAAGCAGATTTTCCACACCAAGCTGCTGGGCAATTACCAGCCCAATGACGGCCATCTTTTCCTGGCGGCGCTGGAGCGGAGCGGGCGTGAGGTGACGGTGCTGACGCAAAATATCGATGGCCTGCACACCCGCGCCGGCAGCAGCCGGGTGCTGGAACTGCACGGTACGCTGCTTACTTCCAGCTGCCCGTCCTGCGGCCGTCGCCACACGCTGGAATACATCAACCACCACGAATTGCCGCTGTGTACTTATTGCATGGATGTGCTGAAGCCGGACGTCGTGCTGTACGGCGAGGCGGTGCCGCATCTGGAAGAGGCGTTCGACGCGGCGATGGATGCGGATCTGCTGCTGGTGATGGGCTCTTCGCTGGAGGTGTCGCCAGTGAATCTGATTCCGGTGGAAGCAGGCCGGGCCGGGGTGGCTACGGTATTGATCAACTACACGCCCACGCGCATGGACCGGGTGTTTGATCTGTGTGTGCAAGGCGGTATTGGCGATACGTGCCGGGCTTTGGCGCCGGTTTTGGCGCGCTGACCGCGCAAACTGGCATTTTTGCCATGAGCATTCTATTTTTCAGTTGACCCTTCAACTGAAATAACAGGATGAACATGGACAAAATCAATCTTTCCCACTGGACCGATCTGGCCATCCAGGCCGGCATCAACATCGTGTCCGCCATTCTGCTGTGGCTGGTGGGCCGTTGGCTGATCTCGCTGTCCACCCGCATGCTGGACGATCAACTCAGACGTCGCAATCTGGACCCCACGCTGCGCCGCTACGCGCATTCTTTTCTGTCTGTAACGCTGACAGTGGTGCTGGTGATCGGCATCCTCGGCTTCTTCGGCGTGCAAACCACAACCTTCGCCGCCATCATCGCCGCCGCCGGCGTGGCCATCGGCATGGCCTGGAGCGGCTTGCTGGCCAATTTCGCCGCCGGCATCTTTCTGGTGGTGCTGCGGCCGTTCAAGGTGGGCGACGCGGTTTGCGTGGCCGGCGTCACCGGCACGGTGAAGGAGGTCGGCTTGTTCTCCACCGTGGTGGATACCCCGGACGGCGTGATGACGCTGATCGGCAACAACAAGATCTTCTCCGACACCATCCAGAATTACAGCGCCAATGGCTACCGCCGCGTGGACCTGAAAGCACAGCTGGCATCCACGGCGGATCACGCGCTGGCCATCAGCCTGCTCAAGGACAAGATCGCCGCCATTCCCAATGTGCTGGCCGAACCGGCTACCGATGTGGCGTTGCTGGAGTTCACCCCGCTGGGCCCGGTGCTGGCGGTGCGCCCGTTCTGCAAGCCGGAGGATTACTGGCAGGTGTATTTCGACAGCAACCGCACCATCCGCGAAACCCTGTCCGCCGCCAACTTCCCGTCGCCGGAACAGGCCATGGTGGTGCGTCAGCACGCAGTCTGATACCGGCTTGTGCGTGATGCAATGACAAAGCCCGCTTGCGCGGGCTTTGTCATGTTGGCCGAAGGCGCTTACAGGAAGCGCAGCGGGTCCAGCCGCCACTTTTCCGGCTGCTCGTGCTTGACGATCTTGTCGCCGCCGCCCGCGCCCACGCCGCGCGATAGGTCGACAATTTCAGGCGGAATATAGGTATTGCTCTTGGAGCTGAAAAACACCTTCACCTTGGGCGACACCAGGTTGTTGTCGTTCTGTTCGATCACCACGCCCAGCCGGCCGCTTTCCAGTCGCACCAGCGTGCCTACCGGATAGATGCCGATACAGCGCATGAAGGCTTGCACCAGCGAGGGATTAAAGTGGAATTTGGACCACTCGAAAATCTTGCGCAACGCGTCGGTGGGCGGCATGCCCTTGTGATAGCAGCGGTCGGAGGTGAGCGCGTCGTATACGTCGACGATGGCGGCCATCTGACCCAGCTGGGAAATTTCCTCGCCCTTCAGGCCTTCCGGATAACCGCTGCCGTCGTGGCGTTCATGGTGCTGCGCCGCCACTTTCACCGCCGTATCGGAAATGCCGCTGGTGGAGAGCAGGATGCGCTTGCTTTCCACTACATGACATTTCATCACGGCGAATTCCTGCTCGGTAAGCTTGCCCGGCTTGTTGAGAATGGTGTCCGGCACTTTCATCTTGCCGATGTCGTGTAACATGCCGCCGATGCCGGCGTGATGGATCACTTCCTTGCTCATGCCCATGGCTTTGCAGAAGCTCACCATCAGCGCGCCCACGCTGACCGAATGCTGAAACGTGTAGTCGTCCTTGTCCTTGATGCGGCACAGCGACAGCAACGCGCCGCCATTGCGCAAGATGGAGCTGGTCATGCGCTCCACCGAGGGTTCCACCTGCTCCAGCTGCACCTGCTTGCCCAGGCGCACATCCTGCAGGATGCCCTTGATGATGAGGTTGGCTTCGTTGTGGATAAGCTGCGCGCGGCCAAACTCTTCCGACGCTTCTACCTGGCGCTCCTCAGGCGCCTCTTGCTGCGCGAATTCGATGATTTCGCGTTCCAGCTTTTTCTTCACCTCGGTCACGGTAGGCGCGTGCGCCATGTCCATGCCCTTCTTGGTGTCGATGTATACCTCGTGGATGCCGGAGTCGCGGATTTTGTGTATCTGCGCCTCATCGCTGACCAAAAACCGCTTGAGCAGGAAAGGGTGCGACATCCAGTCGCAATTGAGGTCGTGAATGTACATGCCGACCCTCAGGTCGGACACGTCGATGCACTTGATCATTCTTCTGGCTCTGGCTGTGGTGATATTTGGAGAACAGAAATTTCTTGTTATTTTCTCATTATAGGGAATTAACGGTATCTCCATAGAGGGGACGGCGAGAAATCGGCTGATGGGCTTTTTCTCCTATGGTATGGTGTCGTCCCGTTTGATCTTGAAGAAACAATGGACTGCAGACTGCATTGCGGCGCTTGTTGCATCGCGCCTTCCATCTCATCGCCCATTCCGGGCATGCCGGACGGCAAGCCGGCAGGGGTGCGCTGCGCGCAGCTGGACGACGACAACCTGTGTCGCCTGTTTGGTAGTCCGGAGCGCCCCACAGTGTGCGGAGGCCTGAAGCCTTCCATGGAAATGTGCGGCGAAAGCAACAGCCACGCTATGGTCTGGCTGGAGGCGCTGGAACGCAGTACCCGGCCCTGACCCTTTCCAGATAATGGTTTAATGCGATGGCATGAAAAAACCGCCGGTTTCATTCCGGCGGCTGTTTGTCCGGCGTCATTGCCTCTTCCCCCCTACACTTTCATCATGACTTGAATGTCATGCAAAAAAATACCTATGCACAATTGAAAATCGTGCATAAGTTTTAAAGTAAAGCCGGCAGGCGGGGAGAAAGAAACATGAGCCAGAAAAAATGGGGCCACCTGAGTACGCGCATCATTATCGTGGCGGCGGGGGCGATCGCCATCGGCTTTGCAGTGATGATCGGTCTGATCGTCTGGCAAAGTTATAACGCGGCCGTTGATGCGGGTTACAAACTGGCTTCCGAGCAGGCCAGCAGTTATGCCAAGGACGCCGAGTCCGATTTCGACACTGGTTTTGCCCTGCCAAAGCATCTGGCCGACACCATTTCCGGCATCAAACGCGTCAACCCGCCGGATCGCAAAGTGGCGGACAACATCATTCTGCAGATGCTGGATGGCGCGCCGCAATCAGTTGGCTTGTGGATGTTGTGGGAGCCCAACGCCTTTGACGGCAACGACAACGCCTTCCGCTTGGACTGGCCGCGCCATGACCCCTCCGGTCGCTATCAGCCCTACATCACGCGCAACGCCCAGGGCAAGGCGCAGATGGATGTGATGGTGGACAGCGATCGCGTCAAGCAATTTCCCAAATACAAGGAGCACCCGGAAACCTATCAGCCCGATTACGAAAAGCCGGGCTGGGGCGACTTCTACTACGTGCCCAAGCAGCGGGGCCGCGACACCATCACCGAGCCCTTCCCTTATGAAGTGCAAGGCAAGAAGATTCTGGAAAGCTCGCTGGCCGTCGTGATGAAGGACGACAGCGGCAAGCTGCTGGGCGTGTCCGCTACCGACGTGGCGCTGGATCAGCTGCAGAAGCGTTTCGGCGACATCCACCTGTATGAAACCGGCTATGTGCGCATGGTGTCCGAAGGCGGGTTGTATGTGGTCAACGCCAAGTCCGAGCTGCTGGGCAAACCGGTGCCCAAGGACGACGCGCTGGCTTCGCATCTGGAGCAGATTAAGAAAGGCGACAGCTTCGTCTATGAAGAAGGCGGCTTCACCCACTTTTTCCACCCGGTGCGGGTAGGCAAGACCGGCCAGTACTGGTCGCTGGGCGTGACCGTGCCGACGGACGCCATTACTTCCGACGCGCGCAAGCAGGGGCTGACGGCTGTACTGATCGGCGTGGTGGCGCTGGTTGCCATCTTGCTGGTGCTGACCGGCGTGGTGCGCGCGCTGATGCGTCCGCTCAACCAGCTGGCCGACACCATGGATCAACTGGCGTCAGGCAAGGGCGATCTCACCATCCGCATGCAGATTGCCAACAACGATGAAATCGGCCGTACGGCCGACGCCTTCAACCGCTTCATCAGTAGCCTGCGCGACATGTTTGTCGACGTGCGCGAGCAAAGCCGCGAAGTGTCGGCCGCTGCCATTTCCCTGGCCGAGTCCGCCAGTCAGGTGGAACAGGCTTCGGCCAACCAGTCCGATGCCGCCAGCGCCACCGCCGCCGGCGTGGAAGAAGTGACCGTAAGTGTGCAGCACATTGCCAACACGGCGCAGGAGGCAGAGTCCGCCGCACGCGAAACCGGCGAGCTGACCGTGGAGAGCGTCGCCACCGTGGGCAGGGTGACGGAAGAAATCCGCCGCATGACCGACAGCATGCACGCCTTGGCCGAACGCATGAACGGTCTGGGCGAGCGTTCGGAGGAGGTGTCCACCATCGTCCGCGTCATCAAGGACATTGCCGATCAAACCAATCTGCTGGCGCTCAACGCCGCCATCGAGGCCGCGCGTGCCGGCGAGATGGGCCGCGGCTTTGCTGTGGTGGCGGACGAGGTGCGCAATCTGGCGGGTCGCACGGCGGAAGCCACAGTGCAAATCACGCGCATTGTGAGCGCCATTGGCAATGAAACCCGCGATGCGGTGGCTGATGTGAAGTCCAGCCGCGAGCAGGTCAGCCTGAGCGTGGAAATTGCATCGCAAGCCAATGCGGCGATGAACAATGTGCTGGATCGCAGCCAGGGACTGGTATCCAGCATTGTGGATATCGCAGCCTCTACCCGCGAGCAGTCGCAGGCCAGCCAGGAGATTGCGCAGAACGTGGAGCGCATCAGCAATATGGCGATGGGCAACAGCCACGTGGTCAGCCAGGTCAGCGCGTCGGTGTCGCAGCTGAAAGAGCTGTCCGCCAATCTGGAGCGTCTGGTGAGCAATTTCCGGCTGTAATCGCCAGTCGCTGCCCGCATCAACGCCGCACGCTGTGCGGCGTTTTGTTTTCCGGCATCATGAGCGGACATTGCCACCGGAGCGCGCCATGCACTGGAGTCTGTTTTTTCCCGCCGCCTTGTTGCTGGCCGCCACGCCAGGCGCAGGAACACTGTCGCTGCTGAGCGCACTGTGCGGCGGCCTTGCTGGCTGCGCATCCGGTGTTTGCCACCGGAGTGCGCTGGGCCGGCGCGGCCTACCTGCTATGGTTGGGTTGTTGCTGTTGGCGGGCCTCGGGCGACGCTGCCCATATGGCGCCGGGCAGCGGTGAGCCGTTTCGTCGCAGCCTGTGGATCACCTTGGGCAATCCCAAGGCCGTGTTGTTCTTCATGGTGTTTTTCCCCGCCTTCCTGACGCCGGCTTCGGCCAACCTGGGTGGATTCCTGCTGTTGGGGCTGGTGTTTTGTCTGATCAACACAACGTATCTTTTGCTGCTTTGCCGGCTGGCAGGGGTGGTGGGGAGTCGTTTGCCGACCGGGCGCTGGCTTGGCCGCGTTGCCGGCGGCTTGTACTTGGCGCTGGGGATAAGATTGTTGGCGGCGGAGTGAGTTTGTCCAATCGTGCCGTAAAAATCGGTTTTTGCGACACGGGTCTTATCAAGCGACCGGGTTTGGGATTAGAATCCAGCAGTTTGTTCGGAGAGCACCCACTTGCAGTCTTTCGCATCGATCCCGTTTGTCGCCAGCACCGCCAGCAAGGGCGGCGCGGCATCGTTGCTGCGAGTAGGCGTATTTCCCGAACCCGCGTATTTCCAGAAGAAAAGCTCCTGATTATTCAGGGGCTTTTTTTTTATGGGCAACAGACAGCAGACATAACAAGGAACCCCATCATGGCCAACCCGCTATACAGGAAAAACATCATCTCCATTCCGGATTTCTCCCGCGAGGAACTGGAGCTTGTCGTGGAGACCGCGGGTCAGCTCAAACGCGAACCGCGCAACGATCTGCTGCAAGGCAAGCTGGTGGCCAGCTGCTTCTTCGAGCCGTCCACCCGCACCCGCCTGTCGTTTGAAACCGCTGTGCAGCGTCTGGGCGGCACGGTGATCGGCTTTGCCGACGGCGGCAATACCAGCGCCAAGAAGGGCGAAACCCTGGCGGACTCCATCAAGATCATCAGCTCCTACACCGATGCGGTGGTGATGCGACATCCGAAGGAGGGCGCGGCGCGTCTGGCCAGCGAGTTCTCTCCGGTGCCGGTGATCAACGGCGGCGACGGCTCTAATCAGCACCCCACGCAAACCCTGCTGGACCTGTTCACCATCCGTGAAACCCAGGGCACGCTGGAAAACCTCACCGTGGCTTTCGTCGGCGACCTCAAGTACGGCCGCACCGTGCACTCGCTGACCCAGGCCTTGTCCTTGTTTGGCGCGCGTTTCTACTTTGTGGCGCCCGAACAACTGGCCATGCCGGACTACATTTGCGAAGAGCTGGACGAGAAGGGCATCGAATACACCATCGTTGGCAGTCTGGACGATGTGATCCCGCAGGTGGACATCCTCTACATGACCCGCGTGCAGCGCGAGCGCTTCGATGAAGCCGACTTCAAGAAAATCCAGGGCAAGTATGTGCTCAAGGCCGAGATGCTGAAGAACGCCCGCACCAATATGAAGGTGTTGCATCCGCTGCCGCGCGTGGATGAAATCCACGTGGATGTCGACGCCACGCAGCATGCCTACTATTTCGAGCAAGCCAAGAACGGCGTTTTCGCCCGCCAGGCGCTGCTGTCGCTGGTACTGAACGAAACCGTCTAAGCTCAGGGAGATCCATCATGCAATACACCCGTACCGTAGAAGCCCTGAAAGAAGGCACTGTCATTGATCACATTCCGGCTGGCCAGGGCGTGAACATCCTGCGTCTGTTCAAGTTGGCCGAAACCGGCGAGCGCATCACCGTCGGTCTGAACCTGACTTCGCGCCACATGGGCGCCAAGGACATCATCAAGGTGGAGAACGTGGCGCTGACGGAAGACCAGGCCAACGAGCTGGCGCTGTTTGCTCCCAAGGCCACGGTCAACGTCATTGAAAACTTCGAAGTGGTGAAGAAGCACAAGCTGGAATTACCGGACACCATCGAAGGCATTTTCGCTTGCCCCAACTCCAACTGCATTTCGCATCAAGAGCCGGTAAAGAGCTTCTTCTACGTCAAGCCGCAACAAAAAGACACAAAAATGAAATGCAAGTATTGCGAAAAGGTGTTCAGTAAGGATATCGTTGCAGTCGTGCGCTAAGTCGTACAGAGGACAGAAATAGAGCAGCATCAAGATAAAACGCTGATTCAACAGCGATGTACCAAAAAGGGAAACGCCGCAGGGGGACTGCGGCGTTTTTCATTTTCCGGCTTTCTCCAGCCGTTTCACCGGCCTTCGGCCAACTTCCTTGCCTGGCCTTTCAGTCGGCTTTCCCGTTCAGGCCGTCACTGGCGGCGCGTCGCCGCTGCCTTCGATGAATTTCTGCATGTAAACCAGATCCAGCCAGCGATCGAACTTGAAGCCCACTTGCGGCAGCGTGCCCACGCGGATGAAGCCCAGCTTTTCGTGGAAGCGGATGGAAGCCTCGTTGGCGGCGTCCACCGCGCCGATCATGGTGTGTTTGCCCAGCGCCTGCGCGCGCGGGAACAGGGCGCTGACCAGCGCCTTGCCGATGCCCTTGCCGCGCGCTTCCGGCGCCAGGTGCACGCTGTGCTCCACCGTGAAGCGGAAACCGGGGCGGGGGCGGAAATCGCCGAAGCTGGAAAAGCCGAGAATGCGGCCGTCGCCGTCTTCGGCCACCAGCACCGGGTAACCAGCTTCCAGGCGGTCCTGGAACCAGACGGCGAATTCACCCGGATTGAGGGGATCGTCGTTGTAGACGGCGGTGGTGGTGGCGATAACCTCGTTGTAGATGTCCAGAATGACTGCCAGGTCTTCCAGTCGCGCATCTCGAATCTGCATGGTTTGCTCCTTTGTGCTGGCGGGCGCTCCGTGTGCGCCGCCTGTGTTCTGTGGTGGCCGTACCCCCCGACAAAGCCCCTGCGCTTGCAGGTGTGCTGTCTGCGTCGGCGCGTCTTGGCTCAGGGTCTCTGCGAGGTTTTGTCCGCGGTGCTTAGTCCTGCGGGCCGGCGTCGGTTTTCTTGCGGCTGACGCGGCGTTTGCGCGGTGCGTCTTTTGCCGGCTGGGGTTTGGGCTCCGCAGCGGGGCGGACTTCCGGGGCCGGAGCGGCTTCCGGCGTGTGTCCGTCGTGCTTGATGCGGATCTCGCAGTGCAGTTTGGAGCCGTTGCGGTGCTCTTGCACGGTGAGGAAATCCAGTTTTTTCACCATTTGCGACAGGCGGGAATGACCGTAATTGCGCGGGTCGAACGAGGGGTCGTTCTTGGCGAGGTAAGAGCCCACTACCGAGAGCTCCGCCCAGCCGCTGTCGCGTTCCACCGCCTCGATGGCGCTGGTGAACATGGCCTGCAGCGGGTGAGGTTCCGGCTCGCGCACCGGCTCCGGTTTGCCCTTGGCGCGCGTGGCGCGGGTTTTGGGCTTGTCGGTCTGCGCGACGGGTTTGGCCTTTTCCGGCTTGAGGATTTCGGTGAAGACGAATTTGTCGCAGGCGGCGATGAAGGGACGCGGCGTTTTGGCTTGCTCGCCAAAGCCGATCACGGTCAGGCCGCCTTCGCGCAGGCGGGTGGCCAGGCGGGTGAAGTCGCTGTCGGAGGACACCAGGCAGAAGCCGTCGAAGTTGCCGGTGTAGAGCAGGTCCATCGCATCGATGATGAGCGCCGAATCGGTGGCGTTCTTGCCGCTGGTGTAGGCAAACTGCTGGATAGGCTGGATGGCGTGGGTGTGCAGCACGGCTTTCCAGCCTTTGAGCTGGGTGGTGGTCCAGTCGCCGTAGGCGCGCTTCACCACGGCGGTGCCGTATTTGGCCACTTCGGCCAACAGTTCCGCCACCAGGCTGGCTTGGGCGTTATCGGCATCGATCAGCACCGCGAGCTTGCGGTTTTCCATGTTGCGCTCCTCTAGGACGGTCCCGGCCATGCTAAGCCTGCGCCCGGTGGCCGTCAAAATTGCCGCAGCGCAGCAAGCTGGCACGGGGTTTGCTGGTTCAGGGGTGGATACCGCCCTTGCAAAGGAGGCCGATCATGCCGTTTTTCTCCACACCCCGCAAACACCCCACGGTTCACAAAACCAACGAGGTGGTGATGTTCAACTACTGTCGCCCGGTGCGCGCCCGTCAGGTGGCGCTGGGCAGCGAAGGCCGGCTATGGCTGGTGGAGGCTTTGGATGTAGTGCACGGCGTCTGGGTCTGGCAGGACGAGTACAGCGGCGTGGATCAGGCGCTGGACGAGGCCAAGCGGCTCAGCCTGATGCTGTCCTGATGCTTGATTATGGTGCCGGTTTTCCCCGACGTGGGGAAACGGCGGGCAAAAAAAGGGCGCGGACCCCGGCCCGCGCCTAACCACCCTCGTACGGACAGGCAGCGGTTTCCCCTGACTGAGACAGGAAACGCTGCACTGCCCGCACCACACTGCAACTTGCCGGTCAGGCTACCTGACGGCGAGCGTTGCCCTTGTTGCCTTCCAGCAATGCCTTGATGCGCGACTGCGCTTGCGCCCAGTTCTTCTCTTTCACGTGGCCGAAGCCGCGCACACTGTCGAACTGGCGCACCGCCTCGGCGGCATTGGCGATGTTGTCCACCGTCAGCGCGGCCAGCAGTTTTTCCACCAGCGATTCGAACTCGACAATCAAGCGGCGCTCCAGCTGGCGGTCTTTCTGCCAGCCGAAGGGGTCGAAGGCGCTGCCGCGCAGGAAGCGCAGCCGTGCCAGCAACTTCATGCCGCGCAACAGCCAGGGGCCGAAGGCGATCTTGCGAGCATGGCCGCCGGTGACCCAGCTGGCGCCGATGTGGAAGCGCAGCTGGTAGTCGCCTTCAAACTGGCTGGCCAGCTCGCGCTGGAACTCGCCGTCGGTAAACAGGCGCGCCACTTCGTACTCATCCTTGTACGCCAGCACGTGGTAGTAGGCGCGGGCCACGGCCAGCGTCAGTGCGTTGCTGGCCGGGTTGAGCGCGGTTTCCTTGTGGCTGGTTTGCTCCACCAGCGCCTTGTAGCGTTCGGCCAGGGCGGCGTTCTGGTAAGCGGTCAGCTCCTTGGCGCGGTGATGCATGACGCCGTCCGCCGTTTCACGTGGAACAAACTGCACCACCGAGGACGGTGTCACTAGCGCTTCAACCCGGGCCGGGTCGTGCGCGGCGTGACGGCCCCAGAGGAAGGCCTGCTGGTTGAAAGCCACGGCCGCGCCGTTGAGGCGGATGGCTTCCATCAGCGCGGCTTCGCTGACGGGCACCAGCCCCTTCTGCCAGGCGTAACCCAACATGAACATATTGCTAGCAATGGCGTCGCCCATCAGCGAGGTGGCCAAGCGGGTGGCGTTGACTTCGGCAAACCTGCCGTTGCCGACGGATTCGACGATGGCGTCCTTCATGGCGCGGGTCGGGAAACGCACATCCGGGTTTTTCAGGAAGGCGCTGGTAGGGGATTCGTAACTGTTGACGATGGCCTGGCTGAAGCCTTCGCGCATTTTGGCCAGCGCTTCCTCCGAGGCAGTGACCACCAGATCGCAGCCCAGCACCAGGTTGGCGTCGCCAGCGGCGATGCGCACGGCGTGCAGCTGTTCTTGCGAAGCGGCCAGACGCACATGCGACCACACCGAGCCGCCCTTTTGCGCAAGGCCGGCCATGTCCAGCACGGTGACACCCTTGTGATCCAGATACGCGGCCATGCCCAGCACCTGACCGATAGTGACCACGCCTGTGCCGCCAATGCCGGTCACCATGATGCCGTAGGGCTGATCCAGCGCCGGAATGGCCGGGGCGGGCAGCGGCGGCATGTCGGCAAGGTTGGCCGAAGCGCCGGCCTGTTTCTTCAACTGGCCGCCTTCCACGGTGACGAAGCTGGGACAGAAGCCTTCCACGCAGCTGAAGTCCTTGTTGCAGCTGGACTGATCGATGCGGCGTTTGCGGCCTAGCGCGGTTTCCACCGGCAACACCGACAGGCAGCCGGATTTCTGCCCGCAGTCGCCGCAACCCTCGCAGACGCGCTCGTTGATGACGGCGCGTTTGGCCGGATCGGGAAACTCTTTGCGTTTGCGGCGGCGGCGTTTTTCAGCGGCGCAGGTCTGATCGTGGATCAGCACGGTGACGCCTTCGGTCTCGCGCAACTCGCGTTGCAGACGGTCCAGCTCGCGGCGATGAAAAATGTCCACGCCTTCGGCCAACCCCGTCACCGGGCCGTGCGCGCCGCGGTATTTGTCCGGATCGTCGCTGGTGATAACGATGCGTTTCACGCCCTCGGCCGCCAGTTGGCGGGTAATCATCGGCACATCGAGATAGCCGTCCACATGCTGGCCGCCGGTCATGGCCACCGCGTCGTTGTAGAGCAGCTTGTAGGTGATGTTGACCTTGGCCGCCACGGCGGCGCGGATGGCCAGAATGCCGGAGTGGAAGTAAGTACCGTCGCCCAGATTGGTGAAAATGTGGCGGGTATGGGTGAAGGGCGCCTGGCCCACCCAGGTGATGCCTTCGCCACCCATCTGGGTGAAGGTTTTGGTGCTGTCGCCTTCAATCCAGTGCGCCATGTAATGGCAGCCAATGCCGGCGACCGCGCGGCTGCCTTCCGGCACGCGGGTGCTGGTGTTGTGCGGACAGCCTGAGCAGTAATGCGGCACGCGGGCGATGTTTTCGCGCGGCTTCACCAACTGCGCTTCTTTTTCGTCGTAGAACTTCAGCCGGTCATGGATCACCGGGCTGTCAAAGATCAGCGCCAAGCGGCTGGCGATGGCGCGCGCAATCATGGCCGGCGTCAGTTCTCCGGCGGCGGGCAGCAACCAGTCGCCGTGCGGCAACGCCCATTCGCCTTTTTCGGCAAACTTGCCCACCACGCGCGGACGCACGTCGTCGCGCCAGTTGTAGAGCTGTTCTTTCAATTGGTATTCGATGATCTGGCGTTTTTCTTCCACCACCAGAATCTCGTCCAGGCCTTCGGCAAACTGACGCACGCCTTCCGGCTCCAGCGGCCATACCATGCCCACCTTGAAGATGCGCAGGCCGATGTCGGCGGCCAGTTTTTCATCGATGCCCAGATCGTCCAGCGCCTGCATCACGTCCAGATAGCTCTTGCCGCAGGTGATGATGCCCAGGCGCGGTTTGGGCGAATCGAGCGTGACCCGGTTGAGTTTGTTGGCGCGGGCGTAGGCGAGGGCGGCGTAGAGGCGGTGATGCAGTACGCGTTTTTCCTGCACTAGCGGCGGATCCGGCCAGCGGATGGACAGGCCGCCTTCCGGAATGGGGAAGTCCGCCGGGATGACAAATTGGAAGCGCTCCGGCGAGATGTCCACCACCGCCGAGCTTTCGATGGTGTCGGAAATGGCCTTGATGGCGGTCCAGCAACCGGAATAGCGGCTCATCGCCCAGCCGTGCAGGCCGAAATCGATGACCTCCTGCACGCCGGAGGGCGACAGCACCGGAATCATGCTGGCGGCGAGAATATGGTCGGACTGGTGCGGGAAGGTGGAGGATTTGGCGGCGTGGTCGTCGCCAGCCACCAGCAGCACGCCGCCGTGGCGCGAGGTGCCGGCCACATTGCCGTGCTTGATCACGTCGCCGGAACGGTCCACGCCCGGCCCCTTGCCGTACCACATGGCGTAGACGCCGTCGTACTTGGCGCCTTCGAACATGTTGACCTGTTGCGTGCCCCATACCGCCGTGGCGGCCAGATCCTCATTAAGGCCGGGATGGAACACCACATTGTGCGGCTTGAGATAGGCCTCGGCTTTTTGCATGGCCTGATCGACGTTGCCCAGCGGCGAGCCGCGGTAGCCGGTGACGTAGCCGGCGGTATTGAGGCCGGCGGCGCGGTCCAGCTCTTGTTGCAGCATGGGCAGGCGCACCAGCGCCTGAATGCCGGTCATCAGTACCTGGCCGGTGGCCGCGGTGTACTTTTCTTCCAGATCTACATGGCGGATCGACATGCTTTCTCCTCCTGCCGCACGACTCTCTCCGGCATGGTGGCCGAAGGGCTGCGGTCGATTTCTCGCTTGTGGCGTGGTGTGGCGCCCAGGGTGCGCGTCCGGTTTTATTCTTCTGTTGTAGGCCGGATTCGGCCCGAATGCGGGTGATGTCGCCGGATCGCGCCTTGTCGGGGCGGCTGTGGGCGGAATATAAGTTACGTTTACGTCAACGTCAAAGAGATTGACGCGATTGCCGCGCTGACTGCGGCGATTGTGCCAACGCAGCATGCGGCAGAGGCATTGTTTTGTATCCAGAACACCCTGTGCATCCGTCATGGTTTCGGCGCAGGGCACTAGCCGGTAAGCTGTGATACTGACTCACTACAAGCTGTATCCGCCCGCCATGTCCTCCGCATCCGATCGACAGCACGCCACGCAAGGCGTGCTGTACACCTTTGTCGCCTTTGTCATCTGGGGCCTGTTTCCCCTTTACTGGAAACCGCTGCATCAAGTGCCGGCGCTTCAAATCCTTTGCCATCGCATTGTCTGGTCTGCCTTGTTTGTCGCCGGCATCCTGCTGGTGCGCAAACAATGGGCCTGGCTGCCGGCGGCGGTGAAAGACCCGCGCAAGCTGGGCATTTTTGCGCTGTCTTCCTTGCTGTTGTCCATGAACTGGGGCATTTACATCTGGGCGGTGAACCAGGGGCGAGTGGTGGAAGCCAGCCTGGGCTACTTCATCAACCCGCTGGTGAACGTGTTGCTGGGCCGTCTGTTTCTGTCGGAACGGCTTACCCTGCCGCAATCGCTGGCCGTGGGTCTGGCCACGCTGGGCGTAGCCTGGATTACTTTCTCTGCCGGTGCTTTGCCCTGGGTGGCGCTGTCGCTGGCGGCCACCTTCGGTTTTTACGGACTGTTGCGCAAGAAGGCCCCGCTGGCGTCGCTGGAAGGGCTGGCGCTGGAAACCTTCCTCATGGCGCCGCTGGCCCTGGCGGCTTTGCTGATGTTTGAAGGACGGGGCGACGGCGCTTACGGCCACATCAGCTCGTTGTTGGACGGCTTGCTGATGGGCGCAGGCGTGGTGACCGCCATTCCGCTGCTGCTGTTCGCCTCTGGCGCGCGCCGGCTAAAGCTGGCCACGGTGGGGCTGATCCAGTATGTAGGCCCCTCCATCCAGCTGGGCCTGGGCGTGCTGCTGTTCGGCGAACCTTTCGACAGCGCGCGGCTGGCCGGCTTCGCCCTGATCTGGACGGCGCTGGTGCTGTATTCCGCGGCTGGTTTCTGGCAGATGCGCGCGGCGCGCGGCGCTTCCGCCGCGTGAGAGGCGGCGTCCGGCGCCCACAAATGCAGGCATGCCATGGCATGCCTTTTTTGTATCCCGACATTGACATGCGCATGGCATTGATTTGATACTGCCGGCGTGCCGCCGCGATGGCGGCATGTGCGGCCCGCCTCATCCGTTTGCGGGCCACTGTTCTTTATCGTTCTTTACAGGTACCGCCATCATGGCATTGATCTTTAAGCATCTGTCGCGCCACAGACAGCGCGACCTCATTCCCGACGAACTCGTGGCCCGCGACCGGGCCGCCCTGCTGGAAGCCCGCCTTGATCCGGTGGTCGCCGTACGGCGCAGCCTCTGGCGGCGACTGGCAGCGGCTTTCGCGCGCATGCGCGGCAAAGCCGTGGTGCGCAAGCCCCCGCTATCGGTCACAATGGCCAATGACTCTGGCAAGGAGGGCTGAATGCCGCAATCACTGGAATTCGACACCGATATCGCGCGGCTGGACCGCGAAATGGTGTTTCGCTATCTCAGCGAGGAATCCTACTGGGCGCGCGGCATTCCGCGCGATATCTTCGAGCGCTCGCTGGCCGGGTCGCTTTGCTTTGGCGTCTATCGCGACGGCAAGCAGGTGGCGTTTGCCCGCATGATCACCGACAAGGCCACTTTTGCGTATCTTGCCGATGTGTTCGTCAGGCCGGACGCGCGCGGGCAAGGCGTCAGCAAGGCCTTGATGGCCTTCATCGGGCAACATCCCGATCTGCAGCACCTGAGGCGCATGATGCTGGCCACGGCGGACGCGCACGAACTGTACCGGCAGTTCGGCTTCACCGCGCTGTCAAAGCCAGAACGGCTCATGGAAAAGCTGGACCAGGATATTTATCGCAAGCTGGCGAAAACCGCTGGCTGACCGCAAGAGGGCGGTTTTGCGCCGCCCGCAGGGGAAAAGCATGCAATTGGCCGAACACTGGCTGCGTGGACGCGGCATCGAGCTGGGCCGCGCCGCGCACAACCCGCTGGCGCCGGCGGACTGTCTCAGCGTAGCGCCGTCGGATGGCGTCACCGCGGTGGATTCGCGCGATCTGGAAGACTACAAGGTGTATGTGGCGGAGCAGGCGCGGCACGGGCGTGAACCCGCGCGCGTGGATGTCGTGGCGGAAGCCACGGCGCTGCCGTTTGCCGACGGCGAGCTGGACTACGTCGCCTCGTCGCATGTGCTGGAGCATGTGCCGGACATCTTTACCGCCTGGCTGGAGTGGTGGCGGGTGCTCAAGCCTGGCGGCGTGAATTTCATGATCGTTCCCAAGCGCGATGCCACCACCGAGGACAGCGTGCGGCCCATCACCGGGCTGGAGGCGCACATCGATGCCTTCCAGCGGCGACTGACGCCGGACAATCTGTTTCCGGGACTGCCCTGGCGCACGCATTATCATGTGTTCACCCTGCAGGGCCTGTTGGCCGCGCTCAACTGGTTCAACCAGCAGGGCATGGGCGGCTGGCTGTTGCTGGCGCAGGAGGAAACCGACAGCAATGTCGGCAACGGTCACACGCTGGTCTTGCGAAAAACGGCAGAGTTGCCGCCGTTGGCTGAGTCGGCGCAGGCCTTGAGCGGCCATTTTGGCCAACAGCGCTACGCGGAGGCCGAGCAGCGCGCCGCCGAGGTGCTGTCGCTCAACTTCCGCGTGCACGAGGCCTGGTTCATGCATGCCATGTGCCGCTGGCAGGCGGGAGATCCGGCCTGCGCGGCGCAATCGCTGACCCAGGCGCTGGTGCTGCAGCCGCGCAACGTGGATTACCAGCAGGCGTACCAGCAACTGACTGGACATCCCTTTCACTATCCGATGAGCCTGATCGACTATCTCTCCCGTCTGTTATGAGCACACGAAAATTGTTCTGGCGCGCACCGCGCCAGTTGTCACTGCAGACCACCGTCAGCCGGGTGGCCGGCGATGAGGTGTATCTGGCCGAAACCATCTTCTTCGCTTTCAGCGGCGGTCAGGAGAGCGACCGCGGCAGCATCGGCGGGCAGGAGGTGCTGGCGGCGGAAAAGCGCGGCGACGATATCGCCTACCTGCTGCCGGCCGGGCATGGCCTGGCGGCCGGCGATGTGGTGAACGTGCAAATTGACGGTGCGCGGCGCGACCGGCTGATCCGCCTGCATTTCGCCGCCGAGCTGACACTGGAAACCCTCTGCCGCGAGTTGCCCGCTGTAGAGAAGATCGGCGCGCATATCGGCGAAGACAAAGCGCGCATCGATTTCGCCTTATCCGAGCCCATCACGCCTCATTTGCCGGCCATCGCCGCCAAGGTGCAGGCCCTGATAGACGCCGACTTGCCCGTCATCAGCGCGTTTTCCGACGAGGCTGCCGGACGGCGCTACTGGGAAGTGGAAAACTATTGCCGCGTACCCTGCGGCGGCACCCATCCGGCCCGCACCGGCGAGGTGGGGCGCATCGCGCTCAAGCGGCGCAATGTGGGCAAGGGCAAGGAGCGGGTGGAGATTACCCTCGTCTGATGCCGACGACGGATGCCGGGCGCTGATCCTTGCTGCCTGGCCCGCCCCCTGACAACGCTAACCAACAGAAAAACATCATGCTGCTTTACGATCTGGCCGCCGTGGGCGCTGCCGCATGCTGGGCTTTCGGCGCCATGCTGGGCGCCACGCCGTCCCGTCACTTCGGTCCATTCGCGTTTACCCGTTTGCGGCTCACTTTGCTGACCGTGGTACTGGGCGGTATCAGCCTGATCAGCGGCGGCTGGCACAGCCTGTCTTCGGCCAACCTGCCGCCGGCCTTGCTGTCCGGCCTGGCCGGCATTTTCTTTGGCGATACCTTGTATTTTGCCGCCATGAACCGTCTGGGGCCCCGTCGCGCCGGCTTGCTGTTTGCCACGCACTCCGTGTTTTCCGTGTTGCTGGGCGTACTGTTTTTGTCTGAAAGGCTGAGCCTGACAGCGGCCTTGGGCAGTGTGCTGGTGTTTGGCGGCGTGTTGCTGGCGGTGGCCTTCGGCAAACGTCAGGCTGACAACCACGCCTGGGAGCGCAGCGAGCATCTGGCGGCAGGCGTGGCCTTGGGTTTGCTGGCCGCGCTGTGTCAGGCGCTGGGCACCTTTTTCGCCAAGCCGGCAATGGCTGCCGGGCTGGAACCCGTTACCGCCTCCGCCTTGCGCATGGGTGTCAGCTGCGGCGCGCACTATGTGTTGTTGCTGGCCGGTGTGCGGTTGGCGCGCAGCCGGGGCGCTTACACCCCGCGCATGCTGGGCTTGACCGCGCTGAACGGCTTGGTGGCGCTGGGCTTGGGCATGACGTTGATCATGCTGGCCTTGCAGCGCGCCAATGTGGCCACGGTGGGCATGCTCTCCGCGCTCAGCCCGGTGCTGATCCTGCCCATGCTGTGGGCGGCAACGCGGCAGCCCCCGCCCGCGCTGGCCTGGTTGGGCGCGCTGATCAGTTGCGCCGGTACGGCGCTGATCGTCGCCCGCTGACAGGCGCAAGCGAGAATCAGGGCGCAAGGGTATGATAGGGACCGGCCAGTTGGCCGGTTTTTTATTGTTTCAGGCCCCGGCAGGGGCGCCAGACGGTGAGTTGCCATGCTTCAACATATCCAGAACAGCCTCAA
Organism: uncultured Aquitalea sp.; assembly: GCF_945957525.1. Taxonomy (GTDB): domain Bacteria; phylum Pseudomonadota; class Gammaproteobacteria; order Burkholderiales; family Chromobacteriaceae; genus Aquitalea. Next base: position 118,895 of record NZ_CAMFLA010000007.1, on the reverse strand, counting down.
GGAAGCGCAGAGCGCGCTCGACAATTTGCTGGCCAATCCGGCCGCGCTGGCCAGCGTCGAAGCGGCGGCGCAAACGTTGATCGCCAGTCTGGCGGCCGGCGGGCGCATCTTTTCCTGCGGCAATGGCGGCTCCATGTGCGACGCCATGCACTTTGCGGAAGAGCTGACCGGCCGCTACCGCAACAACCGTCGCGGCATGGCCGCCATCGCCATCGCCGACCCCAGCCACCTGACCTGCGTGGCCAACGACTACGGCTATGAGTACGTGTTCTCCCGCTATCTGGAAAGCCATGGCCGCGCCGGCGACGTGCTGATCGGCATCAGCACCAGCGGCAATAGCCAGACCATCGTCAACGCGGCGCAAGCGGCGCGCGAGCTGGGCATGAAGGTGGTGATTCTCACCGGTCGCGCCGGCACCCGCCTGGAGCCGCTGGCCGATGTGTACGTCAATACCCCGGGCGGACATTACGCCGACCGCGTGCAAGAGCTGCACATCAAGGTGCTGCATATCCTCATCGAGCTGGTGGAGCGGCATTTCTGCCCGGAGAACTATACCGAGGCCTGATGCCGCGGGTTCTTGCAGGGACATGTTGGGCTGCTGACAATGACATTTTCATTTTCGGAGCCGACATGAAGACATTGCTTTTGGGCCTTGCCATGCTGGGTGCCGCGGCGGCGACGTTTGCCGAAGAGATCATGCGGCCCGAGCTCAAGCCGGGCAGCCGTTTCGAATACGCGGTGTACGATGGCTACAGCCACCAGGAAGTCCAGCATTTGGTATTTGTGTTTCGCGCCATGAAGGGCGGCAAGTACCAGTTCACGCTGTGTGAGAATCAGCAAAACCCTTGTCAGAGCCCGCGCGATGCCGATTTCAACCGTTATATCGCAGACCCGGCCACAGGCAAGGCCAAGGTGATTCCTTTGTTCTTCTGGCCTTTGCGCGAAGGCGGGCGCATGCCTTTCGAATTCCAGCTGGGCAATGAAGCGTTCAAGGGCGAAGTGATGGTGAAGGGGCAGGAAAGCGTCAAAGTGAAGGCCGGCGAATTCATGGCCTACAAGCTGGTGCGCAAAGGACAGTGGTCATTTGACAGCTATTCCGGGCCCTTTGAAGAAACTACCTGGTACGCGCCCGCCATCGGCCACATCGTCAAATCGGAATACAGCGACTTCAACAGCAAGGGCGGCCGTTTCAACTGGCAGCAAACCGAGCTGGTGGATTACCGCACGGCGCCTTGAGCGCATGCAGGCGCTACTGGTTGGCGCGTACCCAGCGATGCCATTGGGCATAGAGCTCCGGGTCGATGGCGGCAATCACCGAGCGCTTCCATACCGTGTCGGTCCAGTAGTCGTCGGTATTGAGGCTGGCGACGCGGCCGCCGGCCTCTTCCAGGATCACCGCGCCGGCGGCGTAGTCCCACAGCCGCTGTCCGCCATGCAGATAGAGGTCGTAGCGGCCGGCGGCCAGAAAGCACCAGTCCAGCGTGCTGGAGCCCATGCTGCGCTGGCTGCCGAACGGCGCCACGCTGCTCATGCGTGAAGCCAGCTTGCCGGAGCGCAGGTATTTCACTTCTACCGCGGCAATGGCGTCGCCCATGCTGTTGCGGGTAGTTTTCAAGGGCAGGCGCTGCTGGTTGAGCCAAGCGCCGTGACCGCGCCGGGCGTAGAACATTTCGTCGGACACCGGGTTGTAGATCACGCCCAGCTGGCTGACGCCATTCACCATCCAGGCCACGGAAATGGCGAAGTACGGCAGGCCATTGAGGAAGTTGGTGGTGCCGTCGATAGGGTCCACTACCCACAGACCGTTGCGATTGCCGTCCCACAGCGCATCCTGTTCTTCACGCGTCATCTCCTCACCCAGCACCGGATGCGGCAGAATGGCGGGCAGACGTTCGCTCAGTGCTTGCTGACAGGCCAGATCGGCTTCGGTGAACAGCGAGCCGTCGTCCTTGCGCGTTTTGCCGACGCGCAGAAAACGCGGCATCACCTCATGGGCGGCCACGTCGCGGACAAGCTGCATTACCTGTTCTACCACCTGCATTCGTCATCTCCAGCGTCAGCGTGAAAGCGCAGGCCGAGGCGAATCGGCTGCGGGGACGGCCTGACCGCCGGGTTGCGGGGCGGGCCGAAACGGGGTGCGCGGCGCACCGGTCTGATGGGCCGGGCTGGGCGCTGCCTGAGGCCGGGATGTGCCCGGCAAGGCGCGACTTGTTGCAACTGCAGCAAACAAAGCAAAATACCGTTATCAACAGCGACTTTCAATACGTTATGCCAAGGTTTTTTATCGATGGCGACCTCCGCGTCGACCAGAGTCTGACGCTGCCCGACGAGGTGGTGCGCCATGCGCAGGTGCTGCGTTTGCGCGAGGGCGACGCGCTGACCCTTTTTAACGGTCGCGGGGGCGAGTATCAGGCGGTGCTGACCGCGCTGATGAAACGCGAGGCGCATTGTCGCGTGGAGCGTTTCGACGACGTCTCGCGCGAGTCGCCCGTGTGGTTGGGGTTGGCGCAGGGCATTTCCAGCGGCGACCGCATGGAGTTCACCCTGCAGAAGGGCGTGGAAATGGGGGTGTCGGTGTTTCAGCCCATCGCCGCCGAACGTTCGGTGGTGAAGCTGGCTGGCGATCGCGCCGACAAACGCATCGGCCGCTGGCAGGAGATCGTGCAGTCCGCCTGTGAACAGTGCGGCCGTAATACTGTGCCGGCGGTGTTGCCCATTTTGACGCTGGAGGCTTGGCTGCGGCAGCAGCGGGAGGCGGATGCGCGGCTGATTTTGTCGCCGCTGGGCACGCAGCGCTTATCCGACATGGCCGCCGCCCCCCGTCGCGCTTGGTTGATGGCGGGGCCGGAAGGCGGGTTTTCCGCCCGCGAAGAAGCCGCCGCGCTGGAGGCGGGCTGGACGCCGCTGAAGCTGGGGCCGCGCATTCTACGCACGGAAACGGCCGGTCTGGCCGCGGTGGCGGCCATTCAGAGCGTGTGGGGCGATTACTGCTAAGCCGGTTGTTGATTCCGCGCGGCAAAAACAAAAAGGTTGGCCGAAGAGCCAACCTTTTTCATGCGCGAAACGGCACGATGCGCGCAAGCGCTCAGGCGGTGGTTTCCACGGAGGGCAGCCGGTAGATCAGCCGGCCTTCCAGCAATAGTTCATTGGCGTTCAGTTGCCACTTGCCGCCCGGCGGCGCGGTGCGTTCGAATTCGAAGCGCCGGCCCTGGTATTCCACCCAGGCGCAGATGGGCTGGTTGTCAAAACGGCCCAGCACGTCTTCGGAGCAGACCACATCGCTCATTTTTTCCACAATCGCGCCGCTGGGCGCGGCCGCCGCTTCGGCGTCCGACAGTTCCCAGCTTTCCACCTGCGGCGGCAAGGGACGATTGCGGGTGATCATTTTCAGCCAGAAGCGGAACAGCCACATCGGCAAGGCCACGCGATTGACGTGCTTGTTGTCGTTGATGACGCAGGCCACGGGAAAGCGATGGCCGCAGGCCGGACAATGAGCTTGCGCCGCCAGGAACAGTTTGTCCTGTTCCAGCGTGGCGATGCCGAACATGTTTTCACAGCCCACCATCTTGCGGCAGGCCGGACAGTGTTTGCCGAAGCGGCGCACGCGGTTGCCGTTGGGGAAGGTGACCGGAAGATATCGGGAAATCGGGTGGTATTGAGCCATGCTGCCTGTCTAGCTGATGTCGCATTCTGGCGACGGGATAACGCGCCACAGTATACCGCCTGCGGCGCGGCCTGAGCAGTTTGCTTGCGGGCGTCTCGTCTATCCTTTGCGCAGACGGCAGACCAACTGATGGCAGCCGCCCGGCGCCAGGGTGCGACTGTCATCGCCGGCGTTGGCGGCCTCCACGCAGACAAAATGACGCCAGCCATCGGCCGGCAGATCGCCGAGCCGTGCGGTTTTGTCTTGCCAAGGGTTCCACACCACCACGCTGGCCGAACCGGTGCGGCTGACAAGCAGGCGGCGCGCCCAGCCGGCGTCGTCCAGTGAGACATCTTGTGTGCTGTAGACGATGGCGTCCCGTTCGCCGTCAAAACGCAACGGCCCGGCGGGCAGGGTGGCGCGTGTATCGCTGAGTTTGTCGTGGCAGGGCGCGTTTTCCAGACCGCCGAGCGTGATACCGGCAATATCGCTGACCGCAAGGTAAGTATGCAGCGCCGCACTGAAGGCGAGGTCGGCGGTGCTGTGGTTGCGGGTAGTCAGCGTCATGTCCACGCCGTCGGGGGCCAGGCGATAACGCATGACGGCGGCCAGCCCGGCGTGACGCGGGCCGGACAGTTCCACGTGAAACGCCTCGCCTTCTCGCGCCACCGTGTCCAGCCGCCATGCCTGGCTGCGCGCCACGCCGTGTGCCGGCTGCGCGCTGTCTTGCGGATGCGGGCCGAACCAAGGCCAGCACAAGGGCACACCGCCACGAATGGCCTTGCCCGGCTGGAAGGCGGCTTTGGGCGAAAGATACAGCCAGGGCCGGTCGCCGGTCGGGGTGAAGTCAATCAACTGGCCGCCCAAGAGGGCGATGCGGGCGCTAAACAGCGGGGAGTCCAGTTGCAGGACATCCACGCTGTCGGCAAGACGGGCCAGCGAGGCGCCGGCGGGCAAAGAAAGGGTCATGGCGAATACCGGGTATTTCGGGGTATCGCGGGATGATAACCAGCCGCGCAGCGCTTGTCGCCGAACTGTCGCTGGCGGGCAAGGTTGCGATGAGCCTACAGCATGCCGCGCACCGTCCACAGGGGGCCGATCAGCAGGAATTGCACATCGCGGAAGAACGACGGTTTTTTGCCTTCCAGCTTGTGGCCGACAAACTGGCCCACCCAGGCCAGGGCGAAGATGGCGGCGCATACCGGCAGCAGCGGCGCGCCCCAGTGAGGCATTTGCCCGGCGATGAGCAACATCGGTACGACAATGGCGGCCATGACCAGCGCGGCGCGCGGCGACAATTTGAGGTAGTAAGCCAGACCCAGCGCCGCGGCCAGCCAGCCGGCGTTGACCGGCCCCAGCGGTAGCGCGGCCAGCATGCCCAGCACGCTGAACAGGATCAGCGGCACGCACACCTTGTGGATGCGGATGTTGACCGGGTGGCGGTGACTCAGGTCGTATTCCGCCAGCCATTGCTCCAGCGTCATGACAGTGCCTCGCTTTCTGTCGTAAGGTTGGCCGAAGGCGCGTTTTCTGCGCTGGATCAGCCGGAAAGCGGCCATTGCAGGCTAGAATCGCGGTATTCAAACGTTTTACATGGAAAACAAGGTGTCCGCCACAGCTCAACCGCGCTATCTGCGCATCAAGGAATACATTCTGGAAGGCATCCGCAGCCGTCAGTTTTTGCCGGGCAGCAAGATTCCGCCGGAACTGGAGCTGGCGCGACAGTTTTCCGTCTCCCGCATGACGGTGAACAAGGCCGTGCGCGATCTGGCCGAGGCCGGCATCCTGTTGCGCTTCGCCGGCGACGGCACCTATGTGGCTGAACGCAAGGCCGAATCGCCTTTGCTGGACATCAACAATATTTCGGCCGAGGTAGAGGCGCGCGGGCATGCGCACAGCGCCGATGTGCATTTACTGGAAAGCGTGCTGGCCGGCGAGGATGTGGCGCTGCAACTGGGCGTGAAGGTGGGGGCGCTGGTGTTCCACTCGGTGCTGGTACATCGGGAGGACGGCGTACCCATCCAGCTGGAAGACCGTTACGTCAACCCGGCCTGGGCGCCGGACTACCTGGAGCAGGACTTCAGCCGTCGCACGCCCAACAACTATTTGATGGAAACCTGTCCGCTCACCGATATCGAGCACGCGGTGGAAGCGGTAACGCCCAGTGCGCGCGAAGTGAATCTGCTGGAAATGGCGGACAATGAGCCTTGCCTGCTGGTGCTGCGCCGCACGTGGTCCTACAAGAATCTGGTGAGCTTCGCCCGGCTGGTGCACCCGGGCAGCCGCTACAAGCTGCGTTCGCAAACGCGGGTCAAGAAATGACGCGCAGGCACTGCCTGCTGTTGCCAACCGGCCACGCCCACCGTGGCCTTTTTCATGATGAGTCCTGACCACCCATGGATACCCTGCTGCTGATCAAGGCGGCCATTCTCGGCATTGTCGAGGGGCTGACCGAGTTTTTGCCGATTTCTTCCACCGGCCACCTGATCTTGGCCGGCGAACTGCTCAAGTTCAACGACGAGCGCGGCAAGCTGTTTGAAATCGTCATCCAGTCCGGCGCTATCCTTGCCGTGATGTGGGAATATCGCGCCCGTATCGCCGCCGTGGTGGGGGGCGCGTTCAAGGACCGCGCGGCGCAGCGTTTCATCCTCAACCTGATGATTGCGTTCTGCCCGGCGGCGGGTCTGGGTTTCCTGTTCAGCAAGGCCATCAAGGCGCATCTGTTCAACGCGCCGGTGGTGGCCACCATGTTCATCATCGGCGCGCTGGTCATTCTGTGGGCCGAGCGCCGCCAGCACCGGATACGGGTAATGACGGTGGAGGAAATGACGCCGCTGGACGCGCTGAAGGTGGGTTGCGCCCAGGCGTTCGCGCTGGTGCCTGGCACGTCGCGTTCCGGGGCCACCATCATCGGCGGCATGCTGTTCGGCCTCTCGCGCAAGGCGGCTACCGAGTTTTCTTTCTTTCTGGCCATTCCAACGCTGATCATTGCCTCGCTGTACTCGCTGTACAAAGACCGCGCCCTGCTGTCGGCGGACGATCTGGGGGTGTGGGCGGTGGGGCTGGCCTTTTCCTTCATCTCCGCTTTCTTCTGTGTGCGCTGGTTGCTGCGTTTCATTTCCAGCCACAGTTTTGTCGCTTTCGCCTGGTACCGCATTGCTTTTGGTCTGGTGGTGTTGCTGACCTGGCACTATGGCCTCGTCAACTGGGTGGACAGCTGATGCTGCCGCGTGGCGGCATTAATTGACTATACAAATTTATGTTGCGTTTTTTTCTCAAAGGGAAGCCGGCGGCTTCCCTTTTTTATTGGCCAAACTGTTGTATTAATGGGGTTATCAACTAGTCTGAAACTTGTGTATCCAAAATATTGTCGTTGACAGTCTGCTCTAATCCGGCTATTTGTATATACAAATCAGGAGCAAGCACCATGACCCGACAGCAGCAAACCCCCCGCAGCCTGTGGCGCAACGCCCGGCTGGCCACCCTGGATCCTCGCCATGAGGCGCCTTATGGCGCGCTGGAGGGGCATGCGCTGGTGGTGGAGGATGGCCGCATTGTCGCCGTGTCGCCGGAGTCCGATGTGGACGTTGCCCGCTTTGACGGCGAGGTGGTGGACGCGGGGGGACGCTGGATCACGCCGGGCTTCATCGATTGCCACACCCATCTGGTGTACGGCGGAAACCGCGCCGCCGAATGGGAAAAACGCCTCAAAGGCGTGCCTTATCAGCAAATCGCCGCCGAGGGCGGCGGTATTGTCTCCACGGTGCGCGCCACGCGCGCCCTGAGCGCCGGGGCGCTGTACGACGCCAGCCTGCCGCGCTTGCGGGCGCTGATGGCCGAAGGCGTGACCACGCTGGAAAGCAAATCTGGCTACGGCCTCAGCCTGACCGAAGAAATCAAGCAACTGCAGGTGTCGCGCCGGCTGGGCGAGACCCTGCCGGTGGAAATCGCCCCCACCCTGTTGTCCGCGCATGCCTTGCCGCCGGAGTTCGCCGGCGACGCCGACGGCTACATCGAGCATGTCTGTCGCGACATCCTGCCGGCGGTGGCGGAGCAAGGCCTGGCCGAGGCGGTGGACGTGTTCTGTGAAAGCGTGGGGTTTTCTCCGGCGCAAACCCGCCGCGTGTTTGCCGCCGCCGCGGCGCATGGCCTGAGAGTGAAAGGCCATGTGGAGCAGCTGTCCAATCTGAACGGCGCGGCGCTGGTGGCCGAGTTCGGCGGCCTTTCGGCCGACCATATCGAATATCTGGACGAGGCCGGCGTGGCGGCGCTCAAGGCCGCCGGCACCGTGGCCGTGCTGTTGCCCGGCGCGTTTTATTTTCTGCGTGAAACGCGCAAACCGCCGGTGGAGCTGTTGCGCGCCGCCGGCGTGCCGATGGCGGTGTCCACCGACCTCAACCCCGGTACCAGCCCCTTTGCCTCGCTGCGTCTGACCATGAATCAGGCTTGCGTACTGTTTGGCCTGACGCCGGAAGAGGCCTTGGCCGGCGTCACCCGCCATGCGGCGCAAGCGCTGGGCCGGGCCGGCAGCCATGGCCGTCTGGCCGAGGGCTGCGTGGCCGACCTCTTGCTGTGGGACATCCAACACCCCGCCGAAATCGTCTACGGACTCGGCGTCAATCCGCTGGCCGAGCGCGTGTTTCGCGGTCGCCGCCAGCACAAGGAAAACGCGTAATGACACCCGACATGAGCATCTGGACCGGCCGCGTGGATGCCGGCGAAGGCGAACTGGCGCGCCGCTGGCACCAGCAAGTGGCGCCGTTTGCGCAAGGTTTGCCGAAGGGCGTGGGCATTATCGGCTTTGCCTGCGATGAAGGCGTGCGCCGCAATCAGGGGCGCGTGGGCGCGGCCGCCGCGCCGCAGACGCTGCGCAAGGCTTTGGCCAATCTGGCCTGGCACCAGGCCCAACCGCTGTGCGATAAGGGCGATGTGGCCTGCACCGACGGCGATCTGGCCGCCGCACACCAGCGGCTGGCAGATGCCGTGCGCGAACTGATGTGCGCCGGCCACTTTCCGCTGGTACTGGGCGGCGGTCATGAAACCGCCTTCGGCACCTGGAGCGGACTGGCGGCGGCGGCGCCGGATCAGGTGATCGGCATCATCAATTTCGACGCCCATTTCGATATCCGCGAAGCGGCGGAGGCCACCTCCGGCACGCCGTTTGCGCAGATTGCCGCCGAGTGCCAGCGTCAGGACCGCCCTTTCCATTACTTGTGCCTGGGCGTGGCCGAACCATCCAACACCCGCGCCTTGTTCGCCCGTGCGGAAACACTGGGCGTGCAATGGCTGCTGGACAGCCAGCTGACCGCCGCCGACCTGCCGGCCGCCGACCATGCGCTGCAGTCCTTTATCGACAAGGTGGACATCGTCTACCTCACCATCGATCTGGACGTGCTGCCCGCCTCGGTCATGCCCGCCGTCTCCGCGCCCGCCGCCATGGGCGTGGAACTGCCGGTGGTGGAGGCGCTCTGTCGCCGGATCGCCGCCAGCGGCAAGCTGGCCGCCGCCGATCTGGTGGAGCTGAACCCGCATTTCGATATCGATGGCCATGGCGCGAAGACCGCTGCCCGGCTGGCCTGGACCCTCACACGACATCTGGCGCGCTAAGCCTCGCTGACAACACCCCTGAACCTGCGTTGCGTGCCTGCGATGGCGCGCCTTGGCTCAGGCCTCTACGAGGTTTTGTCAGCAGCGCTACGCCGCGCCCCATCGTGTCTGTACGACAACAAAGCAGTCTGAAGAAGTCTTTTAGGAGAACACCATGACCGATCCCCGCCACGACCCGTCCCGCGTCATCCGCGCCCCGCACGGTACCGAACTGTCTTGCAAGAGCTGGCTCACCGAAGCCGCCTACCGCATGATCCAGAACAACCTCGACCCGGAAGTGGCCGAGCATCCGCAAAGCCTGGTGGTGTACGGCGGCATCGGTCGCGCCGCCCGCAACTGGGAATGCTTCGACACCATCCTCGACGTGCTCAAGCGCCTGGAAGACGATGAAACGCTGTTGATCCAGTCCGGCAAGCCGGTGGGCGTGTTCAAGACCCACGCCGACGCGCCGCGCGTGCTGCTGGCCAACTCCAATTTGGTGCCGCACTGGGCCAACTGGGAGCACTTCAACGAGCTGGATAAAAAAGGCCTGATGATGTACGGCCAGATGACCGCCGGCAGCTGGATCTACATCGGCAGCCAGGGCATCGTGCAAGGCACCTACGAGACCTTCTTCTCGGTGGCCAAGCAGCACTTCAACAACGAACCCAAGGGTCGCTGGATTCTTACCGGCGGCCTGGGCGGCATGGGCGGCGCGCAGCCGCTGGCCGCCACCATGGCCGGTTTTTCCATGATCGCCGTCGAATGCGACGAAACCCGCATCGATTTCCGCCTGAAAACCCGTTATGTGGACCGCAAGGCCAAGACGCTGGACGAGGCGCTGGCCATCATCGAAGACGCCAAGCAAAGCGGTCAGGCCGTGTCCGTCGGCTTGCTGGGCAATGCCGCCGACGTGTTCACCGAACTGGTAAACCGCGGCATCACCCCCGATGTGGTGACTGACCAGACTTCCGCTCACGATCCGGTGCACGGCTACCTGCCGCAGGGCTGGACGGTGGAAGAATGGCGCGCCAAGCAAAAGACCGCCGCCGCGGAAATCACCGCCGCCGCCAAGAAATCCATGGCCGTGCAAGTGCGCGCCATGCTGGCGCTGCAAGAACGCGGCGCGGCCACGCTGGACTACGGCAACAACATCCGCCAGATGGCGCTGGAAGAGGGCGTGGCGAATGCCTTCAATTTCCCGGGCTTTGTGCCGGCCTATGTGCGCCCGCTGTTCTGCGAGGGCATCGGCCCCTTCCGTTGGGTGGCGCTGTCCGGCGACCCGGAAGACATCTACAAGACCGACCAGAAGGTGAAAGAGCTGATTCCGGACGATCCGCACCTGCACAACTGGCTGGACATGGCGCGCGAACGCATCAGCTTCCAGGGCTTGCCGGCGCGCATCTGCTGGGTGGGCCTGAAAGACCGCGCCCGCCTGGGTCTGGCCTTCAATGAAATGGTGAAGAACGGCGAACTGAAAGCGCCGATCGTCATCGGTCGCGACCATCTGGATTCCGGTTCGGTGGCCAGCCCCAACCGTGAAACCGAATCCATGAAGGACGGCTCTGACGCCGTATCCGACTGGCCGCTGTTGAATGCGCTGCTGAACACCGCCGGCGGCGCCACCTGGGTGTCGCTGCACCATGGCGGCGGAGTGGGCATGGGCTTCTCGCAGCACTCCGGCGTAGTCATTGTGTGCGATGGTTCGGACGAAGCCGCCAAGCGCGTGGGCCGCGTACTGCGCAACGACCCGGGTACCGGCGTGATGCGTCATGCCGACGCCGGCTACGATATCGCCGTGAATTGCGCCAAAGAGCAGGGTCTAGACCTGCCGATGCTGAAGTAAGCAGGGACTGACGGCGGCCGGCGGCGTACACTGCCGGTCACTGTCCGGCCGAAGCTTGCCCTTCGGCCAACCTCCCTGAGTCACAGAACAACACTAGAGACAGAAACCATGAGCGTTCTCAACATCGTACCGGGCCGCCTGACGCTGGCCGACCTGCGCCGCGTTTCACGTGAAACAGGCCTTACCCTGCAGCTGGACCCGTCCTGCCATGCCGGCATCGACGCCTCCGCCGCCACTGTGGCGCGCGTGTTGTCCGAAGGCCGCACCGCTTACGGCATCAACACCGGTTTCGGCCTGCTGGCCAATACCCGCATCGCCCCGGAAGAGCTGGAACTGCTGCAGCGTTCCATCGTGCTGTCGCACGCCGCCGGCATTGGCGAGCCGATGAGCGACGCCACCGTGCGTCTGGTGATGGCGCTGAAGATCAACTCGCTGTCGCGCGGTTTTTCCGGTATTCGCCGTCTGGTGATCGAAGCGCTGGTCACCCTGTTCAACAAGGGCATCTATCCGGTGATTCCGCAGAAGGGCTCCGTGGGCGCGTCCGGCGATCTGGCGCCGCTGTCGCACATGAGCGCGGTGTTGATCGGCGAAGGCGAAGCCTTTGTCGCCGGCCAGCGCGTGTCCGGCGCGGAGGCGATGCGCGCCGCCGGCCTCGAGCCGATTACCTTGGCGCCGAAAGAGGGGCTGGCCCTGCTGAACGGCACCCAGGCCTCCACCGCCTTTGCGCTGGAAGGCCTGTTTGCCGCAGAAGACCTGTTTGCTTCCGCCGTCGTGGCCGGCGCCATGTCGGTGGAAGCCGCGCTGGGCAGCCGCACGCCTTTTGATGCCCGCATTCACGCCGTGCGCGGTCATCAGGGGCAGATCGACGCCGCCGCCGCCTACCGCGAGCTGCTGGAACACAGCGAAATCGAAGGCTCGCATGAAAACTGCGGCAAGGTGCAGGACCCGTACAGCCTGCGCTGCCAGCCGCAGGTGATGGGCGCTTGCCTGACGCAGATCCGCCAGTCGGCCAGCGTGCTGGAGGTGGAAGCCAACTCGGTGTCGGACAACCCGCTGGTGTTTGCCGAAGACAATGACATCCTGTCCGGCGGCAACTTCCATGCCGAGCCGGTGGCGTTTGCCGCCGACAACCTGGCGCTGGCCATTGCTGAAATCGGTTCCTTGTCCGAACGTCGCATGGCCTTGCTGATCGACAGCAATCTGTCCAAGCTGCCGCCCTTCCTGGTGAACAACGGCGGGGTGAATTCCGGCTTCATGATCGCCCAGGTCACCAGCGCCGCGCTGGCCTCGGAGAACAAATCGCTGGCGCATCCGGCCTCGGTGGACAGCCTGCCCACTTCGGCCAACCAGGAAGACCATGTCTCCATGGCCACTTTCGCCGGCCGTCGTCTGCGCGACATGGCGGGCAACACGGCCGGCATTCTGGCGGTGGAGTTGCTGGCGGCGTGCCAGGGCGTGGATTTCCGCGCCCCCAACAAAACTAGCGTCAAGCTGGAGCAGGCCAAGGCTGAATTGCGAGAGCGCGTGACTTTCTACGACAAGGATCGCTACTTTGCGCCGGACATCGAGAAAGCCGCCGCCCTGGTGGCCAGCGGCAGCTACAACCGCTTTGTCGGCGCCGGCATGCTGCCGTCCCTGTAAGCCGCTGCGCGGATAGCGCGTTCAGAAAAAGCCGACGTCCTTGCGGGCGTCGGCTTTTTTATGTGGTGAGTTGCGCCAGCCACCAGCCGGCAAAACCGGCCAGCGCCAGCGCTGGCAGCGACCAGTAATGAAAGCGCCGGGTCAGGCCGGGTTCGGCCGCCATGCGCAGGGCGATGAGATTAGCCAGCGAACCCAGCGCAAAGCCGAAGCCGCCGGCGTTGACGGCATAAGCCAGCAGACGCAAATCGCCGGCGCGATCCACCAGCAGCATGGTGGCCGGCACATTGCTGATCACTTGCGAGCCCAGCAGCCCCGCCAGATACAGCCCGGCCGGGCCGGAGGCGGGCAGGGCCGCCAGAGCTTCACGCAATAGCGGCAGCGATGCCAGCAAGTGGATATCCACGAACATCAGCAGAAAGACGGCAATCAAACTCCAGTCTACCGCCAGCAGCACGGCGCGCCGGGTCAGCAGCAAGACCAGCGCCAGCCCCAGCAGGCCGGCCCCGGCGTGGCCGCTGTCCACCGTCAGCAGAAACAGCCCGTAGAGCGCCAGCGCGCGGGCCAGCAAACCGCCGTGATAGCCGCCGGCCTGCCCGGATACGTGGGGCGCGATGCGCTGATCGGGAAAGGCGAAGCAGGCGGCAATCAGCAAGGCGGCGAAGCAGCCCAGCGCCAGCGGGGCCATCTGCAGGGTGAAGGCGGCGAAGGAAAGGCCGCTTTTTTGCCACAGCAGGATGTTTTGCGGATTGCCGATGGGCGTCAGCAGCGAGCCGGCGTTGACCGCCAACGCCTCGAAGATGACCAGTCGTCCCACGGGCAGGCCCGGCACGCCGGCAAGGCCCAGCGTCAGCGGCACCACCACGAACAAGGCGACATCGTTGGTGAGCACGGTGGACAGCGCGGCGGCGGCGCTGATCAAAAACAGCGCCAGCGCGCGTTCATGCCGCAGGCGGTTGAGGATTTGCCGGCCGAGGTGATCCAGATAGCCGCTTTGTTGCACGCACTGGGTCAGCAGCAGCAAGCCGGACAAGGTGGCCAGCGTGGGCCAGTCCACCGCGCCGCGCAAGGCGCGCGCCGGCGGCGGGGCCTGCCACCACAACAGGGGCAAAAACAGGAGCAGCGCGTGCAGCAGACGGTCGCGCGCGAAGGGCCGCCACAGGGCGCGGCAGCCTTCGGCAAACGTGGAAAGGGGCATGCGGCGGAGTCAGTGCTGCTCGCGCAGGTCGTCGCGCTTCAAGGCCATGCCCATGGCGATGATCCATGGCAGGATCAGCCAGCCGCCCAGCACATTAATCAGCACCACCAGTTTGAGTCGCGGCGTTTTCACCAGCGCGGCGGTGAAGCTGGGAATCAGGTAGGCGCCGGTCATGATGACTGCGTCGCCGATATAGATGGCAATGTCGACAAAACCCGGCTGGCCGGCAAAGGTGCCGTACACCCACAGCAGGCAGCTGAGCCCCAGCAGGCCAAAGGCCAGCAGCTTGATCAGTTCGAGTACTTTCATGGCGCGACAGGAGGGGGAAAACGCAAGGGTAATCAGCTTTGCCGCGCCTTGGCAAACCCGACGGACAAGCCGGCTGCAATGAAAGCCAGGCCCGCGCCCACGTTCAGGCCGGCAATCAGGCGGGGCCGAGACGTCAGCCAGCGCGAAAGCAGGCTGGCGGACAGTCCCATGGCGGCGAAGCCCAGCGTGGTGAGCAGGGCGAACCAGCCGCCCAGCAACAGCATTTGCATGCCTACGTTGGCAGACGCTGGCGGGATGAACTGCGGCACGAAGGCCATGATGAAAATCCCCACCTTGGGATTCAGGCTGCCGGACAGAAAGCCGCTCTTGAACACGTGCCACAAGGGGAGCGGCTGCAGTTGGCCGAAGCGCACCAGCGAGCGGTGACGAATGGCCTGCACGCCCAGCCACAGCAGATAGGCCGCGCCAATCAGTTTCACCACCATGAAGGCGGCGGCGGAGGCCATCAGCAAGGCAGTCAGGCCCAGCGCGGCGGCGCTGACATGGGTAAAGATGGCCGCGCCGGAGGCCAGCGCCGACACGGCGGCGGCCTGCTTGCCTTGCGACAGGCCGCGGGCGATGGCCAGCAAGTTATCCGGGCCCGGCGCCGCCACCAGGGCGAGGCAGGTCAGTGTGTACAGTGCAAAAGCGTGGCTCATGCCGCAGGGTCCTCCATCAGCCGCGCCACTTCAGCACGCAGCGCGGGCAGCAAATCGGTTTCAAACCAGGGGTGCCGACGCAACCACAGTTGGTTACGCGGGCTAGGGTGCGGCAAGGGCGCCGGCCGGGGCCAGTACGCACGCCAGTTGCCGACGGCCTCGCTCACGCTGCCGCTGCCGGGCAGATGCCAGCGCAGGGCGTATTGTCCGATCACCAGCGTCATGCGTACGGCGGGCAGCGCGTCCAGCAACGCAGCTCGCCACCTCGGCGCGCACTCCGGTCGCGGCGGCAAATCACCGGCGCGACCACTGCCCGGATAGCAAAAGCCCATGGGCAGAGTCGCCACCCGGCGCGGGTTGTAGAAGGTCTCTTCATCCAGCCCAAGCCAGTCGCGAAGCCTGTCGCCGCTGGCGTCGGCAAACGGCTTGCCGGCAGCGTGCGCCTTGCGTCCCGGCGCCTGGCCGGCAATCAGCAGGCGTGCGTCCGGATGGCATTGCAGCACCGGGCGCGGGGCTTCGGGCAACAGGGCTTCACAATGGCGGCAGGCGAGCACGTCGGCCAGCAGGCGATCAAATGGCGGATTCATGGCGCGGCAAGACTCAAGAGCGGCTAACAAACACCTGATGCAGCGTTGCGCCCCCGCCAGAGCACTGATTCTTGTCGGCGGAGGGAAAGCGCGGGGCGGCATCAGCCCGTCGGCGCATGAGGCGCGGCTGCCGATGGGTAGTCCGTATTTATGCCGAGAAAAGTCTGAAATAACAAGTGCTTGATACTGAAAAGTGAAAGTTTGAATATCAGGATGTTTTCATATTATTGACGGGGGTCAAGCTGGCGTCATGGCAGACAGTGCATGTTGGCTGCGGCAAGACTAGCATTTCATTCCAGTTATCTTGCCAATCTGGAGAGCATCATGTCGCAGTTTTCACGACTTACCGCTATTTCCTTTGCCGCGCTGGCACTGCTGGGCAGCGACCTCGCCCAAGCCTGCTCCTCGCTGATCGTGGGCAGCAAAGCTTCCGCCGACGGCTCGGTTATCATTGCCCGCAACGAAGACTATTACATCAACAACTGGAACAAGCGGCTGGTGCTGCATCCGGCGCGGGTGGCGGACAAAGACGAAACCCTTAGCTTCAAGAACGGGCTCAAGGTGCCGGCGCCGGCCAACTTCCTGCGCTATAGCGGCCTGATGGACTGGAATGGCGATACCGCCGGCGGCGATGGGCTGTATGAAGAGCGCGGCGTGAACGAACGCAATGTGGCGGTATCCGCCACCAACAGCGCCGAGGTGAACGAGCGCGCCAAGAAGGCCGACCCGCTGGTGGACAGCGGCGTGGTGGAAGCGGTGATTCCTTCGTTGTTGCTGCCGCAAGCCCGCGATGCGCGCGAAGCGGTGACGCTGCTGGCCGCTTACATCGACCGTTTCGGCGCGGGCGAGGGCAACGGCGTGCTGATCGCCGATACCAAGGAAGCCTGGTATATGGAAATCGGCTCCGGCCATCATTATCTGGCCTACCGCGTGCCGCAGGACGGCTACATCATGGTGGCCAACGGTCTGCGCCTGCATGATATCGATCTGGATGACAGCGCCAATGTGATCGCCAGCCCCGGTCTGGCGGATTTTGTCGCCAAACACGGCCTGCTGGACAAGGTGGATCGTCACCGCTTCAACTTCGCCAAAGCCTTTGGCGTGGTGGGCGATCGCTACAATGTGGACCGTGAATGGCTGGGCCAGCACCTGCTCAACCCCGCTACGGCGCAAAAGATTCGCCAGCAGCAGTATCCGCTGGTGATGAAGCCCGAAAAGGCCATCGGTGTGGCGGACGCCGCCCGTGTGCTGCGAGCCCGATTTGACGGCACGCCGCTGGCCTCGGTGAAGGATGCCGACCGGCCTATGGGCGTGGATCGCACCATCGAAACCCATATCATCCAGTTGCGCGCCGACATGCCGGCGGAGCTGGGCGCGCTGACTTGGCAGTCCTTCGGCAGCCCGGCGGGCGCGCTGTTCGTGCCCCTGTACGAGGGCGCGCTCAAGGACGTGCCGCAGCCGATGCGCGCCGGTTCGGCCAACTACGACACCACCTCCGCCTACTGGGCATTCCGCGCCAACGCCACGCTGGCGCAAACCCAGCCGGCCAAGTACGGCCCCTTGCTCAAGGCCTGGCAAGGCAAGCTGGAAGCGCGCCTCGTCACCCAGCAGCCGGCAGTGGATGCCATGCTGCGCTCGCTCTACGCCAGCTCTCCGGAGGCTGCGCTGGCCTTCGCCAACCAATGGAGCAACGGCAATATGCTGTGGGCGGTGCAGTCCGCGCATGATCTGAACAGCACCCTGATGACCGACATCACCAAATCCACCGAGAAGAAGTACAGCCCGGCGGAGCTGGAGAAAATCAAGGCGCTGTAAGCGCTGCGCCGTATCTGATTCGCGTGATGCGGCGGAAACGCCAGCAAAGAAAAAGCCCGCAGACGCGGGCTTTTTCCATGTGGCTGGCATGCGGTTGTCAGTCAGACGCGCCGCCCAGCTCGCTGATCAGCACGCTGGCCACGATCAGCGCCGCGCCCGTGATGGCCATCGCACTGAGATTTTCGCCGGCCAGCGCGCCCACCAGCCCGGCCCAGACCGGCTCCATGGCGTAGATGATGGTGGCGCGGGTGGCCGGCACGGTTTTCTGCGCCCAATTCATGGCGATCTGGATCAGCGCGGTAGCCAGCCCCAGCCCCAAGAGACTGATCAGCAGCACCGGGTTCCACTGCGGTGCGGCCTCGCCGCTCAGTTGCGATCCCAGCCCGGCCAGCAAGGACACGGTGAACAACTGCACCACCGCTACCCGGCGCGCCTCCACGCCATTGGCGAAGCGGCTGATCAGGCTGATCTCCAGCGCAATGGCCGCCGCGCCGGCAATGGTCAGCCATTCGCCCTTGCCCAGCGTCAGTGTCATGCCGCGCGGGTCGGACAGCAGGGTAAGGCCGACAAAGGCCACGGCGATGCCGAGCCAGGCGGCAAGTTTGGGATGGCGACGGAACAGCAGCAGCTGGATCAAGGGCACCAGCGGCACATACAGCCCGGTGAGAAAGGCGGATTTGCTGCTGGGGATGTATTGCAGGCCGATGGTTTGCAGACTGTAACTGCCAAACAGCACACAGCCCACCAGCGCGCCGGTGAGCAGCTCGCGGCGGGTGAGGCCGGCCAGTTGTCGCCAGCCGTAGAGCGCGGCGATCAGCGCCGCCGCGCCGAAGCGCAGCGCTACGAAAGTGAGCGGGCCGGCCCATTGCAAGGCGTGCTGCACGGTCAGGAAGGTAAAGCCCCAGATCATGGTGATGCCGATCAGCACCAAGTCCGGCAAGCGGGAAGAGTGGCCGCCCTGTGGCGGTGCGGCGCTAAGCGTGGTGTTCATGGCGGGTGCGATTGTCAGGTAGGGGTGTGAGCAATATAATGCACATGTCAATCATGGCGCAATATATTGCACAAACTCTATGAGCAACGGCACGCTGTCTGTCATCCAGCACGTATCGACCAATATCCGGCAGGCTCGGGTGGCCAAGGGCTGGAGTCAGGAAAAACTGGCCGAGCTGGCCGGCGTCAGCCGGCGCATGCTGGTCAACATCGAAGCAGGAGAAAACAACGCCAGCATCGCCACGGTGGACAAGCTGGCCGGCGCGCTGGGGCTGACGTTTGCCGAAGCGGTGCGCCCGCCGATGCCCGTGCCGGAACTGGCCCTGCCGCTGCGCATCTGGAAGGGCGCGCATACGGACAGTCACGCCAGTCTGATGGAAACCATCCCCCGCCCCGGCATGGTGTTCGAGCTGTGGCACTGGCAGCTGGGCCCGGGCGATGGTTATCGCGCGGAGCCGGACGCGCCGGGTTGTCACGAGATGCTGTATGTCTATCGGGGCACGCTGGAAGTGGTGTTGCCGGACCGCCGCGCGATGCTGGCGGCCGGTCAGGCGTTGTCTTTCGCTTCCGACATCCCTTACGACTACCTCAATGCCGGCGACGACACGGTCGCCTTCACCAAAAGCATCATCATGGTGCCCTTGCCGCAGCCATGAAAAACGGCCCCGAAGGGGGCCGTTTGATTCAGGCGGTGCAGCCGGGCAGCGCTTAGAGCGGGGTGCACAATTCCAGCAGCAGGCCGAATGGCGTGCGCAGGTAAGACACCGTCTGGCCCCAAGGTTTTTGCGCGGGGGCCTGCAGTTCGGCGGCGCCGTGCTGCAAACAGCGCTGATGAGTGGCGGCCAGGTCGTCGCAGACCAGCGCCAGTTCCATGCCCAGCGGCAGCGCGGAGGCATCCATGCGCACATAGCCGGCGGGCAGGTTGTCGCGGCCCAGCGAATGCGCGGCGAAGGCGATCACGGCGTCGCCGCTTTCCAGTTCGCCATAGTCGCCGGTTTCCACCAGCAGCCGTCGTTTGAAGGCGAAAGCCTGTTCAAAAAACGTCAGCGCGGCTTCCACATTGTCCACATAGCTGATCAGATAGCCCAACTTCACCATGCCCTCGACTCCCTGTTGGCCTGCGCAGCGCACCGCGCAAGGCTAAGCGTCAAACAACGGCAGCCTTACTTGGCGGAAACGCTTTTGCCGTATTTCTCGGCGGCGGTGCGCATTTTGGGCAGCAGGGTTTTTTCCGCGCTGGCCAGCATGTTCTTGGCGATGTTGTCGATGACACCCGGTTGTTCCTTGATCATCTTCTGGCCAGCCGGCGTCTTGTAGAAGGCGGCGATCTGCTTCAGTTCGTCGGCGCTGAACTTGGCGCTGTAAGACTTGGCCACTTCGTCTTCAAACTGCTTTTTCACGGCGGCGGAGTTGAAGTAGTCCACGGCGGACTTGTGTACGCCTTCGGCATACGTCTTGAAGCCGTCCTGGGCTTTCTTCTGCTGTTCCGGCGACAGGTTGATCTTGTTCTTGACGAAGTATTCCTGCAGCAGCGGGCCGGCGGAGGCGGTGGTGCGCTGCGCCAGATCTGTGGGCATGTTGTTCAGACCGATGGTCTGGGCCAGCTCCTTGGCGGCGGCGTCCTGAGCGGCGTCGGCGTGGGCCAGCATCGGCATGGACAGGGCGGCGACGGCGAGGCCGGCGGCAAGTTGGCGTACGGCAAACATGGGCGTTTCCTTATGGAAAGACAAGACGGATGCGGCAGTGTGACATTCCAGCCGCCGATGGTCAAAAGCGGATGGAGTTGTCATCCGGCCGCAAGGTTCCCGTCATATCGTTGTCAGCCGCTGTGCAAATCGGGCCGCGCAGCAAGGTCAAGACGTAGAAAACGCCAGCAAAATGCACAGGCCGCAGTGCTTTCCCGGCTGAGTTTCTTCCTGGGCGCACAAGCTCCTATGGCGTTCAGGCCGCCAGCTGGCGATGCAGCGCGGCGCGCCGGTTTACCGCTTCCAGCAGGGCAAAGCCGTCTTCCCATTGGTGATGGCCGGAATCCACATTGATGTGGCCGGCGCCCGGCAGCCAGCGGATGGGGCAGCCCCAGTAACCGGCCAGCCGCGCCGAGCGCGGTGGTTGGCAGAAGGGGTCGGTGTCGCTGGCGGCCACCAGCGCCGGAAACGGCAGGGGCAGGCGCGGCAAGGGCGCAAAGGGCATCAGTTCGCGCGGGACGAAGGCGCGTTCCACATCGGCCGGGGCCACCAGCAAGGCGCCGGCAATGCGGCGCGGGTGGCGCAGGGCGTAATGGGCGGTGGCGATGCAGCCCAGGCTATGGGCAATGACAATGGCCGGGCGGCGGGCCTGATCCAGCGCGCGATCCAGCCCGTGCAGCCAGTCTTCCAGCTGCGGGGTTTCCCAGTTATCGTTTTGCACCCGGATGGCGTTCAGCTTGTCGGCCCAATGGCTTTGCCAGTGCGTGGGGCCGGAATTGCGCCAGCCGGGTTGGATGATGTAATCGAAATCTTCAGACAGTCTCGTCATCGGGCTGTCTCCTTGCTATGTTGTTGATCTCATTATTGCTTGCTGCTTTTATTGCGCAAAGTAATAAAAATTTGTTTTCTTATTCCATATAGTATTCCATGCACTATTTCGACACCGGCCACGGCGGCCTGCGCTATCACGACTGGCCCGGACAGGGCGTTCCGCTATTGTTTGTGCCTGGCCTAGGCTGCGCCGGTTCCGCCGACTGGGCGGGCGTCGCCGCGCATCCGGCGCTGGCCGGCCATCGGCGGCTGGTCGTGGACTTGCTTGGCAGCGGTTTCAGCGACAAGCCGGCGGATTTTCCCTACAGCATCAGCGCCCATGCGCGCACCCTGCATGATCTGCTGCAGGCATTGGCGCTGCCGGCGGTCCGGCTGGTGGGCCACAGCATGGGCGGGGCGGTGGCCATCGAGCTGGCGGGCCTGCTGGGCGAGCGCGCCAGCGCGCTAACGCTGCTGGAACCCAATCTTGATGCTGGCGGCGGTGTGTTCAGCCGCGCCGTGGCGGCACAGAGCGAAGCGCGGTTTGCCGAAACCGGCCAGCGCCGCATGGCGGCCATGGCGGCGAAAGAGGGCAGCAAGCTGTGGGCCGGCACGCTGGCCAGCTGCGCGCCGCAGGCCGTGCACCGCGCCGCGGTGTCGCTGGTGACCGGTGCGCAGCCGTCCTGGCGGGAACAACTGCTGGTGCTGCGTCTGCCGCGCTGTGTGGTCTTCGGCCAACGTTCGCTGCCGGATGAGGACTTGCACCGCCTGCCGCCCCTTGGCGTGGCGGTAGCCGTATTGCCGGACGCCGGCCACGCCATGAGCGAAGACAATCCGGACGAGTTGGCCCGTTTGCTGGCGAGGCTGGCGTGAGACCGTCCGTGCATCGCTTCTTGCGCGATCCGGCGCTGCCCTTCGTGGAATATCGCCAGGCCCGCGACAGCCGCGCCTGTTACCACCCGCATTCACATCCGGCGCTGTCCGTCGGGCTGGTGGACGGCGGCGCGTCCGAACTGACGCTGGAAAACTTGCCGCCGCAAGCGCTGGGGGCCGGCGATGTGGTGGTGATCCCGCCGGGGCGGGTGCACCGCTGCAACCCCCGGCCCGGCAGTGGCTGGAGCTACCGCATGCTCTATCTGCGCGACGACTGGTTTGGCGCGCTGGCGCAAGAAAGCCCCGCCTTGCGCGCCGATGCGTTTCCCTTGTGGCGGGCCGATCCGGCCCTGTACGCCGCCGTTGACGTCATGCTGCGCGCCAGTTTGAGCGAGGCCGAGCCGGACGCACGCGAGCAGCAACTGCTCGCCCTGCTGTCGTTGTTGGCGCAGGAGCAGGGCCTGCCGCAGCGCGAACCCGCGCCCGACTGGCTGCAGGCGCTATGCAACGCCATACGGAAAGATTGCGCCAGCCCCTGGCCGTTGCCCGAGCTGGCCCGCCGCGCCGGTGTCAGCCGTTTCCACCTCATCCGCCAGTTTCAGCGCCATCAGGGTCAGACCCCGCATGCCTATCTGCTGGACTGCCGCATCAACATTGCCCGTCAGCGGCTGCGCCAACCAGTCACGTTGGCCGAACTGGCGCTGGAGCTGGGTTTCAGCGACCAAAGCCACTTCCAGCGCGCATTCCGTCAGCGCGTGGCCGCCACCCCCGAGCAGTACCGCAGCCGGGCGGATTGAACCATCCTGCCCGTTCGTGGCCGGTGACGACAGCAAAGGCGCGCACGAGCCGCTGATGTCGCCCTTGCCGCTTGCCGCGCGCAGACGACTGCAAGCGTTTCCGAGCACTTTTCTCCAATACGCCGCCGCGCCGCGGTCGCATGCTGCCGCCATCTTCTCTGGTGTCGACAACCCGCGCGCATCGCCCTTGGGCGGCGCGCAGCAAGGGGTGTCGACGTTTCGTTAAAGGAATGGCGATGCTTGAATTGTTCTTGTTGGTGGCTGGGGCGCATTTTCTTGCGCTGTTGAGTCCCGGCCCGGATTTCTTCCTGCTGGTGCGACAGTCGCTGGCGGCCGGCCGTCGGCGCGGATATCTCACGGCGCTGGGCATTGCGGCGGCCAACGGCGTGTACATCCTCATGGCGCTGGCCGGCTTGCAGGGCCTGGCTAGACACGCGGGTTTCAGCCGATGGCTGCTGGTGTCGGGGGCCGTCTATCTGGCCTGGCTAGGCTGGGCGTTCTGGCGCGCCGCGGCGGCCCCGGCCTCATTGGCTGACAGTGCCGCTGCATCAAGCCATGAGCGCAACGCCTGGCTGGCCGGCTTTCTCTCCGGCGCGCTCAACCCCAAGAACGCCTTGTTTTACGCCACCTTGTTTGGCTTGCTCTGCGCGCGCGGCATGGCCTTGGCTTGGCAGGCCGCCTGCGGGGCGTGGATGTTGCTGGCGGTGTTGCTATGGGATGGTTTGGTGGCGTGGGCGGCCGGTCACCCGACAGTCATGCGGCGCTTTGCCGCGCAACTGGGCCGTTTGCACCGCGCGGCGGCAGTGTTCATGTGGCTGGCCTCGGGCAGCCTGGCGTGGCAATGGCTGGCGTAAGAGGGTTTCGGCCAACCTTCCGCCGACCAAAAGCCCCCGCGCCGCATGGCCGGGGGCTTATTCCATGAGGGAGTTATACCTGCTTAATCTACGGCAATTTTCAAGCTGGCGTCGGTCTCGCAACGGTCCACAATGGCGTTGTAAGTCTCGGCTAGTTTGTCAAACGTAGGTTTGCGTCGCATTGCCTGAAAGCCGCTCAATTCATAGATATTGGCGGCGATGAATTGCTCCGCGTCCAGTACGTCCAACCGATCGGCAATACCCTGAATTTCCGCCAAAGACTCCGCCGCCGGCACGCTGCGATAGGTGGTGACGATTAAAGGGCGCAAGCCGGCTTGCAAGTTTGCCGCGCACTTGCGCATCAAGGCTTCGCTCGGCGCGGTGGTCACATGCACCACAACATCCTCAATGACGAAATCGCCGCTGCGGTCGCTAACGGCGTCCGCAACGGAAAAACCATTCATGGCGATGCTGGTCTCCGGCAGGGCCAACGTAAGTTTGGCCCCGACCAGATGCTGAAGCACCGCGCCGGCGTACATCGTGCCGGGATTGTCCTTTTGCCGTTTTTCCGCTTGCTGCAGCAGATCGCGGATGATGCCGCGAAAAGACTTGCTGGTGTCGTACTTCAGTTTGAATGGTTTAGCGGCGAAGAAGTCGCGGATGCGCTCCACCCACCATGCTTCGATTTTGCTTAAATCGGCCAAACCCTTCGCATGAATATCGTTGAGAAAGGCGACGTAATCCTGCATGTTGCCCAAGCTGCCGCGGCTGGTTCTTCCGCATTCTTCGGCCAACACCCGCGTTTCGCCGTATTCCGCAAGAATGGCTTGCACGGCTCTTTTGCTCAGGCCATTGATCTGCCCCTGCTTGCTCGTTAGCAATAAAGAGGGATCAAGCGGTAAGCCGAGCGTTCTCGCCTTCCTGGAGACGTACAACATAGTTGCCAACTGGCCTTTGGACTTTAGCCGCTTGTCTTTTTGATAATGACGCAGGCTTTGTTCAAGAGTCATCGCGATGCAGCGCCTTTGCGAGAGGGGACAGAAGATGCTTTGCCAGATACGCGGCCACAGGAGCGGCGACCGCGTCGCCCATCGCCATATAGCCGTCGTTGTAAGTGCCCGGCAATTGGAAAGAGTCCGGAGCGCCCATCAAGCGTGCGGTTTCTCTTACCGTCAGCAATCGGGTGGACAGCGTCCCATTGCGCTTGAGCACTAAAAACTGACGGCTGCTGCCCCCTTTTGGGGTTCGCAAGCAGCCGGCTACGCCGTCGAAGCGCAGTTCTAGCGTTTGTCCGTTGGCGCGCGTGCGTTTGTAGCCGGGCGCTGCGAAAGTATCCAGGGCATCTAGCATGCGACGGTGATGATCGGGAATAAGCGCGATATTGCGCGCTGCGATTTCCGGTGGATCGCAAGGAGCGTCCCATTCGATGATGTCTGCGAGATCCTTTTTGCGCGGCTCGGGTTCAGGCAAGCGCCACCACACCCAGTCGGAAATGCCTTGAGCGGCGTTGACGACGGCTGCGGGATGAGCCCAAGTTGGTCCGGCGGCGGTGAGCTCCGCCGGGATGGGGAAATCCTGATGAAAGGCCACAACGAAAATGCGAGGGCGCGACTGCGGGACCCAACGGACAGCGTCCAGCATCAACGCGCCCACCGCATAACCCCGCTGGCGAAGCTTTTCATGCAGCGCGCGGTAATGCGCGCCGCCTTTGACGGACACTAGGCCCACCACATTTTCAGCGACTAGCAGCGGCGGCGGCTCGATGGCCTCGTCAATAATGCGCAGCCATTGCCAAACCAAGCCGCTGCGCTCCGCGTCAATGCCGGCCGTTTGTCCTGCAAGGGAAAGATCCTGGCAAGGAAAGCTCGCCCAAGACAATGTCGCGCTGGGCAGCATCCCGCCGTAGACATCGGTGATGGATCCCAATTGGAATTTGCCCGGAGCATGATTCGCCGTGTAAACAGCGGCTTTCTTAGCGCTGATGTCGTTGGCCCAAACTACATCGAAATAGGGAGCCAAGGCGTGGGAAACCAGTCCGCTGCCGGCGAAGAACTCATGAAAGGCGGGTTTGCGGCGTTTTGTTCCGACGGGGCTGGCCATGGGGGAGGCGACACTCGGCGAATAGAGCGCCGTATCCGGCTCATTCACGTAGTCCATTCAACCCTCCTTAATAATCAAGCCTCTGCCAATGTCTCGGCCCTCTTGGAAGGCCGGCGCGTATAGTATCACACATCCGTAAAGGCTCCGCCCGAGGCGAAGCCGTCGCCAGAGGGACGCCATGGACACGTTGACGCGGCAGCAGCGAAGCAAGCTCATGTCTCGGGTTCGCAGCAAGAATACCGGGCCGGAGATGAAGGTCCGGCGCTTAGTTTTCTCCATGGGCTTTCGCTACCGCTTGCATGTAGCCAAGCTGCCCGGCAAGCCGGACCTAGTGTTTCGTCGGAAAGCCAAGGTGATTTTTGTACACGGGTGTTTTTGGCATGGGCATGATTGCGGCCGCTGCCGCATACCGAAAACCAGAACAGAATATTGGATGGCCAAAATTAAGAGCAATGTGGAAAGAGACGCGCGAACCCAGTTTGCTTTGCGTGAGGCGGGCTGGTCGGTTCTTATCCTCTGGGAGTGCATGATCAAGGACGAAGACGCGCTGAGGGCGAAGTTGGAGAACTTTTTACAATAGAGTCAGCGACCATGCTCGACCACAACTCTTCGGCCAACCTTCCGCCGACCAAAAGCCCCCGCGCCGCATGGTCGGGGGCTTTTACATGGGGGCGCGCGCTGGGCTTAAGCCAGCTGCAGCTCGTTGCGGGCTTGATCCAGTCCGCCCTGCAGGTGCTAGAGCAGGATGTAGCGGTCGTATTGCTCCAGCCCTGCCACTTCTTTGCTGTCCAGCATGGCCAGCAGCTTGTTCATCAGTTGTGCGCTGTCGTTCATGAGGTAGCGCACTTTCTCCAGCCGCGCATCGAGGATGTGGCAGGCGTGGTGGATCAGCAGGAGGGCCTGCCGGCTTTCTGGCGTCGGGCTTTCGCCCAAGCCGAGCTGCTGCAGGAACAGGGCAAAGCGCGGGTCGGCCAGGCTGTGGGAATCGAGGGGCAGGGACGGGATGGATGGCCACTGGGGGCGCGGTGCATTGCGGGGTGTATCGCTCATGGCAAAACCCTCCTCAGGTGATTCGCCATGCCACATGTCGCCAAGCGGAGGTGGCGGGCGCAAGGGAGGGTTGGCGAACCGGACCTAACAACCGGCATACCCGAGGGTATCCCCACCAAGGCCCGTCATGGATGCTGCGAAGCAATGGTGTAGTCGGACAATACGCAGTCGCAGCTGCGTCAGTCCGTCTTAGGTTCAGGTCGCCAAACCTGATGCCGCTATTGAACGGCACGGGGGGTATCGGCGGGGATGGTCGGGCAGGCAAGAAAAGCGGGTAATGGCTGCCGCGTTCACGCGGGGGGCGGTGGCAGGCTGGAGGCACTGGGCCGCGGCGGCGTGCGGGGGCGGGTTGGGTAGGCGTTTCCCGAGGCGGCCGGGACGCTAGACGGTGGCGGCGGGCACAAGGCCGTTAGCGCTGCGGCGGGAGTTCGGCGCTCGGGTTGTGCTGGCGGACAAAGTCGATGATGGCGTCGAAAAAGTCGGAGGGCTGGTTGCTGAGCGACATCATCCGCTTGTCGAGCAGCTCCACCCATTGCTCGGTTGGCTGCGCGGCGGGGCTGACATAGCCGATGGCGAGTTTGTCCACCATGCCCCGGTAGCTGTTGGCTGCGCGATAAAACTTGATGCGCCGGATGTCCGCCACGGGAATTTCTCGCCAGCGGTGCAGGGTGCCGATGGTGGCGTAGGCCAGTTTCTGCTTGGCGCTGTCCAGCTTGATGCGCTGAAAAGACAGGCTCAGTGCGATGGCGAGTTGTATGGCGCAGAAGCCGGCGACCAACAGACTCAGACCGGGCAAATCGTGGTACTGGCTGCTCAACGGGTCATGATAAATGTCCCAGGATATCCAGCTGGCGAGCACCAGCGTTATCAGCGACAGAAAGCCGGCCAGTCGCAGGCCGGTGCGGAAGCTTTGCATGGGGCGGGCCGGCATCAGACGCGCTTGAGCTCTTGCACCGCGCGCCAGGCGGCGTCTATCGCTGCGTCGGTGTAGGCGCGGCCGGTGGCGTCGGCATTGGCGATGGCGATGCGGCCATGGCGTTTGCTGGCCAGTTGCCAGGCGGGGCGGCCTTTGTACATGGCGTCTTCGTAGGTGTAGCCGTGCGGCCAGCGGTTGACGGTGATGGCGGCAATGTCCCGCTCGGCGTCAAAGCCGTAAGGGCCGTACATGGCGGCCAGTTGCTGGCGGATGCGGGTTTCATAGGTGGCGAAGTCGGTGCCGAGGATGTCGGCCCGGCCCTGGCGCAGCAGGTCTTCCACGCTGCCGTCGGCCAAGGGAGGGCAGGGCATGCGCGACAGGAACAAGGTGATGGGTTTGTCCGGCGAGCGGTCGGGCTGGTAGTTGCCCATGCTGACTGGAAAATCCATCTGCACGAACTGGAAGTAGGAGCCGGGGCAGTAGGCGGCGGCCACGCCGCTTTGCTTGATGGCGTGCCAGCGACGCAAGGCCACTTGTACAGTGAGCAGCGGCATCTTGATGTTGGCGCGCATGGCGGCTTTCTGTTCCGCGCCCAGGCTGGGAATGATGTGCGCCGCCATCATGTGCCAACCGGCCATGACGGTATGGCGGGCGCGCGCTTCATGGAGTTTGCCCTGGTTCACGTATTGCACCGCCGTGCCATTGCCGACGTTGTCGGCTTTAACCGCCAGGCTGGAGAGGCGCAAACGCACCGGCTGGCCGGGCTGGTCAAGCCGGCTGTAGTCAAAGCGGGCGGTGAGGCAGGTTTCGGGGCTGCTGAAGCTGGCCAGCGAGGGGATGAGCCGGCGCGCCAGCAGGCGGGCCAGCGTGGCGTTGCCGTCGGGGAAGTGATAGACGTAGGCGTCGCCTTCGTCATCCTCGTCATCGGGCAATAGCGAGTCGTCGTCCAGCAGTCGCGCCAGGGTTTTGCCGTCCGGCAAACCGGGCAGGCCGCCTTCTTGCGCCAGCGGCAGCGATACGCCGTTGCCGCCCAGCGCGGCTTCTTCCGCCAGGCTCATGGACAGCAGTTTGAGCAGCGCCGGGTCACGCACTTGATACACCGTTTGCAGGAAAGCAACGTAGCGCCCCTGGTAGAAGCGTTTTTCACCGGCGTCGCCGCTGAAATGGGCGACGGCTTTTTTCGAGCCGGCCAGCACCTCGCGCAGCTTGTTGCGTTGGGCGGGGGTAAGCGGCGCGGCGGCCAGCGTGTCGCGAAAGGCGGGCGGCGTCTGCAGCCCGGGCAGCCATTGGCGGATGTCTCTGGCGGCCTGTCCCTGTGTGGGCGGGCTGCTCTTGATCAGGGCGTGGCGGCCGTAGTCCGCCGCATCGTAAAACACCCCGGCGGTGAGCTGATGTTGGCCGAAGAAGTCTATGTCGTAGGCGTCTTCCAGCCGGGTGAGGCTGATGCCCAGCTCCTTGAGCAGCGCCAGCGCTTCCTTGCTGTAGGCGGAGGGGGTGTCGAAGGACTGGGTACCGCCATAGCTCAGGTAGCGCTGGCCATCGACCGTGAATTCGTTGCGACGGGCGTGGCCGCCGAAGTCGTCATGATTGTCCAGAAGCAGGATGCGGGCGTCCGCCTTGATCTGGCTGCGATAGAAATGCGCCGCCGACAGGCCGCTGATGCCCGCGCCGATCACGATGAGGTCGTATTGTTCCGGCGGGGCGGCGAGCGGGCCGAAATCGCGCTGGCCGGCCCAGGCCAGGTTGTGCGCCAGTTCGAAGGAGCCGGGCTGCGAGCCGCGCAGGCCGGTAAGGGCGGGCGGGTACGGGGCATCGCTGGCGGCAAGAGCGCTGGTGGGTTTGAGGGCGCTGGCTGCGCCCAGCAGGGCGATGCCGTTGAGAAAGTCGCGGCGGGTAATGTTCGGCATGTCGGTCTCGTGCGGAATGAGGCGGCTGGCCGGCCGCGAGTGCTAATGTACTGATTCGGTGAGCGCATCGCCAGCTTGCGCTGCACCTGCGCGCATCATGCTAGAGTCATGATTTTGCCGCCGGATATCTCTTTCATGCGCGCCATGGTCCTGTTGCTGCTGACTTTACTGTCCCCTGCCGGATTTGCCGCCGGCGTAAACGCCTCTGCCGCCGCAACCGGGCAGAGCGCCATTCCGGAGGCCGGCAAGTACCCCATCCCCGTTACTGGCGCAGGGCAGCCGGATTCAATCCTGAACATGGTGACGCTGGTGTATCTGCCCGCGCAGGGCCAGCCGCCTTATCCGGTGCTGGTGTTTTCCCATGGCAGGGCTGGTTCGCAGGCGGAGCGGCTGAAGTTGAGCTACCCGGTGAGCAAGTCGCAAATCGCCTACTGGACTGGCAAGGGCTTTGCCGTAGTGGCGCCCATCCGGCCGGGTTATGGCGAAACCGGCGGGCAGGACCAGGAGTCGAGCGGGCAGTATTACGGTACGCACGGCGAGTGCGGCGACGAAAAACGGCTGGATTATCATGCGGCCGAAGCGCAAGTGGTTAAAGTGACGCAGGCCGCGCTGGACTGGGTAAAGACGCAGCCCTGGGCGCGTCCGAGCAGCATTGTGCTGGCAGGGCAATCCATGGGCGGCTTCACCAGTGCCGCCGTGGCGGCGACGCGCCCCGAGGGGGTGGCCGGCTACATCAATTTTGCCGGCGGCAGCGGCGGCAATCCGGAGCGCTCGCCCGGCCGCATGTGTCACCCGGAAGCCTTGCAGGCCATGTTTGCCGAGTGGGGCAAGCGCACCCGCATGCCCAGCTTGTGGATCTACGCGGAAAACGACCAGTACTGGGGGCCGGAAGCGCCGGTGGCCTGGCATGCGGCGTTCAGCGCCGGCGGCAGCCCGACGCGCTTGGTACACGCGCCGCCAGTGCCGGACGGCGACGGGCATGGTTTGAGCCGGCACGCGGCGCGTTACTGGTCGGGCTGGCTAGATGAGTTTCTGGCCACCATCGGCTATTGATTGCTGGTGTACAAGCTTGGCCGAAGGCGGGCCATGCATCTGGGAGCAAACATGGGCGATGCGATTCGAGTGAGAGCGGTGGTAGAGGCGGACTATGCCGCCTGGCGACCATTATGGGATGGCTATAACCGTTTTTATGGCCGGTACGACGCCACCGCGCTGGATGACAACATCACCGCGCAAACCTGGGCGCGGTTTTTTGCGCCGGCGGAACCGCTGGCGGCCTTGGTGGCCGAGGCGAAAGGCCGCGTGGCGGGGCTGGCGCATATTGTTTTTCATCGCAGCACTACCCGCCTGGAAGATGTGTGTTATCTGCAGGACCTCTATACCGATGAAACCGCGCGCGGGCAGGGAATAGGCCGCGCCTTGATCGAGGCGGTATGCGCCATGGCGCAAGCCGCCGGCTGCCGTCGGGTTTACTGGCAAACGCATGAAAGCAATCAGGCCGGGCGCGCGCTGTACGACAAACTGGCGCAGCACAAGGGTTTCATCGTTTACAGCCGGGAGTGGTAGGCATTTGCCCGGCGCGGGCTTGAGGCTGTGTTCAATGCCCGGCGGCTTGCGCTTGCATCCAGCGCCGGTACTGGCGCGTTTTGCGTTGGGTATCCCACTGCTGACACAGCAGGGCAAGCGCCGGCCACACTCGCGGCTGGGTGGTTTGGCCCCGGCTGAGTCGCAACAGCTGGTATTTCACCATTGCCATATAGCCTATCGAGGCCAGTACCTTGTTTTTCCAGGTGATGGCGCGCAATTGCGGCGCAAAGGCGGGGGTGCGACGCCAGCGCGCCGGCAGGTCCGGGCTGATGGCCAGCGCGGTGGCCATGCCGGTCACCGCCACGCCGCTTTGCAATACCTGCTCCGCCACGGCATAGCGGCGGATGCCCCCGGTCACCATCAACGGCATCCGCGCCACGGTGGCGATGTCTTGGGCAAACTCCAGAAAATAGGCTTCCCGCGCCAGCGTGCGGCCGTCGCGAGCCTGGCCGTGCATGGCGGGCGCTTCGTAGCTGCCGCCCGAGAGTTCGACCAGATCCACCCCCAAAGGGTTGAGCCAGGCCACCACTTGTCTGGCGTCAGCGGCGCTGAAGCCGCCGCGCTGGAAATCAGCCGAGTTGAGTTTGACTGATACGGCAAAGCCCGCGCCGCAGGCCTTGCGCACTTCTCGCACAATCTCCAGCAGCAAGCGCGCGCGGTTTTCCAGACTGCCGCCCCAGCGGTCGTTGCGCTGGTTGGTGAGCGGGGAGAGAAACTGGCTGAGCAGGTAGCCATGTGCGGCATGGATCTGCACGCCGTTGAAGCCGAATTGCTCCGCCAGCTGCGCGGTGCGGACAAAGCGGGACGTCACCTCGTCGATGTCGGTCTCGCTCATGGCGCGCGGCGCGGCAAACTGGCGGGAGAAGTTACCCAGATCCATCGGTACGACCGAAGGCGCCAGCGTGGGCTGGCCCAGCGCCGCCGGCATTTGCCGGCCGGGGTGATTGATCTGCATCCACACCTGCGCGCCGTGCGAGCGGGCAGCGGCGGCCCAGGCGGCAAAACGTTGGCCGAAGCGCCCTGATTCCAGCACCACCCCGCCCGGGCCGGTCATGGCGCGGCGGTCTACCATGACATTGCCGGTGATGAGCAGACCAGCGCCGCCCTCGGCCCAGGTCTGATACAGGCGGATCAGCGCGTCGGAAGGCGCGTGTTGCGGGTCGGCCATGTTTTCTTCCATGGCGGCTTTGGCAAGGCGGTTGGCCAGTTGACTGCCATTGGGCAGCGTGAGGGGGGAAAAGGGCGTCATGGCGCGGTTCTCGGCAGGTGATACCCGCACGATAAGGTTAAAGTTCGCTTGAAGGTCAAGCGCGGTCGCGCCACGGCAAAAGCGTTATGACGCGCAGTGTTCAGGGCGTTGACATTAAGGCGAGCTTGAAGCTTAGCATGGCTTGCTGCGGCAACCGGGCGACAGCGTAAAGCCTGGGTTCGGGCATGCCTTGGCTGGCGCGGCTGCCCGGGGGCGGACAGGCAAAAGGAAGCGGCATGAAAATAGGCGAACTGGCAAAACGCAGCGGGTTGGCGGCATCGGCCATCCGCTTTTATGAAAGCAAGGGTCTGCTGAAGGCGGCTAGCAGACAGAGCAATGGCTATCGGGATTACCCGCCGGAAGCGCTGTCCTTGTTGAGCATCATCATGGATGCGCAGCAAGCCGGCTTTACGCTGGATGAAATCAAGCGCCTGTTGCCGACGGATGCCGCCGTCTGGCGGCATGCCGAGCTGATGACCGCCTTGCGGGACAAGGTGGCGGATATCGAGGTGCTGGAGGCGAGGCTGGCGCAAAGCAAGGCGCACATCCAGTCGCTGATGGCGCTGATTGACGCGAAACCCGACGATATGGACTGCCAGGCCAATGCCGCTCGCGTCTTGGCCAGCCTGGGGGCGGGTCGCGAGCAGCCGGACTGAGGTTGGCCGAAGGAAGGGCCAGCCGTGGCGTTGGAATGACCGCTTATTTCAAGCGGTATTGCGAGACGATGCTTTGCATCTCGGCCACAAGATGGTTGAGGCTTTGCGCGGTTTCGTTTGTGGTGAGCACGACCTGTCCGGTTTGGCGGGCGTTATCCGAGATGCCGCTGACCTCGTCGGACAAGCCGAGGCAGCTTTGTTGCTGCGTATTGACGCTGTGGCTCATGGCGGCCACCAGCTGCAGCATCTGGTCTGATTGCGCCCGGATCTGATTCATGGCCGCGCTGGCCTGCCCCACGCTGTCCAGGCCGGTGGAGACACGTTCTTCCACTTGGCGGATATCGCCAACACTGGTGGCCACCTGGCTGCGGATGGACTGGACGATATTGTCGATTTCACTGGTGGAGCTGCTGGTGCTGTCCGCCAGCTTGCGCACCTCGTCAGCCACCACGGCAAAGCCGCGTCCGGCTTCTCCGGCGCGGGCCGCTTCAATGGCCGCATTCAGCGCCAGCAGATTGGTTTGCGCGGCCAGCGATTCGATGACACCGACAATCTGGGTGATTTTCTCGCTCGAGTGTTCCAGCCCGTCCAGGCAAGCGGCGGTCTTGTTGACGGAGGAGGCGACGTTCTGGATGTCGCGATGCACCTCTTGCAGCATGGCATCGTTGTCGCGCGCGGTTTGCGCAGAGGAAACCATCAGCATGCGGGCCTCTTCGCCACGCAGGGAAATGTCCTGCATGGCGTGACTCAGTTCGCCCAGTTCGCGGTCGATATGCGATGAACTCTTGTTGCCGGCATCGGAAAAGTGAGACAGCCGCTGCGCCGAGTCCTGCATGTGATGGCTGGCGTCGCGCAAGCGCAGCGTGCTCTCTTCCACCCCTTGCATGTGTTTCTGCAATACGGACAGCAGCCTGTTGAGGGCCTCGGCCGTTCTGGCCACCTTGGGGCTGTCCGTTTCGCTGACGCGTATGGTGAGGTCGAAACTGGTGGCCACAGCGGTGATGGTTTTTTCGATCCGGCGCAAATCGCGGATTTCAATCCCGGAGCGGTGTCTGCGCCATACCGCGAACAGGCTGGCGGCCAGCAAGGCGGCCCAGATGCCCGCCAGGGTGGTGAGTCGTTCGTGATGCGTTTGGCGCACGCCGGCCAGCGCTTTGTCCAGCATGGCCGGGGACAAGTAGTAAGACAAAACCCATGGGCTGTCGCTGTGAACCTGCAGCTTGCGATCGATGAGACTGCCGCCCTGCTGCTGAACCGACTCCGGGTGCTTTAGCACGCCGTCCAGCTCGGCATTGCGCCGGTCGTAAATGCGAATGCCGCGTTCCGGATTGCTCAGCACAAAGGTGCCGGGCTCGGCGGGCATCTTGAAGCCGATCTTGTTGGCTTCTTCCTTGTCTTTCGGGGTCAGCACCAGAAATGGCACGTCGAGCAATGCGGCCTCAAAGGCGTTGGCGCGGATGATGGAGGAAATGACGCCGGACATGCGGTTTTCCGCGTTGTACACCGGGACGGAATACAACATGCCGCGCGCATCGTACACATTGCACAGCTTGATCGAGTAGTACTGCTTGTTGTCGCAGGTACGCATGATGGGCGAGGTAGCGGCCGGAATGTCATCCAGCGACTTGAAGGTGAAGCCGGGATAACTCGCTTGCAGCTGGGCCATCTGCTTTGGAAAGTAACTGTATTCCTCGTCTTCCACTTCCTTGGGTTTGTCCGGGTCTTTGGACTCGGGCTCGTCGGGTTCTTTTTCGCCGGGCGTCAGATGCACGGTGTCAAACATGAAAAACGGAACCTGCCCCTTGCCGGCGTCCAGGCCGAGCATGACGCCATACACTTCGGAAACACTGGCCTTGGTGGCCAGGTTATTGAAAATTTGCTGGACAGTATTGAAGGCGTCTGCCGAGAAACGGTGTTCGGCAACGATATCCTGTTTGTCGTCCGTCCGGTTGCCGCCATTGATGGCGCGTACGCTGGGCAGCAGGCTGATGGTACGGATGTTCTGGTACATGGCATTGAAAATGCCTTCAATGGCGGCTTGCTTGCTTGTCAGCAGGTGATTCGCCTGCTGATCAATGACGAGCTTGCGCGATGCCGCCAGATCCGTCTGCAATTTTGAGTCCAGCCAGGCATAGCCTGCAGCCCCGCCCAACAGGAAGATCCCGCTGACGGCGGCGCATTTCGCCGTCAAGCCAATGAGCTTGCCCTTACCCTTGAGCGGCATGGTATTACCCCTTGAGTTACCTGCTCTGCACGGAGATTTTTGTTTATGGCTTGCCGGCGGGGCGAGGGAAAGCCCCTCTTGGCGGTGCGAAAAAACACGACGCCGACAGCTTGTTGATAGCCGACAAATTATGTTGCGGCAATAACTGTCGAGAGTGCGGATATTGCTTTGGGAGGGTGAAAGGGCGGCGTGCAATGGCTTGAAACAAGCTGTTGTGGCTTAAATTCACCCTTGCAGGGTCAGGATTCGCCGGGATGGAAACAGGCTGGCTGACGGCATTGGCAAGACGTCGGCTGGAACAGCATCAAGGCCGCCCATGGGCGGCCTTGATGTTTTGGCGTAGCTACCCGCGCCGGCATGGAAGCAGCCGGCGGCGGGGCTGGGCGATCAGGGGTAGACGATGCGCAGCAGGTTGGTGGCGCCAGGGGTGCCGAAAGGCACGCCGGCGATAATCACCATCGGCTTGCCTTGCTCGGCCAGGCCGAGTTTGGTGGCGCAGAACGTGGTTTTTACCACCATGTCTTCCAGGTTTTCCGCATCCGGGCCGTTGTAGGCCACCACACCCCAAACCAGCGTCAGGCGGCGTGCGGTATCCAGCCGGGGCGAGATGCCCATGATGGGGGTGGATGGCCGCTCGCGCGCCAGCCGCAGGCAGGTGGAGCCGCTGGTGGTAAAGGCTGCGGAGACGGTGACAGGCAGCAGCGAGGCCACCTTGCGCACGCAGGCGGCAATGGCGTCGGCCTGATCCGGCGCGTCGGCGGCGCTGTGGTCCAGCGACATCACTTTGCGGTAGTCCGGCGCGCCTTCCACGCGGCGTATCACGCGGTCCATGATTTGCACGGCTTCCACCGGGTAGCTGCCGGCGGCGGTTTCGGCCGACAACATGACCGCGTCTGCCCCTTCGTACACGGCGGTGGCCACGTCATTGGCTTCAGCGCGAGTGGGGGTGGGCGAGGAAATCATGGATTCCAGCATCTGGGTGGCCACGATGACCGGACGGCCCAGGTGGCGGCACTGGTGCACGATGCGCCGCTGTACCACCGGCACGTCCTCCGTGGGCAGTTCCACGCCCAGATCGCCGCGCGCCACCATCACCGCGTCGGCCAATTCGGCAATGGCTTCCAGTTGGTCCACGGCGGACGGTTTCTCGATCTTCACCACAATGCCTACCGAGTTGCCGATCAGGCTGCGCAGTTCGCGCACGTCCTCGGCGGTTTGCACAAAGGACAACGCAATCCATTCCGTCCCTTCGCTGAGGGCAAAGGCGACATCCTTGCGGTCTTTTTCGGTGATGGCGGACAAGGGCAGCAGGGTTTGCGGCAGGTTGAAGCCCTTACGGTCGGACAGTTCACCGCCCACCACTACGCGGGTGTGAATGGTGTGGCCGTCAACGTGTTCCACGTGGAACGACAGTTTGCCGTCGTTCACCAGAATGTGATGGCCCGGCTGCAAGGCGCCGAAGGCTTCCGGGTGCGGCAGGGTCACCTGGGTAGCGTCGCCGTCCACCGGGTCCAGCACAAAGCGGAAGGGTTGGCCGTTGAATACCGAAACCGGGCCTTCCTTGAAGGTGCCGATACGCAGCTTGGGGCCTTGCAGGTCCATCAGCACGCCGATGGGACGGCCCAGCGTGGCCTCCGCCTGCCGAATGGCGGAGAGGCGGGCACGGTGGTCATCGTGGCTGCCATGGCTCATGTTGAGGCGAAACACGTTCACCCCGGCGCGGGCGAGGGCGAGGATCTGGTCCGGCGCGCTGGACGCGGGGCCGAGGGTGGCGACGATCTTGGTGTTGCGAAGCATGGGGGTCCTTTCTGGCGGCAGGGTCTCCAGCCTGCCTCGACGCCCCGCGCCGGCATGGACGAGGGGCGGATTCTGGTGTGTTTTCTGCATGCTGCCATAACTGCAATGTAGTGGCTTGACTACTCCGCGGCTTGTTTGACCTGATGCGGCGAGCAGCGGCTCAGTCGATATGAGTATGGAAAATCATGCTTGGTTAATGTACGATTTTTTGCTTTTTTGTTGCGATTTTGCCGCGTTTTCAAAGTGCTGGCTGTGTTTTTAAATGCTGCCATGCAGCATGGTGCGTGGCCCTTGTCAGACAAGGATTTAAGCCGCTTCCTTTGTGCGTTGCGGATGACGACTGCGTAAAATGAAGCGTCATTACTACCAGATTACAGCGGTGATCACTTGTCGCAGAATGCCATGTCAATTGACAGAACCCGACCGCAATTTAGAATTGCACGAAAATAAAACGAACAAATAACAACAAAAATGCAAACCACAACGCGCAGCAACAAGGGCGCGATGGGGATTGCCGTACCTACCAGACAGCAAAAAAAGCAGCGCTCAGGCTTTACGCCATTTCGATTGCAAAGGAGACACCCTCATGAACGACAAACTCGTCCTCGCTCTGGACCAGGGCACCACCAGTTCGCGTGCCATCCTGTTCAATCAGGCCGGCGACATTGTTTCCCTGGCCCAGAAAGAATTTCGCCAGATTTATCCCCAGCCGGGCTGGGTTGAGCACGATCCGCTGGAAATCTGGGGCGGCCAGGCGGGCGTAGCCGCCGAAGTCGTGGCCAAAGCCGGCATTGATGGCCGCAGCATCGCCGCCATCGGCATCACCAACCAGCGGGAAACCACCATCGTGTGGGACCGTGAAACCGGGCACCCGGTCTACAACGCCATCGTCTGGCAGGATCGCCGCACCGCCGGCTTTTGCGACGAATTGAAAGAGCGCGGTCTGGCGGACGCCATCCGCGCCAAGACCGGTCTGCTGGTGGACGCCTACTTCTCCGGCAGCAAGATCAAATGGATCTTGGACAACGTGCCCGGCGCGCGCGAACGCGCCCAGCAAGGCAAGCTTGCCTTCGGCACGGTGGACAGCTGGCTGATCTGGAACTTCACCCACGGCAAGGTGCACGTCACCGACGTATCCAACGCCTCGCGCACCATGCTGTTCAACATTCATACCCTGCAGTGGGATGCCGAGCTGCTGGACATCATGGGCATTCCGGTCAGCATGCTGCCGGCGGTGAAAAGCTCCAGCGAGGTGTACGGCCATACCCATGCCGCGCATCTGGGCGTGGAGATTCCCATTGCCGGCGTGGCGGGCGACCAGCAGGCCGCGCTCTTCGGCCAACAGTGCACCCAGCCGGGCATGGTGAAGAACACCTATGGCACCGGCTGCTTCATGATGATGAACACCGGCGACAAGCCGATTTCCTCCTCCAACAACCTGCTGACCACCATTGCCTGGCAACTGGACGGCAAGGTGCAGTACGCGCTGGAAGGCTCCATCTTCATTGGCGGCGCGGTGGTGAAATGGCTGCGCGACGGTCTCGGCATCATCCGTCACTCGGCCGATGTGGGCCCGCTGGCGCAGGAAGTGGACAGCAGCGACGGGGTGTACCTGGTGCCGGCCTTTGCCGGTCTGGGCGCGCCGCACTGGAACCCGAATGCGCGCGGCACCATCGTCGGCGCCACCCTGGGCACCCGCGCCGCGCATATTGCCCGCGCCGCGCTGGACAGCATCGCCTACCAGACCATGGATGTGCTCAAGGCCATGGAGGCCGACGCGGGCATGGCCATTGCCGAATTGCGCGTGGACGGCGGCGCCACGGTCAACGAACTGCTGATGCAGTTCCAGTCCGACATCCAGTCGGTGGACGTGGTGCGTCCGCGCATCACTGAAACCACCGCGCTGGGCGCGGCCTATCTGGCCGGTCTGGCGGTGGGTTACTGGCAGGGCGTGGAAGACATCCAGGGCCAGTGGCAGCTGGACCGCCGCTTCAAGCCGCAGCAGACCCCCGAAGAGGTGGCGCGGCAAGTGGCCGGCTGGAACCGCGCCGTCATGGCCGCCAAAGCCTGGGCCGACGCTTGATCGTTTGCTGAAAAACCGTTGCCCGCCGCCTCGCCCGAGGCGCGGCGGGCGGACTGTCGAACCGGGGGCCGGCGCGCCCCCGTCCCGGAGAAACAAAAATGAATCCCCTTTTTGGAGAGTTCATCGGCACTGCTTTGCTGGTGCTGTTGGGCAATGGCGTTGTCGCCAATGTGCTGTTGAAAAACACCAAGGGCCACAATAGCGGTCTGATCGTCATCGCTTTCGGCTGGGCCATGGCGGTGTTTGTCGGCGTGTTCAGCGTGGCCGCCATCAGCGGCGCGCACCTGAACCCGGCGGTGTCCGTGGCGCTGGCGGTAGCCGGCAAGTTTGCCTGGAGCAAGGTGCCGGGCTATGTGCTGGCGCAAATGCTGGGCGGCATGGCCGGCGCCTTCTTGGTATGGCTGATGTACCGCCAGCATTATGAAACCACCGACGATGCGGGACTCAAGCTGGCCACCTTCTGCACCGGGCCGGCCATCCGCAGTCTGCCGGGCAATCTCTTGTCCGAAGTGCTGGCCACATTCGTGCTGGTGTTCGCCATTCTCAGCATGGTGGCGCCCAAGCTGTCGCTGGGCGCGATGGACGCCTTGCCGGTGGCCTTGCTGGTGCTGGGCATCGGCGTGTCGCTGGGCGGCACCACCGGTTACGCCATGAGCCCGGCGCGCGACCTGGCGCCGCGCATCATGCACGCACTGTTGCCCATCCCGGGCAAGGGCGGCAGCGACTGGGGCTACAGCTGGGTGCCGGTGGTGGGCTCTTTGCTGGGCGGCACGCTGGCGGCGCTGATCTATACCAATCTGTAAGTTTGCTCCTGGTAGCCCCGCTCCGGCGGGGCCGGCAGCCACCTTCGGGTGGCTTTTTTTACGTCTTGCTTACGCGTATCGCGGAATAACGAAAATTTAATGTGGCAAAAACCCACGTTGCAGTGCATAAAACGAAAATAAACGAACATAAAATGTTGAATTGATGTTGGGCTTTGACTAAGCTCATGGCATGTACCACGCCGCCCGCGCGCGGCAGGCAATGGAAAGGCGACAGCAGTGAAACTCTACGATCTCCTGGTGATAGGCGGCGGCATCAACGGCGCGGGCATTGCCCGCGACGCGGCCGGCCGCGGCTTGTCGGTCATGCTGTGCGAGAAGGACGACCTGGCCTCGCACACTTCTTCGGCCAGCACCAAGCTGATTCATGGCGGCTTGCGCTATCTGGAGTACTACGAGTTCGGCCTGGTGCGCAAAGCGCTGCAGGAGCGGGAAGTGCTGCTGAAAGCCGCGCCGCACATCATCTGGCCGCTGCGCTTTGTCATGCCGCACGACAAGAGCCAGCGTCCGGAGTGGATGATCCGCTGCGGTCTGTTTCTCTACGATCATCTGGCGCGGCGCGAGATTCTGCCCGGCTCGGAAACCGTCAGCTTTGCCAGCCATCCGGCCGGCGGCCCGCTGAAGGCGGACTTCCGACGTGGTTTCGTCTATTCGGACGGCTGGGTGCAAGACGCCCGGCTGGTGGTGCTCAACGCCATGTCCGCGGCCGAGCATGGCGCGCGCATTGCTACGCGCACGGCCTGTGTGGCGGCGCGGCGCGACGGCGAGCACTGGGTGTGCACGCTGGAGAAAGCGGGCGGGGAGCGTGAAGAAGTACGCGCCTGCGCCGTAGTGAACGCCGCCGGCCCGTGGGTGGAGAGCCTGCTCAAGGACACGCTGGGCTTGCCGTCTCCCAAATCGGTGCGGCTGGTGAAGGGCAGCCACATCGTGGTGAAGAAGCTGTTTGACCACCCTTATGCCTACATCTTCCAGAACCCGGACAAGCGCATCATTTTCGCCATTCCCTACGAGCAGGATTTCACCCTGATCGGCACCACTGACATCGAATACCACGGCGACCCCGGTCAGGTGGCGATAGACGGCGATGAAATCGCCTATCTGTGCCAGATGGCCAACCGCTATTTCAAGGGCAGCATCAGCCCGGCCGATGTGGTGAGCACCTATTCCGGCGTGCGTCCGCTACTGGACGACGAAGCCGCCAGCGCCGCCAGCGTTACCCGTGATTACTCGCTGGAGCTGGATGCGCAAGGCGCGCCCATGTTGTCGGTGTTTGGCGGCAAGATCACCACCTTCCGCAAGTTGGCCGAAGAGGCGGTGGATCGCCTGGCGCCGCTGCTGGGCAACAACAAGCCCAGCGGCACCGCGCAGGAAGCCTTGCCCGGCGGCGATATGGACAGTTTCGAACGCTTCCTGAATGTGCGTCGCCAGCGTTTCCCCTGGATGCCTGCGGCGCTGTTGACACGTTACGCCCGCGCCTACGGCACTCGCCTGGACACCCTGATCGGCAGCGCCACCGGGCTGGACCAGATGGGCCGTGAAGTGTTGCCCGGCGTGTATGAAGCCGAATTGAGCTATCTGGTGGATCAGGAATGGGCCACCCGCGCCGAGGATATCCTCTGGCGGCGCAGCAAGCTCAAACTGCACTTGCCGGCGCATGCGCAAAGCGTGCTGGACGACTGGATTGCGGAATATCGCGGCGGCGGCCCGCGCCTCCTGCTGGAGAAGGCCGCCGGCCGCGCTGCCTGATTTGTTGTTGCATTGTCGCTCCATTTGCCCCGCCATCCCCCGGCGGGGCATTTTTTTGCCGGTTTTTCCGGCTATCATCGCGCCATGACCGCTCCGCTCCTCCAGCCCGGGCTCAGCTTGCGCAGCTATCCCGGCGAATGTCACAGCCACCAGCATGATCACCATCAGCTGGTGTTGCCGGTGCGGGGCTGTCTGGAGCTGGAGGTGGACGGGCGCGGCGGCCGGGTGGACGCCGGCAGTCTTGCCGTCATTGAGGCGGGCGCCAGCCACGGCTTTGCCGCCAGCGGCGACAACCGTTTTCTGGTAGCCGACGTGCCGCTGTCCATGAGCGGCGCCTGGCTGGCGGCCGCGCCA
Organism: uncultured Aquitalea sp.; assembly: GCF_945957525.1. Lineage (GTDB taxonomy): Bacteria > Pseudomonadota > Gammaproteobacteria > Burkholderiales > Chromobacteriaceae > Aquitalea. The sequence continues at coordinate 77,115 of NZ_CAMFLA010000007.1, read as the reverse complement.
TTTCGCCCGCTGTCGCCGCCGCTGCAAAGCTATCTGGTTTTTCTGCGCGACATGGCCGGCCAGACCGCAACGCCCGCTTGTCAGCTGAGCATGTTGGCCTTGCTGCTGCAGCTTCTACCCGGCGGCGATGCCGCGCCGGACCCGCGCTTGCGGCGGGCTTGCGCCTGGCTGGAGGCAAGGTTGGCCGAAGACTGCAAGCTGGCCGATTTGGCCCGCGACGTGCATTTGAGTCCGCGGCAGCTCAGCGAATTGTTCCGTCGGCAACTGGGCGTGTCGCCCGGCCAGTATCTGCAAAACCTGCGCATGGACAAGGCGCGCCGCCTGCTGGAAAGCACCCGTCTGCCGGTGCAGCAAGTGGCCGAGGCTTGCGGCTACGGCAGCCTGGCCGCCTTCAGCGACCGCTTTGCCCGCCATACCGGGCAAAGCCCCACCCACTATCGCCGGCACGGCAAAACAGAGCGCCGGATCGACAAAGACTGAGCCCGTTTTTCCCGCGACACTGGGGTTTTGCCGCAGGAACATCCATGTCGCTTTCCTCTCGCACTGCCACGCTGATCGGCGCGGCGGCCATTCTCAATTGGGGCTTGCTGGCGCCGCTGACCCGCTTGGCCGGCAAGGCCGTGCCGCCTTTTCAGTTGCTGGCCATGACCTTCGCCATCGGTTTTCTGGTGACTGCCAGCGGCTGGGTGCGGCGGCCGGCTTCGCTGGCGGCGTGCCGTCAATTGCCTGCCCGCGTGTGGCTGCTGGGCATAGGCGGCCTGTTTGGCTATCACTTCTGTTATTTCCTCGCCATGCGGCAGGCGCCGGCGGTGGAAGTCAGCTTGCTGGCTTATCTCTGGCCCTTGCTCATCGTGCTGTTGTCTTCCTGCTTGCCCGGCCATGCCCTGCGTGGCGCGCATGTGGCCGGCGCGCTGTCTGCGCTGGCCGGTTGCTGGTTGTTGTTGCGTGGCGGCCAGGGCGGTTTTGACGCGCGCTATCTGTCGGGTTATGTGCTAGCGGTGGCTTGCGCGCTGATCTGGTCGGTGTATTCCGTGCTCAGCCGTCTGACAGCGGCGGCTCCTTCCGAGGCCACTGGCGGATTTTGTGCCGTCACGGCCTTGCTGGGGCTGTTTTGCCATCTGCTTTGGGAGAAGACCGTCTGGCCGGATGGCGCAGGCCAGTGGCTGGGCGTGCTGGCCCTGGGCCTGGGGCCGGTGGGCGTGGCTTTCTATTGTTGGGATGTGGGGGTCAAGCGCGGCAATCTGCCCTTGCTGGGCGTGCTGGCTTACGCAGCGCCGCTGATTTCTACCCTGTCGCTGTGCTTGATGGGAGAAACGACGGCCAGTCTGAGCTTGCTGCTGGCCTGCTTGCTGATTGTTGGCGGCGCACTGCTGACGGGGCTGGCGCGCAACCCGGCGCGGGCGGCTTGAGGCAAGGTTGGCCGAAGGGCGGCAGTCCCGCGCCGCTTGGCGCGGGACGGTGATCCGCGCGGCTAGGCCGCCGTGCGGGCGTCGTGTTCGGCAAACACCTCCTTGGCGGCGAACATGCCGTTGAGCGCGGCGGGGAAGCCGGCGTACACCGCCATCTGCAAGATGGTTTCAGTGATCTCCCGGCGGCTGAGCCCCACATTGAGGGCGGCGTGCAGATGCACTTTCAGTTGCGGCGCGGCGTTGCCCAGCGCGGTGAGCGCGGCGATGGTGGCCAGCTCGCGCTGCGGCAGGCTGAGGCCGGGACGGGAATACACATCGCCAAAACCGAACTCGATGATGTAGCGCGCCAGATCCGGCGCGATGTCGGCCAGGCTGTCGATGACGCGCTGGCCGGCCTCGCCGTCCACTTCATGCAGTCGGGCCAGGCCCTGTTGGTAGCGGGGGGGGGGGTCATGCTGCGGCTCCTTGTCGCTTGTGCTCGGGGAGGCAAGAGCGGCTTCCATCTCCCGGTACAGGGCGATCTTGCTGCGCAGCAGATCGAGATGGTCGGCGAGCTCGGCCCATTGCCTTTCCAGCTCGTCGGTATGGCTTTCCAGCAGCCGCCGACGCGCCAGGACACTGGCCAGCGTGCTGCCTTCGCGCCGCAGCGCGGCGTAAGCCTGCATGTGCCGGATAGGCATGCCGGTGGCTTTCAGGCGCAGCAGGAAGGCGATCCAGTCGAGGTCGGCCTGACGGTAGCGCCGTTGCCCGCCGGCATTGCGCGGCACCGGGTCGATCAGACCGATGTCCTCGTAATAGCGCAGCGTGTGCACGGTAAGACCGGTGCGGGCGGCTGTCTCGCGGATGCTGAGAAGAGTGTCCATGGCGTCAGGGTGCGGCTTCGAGTGCGCTCGAAGTCAAGCGGCTTTGTACGCAGCGGAACCGGGCCGGTTGATCAGGGCTGTTTGCCGGCTTTCCATGCTTCCAGCGCCTTCATGGTGTTTTCCACGTGCTGGTTCGGGTCCAGCGCCGTCCAGGAGTAAATCACCTTGTGATCGGGCGTGATGACGTAAGACGTGCGGCTGGCGTAGCCCAGGCCGGGCACCATCACCGCGTCATAGGCTTTCATGATGGCCTTGTCGCCGTCGGCGGCCACGGCGAACTTGCTGCGGCATTCGGACACGGAAAAGCGCTTGAGCGTGTCGATATTGTCATTGGATACGCCGATGACGGTGGCCCCCAGCGCTTTGAAGCGATCGGTGGCTTCGGCAAACAGGTGGGCTTCCACCGTGCAGCCGCTGGTAAAGGCGGCCGGGTAGAAATAGAGAATTACCGGCCCTTGCTTCAGCGCTTCGTACAGGGAAAAACGGAAGCTGTCGCCGCCTTTGGCGGCGGTGGTGGTGAAGTCCGGCGCAATGGCGCCGTTGACCAGCGCGGCGGCGGCGGGCAGGGCGGTCAGCGCCGCGCACAGCGGCAGCAAGCGCAGCAGACGGGAAAGCGGCATGATCGGTCTCCTGAATTCAAGTTGGCCCGGCTGCGGGCCGGGCATAAGGGCTTTGAGAATAGTCGGCAAGGGCGGGTTCCGCTGTTGCCTCATGGGTTTGCCGCAGGGCGGAGAGGAGATTGCTTTGCGGCTGCGCGGTGCCTGCAGCGGCGGACAAATGCCTGCCGTCGCATTGCGCCTTCTGCTTGAACGCCGCGCTCGGCCAGTATTGGCCAACTTTGCATCCTCCGTGCAACGGACTTTGCTTGGCGGCGCTTATTCCGCCACGAAGAGTTCGGTGCCCGCCTCGGCGATGACGGCTTCCATTTCCGGCGGCACCGGCTTGTCGGTGAACAGCGCGTGAACTTGCGAAAGATGACCCAGCTCCACCAGCGCCGGCCGGCCGAATTTGGAGTGGTCGGCCGCCAGCATCACCTGGCGCGATTGCTGGATGATGGCTTCCGAGGTGCGTACTTCGCGGTAGTCGTAGTCGCGCAGCACGCCGTCGCTCTCGATGCTGGAGATGCCGATGATGCCGTAGTCCACCTTGAACTGGCGGATTTGCTGCACGGTAGCTTCGCCGGTGACGCCGCGGTCGCGCTTGCGCAGCACGCCGCCCAGCACAATCACTTCGCAGTCGGCGTAATCGGCCATCATGTCGGCTACATGCAGGTTGTTGGTGATCACGCGCAGGCCGCGATGCCGGTGCAGCGCCTTGGCCACTTCTTCGGTGGTGGTGCCGATATTGATGAACAGCGAGGCGTTGTCCGGAATTTGCTTCACCAGCAGCGCCGCCAAGCGGCGTTTTTCTTCGATGCACAGCACCTGACGGGCGTTGTAGGCCACGTTTTCCACGCTGGACAACACACTGGCCCCGCCATGGTAGCGCTGCAGCAGCTGGTGCTCGGCCATCAGCGAGATGTCGCGGCGAATGGTCTGGTGCGTTACGCCGAAATGGGCCGCCAGCTTTTCCACCGTCACATAGCTTTCACGGCGGACAATGCCCAGGAGTTCTTGCTGACGATGGTTGAGGATGATCATGTCGGTATGCAGTTGGTTGGTGGGGGCGCGCAAAGCGGACAACTGATTCTACATGAGCGGCCGCGCTTGCCATATGCCGATGTCAGCGACCGCGCATGCGCAGGCGGAACAGGCCGGGCAGGTCTTGCCGGCGGGGGCCGGGTTCCAGCGCGCCTTCATCACCCGCGCCCAGCGTGCCTGGGGTTTCCACCGCCAGATAAAAGCCGCAATGGCCGCTTTGCGCCATCAGTTTCGGCGCCAGACGGAAGCCCATGCGCGCCTGAAACTTGAAACAAGGCTGGCGCGCCTCGCTGACGCGCAGCAGGCAATCCGGGAAACGGATCAGGTCGCCCACCCAGACATCGCCCTCCAGCAGACCGCTGATCAGCAGGTTCTCGCCCAGCGCGCCGGGCGGCAAAGGCAGGGGCAGCGCGGCGCCGTGCCGGCGGCAGGCGTCTTCCCAGAAAGGGTAGTGTTCCTGCGGATAGGCATATACCGCTTTGGCCAGCCCGCCATGCACGGTGGGGTCGGCCTGCTCGTCGCCCGCCAGTCCCAGCTTGCCCACCGCAATGCGCGCCGGTAGCGCTGAGTGGCTGACAGCGGTTTTGGCGATGCCGCTCATGATGCGGCGACCGTCGATGTCCATGGGGGCGACATTGGCGGTGCAGACGGCGTGGATGCGACAATACGGGCTCATTGCTCGGGCTCCGGGTGCAAGCGTTGCCGCGCGCTGTGGCGGCCGGGACCCACCGGCGCGAGTTCGCCGGCGCGGCCCAGCCCGAAAGGCGGCATGTTGACGTAGATGTTTTCGTAGCGGCCAGCGCTGACGCAATAGGTTTCGTGCCAGATGCCCACCGAGCCGTCCGTGCCGATGCGGCGGTTGAAGTCGCGCCAGGCCGGCAGGTGCCGGCTGTGCCGGTCAGCGGCGTAGGCCAGCAGCTGATCCAGAGAGCGCCAGTATTGCATCATCAGCGTGGTGCGGCCGAACCACATCTCGGCGTGCAACAGTCCGCGCTGCGGTTGGTGCGTCAGTTCGGCGATCATGCCGGGCATGGCCCGCATCACGGGCAGCCATTTGTGCGCAAGCAGCGGTTTATTGATGCGCATGCCGATGAGAAACAGTACGAAATCACCTTGCAGCGCGGCGGACATGCGTTGAGTGTGGATCATCCGGCGGTGCTCCTTCTGTGTTCAGCGCGACTGGCCGGCGCTTACCGGCCTTGCACAGTATCCGCCACCAGCTCGGCCAGGGCGAGGCAGCTGGTCAGTCCGGGCGATTCGATGCCGTAGAGGTTGATCAGCGACGGCAGACCGTGCGCGGCCATGTCTTGTAGCTGGAAGTCGGCGTCCGGTTCGCCCGGGCCGGTCAACTTGGGACGGATGCCGGCATAGGCGGCTTGCAGCGCGCCGTCGGGCAGCGCGGGCCACCAGCGACGAATGCTGGTTTCAAAGGCGCGGCTGCGGGCCGGGTCTACCCGGTAGTCCAGGCTGTCCACCCATTCCACGTCCGGCCCGAAGCGCGCTTGGCCGCCGAGATCCAGCGTCAGGTGCGTGCCCAGCCCGCCGGGCTCCGGCAAGGGATAGATCAAGTGCGTGAAGGGCGAGCGCCCGGCAAGGCTGAAATACACGCCGCGCGCCAGTCGCAGCGGCGGAATGGTTTCACGTGGAACGCCCGCCAGCGCGGCGGCCACGCTTTGTGCGCCGAAGCCGGCGGCATTGATCACCAGCCGGGCGCGGATGTCGCAGCCGGCAATGCGCAGAGTCGCGCCGTGGGTGTCTATCGCGCCGGTTTCCAGCGGCGAGCGCAGCGCCAGTTGAGCGCCGTGCGCTTCCGCGTCCGCCAACAGGGCTTGCATCAGCGCATGACTGTCGATGATGCCGGTGGACGGCGACAGCAATGCGCCCGCGCTCGCCAGCGCCGGTTCCAGCCGACGGACGTCGGCGGCGTCCAGCCATTGCAGATCCTCCACGCCATTGGCCTCGGCGTTGGCGTGCAAAGCCTGCAGGCGCGGCAGGTCGTCCTCATGGCTGGCTACCAGCAGCTTGCCCAGCCGGCGGTGCGGGATGGCGCGGGCGGCGCAATAGTCGTACAGCCGGCGGCGACCCGCCACGCAGAGACGGGCTTTCAGGCTGTCGGGCGGGTAATAGATGCCGGCGTGCAACACTTCGCTGTTGCGGCTGCTGGCATGTTGGCCGAAGGCGGCCTCGGTCTCCACCAGCATGACGTCACGGCCGCGCAAGGCTAGTTCGCGGGCGATGGCGAGGCCGATGACGCCCGCGCCGATCACGACGCAATCCAGGGTATCCATAGACATTAACTCGTTTGCAATTGCTGCTGGGCCAGACTGCCCAGCAGCCGGATGTCCTCGGCCAGTTGCGCCGACCAGGGCTGGCCGAAGTTGAGGCGCAGGCAGTGGCCGAAGCGTGGTTCGGCGGAAAACAGCAGGCCGGGTGCAAAACTGATGGAGTGCGTCAGCGCCGCCTGCAGCAGTTGCCGGCTGTCCAGGCCCTCCGGCCCTTCCACCCACAACAGCATGCCGCCTTGCGGCCGGCGCACGTGGGTGTCGCGCGGAAAGGCCGCCAGCACCGCATCGGCCAGTTGGTCGAGCTGACGGGCCAGTTGCTGACGAATGCGCTGGCTGATGCGGGCGTAGTCGCCGCTGGCCAGCATGTCGGACAGCACGCCAAGCAGCAGGGCCGGACTGACCAGGCTGCTGCTTTCGCGCTGGCGGGCCAGATCAGCGTGCCGGCGGCCGCCTGAGAGCCAGCCCAGCCGGAAGGAGGGTGCGAAGCTCTTGGTGAACGAGGAACAGTAGATGACGTCGCCGTCGCGATCCCAGGCCTTGAGTGGCGGGGGGTGAGCGCCGGAGAAATACAGTTCGCCGAAGACATCGTCTTCGATGACGGGCAGGCCATGGCGACGGGCCAGTTGCAGCAGCCGCTTTTTGTTGTCCTCCGGCATCAATGCCCCGGTGGGGTTCTGGAAGTTGGTGACGGTGACCAGGCACTTCACCGGCGCGCCGTGGCGCAGGGCGAATTCCAGCGCTTCCAGCGACAAGCCGGCGTCGGGCGTGCAAGGAATCTCCAGCGCTTTCAGGCCCAGTGTCTGCAGGGTTTGCAGCAGGCCGAAATATACCGGCGTTTCCACTGCCACCGTGTCGCCCGGCCGGGTCAGCAGGCGCAGCGACAGGCTGATGGCCTCGGTAATGCCGCCGGTAAACAGGATGCGGTCCTGCGGGATGTCCAGCTGCCACTCGGCCGCCAGTTGGCTGATTTGCTGGTGCAACAACGCTTGCCGCGCCGCGGGCAGGTAAGCGCCGATCAGCTCCGGTTGCCGCGCCAGCGTCTGTTGCACACGGCGCGACAGTTCCAGCGCCGGGTAGAGGCTGTTGTGCGCTTCGGCCATGTGCAATTGCTGACGGATGGGCGACTCGGACAGGCGGATCAGGTTGCTCATGCGGCTTTCCACATCCACCAGCGTGGCCACCGAGGGCGTGGGCCGCTCGGCGCGCCCGGCCGCGTCCGCGCCGGGCAGGGCGGCGAAGAAGCCGGCGCGCGGCCGGGCCACCACGCGTTGCCGTTCTTCCAGATGGCGGTAGGCGGCCAGCGCGGTCAGGGTGTTGACGCCGTGTTGGGCGGCCAGTTGCCGCACCGGGGGCAGGCGGCTGCCGGGCGGCAGTTCGCCGCTGTCCAGCAGGGCTTCCAGTTGGCGGGCGATGGCGAGGTAGCGGGGCAGGTCTTCCATGCTGTTATATATAACAGATTCCCCTGGCTGGCGGCTGTTTGCCGGCGTGTGGCATGCCGGCGCGGCGAGGGCGGGCTAGTCTGAGAACATTCGTCATATGGAGCAAGACATGTCTGATTTCCCCCCGCGAGAAGCGGTGGCCCGCCTGCCGGCGACCCCGGCTTTCAGCTGGTCCCACTTTTCGCCCTCGGCCGGACTGGCCGCCGTTCTGGCATTGCTGGTGGGTTATTCCGGCCCCTTTCTCATCATTGTCCACGCTGCGCAGTCGGCAGGCCTGAGCGCCGCCCAGTTGGGTTCGTGGATCTGGGCGGTGTCGGTGGCTTCAGGCGTGGCCGGCTTCTGGCTGAGCTGGCGCTGGAAAATGCCGATTATCACCGCCTGGAGCACGCCGGGCGCGGCGCTGCTGCTGACAGCCCTGCCGGGCGTGCCCTATGGCGAGGCGGTAGGCGCTTACCTGGCCGCCGGCCTCATCGTGACGCTGGTGGGCGTCAGCGGCGCGTTTGACCGGCTGATGCAACGCTTTCCAGCGCCGCTGGCGGCCGCCTTGCTGGGCGGCATCCTGTTTCATTTCGTGGCCGATGTGGCGGCCGCGGCCAATCAGCAGGCCATGCTAGTGGGGCCGATGGCGGCGCTGTTCTTTGTCGGCCGGCGCTGGTTTCCGCGTTTTGCCCTGCTGGCTGCCATTGCCTTGGGATTGGCGATAGCCGGCGCGGGCGGGCAGTTTGCCGCTGGCGCGGCCTGGCAAGGCAGCAGCGGTCCCAGTTGGACTACGCCGGCCTGGTCGTGGACGGCCTTCGTCAATTTGGGGTTGCCGCTGGCGGTGCTGGCGCTGACCAGCCAGTTTCTGCCCGGCATGGCGGTGCTTAAGGCGTCGGGCTACGACGTGCCGGCCCGCTCGCCGGTCACCACGCTGGGCGTGGCTTCACTGCTCAGCGCGCCTTTCGGCGGGCATGGTGTGACGCTGGCCGCCATTATCGCCGCCATCTGCACCGGGCCGGAAGCGCATCCCGACCCGTCGCGTCGCTATGTGGCCGGGCTGGTGTGCGGCGTGCTCTACATCCTGCTGGGCGTCGCCGGCGGCGCCTTGGCCGGCATGGTGCTGCAATTGCCCAAGGCGCTGGTGGTGACTGCCGCCGGGCTGGCACTGTTCAATACCCTGGCCAGTGCCTTGGCCGCCGCCTTGCGCGATGAAAGCCACCGCGAAGCAGCGTTGCTTACCTTTGTGGTAGCCGCTTCCGGCGTCAGCATCGCCGGTCTGGGCGCGCCTTTGTGGGCGGTGCTGGCCGGCGGCCTTGCGGGTTGGCTGCTGGAAAAACGTCGCGTCTGAGCGGCGGATCAATCTATCCATGCCGGCGCGTGGCTGCCCAGCGGCATAGCCGGCAAGCGCCAGCCTGCCGCCACGCCGGACAGCGCCGCCGCATGACGCACTGCGCGAAGTTGGCCGAAGCCGGAAGGCGCGTCTTCCAGGCAAGACGCGACGCTTTCCAGTGTCGGGTCCGGCGCGGCCAGTCCCTGCGCTACCCGTCCCAGGCTGCGCAGCCACAAGCCAGTGCGCGCCAGCGACACCCGCACATGCCAGCTACCGCCCTCCGTGGCGCGGCGGCGCAGCGCGGCCAGCATGCCCAGCGCCAGCAGATAACCGGCGGTGTGATCCAGCACTTGAGCCGGCAAGGCGCGGGGGGTGTCCTGTCCCGCGGCGGTGGCCTCGGCAAGGTTGAAACCGCTGGCGGTTTGCGTCAGGGAATCGAAACCGCGTCTGCCCGCCCAAGGCCCGGTGTGGCCATAGGCCGACAAGGACGCGCAGACGATGCCGGGGCGCAACGCGGCCAGCGCTGCCGGGCCAAAGCCGCGCTCTGCCAGTCCGCCGGGGCGATAGCCTTGCAAGAACAGGTCCGCGCCGGCTGCCAGCGCCGCCAGTGTTTCTCTGCCGGCTTGTTGGTCCAGATCCAGTGCGGCGCAGCGTTTGCCGCGCCCGGTATCCATGATCAGCGGCAGGATGCCCGGCAAATGCGGCGCGCTGATGTGCAGCACGTCCGCGCCATACGCGGCCAGCGCGCGGCCGGCCACCGGGCCGGCGATGATGCGGGTGAGATCCAGCACGCGCAGACCGTGCAGCGGCGCCTGTCCCGCCGCCAGCGGCGGCAGCGGGCGCGGCGGCGAGTCGTCCAGTTTTTCCAGCGCGATCAAGGGCTGCGTCGCCACGGCCAGCCCTTGCGGGTGTGCATCCCATTCGTCGAAGCTGCGCAGTTTGGTGGCTACCAGGCCGCTTTCGGCGGCTGCCTGTTCCAGTGCTTCCGCATGCCATTTGCGCATGGCTTGCGCCACGCTGTGTTTGTCGTTGCCGCAGGCAAGCAAGGCCAGCATGCCGTCGCGGTGGTGGGCAAAATTAGTGTGGATGCGCACCCAGCCATCGGCGCAGGCGTAAATGCCGGCGATGGGGTCCCATAATTCCGGCGCCGGCTGGCCATCCACGCGCAAGTAGCGTTCGCTGCGAAATTCCGCCGCCGCGTGCGCCATGTCCACTGCGACACCGGGCGGGGCGCTGCCGCGCAAGCCACTGATTTCAGTAGCCGCCAACGCCGCCGCGGCGATGCTGGCCTGCGCTGCGGTGCCGCAGGCGAAAGAGGATGGCAGCGCCGGTTCGTTGCCGGTGAGCGAAACGCGCCCCAGCGCATCGGCAGGCAAACCGGCGGCCTGCCACAAGCTGGCCAGCGCGGCATTGGGGGCGAGGAGGCGGTTCATGTCGTTGTCCTGTCCTGAAGGGGAAAGGTAAGCGTGATTGACCTGACATGCCATGTCAATGCTGCATGTCGGCGCGATAAATTGGCAGGCCGAGGGCTGGGCGTGTAGAGTAGGACTTTGTATACAATCCGTTCGCGCGGATTCACCCCGTTCACGCCGCCTTTTCGTTTTTGTCGCGGAAGGGCGCAGTCAAGGAGCCGCCGATGTTCGCACCCGACATCTATCTGCAACGCCGCCAAAACCTGCAAGCGGCCGGTCTGTCCGGCCTGCTGTTGTTTCTCGGCAATGTTGATTCGCCGATGAATTACGCCGACAACACTCTGCCTTTCGTGCAGGATTCCAGCTTCCGCTATTTCTTCGGTCTGAACGAGCCGGGCCTGGCCGGACTGATCGACGCCGACAGCGGTGAGGCCGTCCTGTTCGGCACTGATCCGGATGTGGCCGATGTGGTATGGACCGGCCCGCTGCCGTCGCTGGCCGAGCGCGCCGCCTCCGCCGCGCTGACGCGCAGCCAGCCCTACGCCCAACTGGCGACGGTGTTGGCCGAAGCCCGCGCCGCCGGCCGCGCCATCCATTACCTGGCCCCTTATCGAGGGGAAACCAAGATTGAACTGGGCCGCTTGCTGGGCGCGCATCCGGCAGAGGTGAAGGATGGTTTCTCCGTGCCGCTGACCCAGGCAGTGGTAGCGCTGCGCGAGATCAAGGGCGAGGAGGAAATCGCCCAGATGGAAGCCGCGCTGGCGGTGACCGGCGCGATGCACGTGGCGGCCATGCAGTCGTCCAAGGCCGGCGTGCTGGAACATCAGGTGGTGGGCATCATGGAGGGCATCATGCGCCGCCATGACTGGCATCTGGCCTATCCGTCCATCTTCTCCAAGCATGGCGAAGTGCTGCATAACCATCATCACGACAATGTGCTGCAAAACGGCGATCTGGTGCTGAACGATACCGGCTGTACCTCGGGCGAGGGTTACGCCAGCGATATCACCCGCACCTTCCCGGTGGGCGGCCGCTTCACCGTGCAGCAGCGCGAGTTGTACAACATCGTGCTGGAGATGCAGGAAGCCGCCATTGCCGCCATCCGCCCGGGTGCGCGCTATCTGGATATCCACAAGCTGTCCGCCAGCGTGATGGTGGAACGCATGGCGGAACTGGGATTCTTCAAGGGCAAGACCGAAGACGTGGTGGAGTCCGGCGCCTACGCCATTGCCTTTCCGCACGGGCTGGGCCACCAGATAGGCATGGACGTGCACGATATGGAAGGCCTGGGCGAAGACCTGGTGGGCTATGGCGACGATGTGGCGCGCAGCCCGCTGTTCGGCTTGGGTTACCTGCGACTGGGCAAGGCGCTCAAGGCTGGCATGGTGCTGACGGTGGAGCCGGGCGTGTACTTCATTCCGGCGCTGGTGGCCGCGTGGGAGGCGGAAGGCCGTCATCGCGACTACATCAACTACGAACGTTTCCGCGAGTATCTGGGTATGGGCGGCATCCGCATCGAAGACAATGTGCTGGTGACCGAAACCGGTTCCCGCGTGCTGGGCGAACCCATTCCCAAGACGGTGGACGAGATCGAAGCCATCATGCGCATGTAAGGCCCGCTAACAGAATCTCTGCCCTTGTGCCTTGCACTGCCTTGTCGTTTGTTTTGTACGGTTTGCGCCGGTAGGGGCTTTCGGAGCTTTTGCAAGCGACTACAGGCATCGCCGCTGTTTTGCCTGCCCAAAAAAAACCGCCGTTGACCGGCGGTTTTTTCATGGCTTCGGCAAACCAAGCCCCAGCCGGTTTTCCAGCGCGGCGCGGCCGGCCGCAGTGAGGCTGAGCGCGCGGCTGTCCGGGTGAGCGCGTACCCAGTCGCGCGTTTTCAGGCACTGCAGCAGCGCCGCACCCAGCGCGCCGCCCAGATGGGGCCGTCGTTCGCTCCAGTCGAGACAGGCGCAAGCGAAGCGTCGGCGCGTCGCTTGCGCCGGCAAGGTCATGCCCAGCGCCGTCAGTACGCGCTGGCCTTCAGCGCTCAGGCTGTAGTCGTCGGGCTGGAGCCAGGCCTGCGCCAGCAGGTGGTCATGCAGCGCCACCGCCACCGCGCCTGCCATGTGGTCGTAACAGGTGCGGGCATGCCGCAAAGGCGCCGGCGTGGAGACGCGCGGCGGGGCGGGACGCGCGGCCGCCAGGCCCATCAGGTTTTCCAGCGCGTGCGCAGTTTGCGCGTCGGCCAGCCGGAAATAACGATGCCGGCCTTGCGGCAGGCACTGTACCAATCCTTGTTCGGTCAGCTTGCTCAAATGGCTGCTGGCGGTTGAGGCCGCCACATCGGCCAGCGCGCTCAGCTCGGTGGCGGTGTAGGCGCGGCCGTCCATCAGGGCGCACAGCATGGTGGCCCGGGTTTTGTCGGCGATGGCGGCGGCGGTTTGCGCCAGCCTGGTCTCGAGAAAGTGTTCATCCATGTTTCGATGATAGCCGAAGCAAGCCGCGCGCGGCCCCGCTAAGGTGGCGCTTTCCACAGCATGAAAGTCTGACCGTGCGCCTGCATCCACACTGCATCGCCTCATCGGCCGGGGAAGGCCGAACCGTAGCTTCGCCCGCGCTGGTGCGCCAGGCGCTGACGCATGCCGATTGCCGGGTACGCCCCCCCGGCCTGCCGGTGCCGCCTGCTTTGCAAGGCAGCCTGGCCGGCGTGGTGTTTGGCCGACTGGCGCGTATGAATGATGGCCAGACGCATCAGGCCTTGAAGAAGGCCTTGCAACAAGCGCTGGACGGCATTGCCCCGGACGTTTTGCAAGCTTGGGCGGATCGCGCCGCCGCCACCCTGACGGCGGATGTTCCCCTCACGGCGCAAGCGCTGACCGACTGTCTTTACTTGTTGCCGGGGATGACGCTGGCGCAAGGGTTTGGCGCGCCGGACCATCAGCTGCGCGCTATGGGCGAGGATGCGCTTGCCTTTGTGCGTTGCATCGCGCCGGGCGGCAGCGATGCGGAAATCGACGCCGGCAAAGCGGCTGCCGTGCGGCTGCTCGCGGCCTTGCATGCAATGCCGCCGGGCGACCTCATGCGCGGGCTGGCGGAGGCGATGGCGCGGCAAGACTTGGCGGCCGACGAGGACTGGCTGACAGCCAATGCGATGGGTTTGCTGTTTCAGGCTTGCGAAGGGTGCGCCGGCTTGCTGGGCATGATGTTGTTGCAGATGGCGGACAAGGCGGATGCGTGTCCGTACGCCGCCATGCAACAGGTATTGGCTAACACGCCTCCCATCCGCAACACGCGGCGTTTTCCGGCGGCGGCGTTCCGGCTGGGCGACGAGCGCTACGCGCCGGGGGAGGGGCTCGTGTTGTCGCTGGACGGGGAGGATGAACAAGGCGGGCTGGCTTTCGGCGCCGGGCCGCACGCGTGTCCGGGCGCCGCGTGGGCGCAAATCATCGCACTGGCCGGCTGGCGCGCCTTGCGCCGCGCGGGTTTGCCTGCGGCGGCATTGCGCCAATACCGCTGGCGACGCTCGCCCAATGCCCGCGTGCCGGAATTTTACTGAGGAGAGACAGCATGATCGCCGTGATTTTTGAAGTGGAACCGGCCGCCGGCGCGGAGGCCGCCTACCTGGACGAAGCCGCCATGCTGCGCCCGGCGCTGGAGCGCATGGATGGCTTCATCTCGGTGGAGCGCTTCCAGAGTTTGAGCCAGCCGGGCAAGTTGCTGTCGCTGTCATTCTGGCGCGACGAAGCTGCGGTGGCGGTCTGGCGGCAGCACTCGGCACACCGCCAGGCCCAGCAGCTTGGTCGTGCCGGCGTGTTCGCCGCCTATCGTTTGCGCGTGGCCGCCGTCCTGCGCGACTACGGGCTTGAGGCGCGCGATGAAGCGCCGCCGGACAGCCGGGGTTGGCACGCGGCCTGAACCGTCTTCGGCCAACTTGGTGCTTGCGGATTGAAAATCCTGCCTAGAATGAAAATCGGAAGGTCAGCAATGCCCATCCGGGTAGCTTGACCCTCATCGCGTTCAAACCGGCCCGCTGCACAGCCGCCGGTTTGCCGCAAACCCGGCCGGGAGGGGGCCGGGAGTGCCGATCGAGCCCGGCAGGGCGCGCCAGCGCGTCTTGCGGCGGGCATCGGCCGGATCATCGCACGCCATCAAGCCAAGCCGGAGAGAGAACATGGAAAACACATTTCAGCCGCTTCCCAGCATGCCCATGCCCAAGCATACCGACCTCATTCATTTGGACCAACGGCCCTTGCGGCCCATCAACCTGAGCAGCCCGGCGCTGGAGGTGATGACGGACCTGCGCGTGGTGGATCCGGTCAGCATTGATCAGGACGAGCCACTGCGCGTGGCGCACAACCTGATGGTGAGCCGTGGTATCCGCCTGCTGTTTGTGCAGGACGACGAAAGCCGGCTGGTGGGCATCATCACCGCGTCGGATATTCTGGGCGAACGGCCGGTGCAGCGCATGCAGGAACATGGCAAGCGTCATCATGACGTGCTGGTGCGCGATGTGATGAGCACCCGCACCGAGCTAGAAATGCTGTCCTATGCAGATGTGTCGCACGCGACAGTGGGCCATATGGTGGCCACGTTGAAGAAAATGGGCCGTCAGCACGCGCTGGTGGCCGAGCTGGATGTCAGCAGCGGCCACTATCAGCTTTGCGGCCTGTTTTCCACCTCGCACATGGCGCGCCGGCTGGGCATGCCGCTGAATTTCATCCGCGTGCCGCAGGCCTTGTCGGAGATACAGCACGCGCTGCTGCATGAAGGTTAAGAGCCGGCTTACAGGCTGTCGCGCCTGGCATTGGCGGTAAGGGAAGCGGCTGCGGAACGCGCATCCATGAGGGTTGCGGCGCTTTCGCAGCTGTTTTCGTTTGGGCGCGGACGCAAGCGGGGAAAACGCCGCGCGATCCGCCTGACCTGGTGGATGTCCACCCAGGCCGGCCGCTTCAGGCCCGCTTGAAAAACCTGCACCGGCGTTGAGATACCTGGCCGTGCGCTGCCTGCGCCGGCGCGCCTTGGCGGAATGGCTCGCGGGCTTTTGCCGGCGGCGCTCAGTCCTGTGGCACGGCGGTGCTGTATTTGGTGGTTTCCATAACCACCAGCGATTCGAATTCCCGCACATTGTCGTTGCCCATCAGGTGCTGACGGGCAAAGCGCTCGTAGTCCGCCATGTCGCGCACCAGCACCACCAGCACAAAATCAGGCCGCCCTGTCACGTGGTAACACTCCACCACCTCCGGCGCGGCGCGGATGGCGGCCTTGAACGCATCCACCAGCGCCGTCTGTTCCCGTTCTAGAATCACGTTCACCACCAGCCGCAGGCTGCGGCCCAGCAGTGCCGGGTCCACCAGCGCCACTTCTCGGCGGATATGGCCGGCCTCGCGCAGGCGTTTCAGGCGGCGGGTGACCGCAGTGGGCGACAGATTGACCGCTTCGGCCAAGGCGTCATGGGTGCGGCGGGCGTCCTCTTGCATCAGCGCCAGCAGTTTGCGGTCGTAGGCGTCCAGCGGGTGGTCGGGCGGCATGCTCAGGATTCCTGCGTCAATGTGTTGAAAATTGCATGTTGCATGCATTCTGGCGCAGGAAATCGCAGCGAGGCAAGGCGGTCGGCTGCTTACACTGGCGGCATTCTCAGGAGAGCGTCATGACCGTATCCACCGCCGCCTTGCCCCGTCCCGCCGCAGGCCGCCTTGCCGACGCGCCCTGGCTGCCCTGGTGCCTGTTTATCGTGCTGGTGCTGATGTGGGCTTACAACTATGTGGTGATGAAAGTAACCTTGCAGGCCGCAACGCCCATCACCCATCTGATCTTGCGCACCGGCATGAGCAGCGCGGCCTTGCTGGGCGTGCTGCTGGCGCGCGGGCGGGCCGTGAGGCCGCAAGCGCCGCGACAAGCCGCCGCCGTGGGCCTGTCCACCACCTTGCTCTACAGCTTGTCGGTCACGCTGGCGCTGGTGGCCGGCGCGGCCGGCCGCACCTCGGTACTGGTGTTCACCATGCCGTTCTGGGTGGCGCTGTTGTCGCGCGGGCTGTTGGCCGAACCCTTCAGCCGGCCGGCGCGCTGGGCGCTGGCGGCGGGTTTTGCCGGGCTGATGCTGATTGTCGCGCCCTGGCAGGGGGTAAGCGGTTTGTTGCCGATGTCGCTGGCGGTGCTGGCCGGTTTCTTCTGGGCGCTGGGCTCGGTGCTGACCAAACGCGCTACCCGGCGCATGAGTCTGGACAGCCTGAATTTTTCCGCCTGGCAGGCCGTCATCGGTTTTCTGCCCATGCTGTTGTTGCTGCCCTGGGCGGATTTTGCCGGCATTCGTTGGTCGCCGGGCTTTGTGCTGGGCATGCTCTATGCCGGCCTGCTGTCCAGCGCCGCCGGCTGGCTGGCCTGGCTGTGGCTGTTGCGCCGCTTGTCGGCCAGCACGCTCAGTTTCAATGCGCTGGTGATTCCGGTACTGGCGGTACTGATGGCCGCCGCGCAACTGGGCGAATGGCCGCCGCTGCGCGAGCAGGGCGGCATGCTGCTGATCGGCGCCGGCATCCTGTTGATCGCGCGGCGCTGAGCGTCGCGCTCCCGCCACGCGGGCCGGACTTATCCGGCCATCGCGCTGGGCGATTCCCGCCGGCGGCGTTACAGTGAGCCATCGCTTTTCAGGATGATGCCGCCATGCGCGCCGATCCCGTTGCCGCTTCCCTTGCGCCCCAGGCCTCGCCGGCCAGCCGCCCCGTATCCATGCACGGGGTGGTGGCTACGGCAGCCTTGTCGGCTGAGCGCGGCGTACCGGTAGAGGCGCTGCTGGCAGGCAGCGGCATTCCGCCGGAGCGCCTGCAGGAGCCGGCCAGGCTGATCAGCCATCATCAAGAGCTGACGGTGTTCGACAACGCTCGCCGACTGACGGGCGACGAGTCGCTGGGTTTGCTGCTGGGCAAGGCCATGCATGTGTCCAGTTACGGCATTCTCGGTTACACCATGCTGGTCAGTCCCACCGTGCGGGTGGCGCTGGACACCGCCATCCGCTTTCCCTTATTGCTGGGCAGCTATTTCCGGCTGGAAGTGACGGAAGAGGGCAAGACTGCGCGCCTGCGCGCCTGCGACTACGCCTATCACGCCGATCTCTACCGGTTCAACGCCGAAATGTGCCTGTCGTCGATGTGGAGCATCATCCGCGACTGCATGGGCGTGCGCTGGGCGCCCACCGCCGTGCGCATGCGTTTTGCCGAGCCGGGTCACGCCGGACTTTACCCTTCCATGTTCGGCCAGGCCGGGCAATTCGGCGCGGACGAGGACGCGGTACTGTTTCCGGCCAAATGGCTGGACCGGCCGCAACCGCTGGCGGACGCGGTGAGCTTTCACATGGCGCTGGAGCAATGCGAGCGCCAGCAAACGCAATGGCTCAACAGCGAAGGCTCGGCGCTGATCGCCCGCGTACAGGGCCTGATGCAGGCCGACCCGGCCCGCTTCGCCAGCGTGGCGGAACTGACGGCCGCCATGCACATGTCCGAACGCACCTTGCGCCGCAAGCTGGCTGCGCTGGGCACTTCTTTTCAGGCCTTGCTGGACCAGGCGCGCCACCAGCAGGCGCTGCATCTGTTGCACCATACCTCGCTGCCCATCACCCGCATCGCCGAGCGCCTGGGGTTTGCCGAACCGGCCAGTTTCCGCCACGCCTTCGCCCGCTGGACCGGTCGCCGGCCATCTGATTTGCGCCGCTGACCGTCGGCGCGAACGGCATTCGGTTCGTGTGTCCGCCTGCCTGGCCGGCGGCCGCCAGCATGCTGGCCATTCGGCATGATTGGCCGGAAAAGTCCCTTTCTTGACCGCTTTCCCTCTGCCATGCCTGCGCCCTCTTGCAGGCAGAATGTCTGAAAAAACACGGACCGCTCATTATCGGCACCCTGTCTCGCCATGCTTGCGCCACAAGCGCGAAGGCGGGGGCCGTCGTCCGACATCGACAAAGAGGAGACACCGTCATGCCAGCCAGCGCCATCGCTCGCCCTTCGCCGCATTCCGTTCCCCGTCCTGTTCCGCAGCCGCGCCGCGTCCGCCGCTGACCCCGTTTTCACGCCAGCCGTCCATCGGCTGAATTTCCGCCTTGCCCACCAACCTTTGCCTATGGCACAGGAGGCCCCCGCCATGCCTGAAAACAGAGCCGCCATCGAGATCGACCAGGTCGTCAAACGCTTTGGCGACGGCGAACATGCCGTCGTCGCGCTGGATCATGTGTCGCTTTCCATCCGCGAAAACGAATTCTTCACCCTGCTGGGGCCGTCCGGCTGCGGCAAGACCACGCTGCTGCGCATGATTGCCGGTTTCGAAGACGTCAGCGACGGGGATATCCGCCTGTATGGCGATTCGCTGACCGGCAAGCTGCCTTTCCAGCGGCCGGTCAACACCGTATTCCAGAGCTACGCGCTGTTTCCGCATCTGACCGTGGCGGAGAACATCGCTTTCGGTCTGGAAATGCGCGGTGTGGCCAGGAACGACATTGCCCCACGGGTGGAAAGCATGCTGGAGCTGGTAAAGCTGACCGGTTTCGCCCGGCGCCGTCCGCACCAGCTGTCCGGCGGCCAGCAGCAGCGGGTGGCGCTGGCGCGGGCCTTGGCCCCGCATCCGCAAGTGCTGCTGCTGGATGAGTCGCTGTCCGCGCTGGATCTCAAGCTGCGCAAGGAAATGCAGGTGGAGCTCAAGCGTTTGCAGCGCGAAACCGGCATCACCTTTGTCTTTGTCACCCACGATCAGGAAGAAGCCCTCACCATGTCGGACCGTATCGCGGTGATGGCGAGCGGCAAGCTGCAGCAGGTGGGGCGGCCCGAAGACATCTACGACCGGCCGGCCAATCGCTTTGTGGCCGACTTCATCGGTGAAACCTCATTCCTCTCCGGCCTCATCGCCGGCGACCAGCTGCTCTTCGGCGAGGCGGGGAGCTTGCCCGCCGCCGTGCTGGACAGTCATCGCGAAGGGCTGGCGGCGGTGGCCGTGCGGCCTGAGCGTCTGCAGATTGCCGGCAACGGGCAGGGCATCGCCGGCGTGGTGTCCGAAGTGGTGTATCGCGGGGTGGACACCGTATACACCGTGCAGTTGGCCGACGGTCAGCCCTGTCGCGTGCGCAAGACCAACAGCCTGGGCGCCGCCAGGTTGGCCGAAGTGGGGCAGACGGTAAGGCTGACCGCCGAGCCGGGTGCTTTCCATCTGTTGCGGGAGGCGGCCCATGTCTGACATCCGCACCCGTTTGCGCCAGTCCATGCTGCTGGCGCCCACTACGCTTACCTTGCTGGTGTTCATGCTGTTGCCGATGGTGCTGATGGCCTGGATGTCGGTGCTGGCGCCGGACACCTACGGCGGCGTGCGCTGGAAGGAATGGAGCCTGGATGCCTATGTGCAGTTTCTGTACGAGCGCGATCTGGACGACAGCCTCACCCTCAACAGCGACTATCTCGCCATTTTCGGCCGCTCCTTTTTGCTGGCTGGCTTCGCCACGGTGGTGACGCTGCTGATCGGTTTCCCCACCGCGCTTTATATCGCGCTGAAAGACGAGAAAACCCGCCAGCGGCTGATCCTGCTGGTGTCCATTCCGTTCTGGACCAATCTCTTGGTGCGCACTTACGCCTGGATCTTGCTGTTGCGCAACGGCGGCTTGATCGACAGCGCCTTATCCGTGCTGGGGCTGAGCCAGGGCGAACTGGACGTGCTGTACACGCCCACGGCGGTGGCCATCGGTTTTGTGTATTCCTTTCTGCCTTTCATGATCCTGCCCATCTACGCCAGCCTGGAAAAACTGGACTGGCGGCTGGTGGAGGCGGCGTTTGATCTGGGCGCCAACCGCTGGCAGGCCTTGCGCCGGGTCATCCTGCCGCTGGCCATGCCGGGCATCGCCGCCGGTTGCCTGATGGTGTTCATTCCGGCCATCGGCTCCTACTACATCCCCGAGCTGTTGGGCGGCGGCAAAAGCCTGATGATCGGCAACCTGGTGCAAAACCAGTTTGGCACCGCCCGCAACTGGCCATTCGGCGCGGCCCTGTCTTTCATGCTGCTGGCGCTGGTGATGGTCAGCCTGTGGATTTACACCGCGCGTTTCAAGCGCCCGCCGGGAGAGTGACATGCAGGCTTCGCAAAAACTCTGGCGTTTTCGCGGCGTGAGCAGTACGGCGCTGTTCGCCTTCGTCTACCTCTATCTGCCCATCGTGGTGCTGGTGGCGCTGTCCTTCAACGCCAACCGCATCGCCACCCTGTGGACCGGCTTCTCGCTGGACTGGTACCTCAAGGTGATGGACAACGAAAACATCCTGCGCGCCACCCGCAACTCGCTGATCATCGCCTGCGGCGCCACGGCGCTGTCCACGGTGTTCGCCACCATGGCTGCGCTGGCCATGAGCGGGCGGCGCTTTCGCGGCATGGCGGCCATCAACGCCATGCTGGGGCTGCCGCTCCTGGTACCGGAGATTGTCACCGCGGTGGCGTCCTTGCTGTTCTTTCTCGCGCTGGGCATGGAGCTGGGCCTGGTGACGGTGCTGATCGCCCACACGGTGTTTTGCATCCCCTTCGCCTATCTGCCCATCCGCGCCCGGCTGGAAGGGCTGGACCCGAGGTTGGCCGAAGCGGCGGCTGATTTGTACGCCGGTCCGTTTGCCACCTTCCGTCGGGTGACCTTGCCGCTGATCCTGCCCGGCATCCTGTCCGGCGCCATGCTGGCCTTCATCGTTTCGCTGGACGATTTCGTCATCACTTTCTTTGTGGCGGGGGCGGGTGCCACCACCCTGCCGGTGTATATCTTCGGCCTGATCCGCATGGGGATCACGCCCGAGGTGAATGCGGTATCCGCGCTGTTGTTGCTGGTTTCCATGGCCTTCGTCGCGCTGTCCTACTGGTTGGGCAAGCGCCAATCCTGATGTGAAAACGTAGCAAGGAGAAACGGTATGAAACACTGCAAGCTGACATTGCTGGCCCTGTCCATCGGGCTGTTCGCCTCCGGCGCCGCCATGGCGGGCGGGGAGCTCAACCTTTACAACTGGTCCGACTACATCCCGCAGGACCTGCTCAAGCGCTTCGAGAAGGAAACAGGCGTCAAAGTGAATCTGGACGTATTCGATTCCAACGAGTCGCTGCTGGCCAAACTCAAGGCGGGGGCCAAAGGCTACGACGTGGTGGTGCCGTCCGACTACATGGTGAAGATCATGGTGGAGGAAGGCCTGCTGGAGAAAATCGACGTCAGCAAGATGGCCAACTTCAAGCTGGTGCAGGCTCCGCTCAACAAACCGGATTTCGACCCCAAGCGTGAATACTCAGCGCCGTATATGTGGGGCGTCACCGGCTTTACCTATGACGCCAGTCGCGTGCCGGGCGGCAAGCTGGACAACAGCTGGAAGAGCTTTTTCATGCCGCCGGCGCAGCTGAAGGGCAAGGTGGTGGCGCTCAACGACGTGGCCGAACTGTACAAGGCCGCCGCCATCTACCTGAAGGTGGACCAGTGCACCGAAGACCCGAAAGACGCCAAGAAGATTCAGGATCTGCTGGAGCAGCAAAAACCCATGCTGGCCATGTACAACTCCGACGGCACCATCGAGCGCATGCAGGCCCAGGAAGTCATCATGCACCAGCAGTGGAACGGCGCCGCCTATCGCACCCGGCAGAAGCTCAAGTCCGCCGTCTTCGTCTATCCCAAAGAGGGCATCCCTTTTTGGAACGACAATCTGGTAGTGCCCAAGGGCGCCAAGAACCGCGACAACGCCCTGCGTTTCATCAACTGGATGATGGACCCGAAGAACATTGCCGAGGCGTCGAACTTCACCGGTTACAACAACGCCATCAAGGGCTCCAGCGCCTTCTTCGTCGCCGATCTCAAAGCCGACCCGGCCATCAACCCCACGCCGGCCATGCGCGCCCTGTTCGTGCCCAACAAAAACTGTTCGG
This sequence comes from uncultured Aquitalea sp., assembly GCF_945957525.1. Classification (GTDB taxonomy): domain Bacteria; phylum Pseudomonadota; class Gammaproteobacteria; order Burkholderiales; family Chromobacteriaceae; genus Aquitalea. Next base: position 54,875 of record NZ_CAMFLA010000007.1, on the reverse strand, counting down.
CCAAGGCCAACCAGTTGCGCGACCGCGTCTGGACCAAGTTGAAAAAGTAAGTCCCGCCGGCTGAACGCCGGCCTTTCCCTGACCCACCCCACAACAGCCGCGCCCGCTTGGGCCCGGCTGCGGAGAGACTCATGCTGACGATTTACAGTGACGACCACCGCCTGCACCACGGCAACGCCGAGCTGATAGACGGCACGCTCAAACCCTGCTTCGAGATGCCGAGCCGCGCCGACATGGTGCTGGAACGGGTGCGCAAGGTAGGGCTGGGCGATGTGGCCGGCCCGCGCGAGTACGGGCTGGAGCCGATCCTGCGCGTTCATGACGCCGGCTATGTAGAATTTCTGGAAACCGCCTGGAGCCGCTGGCAGGCTACCGGGCGTCAACACGACGCCTTGCCGCTGGTATGGCCGGTGCGCGATTTGCGCATTGACCGCAAACCGCAAGACATCGATGGCCTCATGGGCTACTACGCCTTCGACGCCGGCGTGCCCATCACGGCCGGCACCTGGCGCGCCGTCCGCTCTTCGGCCAACGTAGCGTTGACCGCGCTGGACGAGATGCTGGTGTCCGGGCGCAGCACCTTTGCCTTGTGCCGGCCGCCGGGTCACCATGCCGCCGCCGCCTACATGGGCGGGTATTGCTACCTCAACAATGCCGCCATCGCGGCGCAGGCGCTGCGCGACAAAGGCGCGCAACGCGTGGCCGTGCTTGATGTGGATTACCACCATGGCAACGGTACGCAGAGTATTTTTTATGATCGCGCCGATGTGATGTTTGTCTCGCTGCATGGCGATCCGGCGGTGGAATACCCCTATTTTCTCGGCTATGCCGACGAGCCGGGCGCAGGGGCCGGGCTGGGCTACAACCACAATTACCCGCTGGCGCACGGCACCGACTGGGCGGTTTATGAAACCGCGCTGGCCGACGCCTGCGGCAAGATTGCCGCCTATGCGCCGGACGCGGTGGTGGTGTCGCTGGGGGTGGATACGTTTGAGCAGGACCCCATCTCGCGCTTCCGTCTGAAAAACGCCGACTACCTCAAGATGGGCGAAATGATAGGCCGGCTGGGCAAGCCCACCCTGTTCGTGATGGAAGGGGGATATGCGGTGGAGGACATCGGCATCAACGCTGTCAATGTCCTCACCGGCTTTGAAGAGGCAGGGGCCTGAAGCGTGCTGGCGCCATGCCGATAGCCCTCATGCAATAAGGCGGCTGCTCCGGCGGCTGACAAGGTCATTCGGCAAGTATGGTGAAAGGCCCGGCACAGCCGGGCCTTTCAACTGGCTTATTGCCGCCGCCGCCGTCCCGTCTATTCCTTGTTCCCCCGTGCTGGCCCTACAAGGGTGCCCCGCTTCCTGCCCGGACAAGGGGAAGGCGTGGTGAATAGTCCCGGCGGTATGATCAACCGAACAGCAGTGGACGGCCTTCGCGATCAAACGCCAGATAGCGGGCCACATCGCCGCCGGTCTGTATGGTCTGGATCATGCGCTTGAGCGGCGCTTCCGCTTCTGCCGCGCTGGGTACGACGCCCTTGTCGCCGCCAAGGCAGGCCACGAACATGACCTGCCAGGGTTGCGCCATGCCGGCAGCCTCCGCCGCCAGCGCGGCGAAGTCGGTCATTTCCGCCGCCGGGCGGTCCAGGCACATCATCGGCAGCAGGATGCCGCCTTCGCCCCGGGCGTAGCGATCCGCCTCGGCGGGGCTGTGGTCGTCGTGCAAGGCGGCGTGAGCAAACACCATCAGCACGCGCTGGGGTTGCGCCTGCGCGCGCGCGGCAGCCAACAGCGAATCGAAGTCGCGGATTTCCATGATTGCATCCATCGTCAAGGGGGGTGGGTGTCGCCAGTGTGCGGGCGGCGCCCGGTTTTGCCCATCCGCCGGATAGCCTAGGTCAATGCGGCAAAAGGGGGAGGGGGCGTTCCGGCGCATCGGGTTTTGACCGCAAGCGACAACGTGCCGGCACAAGGCGGACAGGGTAGGCTGTGGGCTGGCACAAGACCCGCCAACAACATCGCTGATGCCGTGCTGCGCCTCCTGCCGTACTTCGTGTACCGCTTGTGCCGGCGCTCCTTGGCGCTGGGTTTTGTGCGTGACGCTAAAGACAAGAAACAGGAGGGGAGCATGAATCAGGACAGGATATTGCTGGTGGCGCTGGCCGCCTTGTGGGGCGGGTCGTTTTTGTTCATGCGCGTGGCCGCGCCGGCCCTGGGTCCGTTTCCGCTGATCGCCTTGCGGCTGGGGCTGGCGTCGCTGGTGCTGGTGCCGGTGCTGGCCCTGCGCGGCGGCATGAAGTTGTGGTTCGACAACTGGTTGCGCATTGCGATTGTCGGGGTGTTTTTATCCGCGTTGCCGTTCTGCTTGATTGCCTGGGCCACGTTGAGCCTGTCGGCCGGCGTGGCCTCGGTGCTCAACGCCACCACGCCGCTGATGACGGCGTTGTGGGCGGTGCCGCTGGCGGGCGAGCGGCTGAGCGTCCAGCGCGTGGCCGGGCTGGGCCTGGGGTTGGCCGGCGTGGCGGTGCTGATGCTGGGACGGGGCGCGGCCTTTAGCGCTGCGTCGTGGTGGCCGGTGCTGGCCATGCTCGGCGCTACCGCCTGCTATGGCTGGTCCGGCCATATGGCGCGTCGTTGGCTGCCGGGTTTGCCCTCGCTGGTCACCGCCACCGGCAGCCTTTTCAGCGGCGCGGTGCTGGTGTTGCCCTTGGCCTTGCTGAGTTGGCCGAAGGCCCCCGCACCGGCCGCCGTCTGGTGGTCGGTGGTGTTGCTGGCCTTGGGCAGCACTGCCGTGGCCTATCTGATTTTCTATCGGTTGATCGACCGGCTGGGGGCCACGCGCGCCAGCGCGGTGACGTATCTGGTGCCGGTGTTCGGCGTGATGTGGGGGGCGATGTGGCTGGCGGAGCCGCTGACGCCGACCATGCTGGCCGGTGCCGGGCTGATTCTGGGCGGAGTGGTGTTGCTGGGCTGGAAGCGTGGCGGCTGAGCCGCCTGCCTCAGGCTTGCAGCGGCAGGCGTATGCGGATGCGGAAACCGCCGCCCGCCTCGTTCTCGAACGACAACTGGCCGTGATGCTGCTTCACCACGCGGGAAACAATGGCAAGGCCAAGGCCGCTGCCGCCGTCGGTGCCGCGGTGTTCGGCCAACCTTTCAAACGGTGCCAGCGCCGTTTCGCGCAGCGAGGCGGGAATGCCGTTGCCGTGGTCGACGACACTGAGGTTGGCGAAGCCGGCCTGTTGCGCCACCTCTACCCGCACCGGCGGCGCGCCATAGCGGCGGGCGTTTTCCAGCAGGTTGGAGAGCAGGCGCTCCAGCGCCAGCGCGTCGCCCATCAGTTCGGGCTCCGCCTCGCGCTTGAGCGAGATGTCCAGACCATCGCGGCGGAAGCGCGCCACCACGCTGTCGGCCAGCTCGGCCAGCGCCACCGGCTCGCGCTTGACGGTTTCTTCGGCGCGGGCAAAGTCGATGAACTGCTGCACGATGCGCGACAGCTCATCGATGTCGGACAGCATGTCTTGCGTGTCCGGCCCCGGCTCCTGCATCTCCACCATCAGCTTCATGCGCGTTAGCGGCGTGCGCAGGTCATGCGACAGGCCGGCCAGCATCAAGCGCCGCTCGCGCGCCGCTGTGTCCAGCGCCTGCGCCATCTGGTTGAAGCCGCGCGCCAGCGCCTGCAACTCGCGCGGGCCGCACTCCTCGATGCGGGACGGCATGTTGCCCTTGGCCAACTGGCGAGAGGCCGTTACCACCTGGCTGATGGGCCGTGTGATGCGCCAGGCCACCAGCGAGGCCAGCAGGGTGGCGAACAGCGAGGCGAGAATGGCCGCCTGGATGATGGAGAGAATGGGGCGGTCGGAATAACGGCCAAAGGGAATGGCCAACCAGTATGGTTTGCCCAGCACGTGCACGCGCAGCCACAGCTCGTTGCGCTCGCCTTGCTGCACCATGTGCGCTTCGATCTTCTCATCCAGTCCCATGCCCAGATGCCTGATCAGGGCCACCGCCGGGCGGGGCAGATCATCGTCGAAGGTGACTTTCTCTGCGGCTTCGGGCAACAGCAGGCGGGTGAGGCCCGGCCGGTTGTAACTGTTGAGGAATTCCAGCCGCTCGGGGGTGTCCATGCCGTCCATCGAGCCTTCCATGAAGGCCAGCGTGTCCACCACTTGCGCGTAGATTTGCTTGTCCACCAGCTTGCGCCGCTCGCCGGCCGCCATCCAGATGGTGGCCATCTGGGTGGTCAGCACCACGATCACCACCAGGATCGCCAGCCGGAACAGCAGGGAGCCGGTCACTCTGTGTAACAAGGCCGCTTACTCCCGCACCGTGCCGTCCGGCACGAAGACATAACCATAGCCCCACACCGTCTGGATGAAGCGCAGGCTGCTGTCGCTGCTCTCCAGCGTTTTGCGCAAACGCGAGATGTGCACATCGATGCTGCGGTCCAGCGATTCGCCATTACCCTTGCCCAGCGCCATTTCCATGAGCTGCTCGCGGGTGAGCGGGCGGCGCGGGTGCGTGGCCAGGACCGACAGCACGGCGAATTCGGCGGTGGTCAGCGGCAGGGTCTGGCCGCTGCGCTGCAGTTCACGACGGCCGAGGCTGAGCACAAAGTCGCCAAATTCCACCATATCGTCCGCTTCATGCTTGGCCGCCACTGCCGGTGTGGCGTGATGGCGCCGCAATACGGACTGGATGCGGGCGGTAAGCTCGCGCGGATTGAAGGGTTTGGGCAGATAGTCGTCCGCGCCCATTTCCAGGCCGAGGATGCGGTCCACATCTTCGCCGCGCGCAGTCAGCATGATCACGGGTATCATCTCGCCCTGAGCGCGCAAACGGCGCACCACGGCCAGCCCATCGTCGCCCGGCATCATGACGTCCAGCACCATCAGGTCGGGACGGTTGCGCGCCAGTTTTCGGTCCAGATCGCGGGCGTCCGGCAGGGTTTCCACCGTGTAGCCTTGCGTTGTGAGGTAGCGGGTGAGCAGGTCGCGCAGTTTGGCGTCGTCGTCCACCACCAGAATCTTGTTGTTTTCCATAGGAATAGCGGCTCCCAGGCTGGGTTGCGTCATCTTGAATGACGGCAGCTTACCCTGTCGGGGCGGGCTGGGCGAAGAGGGCGTCGTGAATTTCTGTTAACACTTCGCCAGGGTTTACAGTCATTAACATTTGGTAACATTGGCAACACGGATCAGCAATGCCTTGTTTTTAGACTCACAGAAAATCAACCCCAGATGGAGAGAGTCATGAACAAGACCTTGATTATGCTGGCATTCGCCGGCGTCTTGCCTGTGTTGTCCGCTGCTGCGCACGCTGAGCGCGGCGGTAATGGCGCCGATATCCGCGAGGCCCGCCAGATGGCGGCGCAAGCGGCGGTCAGCACCAGCCCGGATGTGGCGCAAAGTGCACCGGCCGCCGCGGCGCCGGAGTCCATGCGTCGTCCGATCAGCGAAAAGTAATATGTCAGTCAGACTGACGGGCCGCGTTGCCTGTCGTTCCGTGTTTTTCGGAGAAGAGTGATCGCCATGAAGTACCGTTGTCTGGAAATCGTCATGCTTGCCGTACTGGCCGGGCTGAGCTTGCCCGCCGCTGCGGGGCCGCGCGTGCCGGACAACGGGGAGCCGCCGGGCGGCGGACAGGAATGGAAGCAGGAGCGTCACGCACCGCGGATGCAGGGCGATGCCGCCTCGCAAGAATCCGCGCGGCGCATGCGCAACCTGCGGTTGAAAGAGGCCGCCCCCAATGGCGACCAGGGGCATGGCGGATCACAGGAGTGGCAAGGCGCGCCGGTAGACGGCAAGCCCGGCCGGCTGGGTCCCAAGCCTGAAAAAGGCCAGCGCCACTTTTGGCGCGACAAGCGACAGAAAGGCGTGGACCCGTTCGCGCCGGAAAACTGAGCCGCCGCAGCGAAAAACACAAGGCCCGAGCGTAATGCCCGGGCCTTTTTGTTGCCGTGCGCTCTGCGTGTATTTCCCGGCGGTTCAAGGTCGCAGGATGATTGACCCGATTGTGCGGCGAGCCTCCAGATCGGCATGCGCGCTCGCTGCTTCGGCCAGCGCATAGCTGGCGGAGGGGCTTACCTTCACCGCGCCGGCGGCGATGCGTTCGAACAGGGCGGCGGCGGAGGCTTCCAGCTCGGCGCGGGTGCCGATGTAGTCAGCCAGTTTGGGGCGGGTGAAGAACAGCGAGCCGCGCTGCGTCAGTTGCAACGCTTCAAAAGCCGGCACCGCCCCGGACGCGTTGCCGAAGCTGACAAACATGCCGCGCGGCGCGAGGCTGTCCAGCGACATCTGGAAAGTGTTTTTGCCCACCGAGTCGTACACCACCGGCACGCCTTTGCCTCCGGTCAGTTCGCGTACGCGGGCCGGCACATCCTCGCGGCTGTAATTGATGACGTGGGCGCAGCCCAGTCGCCGGGCGACCTCCACCTTTTCATCCGAACCCACCGTGCCGATGACCTCCACGCCAAGCGAACTCAGCCATTGCGCGGCGATCTGGCCCACGCCGCCGGCAGCCGCGTGCCACAAGACCGTCTGGCCGGGTTTGACCGGGTAGGTGCGGCGGGTGAGGTATTCGACAGTCATGCCTTGCAGCATGATGCAGGCGGCGGTGTCGTCGCTGATGGCGTCCGGCAGTTTCACCAGGGGCTGGGCCGGCATGACGCGCGCGCTGCTGTATGCGCCCAGCGGGCCGCCGGCATAGGCCACGCGATCGCCCACGGCGACATGCGTCACGCCTTCGCCTACCGCCTCCACCACGCCCGCAGCTTCGCTGCCCAGCCCGGACGGCAGGCTCAATGGATAGAGGCCGGTGCGATGGTAGATGTCGATGAAGTTGACGCCGATGGCGCTGTGTCTGACGCGCGCCTGCCCAGGACCGGGTTCGCCGACGGCGAGGTCTTCGAGTTGCAGCACGTCCGGTCCGCCCGTGGCGTGAAATCGGATTTGTTTGTCCATCCTGGCTGGCCTCCATTTTCCCTGTGAGTTGTCAGTCTGTATGCGAGCGCGAGCGACTTCAAGCGGCAATGCTGAACAGACTGTTCAGTATCTGTTTATGACGAAGCAATGTCGACCTTGGCGTTTGTGATGAATATTTCTAGAGTGAAATCAAACAGATCGGATCGCTCCCATCCGGGGCGCAACGGTAGGCGCAAGCAGGTTCGCACTGCGGGAGGTGGCATGAAAGGCGTGGTCTTTACCGAATTCCTCGACATGGTGGAAAGCCGTTTTTCGGCCAACATGGTGGATGACATCATTGATGACGCCGATCTGGCCTCCGGCGGCGCTTATACCTCGGTAGGCACCTATCCGTTCCAGGAGATGGCGGCCTTGGTGGGGGCCTTGTCGCGCGCCTCCGGGCAGCCGGCCGGCGCGCTGATCCATGCATTCGGCTACTACCTGTTTGGCCGTTTTGCGCAGGTGTATCCGGATAGCCTTGTGGGCAAGGACAACACGTTCAGTTTGTTGTGCTGTATCGAAAACTCCATCCATGTGGAAGTGCTGAAACTGTACCCGGAGGCGGAGCTGCCGCGTTTCGCGGTGGAATCCATGGATGATACGACGTTGGTGCTGCGCTATGACTCGCCGCGCTGCCTGGGCGAGCTGGCCAAGGGCCTGATCCAGGGGGCGCTGGATCACTACCACGAGTGCGGCGTCATTCGCGAAGAGGCGCTCAAGGCAGATGGCAGCAGCATGCGTTTCACCGTGGAGCTGACATGAGCGGGCAGGACGAGGAAGCCGGGCTTGCCGAGCAGCTGGATCGCTTCAAACGCCGCTACGAGCGCGAAAAGAAGGCGCGGCGAGAGGCGGAGGGCTTGCTGGAGCAGCGCAGCCGCGAGCTGCATGCGGCCAATTTCGAGCTATCCACCGTGGCGGCCCAGTTGGAGAAGATTGTCGAGTGGCGGATGTCGCAGCTGTCGGAAGCCCTGCTGCGCGCGGAAACCGCCGCCAAATCCAAATCCGAATTCCTGGCCGTGATGAGCCATGAAATCCGCACTCCGCTCAACGGAGTGCTGGGGATGGCGGAGCTGTTGTCTCATACCGATCTCACCAAGGAACAGCATGATCAGGTAGCCACCCTGAAAGAGTGCGGCACGTCGTTGCTGGCGCTGATCAACGACATTCTGGACCTCTCCAAGATCGATGCCGGCAAAATGACGCTGGAAAACGAGCCGTTCAATCTGTACGCCCTGGTGGACAGCGTGGTGAACCTGTTCGTGCCCAAGGCAGGCGAGGTGGGGTTGAAGCTGGTGTGGCGCCGCCCTTCAGGCAGCGCCTGGGTGATGGGCGATGCCACCCGCGTACGGCAGATCACCAGCAATCTGCTGTCCAACGCCATCAAGTTCACGCCGCAAGGCGGCGTTACGGTGGAAGTCGGTGCGGAAGAAGATCAGGTGCTGATGGATCGCATGCTGCTGAGGGTGTCCATCACGGATACCGGTATCGGTTTGACCGAAGAGCAGCAGGGCAAGATCTTCAGCGCTTTTGAACAGGCGGATTCTTCCACTACTCGGCGGTATGGCGGCACCGGTTTGGGGCTGGCCATCTGCAAAAGGTTGGCCGAAGCCATGGGCGGCGGCATTGCCGTTGAGAGTCGTCTGGGCGAGGGCAGCACCTTTGTCCTGTCCTGGGAGGCGCAAAGGGCGCAAGAGGCTGCCAGCGTGAGCGCTGAAGCGGCACCCTCGCCGGGGCCGTCGCCGGCAACGGCTGTCAGCACGGAGCCCTTGTCGATATTGGTGGCGGAGGACAACTCCGTGAACCAGAAGCTGATTCTCAAATTGCTGGAAAAACTGGGCCATCGCGAGGTGAAGCTGGCCGGCAACGGGCGGGAAGCGTTGGAGCGCGCCCGGCAAGGCGATATCGAACTGATACTGATGGACATGCAGATGCCGGAAATGGACGGCCTGGATGCCACCCGTGCCATTCGCTTGCTGGATTTGCCGCGGCAGCCGCACATCGTGGCCTTGACCGCCAACGCCTTTACCGAGGATCGCGAGCGGTGCGAAGCCGCCGGCATGGACGATTTCCTGTCCAAGCCGGTGAACCTGGAGCGTTTGTCGGCCGCGCTGGAGCGCGGCCGTCAGGGCATCAGGCTGCCGTCGCCCACGCCATGAGGCCGGGCAGGCATTCCGGCCAGCGGGCAAGGCGGTGATCGTCGCCGTTGAATACCGTCTGGTGGTTGTTGCGGTAGTGGCGGGCGGCGGCTTTCCAGTCCAGCACCTCGTCGCGGGTGCCCAGGTACAGCCAGTAGCGCCGTGCTGACGGGTGGCTGACGCGCAAGGCCATCAGTGCGGCCATGTCCGCTTCGCTCAGTGTGTAGGCTTCGCCGGTATAGGGGTTGACTTGCGGGCCAAGAAAACGCGACAGATCGGCATGCGGCGTGACCGCCGGGTTGATCAGCGCGGCGCGCAGACCCAGTTTCTCCGCCAGATGAGTTGCGTAAAACCCGCCCAGCGAGCTGCCGATCAACAGTGTGTCCTTCGGCAAACCTTGCAGCAGGGTTTCCGCCTGATGCGCTGCTTCTGCCGGATGCGGCGACAGTTGAGGGCAATGGAACTCGCAGTCGGGATGATGGCGGCGCAGATAGTCCGCCGTTTCATGCGCTTTCAGCGACTTGGGGCCGGAATTGAAGCCGTGCAGATAGACAATGTGCATGATGGAAAAAAGGGCAAAACCGCAGTTTGCCCTTTTTTGTCTTGACGTGAAACTGTTGGCTTTGCGTACTGGTGGTTCCACGTGAAACCGGCGGTTGCCAGTCGGCGGGTCCCTGCGCGGCTAAGCAGAATCAGTTTCGCGGCTGAAGCAAGGCGCGCCGAGGCAGGCCGTACGCGAGGTACGTTCCGGCGGCGCAACGCAGCATCCGGGGTTGGTCAGCCGCGCTTACTCCGCCTGCCAGGCATAGCTCTTCAATACCGCATTGATCTTGCCGGAGCGCTTCAGCGCCTCTATGCCCTGATTCAGTCGCTCCACGCTTACCGTGGAGTGCGGGGAGACCGCGCACATGGTGGGCATGTAGCTGATGGTAACCGGGTGCTGTTTCAGTAGCTTGGCTTCCTGCGGGTTGGACTTGGCCCACCAGGCCACTTCCAGCTCTGAGGAGATGGCGACATCGGTCAGATGTTTTTGCAGCGACTTGACCAGAAAATCAAGTCGCGACTCATCCACCCGGGCGGTGCGGCCGGCGGCCCACAAATGCTCCAGCCCCGGATAGCTGTAACCGCGGATGGTGCCGATGCGACGGCCTGCCATATCGTCCACTTGACGGATGTCCGCCACGTCCTTGAGGGAGATGACACGCTCGATCTGCGGATAGAACTCCCGCGTCCAGCCCAAGCGGGACGCGTTGGCGTACCACTCCGGATTGGCGTTGCAGATGATGTCCACCTTGCCGGTTTCCAGCGCGTTTTCGATGCGCTTGCGGGCAATGACGGTGTACGCCGGCTTCATGCCCAGTTCCGCGGCCAGCGGGTCCAGCAGGTTTTTGGTCAGGCTGGGCTGCAGCAACTGATTGTCCGGCGAGAGGATGACGATGGGCGGCGCATCCGAATCGGAAACGCCTATCCGCAACGCGCCTGCGGCGCTTGCGCCTATCGTCATGCCCATCCCCGACAGCAGGATGACGACGGCTTTATAGGGGCGAACCATAAGCTTGTTCTCTCTTCTTCTTACGTTATGTGTCTGGCGGTGCCACGCCCAATGGTAATATGGCCGACTGCGCATGGCATATGCCATTCTCCGTTTTAGACGAAACCAGCTCGCCTATCATGCACAAGAACACCGCCCACCCTGTATACCAGCAGCTTTCCCGTCGCATCCTGATTCTGGATGGCGGCATGGGAACCATGATCCAGCGCCATCAGTTGCAGGAGGCCGACTATCGGGGCGAGCGCTTTGCCGATTGGTCTTGTGACCTGAAAGGCAACAACGACTTGCTGGCGCTGACGCGCCCGGACGTGATCGGCGGCATTCATCAGGCCTATCTGGACGCTGGCGCCGACATCATCGAGACCAACACTTTCAACGCCACGTCCATTGCCATGGCCGACTACCGCATGGAGTCGCTGGTGTGGGAAATCAACCACGCGGCGGCGAAGCTGGTGAAGGATCTGTGCCGCAAGGCCACCGAGGCCAACCCGGCCAAGCCGCGCTTCTGCGCCGGCGTGCTCGGCCCCACCAACCGCACCTGCAGCATCAGCCCGGACGTGAACGACCCGGGTTACCGCAACGTGACGTTTGCCGAGCTGGTGGAAAGCTATACCGAAGCCATTGACGGTCTGGTGGTCGGCGGCGCGGATTTCCTCCTGGTGGAAACCATTTTCGACACGCTGAACGCCAAGGCGGCGGTGTTCGCCATTCATCGTTATTTTGATGATCATCCCGAACTGGCGCCGCTGCCGGTCATGGTGTCCGGCACCATTACCGACCAGTCCGGCCGCACGCTGACCGGCCAGACCACCGAGGCCTTTTACAACAGCCTGTCGCACGCCGACGCCATGTCCTTCGGCCTCAATTGCGCGCTGGGTCCGGACTTGCTGCGTCCCTATGTGGAAGAAATGTCGCGCGTGTCCGCCACCTATGTGTCGGTGCACGCCAACGCGGGTTTGCCGAACGCCTTCGGCGGCTACGATCTCGAGCCCGCCGCCATGGGCGAGTATGTGCGCGAGTGGGCCGAATCCGGCCTGATCAATATCGTGGGCGGCTGTTGCGGCACCACGCCGGAACACATCGCCGCCATCGCGCTGGCGGTCAACGGCATTGCGCCGCGTCCGCTGCCGCAGATCGAAGCCAAGTGCCGCCTGTCCGGCCTCGAGCCCTTCAACATTGGCGATCATGATCTCTTCGTCAACGTGGGCGAACGCACCAACGTCACCGGCAGCCGCGCCTTCGCCAAGCTGATTCTCAACGGCGATTACGGCACGGCGCTGGATGTGGCGCGGCAGCAGGTGGAAAACGGCGCGCAGGTGATCGACATCAACATGGACGAGGGCATGCTGGACGCCAAGGCGGCCATGGTGCGCTTCCTCAACCTGATTGCGTCCGAGCCGGACATCGCCCGCGTGCCCATCATGATCGACTCTTCCAAGTGGGACGTGATCGAGGCCGGGCTGCAATGCATCCAGGGCAAGGGCATTGTCAATTCCATTTCCATGAAGGAAGGCGTCGACAAGTTCAAGGAGCAGGCCCGCCTGCTGCGTCGCTACGGCGCGGCGGTAATCGTGATGGCCTTTGACGAGCAGGGCCAGGCCGACACGTATGCCCGCAAGGTGGAAATCTGCGAGAAGAGCTATCGTCTGCTGGTGGATGAAGTGGGCTTTCCGCCGGAAGACATCATCTTCGACCCCAATATTTTCGCCGTGGCCACCGGCATTGAAGAACACGCCCGCTACGGCCTGGACTTCATCGAAGCCACCGGCTGGATTCGCGACAATCTGCCGCACGCCAAGATTTCCGGCGGTGTGTCCAACGTTTCCTTCTCCTTCCGCGGCAACAACAAGGTGCGCGAAGCCATTCACGCGGTGTTCCTCTACCACGCCATCAAGCGCGGCATGACCATGGGCATCGTCAACGCCGGCGCGCTGGAAGTGTACGACGAGGTGAATCCGGTGCTGCGCGAACGCATCGAGGACGTGGTGCTGATGCGCGCGCCGAAAGAGGGCGGCGACGCCACCGAACACCTGATTGCGCTGGCCGAACGCTTCAAGGGCGACGCCGTGGGCGAGAAGAAGGCCGAAGACCTAGCCTGGCGCGCGCTGCCGGTGGAAAAGCGGCTGGAGCACGCGCTGGTGAAAGGCATCACCACCTATATCGTCGAAGACACGGAAGAAGTGAGGCAGAAGAGCGCCCGCCCCATCCATGTCATCGAAGGCCCGCTGATGGACGGCATGAACGTGGTGGGCGACCTCTTCGGCGAGGGCAAGATGTTCCTGCCGCAGGTGGTGAAATCCGCCCGCGTGATGAAGGCCGCCGTGGCGCATCTGGAACCCTTCATCGAAGAAGAAAAGATTGCGCTGGGCCTGGCTGACGCGCCGGCCAAGGGCGTCATCATCATGGCCACGGTGAAGGGCGATGTGCACGACATCGGCAAGAACATCGTCGGCGTGGTGCTTCGCTGCAACAACTACAAGGTGATCGATCTGGGCGTGATGGTGCCGTGTCAGACCATCCTCGACGCCGCGCGCGAACACAAGGCCGACATCATCGGCCTGTCCGGCCTGATTACCCCCAGCCTGGAAGAAATGAGCCATGTGGCCAAGGAAATGCAGCGCCAGGGTTTTGACATCCCGCTGCTGATCGGCGGCGCCACCACCTCCAAGGTGCATACGGCGGTGAAGATCGCCCCGCACTACCAGCACCCGGTGGTGTACGTGCCGGACGCCAGTCGCGCGGTGGGCGTGTGTTCCAACCTGTTGTCAGACACCCTTCGTGATGGCTTCGTGGCCGAGAACCAGGCCGAGCAAGACCGGGCTCGCGCCGGTCACGCCAACAAGGCCGGCCGCAAAACCATGAGCCTGGCCGCCGCCCGCGCCAACAAGACCGCCATCGACTGGACGCAATACACGCCGCCCGCACCGAAGTGGCTGGGCGTGCGCCGTTTCGAGCATTACCCGCTGGCGGAAATCGCCGCCTTCATAGACTGGACCCCCTTCTTCCAGAGCTGGGAACTGGCAGGCCGCTTCCCGCGCATTCTGGATGACGAGATCGTCGGCGAGTCCGCCCGCAGCCTTTACGCCGATGCGCAGGCCATGCTGGCGCAGATCATCGAAGAGCAATGGCTGAGCGCCAATGCGGTGATCGGTCTGTTCCCGGCCCACAGCATCAACGACGACGATATTGAAATCCGCACCGCCGACAACAGCGCCACCCTGATGACCTGGGTGGGTCTGCGCCAGCAATTGCCCAAGGCCGACGGCAAGCCGGATTGGGCCTTGGCGGACTTCATCGCGCCACAGGACAGCGGCGTGCAGGATTACATCGGTGCCTTCGCCGTCACCGCCGGCCTCGGCATCGAGCCGCACGTGGCCCGTTTCGAAGCCGCCAACGACGACTACTCCGCCATCCTGCTCAAGGCGCTGGCCGACAGGTTGGCCGAAGCCTTCGCCGAACTGATGCACAGCCGTGTGCGTCGCGAGTTCTGGGGCTATGCGGCCGGAGAGGCGCTGGACAACGAGGCGCTGATCGATGAGCAGTATTGCGGCATCCGTCCGGCGCCGGGCTACCCGGCCTGTCCGGATCACACGGTGAAGACCGATCTGTTCCAGTTGCTGGACGCGCCGGCCATCGGCATGACCCTGACCGAAGGCTACGCCATGCTGCCTACGGCGGCGGTGTCCGGCTTCTATCTGAGCCACCCGGAGGCGCGTTATTTCGGCGTGGGCAAGATCGAGAAGGATCAGGTGGAAAGCTATGCTCAGCGTCGCGGCGTCAGCGTGGCGCAGGCCGAGCGGGATCTGGCGCCCAATCTGGGTTACGACGCCTGATCCAGGTTGCCGAAGACCGAAAAGGGCCGCATTGCGCGGCCCTTTTTTCATGCCGGCCTCAGTTGGCGCGGCGGTGGGCGCGAACCTCTTGCGGCGAGTGGCGCAGGGCCAGCACCATGCGGTTCTTGCCGGAGCGCTTGGCTTCGTACAGCGCGGCGTCGGCCCGTTTGAGCGAGGCGGCTAGGCCGGTGCGGCTGTCCAGCCAGGCTGCGCCGATGCTGATGCCCAGCGACTGGCTGCCCACTTTGCAGGCGTTTACCTGGCGGATGATGTCCTTGGCGGCTGCCGCCACCCGCAGCGGATCGCTTTCGGCGATAAACAGGCCGAACTCCTCGCCGCCCAGCCGTCCGCATAGCGCGGCGGCGGGATGGCCGTTGAGAACGGCGGCCACTTCCTGCAGCGCCAGATCACCGCTTTCGTGGCCGAATTGATCATTGATTTGCTTGAAATCGTCTACATCCAGCATCAGGAAGTGGCCTGGGGCGCGCAGATACTGCGCCTGCAGTTTTTCCAGCAGGCTGCGCCGGTTGTCGATGCCGGTCAGTGGGTCCTGATACGCCAGCTCTTGCAGCTCGGCGCGCAGGCGGTAGCCGTTGAGCCGCAAGCGGCGGAACAGCAATTGCAGGATCAGCCCCGACAACATGGCGGCGGCAATCAAGAGCAGAATCCAGTTGGGCCCGCCGTGGATGCGGGTGCGGGTGAGAACGTCGTGATCCAGGATGCCCCATACCATTGCCGACCCGCAGAGAAACGGCAGGGTGTTGTTGAACACCGGCGCCATGGTGAGCGTGATGCAGACGGCAATGGGCAAGAGCAGTGCGACAAGATCGGTGGTCGCCAGGCTGCACAGACGGAAAGCCGTGGCCAGCGCGGTGATGTTGAGCAGGATGCCCAGCGTCATCTGCCAGAGCTGACGTGCGCATTGCGACAACAGCGTTCCCAGCAGCATCCAGCCCGTCAGGGCGGCGGCCCATGCCAGCGGAAAGTGGAAGCCGGTGGGGCTGATCACCAGCGAAGCCAGCCAGCAAGCTACGCCAAACAACTGCGTCCAGACCGAGATGGGGCGCAATTCCAGCAAGGATTGCTGCTGGAAGTCGGCGTCGCCGGCGTCAAACAAAGTCATTGCTCATCTCCTTGTCCGGCTTGAGGGTGTTGCGTGATGCGACAGAGAGTAGAGCGGGCAAGTCATTGTGAAAGCTTGCCATAAGAAAGTTACGGTTTATTCTGAAAGAATATGATGATTTAAGATCAAAGCGCCGATTCTTGCAACCGCTACGTGCGGCTCGTATCTGAGCCAGATCAACAACCCTGGTTGATGGCGGCGCTACGATGAAATCGTAGCCGGATGGCATGAGCCGGCCCCACCCACCAAGGAGAACCCGATGTTTCCCGAATTCCGCGACCTGATCAGCAAGCTGAAAACCGAAGACGACCACTTCAGCCGCATTTTCAACAAGCACAACGAGTTGGACCAGAAGATCAAGAACATCGAGTCTTCGATCGAACTGGCTACCCAGCAAGAAGTGGAAGTGCTGAAGAAAGAAAAACTGAAGCTGAAAGACGAGCTGTACACCATTCTGAAAAAAGCCGCCGCCTGAGCGGACGGCAAGCAAAAAAACCCGCCTTCCGGCGGGTTTTTCATTGTGGCGATACCTTGCGCGACGCTTGACGGCGTTACCCCGCCAGCGCGGGTTCCGCCTCATCGCCGGCGTCCTCTCCCAGGAAGCCTCCGCTCTGGTGCGCCCACAGCCGGGCATACAGCCCCCCCTTGGCCAGCAGGCTGGCGTGATCGCCTTCCTCCACGATGCGGCCCTGGTCCAGCACGATCAGCCGGTCCATGGCGGCAATGGTGGACAGACGGTGGGCGATGGCTACCACGGTCTTGCCTTCCATCAACCGGTATAGGCTGCTCTGGATGGCGGCCTCCGCTTCAGAGTCCAGCGCGCTGGTGGCTTCATCCAGCAACAGAATGGGCGCGTCTTTCAGCATGACCCGGGCAATGGCCACGCGCTGGCGCTGGCCGCCGGACAGCTTCACGCCGCGCTCGCCCACATGGGCGTCAAAACCCTTGCGGCCCTTGGGGTCGGTCAGCGACTGGATGAAGTCGTAAGCCTCGGCGCGACGCGCGGCGTGGATCATGTCTTCGTCGCTCGCATCGGGCCGGCCGTACAGCAGGTTGTCCCGCACCGAGCGATGCAGCAGGGAGGTATCCTGCGTCACCATGCCTATCTGGGCGCGCAGGCTGTCCTGCGTGACGCCGGCAATGTCCTGTCCATCCACCAGAATACGGCCGCCGTCCAGATCATAAAAACGCAGCAGCAGATTGACGATGGTGGACTTGCCCGCGCCGCTTCGGCCAACCAGACCGATTTTCTCGCCAGGGCGGATTGTCAGGCTGAGGTCGTCGATGACCGTGCGCTCGCCGCCATAGGTGAAGCGCACCTTGTCGAAGCGCACTTCGCCGCGCGTTACCCGCAGCGCGCCGGCATCCGGCGCATCGGTCACGGCCACCGGCCGCGACAGGGTAGTGATACCGTCCTGTACTGTGCCGATGTTTTCAAACAGGCTGGACATTTCCCACATGATCCAGTGCGACACGCCGTTGAGGCGCAACGCCATCGCCGTGGCGGCTGCCACCGCGCCCACGCCCACCTCGCCGCGCGTCCACAGCCACAGCGTGGCGCCGGCGGTGCTGGCGATCAGCAGCATGCTCAGGATGTGGTTGGCGATTTCAAAACCGCTGACCAGACGCATCTGCCCGTGCACGGTGCGCATGAACTCTTCCATCGCGCCGCGGGCGAAGCGGGCTTCGCGCTGGCCATGGGAAAACAGCTTCACCGTGGCGATATTGGTGTAGGCGTCGGTGATGCGGCCGGTCATCAGCGAACGCGCGTCGGCCTGACGGCTGGACGCCTTGCCCAGGCGCGGTACGAAGAACTTCAGCGTCAGCATGTACAGCAACACCCAGCCGAGGAAGGGCAACAGCAGCCAGCGGTCGAAGCTGCCCACCACGGCGGCCATGGTGACGAAGTAGATCACGACGAACACCAGGATGTCGGTCATGATCATCACCGTGTCGCGCACCGCCAGCGAGCTTTGCATCACCTTGGCGGCCACGCGGCCGGCGAATTCGTCCTGATAGAAGCTCATGCTCTGGCCCAGCAGATGGCGGTGGAAATTCCAGCGCAGCCGCATGGGGAAGTTGCCGAACAGGCTCTGGTACTTGAACAGCGCCTGCAGCGCGATCAACAAGGGGCTGGCCAGCAGGATGCCGCCCAGCAACAGCAGGTGTTCGCGTTCCTGCGTCCACAGCTTGTCCGGCGCGGTGCGGCTCAGCCAGTCCACGATGGAGCCCAGCATGGAAAACAGCATGGCTTCGAACGCGCCGATGCAGGCGGTCAGCAGGGTCATGCCCAGGATGAAGGGGCGCATGCCGCGCGTGGCGGACCAGATGAAGGGGAAGAAGCCCTTGGGGGGCTGCTCGGGCGGGGAGTCCGGGTAGACCTCCACCCGTTTTTCAAACCAGGAAAACATAAAGATCGTCCTTTGCCGGGCTTGTGACCCGTCGAGGTTGTATGGGGTGATGACGATAGCCCGAAACCGGTGGGCTTAGCAATTGCGGAATGTCACGTAGGAATGCCGGCGAGAAGGTTGGCCGAAGGCGGGCTCCGGCCTTGCCAGCGTGGGCAGCGCAGGGATTCGGGCTGTTGCGCCAGGGTGAAGCGCTATGAAAGCCGGTATTCAAAATGCTCATGCGCGCTCGTCGTATGCTCGTGCCCGGACAGTCGTTCGCGGGCGTGCTCTTCAGCGTTTATTGTTCCAGTTGTGGATGGCTTCTTTTTTATTGTCGGCCTGTGCGCCGATGGCGCTGCAATTGCCATTGTCCGGGTAGCGGCTGCACTGCACCCACAAGCGGCGGGAGCCGGCCTTGATCAGCAGGGCGGGCGAGCCGCATTTGGGGCAAGGCTTGAGGGCGGGGGCTGATGGGGTTTCGCTCATGTCGGGCTTCCTGCAAGGCGGTGTCTGGATGATAGACCAGATCGTGAAAGACAAAAGCGCCCCGGGAGCCTGTTGCCATGATGCCGCGCCAATGCGCGCTATCTGGAGGTCAGGCATCCCGGGGCGGCCGGGTCTGCGCCTGTTGATGATCCGCGAGGGGCGGGACAGGCGCTGGACTGGGTCAGACGTCCAGTTCGACGATTTTCAGCGGATGCTTGCCGTCGGGGGTGGGGAAGTCCTCGTCCGGGGTGATCCAGCGCACGGCGCGAATCGGGCGGCCGGCTTTTTCCGCACAGCGTTGCAGCGACTCCAGCCAGGCCTCGGCGTCCACCTGCGCCACATTGTTGCAGCAGATCAGCGTGCCGCCCGGCGCGGTGGTGAGCAAAGCGGGCTTGAACAGCGCCTGGTAGTCGTTGATGAGATCCACCACGCCGAAGGGGCTCTTGGCGTAACGCGGCGGATCAAGGAATACCAGGTCGAACTGGCGCGCTTCCAGCGTGGGGAAGGGCGGCATTTTGCGGCCGCGCACCATCTTGGGCTGGCCAATGCCGGACAGCTGGCGCAGCGCGGCGAACACATCGCTCTGCACGCAGCGCGGGCGGGTGGCCAGCTCGTTGAGCTTGGCGTTGGCGCGGCCCACCGACAGGCTGGACTCGGCAAAGTCGATGTTCTGCACGAACTGCGCGCCGCCCTTGGCGGCGGCAAGGCCGATGCCGCAGGTGTAGGCAAACAGGTTCAGCACGCTCTTGCCGGCGGCCAGCTCCTTCACGCGGCGGCGGCCGGCGCGCAGGTCGAGGAACAGCCACGGGTCCTGGCCGCGATGGCGGGCGCGGATGTGGTAGCGGATGCCCAGCTCGCGGGCGATGTGATCCTGCTCCGCTTCGGCCTGTTCGGCCAGCGACAGGGCGTTGCCGACGCGGGAGTTGCTTTCGCTGCGGTCGTTGTACACCACGCTGGCTTCGGGCAGGTGGCGACGGCAGAAAGCGGTGACGACGGCCAGCTCGTCGGCGGACAGGGCGGCATGGAAGCTTTGCACCAGCATCAGCGGGCCGTAGCGGTCCACGGTGAGGCCGGGCAGGCCTTCCACGCTGCCGTGGAACAGACGGTAGGAATCGGTTTCCTCGGCGGCGAGGCGTTCAAACAGGCCGGCGCGGCGTTGCGCGGCCGCCTCGAGCAGGGCGTCTAGGGTAGTGGACATGAAGGTCTTTCTTTCAACAATGCCCTGAATTGTAAGCTTTTCCAGCCTGCGGCACAAAAACGCCGCCGTTGCGTAAGCGCGGAGCGCGCCGGACGACTAAATTGGAAAACATCACTCCATGTCGGATCGAGAGCGCGACGACGCTCTTCGGCCAACCTTATGTCAGCGAGGGCAGCGTGCAAGCGCAAATCGATTTACTGAAAAGTCTGTATGCCATGGCCATGATGGTGGAGGCGCGCGATGCTTACACCGGCGGTCATTTGTGGCGGGTGTCGCGGTTTGCCGGCCTGTTGGCCGAAGACCTCGGTCTGCCGGTTGCCGAGGTGCGCAAAATCATGCTGGGCGGCTTTCTGCATGATCTGGGCAAGGTAGGCGTGCCAGACGCCATCCTCAACAAGCGCGACCGGTTGAGCGATGAGGAATACGCCATCATCAAGACCCACCCGCGGGTAGGGGCGGACTTGCTGGCCGAGCATCCGCTGGCGGCGCTGGCCATGGAAGCGGTGCTGATGCACCACGAAACCCCAGATGGGCGCGGTTATCCGGCCGGCTTGCGCGGCGAGGACATCCCGCAGACCGCGCGCATTGTCGGTCTGGCCGACGCCTACGACGCCATGACCAGCAGCCGGCCCTACCGCGCCGGCATGCCCGAGGCGCGGGCGCTGGACATCATCGGCGAGCATCTGGGCAGCCAGTTCGATGCGGCGCTGGGCGAGCGCTTTATCGCCTTGGGCCGGGCCGGCCGGCTGAGCCATATCGTCGGCCACAGCGAGCCGGGCATTCCGGTGCAGCGCTGCCCGTCCTGCGGCCCCACCATGGCGGTGTCCCGCCGCAAGCGCGACGGCGATTTGCTCTACTGCCCGTCGTGCAGCGGGGAATTCCGCCTACACCGCCAGCCTGGTGGGCTGGCGGTGACGCCCACCGGGCGGCAGGATGCCGCCGAAGCCGCGCGGCCGCTGGTGGATCACGACCTCATCGCTGATCTGACGGCGGAGGCGGGCCTTCTGTTGGCTGAGGGGACGCCGCGCTGGTGGCGGCAGGTGTTCGCCTGAAAAGGTAAAGCTGCTGGTCAAGGCGGAGGCGGGACGGTAGTCTGCGGAATCAATTCTCATCAAAACGATTTTCCGCATGTCTTCCGATTCATCCTCCGCCGCCTCATTGCGGCATTGTGCGCCGTTCTGGCGCTTCTGGCTGGCGCGCGTCCTGCTCACCAGCGGATTTCAAGTCATTACCGTCGCCATCGGCTGGCAGGTGTACGCGCTCAGCGGCAGTGCCTACGACCTGGGCCTGGTCGGACTGCTGCAGTTCTTCCCTCGCGTGCTGTTGGTGTTGCTGACCGGGGCGGTATCGGACCGTTTTGACCGCCGCCGGGTGGTGGGCGTCAGTCTGGCAATGCAGGCCGCCGCCGCCGCCATCCTGCTGGCCGGCAATCTGGGCGGGCTGTTCGCCATCAGTCGCGAGCTGATCTTTGCGTTGTCGCTGCTCATCGGCACCTGTCGTTCCTTCGACATGCCGGCCATGCAGTCGCTGTTGCCCAGCATCGTGCCGCAGCGCTTGCTGGGGCAGGCCATCGCGCTGGCGGCTTCGGCCAACGAGGCTGCCACCATTGTCGCGCCGGCGCTGGGCGGCCTGTTGTTTGCGCTGGGTGCGCCGTTCACCTACGGCCTGTCGGCGTTCAGCTTCGCGCTCTGCCTGTTGATGGTGTCGTCGCTGCCGGCCAGCCGGCGCGAGGGCAAGCCGGCGCGGGTGTCCGTGGAATCCTTGCTGGCCGGGGTGCGTTTCATCCGCAGCCGGCCAGACATTTTCGGCGCCATCTCGCTGGATCTGTTTGCCGTCTTGCTGGGCGGCGCCACGGCGCTGTTGCCGGTGTACGCGCACGACATCCTGAAAACCGGGCCCTGGGGGCTGGGCCTGCTGCGCTCCGCCCCGGCAGTGGGCGCCCTGCTGATGTCGGCCTGGTTGCTGCGGCACCCGGTGCATCGTCGTTCCGGCCGGGTGATGTTTTTCGCGGTGGCGGTGTTTGGTCTTGCCACCATCGTCTTTGGTCTGTCCACTTCCTTCCCCTTGTCCTTGCTGGCGCTGATGGTGCTGGGGTCTGCGGACGTGATCAGTGTGGTGATCCGCGGCACGCTGGTGCAACTGGAAACGCCGGACGAGATGCGTGGTCGGGTAAACGCGGTCAATTCCCTGTTTATCGGCGCATCCAACCAGTTGGGCGAGTTCGAGTCCGGCATGACGGCGGGCCTGATGGGGACCGTGCCGGCCGTAGTGGCGGGCGGGGTAGGCACTTTGTTGGTGGTGGTGTTGTGGATGAAGTGGTTTCCGCAACTGGCGGCGCGTGACCGGCTGGTCAGTGAGGAACCGCGCTGACTGGTCAAATGAAATGATGATGGTATATTGTGCCGCATCATTTTTTGCCAGGAACGACTGAGACGCTGTTCAAAGTCCGCTGAGCTGTGGCGTTGCGGTGTCGGAAACGGTTTCAAAACGCAGGATGTGTTGCTGTTCGTGCCGTTTATTCGCCGTTTTCTTCCGCCATCGCTTTGGCATGCAGGACGAAGGGCAGTGTGCGCGAATACGCGCCCGTCGGTGGTTCCGTCATCGCGGAGAGTTTGCTCATGAACACGGCGCAGGACGTCAGCCCGCAGTTGGGGCCTTGGCTGGAACAGTTCAACGGTCTCTTGGCCCGCTTGCAAGCGGCAGGGTACAAGGCTACCGCCATCGGCGCGCGCGAAGCCCTGGCCGGGCTGACCGCGCAGTTTGTGCCGCCCGGTCCTGCCGTGGCCTGGGTCAATGATGAACTGATAGACGGCGACGACTATGCCGTGCCGGTACGCATCTATCATCCGCAGCCCGAGGCGGCGCTGCCCGTGTTGCTGTATCTGCATGGCGGCGGTCACACCGCCGGCAGCGTCAGCGTGTACGACCCGATCTGCCGCAGGTTGGCCGAAGCCTGCCGTCATGTGGTGGTGTCGGTGGAATACCGTCTGGCGCCGGAAAATCCCTACCCGGCCGGTGTGCTGGACGCGTGTGCGGCGGCGCGGGGCGTGTTCGCGGCGCTGGAACGGCGCGGCCTGGCTTTTGAACGCCGCTTGTCCATTGGCGGCGACTCCGCCGGCGCGGCGCTGTCCGCCTCGGTATGCGGCTTGCTGCAGGAGGAAATCGCCTTGCACCGCCAAGTGCTGATTTATCCCAGCGTGGACTACACCATGAGCTTTCCGTCGATGGAGGCCAACGGCAGCGGCTATTTTCTCAATACCAGCCGCATCGCCTGGTATTTCGACAATTACTTCCAGCACGGCGAGGATCGCGCCGCCGCTTCTCCGCTGAACATGCCGGTGAGCGCGGCCATGCCGGCCACCTTGCTGGTGTCGGCCGGCTTCGATCCGTTGCGGGACGAGGCTTTCGCCTATGAGCGCAAGCTGCGCGAGGCCGGCGCGGCGTGCGAGCACCTGCATCTGCCGGACATGATCCACGCTTTTCTCAATATGGAAAGCATGGTGCCGGACGCCTGCCGGCAGACTTACCGCCGCATCGGCGACTTCCTCAAGGCCTGATCAGGCGTCGGCGGGCGCGCCCAGCTCCCGCCAGGTCAACCACACCCGAAGGTCGAATTCCAGCTGGTGGTAGTCCGGCTCCATGTGACAACACAGCTGGTAAAACGCCTTGTCATGATCGCGCACGCGCAGATGGGCCAGCTCGTGCGCCGTAATCATGCGCAAAAACGCCTCCGGCGCGTCCCGAAACAAGCTGGCGATGCGGATTTCATGCTTGGTTTTCAACTTGCCGCCCTGCACGCGGGCCACGCGGGTATTGGTGCCCAGCGTACCCTGCACCGGGTGCTGGCGGCTGTCGTACAGCACCTTGTCCGGCGCGGGGGCGTTTTTGAGATAGCGCTGACGCAGCGTGGAGACGTAATCGTACAGCTGGCGGTCGGTCTGGATATCGTGCCGCTCCGGGTAACGGGCGGCCAAGATGCGGCCCAGGCTGCCGTCATCGAGACGGGCTTGCACCTGGGCCTGCAGATGAGCGGGGTAATGCGCGAGATAGGCTAGCGTGGGCATTCCGCCAGTGTATCAGGCGGCGGCCATGTCCTGCGCCCGTTCCGCCACGGCTTCCGGGCTCCAGCGGTAGCACAGCGCCACCGCCTTGCTGTCAGCTGCCGTCACCACTTTTTCCCGGTCCACCATCTGTCCGCCCATGCGGCTGTAAAAGCGGCGGGCTTCGTGATTGTCCTCATACACCCACAAATGCATGGCCTTGCCAGGGAAGTGCTGGTGAACGTAAGCGGCGGCGGCCAGCAGCAGGCGTTTGCCGATGCCGCGGCCTTGCTGGCCTTGCATTACGTGCAGGTTGTCCAGCAGGATGCCGCGCTCCGGCTCGCCATCGGGCAGCACGCAGACGAATCCCACCGGTTCGCCCTCCCACAGCGCCAGCGTCACCCACAAGTGGTTGTCGTAGTGAAACCGGCGTTTCCACAGTGTTTCGCGTTCGACGGGCGCGACATTGTTGAGATAGTGGGCCGGGAGGATGTCGCGGTAGGCCACTTGCCAGCTGCGGGTGTGCAGCTGGGCAATCAGGTTGGCATCGTCAAAAGTGGCTTCGCGCAGTTGCAGTTGGTTCATGGCGGTATTCATGGCGGCGACAGGCTTCAGTGTAAGACAATTTTAATGACGTGGGCATTTAGCGTGGCGCGCGCAGCGGGCGTTGGCTGATGGGGGTGGACAGGATGATGGAGGTCCTGGTTTCCCCAAGATGATTCACGCGCGACACCAGTGCTTCCAGATGGGCGACATCGCGAGCCTGCACCCGGAACAAATAGGAATCCGCGCCGGTGACATGGTGGCATTCCACCACTTCGGGCATGGATTCCAGCAGCGACAACAGTTTGCTCTTGTAAGGTTGCGCCACGGTGATGCCCACCATGGCCGACAGGGTATAGCCGGCTTTCTGCGGCGACAGGCGCGCATGGTAGCCCTGGATGACGCCGGCTTCTTCCAGCCGTTTCAGACGTTCCGACACCGACGGTACCGACAGCTCCACTGCGCGCGCCAGCTCGGTCAGCGACAGGCGGGCGTCGTCCTGCAGGCATTCCAGAATCTTCCAGGACTTGCCGTCGATTTCCATGGGTCTTCCTTGTTTAAGGGTTATTTGCATTTTGTGCTGAAAATTTCAGGAAGGTTCCGCTTTTTTCCTGAAATTACAAATATGGCGTCTAGCCATGCCCCGTCATACTGAGAGCCGCTGACAACACCTCGGGCAGGGCCGGAGCCAAGGCGCGCCGCCGCAGGCAGTACACGGAGTACGACAAGAAGGCGCAAGGCAGGGTGGGGTTTTGTCAGCGGATCTGAATCCTGCTGGCGACAAGGCCGACGAAGCGGGACAACACCAAGGGCGAGAGCGCATGAACATCTTGATCTTATTCGCACAGGCCTGGCTGATAGGGCTGGCCATTGCCGCGCCGGTTGGCCCCATCGGCTTGCTGTGCATTGAGCGCACCCTGCACCGTGGGCCCTGGGTGGGCTTTGCCACCGGCCTTGGGGCGGCCACGGCAGACGCGCTGTACGCCGCCGTCGGCGCGGCGGGGCTGAGCGTGCTGATTGCCTGGCTGACGCGGCTGTCCACGCCTTTGGCGGTGGGCGGCAGCCTGTTTTTATTGTGGACCGGCGTGGGCATCTGGCGGCGTGTGCCGGCTGCGTCGCAGGCCGCGGCGAGCGCGCCGGACGCCAGACGGTTGGGCGAGGCCTGGCTGTCAGCCCTGGGCCTGACCTTGACCAATCCCATGACCATTCTGTCTTTCCTGGCGGTATTTGCCAGCCTGGCTGGCAATGGAAAACCAAGCCCGCTGGCGTCCTTGATCATGGTGGCCGGCATCTTTGCGGGTTCGGCCAGCTGGTGGTGCGTGCTGGCTTTTGCCGGTGGCCGCCTTTTGCGTCGGCTCGGCGCGGTTGGCCGGCGCTGGGTGGATCGTCTCTGTGGCGCCTTGCTCACTGTCATGGGGGTGGCCATGCTGTGGCGGACGCTGATGGCCTGATGGGCAGTTGGTTCCTCATTGTCGACTGAAAGTGGACCTGTTGCAGGAGCCGCTGTTGCGCAAGAATGATCGGGTCATCTTTAATCGGGAGCCCGCCATGTCGAGTTTGCGCCAACCTTATGTCGAGCTGTCCGCCGACGCCTTGAGCCACCTGCGCGCCATCAAGTCCGGCCTGCAGGAAAGCCCGCTGGGTCGTCCGCTGGTGGAGTTGGTGTATTTGCGGGTGTCGCAAATCAATGGCTGCGCCTTTTGTCTGGACATGCACGCCCGGGCGTTGCGCGCGCTGGGTGAAACGGCGGCGCGACTGGACACGCTGGCCGGCTGGCGTTTGAGCCCGCATTTTTCCGGGCGGGAGCGGGCTGCGCTGGCCTGGGCGGAGTCGGTGACGCTCATCGCGGACACGCAGGCCGGCGACGATGCTTATTTACCGCTGCTGGAACACTTCACGCCGCAGGAAGTGGCCGACCTCACCATGGCGGCGGCCAATATGAACGCGCTCAACCGCTTGGCCATCGCCATGCGGCAATAACGCGGGAGCCCCATGATGCACCTTGTGATTTTCATTGCCACTGCAGCGGTACAGGACGGCGAATACGCCGCGCTTGCCGCGAGCCTAAGAGAGCGGGCCCTGCAGGAATTCGGCTGCCTGGAGTTCATGTCCGTGTGCGAGGAGGGCAAGGAGGTGGCCTTGTCCTGGTGGCCGAGCCAAGAACATATCCGCCGCTGGAAGGCGGATGCGGATCATCAAATGGCTCAGCGCCTGGGTCGGGAGCGCTGGTATCGCGATTATCGCGTACTGGTTGCCGATGTACGGCGTGATTACCGTGCCGCATCCACCGAAAGCTGAACCATGCCCCTGTACATTCCCCCCGCTTTTGCGGGCGACGAGCAAGACGTCGCCGCCATCCTCGGCGACAACCCATTGGCCATGCTGGTGACGCCGGGTGAGGGCGAACCGTGGATCAGCCATGTGGTGGTGCAGCCCGACCCGGACAACGCGGCTTGCCTGCTGGGGCATCTGGCTTCGGCCAACCCTCATGCCCAAGCGATGCTGGTGAGTGACAGCACCTTGGTGCTGCAAGGGGCGCATGGCTATGTATCGCCGGCCTGGTATGTCTCCGGCCTGCCCTTGGTGCCCACCTGGAACTACCGCGTGGCGCATCTGACCGGTCGCGCGGAACAGGTGGCGGATGAGGCGCTGGACGCGTTGCTGGCGCAATTGGTGAGCCGGTTTGAAGGCAAGGAGGGTTGGCGCATGACTGCGGTGCCGGAAAAGGCGCTGGCCGCCATGCGACGCGGCATTGTCGGTTTCCGTTTCCGGCCACAACGGGTGGAGGTGAAGAACAAGCTGAGTCAGAACCGGCTGCCGGAAGACGTCGTCGGCGTGATGACGGCGCTGACGCAGGAGGGATCGCCCGAGTCGCTGCGCTTGGCGGCCGCCATGCGCGAGGCGCTGAAGCCTGGCCGAAGAGGCGGTTAGCCGGATACCTGGCCATGCAGCAACAAGGCCGCCCTGCGCTGGCGGCCTTGCGGAGTTTGCCTGACGACGGGCTGCGCCGCCGGTTGGGGCAGAGGGGTCAGTGGCCCTTGAGGGTTTCCACTTCCACCAGCACGTTGTGGCTGTCGTCGGCGAGCCACATCTGACCATCCTGAATGGTGGCGGTCAGTTGCATGCTGCGCTGGCACAGGCCAACCAGTTCGGCCAGCGTGTCGGGACTGACGCGGTACACGCTGAGTTTGTCCAAGCGCGACAGCTTGCTTTCCATGCCGGTCCACCAGACTTCGCTGGCGCGGCCGCCGTAGCTGTACAGCCGCACGGCCTCGGAGCGGCTGCAGGCCTTTTTCAGGCGCTTTTCATCCGGCTCGCCCAAATCCAGCCACAGCTCGATTTCGTCGCGGTAGTTTTTCTCCCACAGCTCCGGCTCATCGTCGGCGCTCAGGCCGCGAGTGAAGGCCAGCATGTCGCTGGCGTTGAGGGCGAACACGGCCAGACGCAGCATCATACGCTCGATGGTTTCGGAAGGATGCTGGGCCAGGGTCAGGTTGTGCGTAGCGTAGTAGCCGCGATCCATGTCGGAAATCGACAGCGCAGCCTTGTAAACAGTGGCGGTGAGAGCCATGGGGAAAAGTCCGGTCAGTAAGGGGAGGGCCGGCGCGCCGGCCCGGGGTCAGTGTTCGGGCTGGCTGATGCACAGCAGGTTGTCGCCCTTCCAGTTGAGCGCGGCTTCCTTGCCCTTGAGCGTGAATTCCACGTTCTGGCCGGCGTAGCGGGCGCCGCCGGCCACCAGTTCCTGCTGATGCAGGATGGCTTCATTCTTGCCGCGCACCAAGCGGGCCGTGGCGGGCTTGGTGCGGTAGAAGGTGGCGAGGATTTCGGTATTGCCGCCGCACAGGTAGCGCAGCGGGGTCAACGACGGGGCCAACTCCCAGGCGGCCTGCAACTCGGTGATGCGCTGGATATAGGTATCGCCCAGACACATGTGCGGGTTGTCGCTCTTCATGCAGTCTTTCAGATTGCGCGCCCACTTGCGTTGTTCTTGCAACAGTTTGGCGGAGGCTGTCGCGCCCTTGCTCTGGTGCGCCTTGTCCTGGGCCTGGGCGTAGACTTTCTTCAAGCGGTTGTCCAGCCGGGTGAGCCCTTCGTCCTGGCAAATCATGCTCTCCATCGGATTGGCGGGATTGGCGCAATCGAATTCTGTGGCGGGCACGGCGGGCAGGCTGGGCTCAGGCTGGGGCTGCGGATCCCACTGATGCCCGGTCTTGCCCTCGCGCTGCGGCCCGCCCAGAGCATGGGCGTTGTTCTGAGCCATGGCCCAGAGCGGCGTCAGCAGCAACAGCGTCGGCAACAGCCGACGAAAAACGGAGACGGACATAAGCGGTTCACAATGCCACGGATGGCCCAGATAAAGCGGTGAAGTGGGTAGGATGATTTCCCTGCAAACCGGTTTGACGGTAAACTTGCGGCCTTTCGCGTCCGCCAATCGGCGCAGAGTTGTCGCATCCAAGCGTAACATTCTACCTCTTTCCACCCCTTTTCCGTCTGCCTAGATTGGTGTCGCATGCTGCGATGGGCCGTCGCAGGAGTTGCAGTATGTCCGAAATCACCTTCGCCGACCTCGGTTTGGCCGATCCTTTGCTGCGTGCCGTGGCCGACACCGGCTACACCACGCCCACCCCTATCCAGGCACAGGCTATTCCGCAAGTGTTGCAGGGCGGCGACTTGCTGGCCGCCGCGCAAACCGGCACCGGCAAGACCGCCGGCTTCACGCTGCCGCTGCTGCAACTGCTGATGACGCAGCCGTCCCGTCAGGCCGGCCGCCCGCGCGCACTGGTGCTGACCCCTACTCGCGAACTGGCCGCCCAAGTGGAAGAGTCGGTGCGCGAGTACGGCAAGTATCTGAACTTGCGTTCGATGGTGATGTTTGGCGGTGTCGGCATCAACCCGCAGATTTCCGCGCTGCGCAAACCGGTGGATATTCTGGTGGCCACCCCGGGCCGCCTGCTTGACCACGTTTCGCAGCGCACGCTGGATTTGTCCGGCGTGGAAATCCTGGTGCTGGACGAGGCCGACCGCATGCTGGACATGGGCTTCATCCACGACATCCGCAAAGTGCTGGCCTTGCTGCCGGCCAAGCGGCAGAACCTGCTGTTCTCCGCCACTTTCTCCGACGAGATCAAGGCGCTGGCCGACAAACTGCTGGACCAGCCCAAGCTGGTGGAAGTGGCGCGTCGCAATACCACCAATGAACTGGTACAGCAGAAAGTGCATCTGGTGGATCGTGATCGCAAGACCGATCTGTTGATCCATCTGGTGCGCGAACACAACTGGTTCCAGGTGCTGGTGTTTACCCGCACCAAGCATGGCGCCAACCGTCTGGCTGAAAAGCTGGAAAAATCCGGTATTCCCGCTGCGGCGATCCACGGCAACAAGAGCCAGAACGCGCGTACCCGCGCTTTGGCCGACTTCAAGGACAACACGCTGCAAGTGCTGGTGGCCACCGATATCGCCGCGCGCGGTCTGGATATCGACCAGTTGCCGCACGTCGTGAATTTCGAGTTGCCCAATGTGCCGGAAGACTATGTGCACCGCATCGGCCGTACCGGCCGCGCAGGTTGCACCGGCGAAGCCATTTCGCTGGTGTGCGTGGATGAATTCAGCTTCCTGCGCGACATCGAAAAGCTCACCCGCCAGAGCATCGAACGTTTCACCGTGCCGGGCTTCGAGGCCGATCTGTCCGTGAAGCCGGAACCCATCCCCATGGGCGGCAACAGCGGCCGCGGTCGCGGGCAAGGCCAGGGGCAAGGTCGTCGTCAGGGTCAGCCGGGCAAGCCGCGCCACGAACAGCAAGCCAAGCCCACCGGCCATGGTCATCGCCAGCCGCAAGGCCAGGGCCAGCAAGCACGTCAGGGCGAAGCGCGCAAGCCCCAGTCCGGACAGCCGCGCCAGGGTCAGTCGCAAGGGCAGCCGGCGCGCCAGCCTTCGGCCAACCCCGGTCAGGGCAATCGCGGCCGGCAGCAGCCGCGCCAGCAAAGCGCGGCCCTGTTCTCGCCGCCCAAGCGCTGAGCCATATTCGCCGCGCCTCATTGAATGAGGGCGCTTCGCTTCGTATGCTGAAGGTTGAGATTGCCGACTGACCATCCATTCAGGCATGGCGAACGAGCGACAATCCGATGCGGGTGCCTGTGGGACGGAGTGTCGTTCTTCAATGCAACCTAAAGAGGTGTGGCGACATGCGATGTGCGATCCTGTCGCGGGCCGGCGCTTTGCGCGCCGGGCTGCTGCTGTGCTGCGTTTTGTGCCGGGTTGGCCCGGCGCAGGGCGCGAAAGCGCCGCTCGACATCGTGCTGAGCAACCAGGAATGGCCTCCTTACATGGGCGAGGCCTTGCCTTATCAGGGCATCCTGAGCCGACTGGTGCAGGAGGCCTTCGCCCGCGGCGGCGTCCGGGTGCACTACCGTTTCTACCCCAATAATCGCACCCTCAGTCTGGCCCGCAGCGGCGCTGTTGATGGCAGCCTGGGCTGGGCGCCGAATGAAGATCGCAAGAAAGACCTGCTCTACACCCGCCCGGTGCTGTCGGCGCGTATGGTGTTTTTCCAGCATGCCGGGCCGACGATCCGTTGGCGCGCGCTGGAGGAGCTGTCATCCTTCCGCATCGGCGTCACGCTGGGCAATTACTACGGCGCCGAATTCGATCAGCTGACGCAAAGCGGCAAACTCAAGGCCGAGTCAGTGGGCGACGACATCAGCAATCTGCGCAAAGTGTTGGCCAAGCGCATCGACCTGTTTCCCATCGATGAAGAGGTGGGCAATTACCTGATCCAGCAGAACTTCACATCACACGAAGCAAGCCAGTTTGCCGTCAGCGGCCTGCCGTTCTGGTCGGCGCCCTTGCATGTGGTGATCTGGCGCCGCCATCCGCGCGCGCCGGAACTGGTGGCCCGTTTCAACCAGGGGCTGCGCGAGCTGCAGGACGACGGCGAGTTTGACCGTCTGCTTACCCAGACGCGGACGGCCTGCTTGGCTCGCTAAGGCGCGCTCCAGCCGGTTTCTCTTCTTCCAGCCATGCCATGGCCTCCCGCAGCAGGCGGTGCGAGAGCGCGTCGTCATTGACCGCGCGCGACAACACCATCGCGCCCACCATCAGCGCCAATTGCGCCGCCGGCGGCGGCTGCGATGCGCCATTCCCGGCATCCGCCTCGGCGCAGCTTTCCAACAGATCAAGCCAGCGGCCCAGCCCGTCGGTGAAGGCGTGCCGCGCTTGCGGCGAATGGCGGCTCAGCTCGCCCGCCAGCGCCGCCGCCACACAGCCGGTGTCGGGGAAGTCGCGGTGGGATTCGCTCAGATAGGCTTCGGCAATGGCCTGGCAGCGGTAGCCGGGCTCCGCTGTCGCCGCCAATTGCCGCCACTGCTCCGCCTGCTCTTGCATGGCTTGGCGGCAGGCTTCGGCAATCAGGCTTTCTTTGTCGCGAAAGTGGCAATAAAACCCGCCGTGAGTCAGGCCCAGATCGGCCATCAGATTGGCGATGCCGACGCTGTCCAGGCCTTCGGCGCGGAAGCGCAATCCGGCCATGTCCAGCATGCGTTGGCGGATGGCTGCTTTGTGTTCCGGTTGATAGCGCATGAGGTGCTCATGATGTTTGTCAGACAGTTATCAAATGATAGGCATCATTTAAATAAACACCAAAGGAATCAGTGAGATAAAAAATTGACTAGGCGCTTTCTGATCTTGCGCCGTCAACAGGGTTTTTGTATCACTAAGGAGGGGAAAGACGAACGGGCAGGGGTATGGCGTTAAAACAGAGAGAATTCCGCCAAATCGTGGAGAATGCGCACGATGCCATCGTAGTGACCGAGGCCGGCTCTTTGGATGAGCCGGGCCCGGTGGTGGTGTATTGCAACAAGGCTTTTATTGAATTGTCGGGTTACAGCGAGGCGGAAATACTGGGCAAATCACCCCGCATGCTGCAAGGTGAGCTGACCGACCGCGAACAGCTGGACAAGATACGCGAGGCCTTGTCCCGCGGTGAAGCCGTCCGGGCTCAGCTGCTCAACTACAACAAAGCCGGCGAGCGCTACTGGGTGGATATGAGCATCCGACCCATTTATGGGGAGAGCGGCACCATCACCCATTTTGTCGCTATCGAGCGCGACATCACCCAGTGGCACCAACAGCAGGATCTCCTGTACCGCATGGCGGTGACGGATGAGCTGACCGGGCTCTTCAACCGGCGCATGTTCTTCGAGGTGGGCGCCAAATACCTGCAATTGGCCATTCGCCACGGCAAGCCCTTGAGCGTGGTGATGATGGATCTGGATCATTTCAAGCGCGTCAACGACAGGCATGGCCACCAGACCGGCGATATCGTGCTGAGATTGATCGGCCAGGTATTGATGGCCTCTGTGCGGGAAAGCGATGTGGTGGCGCGGCTGGGCGGCGAGGAGTTCGGACTGTTGTTGCCGGAAACGCGGCGCGAAGAGGCCATGCCGGTGGTACAGCGCATCCAGCAATCCCTTGCCGCCGCGCTTCGCCAGTCCGACCTGCCGGCGGACGCGTGCATCACCATGAGCGTGGGGGTTACCCTGTCTTCCAGCAACGATGAAGTGCTGGACAGCGTGATGCTGCGTGCCGATCGCGCCATGTACGCCGCCAAGCAGAATGGCCGCAATCGCATTGAAGTGATGATCTGACGCCGCTTGCCAAAGCGCCTGCCGCGCGGTGCAATGCAGGGATGCGCACCTTGATCCCCGTACTGAACTCCCCCATGGCCACTTATCACGCCCGCTCCTGCCAGCGCATGGCGCGGGTGCCTGTCTGGCAGGCCCAGCTGGTGGCGGTGCTGGAAGGCCGCAAGGAGGTCCGCACCGAATACGCCGTGCATCAGGCTGAAGCCGGTCAATGGCTGGTGCTGCCGGCCGGCGGCGAGGTGGAGGTGGTCAATCTGCCGGACCCGGTCAGCGGCCGCTATCTGGCGTTCACGCTCAGCCAGGACCGGCAATGGCTTACCCGTTTTCACCGCGCCTTCGGCCAACTGGTCGCGGCGGCGGCGCAATCCGCCCCGGTATTCACGCCCTCGGATGACAGTCGCGTCGCGCTGGAGCGTTTGATGGCTGCGCTGACGGCGCCGCTCGAGGGGCTGGATCTGGCCATCGCCGAGCACAGTTGGCAGGGCCTGATGCTGGCCTTGCTGCGCCAGGGTCAGGCCGGCGCCTTGCTGACTCTGCCGGCGGAGGGCGTGGCCCTGCGGCTGCAGGCCATGTTCCAGTTTGAGCCAGGCCGCGGCTGGACACTGGAAGACGCGGCGACAAGACTGGCGCTCAGCCAGGCTACCTTGCGCAGAAGGTTGGCCGAAGAGGGCAAGAGTTTCAGTCAGATTCTCACCGATACCCGCTTGGGGCTGGCGCTGGGACAAGTGATGACCGGACGCGAGCGGCTGACAGACATCGCCCTTGCCTGCGGCTATCAATCCCCCTCGCGCTTCGCCGAAGCTTTCCGCCGCCGTTTCGGCGTTTTGCCCAGCGCGCTGCGCGCCAGTCAGGGGCTGACGGACACTGTTTCTGCGCCATCTTGAGCGCTGCGGGCGAAAGATTGAGCGCTGGCGGCGAGCCGGTGTTTTCGCGCCGGCGCAAACTGCTTGCGTAGGGCATGCGCCGCATGCCGCCATTCAGGGAGTCGCCTCATGCGCAATATCATGTCTACCCTTGCCGTCGCCGCGCTTGGCCTTGCGCCATTGGCGCAGGCGTTCGAACTCAGTAGCCCCGATTTCAAACCGGGTCAGGCTTTGTCAAAAGCACAGGAATTCAACAGTTTCGGTTGCCAGGGCGGCAACCTCTCGCCCGCCCTCAACTGGAGCGCTCCGCCTGCCGGCACCAAGAGCCTCGCGCTTACTGTTTATGATCCGGACGCGCCCACCGGCAGCGGTTGGTGGCACTGGGTGGTGTTCAATCTGCCTGCCAGCGCGCGCGGCCTGCCGGGCGGGATAGGCCACGGCGCCAGTCTGCCGGCCGGGGCTGTGCAAAGTCGTACCGATTACGGTCAGCCCGGTTTCGGCGGCGCTTGTCCGCCGCAGGGCGACAAGCCGCATCGCTACATTTTCACAGTGCATGCGCTGAAGACCGACAAGCTGGAACTGGGGCCCGACGCCATGCCGGCGCTGGTGGGCTTCATGCTGCAGGCCAACGAACTGGGTCGCGCCACGCTGACGGGTTATTACGGCCGCCCCTGACGCCGCCGGCTTGACATTGGCAAGCAGTGGCGCAACATGACGGACATTTCGCATATTTCAGGATGCCCGGCATGTCCCGACTTACCACCTTCGTTGCGCCGCAACCAGACGTCGCCCTGATGCGACGTCTGGTGCCGGTCAACCGCTGGCTCAATCTGCACGGCTTGCCCCTGCTGCGCGATTTGCCGTGGTTCGGACGCTTGCCCGGCTTCTCCGGACTGACGGACATCCGGCGCTGGCATGTGTCGGCCGAAGACGAGGCCAGATTGCGCCAGACCGTCCGGCCCGAGCATGTCTGCTTCATCGGCCCCAACCATCCGGAATTTTTCACCGACTGGATGATAGACAAGGAGCTGTCCGCGCGTTTTGCCCCGCGCATGGCCAGTTGGGCCACGCATACCGTGGTCAATGGCATGGGAGCGCGCATGCAGCGGTTCTGGTTGCGCAACAACCTCATTGCGCAGATTCCGGGCGAAGGCGGCCAGCATGCCAAGCGGCATTCGGTGGATTGGGCGCGGCAAGGACATGCAGTGCTGCTGCATCCCGAAGGCGCGGTGGGCTGGCATGCGGACTGGATTGCGCCCTTGTTCACCGGCATTGCCGAACTGGCGATGGCGGCATACCGGGAAGAACAGGCAAGCGGCGGCGGCAAGCCGGTGTATATCCAGCCGGTATTGTGGAAGTTGCGCTTCTGCCGCGATGCCGAGCGCGCCGTGCGCAAGGAGCTGCTGTGGACCGCGCGTCGTTTGAACCTGTCGGTAACGCAGGATGCGGCTTTGCCGGAACAATGGTTCGAATTGCAAAGCGGCGTATTGGAGCGCGAGGCCGACAAGCTGGGTCTGCCTGTGCCGTCGCGCCGGCAACACAGCTATTTCGCGCGCCGCGAGTCCTTGATGCGGGGCATTGCCGCCCGGCTGGACGCGCTCTGTCCGCAAATGGATGCGGCCCTGCCCCTGCCCAGACGCTGGAGCCGCGCCCTGCGCGAGAGCGGTCAGGAGAGCCTGGCGCTGGCCGGCAAACCGCTGCTGGCCGCTTGGGAGCGGTTGACCCGCATACCGCCGGAGGCTTACGACAAGCCTTTGATCGCGCTGGAACATATCGCAGAGTCGGTCAAACGCGTACGGCAGGACTATTGCAAAGGCCGTTTGCGCGACACGCTCAATGCTTTCATTCCGCGTCCCGCCGCCGCGCGCGATCTTTACTTGCGGGTACCGGCTCCGGTCGACATCGGTCAATGGTTGGCCGAAGGCCATGCGGCAGAGCCGGCCGGCTTGGCCGAGCACTTGCGCGGACTGATGCAGGCCGAGCTGGATGCGCTGCTGTCGCGCTTGCATGCCGAGCAGCCTTACTGGCGATTGAGCAACCCTTTGTATAGTCAGACTTAGCCTGCGCGGTTTTCACTGATCCCTCTGTCGCCGCGCCGTGTCCGGCAGCTTGTCGAAGCTTGCCGTGGCGGCGATATCCTGCCCGCCCCCTCCCTGTATTCGCCATGCAACACACAACATGGTTTCGCGCTGCTGATACAGCGCGGGCATGGCGCTATTCCAATTGTATATATATTCTTTTCGCCCATGACAGACAGTGCCGGGTGAGGGCGGGACTGGTACGTCAGCGCTGCCAATCATACCTTTTAGGCCTTGCTCCTCGCGCCAATCGTACTGATGTACGGCCCGCGCCAGCGCACGACAGGGTTTGCCAACAGGGTGTTGACGGCTGCTTTTCACCGAGACCGGGGGGCTCTGCGGGTGTCGACATTTCCTTTTGCCTGGCGGCCATGGTTGCACGGACGAGTCCGGGTGCTGATTATCGGCCTGGGCGTCTGGCTGGCGCTGATCGTTTCTGCCGCCATGCCGCAACTGGCGGGTCTGGGCCAGTTGGTGATGCCGGTCTGGCTGCATGTCGGCCTGGGCCTGGCAGTGGCCATGCGCTGGGGCTGGCGTGTGTGGCCGGGTTTGCTGCTTGGAGCGGCGCTTGCTTATGCGCACGGATTGTCACTGCCCCTGACCGATGCGCTGGGCTTGTCTTTTGGCGACACCGTCGCCGCGCTGGCGGCAGCGGCCCTCATGCGTCGTCGCGGGGGCGGCGTTCTGCCTTTTTTCCGTCTGTCGCGCGTTTTGCTGTTTCTCTGTGTTGGCGCGCTGGGCCTCAGCATGGCCACGGCCGGCTGGCATCTACTGTGGTGGTCATACCGGTTGCAAAGCGGCTTTCTTGAAGGGTTTCCCTATTTCATGGCCTGCGGCATGGCGGCGTTGACCGGGGTGCTGATGGCAACGCCCGCCAGCTTGTATTTGATTGTGGCCGAGCCTTCGACGCTGGTGCGCCCATTGGCTGGGCGCTGGGAAACCGCCTTGATGGCGGTGATGGTCACGGTATTGGCGGTGGCGCAGTTTCTGCTGACCGACAGCCGTTACGGTTTCATGGCCGCCTTACCCTCGCTGTTTATCATTCCGTTGCTGTGGATGGCGGTGCGCAGTCGTTTGTCGCACGCTTACTGGCTGTCCAGCCTGATTGCGCTGCTGGCGTTTGCCGGCGTGGCCATGCGCAACGATGGCTATTACATCGATGTGGGCAATAGCGGCGTGGCGGCCGCCAGCATGATGCTGCTGGTGCAATCGGTCAGCCTGCTGGTGTTTGGGGCGCTGGTGGCTGAGCGCAGGTTTGCCGAAGACTGGCTGCGCCGCGCAAACCATCAGCTGGAAAACAAAGTGGCGGAGCGGACCCGCCAATTGGCGGAAAGCGAGGCGCGGCTGCAATTGATGGCCGACGCGGCGCCGTTTCCCATGGTGATGAACCGTTTGGACGGCGGCGAACTGATCTACGCCAACGCACAAGCGG
This sequence comes from uncultured Aquitalea sp., assembly GCF_945957525.1. GTDB lineage: Bacteria > Pseudomonadota > Gammaproteobacteria > Burkholderiales > Chromobacteriaceae > Aquitalea. Next base: position 17,614 of record NZ_CAMFLA010000007.1, on the reverse strand, counting down.
AAAGCCTGTTCCGGCATCAGCTGAGCGGGGTGGAGGCGCGGCGCGTGCAGGACTTTTACATGAATCCGGCCGACCGCGAAGCAGTGACCGCCATGCTGCGCGGCGAAGGAGTGGTGCGCGACCATGAAGTGCGCTTGCGCACCCGTGACGGCGACGGTTTCTGGGCGTTGATTTCCTGCTCTGTCATCCATAGCGACGGCGAGTTGCTCGTCATCAGCGGCGTCAACGACATCAGCGAGCGCAAGCGGCTGGAAAGCAGCCTGCGTGCCGCCAATCAGGCGCTGCAGTCGCATGTGACGGAAATCGAAGGCTTGCAGGCCGGCCTGCGCGAGCAATTGCGCCGCGATCAGCTTACCGGCCTGTTCAACCGGCGCTATCTGGACGAAACCCTGCCGCGCTTGCTGGCGCATTCGCTGGCCTTGCAGCGCCCTGTGGCGGTGATGATGGTGGATGCGGATCATTTCAAGCGCATCAACGACAATTACGGCCACCAGTGCGGCGATGCCGTGCTGGGCGCGCTGGGGGCCTATTTGCGGGATCACTTCCGCAGCGGCGACCTGGTGTGCCGTTATGGCGGGGAGGAATTTTGCATCCTGATGCCGGGCATCGAACTGGAGGCCGCCGCCGCCAAGGCGCAGCAACTGTGCGATGCGGTAAGGGAGCTGCCCATCGTTACCATGGAGCAGACACTGACGGTAACCCTGTCCATCGGCCTTGCCGTTGCTCCGCTGCACGGCGAGGATACGGAAAGCCTGGTGCACGCCGCCGACCAAGCGCTTTACGCCGCCAAACAGTCAGGGCGCGATCGCGTGTGCGTCGCGCTCAGGCATCAGCGCGCCTTGTCCTGAGCCGCGTCTTCCATGCGGCGCTCCAGCCGCCAGGCAAGCGCCATCAGCAGCAAGCCCACCAGCACCGTATCGGCCAACCTTTCCAGCGAGCCGGCCCGTATCAGCGTTTCAGGCATCACGGACAGCACTACGAAAGTCAGCCCGCTGATGAAGCCGCGAAAGCTGCGTTGCATCTTTATCAGGGCATAGCTCATGCCCAGGCACAGGGTCAGCAGGTGCCAGGCGGGCGGTAGTTGGCACCATGCCAGCAAGAGAGCCAGTGCGGCGCCGATCAAGGTGCCGATGACACGCTCGCGCACCAGCCAGCGCATGCGGCTGGGCGAGGGATCAAGCAGGCCGGCCACAATGATGGGCAGCCACCAAGTGTGCGGCAATTTCAGTTGGACGGCCGCCAGCCAGGCCAGACAGACGCCGGCAAGCAAGTGGCGCGCATAGCGCAGGCTGTCATCTTTGGCTGCGCCGGGCAACACGCGTTGCCAGCCTGCCAGCGCGTGCCTGCCAATCAGAATGCCGTACAGCACTCCGGCCATCATCAGTCCGGCATGTTGCCAGTAAGGCAGAGCCAGCGGCGGCATCATATTGCCCAGCAACAGGCTGTATACCCAGAATTGAGCGCCTTTGTGCAGGCCGATGCGCGACAGACGCCCCATGGTCCACAAGGCCCAGACCAGCAGCGGCAGCGCGAGCCAGACATGCGGCGCGGACAATTGTCCCAGCATGTGCATGGCGGGCAGGCCCAGCAGGGAGGCGGTTTCCAGCCGCGAGGCCAGCAGCCGGATCAACAGCCCGTAAGCGGCGCTCAGGGTCAGCGGAAAGATCCAGTCTGCGGGCAGGCCGGCCAGGGCGATGAGCACGGCCGGCAAGAACAGCAGACCGCTGGCGGCGGTGGCGCGCGCCAGCCGAGCGCGCTCGCGATGCAGCGCGGCCAGCCCTTGCAGGGCGCGACGGGAATAGCTCATGAGGCGGGGCGTGCGGAAAGTGGAGTCATGTCTTACAGACTAGCCAAGCCGGGGCAAGGTTGCAGGCATGCGTGCTACCATGCCGGGCATGGAACTCTACAGATTTTTGCAGCAACAGGGCTTTGGCAGCCGCAAGGAATGCCGGCAGCTGGTGGAATATGGCCTGGTGGAAATCGACGGCGAGCCGGCGGAAGATTACCGCCAGCCGGTGGCGATTGCCGACATCGGCGAGCTGGTGGTGGACGGCGAGCCCTGGACGCCGCTGACCGGCCATGTCTATCTGATGCTGAACAAGCCGGATGGCTACGAGACTTCGCACAAGCCCATGCACAACCCCAGCGTCTATAGCCTGTTGCCGTGGCAATTCGGCAATCTGGGCGTTTCGGCCGTGGGCCGGCTGGATGTGGATACCACGGGCCTGCTGCTGTTCACCACCGACGGGCAGTTTGTGCACGCGCTCACCTCGCCCAAGCGGCATGTGCCCAAATGCTATGAAGTCACGCTCAAGCATCCGGTGACCGACGACTTGGTGAAACATTTGCTGGCCGGGGTGTTTCTCAAGGACGACAACGAAAAGGTGGCGGCAGACAGCGTGGCGGTGGTGGATGAAATCACTATCCACATGACCATCACCCAGGGCAAATACCATCAGGTAAAACGCATGCTGGCGGCAGCCGGCAATCGCGTGATGGAGCTGCACCGTCTGTCGATGGGGGCCTTGAGCCTGGAGGCGCTGGACGAGGGTCAGTGGCGCTTCTTGAGCGAGACGGAGCTGCAGGCTTTCGGTTTCGGCGCAAAGCCGGAGTGAGCCGGCGACGGGATGTCGCCGGAGTGGTTACAGCATGACAGGCAAACGGCCGGCCGCTTCCGCCATGCCGCCCAGGCACTCCACCTGTTGATAACCCATGCGCCGCAGCGTGGCGGTGGCTTCGGATGCCGCCGCGCCGGTGCGACAGTACACCATCAGCGGCAGCGCCTTGTCCGGGATAAGCATTTCCACCTGCTCCACCAGCAAGGCCAGGGGCAAGGGGCGCGCGCCGGGCAGGTGATCCTGCTGGAACTGCTCCGGCGAGCCGACGTCCAGCAGCACTTTGCCGCGGCCAACGGACGGGCTGTTCAGGTTCTGTGCGAATCGTGCGGCGGTGACGCCGCCAAGCAGGGCGCCAAACAGGTGTTGCATGTGATATCCGGGGTCTTGTTCATACAGGCGGGCGACAAAGCGGCATTGCCGCATTCGTCCTTGTTAGCCTGATGAGTGTGGCATGGCCATTACGACCCGGGCATCAGTGCAACTACCTAGACAGTTGCGTCAAAACGTAAATAAACGTGAGTCTCCCGCCCAGTCAGGCATGACGCCGCCGGCAATGCGTGTTGCGCCAGCGTTGAGCCTTGTCGCTCTCATTCTTCTGCGGTCTGCGTCGCCGCCCGCCTCGGACGTGCTGTCCGTTGCGCTTATCCCTGCTTCAGACGGCGATAAAACGTACTGCGGCTGATGCCCATGGCCCGCGCCGCCGCGCTGGCGTTGCCACCGAACCGTTTGAGCATGGTTTCCAGTTGCGAGGGCGCGGCGTGTGTTGCCGGCGTTGTCTGTGAGCTCATGTCGTCCCGCAGGCTGGGCGGCAAGTGGTCCAGCGTCAGTTCCGTGTGGTCGTCTACCAGCGCCAACAGGGTGGTGAGCAGATTGGCCAGCTGTCGCACATTGCCCGGCCAGGCATAGCGGCGAAACGCGGTGGCCAGTGCCGCCGACAGGCGAATACCGCGCCGCGCGCCGCCGCCGGCGTCCAGCAGGCGCTGGGCGATGACGGCCACGTCGCCGCGCTCCCGCAGTGCGGGCAAGCTCAGCGGGTAATGGCAGAGCCGGTAATAGAGATCGGCGCGGAAGCTGCCCTCCGCCACCATCGCCTGCAAATTTCGGTGCGTTGCGCACACCAGGCGGAAGTCCACCGCATGCGAAGCGCCGCCGCCCAGAGGAGTAACCACCTTGTCCTGCAGCACGCGCAACAGCCGCGCTTGCACGGTCAGGGGCATGTCGCCGATTTCGTCCAGAAACAGGATGCCGCCGTGCGCCTCGCGCAAACGACCGCGGCTGCCTTGCCGCCGCGCGCCGGTAAAGGCGCCTTCTTCGTAGCCGAACAGTTCCGCTTCCACCAGGCCTTCCGGCAGCGCGGCGCAGTTTACCGCCACCAGCGGCGCGGCTTGCCGGCTGCTGCCCTGATGCAGGCGGCGGGCAAACTGGTCCTTGCCGCTGCCGGTTTCACCCAGCAATAGCACGGGGATGTCCGCCTCCAGCAGTTTGATGGCAGTGGCGAGCAATTGCCCCGGCAGGCTTGCGTCGTCAAGGTTGGCCGAAGGGCTGGGCATTTGGGCGGGACGGGCCACAGCGCGCGCGGATTTCTCCGCCACCCGGACGACCGCCGGCGCGGGCGGCGTCTGCAAGCGGGCCGAGTACAGATTTTGTCCGGCTTGCAGCAGCGCGACCTGATTGCCTGAGCGGTGCAGCCAGTGTTCCAGGGTTTCGCCGAAGAGATCGGCAAAACGCATCCGGCCCACGGCGTCCCAGCCGGTTTTCAGCCAGGCCAGCGCTTGGCGGTTGGCGCCCAGCAGTTTTTCATCTTCATCAAAGGCCAGCCGCCCCGCGCGCGGGGTATTGAGCTGGGCGGGGTCGGCGTGCAGCCACAGGGTGCGGACATGCTGGGCCAGTTGATCAAACAGGCGTTGCTCGATCAGGCGGCTGGCGGCCTGTACCGCGAGCGCCTGCTGTTGGCCCAGTTTGCGCGGCATGCCGGATACGTCCAGCGCGCCCAGTGTCTGGCCGAAGGGGTCGAGGATAGGGCTGGCCACGCAGGACAGCAGCCGGTTGCGGTCCAGATAGTGTTCGCCGCCGCGTACCAGCGTACAGCCGCCCTGGCGCAAGGCAGTGCCGATGGCATTGGTGCCGCGCAGGTCTTCACTCCAGTCCATGCCCGGCGTCAGCGCCACCCGCTCGGCCTTGTCCAGAAACGCCGGGTGGCCCATTTCATCCAGGATGACGCCTTGCCGGTCGGCCACGATGACCACGTGGCCATCGTCCACCACGTTTTCGAACAGGGTGTCGATCAGCGGACGCGCGGTCTGCAGCCAGTCGGCATTGGCCTCCTTGCGTTGCGACAACTCGCCGGTGTCCATCCGGTCGCTGCGGATGCCGCTGGCGGGCAGGCCCAAGCCGCGACAACGCTGCCAGGACTGCAGGATGGATTCGGAAACGCTGCCCGACGGCAGCGACAGACCGTCGAAGAAGCGGCGGCGGGCTTCGGCGAGGGGGATCGCCTGAGGCTGTTCCATAGTGTCTCCCGGGTGTCCCGTCTGTCCTGACACAGCTGTGTCAGCGCGGGACAGTCATGCTTGTTTTTTCCCCTGATTATGGCGGGCTGGCGTGCGGCTGCAAGCAATTGTTTTTGCAAGAAAAATGCTGCAATGCAAAATGAATGTCGTTCAGGTGTTGATTACACAGGGATTGGCAATTGCTGCGCTGCATTGGCGGCAGCGGCTGGCACGCTCTGTGCACTGTTGCAATCAGCCCGCTCTGGGTCGGCATGACAACAAAACCATGATTGCTACAAAGGAGACTCACCATGACGCAACTGACCCCCGGTTTCGATCTGAAACAGCGTTACGCCAACTTCATTGGCGGCCAATGGGTGCCGCCGGTCAACGGCCGTTACTTTGAAAACGTCACCCCGATCACCGGCAAGGTACTGTGTGAAATTCCCCGTTCCGACGAGCAGGACGTCGAACTGGCGCTGGACGCCGCGCATGCCGCCCGTTTCCGCTGGGGACACACTCCGGTGACCGAGCGCGCCATCATCCTCAATCGCATCGCCGATCGTATGGAGGCCAATCTTGAATTGCTGGCCAACGTGGAAACCTGGGACAACGGCAAGCCGATCCGCGAAACCCGCGCCGCCGATATCCCGCTGGCCATTGACCACTTCCGTTACTTTGCCGCCTGCGTGCGCGCTCAAGAAGGCAGCCTGGGCGAGATCGACGCCAATACGGTGTCCTATCACTTCCATGAGCCGCTGGGCGTGGTGGGCCAGATCATTCCCTGGAACTTCCCCATTCTGATGGCTGCGTGGAAACTGGCGCCGGCGCTGGCTGCGGGCAACTGCGTGGTGCTCAAGCCTGCCGAGCAGACTCCGCTGTCCATTCTGGTGTTGATGGAACTGGTTGGCGACCTGCTGCCGGCCGGCGTGCTTAACGTGGTGAACGGTTTTGGCGTGGAGGCTGGCAAGCCGTTGGCCAGTTCAAAGCGTATCGCCAAGATCGCCTTTACCGGCGAAACCGGCACGGGCCGACTGATCATGCAATACGCCAGCCAGAACCTGATTCCGGTGACGCTGGAGCTGGGCGGCAAATCGCCCAACATCTTCTTCGACGATGTGGCCGCTAAGGACGATGCCTTCTTTGACAAGGCGATTGAGGGCTTCGTGATGTTTGCGCTCAATCAGGGTGAAGTGTGTACTTGCCCCAGCCGTGCGCTGATTCACGAATCCATCTACGACCGTTTTATGGAGAAAGCGCTGGCGCGCGTGGCCGCCATCAAACAGGGCAATCCGCTGGACCCGAGTACCATGATTGGCGCGCAGGCCTCCAAAGAGCAGATGGACAAGATTCAGAGCTATCTGAGCATTGGCCGGGAAGAAGGCGCGCAAGTGCTGGCCGGCGGCGCGCGCGCCCATCTGGGCGGCGAGCTGGAAGGTGGTTATTACATCCAGCCGACGGTGTTCCACGGCCATAACAAGATGCGCATCTTCCAGGAAGAAATCTTTGGCCCGGTGGTATCGGTCACCACCTTCAAGGACACCGAAGAGGCGCTGCACATCGCCAACGATACGCTGTTTGGCCTGGGTGCCGGCGTATGGACCCGCAACATCAACACCGCCTTCCAGATGGGCCGTCACATCGAGGCTGGCCGCGTATGGACCAACTGCTATCACGCCTACCCGGCGCATGCCGCGTTTGGCGGTTACAAGCAGTCCGGCATCGGTCGCGAAACGCACAAGATGATGCTGGATCACTACCAGCAAACCAAGAACCTGCTGGTGAGCTACGCCGAAGACAAGCTGGGCTTCTTCTGACACCGGGCGGGCATCGCCCGCCTCCTTTCTCATGTAACCCTCCATCGTGTCATCCTGATCGACACGAGTTCTGGCCGCCTCCGGGCGGCCTTTTTTTATGCGTCTTCTGCGCAGGCTGGCGAATTGTCTTTTGCGTCAGAGGCTTGTGCGCCCCCTCGGGCGACGACCTGCCCGCTGGAGCGCATGCCGACAGCTTGTTCTGGTTCATGCCGCGCATCGGATTTCCCCCTGGCATCTGTCTGGCGATGAGTGACTGCACAGGGTTGCAGAGGTGCGAAACGGGCCTGCCGCAGCATGTGCGCCAGGCGTATGAGGGGCAGCGCGGGAGCAGTTTTGCGGTGTGGTTTTTGGGAGACGGGTTCGCCGGTTTCGCGGCTTGGACATGGAGTTGCCAGGGTTGATTTGAGAGTAGTCAGTTTTCTGCAGGCTATCAAAAATCTGCTTGCAATTTACATGTTTGTAATTTAATTAACGATATACATTAATTATTTACGTAAAAATCTGGCTTTGGCTTTGCTTGCTGCAGCGGGAGCGACGGCGGCGATCAGCAAAAAAGACAAGTGAGAGCTAGTTACGACAAGTGCGAGGGCGGCAGGGTGGGGAGCAGTCTGTACAGCGGCCGCAATGCGGGCATTGCTGAGACAAGGGGTCGTCCGCCGCAGGTAAGCCTCCGGCGATGGTGGGGGGGAGCGTTTGCTGCACTACAGCCAGTTGTTCTGGCGAGCCGATCACCCGCAATAAGGCATGCAATGCGGCTGCTAGTCCTTGGGGCGTTCGGCGTTGCCTGTCGGCAAGGGCCGACTGGCGCAAGGCGGCGGAGTTGCGAGGAGAACGCTCTTTGCTCGGGCAAGCCGATCAGCATGGGGCCGGGATCATACTGTGCAGGCGAGATTGGTGCGTGCAGGTTTGCCGCCGCAGACAAAACCACGAAGAGGCCCTGAACCAGCGCGCGCCGCACTGGTAGAACCCCTTGTACGACAAAGATTCGTAACGCCACAAAGGGGGCTGGCGGGTCTTAAAAGGCGAAGCTGATCTGGAGACCGCAAAGCCAGCTTGGCCGACGCGGTGCTGGCGGACAGGCGAGCGCGGGAAGGGCGCTGCAGGCACAGGCCAGCCCGATGATAGGCGGCATGGCTGGTTGGCCCTGTCGGCAACCATGGGGTGAGTGGGCCGTCATGCTGGAAGGATTCAGCGGGGCGGTGCCGCCGGTTGGGCGCACCGTGTCTTGCATGCCGGTGCCGGCGAGCCGCCGAGGTGCAAAAAAAACCGCGCCGGGGCGCGGGGTTTCTGTGAGGTGAGCGCGGGTGCTTAGCGGCGGTGCTTTTCTTCTACCACGCTGTCGAGCAGCTGCAGCAGGCGACCGCTGCTGTCTTCCAGCGAACGCATGGCGTCCACGATGCCACTCTCGTCCAGTACGCCGCTGGAGGCAGCTTTTGCCATGGCTTGGGCCATGAATTGTTCGGTGTCTTGCTGCAAGGCGGGGAGTTTGCCGAAAGCCGCCATGTCGCCAAAACTGTCGCGACCATCGCCGGCCAGCCAGCTGGAAAGGTCTTGTGAGGCCGGCAGGACGCTGCCGTCTTCCAGAGCGTGATACACCATCTGCTTGTGCATCACATGGCCTACCTTTTGCAGCGAGGCCTGCGATTTATCGCGCACATGGCCCACTTGCGCCAATACGCGATCAGCCTGCTCGGCCTGACGAGCGAACATATTGCGGAAGTCTTCCACCGAGCTCTTGACTTGTTCGGCCACGCCGCCTGCTTCGCCGGCACGGGTTTTCATGTCGTCAATGCGGGAAGACAGGCTGCCCAGTACCGATTGCACCTTGTGCGCGGTGGTTTTGCTGCGCTCGGCCAACTTGCGCACTTCGTCGGCAACTACCGCGAAACCACGGCCCATCTCGCCGGCGCGGGCCGCTTCGATAGCGGCGTTGAGCGCCAGCAGGTTGGTCTGGTCGGCAATGGCGGAAATATCGGCCAGCGCGGTTTCAATGCCGGTCCATTCCTCTGCAAGTGCGGTGCTGGCATCGTTCATGCTCACCACGCTGGTGGCGATGGTGTCCATGTGGCCGGTCAATTGCACGGCACTGTCCAGGCTGGCGCGCGCGCCCTGAGCGCTGTCGCGGGTAATGTCCGCCACATTGTCCATGGCGGCACTGATGGTGGAGAGGTCGGCCTGAGAGCCGGCCAGATTCTGCCGCAGATGCGGGTTGTTGAGCGAAGCCAGCTGCGAAGATAGGCGGTTGCGCCGGATGTAACCATCGTTGTCGGCCATGGCCTGGATGGCGGTGTCCACGTTGGCGAGCGATTCGGCAAACTCGCCCGGCAGGGCCTGGGATACCGGCCGGCGGGAAAAGTCGCCCTCGCTGACGCGGCGGAAGCAGGTGTTGATTTCCTTGAAGTAGGTTTCCACCTGGTCAAGAAAGTCGTTCAGCTCCCAGGCCACAAGGCCCACTTCACCCATGTCCCGGGTGCGCGATGCGCGGTGGTGCAGTTCGCCGTCGCCGGCCTGCATCAGCTGCTGATGCAGGGTATTGAGCAGGCGGAAGATGAAGCCGCTGCCCACCCATATATATAAAGACAAGCCAAGGGAGGCGAGCAGTACGATGGCGTCGACAGCGAATTTCCAGCCCGTGGGCAGGAAAATGGCGGCCATCATGGCAATGAGAATGAGCGCATTGAAGGTAACCAGCCAGACAGCCAGCCGGGTGCGCAAGAAGGGGGTTTTGACGCGGGTAACGGCCATCAGGCACTCCTTTCTTGCGCTGTTTCATCCAGCAAAGTGAGCGCGAAGCTGTCGTAAGTGTGGCCCTGTTTGGCCAGTTCTTCCTGCAACCAGGCGAGCGAGGCATCCGGCGCGGCGGCCTTACCGGCAGCGGCTTCGATGTCGCGCATGCGGGCATAGATGGGCGTTACGGTATCGATGGCGCGTCTGGTCGGCTGGCGGCGGACGGAGAAATAGCCTTGCAGCCGGCGCTGACTGTCGTAGTCTGGCGTTACATTGGCCAGCACCCAGTAGTAGTTGCCATCGGAAGTGTAATTCTTCACCACGCCGAAAAATTCCTGGCCGGCTTGCAGTGTTTTCCACATCAGGCGATAAACGCCGCGCGGCATGTCGGGATGGCGGATAAGGTTGTGCGGTTGACCCAGTAGTTGGTCTTCCGAGTAGCCTGCGATGCGCATGAAGATGCGATTGGCGTAGGTAATGTGGCCGGTGGGGTCGGTCTTGGTGATGATCAGCTCGTCAGGCTCAAGCATCACCTCCCGGCTGCCGGTGGCGGGTGGGTTTGTCATTATTCTCTCTCTGGCGGGTATCCGACTGACTATAAGAGATTATTACCCGCACAGCATGACACTTCCAGCCTCTACCCAAGCAAATTCTGCGACCCTTGCGATGAGTCAAGAGCAGTGCTGACACAAATGCTTTACAGCTCCGCCCACATTCTCAGCAGGTTGTGATAGGTGGCGGTCAGCGTCACCAGTTCTTCCGTGTCGCCTTGTGCGCCGCGCAAACGGCTGATGGCCATGTCCATGTCGAACAGCAAACCACGCTTTGCGTCGTCCCGGATCATGCTTTGGGTCCAGAAGAAAGACGCGATGCGCGCGCCGCGCGTCACGGGTTCAACCCGATGCAGGCTGGTGGAGGGATACAGCACCATGTCGCCGGCCGGCAGCTTGACGCTGTGCAGGCCGTAGGTGTCTTCCACGATCAGCTCGCCGCCGTCGTACTCTTCGGGATGGGTAAAGAATAGAGTGCAAGACACGTCGGTACGCACCCAGTCGCCGCTAAAGGGGTCGCTGCGCACGGCATTGTCCACGTGGTTGCCGAAATCCATGCCGCCCTGATAGCAGTTGAACAGGGGAGGGAACACTTTTTTGGGCAGGGCGGCAGAAAAGAACAAGCTGTTGCGCTTGAGGGCGGCCTCCACCATGGCCTGCAGTTCGCGGGCGGCGTCCAGATGCTGGGGCAGTTGCAGATTGCGCTTCACTTGCGCCGACTGGGTGCCGGCCGTGATGCGACCATCGGCCCAATCGGCGTTAAGCAACAGTTGGCGGCCATGGGCCAGCTCTTCGGCGCTCAGTACGCCGGGGATGTGCAGCAGCATGTGACAGGCTTTCTCTAATGTCGGACAAGGTTGGCCGAAGCCGCCGCCACGGGGCGGCGGCCCGGATTAATGACAAAACCTCTCTCGCTTTCAGATCAGGAAGCGAGAGGCCCTTGCCGGGCAAGGGCGGCGCAGAAGTAAAAAAAGATGGCTGCTGAATCAACAAGCGGGTTGCGGGGCCCGGTTTTGCCGGGTCCCGCACTTTCACGCCCAAGGGTGTTGTTAGCAGCCGGCGCGTGGGTTCAGAACTTCAGGCCCACGGTCAGTTGGGCTTCACGAGGGGTGCCCAGGGTGGCGTGGCCGCCATAAGCACCGTCGTAATACTTCACGTTGGCCAGGTTGTTGAGATTGAGTTGCACGCGGTATTTGCGGTCTTCATAGGACAGCATGGCGTTGCCCAGCAGATAAGACGGCAGGTAGTTGGTGTTGGCCTCGTTGGCGTAGCGCGAACCCACATAGGTCAGGCCGAAACCGCCAGTGACGGCATCGGTGATCTTGTAGGTAGTCCACAGATTGGCCGTGGCGCGCGGGGTGTAACGCGGCATCTTGCCCTCGGTGCCGGTCTGGCCCAGTGCGGCGGGCGCAGCCTTGTCGATTTTCGACTTCATGAAGGTGACGCCGGCAAACACTTCCCAGCGCTCGGTCAGTCTGCCGCTGCCTTCCACTTCGATGCCGTCGGTGTGACGCTTGCCGGACAGCACCACCAGGCTGGGTTCCAGCGGATCGGTATTGCGCTCGTTGGTTTTCTCGATGCGGAACAGCGCGGCGCGCAGGCTGACGTCGCCATCCATCAGGTCCCACTTGGCGCCCACTTCCATGTTGCGGTTCTTTTCCGGGTCCACTTTGGAGGTGGCCGGGTCCAGCGAGTAGGTTTCGCCGGACGGGTTGAAGGAGGTGCCGTAGCTGGCGTAGTAGGATTGGTTGAGGTCCGGTTGCCAGATCAGGCCGCTGCGCCAACTCCAGACATTGTCGGTGCGGCTGGCGTTGTAGCTGCGCGAACTGTTGGTGACCAGCGAGCCGTCCTTGTTGAAGGCGCGAACCTGATAATCACCCTGGAAGCGGTCGAAGCGGGCGCCCAGCACGGCTTTCCATTGGCGGTTCAGCTCCAGCGTATCCATGGCGTACAAGGCGGCGCTATTGGCGGTGAAGGTGGTGTTGCTGGTGCGATAGCGCGCCAGGTTGACGGCATCGTCCGGGTTGGGGTTGCCCACCGTGGTGCCGGTAACGGTGTTGAGCAGGGCGTAACGGCTGGTGTCCGAACTTTCGTGGGAGAACTCCATGCCGGTGAGCAGGGTGTGGCGGATGTCGCCGGTGGCGAAGCGGGTGGTGAGGTCGGTCTGATTGTTCCAAGACTGATCCACGCCGTCGCGCAGCGGCTTGCTGCGGTTCATACGGGTGCTGTCGGTCACCGGCACGCCCGCACTGACGCCGGACAGGCGCGGCGCGGTAGGGCTCACATCGCGCCAGAAGCGGTTGAAGCGCAGCTGGTTGCTCAGCTCGGCGCCGCTGTCGAAGGTGTGGGTCAGCTTGGCGGTGGCAATGTCGGCCGTTGTCTTTTCAAAGTCCGAGCTCAGGCCGTAGAAGCGGCTGCGGTCCACATCCAGCGGCTTCTGGGTATTGGGGTTGTACGGCACGCCATAGTCCGGCACGTTGTTTTCTTCCTGATGGAAGTAGGACAGCACCAGCGTAGTGGGCTGGCCCAGGCCGAAGGCCACCGATGGGGCAACACCCCAGCGCTTGTTTTCAGCCGGACCGCGATCGCTGCCGTCCTTGGTGTCCATCACCGCCAGACGCACGGCGGCGTTGTCGCCCACCATGCGGTTGACGTCCAGCGTGCCGCGCGCATAACTGTTGGTGCCGATGGAAAAATCCACCTCGCCCTTGTCGCCAAGGAAGGGGGATTTGCTGACCTGGTTCACCACGCCGCCGGTAGAGCCCCGGCCAAACAGCATCGAGCTGGCGCCCTTGAGCACTTCCACCTTTTCATCATTGAACGCGTCGCGGTTGTACTGGCCGATGTCGCGCATGCCGTCGCGATAGGTGTCGGTGGCGGCGGAGAAGCCGCGAATCACCACTTGGTCGCCGGTGCGGCCGCCTTCGCCGGCGGCAAAGGTGATGCCGGGCACATTGCGCAGCGCATCCTTCATGGTGGCGGCGTTCTGGTCCACCAGCAGTTGCTCGTTCACCACGGTGATGGATTGCGGAATGTCGCGCAGCGCCTGCTTGGTTTTGCCGATATTGCTGGTCTCGGTCTTGTAGGTGCCGCGGGTGGGCGCTTCGCCCTCAACGGTTACTTTTTCCAGCTGTTGCGGCGCATCAGCCGCTTGCGCCAGCGCCGGGCTCAGGGCGGCGGCCAGCATGCCGGCCGCCATTCTCGCGGGCAGTTTCTGTCGGCCCAGATGGGGCGACTGCTTCAGGCTGTGTTTCATGGTGTCCTCTAATAGCTGTGTGCAGTGTCAACACGGATGACGGTCTGATCCGGAAAACGGCGCGCAGCCGTCCTCGCGTCCCGGTGGGCGGGACGTGCGGATCAGGGGTGGGATTGCCGGTCGGCCGCGTCATCCCCCTGACGGGCCGGACCGGCGAGGGGGATCAGGGTGCTTCGGTGACGAAGCCTATTTTCTGTATGCCGCCTTGCTGTGCGCTGGCCAGCGTGGTGGCCACCAGTTCGTAGCGTACGGATTTGTCGGCGCGCAGATGCAGTTCCACTTGCGGATTGCGGCGCGCGGCCTCGGCAAAGCGGGCGGCCAGTTGTTCGCGCGGGGCGGGCTGGTCGTTCCAGAACACCTGGCCGGCGGCGTCGATGGCCAGGCGGATCTGCTCCGGCTTGTCCTCGTGCTGGCTGGCGGCCGCTTGCGGCAGATCCAGCGTCACACTGTTGGTCAGCAGCGGCGCTGTGATGATGAACACCACCAGCAGCACCAGCATCACATCCACCAGCGGCGTGGTGTTGATCTCCGCCATCGGCGCGCCGCCGTCGCGATCAAAGCTGCCGAACGCCATGGAGCTCTCCTGCCTGGGTCAACAATTGGGCGTGCAAGTCGTGCGCGAAGTGATCCAGATGCTGCGCATGCAAGCGCTGGGCGCGGATGAAGGCGTTGTAGGCCAGCACGGCCGGGATGGCGGCGGCCAGGCCGGCGGCGGTGGCGATCAGCGCTTCGCCGATGGGGCCGGCCACGGTGGCGATGCTTACCTGACCGGCGCTGCCGATATTCACCAGTGCGTGATAAATGCCCCATACCGTGCCGAAAAGGCCGATGAAGGGCGCGGTGGAGCCGACAGAAGCCAGCAAGGTCATGCCGGACTCCTGGCGCGCGGTCTCCTGCGCCAGGCCCTTGCGGATGGCGCGGGTGAGAAACTCGTCCAGCAAGCAGGCTTTGCCCAGCGATTTGTCGGCGTGTTCGTGGTGATGACGCATGGCGGCCAGGCCCTGGCGGGTGAGATTGGCTACCGGCGCGCGCGATTCAGCCAGCGCCGCCTCGGCGGTTTTCCAGTCCGGCGCATCCCACAGCAGCGCCTCAGCCTGTCGGTTGGCGTTACGGGTGCGCAGCAATTGCAGCCCGCGCAAAATGATCAGATACCAGGTCAGTACCGACATCAGGATCAGCAGGGAGAAAGTGGTCATCAGGACGGCGTCGCCCTGTTGGAATACGGTAAGCAGATTCATGGTCAAGGCTTGGTTTTCAGGGAAAATTCCACGGGAACGATAAAGGTGTAGGCAATCGGCTCTTTGCCGCGCTTGGCTGGCACGAACTTCCAGCGCTGCACCGCAGTGACGGCGGCGCGGTCAAGCCGCGGAAAGCCGCTGCTGTGCGCCACGCTCACCGCAGTGGGCAAGCCTTCCGCGCTGACATGGACGGTGAGCCGCACAATGCCGGTTTCCGACAGCTCCACCGACAAGGGCGGGTACACCGGTTTGGGGTTGTCCAGATAGGCGCCCTTGTAGAGCGGTTCCTGCACCGGCGCGGCTGGCGCGGGCGCGGCTTCGGTTGCGGGGGGCGCCGGCGGTGCAGCCGTCACGCTGTTGGCCGAAGGCTGGGCGGCTGCCTGGGCGGGCGCCGGTTTGACGACCGAAGCGGGGCGAACGGGCTGGGGTTGGCGCGACTGCCGTCTGGTTTCCGGTGTGCGTGCGGCCGGCTTGGGCGGCTGTGCTTGCGCTACGGGTTTGGGCGGCGCTTCCTGCGCCGCGCTCACCAGCTGCAATGCGGGCAACTCCGGCGGTGTAATCGGTGTCTGCCGGGCCAGCAGGCCGCCCAGCAACAGCAGCATCACGACATGCACGCCGCCGGTGCCCAGCATCGCCACGGCAGGGTAGGTTCGAGTAGACATGTTGCAATGCTAGTACGAATCATTCTCATTATCAACAGGATTGTTAAGAGATGTGGCCGCGTCAACACGCTGGCGCCGCGCGCGTTCCGCCTACGGCCAACCCTGTCGTCCACGTGGGGATTGCGCTTGCAATCCGTTCAACTGCCAGCATATTGAAAACATTCCGCCCGCAGGCGCGGGCAAGTCCCTCATAGACTGGAAAACACTATGCAGCAGTTCGACGGAACCACTATCGTCTCCGTCCGGCGCGGCGGGCGCGTGGCGCTGGGCGGCGACGGGCAGGTCACCCTGGGCAATATCGTGATCAAGGCCTCGGCCAGAAAAGTGCGCAAACTGCACAACGGCAAAGTGCTGGCGGGCTTCGCCGGCGGCACCGCCGATGCCTTCACCCTGATCGAGCGCTTTGAAGCCAAGCTGCAAAAACATCAGGGCAACTTGCTGGTGTCCGCCGTGGAGCTGGCCAAGGATTGGCGCACCGACCGCATGCTGCGCCGGCTGGAAGCCATGCTGATCGTGGCCGACAAGGACCACACGCTGATCATCACCGGCAACGGCGACGTGCTGGAGCCCGAACAAGGCATTGCCGCCATCGGCTCCGGCGGCGCATACGCCCAGTCGGCGGCGCGCGCGCTGTTTGAAAACACGGAACTCGATCCGGAAGCGGTGGTAAAGAAATCGCTGGAGATTGCCGGAGACATCTGCATCTACACCAACCATAACCACGTGATTGAAATCCTGGGCGACGAGGCCCAGCAGGCCGGCTGAACCGGCATATCCGAACCCCATGGCCCGGCGCGCGCCGGGTCGGAGAATGTCATGACGCAAATGACCCCGCAGGAAATCGTCCACGAGCTCAACAAACACATCGTTGGTCAGGACGCCGCCAAGCGCGCCGTCGCCATCGCGTTGCGCAACCGCTGGCGTCGCCAGCAGGTGGCCGAGCCGCTGCGCAGTGAGATCACCCCCAAGAACATCCTGATGATCGGCCCTACCGGCGTCGGCAAGACCGAAATCGCCCGTCGCCTGGCCCGCCTGTCCGGCGCGCCCTTCATCAAGGTGGAGGCCACCAAGTTCACCGAGGTGGGCTATGTGGGGCGCGATGTCGACACCATCATTCGCGATCTGGTGGAAGTGGCCATCAAAGAAACCCGCGACGCAGCCATCAAACGCAATCGCGTACGGGCCGAAGATGCGGCGGAAGACCGCATCCTCGACGTGCTCTTGCCGCCGGCGCGCACCACCCCCGGCTTCTTCGGCGAACCCGACGCCACGGAAAAAGCCGAGGACGGCGCCACCCGGCAGAAATTCCGCAAGATGCTGCGCGAAGGCAAACTCGACGATAAGGAAATTGAAATCGATGTTGCGGCCGCGGCTTCGCGCATGGAAATCTTCGCCCCGCCGGGCATGGAAGATTTCTCCAGCCAGCTGCAAAACATGTTCCAGGGCATGAACGCCGGCAAGAAGAAAGCCGCCAAGCTGAAAGTGGCCGAGGCCCTCAAGCTGCTGGTGGACGAAGAGGCAGCCAAGCTTGTCAATGAAGACGAACTCAAATCCGAAGCGCTGAAGAACGTCGAGCAAAACGGCATCGTCTTCCTTGATGAAATCGACAAAGTTACCAGCCGCGGCGAAGGCCAGGGTGCGGACGTCTCCCGCGCTGGCGTGCAGCGTGACTTGCTGCCGCTGGTGGAGGGCACCACCGTCACCACCAAGTACGGCATGGTGAAGACCGATCACATCCTCTTCATCGCCTCCGGCGCTTTTCAGCTGTCCAAACCGTCCGATCTCATTCCGGAACTGCAAGGCCGCCTGCCCATCCGCGTCGAGCTGTCCTCCCTTTCGGTAGACGACTTC
This sequence comes from uncultured Aquitalea sp., assembly GCF_945957525.1. Taxonomy (GTDB): domain Bacteria; phylum Pseudomonadota; class Gammaproteobacteria; order Burkholderiales; family Chromobacteriaceae; genus Aquitalea. The sequence continues at coordinate 405 of NZ_CAMFLA010000007.1, read as the reverse complement.
ACCGAAATTCTCACCGGTACCGATGCCTGCCTGACCCGACAGTATCAGGCGCTATTGGCCACCGAGGGCGTAGAGCTGGAATTTGCAGATAGCGGCATCCGTCGTCTGGCGGAGATTGCCTGGCAGGTCAATGAGAAAACCGAGAACATCGGCGCGCGCCGTCTGTACACAGTGATGGAAAAGCTGCTGGAAGAACTGTCCTACGATGCTCGCGCAGGCCAGTTCACGGTGGATGCCGCCTATGTCGACAGCAAGCTGCAGCAAGTCTCGGAGCGGGAAGACCTCGCGCGCTACGTACTGTAATGCGCTGGCGGCCTGATCAAGAGGCCGCCTTCGGCCAACCTCTCTATAGAAGGCAGCCCGGTTCGCACACTCCATAGAGCCGGCCGGCAGCCAGTGTCACCA
>NZ_CAMFLA010000006.1 GCF_945957525.1 uncultured Aquitalea sp. | reverse complement strand
ACCTGCGACCTGCGGATTAACAGTCCGTCGCTCTACCAACTGAGCTATCAGGGAACAATCAAGAGAGGCGAACTATACCGACGCCGATTCTCCCTGTCAACGGGCCTCGCCTAAATGCTTTCAGTCACGGCATCGCTTGCAGCCTGGCTTGGCGAGGTGGGGGGTCCGGCTGGCAAGGGCAGGCGTAAAAACGTAAAATACCTGACTGATTTACTCTGAATGCAGGATGAGGCAATGAGCGGACAGTGGCAGGCTTGGAAGCGAAAGTATGGCGGCGAGGCATTGCGCCCCATGGCCGAACAGGTGGCCTTGGTAAGAACCGGCAGCGCGGTTGCCTGGCTGGATGATTTGCGTCTGATGAGAGTTGAGGGCGCTGATGCGGAGGCCTTTTTGCAGGGACAACTCTCCTCCGATGTGAGAGACCTTTCCGAAACTCGCGCCAGCTATAGTACATATTCTTCCGCAAAAGGACGCATGCTGGCCTCTTTCTTGATGTGGAAATCACAAGGTGCGTTTCATGTGCTGCTGGCGGCAGATGTGGCTGAGGCTGTGGCAAAACGGCTGACGATGTTTGTCATGCGCTCCAAAGTACGAATCGAATTAGTGCCGAGTGAGAGTGTTGCCTTGTTGGGCGTAAGTCTTGGGGCTGCGGCGGATTTGTCAATTTCGTCAGAATCGCTGTTTGTGTCACAGCAGGAAAGCATTCAGGCTGTGAGTTTGCCTGGTGGTGGGGCGGTATTGGTACTTGCTGATGATGAATGCTTGGAAAATACTCTGGGACAATTGAATGCCGAGGCGGTATCCGCGCAAGCATGGCAAATCCGCGACATTGACGCAGGAATTGCCTGGGTACGCCAAGCTACGCAGGAACAATTTGTTCCACAGATGGCGAATATGGAATTGATAGGCGCGGTAAGTTTCCAGAAGGGGTGCTATCCAGGGCAGGAAATTGTGGCGAGAACGCAATACCTCGGAAAACTTAAACGCCGTCTGTATCGAATCGAATTGGCTGCCCCAGCCGCTGTAGGCGATAAGCTATATAGCCCGCATGTTCCCGATCAATCCATTGGCATGGTTGCCGCTATTTGTCAGACCGTAGAGGGCACATTTGAGGGTTTGGCCGTAGTGCAGTCGGCATGTTGGGAGGAGGGGGTGATGCTTAATTCCATTGGGGGAGTTAAGTTGGTGTGCCGGAAATTACCTTATGAGCTGCCGGATGCCTGATTTTTTTACAATTATTTTTACGGCTTTGCCTTGACGGTCTTATTGGCTTTTGGCTAAATACATGATGTCTAACCCGTAACTATATATAACTAGGGCAGCCAAATGGATATTTCTACTCTCAGCTACACCGAGTTGGCCGAACTCAAGGCCAATGTTGAAACCGAAATGAAGCGTCGCGAAAGCGAAGAAAAGACCAAAGCCAAAAAGCAGATCATCGAGCTGGCCAAGGCATATGGTCTGAGCGTTGAAGAAGTGCTGGGCAAAACCGGTACTGTGGTTCGCAAGCCTGTGGAGGCCAAGTACCGCCACCCGCAAAACAGCGAACTGACTTGGACCGGCCGCGGCCGCAAGCCGGTGTGGGTTCAGGAGCTGCTGAACGCAGGCAAGACGCTTGAAGATCTGGCCATCTGATTCAACAGACAGCATCAGTTTGAGCATTGCAAAGCGCCGGTTTCGGCGCTTTTTGCATTTGTTCGCACGTTGTGCTTGCTCAATTCATGTTGAGTATAAATACTGGTAAGGTCGAACCGGCTTACATCCCGGTTTTTTACGCAGGTACGTCACGCAAGACAGACTTGAAAGTAGAAAAATGCTGGACTTCTTCTCCCGGGGCTCGAAGAACAAGTCAGACCCGTTGGCCAATGCCGCTGCCGCCAAGGCATATGTGGAAACGCTCAAACACGAGCATGGCCCTGCCGCACACGAAAAAGTGACCGAAACGCTGGTCAACCTCAACGCTGAAGCGCCCGTCATCACGCCGGATCTGCTTGATGCGGTGTTGACGCTGAACCTCGAGATTCAGCCCCTGCATGAAACGTTGTGCGGACAATACTTCATGAATAGCCGCATGCCGAAAGTGCTGGAGGCGCAATTGCGCTCGCAGATACTGGCTTATGGCCGGCAGTTCCTCGAGTTCTATCAGCGAGCCTTGTCGGTGGACAGCGGCTTTGAACATGAGGAGAGGCTGCATGCCATGATGCCTTTGGTGATGGTGCGCATCATGCATTATCACGGCGAGTTCGCGCGCTGGCAGTATTTGCGGCAATTCACGCCGGACGAGGTGTTCTGGCTGAATGTGAACCAGCTCTACAGGTTGGCCGAACAGCGCAAGATGGATTCAACGCCGGTATTCCTCTTTGGCGATGACAGCCCGGGCACAACGGTGCAGGACCAGTATCTGGTGATGCTAATGCTGTCTTTGCTGAGCAGCGGCAACATGACGCAAAAGCAGTTCAACTTCTCGTTTGAGCTGCTCAAGCTGGTATCCAATCGCATGTCGCTGGTGCCGGGGTACAACGACAGTTCCAGCTTTGTGGTGGTGCTGTCCGAGGCCAAGCCGGCGGCGCGCGCCAATGACAGCTTCGTCAGTGAAGGCGCCCGCTTCTGGAGCACTGCCGATGTGGTGGAAATCATTCACGCCTGGTCTACGGTGATGGACGGCGGTCGAATCCCGCCTGAGATAAAACGTCTGGTCGAACCCGGCATTGACTCGGCATTGCTGAAAATGCTGTGTCGCGAGTGGGCCCCCAAGCCAGTGCGCTTCCAGCGGGCAGAGCGCGTGCCGGTTTCGAATCGCAATATCGAGGTAGCTCACCGTCTGTCGCAGTTGCACCGGCTGATTCGACAGCCGGATGAGGTTATCCTGCAGCATTCCCGACAAGCGCAGTCCGACTCGGACAGCTTCGACGATGCCGCCAATATCCGTATCTACGGCTTTGTCACCAGTCGCAAACGCGACCGCAGTACGCTGGCGTCGCCCTTGTCGCTGGCGGGCGAATCGCCGGTGCCGCCCACCAAGGACGAGTTTCTGCGCTGGTCGGTCGAGAACGTCAGCCAGACGGGGCTTGGCGTGTCGCTGGATTCCTTGGGCAATGAATGGGTGTCGCTGGGTAGTCTGATTGGCTACCGCGACATGGATAATGCGACCTGGAGTCTTGGTCTGGTCAGGCGGGTGAAGCGCACCAGCCAGCGGGAGCGCATCTATCTGGGGGTGGAGTTATTGTCCAATCGGCCAGTGGCGGCTTCTTTGCGGCCTACTGACAGCAAGCTGATTGACCCCAGCCTGCCGCCGGATATGGTGTGGCTGGCAGGGCATATCGCGCTGTTTGTGCCCTTCGAGCGTGGCGGTCGCAACGTGAATGCCATGATCTTGCCGATTTCCATCTATATGCTGGGCAAGCAGTTTTACATGACGGCGCGCGGCAAGCACTTCCAGATTGCCTTGGGCAAAGTGCTGGAGAAGGGCAGCGACTGGTGCCTGGCGGAGATCGAGCTGGTAAAAGCGCTGGAGAAATTGCCCTTGGCAATGTGACTGAGCGACAGGCATAAAAAAACCGGAGCATGGCTCCGGTTTTTTTATGCCTGTACAAGACTGAATCAGGGACGCAACTGATTGATGACGCCATAGATGGGACTCAGCATGGCTTCGCCCAGCCGCAGGCTGCGCTGTCCGCTCCAGCCGTAATCGTCGTCCGGCAGATTGGCGTTGTCCTTGAACGGCATCTCCAGCGTGAAGGAGAGGCATTTGAAGTGTTCGGCCACCCAATTGGTGGCAACGGTGAGATTGGCTTGGCCGGGGGCGTCTTTCTCATAGCCGATCTCGTCCTGAAAGTCCGGGCTGGCCAGCATCAGCAGGTGTTTGAAGTTGTTTTCCAGCTGCTGGATGCGCGCGTCGTAAGACGGGGTGCCTTCCGAGCCGGCGACAAAGACATAGGGCAGCTTTTCATCGCCGTGGATGTCCAGGAACAGATCCACGCCCACTTCTTCCATCTTGGCGCGCACAGCCAGTACTTCCGGGCTGCGTTCAGCGGAAGGCGCTTGCCATTCCCGGTTCAGATTGGCGCCGGCGGCATTGGTGCGCAGATTACCGAGGACCGAGCCGTCCGGGTTCATGTTGGGCACCACGTAGAAGGTGGCTTTGTCGAGCAAGGCGCGCGAAGTCGGGTCCTGCGGGTCAAGCAAACGGTTCAGGAAGCCCTCCACAAACCATTCGGCCATGGTTTCGCCCGGATGCTGGCGAGCGATGACCCAGACCTTCAGATCGGATTCCACTTCGTGACCGATGGTGAGAAGGTTCATGTCGCGGCCTTGCACCGTGCTGCCCAGATCGTTGATCTGACACAGTCCCGACCCTTGAGCCTGACCCAGCAGGTTCAGGTGCTGTTCCAGAGAGTAGGGCTCGAAATAGGCGTAGTAGATGCTGTTGGCTAGCGGAACATGCTCCACCGTCATGGTTTCGCCGTCGTAATGGGCGGGTACGCGGAACCAGTTGATGCGGTCGTAGGAGGCCATCAGCTGGTAATCCACCCAGCCGTCGGGGTAAGCACACTGGCCCGCGTTCTCGAAAGTCAGCCTGCATTGCTGATAGGCCGCGCCTTGCAAACGGAAGTAGAACCACTGGGCGAACTCAGCGGCGTTGTCGCGGCGGATGCGCAGACGGATGTTCTCGAAGCTGTCCATGGAGACGATTTCGATGCTGCCTGCGTCAAAGTTGCTGCTGATTTTCATGCGCGAAACCTGTGTGCTGTTCGGTATTTCAAAGCCCGGATTGTACCCCCCCGGGCGCGCCATTGCATCATGGAAAGCAAAAACCCCGCCGTAGCGGGGTTTGTCGGCAATGCGCCAAGCGTCGATCAGCCAACGCGCTTGGTGGCGGCCTTCACGGCGTCAGCGGTGGCGCTGGTAGCGGCCTTCACGCTGCTGTCGGTGAATTCGGCAACTTGCTGGGCAGCCTTGCTGAAGCTGTTCACGGCGGCGGCGGCGGCGGCCAGGGAAGTCTTCACGGCGTTCAGGGCGGCGTCGGAGCCGGCCGGCGCGTTTTTGGCTGCGCCTTCCAGAGCGGTGATCAGGCCCTTGTTGAAGTTGCCAAGATTGTCTTCGGCCAGCTTGGACAGCTCGGTCTGGGCGGAGGAGACAATTTCGTATACGTTGCGGGAGTTGGCCACGGCAGTGTCAATGGACTGGGTGGTCAGCTTGTTCAGCTGGCTCAGGGCCTGCTGCGGGTCGGAAGACTCGGCCAGTGCCTTGGCGATCTTCACGTTCTCTTCCAGAGTCTGCTTGGAGGCTTCCAGGTTGAGCTTCACCAGGCGCTCGGCGCTGTCCAGGGAGATCTGGGCGACGCGCAGGGCTGCTTCGAAGCCGGACAGGGAGGCTTTGCTGAACTGATCATTAGTGGAAAACATCGTCGTAACCCTCATGAATTAGAATGGACCAACAATTTATTCTGACGATTGCATTGTGCGCTGCACAATGACGCACAAATGTATCATGCACTGCAGCATGGCGATAGAAGTTTTGCTCTAGCTTGTTGTATTTATGATAAATTGCCAGCACACAACACCGAACGACGACAATAAACCGGGAGTGTTACATGAGTGTTGAGAAACGGGTCATCAAGAAGTACCCGAACCGCCGTCTTTACGATACGGCCACGAGTTCCTACATAACCCTGGGGGACGTGAAGCAGCTGGTGCTCGATAATGTCGATATCCAGGTCGTCGATGCCAAGACGCAGGATGACATTACTCGCAGCGTGTTGTTGCAGATCATTCTGGAGGAAGAAAACGGCGGGATGCCTATGTTCAGCTATGAGGTGCTGACACAGTTCATCCGTTTCTACGGGCAGGCAATGCAGGGCATGATGGGGCCCTTCCTGGAAAAGAACCTGCAGCTGTTTGGTCAGCTGCAGCTGAAGATGCAGGAGCAGACTCGCGCGCTCTACGGCGACAACGCGATGTTCAACACCACGATGTGGGGCGAGTTCATGAAGCTGCAGGGGCCCGCCATCCAGAACATGATGTCCAGCTATATGGAGCAGAGCACCGGCATGTTCCTGGAAATGCAAAGCCGCATGCAGGAGCAGACCAAGCAGCTTTTCGGCGGCTTCGGTTTTCCTGCTTACCCGGGCGCGGAAAAGGACGAGAAAGACAAATCCTGATTGCCGCAGTTCCGGCCTGACAAAACCCGTCTTTCGACGGGTTTTTTCTTTTGTGCCAGCAGGCTCAGGCCCGGGTTGAAGCCTTGAGCACTGCAAAATCGGGCGCGCTGCGCGGCCGGCGTCGCCTGACCATCAAGACAGGCCGCCCATGCGGCGCACCGCCTGCCGCCAGCGCTCAGGCGCGGCCTGATAACAGTGGTCGTGATCGCCGCCCTCAATCAGCAGCTGCTGCTTGGGGGCGGTGCTGAGGCCGTACAACTTTAGCCCCAGTTCAACCGGTATCACTTCGTCTGCGGTGCAGTGAATGAACAATTGAGGCACTTTCAGATCGTCTATTTTTTCGGCGGACAAAAACTCCTGGCGCAGCAAGCGCGACAGCGGCAACCAGTCGGCTGTCATGGCGCGTCCCACATCCGCCGCCGAGGTAAACGCGCCATCCATGATGAGCCCGTCCAGATGCTGGGCGTGGCCGGCCAGATCGATAGCCACCGCGCTGCCCATGGAATGGCCGTACAGCAGTCTGCGGGATGCTTTGCCGGTCAGCTGCAAAAAGCGCAACCACGCCAGCCGGGCATCAATATAAACCGAGGTTTCACTGGGCAATCGCAGCGCGCTTTCTCCATAGCCGCGATAGTCGATAGCCATGACGGCAAAGCCCGCTTGCCACAGGCTGAGAATCAGATTGATATCGGTTGAGAGTGTGCTTTCATTGCCATGCAAATACAGCACGGCCGGGGCGGTGGGCTTGGGCGCCGGCAACCACCACAGATGAACCGGTCCCGGCCTGGTGCCGCCGCCGGCCGGCGCATCCAGCCACAGTTCTTCAAACGGTACGCCAAAATCGGCAGGAGAAACAGACACTTGCCTTGACGGCAGCAAGATCACCAGCCGTTGTCCCACATGCCAGACCAGCAAGAGCAGCAGCAAGGTTGCCAGGATGTAGAGTTGTTTTCTGGTGATGATCTTCACGAGTATCGCTTTCACTGAAGGCGGCTGTTTTGGTCTGAAGTAGCATGGGCGCGCCTGGTCTTGTTTGCCGCGCGCCCTGCCTGTAGGCATGGTAGTGCGCGCGGCGCCTGCGGGAAAGCTGGGCCGCATGGCTTCGGCCAACCTGGTGCTTGCGTCATTCAAACCCAAGTCACACACAGCGTATCGCCATCGTTCGCTCATGTGCTGCAGGCGGTGCGCAACGGCGCCTTGTTTCCAGACCGAAATTACGCCTTGCGATGGATCGCAAGTGGATGCGCAACTTGCCGTCGGCTGCTGATCTTCTTCCTGTTGCTTACCAGCAGCCCAGCAAGGCCGCGTTGCGTTCGGCATCTCGGCGCAGGGCCTGATAATCCGCAGCATTCAGCGCGGTGAAACCGGTGATGCGCATGTCGGCAAGCAAGCCGGCGACCGAGGCGTTGTCGAGCAGCGTGATGAGGGCCGCTCTCAGTCGGGCTACGGTGTCCTCGCTGGCGGTGCTGTGGGTGATCAGCGGCAGGCCGGGGGTATGCGCTGTCTGCGCCAGAGGGCGAAGGCGGGCAAAAACCTCGGGTTCCTCTTGTGCCAGCAACCACGCGCTGACGCTGTCCAGCGCGGCGATGTCCGCCTTGCCTTCGGCCAACTGCCTGGCGGAGTGGCGGTGCCCGCAGCTAAAGCTTACCGCCCTGAAAAAGGGCTGCGGCAGCGTATTGGTCACCAGATGGCTGCGCAAGGCGTGGTAACCGGATTGGGAGTGGCGCTCGCTGCATACGGCGATGCTGTTCTGGAAGTCTTCCAGCCGCTGTCGCGGATCGTCGCGGCGGATCAGGATCTGGCTGCTGTAGCGGTAGCCGTCGCAGCCCGGCGCGTCGTAATGGAAAGCGCCGAGGATCCGCACATGCCCGGCGAGCAAGGAGACGGCGGGAAAGCCGCAGGTCTGGCTTAGCAACAGGCGAGGGTCTTGCCAGTGATGGAGATAGTCACTGGGCTGGGTCAGCTCATTGGGTACGTCGCCCAGGCCGGCCAGCAGCAGTTGTTCGCGCAGGGCGCACCAAAGCGCTTGCTGATGGTGTTGCGCATAAGGGTACATGGGAAGGCTGCAAAGCATGGGGTTCAGCTTTTCTGTAGAGATGGCGCAGCAATGCCTACCGCCAGGCTTTCAAAGGCCTGGTCCACCACGATGGCAAGCAAGGCCACCAGTAAGGCCCCCTGAATGACATAGGCGGTGTTGAATCCGCTGAGCCCGACAATGATGGGCAGACCCAGTGTTTTGGCGCCCACGGTGGACGCGATGGCCGCAGTGCCGATGTTGATGACGACCGAGGTGCGGATGCCGGCCAGCATCACCGGCGCGGCAAGCGGCAGCTCTACTTTCCACAAGGATTGCGCGGTTGTCATGCCCATGCCCCGCGCCACGTCCCTCAACTCGGGGGAGACGCTGTCCAGTCCGTTGAGCGTGCCGTGCGCGATCGGCAGCATGCCGTACAGCACCAGTGCGATCAGCGCGGGGGTTTCGCCAAAGCCGATCAGCGGGGCGGCCACCGCCAGTACGGCAACCGGCGGCAATGACTGGCTGATGGCCAGCAGGGTTTCCAGCAGCGGCCGCAAATCCCGCCATGCGCTTCGGCAAACCAGGATGGCTCCGCCTGCGCCCAGCACCATGGCGATCAGGCTGGATGCCGCGACAATGGCCAAATGGGAAAGCAGCAAATTGGCGAAGCTTTCCTGTGTGTAAAGGGGCCGCTCCAGCTCCGGGAAAAAATAATGGAACAGCGAGGCGGCATGGGGTAGCGCCAGCAGGGTGGCGGCCAGCACGGCGATGGACAAGCACAAGCCGCGCTGGCGGGCGGCGACGGGAAGGCTCAGGGCGCTCATCGGGCTTCCCTGTCCAGTAGGTCGCTGAAGTGCAGCGCGCCGGCGGGATTGCCGCGCTCGTCAACCACCGGCAGTCGATCCACCTTACGAGTAACAAACTGGGACAGGGCTTCGCGCAGGGTGTCGTCGCTCTGGATGGGTTCTCCGCCGGCATGGTCGGCCGGGTGCACGCGGCCAGCCACTTTTTGCAGGCCCAGTAGGCGTACGCCGGCGTCGCCACGGCCAACAAAGTCACGTACAAAATCGTTGGCCGGCGAGATCAGGAAGCTTTCCGGGCTGCCTTGCTGCACGATGCGCCCTTTGTCCATCAGGACGATGGTTTGTCCCAGCAGCAAGGCCTCATCGATGTCGTGCGTCACCAGGACGATGGTCTTGCCCGAGAGCGACTGGATGCGCGCCACTTCCTGTTGCAGGCTGGCGCGTGTGACCGGGTCCAGCGCGCCAAAGGGCTCATCCATCAACAGCACCTCGGGGTCGGCCGCCAGAGCGCGGGCCACGCCCACCCGCTGCTGCTGTCCCCCCGAGAGTTCGTGGGGATAGCGATGCCTGAAATCGTTGGCCGGCAAGTGCAGCAGATCCAGCAGTTCGGCTACCCGATCGCGCGTGCGGGCTGCCGGCCACTTCAGCAGGGAGGGGACGGCGGCGATGTTCTGTTCCACGGTCTAGTGCGGAAACAGTCCGACCGACTGAATGGCGTAGCCGATGCGTCGGCGCAGGATCTCGGGCGGCTGGCGGCGGATGTCTTCGCCGGCCAGCAGAATGGCGCCGCTATCAGGCTCGATCAGCCGGTTGATCATTTTCAGCGTGGTGGATTTGCCCGAACCTGAGGTGCCGATCAGCACCGTCAGTTGTCCTTGCGGCACGGTAAGCGACACATTGTCTACCGCCGGGGCTGAGCCAAAGTGTTTGGAAATCGCGGTAATTTCAATCATGTCGGTTCCTGTCCAGCCGCGAGGCCGCCAATTTGAAGAGCCCGTCGGTCGCGGCCGCCAGCGCCACTACCGGCAACACCCCCAGCAGCACCTGATCCAGCGCGCTGCCCGACAAACCCTGGAACATGATGGCGCCAAAGCCGCCAGCGCCGATGAGCGCGGAGACGGCGGCGAGGCCTATGGATTGAACGGCCGTCACCCGCACGCCGCCGAGAAACATCGGCAAGGCCAGCGGCAGATCGATGCGGCGGAAGATTTGCCAGCGCGTCATGCCGATGCCTTCGGCGGCGTGGCGCACATCTTGCGGCACCTGTTGCAGGCCGGCGCATGTGGCGCGCGCCAGCGGCAACAGCGAATACAGCGCCAGGGCCACTACCGCCGGCCACGCGCCGACGCCGGCGATGCCGCTGCCAGGCCAGTGTTTGCCTATCCAGGCCAACGGACCGATGAGCAGCCCGAACAAGGCAATCGAGGGGATGGTCTGCAGAATGTTGAGGCTGCCGAACAGCCAGTTGTTCCAGTGTCTCCAGCGAAACGCCGCCAGCCCCAGCAGCGTGCCGGCGGCGACGGCGGGCAGCAGTGAAAACAGTACCAGTTGCATGTGCTGGATCAGCGCCGTATCGAAGCTGTCCTGATAGTTCTGGTATTCCTTCAGCAGCGACAGCGCATCAAGCCGTCCTGTGAGCAACACCGCGAGGGCAGGCGCAATGCCGGCAGCCAGGCACAAGGTTTGCCGAAGCGGGGGCAGCGCCAGTCGGCGCAAGCTTTCGCTAGCCATCAGCAGGCAGGCCAGCGACATCAACCAGAAGCCGCTGCCGAAAGAAACCCGCGCCAGCGAGTCCTCTGCGCCGGCCAGCTTGGACGCTTCATGGCCGGCGCTCCACAGCAGTAGAGCGACAAACCACATGGACCACCAGGCCCTGGCGAGCAAGCCGCGTGGCGACTCCGGCGCAAAACAGGCTGCCACCAGCAGTACGGCGGCCGGAATCAACGCCATGGCCAGCCCGTCATGCAGGGTGAGGACGGAAAGGCCGCGCCCGGTGAGCAGGCGGTTGGGCGCGTAAGTCAGCAAGGGCAACAAGAGACCCAGCACACTCAGGCCCGCCAGCAACAACCATGTCTTGTCTATTGCCGGCAGGCCAAAGCATTGGCGCCGCGCTGTCACTTGATAAAGCCCTTGCTCTTGAGATACGCGGCAGCCACTTTGCGCGCATCCTTGCCTTCAATGGCGATGCTGGCATTGAGTTTCTGCAGCGTGGCGCTGGTCAGCGAGTGGAATACCGGTTCCAGCAGTTTGGCGATGCGCGGGTTTTGCGTCAGAACCTGGCCGCGGATCACCGGGGTGGGGGCATAGATGGGTTGCACGCCTTTGACATCGTCCAGCGTTACCAGGCCCAGCGCCGCCACCGGGCCGTCCGTGCCGTAGGCCATGGCCGCATTGACGCCGGAAGTCTGCTCGGCCGCGGTCTTGATGGTGACGCTGGTGTCGCCGCCGGCCAGCGTCAGCAGCTGGTCTTGCTTCAGGTTGAAGCCATACGCGCTCTGAAAGGCGGGCAGGGCGTCAGGGCGTTCGATGAATTCCGCGGACGCCGCCAGTTTGAAACGACCGCCCTGTTTGATGTAGCGGCCCAAATCGGTCAGGGTTTTCAGCTTGTTGGCGGCGGCGACATCCTTGCGGATGGCGATGGCCCAGGTGTTGTTGGCCGGGGAGGGCGTCAGCCATACCAGTTTGTTTTTCTCCTGATCCAGCTTCTTCACCAGCTGGTAGCCCGCCTCGGCGTTTTTCCAGGCTGGATTGCTTTCATCGGCAAAGAAAAAAGCACCGTTGCCGGTGTATTCCGGATAAATGTCGATCTCGCCGGCGGTGATCGCGCCCCGCACGACCTTGGTATTGCCCAGCGAAATCTTGTTGACGGTATGAATGCCGTTGGCCTCCAGCACTTGCAGGATGATATTGCCCAGCAAGGCACCCTCGGTGTCGATCTTGGAGGCGACGCGTACGGCGTCAGCGGCATTGGCCATGGCGGCCTGGCCCATGCCGAGCGCGGCCAGCAAGCTGAAAGTCAGGAATTGACGTTTGTTCATGAGAGAAATCCGCAAAGGTGGGTTGAGAATGTCAGGCGAAAGGGTGGAACTCGGCAATGACCGGCTTGGCGCGATGCCGCCAGAGCAATCGCAGATAACCGGTTTCATGGAAGCCGTCGCACAGCTGCAGATAGTGTTCTCGCCGCTCAAGGTAGCGCGCGCGCAACTGGTACCAGGGCAGGCCCGGATGCAGGTGATGCACCAAATGGTAGTTCAAGTTGAGGAAAAGCACTCGCCATGGCAGCTGGGCTTCGTTGATCACGGAGCGGGCCGCGGGATGGCTTACCGCCCGATGCTCGTAAAAAGAACGCACCATGGCCAGCGCCAAGGCCGGGTAGGCAACGACGAAAACGTAGTACAACGGGTGAATGCCCGCCAGTCGGACTGCGTACAGCAATGCCGCGGTGAGCAGGAAATGCGCTAGCCAGATGCCCGCATGGCGGCGACCGCCCCGCCATGCGGCCTGCAGCGTTGCCAGCCAGCCCAGCAACGGGCCGAGCAGCAGGCGGCCGGGAGCCGTGTTGCGCCACTGCGCCAGTGACAAACGCCAACCGGACAAGGGCTTTGGCGACAGGTAATAGCTTTCCGGGTCAACACCCGGCAGGGTCAGTCGCTCGTCATGATGGTGCGCGAGGTGCGTGTCGCGATACACCGCATAGGGATACCAGATGGCCAGCGGCGCGGTGCCCAGGGCTTCGTTCAGGCGCGCATGCCCAGTGGGGTGGCCGTGAATCAGCTCGTGCTGCAAGGACATGTACCAGCAGGTGAAGAAAATGAGCAGTGGCGTGCCCAGCCACGGACTTAGCTGCCGCCAGTGCAGCACCGTCAGCAGCCAGCCGCCGTAAATAAGGACAATCAATCCCCAGGTTGGCCATTCAACCCCGCCATGCGCCGCCGAACGCTCAGACTTTCCCGTCGGCTGCGGCGTTTTGTTGTTTAGTTCCGGAATCGCGTGTTGCAAGCTGCAGTACATGTCCGCCCCGCCACTTGTTGTAGACGCGGACAAATATAAATAAGGGACGAGCGTTAACTAAATACGAAAAATCGACAAGCTAAGTCACGTTTCTGGTTTTGCGGAGCGGGGAGGCCCGGCAGCGGCTGACGGGTTGCCGCCGCGATGCCCGGCGTTGCGCAATAATGATTGCCCCTGTCGGGATGGCTGCCAGCACCCTGGCGTAGCGGAGGCTGACGGGAGGCATGGAAGCTCATGGGCGAGTTGCCGGGTGGTGGCTACACCCTGTCCGGACTCTGAGGCACAATCGGTACAAACAACATGGGGCCAGGGAGAGCGCGTGTCGATTACGCTAAAGAATGTGCGTTACTTTGTTGCGGTTGCGGAGATGGAGTCCATCTCCCGCGCCGTGCAGGATCTGAATGTTTCCCAGTCGGTGGTGACAGAGGCTATCCGGGCTTTGGAAGAGGATTTGGGCGTGCAGCTTTTCACGCGCCATGCGCGGGGAATGAGCCTGACGCACGCCGGCTACCAGTTCTTGCGTCACGCGCACCAGATTCTGGCTTCCGTGCGACATGCGCGAGAGGCGCTTTCCACAAGACCGGACGCAGTGACCGGCCAACTCAATATCGGTGTGACCAGTCTGGTGTGCGGCTATTTTCTTCCGTATCTGCTGGAGCGTTTTCGCAGCACTTTCCCGCAAGTTGAAGTCAGCGTGGTGGAAGACCAGCGCGACTATATCGAGCATTTGCTGGTGAATGGCGAGCTGGATGCGGCGGTGCTGATTGTGTCTAATGTCCAGAACAAGCAAGCCCTTCACACGGAAGTGTTGCAGCAATCCAGTTACCGGCTGTGGTTGCCGTCCGGTCACCGGCTGCTGGATGGCGGTGGCGTTGCCCTGGCAGACCTGGTGGAGCAGCCGCTGGTAGCGTTGAAGCTGGATGAACTGGAAGATGTGGCTACCGCCCTGTGGCGGCAAAGCGGCCGCAAGCCGAAGTTGGCGGTCCGCACTGCCTCTGTCGAGGCGATGCGGAGCCTGGTAGCCACCGGCGCCGGCCTTGCCATCATGCCGGATGTGCTGTATCGCCCGTGGTCCCTGGAGGGGGACCGGCTGGAAGTGCTGCCTCTGCTGGAGCCAACCCCGACACTTGAGGTGGGTGTCGTATGGCGGCGGGGCATGAGGGTATCTGACAACACGCACAACTTCCTGACGCTGGCCAGAGAGTACAGCCGCAGCCACAAACAGACTTTCTCTTGATATCTTTTTTTCAGATATATCTCGTTTGCCTATCATTTTTTTCTATATTACAGGCCCTATCCGGCCACCGCCTTGCCACTGGGCGCGACTCACCGTTGATCGAGAGCGCGGCGCTATTCGCTCTTGCCGGGGGTAGCCTGCTGTCATCTGTTTTTCCAATTGCTGCCATAGGCGGGACTGACTAGGGAGGAGGCCGCAGGCTGCCTAGAATCGGCTCACAAATTCCCAGACGCACAATGCGCAGTCCTTGGACAAGGAGAAACGTGATGCAAAGCAGCCTGATTCGTCTGACCGCGGTGTTGGTAAGCTCCAGCTTGCTTACCCCGACCGTGTTTGCCGCCCCTCTTGCCTCGTTGGGAAAGCCCGAGGGCAAGCTCAATATCATTGCCTGGCCCGGTTACATCGAACGCGGCCAGAGCGACAAGAATTATGACTGGGTAACCGGATTCGAGAAGTCGACGGGCTGCCAGGTCAACGTCAAGACGGCCGCCACATCCGATGAGATGGTGTCCTTGATGAACTCGCCAAATTATGACCTGGTGACCGCGTCTGGCGATGCGTCTTTGCGCCTGATTTACGGCAAGAAGGTCCAGGAGATCAACCCGGCGTTGATTCCCAGCTGGAAAACCCTGGACGCGCGAGTGAAGAATGGCAACTGGTTTACCGTTGGCGGCAAACCTTATGGCGTCCCCTATCAGTGGGGGGCCAACTTCCTGATGTACAACACCAAGATTTTTCCGAAGCCGCCCACCAGTTGGTCTGTGGTATTCGAGCCCGGCAACTTTCCGGATGGCAAATCCAGCAAGGGTCGGGTACAGGCCTACGATGGCGCCATCTATATCGCCGATGCCGCGCTTTACCTGATGCACAAGAACCCGAAGCTGGGCATCAAGGATCCCTACGAACTGAATGAGGCCCAATACGCCGAGGTGCTCAAGCTACTCCGGCAACAAAAAGGCCTGACCCATCGTTACTGGCATGACGTGACAGTGCAGATGAACGACTTCAAGAAGGAAGGCGTAGCGGCCTCCAGTGCATGGGGCTACACCATCAATACCCTGCAGGGAGAGAAATTCCCCGTGGCCGGCACCATCCCGCAAGAGGGGGCCACTGGTTGGGCGGACACCACCATGTTGCATGCCCAGGCCCAGCACCCCGTGTGTGCTTACAAGTGGATGGAGTGGTCGCTCAACAAAAACCTGCAGTCTGGCCTGGCGGAGTGGTTCGGTTCCAATCCCGTGGTTGCCGAGGCATGTCAGACCAAGGCACCTGGAGGCACCAATTTCTGTCAGAGCAACGGTTTTGACCGTTTTGCGCAGATCCGCTTCTGGAGAACGCCGGTGGCCAAATGCGCGCAAGGCAGCTGTGTGCCTTACAGCCGCTGGACTGCAGACTACATCGCCATCATGGGCGGCCGCTGACCGCATGTAAAACACGTCGCTGGTCGGCCTTGGCCGGCCAGCAGTCGGGAGCTTCATTTCATGACTCTAGCCGTCAGTTTCCAGCAGGTCAGCCGTCACTACGATGCGGTGCGCGCAGTGGATCAGGTAGACCTGGGTATCGCGGAGGGAGAGTTTTTCTCCATGCTGGGGCCCTCGGGGTCTGGCAAAACCACCAGTTTGCGTCTGATCGCCGGTTTTGAGCAGCCAACCAGCGGTTCCATCCAGATTTTTGGCCGGGAAGCCGCTGGCCTGCCGCCCAATATGCGCGATGTGAATACGGTATTCCAGGATTACGCGCTGTTTCCCCACATGAGTGTGCTGGACAACGTTGCCTATGGATTAATGATCAAGGGAGTGGCCCGGGCGGAGCGTTATCGCCGCGCGGAATCCATGCTTGATCTGGTCAAGCTGGGGCAGTACGGCGGCAGACGCCCTGCTGCGTTGTCTGGCGGGCAGCGTCAACGCGTCGCGCTGGCCCGGGCGCTGATCTTGCAGCCGCGGGTGCTGTTGCTGGACGAGCCGCTGGGTGCCCTGGATCTCAAGCTGCGCGAGCAAATGCAGACCGAACTGAAAACTCTGCAGCGCAAGCTGGGCATCACCTTTATCTATGTCACGCATGATCAAGGGGAGGCGCTCTCGATGTCTGACCGCGTGGCGGTGTTCAACAAAGGGCGGATTGAGCAGATTGCTGCGCCGAATGTGTTGTACACCCAGCCAGCCACGTCGTTTGTCGCCGACTTTGTCGGCACCTCCAATGTTTTTGATGCAGCCTGGGCTGCCAGCCTGACAGGCAAGCGGCAAGCCTTTGCGGTGCGCCCCGAGCGCATCCGACCGGTGGGGCAAGGGCAGGCCGGGGATGGGGTGCGTGTGCCAGCCCGGTTGCTGGATGTGCAGTACCTTGGGGCTGTCAGTCGCTATGAGCTGGAAGTGGAGCCGGAGCGCATCATCAGCATGGTGTTGCCCAATGACGATGCGGCAGCTTCGCAGCCCCTGACGCCGGGGCAGAACATTACCGTATGGCTTCCAGCCCATGCGATGCATGCCTTGGCAGGCTAAGGAGGCGACATGATGACGGCTTCGTTGCCTCAAGAGCGCGCCGAGGGGCAAAGGCAGGGAGTATGGCTGCGCCTGGGCGTGGCGCTGTACCGCCACCCGGGGCTGCAGTTGGGCCTGTTGCTGGCCTTGCCTTTGCTATGGTTTGTGCTGGTTTATCTGGGTTCGTTGTGCACCCTGCTGACGCAGAGCGTATTCACCTTTGATGATTTCACCATGTCCGTCAGCCGGGAGCTGACGCTGGATAATTACCGTCAGCTGTTGTCCCCGGCGAATCTGGATGTGGTGCTGCGAACCTTGACCATGGCGTCTCTGGTATCGCTGGCGTCGGCGGTAATGGCTTTTCCGCTGGCGTATTACATGGTGCGGTATGCCCGGGGCTGGCAAAAGGGGTTTTTCTATGTGGCGGTGATGCTGCCTATGTGGGCCAGCTACATCGTCAAGGTTTATGCCTGGACCGTGCTGTTGGCCAAGGGCGGCATTGTCTACTGGGCTTACGAGTCGCTGGGTTTGCAGGGAATTGTCGACTGGCTGATGACGATTCCGCTGCTTGGGGGAAACTCGCTGACCACTTCCAATCTGGGGCGGTTCACCGTCTTCACCTACATCTGGCTGCCTTTCATGATTCTGCCCATCCAGGCGGCTCTGGAGCGGGTACCGGCCAACCTGTTGCAGGCAAGCAGCGATCTGGGCGCAAACGGCATGCAGACATTCCGTCATGTCATCCTGCCGCTGGCCATGCCTGGCGTTGTCGCGGGCTCCATCTTCACCTTCTCGCTGACGCTGGGTGATTACATCATCCCGCAACTGATCGGCCCTTCCGGGCTGTTCATCGGCTCAATGGTGTACACCATGCAGGGATCAATCGGCAATATGCCCTTGGCCGCTGCGTTTACCGTGGTTCCCGTGCTGATAATCGGCCTGTATCTGATGGGCGCCCGCAAACTGGGAGCATTCGATGCGCTCTGATCAATCCAATCAGGCTCCATGGTGGCTGCGCCTGTTGGCGTTTGGCGGCATCGGCTTCCTGTTCCTGCCCATCGCCGTCATTGTGCTGTATGCCTTCAATGCTGAAAGCTCCGGCTACAGTTTTCCGCCTCAGGGTTTTACCCTGGGTTGGTTTGCTGCGGCCTTTGCCCGGGATGATGTCCTGGGCGCCATCGGTTTGTCCTTGAAACTGGCTTCCATGGCAACGGTGATGGCGCTGGTGCTGGGCACGCTGGCAGCGGCGGCCTTGTACCGGCGAGACTTTCTCGGCAAAGACGCCATCACGATGATGCTGATCCTGCCCATTGCGCTCCCGGGCATCATTACAGGCATTGCGCTGCTTTCCGCTTTTCGCCTGGCGGATATCACGCCAGGCTTCTGGACCATCGCAGTCGGTCACGCCACTTTCTGCGTCGTGGTTGTTTACAACAACGTGATTGCCCGCCTGAGGCGCATCAGCACCAGCATGCTTGAGGCCTCTCAGGATCTGGGAGCGGACATGTTTCAGAGTTTCCGGTACATCATCCTGCCGCAGATCGCCACGGCATTGTTGGCCGGGGGGATGCTGGCGTTTGCCTTGAGCTTTGACGAAATCATCGTCACCACGTTTACCGCCGGCAATGAGGTGACCTTGCCAATCTGGTTGCTGAGCCAGCTGACCCGGCCGCGGGATGTCCCGATTACCAACGTAGTGGCGCTTTGCGTAATGCTGATCACCGCCTTACCCATACTGGCCGCTTATACCCTGACGCGCGGCACGGAAGATATTGCCGGAAGCGGTAAATAGAAGAGGACTGAGCATGGACAAGACTCTGCAATGCAAATTGTTGATCAACGGTGAATTCGTGCCGGGCGACGGGGACAAGGAAGCGATCTTGAATCCGGCAAGCGGGGAGCTGATCACCCATATAAACGAAGCCTCCCTCGAGCAGGTTCAGGCGGCTGTGGCCGCCGCGCAAGCAGCGTTCCCTGCATGGGCGCGTACTACGCCGCGGGATCGCGCGGAACTGCTGCTGCAATTGGCCGATGCGATCGAGGGGCGCGGCCCAGAATTCGCGCGGTTGGAGTCGCTTAATTGCGGCAAGCCTTACCCGCTGGCGCTGAATGATGAAATCCCCGCGGTGGTGGATGTGTTCCGCTTTTTTGCCGGCGCCGTGCGAGCGCAGACCGGGATGTTGGCCGGAGAGTATCTGGCGGGTCATACCAGCATGATCCGTCGAGATCCTCTGGGCGTGGTGGCTTCAATCGCGCCGTGGAACTACCCCTTGATGATGGCGGCCTGGAAGATCGCGCCGGCGCTGGCTGCCGGTAATACCGTGGTGCTGAAGCCTTCAGAACAGACGCCGTTGACCACGCTGAAGTTGGCCGAACTCATCGCGGGCATCTTCCCGCCCGGCGTTTTCAATCTTGTGCTTGGCCGCGGGGAGACTGTCGGCAGCCCGCTGATCTCGCAGCCGCAGGTGCGGATGATCTCCATCACCGGCGATGTCTCAACGGGACAGCGAGTGCTGGAAACAGCTTCGCGCTCTGTCAAACGCACGCATCTGGAATTGGGCGGCAAAGCTCCGGTCATCATTTTTGACGATGCGGACCTGGCCTCCGCCGTTGAGGGGATCCGGGCTTTCGGGTACTACAACGCGGGGCAGGATTGCACAGCCGCGTGCCGCCTCTATGTACAGCGGGGTGTGTACGAGCGGTTTGCCGCTGATCTGGCATCCGCCGTTGCCACTATCAAGATGGGGCATCAGCATCAGGAGGGGGTGGAAATGGGGCCGCTCATTTCCGAGCGTCAGCGCAACCGCGTCGCCAGTTTTGTCGAGCGGGCTCAGCAGCTGTCGCACATCGAAGTGCTAACCGGCGGGAAGCTGGGCGATGGCCCCGGCTTCTTCTATCAGCCCACCGTGATTGCCGGCGCCAGACAGGAAGATGAAATCGTGCAGCGCGAGGTGTTTGGTCCGGTGGTGTCGATAACGCCGTTTGACGATGTTGATCAGGTGATTCGTTGGGCCAATGATTCCGACTACGGCCTGGCAAGTTCGGTCTGGACTTCGGATGTCGGCCGAGCCATGGAGGTCAGCGCGCAACTGCAATACGGGTGTACCTGGGTGAATACCCATTTCATGCTGGTGAGTGAAATGCCTCACGGCGGCATGAAACGTTCCGGCTATGGCAAGGATATGTCCATGTATGCGCTGGAGGACTACAGCTGCATACGCCATGTCATGCTGAAGCACTGAGGGCAAAACGCCGGGAGGTTGCCGGCAAGGAAAAAGGCGGCCATCCGGGGGAGGCCGCTTTTTTTACCAAAGAGGAGTGGATTGGCGTTCAGTCCGCCATCAGGCCATGCCAGTCTCAAGCATCTGCTTTCCCGCAGCACGGTCCTGCGGCTAGCTGACCCGGATGAGCAGTCAGACATGAGAACCCGCCGCAAGATGCTCGCCGTGATGATCATGCGGAATCAATCCTCATGCTTCTCTTGATGCAGTCGAGCCAGCTTGGCTTCCAGTTCGGCAATCCGTTGCCGGCTATCCCTCAGCGCGGTCTCGACGTCGGCGGCTTCGACGCGTTGCGGGATGTGTTTGGGGCAATTGGCGTTCCAGGCCGTCACAGTGAATAAGATGCAGCGCTCGCCCTGTGCGCGGTATCCGCTTGGCATCAGTTCGCGCAGCAGCTGCGCATCCTCGCTCACGCGCGCTTCGCCCCATAGCTTGACTCGCTGGCGGTGCGTGTAATCGATGAGGAAAAGTTGCGACTTCGGGTTCTCGCTGAGATTGCCAACAGTGATGTATTGCCGGTTGCCGGCGAAGTCGGCAAACGCCAGCGTGTGCGCATCCAGCACGTGCAAGAAGCCCGGAGGACCGCCGCGGTGCTGCATATAGGGTTGGCCGTCGGCACTGGCGGTGGCTAGGAAAAAACTGGTTTGTTCACCGATGAAGCTTGCCAGGTCTTGAGTGATTTCTGACGGCCAGTCGCCTTTTTCGCTCATGCGCGCATAGGTCATGCGGGAGCCCTGCCGGGCTTGCATGGCTTTGACGGCAGGGCTAAAGGCGATGTCGCTGACTGGGGACATGTTTATAGCCCGAGGTCAGAGAGTGAGGGGTGTTCATCCGGCCGCCTGCCTTGCGGCCAGTGAAACAGGCGCGCCGACTCAGTAATGACAAGGTCGTTGATGCTGGCGTGGCGCACGGCCATCAAACCGTGTGCGTCAAATTCCCAGTTTTCGTTGCCATAGGACCGGTGCCACTGGCCGGTCTCATCATGCCATTCATAGGCAAATCGCACGGCGATGCGGTTATGGGTGAATGCCCATAGTTCCTTGATCAGTCGGTAGTCCTGTTCTCGTTGCCACTTCAGCGTCAGAAAGACTTCGATCGCCTCCCGGCCCTGAATGAACTCATTGCGGTTGCGCCAACGACTGTCAGGGGTGTACGCCAGCGCGACGCGGGCGGGATCGCGACTGTTCCAGGCATCTTCCGCCAGGCGGACTTTGATCGCGGCAGTGGACGCATCGTAAGGGGGGAGAGGCGGGCGGGTCATTGAACGGCTCCATGATGGCAGCCCCGGCATGGCCGGGGCCCAGGGTCAGACGGTAAAGGGCTGCACTTCAGGGAAGTCGATGTCTGTGGCAGCCACGGAATTAATGTAGTTGGTCCAGGTATTGAGCGCGACGTGTTGCACGATTTCAATGATCTGTGCCTCGCTGTAGCCCGCGTCTTTTACAGCCTGCAGCGCATCAGGGCCGATGTGGCCGCGCTCATGAGCTATCAGGGCGGCGAAACGCACGGCGGCATCGGCCTTGGCATCGGTAGACGCTCCGCGGCGGTTTGCCAGAATTTCCGCGTCGTCGAGCTTGGCGAGGTTTTTGCCCAGATAGCTGTGGGCCGAGAGGCAATAAGCGCACTGGTTGATTTCAGCTACGGCCAGGGCGATGCGCTCGCGGGTTTGCGCCGGCAGTGTGCCCCGGTTCAGCGCGCCGGACAGTGCGAGATAGCCTTCCAGCGCTTGCGGGCTGTTGGCCACCAGGCGGAACAGGTTAGGGACAATGCCAAACTGCTTGTTGACCGCCTCCAGTAACGGCCGCGAGGCGGCAGGGGCGTCAGCGATGGTGGCGGGGATGTTGAGATGCGACATGTTCAGGCTCCGTACAGGGTGGTGGTTGCGACAGCCCAAAGCATACGTTCATTCAGTAATGGTGATAATCGGGTAATATTTGGAATAACTATCCCGGAATTCGAGAATATGGCTGATAGGCTGGAAGCGATGTCGTTGCTGGTGGCGGTGGTGGATGCCGGCGGTTTTTCGGCCGCGTCGCGCCGGGTGTCCATGCCGCTGGCAACTGTTAGCCGAAAGGTGGCGGAGCTGGAGACGCATCTGGGCGTGCAGCTACTGCAGCGCTCCACTCGCCATATCGCGCTGACTGATGCTGGACGCAGCTATGTGGAATCGTGTCGGCGCATTCTCGACGACGTCAACGAAACAGAACGCGCCGCTGCCGGCGAATATGCCGCGCCTAAAGGCGATCTTGTCATCACTGCGCCCGTGGTGTTCGGCCGCCTGCATGTCACTCCGGTCGTGGTGGCGTTCCTCAAGGCTTTTCCTGATATCAATGTTCGCCTGTTGCTTAGCGACCGTATCTCCCATCTGCTGGAAGAACATATCGATCTGGCCGTGCGTATCGGCCCGCTGCCGGATAGCAGCCTGGTGGCCACCCGGGTGGGCGAGGTCCGTCAGGTGGTCTGCGCCTGTCCCGAATACCTTGCGCTGCGCGGTGAACCGATGGCGCCCGAGGACATCGCGTTTCACGATTGCATCAGCTATGAAGGGCTGGCGGGCACACAGGCGTGGCCTTTTTATCGGGATACGGTGGTTTCGTTAATACCCATCAGATCCCGACTCATCGTTAACGGCGCGGAAGCCGCGCTGGATGCGGCCTGCGGTGGTCTGGGGCTCACCCGGGTTCTTTCCTACCAGTGCGAACCGGCCCGTGAGGCGGGCCAGGTGCGGATTGTGTTGCCGGATTACGAGCCCGCGCCGTGGCCTGTCAGCCTGGTGTATGCAGGGCAGGGCCGGTTGCCAATCAAGCTGCGGGCTTTCCTGGACTTCGCCGCGCCTCGCTTGCGTAGTCAACTGGCGGGCCGTTGATCGTACGGTGCGCCAGTAGCGGTGGCGTGCATCATGCGGCGTTTTCACCGCCGGATCGTGCCGGCGAGATTCTTTGCCGGGGCGGACCGGCAAGCGTATCGCTGAAGTCGATGAGCGCATGAGCCGCGCTGCGTTGCACGGTATCGGCATCATGCAGCATATTGCATCACGCTGGCCTGCCTATTTGCAGCGGCCCGTTGCCAAGAGTGGTCAGGACGGGGGGCGCCTTTTGCCGACGGTTTTCTGCATATCCGCTTGCGTGAATAGCGGGCTGCAAAGGTTTGCGTGGACATGGGCTTCAGGACGAAAAAGCCTGATGGCTTGAAGTCATGAAAAAGCGCATCCCCTGTGCGCTGGCTGCGTGGATGCCTGGAGCCCTGAGTGAAACGGTCTTGCCTTCCTTCTTCGGCCAACCTGTTGACGCATGGCCAGCCGGGTTTCCTCCCTTGCAAGCCGGCTGGCAAAAGCGCCATGACTGGATTGCTCGGAGCACCGAAGCGGGCGTCTGTGGTGACGGCGAAGGGGCTGGGACGCCGAATCCAAGCGCTCAAGCGATCACTCGCCAAGAGGCGGACTCGACGCCCTTGCGCGCTTGAGTTTTAAGCGCCGTGGGATGGACGCTGAAAATAAGGATAAGCAAATGACGAAACCGAGCAATGCCAAGAGCCCGGGAGAATCGACCGGCAAGACATGGCTGCGCAAAACCATGGTGATCCTCTGTTGGGTGGTAGGGTTTGTCGCCGCCAAGATGATTGTGCAATCGTATTTCGACAAGCAGGCGTTCAAGACCGCCGGGGCTGAGGCGAACAAATCGATGGAGGAGCTGAGGGCCAAGGCGGTAGCTGAACACCCCGACCAGCCGGCCGCGTTTGCGATTCACGACGAAGCCATCCAGCGTTCCAGCGAGGAGCTGGCGCAAAAATCCGGCAATCAGAAAGCCAAAGAAGCTGCAGGACAGTTCATCGGCTTTTACATGATCAACGTCCGCACGCGGCATGACTACTGCAAGGACTTGGGCGTCGATATCTCCCCTTACACCAAGGCGTTTGCCGCCGAGCATGAGGCGTTGTACGCGAAAAGCCGGACGATCCTTGGGCGCGGCCCTTACTCGCCCGACAAGATTGAAGACATGACCTACGAGCAGCTGCAACCCATTCTGCAGAAGACCATTAGCGAGGGGATGGCCACGCTGGCGAAGCAGAATAAAGTGACCGAAAAGGACATCTGCCAGGGATACAGCGACAAAGGCGCCGAGCTGGCGAGCGAAATGCACCTGTCGAAAGTAAACCCTGCCTTGTATAAAGCGATGCTCGACGCCAGATGAGCGGCAGGCGGAGTGCCCGGCATGGCGCTGCTTGAAGGCATTCAGCCCCTCATGCGCATGCCGAGCGCCTAATGCGGCGTGAGGTCGCGGACGGGTGTCCGTCGGGCGGCATGCGTCATTTGGCTATCCGATCCCGATTCATCGGGTTGTCGCCGGTCACTGAAATGCAAATGTCTGTATAATC
Source organism: uncultured Aquitalea sp. (assembly GCF_945957525.1). Taxonomy (GTDB): domain Bacteria; phylum Pseudomonadota; class Gammaproteobacteria; order Burkholderiales; family Chromobacteriaceae; genus Aquitalea. The sequence continues at coordinate 202,121 of NZ_CAMFLA010000006.1, read as the reverse complement.
ACGCGTTTTCCAAATTGTTGCAGATTCCACCATGAGCAAGACACCTCGCGTCGGATTCGTCTCGCTTGGCTGCCCGAAGGCCGCCAGCGATTCGGAGCAGATCCTGACCCGCCTTCGCGCCGAAGGTTATGAAATCGCCAATACGTATGACGGCGCCGACATTGTCGTCGTGAATACCTGTGGTTTCATCGATTCGGCCGTGACCGAGTCGCTGGACGCCATTGGCGAGGCCTTGACCGAAAACGGCAAGGTGATCGTTACCGGTTGTCTGGGCGCCAAGGACGGCGTAGTGCAGACGGCGCATCCGTCGGTGCTGGCGGTGACCGGCCCGCATGCGACGGACGAGGTGATGGAGGCGGTACACGCCCATCTGCCCAAGCCGCACGACCCCTTTGTCGATCTGGTGCCGGATATCGGCGTGCGCCTGACGCCCAAGCACTATGCCTATTTGAAGATTTCCGAAGGCTGTAATCACCGCTGCACGTTCTGCATCATCCCGTCCATGCGCGGCGATCTGGAAAGCCGTCCGGTGCATGATGTGCTGCGCGAGGCGGAAAACCTGGCCCGCGCCGGGGTGAAAGAGCTGCTGATCATTTCGCAGGATACTTCGGCTTACGGCGTGGATGTGAAGTACAAGCTGGGCTTTCACAATGGCCGCCCGGTGAAGACCCGCATGACTGAGTTGTGCGAGGAACTGGGCCGCCACGGCATCTGGGTGCGTCTGCACTATGTTTACCCCTACCCGCATGTGGACGAAGTGATTCCACTGATGCGCGACGGCAAGATCCTGCCGTATCTGGATATCCCGTTCCAGCACGCCAGCCAGAAGGTGTTGAAGCTGATGAAGCGCCCGGCCAATAGCGACAATGTGCTGGCCCGTATCAAGAAGTGGCGCGAAATGTGCCCGGAACTGGTGATCCGTTCCACCTTCATCGTGGGTTTCCCCGGCGAGACGGATGAGGATTTTGAAGAGCTGCTGGCCTTCATCCGCGAGGCGGAGCTGGATCGTGTGGGCTGTTTCACCTATTCCGCCGTGGACGGCGCGGCCGCCAACGAACTGCCCGATCAGGTGCCGGAAGATGTGAAAGAGGCGCGCAAGGAGCGTTTCATGGAAGTGCAGGCCGAGATCAGCGCCCGCCGCCTGGAGCGCCGCATCGGCCAGCGTCTGACTGTGCTGGTGGACGAAATCGACGACGAAGGCACCGCTGTGTGCCGTAGCTATGCCGATGCGCCGGAAATTGACGGTCTGGTGTTCATCGAAGAGGCGGACGGGCTGGAGGCAGGTCAGTTTGTCGAGGTGGAAATCGTCGACTGCAGCGAGCACGACCTGTGGGGCGAGCGGGTATAAACCCCGTCACTCAAGGTTGGCCGAAGGGCCGCACTGAGTAAGGCCGGCCGACAACTCCTCCCGGAGCGCGTTGCGCCTGTTTGTCGTAAGCCGTGTACTGCCTGCGTCGGCGCCTTGGCTCAGGGCTGCCGGGAGGGTCGGTTCTCGGCGCGGAACAATGCCGTTCACTGGCGACAGTGAGCGGCATTTTCTTTGTGGCGGGCCGTACGGCTCAGCGGCTGATTTCCAGCTTGTCCAGGCCTTTAACGCGGTACAGCAGCGTGGCCAGCGCCCAGCTGCCGGCGAAGATGCCGACGATCATGAAACCCAGCATGCCGAAACTGTCGTTGAGGCTGCCCACCGCGTCCCAGAAACCCCCTTGCAGGCCCAGCTTGTCGGCCAGCAGGCCCAGCGCCTCGATGCCGCCTATCACCAGCGCCACCAGCGCGGAAATCAGCGTGATGGTCATGTTGTACCAGATCTTGCGCACCGGCTTCATATAGGCCCAGCCGTAAGCGCCCAGCATCAAGTGGCCGTCCAGGGTGTCCACCAGCGACATGCCGGCGCTGAACAGCAAGGGGAACACCATGATGCTCCAGGGCGACATGCCTTGCGCCGCCTGGGTGGCGGAAATGCCCATCAGCGCAATTTCGGTGGCGGTGTCGAAACCGAGGCCGAAGAGAAAACCCAGCGGATACATGTGCCAGCTGCGGCGGATGAGTCGGAACATCGGTCGGAACAGCCGTGCCAGCAAGCCGCGATTGGCCAGCAGCAGATCGAAATCCTCTTCCTCGTAGCGACCGCCCGCGCGTACCCGCCGCCAGGCGCGGTGAATGGCGTGCAGGATGAACAGGTTCATCAGGGCGATGGCGAACAGGAAAGACGCCGATACCAGAGTGCCGATCACGCCGCCGGCGGTCTTGAAGTCGGCAAAGTGCTGCTGCATGGCGGTGGTGGCCAGCGCCACACCGGCCGAAGCCAGAATCACCACGCTGGAGTGGCCGAAGGAAAAGCAGAAGCCGACTGTCACGGGTCGCTGGCCATCCTGCATCAGCTTGCGCGTGACATTGTCGATGGCGGCGATATGGTCCGCATCCACGGCGTGGCGCAGGCCGAAGCCGTAGGCCAGCAGGGCGGTGCCCAGCAGCACGGGGTGGTTGTGAAAGGCCAGCAAGGCCCAGGCCCAGCCGCAGACGTTCAGCAGCAGCAGGGCGGCGTAGATGCCGATCAGCCTGCGTTTGACGGAGCTGTCGGAGTTGCGGACGATGCGCAGCCAGTTAGCCAGCATGGTTTTCCCTCTGAAAACGGTGGTGTAACGGTTGGCGTTACATTCAAGAAGCGTGCCATGTGGCCGAGCCGGCCCTGCGTGCGCCAGCTGGCTGAAATCAGGGGCGGTTTGTCCGGCCTTGCGCCGCGGCAGGGCAAAAGCATGCCGGAGGTGGAAACCGTTTGCTTGCCGTAATGCTTACTTGCTATGCAGCGGCAGCCGCAAGGTGAAGCAGGCGCCGCCTTCCGGATTGTTGGCGGCGTCCAGTTGGCCGCCGTGGCGTTCGACAATGCCGTAACTGATGGATAGCCCCAGCCCGGTGCCCTTGCCTACCGGCTTAGTGGTGAAAAAGGGATCGAAGATCAGCGGTAACGCTTGTTCGGCAATTCCGGCGCCGTTGTCGCCGACGCTGAGCACGGCCTGGCCGTCTTGTTCCGCCAGCTGGATGTGCAATTGCGGCGCAGGGCATTTCTCCACCGCGTCGAAGGCGTTCTGAAACAGGTTGACCAGCACTTGCTGCAGCTGGTTGGCCGAACCACTGACCAGCACGGCTTGCTCCAGCCCCTGGCTGTCCACTTGCACGCGGAAGGGGGCGGCGCGGCTGACCCAGTGCAGCGAGCGCTGGGTGATGTCGGCCAGATCCACCGCCTGACGGGTGTTTTCTTCCACGGCGGAAAAACGCTTGAGCGCGTCCACGATATCGCCGCTGCGGTCTGCGCCCTCCAGCAAGCCGGCGATGAGCGATGGCAGGTCGGCCAGCAGGCGATCTATTTTCAGCTCCTGACGCAGGGCTTCGCACTCCGCGTTCTGGCCGGCGGTGTGCAGCGCGGCCAGATAGCGGGCAAGTTTGTCGGCATAGCGTTGCATGGCGTGCGCATTGCCCATGACAAAGCTGATGGGGTTGTTCAGTTCATGGGCCACGCCGGCCACCAGCCGTCCCAGGGAGGCCATCTTTTCCGCCTGCACTAGTTGCGCCTGGGCGGACTTCAGCGCTTCGTGCGCGCTTTTCAGTTGCGCATAGGCGCGCTTGAGTTCGCCCACCGGCCGGCCTACCGCCACAAAGCCGCTGTAGCGTCCTTCCCCGTCGTAGAGCGGGCTGACGTTCCAGGTGACCGGCGTGGCGTCGCCGGCCGGGCGCGCCAGTGCGATTTCCACATCCTGCACATCGCCGCGTCCCGCCGCCAGCAGGCCCTGAATCTGTTCCCGCGCTTGCGGGCTGTCCACCAGCTCGATCAGCTCGCGGCCCACCAGGCTGTCTTCCGTCTTGCCGGTAATGGCCAGCAAGGCGCGGTTGACCTGACGCACGGTGCCGAAGGTGTCGCACACCACCAGCACGTCGGTCATGGCCGCCAGCACGCCTTCGGTGAAGTGATGGGCCTCCGCCAGTTCGCGGTGTTTGGCTTCCAGCGTTTCTTGCGAAGCCACCAGTTCGCTGTACACCTCGTCCATGCGCTGGATGACATTGATCCATGCGGCTTCGGCCAACTCCTGCCCGGCGGCGGCGGGCGAGCCTTCCGGCAGCGGAACAGGTGCGTTCAGCGTGGGGTGTGAGCCCTGGAGAGAGAGCATGGTGGCAAGTCCTTGCGTGGTGGAAGATGAAAGCGGGCGGCGTGGCGCCGGTGCGTTATTCTAGGGCATCCGCGTCTTGTTGTAGGGCCCGGCATAGTGAACGGTGCGCAACAGCGCCGGGGCTGTGGCTTTGACGGCGCATGCCGCGCGTCGACGGCGGCGACAGATATGGTAGAGTCGATGATGGTGCAATGCACAAAGCACAATAAATCAACGGGAGAAACAGAATGAAGCAACGCGATATCGTGGTACTCAGCGCAGTGCGTTCCGCCATCGGCGCTTTCGGCGGCTCGCTCAGCCATCTGGAGCCGGCGGAACTGGGCGGTCTGGTGATGAAAGAGGCCGTCAGCCGCGCCGGCGTCGCCGCCGACAAGATTCATTATGTGACCGTGGGCAACTGCATCCCCACGGAAAGCCGTTACGCTTATGTGGCGCGTCTGGCGTCCATTGCCGCAGGTTTGCCGATGGAGTCCGTCGCCATGGCGGTGAACCGTCTGTGCGGTTCCGGTTTGCAGGCCGTGGTGTCCAGCGCGCAAGCCATCATGCTGGGCGACTGTGATTACGCCATCGGCGGCGGGGTGGAGGTGATGTCCCGCGGGGGCTACCTGCTGCCGCAATTGCGCAGCGGCGCGCGCATGGGCGACGTCAAGGCGCTGGACATGATGACCGCCGCGCTGACCGACCCCTTCGGCGTGGGCCATATGGGCATCACGGCGGAAAACCTGGTGGACAAGTGGCAGCTTACCCGCGAGGAGCAGGATGCCTTTGCGCTGGCTTCGCAAGAGCGCGCCGCCGCAGCCATTGCCGATGGCCGGTTCAAATCCCAGATCGTCCCCATCGTCAGCCAGACCCGCAAGGGCGAGGTTGTGTTCGATACCGACGAGCATCCGCGCGCCACCACGCTGGACTCGCTGGCCAAGATGAAACCGGCCTTCAAGAAAGAGGGCTCGGTGACCGCCGGCAATGCTTCCGGCATCAACGACGGCGCGGCTTTCCTGGTGTTGGCTTCGGCGGAGGCGGCCGAGGCTGCCGGCCAGAAGCCGATGGCCCGCATCGTTTCCTATGCCGTTTGCGGCGTGCCCAACCACATCATGGGCGAAGGCCCGATTCCGGCCACGCAGGAAGCGCTCAAGCGTGCCGGCCTGTCGCTGGAGCAGATGGACGTGATCGAGTCCAACGAAGCCTTTGCCGCCCAGTCGCTGGCCGTTTGCAAGGGCCTGGGGCTGGACCCCGCGCGCGCCAACCCCAACGGCGGCGCCATTGCGCTGGGCCATCCGGTGGGCGCCAGCGGCGCGGTGATCGCCACCAAGGCGCTGTACGAACTTGAGCGCATCCAGGGCCGTTACGCCTTGGCCACCATGTGTATTGGCGGCGGTCAGGGCATCGCCGTGATCTTCGAACGCCTGTAAGCCGGTTGGCCCTCTTCGGCAAACCTTGTCGGAGAGGGCCGTGCAATGTTCATCTTTTTGACGCGCATTAATACCCGGCGACAAAAGCCCGCTTCTACGTTGCCCTCCCGCCGAACCCTTTGTACTGTCTGGCCTGGCGGGACAGGCGAAGAGGGATGCGGTCTGTCGCATTGCCGCCGGCGGCATGTTGCGCCCCGGCTGGGCGAATAAGAAGGAGAGGCGATGGGGAGGCGAAACGGACTGGCGATCTGGCGGCTGCTTGGCGCGTGGCTGCTGTGTCTGTGTGCTGTTCCCGCACAGGCGACGGAGACCGTTTCGATTGCGGTGATCGCCAATGATCCGGTGGATGCCGCGGCATTTCGGGTGGTGAAGGAGGCGTATCGCCGCATTGGCGTGCAGGCCAGACCGGTGACCCTGCCCAGCAAGCGCGCCGTGCAGGCCGCCGACGCCGGCACACTGGATGGCGACACCATCCGCGTGATGGGCACCGAGAAGCAGTATCGCCATTTGCTGCGGGTGCCCGAGCGAGTGCTGTCCATCGATACCTACGCCTATACCGCAGCCGCCATGTCGGCCGATATCAAAGGCTGGGACAGCCTGCGCCCCTATCGGGTGTGCATACGCCACGGGATCCTGCTGCAGGAAGCGCAGGCGCAGCAGCTGAATGTCAGCCCGGTAGAGAGCGTTGCCGATGAGGTGAAAATGCTGCAGGTGGGGCGCTGCCAGGTGGCCACCATGAGCAAATGGGCCTGGCTGGAGATAGACCGGCAGCAGGCCGCGCCCATGCGGCAATGGCAGCCGGCTTTGTCAGCGACGCCGATGTTTCATTATCTCAACGCCAACAAGGCGCATTTGGTGATGCCGTTGACGCTGGCGTTGCGGCAGATGCAGGCTGATGGCAGCGCGGCCGAGCTGCTGGGCCAGGATAACCCGGCCATTGAGCTTGCCGCGCGCCGCAGCGCTGCCTTGCGCCTGGCCTCGCCCTGAGCGACTGCCGGCGTCAATGCGTGGTGCACACCTGACAAGGGTCGAAACTGCGCACGATATGCTGTACTTGCAGCGCCTGCGGGTCGTCCGCCTTCACGCCTTCCAGCGCCAGCTCCAGCGGCCCCGCCTGCCCGGCGCTGTCGCGCGGGGAGAAGTTCCAGGTGGTCGGGGCGATGATCTGGTAACGGCTGATGCGTTCATTCTCCACCAACACCCAGTGCCCGAGCATGCCGCGCGCGGCTTCGGTGAGGCCCACCGCCTCCTGGGCGACGATCGTGCCGGGCGTGGGCGCAAGCAGGACCGCCTCCAGATCCAGTGCGGTCAGCCAGCTTTCCATCAGCGGCACCAGCCGGGCGATTTCAGTCACCCGCGCCAGCACCCGCGTCAACACTGTACCGCCCTGTCGGGCAGTCATTTCCTGCAATAGCGGCTCGCCGCGCATCAATGCCCGGGCCAAGGCGCCGGTTTCCGCGCATTGGCCGCCAATGCGGGGCGCTTTGCTCCAACTGTAGGCCTCGGCCTTGTCCGGCAAGGGGACAGTGTCGGCATGTCCGGGGCCGTGCGCGCCGCTGCCGGCCAGCCAGCTACTGTGGTTGTCTTCGGTGATGGCGGCGATGTCGAGCGCCTCCGTCGCGCCATTCCGCCACAGGCCGGCCGGGCTCCAACAACCTTGTTCATCGGGGTAGGCCTCGGCAGCGATGAAGCGGTCTTGCGCCCGACCCAGCGCCGACAGGGCCAGATCGTCGGCGATGTCGAGGAACAGGGCTAGGTCGGCGCCGGGCCGGCGCGAACGGTAATCTTGCAGCGCGCGTTCGCTGTCGATGGCGGCAACGGCTTCCAGGCTGTCGCCGAAGGTGTGGGTTTCCAGAAAGCGGCGGAAGGCGCGCAACCATTGCTGCAGGCGCACCCGTTCCGCGGCCTGGATGACGCGGGTAACACCGCCCGGTTGCAGTGCCAGCGTGTGCGGCCAGTGGCCTGCCAACGTGCCCATGAAGCGCATCAGCACCGCGCGGGCTTCCAGCATGGGTGCGGTGGCGGCGCCTTGCTGGGCCTTGAAGCGACGTTCCGCTTCGGCAAACCAGGGGCGGTCGGCATAGTCGGCGCGGGCGAAATCGGGCAGAAAGAACAGATAGAAATGGCTGAGGTGGTCAGCCACATTCTCCACCGCGTGGATGAGGTTGATCACCCGCTGGCCGTCGGCCGGCGGCCGGATGCCGTACAGCCCCGCCAGCGCGCGGGCGGCGGCGACGGACTGCGACACGGAACAGATGCCGCAGATGCGTGGCACGATGGCCAGCGCGTCCAGCGGTTCGCGGCCCACCAGCATGCGCTCGAAACCGCGAAACAGCGGCGCGCTGACGGCGGCACGACTGACTTTGCCATCGGTGAAGTCCAGCGTGACGGCGAGGTCGCCCTCGACGCGATTGAAGGGGCCGAGCAGGCGTCGGGTCATGGTTTGCTCTTCTTGGGCAGCGAGGGTGGCAGGGTGATGCGGTCGCAGGTGGCGTTGTGGCGCACCCGGTGCGGCGTGGCGGATTTGGACAAGGTGGACAAAGCGACAAACCAGGCCTTGGGCATGTCGGTGGGCAGGCCCACCGGAAAGCCCGCCACTTGCGGCGTGTGGAAAAAGCCGTGTCCGGGGTCGGCAAAGTCCGGCGAGGTGCAGTTGATGCAGGGGTAGCCGCCGGACAGGCAGGAGCCTTCGCCGTTCCAGGCGCGGCTGTTGCAGTCGGCGTGCGCCTGCGTGCCCTTGCAACCCACGTGCTCCATCAGGCAGCCCATCTGTCCGGGCGCGGTGGCGCTGGCCTTGAATTCATAGAACTCGTTTTTTTCGCAGCCGTGGTGTACCAGCTTGTCGGCGTAAAAGCGCGGGCGGCCCAGCGGGTCGAGATCCCGCGCGCTCAGCGCGCCCGCCGCCAGCAAGGCCAGGGTTTCCAGCACCCAGCCGGGGTGGGTGGGGCAGCCGGAGATATTGACTACCGGCAGACCGTTGGCGGCGAGGAAGTCCCCGCCCAGCAGGCCGCCGGGCTGGCTGCCCTGATGGCTGAGTCCGACCGCGCCGGTGTGATTGTCGCCAGCGGCGCTGATGCCGCCGTAAGCGGCACAGGTTCCCACTGCCACCACGCAGCCGGCGCGCCGGGCAATGCGCTCAATGCGCCGGCTCATCGGGCTGCCGTCCGGCAGTAGGTGAAAGCGGCCGTCGGCGCCGGTCATCACGGCGCCTTCCAGACAGAGAATGTCCACGGTTTCGCGGCCTTCGGCCAACCCTTCCAGCAGGGCTTGCACCTGGTCCAGGCTGGCCTCTGAAAACGAGGGATGCCAGACCAGGTCGATGCCGGCGTCTTTCAGCGCCTGAAACAGCGAGGGCGTTTCCGCATTAAGCAAGGACAGGGTGCAGCCGCCGCAACCGCCGGATTGCATCCAGACCAGACGTTTATTTTTCGAGGCCATAGCGGGTCAGTTTGTTGCGCAGTCCAACGCGGGACAGCCCCAGCTCGGCGGCCGCGCGGGTCTTGTTCCAGCGCAGACGGGTGAGGGTTTCGCGCAGGATCTGCTTTTCCAGCTCTTCCAGCCGGGTTTTCAGATCGCCGGGCAGGCTGGCGAGGAAGGCCAGTTCCGCCTCCTGCTCTTCCGCGGCCGCTTGCAGCACCTCGGCGGAGAGCAAGTCCGGGCCGAGCTGATCGTTGTCGCTCAGCACCAGCATGCGGGTGATTTCATTGCGCAGTTGGCGCACATTGCCCGGCCAGCGGTATTCGCGCAGGCATTGCAGGGTGTCGTCGGCAAAGCGCGACGCCGGTTTCAGGTAATGCACGCGGGCTTCGGCCAACAGCGATTCGGCAATCAGCGGAATGTCCTGCGGCCGGTCGCGCAGCGGCGGCACATTGACGGTGAAGGCGGACAGCCGATAGTAGAGGTCTTCACGAAACTGACCAGCGCGCACCAGCTCCTGCAACTGGCGGTTGGTGGCGGACACCACGCGCACATTGACCTTGAGCGGGCGCGGGCTGCCCACCGGCCGCACTTCGCCTTCCTGCAGCACGCGCAGCAGCTTGGCCTGAAAGGCGGGCGAGGTTTCGCCGATTTCATCCAGAAAAATGGTGCCGCCGTCGGCTTGCTGAAACAGGCCGATGCGATCCTGATAGGCGCCGGTGAAGGCGCCGCGCTTGTGGCCGAACAACTCGCTCTCCAGCAACTGCTCCGGCATGGCCGCGCAGTTTTCCACCACGAAAGGGCGCTCCCTGCGGTGGCTGGCGTAGTGCAGGGCACGGGCCAGCAGTTCTTTGCCGACGCCGGATTCGCCCTCGATCAGTACGGAAATGTCGAATGGCGCCACCCGCTCCAGCAGCTTGCAGATGCGTCCCATGCTGCTGTCCGGCGCGCGCACGATGTTGTCCATCGCCGAGCGTTCGCGCATTTCGCGGCGTTTGTTGTCCACTCGCACCTTGAGCCAGGGCTCGGAGGCTTTCAGCTCTACGTTTAGCAGCTCGTTTTCTTGTTGCAGGCGGAATAGTTCCACCGCGCCCTGCACGGTGAGCAGCAGCGATTCCGGCCGCCAGGGCTTGAGCAAGTACTGGTAGATGCCGGCGTCGTTGACGGCGGCGATGATGTCGGCGTTGTCGGTGTAGCCGGAGAGGATGATGCGCACCACTTGCGGGCAGCGTTCGCGCACCTGTTTGAGGAATTCCACGCCGGTCATGTCCGGCATGCGCTGATCGCTCACCACCACCTGGATGAATTCCGAATCCAGAATGGCCAGCGCCTCCGCGCCGCCCTGGGCGGTGAAAAGGGTGAAGTCGTCTTCCAGTGTTCTTTGCAGCGCTTCCAGCGAGCGGACTTCGTCGTCCACCAGCAAAATGGCGGGTTTGCCTGTCATGCTGTTTCCCTGTGTTCTCTTGTGGCGCCCGGTCTGTATCCGGCCGGGTCGTTGTTGTGGCGGTTTTGGTTAACGGCTCTTGAAGCCTGTGAGCGAAGCGGCATTGAAGCCGGCGGCAAGATGCGGCTGCTGTCGCCCTGTCTCGCTGTTGGGCGCGGGTTCGTGCGGGCGCTTGGGGCGGCTAGCAAACATCAGTATCACGGCGCAGCATCAGACGTTTTGTTAGCTGCTGTTAGCAGATTCTGGGCAACATTTCGCCACTTAGCCAGTCCAGCAGCCGCTCGCCGCCAAAATCCGTTCTCACGCGCACAAAATGGTGGCTATCTTCTACTACCTCGCCGATGAGGGCCGCCTGCCTGCCCAGCGGGTGGGCGCGCAAGGCTGCCAGCGCGGCTTCGGCCTCATGGGCCGGGCAGATGGCGATGAGCTTGCCCTCGTTGGCGATGTACAGCGGGTCCAGCCCGAGGAATTCACAGGCGGCGCGTACGGCGGGGCTGACAGGGATGGCGCTTTCCTTGAGCCGCATGCCCACGCCGGACTGGCTGGCGATTTCATTCAGCGTGGTGGCGAGGCCGCCGCGCGTCGGGTCGCGCATCAGGCGCAAGCCGGGGCTGGCAGCTGTCAGCGCTTGCGCCAACGTGTGCAGGGCGGCGCTGTCGGAAACGATGGGGCTGTCAAAACGCAGGTTTTCCCGTTGCGACATCACCGCCATGCCGTGATCGCCCAGCGTGCCGGACACCAGGATCGCATCGCCGGGCCGGGCCTGGTCGCCGGACAGGGTCAGTCCGGCCGGCACGACGCCGATGCCGGTGGTGCTGATGAATACGCCGTCGCCCTTGCCGCGCTCCACCACCTTGGTGTCGCCGGTGACGATGGCTACGCCGGCCTCGCGCGCGGCGCGGGCCATGGCGTGGACGATGCGTTGCAGGTCGGCCAGCGGCAGGCCTTCTTCCAGAATGAAACCGGCGCTGAGGTAGCGTGGTTCCGCGCCGCCCATGGCCAAGTCATTGACCGTGCCGTGCACGGCCAGGCTGCCGATATCGCCTCCGGGGAAAAACAGCGGAGAGATGACGTGGCTGTCGGTGGCGACGGCGAGGCGACCTCCCGGCGGCGGCAGGATGGCCTGATCGTTGCCTTGCGCCAGCCATTCATTGTCGAAAGCCGGGGCAAACAGCTCGCTCACTAGCTGCGCCATGGCGCGGCCGCCGCTGCCGTGGGTGAGGTTGACGAGGCCGTGTTTGAAATCCAGCGGGCGGGTGTAGTGCTTGCTCATGCCTCGGCGGTCTCCATGAAGCGGCCATAGTGATAGTGCGCGGCGCAAGCGCCTTCGCTGGACACCATGCAGGAGCCCAGCGGATTGTCCGGCGTGCAGACCAGACCGAAAACCTTGCAGTCTCGCGGCGATTTCTGTCCGCGCAGGATGGCGCCGCACTCACAGGCTTTGTGGTCGGGCACGTGGCGGTAGGGCAGGGCGAAGCGCAGTTCGGCGTCGAAGTCTGCAAAGTCCGGATGCACGGCCAGCGCCGAGTGCGGCACTTGCCCCAGCCCGCGCCATTCGAAGCTGTCTCGCAGCGCCAGCGTGTGCGCCACCAGTTCGCGCGCTTTCTGGTTGCCGGTTTCGGTGACTGCGCGAGTGAACTGGGTTTCTACCCGGGTGTCGCCGCGATTGATCTGCTCCACCAGCATCAGTACCGACTGCAGCACGTCCAGCGGCTCGAAACCGGCAATCACCACCGGTTTGGCGAACTCCGCCGCCACGGCGGCGTAAGGCGCGCTGCCGATCACCGTGCTGACATGCGAAGGGCCGATGAAACCGTCCAGCTGCACTGCGTCGCCGGCGGCCAGCAAGTGGCGCATGGCGGGCGGAGTGAGTACGTGGTTGCAGAACACGCTGAAGTTTTTCAGGTTTTCCCGCCGCGCCGTGTCCAGCGCGATGGCGGTGGGCGGGGTGGTGGTTTCAAAGCCGATGGCGAAGAACACCACCTCGCGCTGCGGGTTGTCGCGGGCGATCTGCAGCGCGTCGGTCACGGAATACACCATGCGCACGTCCGCGCCCTGCGCGCGCGCCTGATACAGGCTGCCGCGATTGGAGGCCGGCACGCGCAGGGTGTCGCCGTAGCTGCAGAGAATCACTTCCGGTCGCAGCGCCAGTTCGATAGCCGAATCGACGCGGCCGATGGGCAGTACGCACACCGGACAGCCCGGGCCGTGGATCAGTCGCACATTATCGGGCAGCAGGCCGGTGAGGCCGTAGCGGGCGATGGCGTGGGTATGGCCGCCGCAAAACTCCATCAGGCGGTAGGGGCGGCCGGCTTGTACCGATTCATGAATGCGGCGGGCCATGCCGCGGGCCACGTCGCCGCGGCGGAATTCGTCCACGTATTTCATGCGCGCTCCTCGCCGGCTGCCAGTTCTTCCATCAGCGCCAGCGTTCTGGCGGCTTCTGCGGGGTCAAGTTTGCCGATGGCGTAGCCCACGTGCAGGATGACGTAATCCCCCACTTGCGCTTGATCGATGAGGGCGACGGATACTTCGCGCCCCACGCCGTCCACGTCTACCCGCGCCATCTCGTCGGGCAAGAGTTCGGTAATGCGTACCGGCATGGCCAGACACATGGTCAGTTCTCCTTTTGCAGCAGGCGGTGGCGCGCCACCCAGGCCTGGCCGAGGCTGAGGCCGCCATCGTTGGGGGGCAGCCGGTGCGCGGTGTGGGCGGTAATGCCTTGTTGTTTCAATAGCGGCAGCAGTTGTTCCATCAGGCGGCGATTGGCGCAGCAACCGCCCCCCAGCACCAGTTTGCGAATGCCGGTGGTGCGGCTGGCGCGCACCGCCCAGTCGGCCAGCGCGTGCGCCAGCGTGCTGTGCCACAGGCTGGCGATGTCGGCGGCGTCGGTCAGTGTGGCCAGATGGCGCGCCAGCGGCAGGAAATCCAGCAGGTTGGCCGAAGACAGCGTCCAGCCGTCGCTTAGCGGCTCGCAAGGGCGGGCCAGCGCTTCCAGCTTTTGCGCGGCCTCGCTTTCAAAGCTTTGCACCGGGCACAGGCCGGCCAGGCCGGCAATGGCGTCGAACCAGCGGCCAAGGCTGGTGGTGTCGTGACAGTTGACGCCGGTTTCCAGCTGGCGCAGCAGCATGGGCAGGCCGGATTCCTGCGCCAGGTGCGCGGGCAGCCGGTCCAGCATGCCAAGACGGGCGTACAGTGCGGCGGCCATGCGCCAAGGCTCGCGCGCGGCCTTGTCGCCACCGGGCAGCGGCAGCGGGCTGATATGGCCGATGCGCTCGCAGACGGCGGCTTCCACCAGCATCAGTTCGCCTCCCCAGGCGCCGCCGTTCTTGCCTAGCCCGTAGCCGTCCAGCGCCATGCCCAGCACCGGGCCTTGCAGCCCGTGCTCGGCCATGACGGCGGCGAGGTGGGCGTGATGGTGTTGCACCGGTATCAGCGGGATGCCGCGCTCGCGCGACCATTGCTCGGCCAGATGGCTGGAAAAGGCGTCCGGCTGCAGATCGCAGGCGATGGCCTGCGGCTCCGCGCCGGTGAGTTCCAGCAGGTGTTCCGCCGCTTCTTCCAGCGCCTCGCAGGTGAGCGGGTGGTCCAGATCGCCGATGTGCTGCGAGACAAAAGCCTCGTCACCGCGCAACACGGTGGCGGTGGTTTTCAGATAGGCACCCAGCGCCAGCACATTGGGGCCGTCATCGGCCAGCTTGACCGGGTCCGGCACAAAGCCGCGCGCTCGGCGGAAGAACAGCGCTTCCTGCTCTTGCACCGACAGTACGCTGTCGTCGCAACGGGTGACGATATTCCGGTTGTGCAGCAGGAAAACGTCGGCTACGCGGTTGAGGCGCTCGCGTGCTTCCTGGTTGCCGGTGACGATGGGCTCGCCGGACAGGTTGGCGCTGGTCATCACCCACACCTTGTCGCAGGGTTCGTGCAGCCAGTCGGTGCCGGCGGGGCGGCCCAGTGCTTCATGGAACAGCATCCATTGCAGCGGGGTATAGGGCAGCATGACGCCCACCGCGCCGATGCCGGGCGCTACGCCGGGCAGGCAGTGGTCGGTGTCGCGGTTTTTGCGCAGCAGCACGATCGGGCGTTCCGGGCGCTCCAGCCACTGGGCTTCTTCCGCGCTCACCTCGCAGAAAGCGGGCAGCGAGGCGGTGTTGAGCGCCATCACGGCCAGCGGCTTGCCGGGACGGTGTTTGAGCTCGCGCAGTCTTTGCACTGCGTCCGCGCTGCGGGCGTCGCATACCAGATGAAAGCCGCCCAGCCCCTTCATGGCGATGCTGCGGCCCATGCGCAGGATTTGCATGGCGCCGTAGACTGGGTCGCCTTTCAAGGGTTGGCCGAAGCGGTCGGTCAGTTGCAGGCGGGGGCCGCAGGCCGGGCAGGCGGTGGGCTCGGCGTGAAAGCGCCGGGTTTCCGGATTGAGATACTCCTCGCCGCAGGCCGGGCACAGCGGAAAGGCCACCATGCTGGTGTTGGCGCGGTCGTAAGGCAAGCGGTGGGTGACGGTGTAGCGCGGGCCGCAATCGGTACAGTTGATGAAGGGGTAGCGGTAGCGGCGGTCGCTCTGGGTGAACAGCTCGGTCAGACAGGACGGACAGGTGGCGATGTCGGCCGGCAGGCGGGCGCGGGTGGTGCTGCCGGCGCTTTCTTCGATGACAAAGGCAGTTTCGTCGCCGACCGGGTCCAGCAGCGCTTGTTGCAGCTGGTCGATGTGGGCCAGCGGCGGCAGGTCGTCGTCCAGCGCATGGCGGAAAGCCAGCAGGTTGGCGGCGCTGCCTTGCAGCTCCACAGTGACGCCTTCGCCCGTGTTGCGCACAAAGCCGGTCAACTGGTGGCGGCGCGCGGTGCGCCAGATGAAGGGGCGGAAGCCCACCCCCTGTACGCGGCCCTGAATCGAGAGCCGCAGGCGTTGCTGTTCCATGCTTAGCGCTTTTGCAGTTGCTGTTCCAGTTCGGCGATGCGGGCCTTCAGCCGCGCCACCTCGTGCTGCTTCACCAGCTGGGCATCGTTCATGCGCAGCAGCAGCCAGTCTATCCAGGCGTCCATGCCTTCGCCGCTGCGGGCCGATACCTGCAGCACGCGGATGGCCGGGTTGACGCGGCGGGCGTAGGCGATGCAGGCGTCCACGTCAAAATCAAGGTGGCGCAACAGGTCCACCTTGTTGAGCAGCAGGATGTCGGCGGCGGCGAACATGTCCGGGTATTTGATGGGCTTGTCCTCGCCCTCGGTCACCGAGAGGATGGCTACCTTGTGCGCTTCGCCCAGATCGAAAGCCGCCGGGCAGACCAGATTGCCTACGTTTTCGATCAGCAAGAGGCTGTCGTCGGCAGGGTGGAGGGTTTCCAGCGCCTGACCCACCATGTGGGCGTCCAGATGACAGCCCTTGCCGGTGTTGATCTGGATGGCGGGGGCGCCGGCCGCGCGGATGCGTTCGGCGTCGTTGCTGGTTTGCTGATCGCCCTCGATCACATACACCTTGCAGTCCTTGCCCAGCTGACGGATGGTTTCCGCCAGCAGGGTGGTTTTGCCGGAACCGGGGCTGGACACCAGATTAACGGCGAAGATGCCGCGATCCGCCAGCCAGCGACGGTTGATCTGGGCATAGCCCTTGTTCTTGGACAGGATGTCTTGTTCGATTTTCACCATGCGCGACTGGCTGAGGCCGGGCGCATGGGCGCGGGCCGCGCCCTGGCCGTAGTCCAGGCGGCCTTCGCCGCGCACCACAGGGCTGTCCGCCGCCGCGTCCTCCCGGTGCGTATGGTCATGATGGTGATCATGATCGTGATGATGGTGGTGTCCGTGGTCATGATCATGGCCGTGATGGGTGTGGCCGCCGCGCGGGCGGTACGGATACTTCACGCCGCCGGGCTTGCCGTCGATGGATACATTGCCTTCACTGCAACCGCATACCGTGCACATCTTTTTGTCTCCCTTGTGGCGGCCGGGTCAGTCCACTTCCAGTTCGCTGACGCGCATGTCGTCGCCGCCGGTCACTTGTACTTGATGCCTGCCGCATGCCGGGCAGGCGTCGTAGCGCGCCTGGATGACGACCGGCTGACTGCACGCCAGGCACCAGCCCTGTCCGGGTTCGCGCACCACGTGATAAATCGCGCCGTCGGCCAGCGTGTCGCGGCTGACGGCCTCCAGACAAAACAGCAGGGATTCCACCTCCACCCCGGCCAGTTCGCCGATGGTCAGCCACACCTGCCTGACCTTGCGGTACTGCTGCGCCCCGGCCTGATCTTCCAACAGCTGGACGATGCCTTCGGCCAACGACATTTCATGCATGCGCGCATTCCTTGTTTTCCACCGCCAGCCGCCAGGCCACGCATGGGTCGATCAGTGCGGCTTGCCGCCGCCATTCTGCCTCTCCGTCGTCCAGCCGGGAACACAGGGTTTCCCTCAGCAGGCCCTCGGGATGGCTGTGCCAGGCGGTAGGCGGTATTACCCGGTAGCGCGTGACGCAGCCTTCGTCGTCCAGCGCCGCCAGATGCGTTAACGGGCCGCGGGCGGTGTCCACCAGCGCCAGCGCGCCGTCCGGCAGCGGTGCGGCCGCCGCCTGTAGGCAAAGCTCGCCGTTCAAGCCGCGCGCCAACTGGATCAAACGCGCCAGCAGGCGCGCCCGCGCCAGCTGGCCCGCAGCCAGCGTGCGCGACAATTGCCGGTGTTCGCGCGCCAGCGCGCCGGTTTCACGCGGCTGGCCTTGCCAGACCGGGCCACCGGGGCGTATCCAGTCCGCCAGCCGGTTGGCCAGTTGGCCGGCGCTCAGCGGCGGCAGCAGCGCGCAACCGCGCTCCGGGCCCGTCAATGCCGCCAGCCAGCGCGCCGCCGGCATGCGACCTTCCGCCGCCCAGTCCAGCCAGCCGGCTTCACTTCTTTGTAGCCAGTCGTCGCAAGCCTGACCGAAGACTTGCTGTTCCGCCAGTGCCTTGAGCGCGGAAAGCGAACCGGCGGCGCGCCAGGCCGCCAGCGCCGCCGGTTCGGCGGCTTTGCCGTCAAAGGCCAGCGCCCAGTCGGTCAGCAGCTTGCGCAGGGTTTCGCGGGCGGCTTCCTGCGCCAGGCTTTGCAGCTCCTGCGGGCTGGCTTGCGCCGCTTTGCCTGCGGCGCAAGCCAGGGCCAAGCGGGCGGCCAGCGTCTGGGCGTGCGCGCAGAGGGAAAACAGTCTCGGCGTCAGTGCCAGCACTTCGCCGGCGGGTTTGCCGATGAACAGACGCTCCGCTTCCCGGCGCGGCCAGCTTACCGAAACGCCGCCGCCGCGCGCCTTGTCCTGCGTCAGGCGAATGAGGATTTCGTCGATTTTCATGCGCCCAGTCCAAACAGGCGCCGCCGCGACAGATCGGGCGCGTGAGCGGGCGGCGGCGGCGGAAACATCAACCGCAGGATTTCCAGCGCGGTTTCTCGGGCCGTGTCCTGGTCGGCGAACTCCGTCACTGGAGAAAACAGCGAGCACAGGCAGTAGTGGCCAAGGCCGGCTTCGTGTCCGGCCAGGAAGGGCATGTCGCCGCCTGGCAGCGCCAGACGGATTTCACCGCCCGGCGGCACCGGGGGGAGCGTGCCGGGCAGGGCCGGCAGCAGCATCAGATTCATGAACCAGGGCGTCAGCATGACGCCGGCCCACAGTTCGCCGGCGAGATCGGTTTCGGCGGCGCCGGGGCTCCAGCGGCGAAAGCCGATGGCCTCCACGCGCAGCGCGGGGTTGAGCAGCGGCACACCCGCCATGCGCGTGGCCTCGATCAGGCCAAACACGGTTTCCAGTTCAAAGGCGGGCGAGTCCGGATAGCAATCGGCCATGGTCAGTCTTGCACCACCATGAATTGATCGCGCGCGCCGTCGCACATCGGGCATTTCCAGTGTTCGGGCAAGGCATGAAAAGGCGTGCCGGGCGGAATCTGCCAGATGTCGTCGCCCAGCGCCGGGTCGTAGATCCACCAGCAGATTTTGCATTCCATGCGCGCTTCGTCGGGCAGGCGATCGTCGTCGCCCAGATAAGAGCCTTCGAAGCCGGCGCCGCTCATGCGGTTTCTCCGGCCAGCCACTCGCGCGCTTCGCGCAGGCGCTCCAGCGAGTCGGTCAGGTCGTCAAGCGACGCCAGCGCCACCTCGGGGATGCGGGTAATCTCCAGCGTATCCAGCAAGATGTCGTTCATGCCGTTGAAATACTGCACTCGCCAGACATCGCGCAAGGCACTGCCCATGATGCGGCACTTGCCGTAGCCGCGCGAAAACACGCCGCTGTTGCCGGGGCCGATCAGGCTGTCCAGCCAGGCGAGGTCGTCCGGGCTCATCGGCAGTAGCGAGAAATTGATGATGTGGGCGTCGTCGCCGGTTTTGCCCATGTGGTCGGCGATTTCCACCGCTACCGGGCCGGCGTTCATCAGCTGCAGGTTTTGCGGATCGGGAATGTGCAGCGATGGTTGGCCGAAGGCGCGGGCTTCCTGCCATACCGCCGCTGGAATCGGGCAGGCTTCGATGCGGTCGTCCAGCAGTTGTTCGTCCGGGCTGTACTCCAGCACGCGCCAGACGCCGGCGAAAACCGATTCCTGCATGTCCAGCCGGCGGCCGTCCACCCGTTTGACGCGGGCCGATACTTCGCCCTCGCCCAACAGTTGGTTGAGCAGGCGGCGGTTGTCGCTGTCGAGGCCGGCCAGGCTGATGACCGGGTAGGTCTCACCGTCTCCCTGATAGTCGGCAAGCTTGTGGATGAGGCTGTCGATCACCGACAGCGCGGCGGTGAGGTGGCTGACTTCTTCCGCAGTGGGCAGGTAGGGCAGGTCGAAATGTTCCACCTCGCGCGGCAGCGGCATGTAGTTGAGGTCTTCGTCCTCCGGTTGCGAGCCGGGGCCAAGCGCCACTACGGCGACGGGAAAGGGTTTGAGGTTCATGCGCAACCTCCTTGCTTGGCGACGCTGACCGGAATGCCCACCGAGGGCGGCCGGCGGGCTTCGGCAGTCAGTTTGTCGGCAAAGGCGCGCACCACGTCCGGCCAGTCCAGCAGGCCGACGATGACGCCCAGATACTGGCCTTCGCGCAGAAACAGCAGCGCCGGAAATTTCAGTACGCCAAAGCGGCGGGCAATCTTGCGGCTTTCGGTGATGTCGGCATAGGCCACGTCGAAAGTGCCGGCTGGGAATTCGCGCAGCACCTCGGGCACGATCACGGGGTTGTCCAGCACCTCGGGGTATTTCACCGGGTCTTCGTTGAGCATCACGATCAGGTGGTGGCTGTCGGCGGCCAGGGCGTCGAGGCCGTCGGCGCAGACGGCGTGGTAGCCGCGCTCGGCCAGGCGAGCCAGCAGGTTGTCCAGCGGGGAGGTCATCAGTGGGTTTTCCTTCCGGCTTCCAGTTGCGCCTGCAGATGAGGCGGAAGTTGCGGCTCGCGCCGGGTGAGATCGGCCAGATGCACATCGGGGTCGAAGCGGCCGTTCATGGCGGCTTCCAGCGCCGTCAGCGCCTCCAGAATGTCGGCGGCCTGCGCGGGGCTGAGCGCTTCGCGCGCGGCGCCGGCGAAGACCAGCAGCCAGTCGCCCGTTTGCGCGGGGCCGGTCAGCGAGAGGTCGATTTTTTCCGTTTCGCCACGGTGCAGGCACTCGGCCATCAGGCCATCAGCGGCGATGACTTGCATGGGTATGCCCAGGCACATCAGGCGCCTCCCTTCAGTACGCGGTCGTCGCCGATGCGACAGGCCAGCTCGGCTGACGGGCGTTCCGACTCGTAGCGGATCATGTCCAGGCTTTCATGATTGAGGCGCTGGCCGTCGCGGCGCGGGCCGGGTGTCACGCCCCATTCGGCCAGCTGCGTCATGGCCTGCTGGATGGCGGGCGCCAGTTGCGCGCGCACCGGTTCGGTCAGGCTGCCGCCATAGTCTTCCAGCTGCACCGGCTGCACGCCGATCAGCATGATGTCTTTCGGCAAACTGCCTTTGAGGTCGGCCAGACCAAGCACTTCGGAGAAACCGGTCTGGTGCAGGCTCATTTTCTTGGCGGTGAGGTAGGCGGGCACGGCCTGGTCGCGGTAGACGCGCAGGGTGCCGGGTTCGAGGCCGAAGTCGATGGCGTCGAACAGAATCAGCCGTTCGGTTTCTTCCACATAAGGCAGCAGGGCCAGCCCTTGCGTGCCGCCGTCGATGACCCGCACCGAGTCGGGCAGTTGGTAGCGGGCAAACAGGGTTTCCGCCGCGCGGACGCCGAAGCCCTCGTCGGCCCAGAGCAGGTTGCCCAACCCCATGATGGTGATGTGTGCTTTGTCCATATGTCGTCGCCTGTAACGCTATCCGTTACAAAACAAGTTTCGTGCCAGAGCGGAGTTGGACGGAAAGCCCCGCAGCATCAGGCGCTTGCGTTCATTTCCCTGGTCGTGCTGTGGACATGCGGGTGGCGCATGGAAAGCAAAGTGGAAAGTTACTAACCGCCACGCAGCTGGCGCAGGCGGCGACGGGCTTGCGCCAGATCCCAGGCGCTTTGCAGCTCCATCCAGAACTGCGCGCTTTGGCCAAACAGGCAGGCCAGGCGAATGGCGGTGTCCGGCGTGATGCCGCGTTTGCCGGCGATCAGCTCGTTGAGGCGGCGACGCGAGATGCCCAGTAGTCGGGCGGCGTCGGTTTGCGTCATGCCGCTGGGCGCAAGAAAGCGGCTGTCAAGAAAACGGCCGGGGTGGAGCGGGGTGCGGGCGCTGACGAGAGGGGAGGTCATGGCGACGAAGGAGGAGAGGCGCGCCGCCGGAGGCCGGAGCGCGCCATGGGCTCAATCCTTGAACATGCGGAAGCCGCTGATCATGGTGGACACCATGCTTTGCTTGGACATGATGTCCTCGCGGATGGCCGCGTACACGTGAATCATCACGAACAGAATGATGGACCACATGCCCAGCCGGTGCCAGTTGTGCACGGTGAGGCTGTTGCCGCCAAAGAGGCTGATCACCCAGCCGAAAGCGCCGTAGGCCCAGCTCTTGGTGCCCAGGCCTTCGCCGTACAGCGCGAAGCCGGACAGGCACATGAACAGCGTGGCCCAGAGGAAGGTGGCCATGGCCAGCTGGCCTACCGGGTTGTGACCAATGTATTTCTTCGGGTAGCGCTCGATGAACAGATACCAGCGCACTTCAAAGAAGAACTCCTTCCACCAGCTGGCGTCCCAGATCGGCACCAGAATGATTTCCCGGGCGTGATGGTTGCCGACGATGGCCCAGTACAGCCGGGCAATCAGGCCGACGGCAAGAATGTAGCCGGCAGTGAAGTGGGCAAAGCGGATATAGCCCATCACATAGTTGAAAGTGGCCTCGCCCGGCACCGAGGGCAGCGGTTTGCCGATGAGGTAGCCGGTAACCGACAAGGTGATGATGCACAGCACGGTAACCCAGTGCCACAACCGCACTGGGGCTTCGTACACGTACACCGAGGTGACTTTGCGACCCATCCCTTGCGGGGCGTCGCCGTCGAATCCGTAGGTTTTCATGCCAAATCTCCTGTCTGTTCCGACCTTGCCGCCGGGCCTCCCGCGTTCCGGGAGTGTTGGTCGGCGCTTGGCGCCGGCGGCCTGGTCTGGAACGTCACCCGGCGGTTCTGGGAGGGTTCCGCCGGGTGGCTAGCCCCTTGAGGGGGGAATCGCGCGGTCTGCCGGTTCATGGGGGGAATCCCCGGCAAGCCGCGACGAACTCAACGAACCTTGACGCTGACCAGCTCGCCGCCGTCTTCGCCGATCACGTGCGTGGAGCAGGCAAGGCAGGGGTCGAAGCTGTGTAGGGTGCGCAGGATTTCCAGCGGCTGATCCGGCACCGCCATTTTGGTGCCCATCAGCGAGGCCTCGTAAGCGCCGATCTGGCCCTTGGCGTCGCGCGGGCCGGCGTTCCAGGTGGTGGGCACCACGCACTGGTAGCTGTCGATGCGTGTGTCGGCAATCTTCAGCCAGTGGCCCAGCGCGCCGCGCGGCGCTTCGGTGAAGCCCACGCCCTTGGCCGTCTTCGGCCAACTGGCCGGGTCCCATTTGTCGATGTTGGCGGTGGCGGTGTCGCCGGCCTTGATGTTGGCGATCAGGCTGTCAAAGAAGTAGCGCATCTTCTTGGCGGCCCAGACCGATTCCAGCGCGCGGGCGGCGGTGCGGCCCAGGGTGGAGAACAATGCGGCTTTGGGCGCGTTGAGCGCCTTCAGCAGCTCGTCCACCGGCTCCTTGAATTCGGCCTTGTTCTGGTGATAGCCGATCAGGTAGCGCGCCAGCGGGCCCACTTCCATGGCGTGGCCCTTCCAGCGCGGCGACTTGATCCACGAGTACTTGGCCGATTCGTCCAGCTCTTCGATGCGCGTCTTGGTGCCCTTGTGCTTGGGGCCCAGCTCGAATTTGGGCTCGGTGATGCCGTCGAAGGGGTGCAGGCCCTTGCTGTCGTCGCCGTAGCTGTACCAGCTGTGGGTGACGAATTCCTGGATTTCGTCCGGTGCGTACAGGTCCACCGGGTGGATTTCCTCAAACTTGCCGTTGATGATGGCACCGCGCGGCAGCAGCAGGCTTTTCTCGCTGTAGTCGTTGGCGTGGTCGGGGAAATCGCCGTAGGAGAGCACGCTCTGGCTGGCCAGCCCGCCGCCGATGGCGGCCCAGTCCTTGTAGAAGCCGGCAATGGCGATGACGTCCGGCACGTACACTTTTTCGCAGAACTCGATGGAACGGTCGATGATGCTGGACACCAGGTTCAGCCGTTCCATATTGATGGCGCCCACCGCGCCCACGTCATCAATGTTGATGGCGCAGGGCATGCCGCCCACCAGCCAGTTGGGATGGGGGTTCTTGCCGCCGAAGATGGTATGCACTTTGACGATTTCCTTCTGGAAATCCAGCGCCTCCAGATAGTGCGCCACCGCCATCAGGTTGGCTTCCGGCGGCAGCTTCATGGCCGGGTGGCCCCAGTAGCCGTTGCGGAAGGGCCCCAGCTGGCCGGATTCGACAAAGCGTTTCAGGCGCGATTGCAGGTCGCGGAAGTAGCCGGGGCTGGACATGGGCCAGTCCGACACGCTTTGCGCCAGTTCGCTGGTTTTCTTCGGGTCCGCCTTGAGGGCGGACACCACGTCCACCCAGTCCAGCGCGTGCAGGTGGTAGAAGTGCACCAGGTGGTCGTGCACGTACAGCGCCGCCTGCATCATGTTGCGGATCAGGTTGGCGTTTTTGGGAATCTGGATCTTCAGCGCGTCTTCCACGGCGCGCACCGAGGTGAGCGCGTGGGTGCCGGTACAGACGCCGCAGATGCGCTCCACGAAAGCCCAGGCGTCGCGCGGGTCGCGACCCTTGAGGATCACCTCCAGCCCGCGCCACATGGTGCCGGTGGAGATGGCGTTGGTGATGATGTTGTTGCTGTCGATGTTCACTTCGCAGCGCAGGTGGCCCTCGATGCGGGTGACGGGGTCCACCACCACGCGGCGGCCGCTGTTGTCCAGCGTGAAACCTTGGGTCTGGTAGGCCATTACACGTTCTCCTTGTTCTTGTCGTCGGCGCTGTGGTCAAGCGGCTTGAGATCCTGCTTTTTCAGCATGGTGCTCTTGATGGCGCTTACCGCCGCGTGGGCGGCGATGGCGGCACCGGCCGTGCCGGCCACGGTCATGCCGATCTTGTCGGCGGTGGCCTCGATACTGAATTGCGGAATGGAGGTAACGCGATCGTAGAAAGAGCCCTTGTCCCAGAAGCCTTCTTCCGAGCAGCCAATGCAGCCGTGGCCAGACTGGATGGGGAAGGACACGCCACCGTTCCAGCGTACGGTGGAACAAGCGTTATAAGTGGTGGGTCCTTTGCAACCCATTTTGTACAAGCAGTAGCCCTTGCGCGCGCCCTCGTCGTCCCAGCTCTCCACAAACTGACCGGCGTCAAAGTGGGGGCGGCGATAGCACTTATCATGGATGCGCTGTCCGTAGAACATCTTCGGCCGACCCTGGCGATCCAGTTCGGGAATCTTGTCGAAGGTCACCATGAAGGTAATCACCGCCGCCATCACTTCCGGAATCGGCGGGCAGCCCGGCACCTTGATCACCGGTTTGTCCAGAATCACCTGATGCACCGGGGTGGCGCGTGTGGGGTTGGGCTTGGCCGCTTGCACGCAGCCCCAGCTGGCGCAGGAACCCCAGGCGATCAGCGCCTTGGCGTCGGCGGAAACGCGCTTGAGTTTTTCCACGAAGGGCTCGCCTCCCGGGAAACAGAACATGCCGTCTTCGTTCAGCGGCGGGTTGCCTTCCACGGCGACGATGTAGTTGCCTTTGTGATTTTTGATGATGTCGTCAAGGATGGCTTCCGCCTGATGGCCGGCGGCTGCCATGATGGTGTCGTCGTAGTCCAGCGAGATCATCGACAGGATGGCGTCCTTCGCCAGCGGGTGGGCCGAGCGGATGAAGGACTCGGTGCAACAGGTGCACTCCAGACCGTGCAGCCAGATCACCGGCACGCGGGGCTTTGTTTCCAGCGCATAGGCAATGCGCGGCACAAAGGCGGAACCCAGGCCCAGCGAGGTGGCGGTGAGGCTGCAAAACTTGAGAAAGCTCCGCCGGGTGACGCCCTGGCGACGCATGGCTTGATAGAAAGTCTCCATGTGTTTACGCTCCTCCGATGTGTCATGCGAATGACATTGGTGTGAGTTTTCTTGTTTTGCGGACATGCCATGGGGAATGAGCACATCCGGTCCAGCAAGGGATGGTGTAACCGGACCAGTATTTCAATTTCCATGCCAGCGGCAGGCAAGAAAAAACGCCTGATAATTCAGGCGCTTTGCGCAACGCAAAAAAATGGCGGGTGGAAAGCAGCTTTGCAGCAGCGGATGAAAAGCGGAAAGCCGGCCCCTATTCGGCTGTCATCTAAGTGGGAATGATTCGTTTTTTGTTGATAAGTAATTTGTGTATAATATTTCGGCAAATTAAATGCATGTCGTTAAAGGTGTTTCATGATATCGCCGCTCACCCAGCCCATTGAACAGATTGCTTCGGCCGACATCCTCCGGTGCGGCCCTCAGGCGTCGGTACGAGAGGCTGCGGCCCGCATGATGGAAAGCGGTTGCGGCTCCATCATCGTCATGGAAGGCGACAAGGCCATCGGCATCTGGACCGAGTCCGACGCGCTGAAAGTGGATTTCACCGATGCGCACAGCTGCAAGCAGCCGGTGGCGGAGGTCATGAGCAGCCCGGTGGTGGTTTTCCCGCATCACATGTCCGTGCACGACGTGCTGGGTCAGTTTCGCCAGCACAACATCCGCCACGCCCTCATAGAAAAATTCGGTCACATCTGCGGCATCGTTTCCCTCTCCGACGTGGTGCTGTGTCAGGGGACGGAGGCTTTTCTCGGCCTGAAACGGCTGGACGCCATCAATGCGCCGCCGGTCACCATTCTGGATGGTTCCGATCGACTGCCCGCCGCGCTGGCCTGCATGCGCAACGAACAGCTCACCGCGGTTGCCGTGCAGTGCGCGGACGGCAGCTACGGCATCCTCACCCAGCGCGATGTGGTGCGACTGGTGGCGGAAGGCAATTGGCAAGCCAGCCTGGGCGAGGTCTGCACCGCGCCGCTGCTGGGCGTGCCGCACACCACCAGCCTGTTGCAGGCGCGCCGAGTGATCCTGCAGCACCAGATCCGCCATCTGGGCGTGTTCGATCAGGACAACAAACTGATCCACATCATCGGTTTTCGTGACATCATCCAGAGCATCGAACACGAGTTTCTGCTGGAGCTGCACGGCGCGCTGCGCGAGCGCGACGAAGCGCTGCTGCAATCGCGGCAAAGCCTCTTGCTGGCCGACAAGGTGTTTGAAGCCACCATGGAAGGCATCCTCATCACCGACGGCGGCGGCACCATCCAGTCGGTGAACCCCGCCTTTTCCCGCATTACCGGTTACAGCCGCGAAGAAGCGCTGGGCAAAAAGCCTTCTTTGCTCAAATCGGGCAAGCAGCCGCCGGAATTCTACGAATACCTGTGGCGCTGTCTGCGCGTGGAAGGCTCCTGGCAGGGCGAAGTCGTCAATCGCCGCAAGAATGGCCTCTTGTACACCGAGCATCTCAGCATTACCGCCATCCGCGACGAGCGCGGCGAATGCCTGCACTACGTGGCGGTGTTTTCCGACATCACCCAGCGCAAGCAGGCGGAAGAGCGCCTGCATTTCCTGGCCAATCACGACGCGCTCACCGGCCTGCCCAATCGCACGCTGTTTCTGGAGAAGCTGCAGTCAGCGGTAGAGCAGGCTGCTCAGTACAATCGCCGCTTCGCCTTGCTGTTCATTGATCTGGACCGTTTCAAGCTGGTCAACGACACCATGGGCCACCATGCCGGCGACGAGTTGCTGGTGCGCATCGCCAGCGAACTGCAGCGCATTGCGCCGGCCTTGTCCACCGTGGCGCGCCTCTCCGGCGACGAATTCACCGTGTTGCTGGAAAACATCGATACCGTGCAGCAGGTGGCCAGTCGCGCGCAAAACCTGCTGGACGCCATCTCCACCGAATCCACCGTGGCAGGGCAGGGCGTGTTCATCTCGGCCAGCATCGGCATCAGCATGTTCCCCGAAGACGGGGCCGACGCCGACGCGCTGCTGGTCAACGCTGATACCGCCATGTACCGGGCCAAGGAGCGCGGCAAGAACAACTTCCAGTTCTACACCGCCGACATGAACGCCCGCGCCATCGAGCGGCTGAAGATGGAGTACAGCCTGCATCGCGCGCTGGCGCAAAACGAGCTGGAAGTGTGGTATCAGCCCAAGGTGGACCTCGACACCCGTCAAATTGTCGGCGCGGAGGCGCTGGTGCGCTGGCGGCATCCCGAGATGGGGTTGATTTCGCCAGCGCAGTTCATTCCTCTGGCGGAGGAAAGCTCGCTGATTACCGCCATTGGCGAATGGGTGCTGGATACCACCTGCAGCGACATGCACCGCTGGCTGGTGGCTGGCGTCTTGCCTGGCCGCATCGCCGTCAATGTTTCCGGCCGGCAGCTGAAGTATTCCAGCATTGTGGACACCGTGTCCGAGGCGCTGCACCGCCACGGGCTGGACAGCAGCCTGCTGGAGCTGGAAATCACCGAAAGCGTGGCCATGGATGAAGACAGCGGCGTGGTGGAAGTGCTGCGCCGCCTGCAAGCGCTGGGCATTTATCTGTCCATCGACGACTTTGGCACGGGGTATTCCAGCCTGTCCTATCTCAAGCGCCTGCCGGTGCGCGGGTTGAAGATCGATCAGTCCTTCATTATGGATTTGCATCAGGATCGCGACGACGCCGCCATCACCGAAGCCATCATCTCCATTGCCCGCAGCCTGGGGCTGGACCTGGTGGCCGAAGGCGTGGAGCTGGAAGAGCAGCGCCAGTTCCTGGTGGCGCAAGGCTGTCGCGCCGGGCAGGGCTATCTGTTCAGCCGCCCCGTGCCGGCGGCCGAGTTCGAAGACCTGCTGCAACACCGATTTGCCTGAATCAGGAGCCGGCCGTGTCGTATGTCTGGAAACGGGACACGGTTGGCCTTGACTGGCACGCCCTGTCCGAGCTGTATCGCATCGCGCCCTTGGGCGAGAAATCCGTCGATTTTTTGCAAACCGTCTTCGGCAATAGCCGCTATGTGGCTTTAGTTTTTGAGGGCGAGCGGCTGGTGGCCGCCGGGCGCGCGTTGGCGGACGGCGCGGACTGCGCTTATCTATGCGATGTGGCGGTAGCGCCTGACAAGCAGGGTTGCGGCTTGGGCCGGGAAGTCATACGCAGCCTGATGAGCGATTGCGCCGGCCACCGCAAAATCATCCTCTATGCCGTGCCCGGCAAGGAAGGGTTTTACCGGTCGCTGGGTTTCCGCCGCATGGCTACCGCCATGGCCGTATTTGAGAATCAGGAAGCGGCGACGGCGCGCGGCTTGTTGCAGTCACAGTAGCCCGGCAGTCAAACCGCGCAAGAAGTCAGGATCAAGCGGGGCCTGGCATCACTGACAGCGCCGCGCAGATGCTCGGCGCCATGGCGCGCTGTCGCAGGCGGTACTCGTCAAGCGACGAGGTGGCGCAACGCAGGAGCAGGGGTTTTCGCTGCGTGGCTTAGCCTGTTGGCAGTAGCAGCGCCAGCAAGGTCAGGGCCCAGCCCAGCGCCGTCGCCAGCAGGAAGCGGCGCAGCAGGCGGCGCATGCCTTGCTGCCGTTGCGCAAATGGGCGAGCTGGCATGGGTTTGCCGAACAGCCCTCCAAGCGTGGCGTCCAGTGCAGGCAAATCATCCTCCCCCGTCACGGCTGACATCAGCGCGGCATCTAGTTGCAGCCTCCAGCCCAGCCATGCCTGCCACAGCAGGGCAAGAGCGGCCGCCGCCAGCAGCCAGCCTTGATGATGCAGGCTGGCCAGCGCCAGCAAACCCGCTCCCGGCCACAGCAGACAAGTCGTACTGCGCAAGACGGCGGCGTGCAGTCGGGCGGTTTTCTCATCCAGCATCATGCCGCTTTCCCCTCGTCGCAAAAACCTTGCAGCCAGCGCCATTGCTCGGCTGACAGGGCCACGGTGCGGCCCTGATCAGTGAGCCGTCGGCGTGCCTCCTCCAAGCTGGCGCAGCGTCCGCTGCGCACCAGCCAGGCCATAACTACCGCTGCGCTGCGGGTCATGCCCAGCGCGCAATGCACCAGTATCGGGCCTTGCCGCTGGCTTTGCATGGCGTCCAGTTCGGCCACCGCCGCGCTGAGCGCCAGGGCGTCGGGCAGCAGCAGATCCAGCAGCGGCAGCTCGTGGTAGCGGGCGGCCGGGTGTGCCTGGCGCGGGTATTCGGCTGTCAGGTCCAGCACCGAATGGAAACGCGCTTCCCGCGCCGCCCTGGCCGGCCCCACCCAGACATTGTCCGCCACCAGGTTGGCCGAAGGATGGCGGCGCAGGAAGAGACCATGCACGGCACGCATGATCAGCGCATAGGGCCAGAACAGGCAGCGCGCCGGCAAACGATGACGGCCGTCGGTCTTTTGCCAGACGCGGGCGCCGCCGCCGGCATACGCCACAGACAGTGCCGCGAGCGCCAGCGCGGGCCAGAGTAGCAGCCAGGCCCAACCGCGCAACCACAGGGCCAGCGCGGTCAAGAGCGCGGCGCCGATAGCGTGGCGTGCGGCCAGCCGGCGTCGGCGGGCGCGGTCGATGTCGGCGGCTCCGGCGTAAGCCGGCAAGGGCATGGGCAGCAGATAGCACACCACCATGCCCAGCGCGAAACCAGTAGGCACATCGAGGAAATGATGCTGCCAGGTGGTGAGCACTGATACGCCGATCAGCGCGAACCAGCCATGCAGCAGCCAGCGCCAACGCTGCGGCGTGTGCGCGCCGTAACGCAGCCACAGTACCGTCAGCAGGCTGATGTGCAGCGAAGGCGCCTGATTGAAAGGCTTGTCAAAGCCAGCCAGCAGGGTGAACAACTGGCCCGCCCATCCGCTCAGGGGCGGGCGCTCAAAGCCGAAGCGCAGCGGAAACAGCGCAAACAGCAGGCAGGAGAGCAGGGTGACGGTCAGCAGCCGCAGCGCATGTCGGCGCAACTCCTCCCGGCTGGTGCAAATGAACAGTGAGAGGCCGTAGAGAAGGTCGATGCTCCAGTAGGGCAGGATGGTCCACGGCCATAGCGGGATGTGCCGTTCCCAGTCCATGGCGATATTGCCTACCGCCGAAGGCGGCAGGCTGGCGGCGTAGTGATTGGCCGCACCGTACAGCAAGAAGAAAGCCGGGCCCAGCAGCGCCAGCCACAGCAGGGCTTCGGGCCACAGGCGACGGTGGGCGGGCTGGTTCATGCGGTGGCCTGTTCCTGCACGGCTTGTGGCTTGTCTTGCGCGGCGGGCAGGCGGCGGGCAATGGCCACGCTGAAGATGCCCCATTCATCGATGCGCTGGCAGATTTTCTCGAAACCCGCCGCTGCGACCAGTTGATCCATCTCTTCTTGCGTGCGGCGCCGCATGACCCAGTCGCTGCCGCCGCGATGGCTGGTGAGCGTGCGGGCGATCATCTCCAGCTGCGGGTGCCAGGGCTGATTGGTGTAGACGAGATAGCCGCCCGCCGGCACGGCGGCGGCCAGACCCGCCAGCGAGTCGCGAATGCCTGCGTTGCCGGGGAAGAGCTCATACAGGCCGGAAACAATGGCCAGCGTGGGGCGCGGCTGCAGCGCGGCGAGATCGGCCCCGTCAAAGGCGTCGCCCTGATCGAAGCGCGCTTTGCCTTGCAGGCCTCGTTGTTCGATCAGCTTGCGTCCGGCGGTGACGTTGATGTCGCTGTAGTCGCGCAGCTGCAAGTGTTCGACGCGGTCGGCGTCGCCGGAGAGCGCATCCAGCACGTAGCGGCCATGGCCGGCGGCGATGTCCACCAGCCGTACCGGCATGCCGGCTTGCTCCAGTTGCGAGACGGCCTGGGAGATCAGTTCCTGCAGATGCAGTTTGCGCTGCCGGATGCCGCGCCAGCCAATGCTGTCCAGGTAGGCTCGGTCGCCCAGTCGGCCCAGCGGCGTAATGCCGGAGGCCTGGTTGCGATAGACGTAGTCCAGCGTACTGCCGGAATCGAAACCGGTTTGCCAGCCCAGTCGGATGCCGTCTGACAGCCGACCCAGCGTGGCCAGCGTCAGGCGGGTGAGGGCGAAGCTCCAGCGTTTGGGCGACAGAGCGGACAGCGGCTGTTGCAGGCGGTTGAATTCCTTGGCGGTATAGCCGCGCTGGTCGGCTGCCAGCAGCGAGGGCCTGGTGACGCCGGCCTCCACGCGCTGGATGAAAGCGCGAATCTTGTCGAAGGCCTGCGCGCGGTCGCGTTCGCCCAGTGTGTCGTGATAGAAGCCGGGCAGCTCGTGGCGCTCCTTGCACTCGCTGCCCAGATTCTGGAAGAAGGTTTCCTGCGGCGCCTTGTGCACGACGAAATCCGCGCCGGAGATCAGCAACTGGGTCGGCACGGTAATGGCGCCGGCGTCGGCGATGATGCGCTCGGCGGTGTCGTAAAGGGCCAGCAGGATGTTGGCCGAGATGGGCCGGGTGATCAGCGGGTCGCTGTTGTAGGAGGCGATGCGTTCCGGATCATGGGTCAGGAACTTGGCCTTCACATAGGAATTGACGAAGAAATTGCCGCGCAGCTTGTGCATCAACCGCAGGCTGGGGCGAGCGAAAGGCACGTACAGTTTCACCTTGAAGGCGGGCGAGGCCAGGATCAGCGCGCGCAGGCGCGGCGCGTAATCATGCACCCAGCTTGCCGCCAGCACCGCGCCCACGCTTTGCGCAATGACCACCAGCTCGTCAATCCGCACGCCGTGCTCGCCTTGCAGATGACGGACAAACTCTTCCAGATCGCGAATCGTGGCGCCGATGCTGGGACTGAAACCGCGCGGCCCTTCGTTGCGGCCATGGCCGCGGGCATCCCAGGCAAAGACCGGAGTATCCGGCAGCGCCAGCCCATCTACCACATGCTGCAAGCGGCCAGAGTGCTCGTGGCCGCGATGCAGCAGCAGGATGGCGCGCTGGGCCGGCGCGGTGGTGGCCGGCCAGTGGCGGTAGAACAGCGATTGTCCATCAAAACTGGTGAAGCGGGATTCCAGGGCTTGTCGCATGGGAGAGGCCTTTCAGTTTTTGTCAGTGGCTGTCCGGACCGGGTTCGGCGGGCAGGGTCTTCTGTTTCAACTGCAGTAGGGTGTCGCGGATTTGCGCGCGGAAGGCGTCCTTGTCGTCCATCCAGCGCAGGGAACGTCCCACGGCGATATCGACGAAGAAAGGCACCGGCAGCCATTGGCCGCGGCCCATGGCCCGGCCAAGGCCGTGCAGATAGACGGGCGCCACGGGGATGTCGGGAAAGTCGCGCAGCAAATACCAGATGCCGGATTTGATTTCAGACAGCGCTTCCGGCTCGCCGCGCGTGCCTTCGGGGAACAGCACCAGAATCTCGCCGGCTTGCAGCGCTTGCCGGCAATCGGCCAGCGGGTCGCGGCCCGAGCCCGCGCCGCCGCGCACGACCGGAATGATGCCCACCACATTGGTGGCGAACCAGGCCATCCAGCGGTTCTTCAAAAAGTAATCCGCCGCGGCGGCGGGGCGGACGCGCGGAATCAGCCCCAGCGGAAACAGGCTGTACAGCGCCAGGATGTCCAGATGGCTGTTGTGATTGGCGATGACGATGGCCGGGCCGGCTGCGGGCAGCCGGTCCTGGTGTCGCACCGTGACGCCCAGCCACAGGCGCACCACCGGTCGCGCCAGCAACATCACGAAGAGAATGCGCAGCAGGTTCTTCATGAGTCGCTCAGAAGTACAGGTAGTGCACGTAGTGGAAGAACAACGGCGCGGTGTAGGTGAGCGAATCCAGCCGGTCCAGAATGCCGCCGTGGCCCGGCAGCAGGCGGCCGGAGTCCTTCACGCCGATATCGCGCTTCACTGCCGAGATGACGATGTCGCCGATAAAACCCATGGTGCCGATCAGCAAACCCGCCAGCACGGCGTGCAGCGGGCTGAACGGCGTCAGCAGCGGGCCCAGCAACCAGCCCAGGAAGCCGGTGGTGAGCACGCCGCCGAGAAAGCCCTCCAGCGTTTTGTTGGGGGATACCTTGGGCGCCACCTTGCGTTTGCCGAAGGACTTGCCCCACAGATATTGCGCCACATCGTTCAGTTGGGTCAGCGCCACCAGATAAAACAGCATCATCGCCCCCTGCGCCGGCACGCCGATGCCGGTCAGTTGCGGCAGGGTGAGCACCGCCGCCATGTGGCTCAGACAGAACACGCTAATCATCAGCCCCCACTGCAGCGACGCCGCCGCCTTGAGGAAGCCTTGGGTCTCGCCGATCAGCACCATGCGCATGGGCACGAACAGGAAGATGTAGACCGGAATGAAGATGATGAACATGCCGTACCAGTGAATGCCCAGCCAGTAATACTGCAGCGGGATGCTCAGATAGGCCCAGAACAGCACTACGTGGTCGGCGGTGCGCGTGGCGCACAAAGTCAGGTATTCCTTCAGCGCCAGGAAGCTGATCAGCGCAAACACCACCAGCGCCACTGGAATGCTGCCCAGCAGGGTCAGCGAGAAGCAACCGACAATCCACCACCAGGTTTTGATGCGCAGTTTCAGCTCCAGCCAGTTCTTCTCCGGCTTGCGCGCTTCCAGCACGCGAATGGCGACGCTGGCCAGCACCAGCAAGACAAACACGCCGCCCAGCGCCCACAGGAGCGGCGGCGGCAACAGCAACTTAAACATGGCGATTTTCTTTCAGAATGGCGCGGGCACGGTTGAACACAGTCAGCAACATCAGTAGCGCAGTGAGGCCGAACAGCCAGTCTGCATAGGCGGCGGCAGCGGGCAGCAGACCCACCAGCAGGGCGAAGGCGCCATACCAGAAAGCACGGTCGCTCTTGCCCATCGGGCCATCGTAACGGCGCGCCGCGCCAAGACTGGGGCCGAGCACGCCGACGAACTCGGTCAGCACCGCCAGCAGCACGGCCAGCGCCACTAGCGCCGGGTGGGAGCTCAAGGCGGCAAAAGGCAGGTAGAGCGCGGCGTCGGACACCACATCGCCTACTTCGTTGAGAATGCCGCCCAGGCGCGACTGCTGGCCGAATTCGCGCGCCAGCATGCCGTCAATGGCGTTCAGCGCCATGCGCAGAAACAGGAACAGCGGCAGCAGCAGCCAGGCCAGCGGCTGGCTTGGGGCCAGCCATAGCCAGAGACCGTAGGCGATCGAGCACAGCATGGCGGTGAGCGTCACCTGATTGGCGGTAACGCCGGTGCGCACCAGTGAACGCAAAAGGGGACGCAGCAAGTTCTGGAAGCGGGATTTGAGGTCGTAAATGCTTGGCATGGAAGGTTGGCCGAAGCGGCGGGCTGCCC
This sequence comes from uncultured Aquitalea sp., assembly GCF_945957525.1. GTDB lineage: Bacteria > Pseudomonadota > Gammaproteobacteria > Burkholderiales > Chromobacteriaceae > Aquitalea. The sequence continues at coordinate 167,939 of NZ_CAMFLA010000006.1, read as the reverse complement.
GGCGCGCAGGAAAATGAAGGAATGATGACGAAAGGATTTTGCCCACGGAAACCATGTCCGGCAAATGGTCGCGGCATTTCAGCGGTTATTACTTAAGTAAAAATGCTGAACAGGTGGGTGGGGGAGGAGCCTGCGGAGGAGATTTATGCAATTTTGCCCTTGCTACCCGGATTTTCGTATCGCGAAGCAAGGGGGAGTGAGCAGCCCTGCTGTGGGGCTGTCCGGCGGCCGTGGCAACAGGCGAAAAAAAACCGGAGCGGGTAGCTCCGGTTTGGCAAACGCTTTGCAAGCCTGGCTCAGGATGGCGCTTGGGACGGCAGACAAAATCTCGCTGAGCCCCTGAGCCATGTTGCTCCGCCGCTGGCAGTACACGGAGCACGACCAGGCGGCGCAAGGTAAGGGCAGGGATTTTGTTGGTGGGTCTTAGCCGCCGATCTTGTCCTTGCCGCCCATATACGGGCGCAGAACGGCGGGGATGGTCACGCTGCCGTCGGCGTTCTGGTAGTTTTCCAGCACCGCCACCAGCGTGCGGCCCACGGCCAGACCGGAGCCATTCAGAGTGTGCACCAGCTGGTTCTTGCCGTTGGCGTCCTTGTAGCGGGCCAGCATACGGCGGGACTGGAAGGCCTCGCAGTTGGAGCAGCTGGAGATTTCGCGATAGGTATTCTGCGCCGGCAGCCAGACTTCCAGGTCGTAGGTTTTGGCCGAGCCAAAGCCCATGTCGCCGGTGCACAGGGTGATGACGCGGTAGGGCAGCTCCAGCGCCTTGAGGATGTTCTCGGCGTGGCTCACCATTTCTTCCAGCGCGGCATAGGAGTTCTCGGGCTTCTCGATGCGCACCATCTCCACCTTGTCGAATTGGTGCTGGCGAATCATGCCGCGGGTGTCGCGACCATAGCTGCCGGCTTCGGAACGGAAGCAGGGCGAGTGCGCGGTCAGCTTCAGCGGCAGGTCCTCTTCCTTGAGGATGCTGTTGCTGACAGTGTTGGTCAGGGTGATTTCCGAGGTGGAGATCAGGTACTGGTCGATGCTGCCTTCTTCGCCGCCCTTGCTCACCTTGAACATGTCTTCGGCAAACTTCGGCAGCTGGCCGGTGCCCAGGAGGGCGCTGTCGTTGACGATGTAGGGGGTGTAGTGCTCGGTGTAGCCATGCTCGCCGGTATGGGTGTTGAGCATGAACTGCGCCAGCGCGCGGTGCAGGCGGGCGATGTCGCCCTTGAGCACGGTGAAGCGCGCGCCGGACAGCTTGGCACCGGTGTCGAAGTCCAGCCCCAGCGGCGTGCCCACGTCCACGTGGTCCTTCACTTCAAAGTCGAACTGGCGGGGCACGCCCACGCGGCGCACTTCCACGTTTTCGCTTTCGTCCTTGCCGGCCGGCACGGATTCGTGCGGCAGGTTGGGGATGCTCATCAGCCAGGCGTCCAGCTTGGCCTGCACGGCTTCGAAGCCGGCTTCGGCGGCTTTCAGTTCGTCGCCCAGCGTGGCCACTTCGGCCAGAATGGCGGACACGTCTTCACCCTTGCCCTTGGCTACGCCGATCTGCTTGGAAGTGGCGTTGCGCTTGGATTGCAGCTCCTGCATGCGGGTTTGCAGCGACTTGCGGTCGGCTTCAAGTTGGCCGAAGGCGGTGGTGTCCAGCGTGTAGCCGCGAGCGGCGAGGCGGGCGGCGACGGCTTCCAGATCGTTGCGGAGCAGTTGGATGTCTAGCATGTCAAATCCTGATTATTGGTCGTTTTCCTGTTGCCGGGCTTCTTCGTCAAGTCGACGCAAGAAGTCCAGCTTGTCCTGAATCTTGCTTTCCAGCCCGCGCGGCACGGGCTGATACCAGCGCACATCCTCCAGCCCTTCGGGCAGATAGGTTTCGCCGGCGGCGTAAGCATGCGGCTCGTCGTGGGCGTAGCGGTATTCCCGCCCGTAGCCCAGCTCTTTCATCAGCCGCGTCGGCGCGTTGCGCAAGTGTACCGGCACCGGCCGCGACTTGTCCTGTTTCACAAAGGCGCGGGCCTCATTATACGCGGTGTAGCCGGCGTTGCTCTTGGCGGCGATCGCCAGATAAATGGCGGCTTGCGCCAGCGCGAGTTCGCCTTCCGGACTGCCGAGGCGTTCGTAGGTATTGGCCGCTTCGTTGGTGATCTGCATGGCGCGCGGGTCCGCCAGGCCGATGTCTTCCCAGGCCATGCGGATCAAGCGCCGCGCCAGATAGCGCGGGTCTGCGCCGCCGTCCAGCATGCGGGTGAGCCAGTACAGCGCGCCGTCCGGGCTGGAGCCGCGCACCGACTTGTGCAGCGCGGAGATCTGGTCGTAGAAGTCGTCGCCGCCCTTGTCGAAGCGGCGGGCGTTGACGGTCAGCACCTCGCCGAGAAAATCCGGCGTCACCGTGCCGGTCTTGCGGGCGTGGGCGGCGGTGCGGGTTTGCTCCAGCAGGTTGAGGAAGCGGCGGGCATCGCCGTCGGCGTAGCCGGTCAGGGTGTTGACGGCGGCTTCGTCAAAGCTCAGCCCCTCCAGCGCGCCCTTGTCCTGAGCGCGGCGGAACAATTGTTGCAGCTCGGTTTCCGACAGGCCGTTCAGCACGTACACCTGCGCGCGCGACAGCAGGGCGGAGTTCACCTCGAAGGAGGGGTTTTCCGTGGTGGCACCGATGAAGGTCAGCAGGCCGGATTCGACAAAGGGCAGAAAGGCGTCTTGCTGGCTTTTGTTGAAGCGGTGCACCTCATCGACAAACAGAATGGTGTGGCGGCCGCTGCGCTGCAGTTCGGCGTGCGCCTGCTCCACGGCCTCGCGGATGTCCTTGACGCCGGAAAACACGGCGGAGAGGGGGATGAAGCGGGCGTCGAAACTGGCGGCCAGAATGCGCGCCAGCGTGGTTTTTCCCACGCCGGGCGGGCCCCAGAGGATCATCGAGTGCGGCGTGCGCGACTCCACCGCCAGCCGGAGCGGTTTGCCCGGGCCGATCAGATGCTGCTGGCCGATCACTTCGTCCAGCGTGGCCGGGCGCAGGGCCTCGGCAAGCGGCTTTCGCGGTTCGTTGGCGAACAGGTCGTTCATGGTGGTGACGCAGGCTGGCTAAAGCGGCAGTATACCAGCTTGCCTTGTCAGACCGGGACGGGAGGACGTATGGGAAAGCTCAGCGGCGTAGTCTGCGCATTGGCGCTGGCGGTCATGCCGACGCTGATTGGGGCCGGGCCTTTGCTCGACGCTTTGCGTCAGGCGCGGCAAAACAGTCTGGAGGATGGTACGGGGCAGGGGCGGGACGCTGTGGCCATGCCGGCCGGCAGTCGCAAGCTGGAGAATCTGGCCTATGGGCACACGGCGGGGGAGCGGCTGGATGTGTATGTCCCGGCGGAGGCGCATCAGGCGCCGGTCTTGCTGATGGTGCATGGCGGCGCATGGCGCTTTGGCGACAAGCAGTCTGCCGGCGTGGTGGCTGGCAAGTGGCAGCGCTGGGGCGGACAGGGCTGGGTGGTGGTCTCGATGGATTATGGTTTGCTGCCGGATGTCGCGGTGGATGAGCAGGCGCGGCAGGTGGCGAGGGCGTTGGCCTGGGTGCAGCGCCATGCCGGCGAATGGGGAGGCGACGGGCGGCAAGTGGTGCTGATGGGGCACTCGGCCGGCGCGCATCTGGTGTCCTTGCTGACGGCGTCGGCAACGCTGGCGCGCGACAATGGCGTGCGCGACTGGCCGGGCACGGTGGTGCTGGACAGCGCGGCGGTGGATGTGGCGGCCCTCATGCGCGCACGCCACTTGCCCCTGTACGATCATGCTTTTGGTACTGACCCGGCATACTGGGATGACTTGTCGCCGTTGCGGCAACTGGGGCCGGGCAGGCCGCCCATGCTGCTGGTGTGCTCCTCGCGCCGGCAGGAATCCTGCCCGAATGCGCAGCGCTTGCAGGAGCGGGCGCAGGTGCTGGGCGACCGGGCGACAGTGCTGGCCGAGGACCTGTCACATATGCAGATCAATCGCGAGCTGGGTCTGCCGGGGCCCTACACCACGGCTGTCGAGCGCTTCATGAGCGCCTTGAGCCCGGAGTTGGCGCGCCATCTGGCACAGTAGCGCGCCGGATCAAAAACCCGCGCGGCGGCGTTGGGTGGGCATGAAATGCCTCGGCAGCCTGCTGCCATCGCGCTGTTTCGGCGGCGTCGCCAAATCTCGCAGTGCGAGCACGTTCTTCGGCAAACCTTACGCAGAGGCGGGCTGGCGCGAGGGTCAGTCGCCGCTCACCACATCCACCCCCTTGGGCGGGGTAAAGCTGAAATGCCCGGCGGCCAGTGCCGGATTCTTTTGCGGGCTGTTGAAGTGGATGCGGGTGTTGTTGCCGAAGCTGTCGGTCAGCTCCATGTCCACCAGCATCTTGCCGGCAAAGCCCATGCGGATGTTGCTGAAAGTGTTGTCGGCTTTTTTCGGGCTGGCGGTCAGCCATTCTACGTCGCCCTGTTTGCCGGCTTCTTTCAGCACATAGTCGCGTTCAATGGCATTGCTGCCGGCCAGCAACGCAGCCGGGCTGGAGCCCAGCGCGTTATCCAGCGATTTGCGCGTGACCTGCGCCAGATCCTTGTCGTAAATCCACAGGGTTTTGCCGTCGCCCACAATCAGCTGCTCGTAAGGCTTGCTGTAGGCCCAGCGGAATTTGCCGGGCCGGGAAATTTCCAGCGTGCCGCTGGCTTCTTCCCGTTTGCCCTTGTTGGTAACCACCTGGGTGAAGGCGGCCGACAGGGTGCGGGTTTCGCCGATAAAGGCTTTGAGTTGCGGGATGGCGGCAGCGTATGCGGGGGCTGCGCAGGAAATGGCCAGCGCGGCGGCCAGAACGAGTTTTTTCATGAGATTCCTCGGGCGGTGCGGGCCGGCGGTTGTCGCCCGCAGTGGTCCATTATGACCGGCTGCGTGGGCCGGGGTTCGGCCCGCGCTGTTAACGAGTGTTGACCCAAAAGCGTACGCCCCGCGCGGGCGGGGCGTTGCGGAGAGGCTGCGGCGCTTATTCTTCGGCGCTTTCCGGCTTGTCTACGCTATTGAGCCAGGCCGGCTTGGGCAGTTTGTCGAAGTCGATGATCTGCGCCTCGGTCAGCGGGTAGGCGAACACCGGTTTGCCGAAGTTGCTCATCTTCATGGTGGCGTAGGCGCGGGCGTCGAACTCCGGCGTGCTCAGGTCGATGCGCTCGCGCAGGCCGATGAGGCGGGCGCTGCGGTCGGCGTACAGGTGGATGGTGCTTTCGCTGAAGAAGCCTTTTTGCTCATTGTTGCTGAGCGACTTGATCACCTGCGCGATGGCCATGGCTTGCTGGGCTTCTTCCGGCTTGCCGCGGCGCTCGGCTTCATCGCGCACGATGCGCGCCAGACCGTCGATCATGCGCAGCGTCAGCTGGCTTTGCTGCTCTTGCGACAGGGCGACGCGCAGCTGGTAACTGGCGCCCAGCTGGCGAGCGGTGTCGTCCAGCGGCTCCAGCGTGAAGGCCTGCTTGTCAGCCTGGGCGTAAGCCTGGTCAAGCACCTCGGGCAGGCCTTTTATGATGGCGTCGGTGGGAATCTTGTCGGCGAATTCCTTGGGCAGCGCAAAGCGTACAAAGCGGCCGGGATGATCGCGCAATTCCTTGGAAATCAGATCGATGGCTGCAGGGTCCACCAGTACGGCGTTTTTCTGCAGGTCCAGCTTCAGCGGCACGCTGACTTCACCCTTGATATTGCGTCGCTCGAAGCGCAGGCGCGGGGTAATTTCCAGTTGCTTGCCCGGCAGGTCGATCGCACCGTTGAAGTCGATGAACAAAGAGCGGGCCACTTCATTGGTGATGTCGGCCAGCTCCGGGTTGGTGGTGGCTTCACCCTTCTTGATCAGCAGCTGATCAAAGCCCATCACGCCGGTGAAGTTGTACTGGCTTTGCGCCATGTTTTGCTTCAGGACGTAACGCACCGCCATGTCCGGCGATTTGTTGGCAAGCGGGCTGGCGCAGCCGGCCAGCAGCAGGGCGGAGCCGACGGCGGCGGCAAGAAGAGCGGTTTTCATGGGGGAAGTCACGGAATATGTCGTTGTGTTAATGGCGCATGGTGGCACAAGCGGCAGGCGCGCTCAAGCAGGCGTGGCGGCGCGCCGGCCATATAGGCAAGCGCGCTGGCGGGGCTCAGCTGAAGCGGTTGGTGATGGGATAACGCCAGTCCTTGCCGAAGCCGCGATGGGTAACGCGCGGCCCCACCGGAGCCTGACGCCGCTTGTACTCGTTTATTTTCAGCAGGCGCACCACCTTGCGCACATCGGCTTCGGCAAACCCTTCGGCGATGATGTCCTCGGCCGACAGGTTTTGCTCCACGTAGCGTTGCATGATGGCGTCCAGCACATCATAGGCCGGCAGGCTGTCCTGGTCTTTCTGGTCCGGGCGTAGCTCGGCGGACGGCGGGCGGGTGATGATGCGTTCCGGAATGATCTCGCCCTGGGTGTTGCGCCAGCGGCACAGCGCGAACACCAGCGTTTTGGCCACATCCTTCAGCACGGCGAAGCCGCCGGCCATGTCGCCGTACAGGGTGCAGTAACCGGTAGTCATTTCCGATTTGTTGCCGGTGGTGAGCACCAGCTTGCCGGTTTTGTTGGACAGCGCCATCAGCAGGGTGCCGCGAATGCGCGCCTGCAGGTTTTCTTCGGTGGTGTCCATTGCCAGCCCGGCGAAGGAGGGCGCCAGCGCCTGCATGAAGCTTTCGTACATCGGCCAGATTTCGATCTCGTCGTATTTCACGCCCAAGCGGGCGATCATGTCGCGCGAGTCGATCACGGAAATGTCGGCGGTGTAGCGGGAGGGCATCATTACCGCGTGTACCTTGTCCTTGCCCAGCGCATCCACCGCCACGGCCAGCGTCAGCGCGGAATCGATGCCGCCGGACAAGCCCAGCAGTACGCCGGGGAAGCCGTTTTTGCCGATGTAATCGCGCACGCCCAGCACCAGCGCCTGGTAGACGCTGGCCAGCTCGTCCGGCAGCGCGGCGCGGCGCGGCGCGGGCTGGAGGTCGCCATCGGCAAAATCGATGAGCAGCAGTTCTTCTTCGTAGGCCGCGGCCTGGGCCACCACCTCGCCGGCGCGGTTGACGGCGAAAGAGCCGCCATCGAACACCAGCTCGTCCTGGCCGCCCACCAGATTGACATAGGCGAAGGGCAGGCCGGTTTCTTCAGCGCGATAGCGCAGCACTTCGTGGCGGGTTTCGATCTTGTTGCGATGGAAGGGCGAGGCGTTGAGAGCCAGCACCACGTCTGCCCCAGCATCTGCAGCCTCGGCGGCGGGGTCCACCGACCAGACGTCTTCGCAGATCAGCACCCCCACCTTGCGACCGCCCTGGTCAAACACCAGCGGCATGGCGCCGGGGGTGAAGTAGCGGCATTCGTCGAATACCTCGTCGTTGGGCAGCAACATCTTGTGGTACTGGCCCAGACGGTTGCCGTCGCGCAGCACGGTGGCGGCGTTGAAGCGTTCCTGACCCAGCTTGACCGGATGGCCCACCACCAGCGTGATGCCGTCCAGTTCCAGCAGCTCGTCCAGCGCCTTGGCGCAGGCGCGGTAGAAACTGTCGCGCAGCAGCAGGTCTTCCGGGCTGTAGCCGGTCAACGCCAGTTCCGGCGTTACCAGCACGTCGGCCCCCTGTGCCATGGCGGCGTGGGCAAGGTCGAGAATTTTGCGGGTATTGCCGGCGATATCGCCGACAACGGGGTTGAACTGAGCCAGCGCAATACGCATCTTGAAAACAACCGTCGGTTGGAATGAGGCGATTTTACCTGAAGACGCGGCGAATGCCCGAGAGGAATACCGTGAAGATGCAATTGGCGGACGGCCTGGGCGCCGTTTCCCGCGAAGAATGGGACAGCCTGGCGGCGAATGCAGGCCTGTTCATGCGGCATGACTGGCTGGCCTTGCTGGAAGAAAGCGGCTGCGCCGTGGCCGAGACCGGCTGGCAGCCCTTGCCGCTGCAAACGTTTTCAGCAGACCATCTGGCTGGCGCGGCGCCGCTTTATCTCAAGCGCCACTCGCGCGGCGAGTATGTGTTTGACTGGGCCTGGGCCGAAGCCTGGCAGCGTGCCGGGCTGGACTATTACCCCAAATTGCTGCTGGCGTCGCCCTTCACGCCCGTGGCCGGGCGGCGCTTGTTGGGGCAGGGCGAGGCGCCCGCCATGCTGATGAACGGCATGCGACAATTGGTGGAAGAGCACAGCCTGTCCTCTGCTCATGTGCTGTTTCCCGCCGAGGACGAGCTGGCCATGTTGGCCGAAGCCGGTTGGCTGGTGAGGCATGGGGTGCAGTTTCACTGGCTCAATCAGGGCTATGCCGACATGGACGCCTTCCTGGCCTCGCTGACGCGCGACAAACGCAAGAAGATCCGCCAAGAGCGGCGCAAAGTGGCGGATGCCGGCATCACCGTACGGGCGCTGCGCGGCGCTGAGATCGGTCCGGCCGACTGGCGCTTCTTCGAACGCTGCTATCGGCAAACCTATCTCGAGCATCTGTCGACCCCCTATCTCAACGCTGCCTTCTTTGAGGCCGTGGGCGTGCGCATGGGCGAGCACAATGTGCTGTTCATCGCCAGCCGGCATGGCCATCCCATTGCCGCCAGCTGGTGCCTGCGCGATGGCAATGTGCTGTATGGCCGTTATTGGGGCGCGCTGGAAACGGTGGATTGCCTGCACTTTGAGTTGTGCTACTACGCGGGCATCGACTACGCCATCCGGGAAGGTTTGACCTGCTTTGAAGGCGGCGCGCAGGGGGAGCACAAACTGGCCCGCGGTTTTCAGCCGGTGCGAACCGGCTCCGCCCACTGGATAGCCGAGCCGCGCTTTCGCGCCGCCATCGCCGACTGGCTGGCCCGCGAGCGGCAAGCGGTGGGCGACTATCGCGAGCAACTTTTTTTGCATTCGGCTTATAAAACCTCTTGCGCAGGGGGATGAGGGCTTATATACTGCGCAGCCTCTGACGACGAAACGCCGCAAGGCGGTTGTCAAAGCCATCTGGAGAGGTGGATGAGTGGTTTAAGTCGCACGCCTGGAAAGCGTGTTTAGGGTAATACCCTAACGGGGGTTCGAATCCCCCCCTCTCCGCCAGATATCTGCAAAAAAGCCCTGACACGTCAGGGCTTTTTTGTTGCCTGTCATTCTCGTTATCGGGTTTGCTTTGTGTACTGTTCATGCCTTGGCGGCTGATTGGCTGCCATGAGCTGTCTCAATTCTCCTTATCCCCCTCCCTGTTTTCTGGCCCCTGCTTTGAATTGGCGATTTTTCATGGGTTCGGCATGTCATTTGAATTGACGCTGGGCTTGTTTTTCCCTGGCTGATTTCCATTTTATCTGGCTGATATTAAGTTGCTTGGCGACATTATTGGCTGCATTCATATTTAGCAATCTTTTACATTTTTTATGCACCCTGTTGAATACAATTCCCTGCGTGGCTTGCCCTGAAAGGGCTTGCTGTAGCGATTGCGCAAGCGATTTGTTTGGGATTTATTAGTGCGCCTGGCTGTGTGGCCGCTAATTTGATTTTTCGTTTTCCGATGAGTTGTCATTTATTCGGCAAGAGCGATGAATCGTTGGCAGGGTTGTAAAAAATATCATGGGTATTCATTGTTTTTTCAATGTTGGCGGTTTGCAGCGCCAAGGATTCACCCTCATTGAATTGCTGGTTGGCATGGCGATTGCGACTATTTTGCTGACCATGGCAGTGCCGGCGTACAGGGCAACCATAGATGGCAGCCGGGTTTCCTCCGAACTGGACGCGCTGTGGTCGGACATGGCCTTTGCCCGCATGGAAGCGGTCAGGCAGGGCTTGAATGTGATGATGTGCAGCTCACGCGATGGGCGTACTTGTAGCGGGTCCGGCAATTGGCAGGATGGCTGGATTGTGATGTTGCCAGAAGGCGGCGCTTGTACCGCCAATTCAGGGCTAGGCGCCAACAACGGCGCGCTGTTGCGGACAAGGCCCGCCATTCATGGCGGCGACACTGTCAGTTACGTCAATGCCGGCAGCGGCGGGCAGGGCGTTTGTTTTTCCCGCTTGGGCACGACGGCGGCGTCCGGCGTGATGGTGGTCAATAGCCCGGCGGCACAAAGCGCGCCGTCCATGTTCAATCGCCAGTGTCTTTTCATCGCCAAAGGGGTGGGCAATGTGCGCGCCGCCCGTTATGGCGACGCGGCGGGGGGGTGCTGATGCCAGCTCCGGTCTTTTTAACGCCCGGTTTGCGAGCAGGCGGTTTCACCATGCTGGAAGTGCTGGTGGCGATCCTGATTGTGGCGGTGGGTTTGCTGGGTCTTGCCGGCGTGCAGGCCAGCGCCATCAGCCGGGCAAACGATGCCAAGTACCGCAGTCTGGCTGCGCTGGCTGCCGAGGGAATGGCGGCCAGCATGCATGCCAATCAGGCTTATTGGCAAAACCTGTCTGCGTCCACCACTCAAGCTGATGTGCCCTATTCAGCCTCATGGGCTTGCAATGCCAGCCAGGCATGCAACGCATCGCAAGTGGCGGGGTATGACGTTTCTCAGTGGCAGCAAGGCTTGAAGAGCAATCAGATGGCCTTGCCCGATGCCAGCGGCACTTTTTCCTGTGCGCCTCAATCCGCCAGTGCTCCGGTCAGTTGCCAGATCAGCATTACCTGGACCGAAAAGCGTTACAGCGCGCCCGGCGGCGCAAAAAACAGCGGCAATGCCTATGCCTCTGCCACTTACAACATGGTGGTACAGCCATGAGCGGCCGCTACTTGCTATGCAAGGGCCGGCGCGCGCGGCAGGCCGGGATAAGCATGGTCGAGCTTATGGTGAGTTTGACGATTTCCCTGATCCTGTTGCTGGCCCTGTACTCGATTTTCATGACTACCCGTTTGTCGCAGCAATCAGAAAACGGTCTGGCGCAAATGCAGGAGGACCAGCGCATGGCCATGACCATTATCAGTCAGATGATTCAGTCAGCAGGGTATTACTCCAACCGGATGAGCAGCGGGCGCGACTCGTTATTCCCGGTGATCGCCTCATCGTCGCAGCAGCTTCCCTTTTCAGTGGGGCAGTTCATCTCCGGCAGGGCAGGCGATGCAAATACGCCAGATGTGATCGGGGTGCGATTTCAGATTGGCACGAATGAAAATGCGGCTAGCGACGGAGTGGTCAACTGTCTTGGAGCAACCGATCCCGCCGTATACAGCAATGTCATCACTGTGGACGCTGCGTCGTTGCAACTGACTTGTTCCGTAAACGGACAGCAGCCTGCGGTGGCCGTGGCGGGAGGCAAACGGGCAAATGGTATGGCTGGCGCGGCGATACCGTGCAAGAACGCTGGCTATCAAGGCATCAGCAATCTCAAGCTGCAGTACGGCTATGACGCAAGCGGCTCAGGCTCTGTCACCCAGTACCTTGCGGCTTCCGGTGTGACTGACTGGGCTGCGGTGCGCTCGGTCAAGGTGGCGCTCACCACGCTGTATTGCCAGAGGCAGGGTGTATTGCCTGCGGCGGTGACCATTTCCAGAGTTGTTTTTGTGCCCAATCAGCTATGAACCGCCATTTTCTCCCCTCGACGCGCCGCGTAGCCGGCCTGCATTCACAGGCCGGCATTGCCCTGGCGACAGCCCTGCTGTTTCTGCTGATTGTCAGCATCGTCACGGTAGCGGTTTATCAGAATGTGATCGCGCAAGGGCGTATGGCTGGCGGTTTTCGCGAGAAAGGCCGCGCTTTCGAGGCCGCCCAGTCAGCCCTGCAGTACGGAGAGTGGTGGGTGGCGAAAAACAGCAGCGCCGCCGCCGCAGCAGCAGCGGCAAAGGTTTGCCAAAGCGTGCTCGATACGGAACCCGACAGTTCGACAGTGCTGGCCGGAGGCAACTATGCACCTCTAATCGGCATGACCATAGCGTCCAGTGGTGTTTCCAGCTATGCGGGTCAGGCGCAGTACTGCATCCAGACCGTTGGCAACAACGGCAGTGGTGATGTGTACAAAGTCACCGCCAAGGCGTTTGGCGGCAATCTGGACACCACCGCCGTGGTGCAAAGTACCTATGTCATACCCGCTTCATTCAGTGCATTCGGGCCTGGTCCCCAATAGATATCTACCGTGAAAGATCCGGTTATGAATACCAATCGAGTTGCTCGCGCTGGTGTCGCCGCACTTGTCTTGTTTGCCTCCTGCAAGGCGCAGGCGCTGGTGGTGCAGGACAACTTCACCGGCACTTCCAATCAGGCCAACTGGCTGCCGGTAGGCAATGCCTGCCTTTCCGCCAGAAGCAGTGCGGCGGATGGCCCCGGCAAGATTCCAGGCTGCGCGGTGGTAAGCAATATGAGCGGGGGCGGGTATTACAAAACCGGCTCGGCGTCGCAAGCCGACCCGGTTGGCAATGGGGCGCTGCGCTTTACCTCCAACCGGGGTTATCAGCGCGGCGGCATTATCTACAACAACTGGTTTCCCGCCACCGCCGGCATTGATGTTACCTGGACCAGCTATACCTACGGCGGCAACGGCGCGGACGGCATGAGCTTCTTCCTGCTGCGCAATCCTTCTGGTGATCCTTCACAGCCCGTGCCGCAAACGCTTGGTGCTTCGGGTGGCGCGCTCGGCTATGCCTGCGCCAATGCCTGGTCCGGCTCGCGCGCCATGGACGGTGTCGCCAATGGCTATCTGGGCATTGGCATGGACGAGTTCGGCAATTTCTCCAACGCGGCGGACAATGGCGCGTCCGGACCGAACAAGGCTTATTCCAACGCCATCGGTTTTCGCGGAGCCGGCAATATCAACGCCGCTTTTCTGAGCGCCACTTTTCCCAGCCTGTATCCCAACCCCAGCACGAAAGACGTCGGGACGGTCTGCGGGCAGGGTTATGTGAACAATGGCGGCGTCAAAGTGCCGCTGTTGAACTATGCGGTACTGCAAAACCCGCCTTATATCCTGCCGAGCGGGCAGAAAATCTCCGCGACCAATGTGCCTTGGCGCGCAGGCGCGCCGACGGCGTCCGGCAATGCCTGGCCCATGAATTATCACTTGAAGATCACCCCGCAAAACCTGATGTCCTTTTCCTATAGCGTCAATGGCGGGGCCTGGACACAGATTGCCAATGGGGTTGATCTGAATACTTTCAGCGGGCCGATTCCGGCCTATCTGACTTTTGGTTTTGCCGGCTCGACAGGAGCGGTAACCAATTTCCATGAAATTACCTGTTTCAAGGCACAGCCGCAGGCAACCTCGTCGAGTTCCGCCGCGGCCAATACCAATCAGTCATCGCAGATCATCGCTGGCACGCAGTTGTTTTTGTCCGCCTACCATACCGACAACTGGTGGGGCGAGGTGTCTTCTTTCCCTCTGGTGGTGGATGCGGCCAACCGGGTTTCGGTATCTACCAGTGCATCCTGGAACGCTTCCTGTGGTTTGACTGGCGGTACTTGTGATGCGACGAACAGCTCGGCAACAGCCCAGGATGCCGGCGCGCGAACCATACTTACCTGGGGGGGCAGCCAGGGCAGCACTTTCCGCTGGAATGCCTTGACAGCAGCCCAGCAAAGCGCCTTGAACAGTAGCGATGGCAAGGGGGCTTTGCGACTGGACTTCCTGCGGGGAGACCGTAGCCATGAGCAGTCGAGTTCTGACAAGGATGCAAGGTTGTTTCGTACGCGCAATGGGGTGCTGGGGGATGTCGTGAACTCCAGTCCGGTCTGGGTTGGCCCGCCGTCCAGCGCCTACCCCGCCATCTGGACCGATGCTTTATATCCCGCGCAATCCGCTGCTGAAAACAGCGCGGCGGCGGTGGCGTACAGCAGCTTCAAGCAAAGTCGCGCCAGCCGTGCCAACGTGGCCTATGTAGGCAGCAACGATGGCATGCTGCATGGTTTCCGGGCCGGCGCTTACACCGCGTCCGGCGCGTACTCCACCAGCCAGACCCCGAACGACGGCAAGGAGGTGCTGGCTTATGTGCCCGCCACGGTTTTCCCCAATCTGGCCGCCTACACCGCACAGGTTTACAACCATCAATATTTTGTCGATGCCACGCCGGGTGAGGGCGATCTTTTTTATGGCAATAACTGGCATAGCTGGTTGATTGGCGGAATGGGGATGGGCGGCAAAGGCATTTACGCACTGGATGTAACCGACCCTTCCGACAGCAATTTCACCGAAGCCAACGCCAGCAGCCTGGTGGTGGGGGAGTGGTCTTCGGCCAACATCAGCTGCGTCAATGGGAGTACCTGCGGCAAGAGCCTGGGCTATAGCTTGGGCACGCCGGTACTGGCGCGCTTTCATAACGGGCAGTGGGGCGCCGTGTTCGGCAACGGCTATGACAGTGAAACCGGCGACGCAGCCCTGTTTGTCTTGCTGGTGGATCCTGACAGCGGGCAAAAACGGTTTTACTCGATCAGCACCGGTTGGGGGCCGAGCAAGGATCCCACGGCTCAAGGAGGCAAGAACGGCATTCTCCACGCGACGCCGGTGGATCTGGATGGCGACAACATTACCGACTACGTCTATGCAGGTGATTTGTTCGGCAACGTTTGGCGTTTTGATCTGACCAGCAGTGACCCCGCCAAATGGCAGGTAAGCAACCTGGGTAGCGGAACACAGGCCAAGCCCTTGTTCTCTACCCCGGTCAATGTGCTTGTCAATAATGGCGTCAGTAGCAAATCGCTACAGCCCATCACGACCAGAATCGTCGCCGGTCCGCTGAAAACCAGTGGCGGGGCGAGGGTGATGATCTATTTCGGTACCGGGCAGAAGCAGTCCTTCACCAGCGCCAACGCCAATGTTTACGCCACTGGTTCGCAAGCGGCTTACGGCATATGGGACTGGAACATGGCGGCCTGGAACGCGCTGCCGACGAAGAAGTTTGCTGTTCCCGTAAATGCGGAAACGACGCCAACCGATACGTTGGCTGCGACGCAATTGCAAACGCAGTCGGTCATTCCAGAGTCCGTCACCAACTCCTCAAGCTCCGGGGTTACCCAATACGCTGCTTTGACCAGCAATCCGGTTTGCTGGCCGGGGCTGGCAGGCTGTACGGGCGCAACCCAGTATGGTTGGCGCTTTGTATTCCCCAACACCACGGAACAGCTGCTTTACAACCCCAGGGTTTCGCTAGGCGCGGTGCAGTTCAACAGCACAATTCCCTTCTCGAACTCGGCGGTAGGCTGCGACGCCGGCAATGATACAGGTTGGTCCTACGCGCTAAATCCCGCCACGGGCGGTAATTTCCGGCTGTCTTACTTTGCCAATGACAACAATACGTTTTCGGGCGTGAACAGCTATGCCGTCAATGCGGAAAAGGCCAGCCTGTCCGGTGCCTCCATTCTGTTGACGTATGCGGGGCAAACTTATTTGTGCGGGCAGAAAACCGATGGCTCCGGCTTTTGCACGCAAGTGAAGTCGCCAACGGCTCAACCCTACCGCCTGACCTGGATCGAACTGCGTTAAGCCGGAGTATTATTTATGTCTGGAAATAATAAACAAGCCGGTTTCAGTTTGATTGAATTGATGATCGCTGTCGCCATTATCGGCATTCTCGCCGGCGTAGCCCTGCCGGCCTACACCCAGTTTGTGCAGAAGGGCAACCGCGTTCTGGCCAAGAATGCGGTGCTGGATCTGGCCGCGCGCGAGGAAAACTATTACGCGCTGAACAATGTGTTTACCGCCAACCTGTCCAGCCTGGGGCTGGCTCAGGCGGCATCGGTGTCCGTGCCGGGCAATGGCCAGAACCTCTACACGCTCAACGTGTCCTCGGTTTCCAACGGCTCTCCGCCGTCTTATGTGATCCGGGCCGTCCCGGTGAAGGGGGGCGCGCAAGCGGCGGATGTCTGCCAGACCTTCCAGTTGGACAGTCTGGGCAGCAAAAGCAATGTGGACGCCGCGGGCAATGCCGTGACCAACAGCGCAGACTGCTGGTAAGCGTTGGCGGCTTGCCGGGCTGCAGGGCGCATGCCGGCAAGCGCCCATCGCCAGTCAGTCATCCCACTCCGGGGCCAGGCCTGCCGGATTCACCAGCCGTCCGCCGCACTCCAGCCCGTCTATGGCGCGGATGTCTTCATCGCTCAAACGCAGTTGTTCGGCCAACAGGTTGCCGGCCAGATTTTCCCGCTTGGTGGAGGAGGGAATCACGCTGTAGCCCTTGTTCATGGCCCAGGACAAGGCCACTTGCGCCGGGCTGGCGCTGTGTTGGCGCGCAATGTTCTGGATGGTGGGGTCTTGCAGCACTTTGCCGTAGCCAAGCGTCATGTAGGAGGTGACGGCAATGCCGGCTTCCTTGAGAAACGCGGCCAGCCGGCGGTTCTGCAGATGCGGGCTGAGCTCGATCTGATTGGTGGCGATTTCTCCCGGGCCGAGAATGTCGATGGCGCGTCGGGTAAGCGCGATGTTGAAGTTGGACACGCCGATCTGGCGGGTCAAGCCGAGCGATTTGGCCTCGGCCAACGCTGTCAGATATTCCTCCGGCTGCACCGGATGGCCCGGCGCCGGCCAGTGGATCAGCGTGAGGTCCACCGCGTCGGTGCGCAGCTTGTCGAGGCTGGCGCGCAGGCTGGGTATCAGCTTGTCGGCGGCGTAGTTGTCGGTCCAGATTTTAGTGGTGAGAAACAATTGCTCGCGCGGCACGCCGGACTCGGCCACGGCAAGGCCTACTTCAGCTTCGTTGTTGTAGATCTGCGCGGTGTCGATGGCGCGATAGCCTAGTTCCAGCGCTTGCGAGACGGAATCGATAACGGCCTGGCCTTGCAGGCGGAAAGTGCCAAGGCCGAAAAGGGGAAGAGTCATATTCAGCTTTCCTTGTCGAAGAGTTGTTCAATCAGGTTCAGGCTTGCGGGCAAGCGGTCAGGGTTTGGCTTGCGCGGCGGTCCAGCGCGCCGGACCAGCTGGTGAGCACCAGTGCCGCCAGTACGATCAGCGCGCCAACCCACGGCGTGGCCATGATGCCCAGCGATACCACGATGCGTCCGCCAGCCCAGGCACCGAAGGCGATGCCCAGATTGAAAGCCGCGATATTGAGGCCGGAGGCCACGTCCACCGCGTGCGGCGCTTCTCTTTCGGCTTGTTGCACCACATAGAGTTGCAAGCCGGCCACATTGCCAAACGCCACCGCGCCCCATAGCAGCACCGTCAGCACCACCAGTATTTTGGAACCCGCAGTCAGGCCCAACAGTACCAGTGCGGCGGCCAGACCGGCGAAGATGATCTGCAGGGCGCGCACTGGGCCCTTGCGATCGGCAAGACGGCCGCCCCAGACGTTCCCCACCGCTACCGACACACCATACACCAGCATCAACAGGCCGGTAGCCGAGGCCTGGAAGCCACTGATTTCCTGCAGCATCGGCGCAAGGTAGGTGAAGGCGGTGAAGGAGCCGCCATAGCCCAGCGCGGTCATGGCGTACACCAGCAACAGGCGGGGTTTGCCCAATACGGCGAATTGGCTCAACAAGGAGGCGGGCTGGCTGGCGGGAATATTGTCGGGAATCAGCATCAGGCTGCCCAGCAAGGCGATCAGGCCCAGCCCGGCCACGGCCAGAAAGGTGGTTTGCCAGCCGAAATGCTGGCCGATGAAGGTGCCTAGCGGCACGCCGGTAACCAGCGCCACGGTCAGCCCGGAAAACATCAGCGCGATGGCGGAAGCGGCCTTGTCCTTGGGTACCAGACTGGCGGCGATGGTGGAGCCGATGGAGAAAAATACGCCATGAGTAAGGCCGGTGAGGATGCGCGCTACGGCCAGCGCGGTATAACCCGGTGCTTGCCAGGCAATGAGATTGCCCAGGGTGAACAGCGCCATCAAACCCAGCAGCAGGGCTTTGCGCGGCAGGCGGCTGGTAAGGGCGGTAAGCACCGGCGCGCCCACGGCCACGCCCAGCGCGTACAGGCTGACCAGCATGCCGGCGGAGGGCAGGGCAACGCGCAGACTGTCGGCGATGGTGGGGATCAGCCCGACGATGACGAATTCGGTAGTGCCGATGGCGAAGGCGCTAAGCGTCAGCGCCCAGAGAGCAAGTGGCATGTGAGACTCCAGAAAAATGGTGGATGACCATTGCCGGCTGCGGGGCGTATTTCGCATTGCAGCACAGCGGATGAGTGAAAGTCCGCATTATCATTGCTTGCGTTGCCAGGAAAAATGCGTCAAAAACGCTATATCTTGTGATTGAAAATCAATAATGCTGGCTACCGAAAATTTGCAGGCCTTTGTGGCCGTGATTGACGATGGTTCCTTCTCCGCGGCGGCGGAGCGTCTGGGGCTGACGCCTTCCGGCATCAGCCGCAGCATCGCCAAGCTGGAAAAACAGCTGGGAGTCAGGCTGATCCGCCGCACCACGCGCCGCTTGGACCTGACCGATGAGGGACGCTGGTTTCTGGACAGTGCGCGCGAAATTCTCGCCCGCCTTGAAGCAACCGAGCTGACTTTGCAATCGGCGGCGGAGTACCCCTCCGGCCTGCTGCGCGTCAATGCGGCCACCCCGGTGTTCGATCATGTGCTGGCCCCGGTGCTGCCGGATTTTTGCCGGCGCTATCCCCGCATCCGGCTGGAGCTGACCAGCGGCGAAACGGTGGTGGATCTGATCGAGCGCGGCGCCGACGTAGCCCTGCGCGTGGGGCAGTTGCAGGATTCCACGCTCAACGCGCGGCTGCTGTTCCACAGCCATTGGCGGCTGGTGGCGGCCCCGGCCTACCTGGCCGAATGCAGTCGGCCTGCTAGTGTGGAGGCGTTGGCCTCGCACCGGCTGCTGGGTTTTACCCAGCCGTCCTCTCTGAATCTTTGGCCGCTGCACCAGGCTGGCGCGGAAGGCTGGCCGATAGAGCCGACCCTGGCCGCCTCCAACGGCGAGACGCTGCGCCATCTGGCGCTGACGGGCAACGGCATTGCCTGCCTGTCGGACTTTCTGGTGGATGGCGATATCGCCCAAGGCAGGCTGATTGCGTTGCTGCCGCAGGCGGTGTTGCCTTGGTCGCAGCCGGTATGGGCGGTGTTCTACCGGCAGGGCTTTCTCGCGGCGCGCGTATCCTGTTTTGTCGATTTCCTCGCCGAGCGCTTGCGGGCGCCGCGCTGACTGACCGGTTGTTTGCACAGCTTGTCGCTCCAGTGCGAGCAACTGTCGCTGTGGGTGGCAAACGCCATTCGGCGCGCGGGTAGTGTAGCGGCGTGATGTTCGCTTTCGTCATCACCACGCTGACTGATAAAGAGGAGATGGAGCATGAAGCTGCGCGCAGGGATAGTGTTGTTGAGCCTGGCAGGTTCCACTGTCTGGGCCGGGGAGCCGGAAAGCTGTCGCAACGTGAGGTTCGCCGATGTGGGCTGGACCGACATTGCCGCCACTACCGGTCTTGCCAGCGTGGTCTTGCAAGGCCTGGGTTACAAGCCGAGCAAAACCATCGCGTCGGAACCGATTGTCTTCGCCGGGTTGAAAAACCGGCAGCTGGACGCGTATCTGGGGTACTGGGACCCGTCGCAAACACCGGCGATCACCCCCTTTGTGCAGGCCAAGGCCCTGCAAGTGCTGCCCGCAGCCAATCTGGACGGCGCCAAGTACACCCTGGCGGTGCCAAGCTATGCGGCGGAAAAGGGTCTGCGCACTTTCGCCGACATCGCCCGCTTCCGCAAGGAGCTGGACGGCAAGATTTACGGTATCGAGGCCGGCAGTCAGGGCAATGCGCAAATCAAGAAAATGATTGACGGCAATGAGTTTGGTCTGGGCGGCTTCAAGCTGATCGAATCCAGCGAGGCCGGCATGCTGGTGGAGGCCAACAAGGCTTACCGGCAAAAGAAAATGGTGGTGTTTCTGGCGTGGGAACCGCACCCGATGAACTTCATGATGAAGTTGACCTACCTCTCGGGCGGCGACAAACAGTTCGGCCCCAATTTCGGCGGCTCCAAGGTGTATACCGTGCTGGCCAACGACTTCCAACAGCGCTGTCCCAATGCCGGCAAACTGCTGGGCAATCTCAAATTCACGCTGGACATGGAAAACCATGTCATGGCGCCCATCATGCAGAAAATCAACCCCGACACGGCGGCCCGGCAATGGCTGCAGCGCAATCCACAGGCGCTGGAGCCCTGGCTGGACGGCGTAAGCACCTTTGACGGCAAGCCTGGTCTGGCGGCGGTCAAATCCTTCCTCGCGCAATAGCGCACGCGCCGCCGCCCGGCGGCCTTTACCCGTAACACCCTGGCTGAGCCGGTATGCCGGTCCGGCGGTTTTCGCACGGTTTTACCGGGCGGGGGCACGGCTTCGCCCGGATTTTCGCAAGGGATCAACATGAATCAGGACGTGATCGTCACCTGCGCCGTTACCGGCGCGGGCGACACGGTGGGCAAGCATCCGCATATCCCGGTAACGCCCAAAGAGATTGCCGCCGCTGCCGTGGAGGCGGCTAAGGCCGGCGCTACCGTGGTGCATTGCCATGTGCGCGACCCGCATACCGGCAAGGGCAGCCGCGATCCGGCGCTGTATCGCGAGCTGGTGGATCGCATACGGTCTTCCGGCGTGGACATGATCGTCAATCTCACTGCCGGCATGGGCGGAGACCTGCAGATCGGCGCGGGCGAGCAACCGATGGCCTTTGGCCCCGGCACCGATCTGGTGGGCGGACTGACCCGCCTGATCCACGTGGAGGAGCTGCTGCCGGAAATCTGCACGCTGGATTGCGGCACGCTCAATTTCGGCGATGGCGATTTCATCTATGTGTCGACGCCGGCCCAGTTGCGGGCCGGGGCCCGGCGCATTCAGGAACTGGGCGTCAAACCGGAGCTGGAGGTGTTTGATACCGGGCATTTGTGGTTTGCCAAACAGATGCTGAAAGAAGGGCTGCTGGACGAGATGCCGCTGTTCCAGCTTTGCCTTGGCATTCCCTGGGGTGCGCCGGCCGATACCGGCACCATGAAAGCGATGGTGGACAACCTGCCGCCTGGCGCTGTCTGGGCTGGTTTCGGCATCGGCCGCATGCAAATGCCGATGGTGGCGCAAGCCATGTTGCTGGGCGGTAATGTGCGGGTGGGCCTGGAAGACAACCTCTATCTGGATCGGGGGGTATTCGCCAGCAACGGCGCGCTGGTGGAGCGGGCGGCGGACCTGGTGGCCAAGCTGGGCGGCCGCGTGCTGACCCCTGAAGAGGGCCGAAAGAAACTGGGGCTGAAAAAGCGCGGCTAAAGCCGCAGGCCGCCGGCCGCAGTGCGACATTGCGGCGAGGCTGCTGCTTGCGGGGCAATGGCCGGTGCCAGGAAACCGGCAAACAGGAGTGGCATGATGGAACTGATCAAAGAGGTGAAGACGTTCGCCGCCTTGGGCACGGGTGTTATCGGCGGCGGTTGGGTGGCGAGGGCGCTGGCCAACGGGCTGGATGTGCTGGCCTGGGACCCGGCGCCGGGCGCGGAAGACCGGCTGCGCGCCCAAGTGGCGCGGGCCTGGCAGGCTTTGAACGAATGGGGGTTGGCCGAAGGGGCGTCGCCGGAGCGCTTGCGCTTTGTCGGCACGCTGGAGGAGGCCGCTGCAGAAGCGGACTTCATTCAGGAAAGCGCGCCGGAGCAACTGGCGCTGAAGCTGGAGATGCATGCCCGGGCCTCGCGCGCGGCCCGGCCAGAAGCCATCATCGCGTCCTCTACGTCGGGTTTGCTGCCCAGCGAATTCTATCGCGAGACGGCATATCCGCAGCGCTGCCTGGTGGGCCACCCTTTCAACCCGGTCTATCTGTTGCCGCTGGTGGAAGTGGTGGGCGGCGAAGCTACCGATGCGGCAGCCATCGAGACAGCCATGGCCATCTACGCCAGACTGGGCATGCGCCCCTTGCATGTGCGCAAGGAA
The DNA here is from genome assembly GCF_945957525.1 of uncultured Aquitalea sp. Classification (GTDB taxonomy): domain Bacteria; phylum Pseudomonadota; class Gammaproteobacteria; order Burkholderiales; family Chromobacteriaceae; genus Aquitalea. The sequence continues at coordinate 146,207 of NZ_CAMFLA010000006.1, read as the reverse complement.
GTGCCGGGCTTCATTGCAGACCGGCTGCTGGAAGCCTTGTGGCGGGAGGCCTTGCATCTGGTCAACGACGGCGTGGCCACCACCGGTGAAATCGATGATGCCATCCGCTTTGGCGCGGGCATACGCTGGGCGTTCATGGGAACATTCCAGATCTACACTCTGGCGGGCGGCGAGGCCGGCATGCGACATTTCATGCGTCAGTTCGGCCCGGCGCTCAAGCTGCCCTGGACCCATCTGCCCGCTCCCGAGCTGACCGACGACTTGATTGAAGCGGTAGTGGCCGGCACCAGCGAACAAATGTCGGGGCGTTCGCTTGCCGAGATGGAGCGTTACCGCGACGATTGCATCATGCATATCAGGCGCGCGGTGGCGGCCTGCCAGTACAAACACGGAGTGTGAGATGTCGGCCATGGTTTTGTATCGCGGGCAAGTGTGCCCGGAGTGGGTGGATTACAACGGACACATGCGGGACGCCTATTACCTGCTGGTGTTCAGTCTGGCCAGCGATGCGCTGATCGATCGCATCGGCCTGGACGATGCCGCGCGGCAAAGCCGGCGCCGCTCGGTGTACACGCTGGAAGTGCATCTGAATTATTTGCGCGAGATGAAAGAGGGCGATCCTTTGCGGGTGGAGGGACGGATTCTGGCCAGCGACCACAAGCGGCTGCAGGTGTTTTTCAGCCTGCATTACGGCGAGGAGGACGCGCCTGCCGCCTGCAGCGAGCAATTGCTGATTCATGTCGATACCGGGAGCGGGCGCTCCACGGCGTTTGACGAGGATGTGTTGAGCCGGATCGGCGAGCTGTCGCCACCGGGGGCCGGATTTGAGTCGCCTTATGTTGGCCGAAGCATCGCGTTGAAGGTCTGAGGCCAGCGTCGTGCCGGGCCGCGCCCGCCTCTCAGGGTTGGCGCGGCTCGCCGCTTTCTGCCGCAGCGCGGTCGTTCCGGTCGTGGCTGGGTGTGGCGCCATAGCGTTGACGATAGGCGCGAGCAAAATAGGTGGCCGACTCAAAACCGCAAGCCAGGCAGATTTCCAGCACGCTCATGCCGGTTTGCCGCAGCAGTTCGCGGGCGCGGCCAAGCCGCAGATGCAGGTAAAACCCGCTGGGCGTGGCGTCGAACTGCTGGCGGAACAGCCGCTCCAGCTGACGCCGGGTGACGCCTGCCAGTTCCGCCAGCTCGATGGTGGTAAGCGGGTGTTCGATATTGCCTTCCATGGCCGCAATGGCGTTGATCAGTTTCTTGTTGTGCACACCGTAACGGGCGGTCAGCTGCAGGCGTTGATGATCGTTTTTGGAGCGGATACGTCCCAGCACGAATTGCTCTGACACCAGCGCCGCCAGCGCTGCGCCGTGACGTCGCGCCAGCCGCTCCAGCATCAGATCCAGCGAGGCGGTGCCGCCGGCTGAGCTGATGCGCTTGCCGTCAATCTCGAACAATTCCTGCGTTACCGTCAGCAAAGGGTAGCGCTCCTGGAAAGCCGCAATGGCTTCCCAGTGCAGGGTAAGCCGCTCCTGACGAAACAGGCGCGCTTCGGCCAACGGGAAGCAACCGGTGTCGATACCGCCCAGCGTGGCGCCGGCCCGGTCCAGTTGTCTTAGCCAGGCTTTGAGCGTGTCGTCGGCGTGCGCCAGCGGATTGAAGCCGGCGATGATGAACAGCGTGTCGATGCCGCCCGCGTCGAAGCAGGCCGCCTCCGCTTCCAGTGACATGCCGTTGCTGGCCCGCACCGGTCCACCGTCCAGGCTCAGCAAGTGCCAACGGTAAAGATCCGCCTGAAAGCGGTTGGCCACGCGCAGGGGCTCGATCGCGGACAAGAGGCCGATCATCGAGAATTCCGGCAGCAGCAGAAAATGAATGTTCTCGGTCATGCGCGGGGCACCATTTGGCTTGAGAGAGCGAGGCAGCACTCGACATTACCCCAGTTTGCGTTTGTCGGGCAGCGTGGCGCGCCGGCAAGGTTGGCCGAAGGCTCCGGGTCATGCCGCTGGCCGGCCTATGCTTGAAACAGCCTGCGCAAGTCCTGACAAGTATTGACCCAACGCAGATAAACCCGTCCCGCCCTTCTTGTACATTTGCTAAACAAAGAACAAGAAACAAACGATCCTGGTCAGGATGGGCAAGCGCGCATCCATGCCGGACAGCGGGGACAATCATGAAACAAAACAATACGGGCGGCCGCGCGGGGGATGTCTGGGGCGGTCTGGCCGCCATGCTGGTGGCCTTACCATCCGCCATTGCTTTCGGTGTGGCCATCTTTGCGCCGTTTGGCAGTCAGCACGCGGCGGACGGCGCGCTGGCGGGCATTCTCGGCGTCATGGTGCTGGGTTTCTTTGCCGCCGCCTTGGGCGGCACCGACCGGCTGATTTCCGCCCCCTGCGCGCCAGCGGCGGCGGTGCTGTCGGCCTTTGCCGCACAGTTGGCGTCCGGGGGCGCGGATGCCGCTCTGGGCGTGGTGATGCTGACGCTGGTGGCTGCGCTGGCCGGCGCGGCGCAGATCGCACTGGGGGCTTTGGGCACCGGCAAGCTGATTCGCTACATTCCTTACCCGGTGGTGAGCGGCTATCTGAGCGCCGTGGGCATCACCATCATCCTGAGCCAGTTGCCGCAAGTGCTGGGCACCGGGGGGCATGTCTCGCTGTGGCAGGCCTTGCAGGCACCGGAGAACTGGCGCTGGCAAAGCCTTGTGGTCGGCCTGTGCGTGATGCTGACCATGCTGCTGGCCCCCAGGCTGATCAAGGCCGTGCCGGCGGCCATCGTGGCGCTGGCGGTGGGGGTGGCGGTGTACTTTCTTGCCGCCTTGCCGGACCCGTCCCTACTGTCCCTGGGCGGCAACCATTTTGTGGTGGGGCCGCTGCCGCAGGGCGGGCAAAGCCTGTTGACGGCGGCGCTGGAGCGGTTTCACGCTGTGCGGCAGGTCGGGTTTGCGCAGTTGGCCGAAGTGGTGTGGCCGGCGTTGACGCTGGCCATCCTGCTGTCCATCGATACGCTCAAGACCTGCGTGGTGCTGGATGCGCTGACCTTTTCCCATCATCGGTCCAATCGCGAACTGGCGGCGCAGGGCGTAGGCAATATGGCCTCGGCCTTGTGCGGCGGCATTCCCGGCGCGGGACAGATGGGCGCTTCCATGGTGAACCTCAACAGCGGGGCGAAAACCCGTCGCTCGGGCGTGTTCGCCGCTCTGTTCGCCTTGCTGGTGTTTGCTCTGTTTGCGCCGCTGGTGGCCTGGGTGCCCATCGCCGCCCTGGGCGGCATCCTGCTGGTGGTGGGCTTTCGCATGATCGACCTGCACAGCCTGTCTTTCATCCGCAGCAAATCCACGCGTTTTGATTTTCTGGTGATTGCGGCTGTGATCGCCACGGCGCTGAGCGTCAGCCTGATTGCAGCTTCCGGCGTGGGCATCCTGCTGGCGGCGGTGCTGTATCTGCGCGAACAGATGCGCAGCGTCATCCTGCATCGCAAGATCGAGGGCGGCAACGCTTTCTCCCGCGTGGTGCGCCACGACCAGGAGCTGGAAATCCTCATCCGGGAGGGCAGCAAGACGGTCATCGTGGAATTGCAGGGCAGCCTGTTTTTCGGCACGGCGTACCAGCTGTTTCAGGCGCTGGAGCCGGAGATCGGCCCGCGCACTTACGTCATCCTCAATATGCGCCGCGTGCAGTCGCTCGATCTCACCGCCACCCATGTGTTCGAGCAGATCAAGGACAGACTGGAAGAGGTGGGTGCTTATCTGATTTTCTCGGAGATTCCGCGCAATCTGCCCAGCGGCCTGAAAATGAAGCGCTACCTGCGCAAGGTGGGGCTGGTGCGCGACACGGAAAAGGCGCTGGCTTTTCGTCGTATCGACCAGGCGCTGGAATGGGTGGAGGCGCAGATTCTGCTGACAATGGCGCAAGAGGGAGGGCAGGCGGACGATGCCATCGCCTTGCATGAACTGGAAGCGCGACTGGGCTGGCGCGAAGGTTGTCTCACGCAGCTGGCGCCGGTGATGACGCCGCTGAGCCTGCCGGCGGGGACCACGTTGTTTGAAGCCGGCGCCGAGGCCTGCGAGCTGATTTTCATCCGGCGCGGCTCAGTCCGCGTGGCCTTGCCGCTGGGAAAGAAGAACGAGTGGCATATCGGCACCTTCGGCAAGGGCGATTTCATCGGGGAGATGGGTTTTCTCGACGGCTCGCGCCGCAGCGCCAGAACGCTGGCCCAGACCGACTGCGAGCTGTATGTGCTGAAACGGGCTGATTTCGACCGGTGCGCGGCCGAGCAGGGCGGCCCCTGCCTGTTTCTGTTTGAAGGAATCGCCACCGCGCTGGCCATGCGGGTACGCATGCTGAACAAGGAACTGCGCGCCCTGCGGGAATAACCGTCTTGGCTGCCCGCCGCGCGCCCGTGCCGGCAAGGTTGGCCGAAGGGCAGCGGCAAACCGTCAGCTTGAGAGCCGTTCGGCGCAGGCTTGCTCCGCCAGCCACGCGGTAAGCCGCTGGCTGGCCTGATCGGCCGGAGCAGCGTCCGGGCCGGGGTCTTGCCAAGCCGGTGGTGGGCGCTTGGCGAGAAAGGCTTGCAGCGGACAGTGCTGCGGCTCTGGCCGGGCCTCGGTGTGCGAGGGCTGGGTATAGAGCCAATGCTGCGCCAGCGCACCCAGATAGGTAGTGATGCGATCCCGGTGGGCCGGCGGCTGAAAGCCCGCCTGCCACGCCACAAAGCGGGAAGCCTCCATCGGTTTTGCCAGACAATAGCCCTGGCCAAGGTCGGCCCCGAGAATCATGGCAGCCTCCAGCATGCCCGCGTCTTCCAGCCCTTCCACCACCACTTGCCGTTCCAGATCGCGGCCCAGTTGCAGGATGGCCCGGATCAGCGCCAGGCTGGGCAGCGGATTCTTGCGCAAATTCAGCGTCAGGCCCTGATCCACCTTGATGCAGTCGAAGGGCTGCGAGCTCAGTCGTTGCAGGCTGCTGTAGCCGGAGCCCAGGTCGTCCATCGCCAGCTTGATGCCGGTGCGGCGCAAGCGTTCGATCGCCCTGTCTTGCGCCTGCGGCGGAATGTCTTCCGTTTCCAGCAACTCCAGGCTGAGCCGGCGAGGATCGACGCCATGCTGCCTCAGCGCGTCATCCACCCAACTGGCGCAGTTGTCGTCCAGCAAGGTGGCTGGCGCGATGTTGAGCGAGACGTCTATCGCCAGCCCTTGTCGTTCAAAGGCTTGCAACTGGCCAAGGGCCTTGTCCAGCCCCAGCCGGAACAAGTGATCCATGTCGGCGTCGCCCAGCAGGGGCAAGAACACGCCGGGGCCGACGATGTCGCCGTTGTCCTGGCGCAGCCGCGCCAGCGCCTCCACCTTCACGGTCTTGCCGCTGCGCAGGTCCACCACCGGTTGCAGGAACATCTCCAATCCGCCGGCAAACAGACGTTCGCGCAGGGCGATGGCCAGGTTCTGCTGGATGGCGGCGGCCGGCTTGGTGCAGGCGGTGAGAATCAGCTCCCAGCGATGCTGCAGGCCCTGGGCAAATTGTCGCATCGCATTGGATTCGAATTGATTGGGGTAGGCGCCGAAGAAGCTGATGACCGCTACGGTCAGGCCCTCCGGGTTGCGTACCGGCACGCTCATGGTTGAGCGGATGCGATAGTCCTCGGCTTGGCTGTACCAACTGGCGTAACGCGGGTCGTGGCCATAGGCGGCCACGCTGCAGATATTACCGGTGCGCCAGGCCACGGCGCTCAGGCCTTGTCCGCGCGGCGAGGTGGGATCCACCACCGATTCCTTGCCTGGCGTTTGCAGGATGTTGGCGACGATTTCGCCTTTGGGGCCACGGCTGTTTTCCGGGACGAACACGCCGTTGGACATCAGTCGCATCAGTAGAACGGCCTGTACGCCGGGCAGCTTGCCCAGCAAGTCCAGTTCGCTGTTCACCGCATCCGCCCACAGCGTCCCTTGATGCGGCATGGGGTGGGAGATCACTTCCAGATAGTCGCTCTGCACCTGGGCGGCGGCCTTGAGCTGGCCATGCAGCTGGTTTTGCAGGCGGCTGTCGACGATTTCCAGCAAGCGATAGCGCTGGCTGGCCGGCAGCAGGGTCTGGTTGAGTTGCTGGCTGAACTGATGACGGAACAGCTCCACGCTTTGGACCAGCATGGCGGGCGTGACGCCCACCAGACCATGTACCTTGCCCAGCCGCAAGCTTTCCGCATGAATGGTGGCGGCATCGGCGTCGGTGGTGAGCAGACGCTGGATGAAGTTGCGATGCAGCGGCTTCAGGCCCTCGACATTGGCGGGGCTGAGGTTGCGCAAAATGCGCAGGTAATCTTCCGGTGCACCGTCCAGATCATAAAAATGAGCGATGTAGTGCTCGATGGCGGCGTTCACCACCTTCGACGCCTTTTGCAGCAGCCTGGCGGCTTCTTCGCCGTATACCTCGAAACTGCCGGCCTCTTCGGCGTGGTATTCGGTTTCGTCCGCAGCCATGCGCCACCAGACGCGGCGTGAAGATTTATGCTGTTTGGCCTGATACATGGCGACGTCGGCCTGCCGCATCAGCGCATCGGCATCCGCGCCATCGTGCGGAAACAGCGCCACACCCACGGTCATGCCCACTTCGGCCTCGTTGCCCGCACCCAGCGCGAAGGGCGACTCCACCGCCTGGTGCAGCTTGTTCAGGGTGGCGGACAGCTTGTTGAGCAAACCGGTTTCTTCCAGATCTTCGATCACCACCAGAAACTCGTCGCCGCCCAGGCGGGCGACGAAGTCGGAGCGGCGCAGCAGGTCTTGCAGGCGGCGGGCGAACAGTTGCAGCAGGATGTCGCCGGTTTCATGGCCCCAGGTATCGTTGACCGGCTTGAAGTCGTCCAGATCGATCATGCATACCGCCACCATGCTCTGGTGGCGCTGAGCGCGGGCCAGCGCGCCGTCCAGATGACGGGTCAGCGAGAAGCGGTTGGGCAAACCGGTGAGCCAGTCGTAATGGGCGGCACTGATGATCTGTTCTTCCTGCCGCTTGTGTTCGGTGACGTCCTGGTTGGTGCCGATGGCGCGCAAGGCGCGGCCATTGTGATCGCGCGCCACCACCTTGCCGGTGCTGCGTATCCAGTTCCAGCCGCCTTCGGCGTTGCGATAGCGGAATTCCTCGCGAAAGCGGGGGGATTCGCCGCGCAGCATGGCAATGGTGGCGCGGCTGACCGCGGCGAAGTCATCGGGATGCACGCCGGACAGCAAGGTTTGGCTGTTGAGCTCCGCCTCGCGCGGCGGGTGGCCCAGCATGCGCAGCCAGCGTGCGTCCAGCCGTACCACATCGCGGGGAATGTCCACGTCCCACAGCGACAGTTGCGAGGCGTCCAGCGCCAGCGACAGCCGCTCGTTGGCTTGTTGCAAGGCCTCTTCAATGGCTTGGCGGTCGGCCATGTCGGTATAGGTCAGCACATAGCCGCCGATATCGCCGTCGTCGTCGGTCATCACGCTGCAACTGAGCGCGACGCCCAGCGTCTGGCCGCCCTGGGCGATACGTTTCACCTCGCCCTGGAAGGGGCGCGTGGGGCTGGCGGCGGCGATGACAGCCTGATGCGAGGCGATGTCGTCCATGCCGGAGGGGGCGATGACGCTGATGTGGCGACCGAGGATGTCGGCTTCCGCGTAGCCGAACATGGCGCTGAACGCCGGATTGACGTAGCGGACCATGCCGTGTTGGTCGAGGATGGCCAAGGCTTGCGCGGTTTGGCGCAAGGCCAGCTGGAAATCGGGGACTGTCATGCTGTTCTGTCTGGCTGCCGCGCGCTTGGCGGACAAGCCGGCCTGCTGGTCGTGCTTGCCCGCTGGAATGATCTGATTGTTCTCAGCCGCAAGTGTACACAGGATTGGGGGGATTCGATGCATTGACCCGGACAAGACGCCTGATGTGGTGCGAAAGGTCTGATGGCGCAAGGGTGGCCCGCATCCGCCGGGTTGGCCGAAGATCTTCACTTGTCGGGAAATACGACCGCATCAGTCCTTGATAAGAGCGGCTAACAAAAATCAGTATCACGGCAGAGGCAAGGCGCGTCGGCGTAGTCAGTACTTGAGTACGGCAAGCAGGCGCAACGCAGCATCAGGAATTTTGCCAGCCACTCTAAAAGCCGCGCGCAATACCTTGTTGAAACCTTGGCCCAGGCGCAGGGGCGCGGGCTGCGCAGCTGGTGTGGTGCAGACCAAAGGAGGCGTAGCACAGGCGCAGAGGCATTGCGGGCGGGGGTGAAAAAGGCGCTTGACGCGCCTTGCAGGGGGGCAGAGTGGGCCGGCTTAACGGGCGGCCCAGGCGTTGAAGCGTTGCTCCAGACTTTCGCCGTGGTCCACCCAGAAGTTGCTGTCTATAGCCAGGCCATCGCGGATATTGTTGGGCGCGGTGGGCAGGTTGGCCAGCGTGGCGGCGGGAATCAGTCGCGAGGCGGCCTTGTTGCTGACGCCGTAGCTGATGCCTTTCACATACTGGGCCTGGGCCTGCGGGCGGGCGGCAAAGGCGAGGAATTTGTACGCGGCGTCGGCGTTGGGGCTGCCTTTGGGAATGGTCCAGTAGTCGTAATCGTAAATATTGCCTTTCCACACCATACGCAGCGATTTGGCGCCTTCGTTCTGCGCGGCGCTGATGCGGCCATTGTAGGCCGAGGTCATGGCCACATCGCCGGAGGCCAGATACTGCGCCGGCTGCGCGCCGGCCTCCCACCACTGGATATAGGGCTTGAGCTTGTCCAGCTTGGCAAAAGCGCGGCTGACGCCAGTCGGGGTGGACAGCGCCTTGTAGACTTCAGCCGGGTTGACGCCGTCGGCCAGCAGGGCAATTTCCAGCGTGTATTTGGCGCCCTTGCGCAAACCTCGTTTGCCGGGAAAACGTTGCACATCCCAGAAGTCGGCCCAGGAGGCGGGCGCTTGTTTGACCTTGTCGGCGTTATACGCCAGCACCGTGCTCCACACGTAGGCGGCAACGCCGCACTCCTGCGCCGCGCCGGGCAGCAAGTCGTTCTTGTTGGCAATACGGCGGTAGTCCAGCTTCTCGAACAGGCCTTCGTCACAGCCGCGCGTCAGTTCGGGCGATTCCACGTCCAGCACGTCCCAGCTCACATGCTTGCTGTCCACCATGGCTCGCAGCTTGGCCATTTCGCCGTTGTAATCGCCTGCCACCACCTTGATGCCGCTGCTGGCGGAAAATGGTTGGTAATAGGCTTTTTGCTGGGCGTCCTTGTTGGCGCCGCCAAAGGAAATCACAGTGAGTTCGGCCGACATGGCCGGCAAGGCGGCAAGCGCCCCCAGTGAGGCGAACAGGCAGGTGAGGCGAGTGGTGGACATGGCGTTTCTCCGGTTCGGGTGGGTAGGGCCGCCCGGCCGCAGACCACTCACCCGGACTGCGGGCGGCGGAGGCGCTCAGTCCCGGCACGCCCGGCGGATGCGGTCTGCGACGCATGCGCGGCGCCAGCCCACTGTAGGGACTGTCCGCACCGCAGGTAAAATAGCTTTACCCTTTGCAGTGCATCGTTATTTCCGATCCAGCGCCATCGCGGCGCGCCTGCCGCGTCTCTTGGCGCAGTGTGCAGGCGTTTGCGCGTTTCTCAAGCTTTGGCGCGGCCGACAAATCTTTGATGCTGCATCGCGCCCTCTTGCCTTTCCTTGTGGGCCGCTTGTGTCGGTGCGCCTTGTTTCAGCCGTGAAACTGATGCTTGTCGGCTGCTTTCATCCCAACAAGCCCATGCCGCGCTCGCACAGTGTGACAAAGGCTTCGGCGCGGCGCGTCAGACGCAGCTCCGCCGGCCAGGCCAGCACGATGTCCAGCGAGGGCACGTCTTCCACTATCGGCAGATACACCAGCGGGTCGCCGGCATAACTCACCGCCGTGTTGGGCTTGAGGTGCAGCAGGGCGAAGCCGCAGCCGGCGGCCACCAGTCCGCGCGCCATCTCGAAGCTGACGGTGCGGTGCGCCACTCGCGCTTCCAGCCCGTGCTGGCGAAACACCGAGAGGAAGTATTCGCGGCTGTGCGGCAGGTCCAGCAGCACCATCGGTTCTTCGGCCAGATCGATCAGCGATACCGCGCCGGCGCGGGCTAGCGGGTGATTGGCCGGCAGCACGGCGTAGGGTTGCTGCGTGCGCAGCTTGTGGCGGAACAGTTGCGGCGAGAGGTCAAGATCGTACAGCAGCGCCAGCTCGGTTTCCCCGCTGAGCAAGGAGCGCTGCAGCTGCTCGGTATCCCCCTCGCGCAGCTGCACGGCGATGTCCGGGTAGTCGCTGCGCAACTGGGCCATCAGCCGCGGCAGGAAGATGGGCGCGATGGTGCTGAAGCAGCCCAGTTCCAGCTTGCCGCGCAGGCTCTGGCTGAGGTCAGTGGCGTGCTGGCTGAGCTCTTCCGCATGGGCCAGCAGATTGCGCGCGGCGGCGACAAAGCTTTGCCCCGCGGGCGTCAGCGACACGCCCTTGGCGTGATGGCGGATGAAAAACTGCAGGCCGAATTGATCTTCCAACTGGGAGATGGCGCTGGAAATGCCCGGCTGTGAGGTGTAGAGCGCATTGGCGGCGGCGGTGACGCTGCCGTGATCGGCCACGGCCACCAGGTAGGCCAGCTGTCTTAGCGTGTATTGCATAACTTTGCCTTATCCAATGTAGAAAATTTATATATTTTCCGTATTCAGACTGTCTCCCTAGACTGCGGTTGTCAAGCGGAGCACCGACGCCAGTCGGCGCTCCGGGCGCAAGGCCGTTGCCTTGGCGTCCGCACGCAAGCGTTGTGCCACACCAGACAAGGGCGCCGCGCGGCGGCTCACACATGGGAGGAGAGAACGATGGAGAAGGAAAAGATCGACACGCTGGTGATCGGCGCCGGCCAGGCCGGCATCGCCTTGAGCGAGCATCTGAGCAGGCTGGATGTGCCGCATCTGGTGCTGGAGCGCAACCGCATTGCCGAACGCTGGCGTTCGCAGCGCTGGGATTCGCTGGTGTGCAACGGCCCGGCCTGGCACGACCGCTTTCCTGGCCTTGACTTTGACGATGTCGACCAGGACGCCTTCGCCGGCAAGGAACGCGTGGCGGCTTATCTGGAAGCCTACGCCCGCAAGTTCAACGCGCCGGTTCGCACCGGCGTGGAAGTCACCAAGGTAACGCGCAACGCCGACCGTGCCGGGTTCACCGTGGAAACTTCGGCCGGCGTGATCGAAGCGCAGCGCGTGGTGGCCGCTACCGGGCCTTTCCAGCGCCCCATCATCCCGGCCATCGTGCCGGCCAGCCCCGCCATCACCCAACTGCATTCCGCCGACTATCGCAACCCGGCGCAACTGCCGCCCGGCGCGGTGCTGGTGGTGGGCTCCGGTTCTTCCGGCGTACAGATTGCCGACGAACTGCACCGCGCCTGCCGCAAGGTGTACCTGTCCGTCGGCCCGCATGATCGCCCGCCGCGCGCCTATCGCCAGCGCGACTTCTGCTGGTGGTTGGGTGTGTTGGGCGAATGGGACGCCCAAACCATGAAACCGGGCAGGGAACACGTCACCATTGCCGTCAGCGGTGCGCGCGGCGGCCATACGGTGGACTTCCGCCGGCTGGCGCACCAAGGCGTCACGCTGGTGGGCATGACTCAGAGTTGCGATAAGGGCGTGATGCGCTTTCAGTCCGATCTGGCGGAAAACATCGCCCGCGGCGATGAAAACTACCTGTCCTTGCTGGACGCCGCCGACGCCTACATTGAGCGCAACGGTCTCGACCTGCCGCCGGAGCCCGAGGCGCGCGACATCCCGGCAGACCCGGCCTGCGTGGCGCATCCGATTCTGGAGCTGGATCTGGCGGAGGCCGGCATCAGCACCATCATCTGGGCCACCGGCTTTGCCGTGGATTACAGCTGGTTGCAGGTGGACGCCTTCGACGACAAGGGCAAGCCCCGTCATCAACGCGGCGTCTCCAGCGAGCCGGGGGTGTATTTCCTCGGCCTGCCCTGGCTGTCGCGGCGTGGTTCCAGCTTTATCTGGGGCGTGTGGCACGACGCCAAATTCATAGCCGACCATATCGCCACCCAGCGCAAATACCAGGCCTATCGGGACGCCGGCCAGCGCGCCGCCGCCAGTCAGCGCGAAACGGCGCCCGAGACAGCCTGAACAACGGCAAGACAAGGCGGGCCGTCCTCCGCGGCGGCCCAGCGACACACAGCCATCAAACAAAAGGTGATCACCATGGTTCACAAGCGCATCCGTCCGTTCAACACCAAGGAAACCTACCCGGAACAAAATCTCAACAACGATCTGTGCCAGGCAGTCGTGGCCGGCAACATCGTCTTTTTGCGCGGCCAGATCGGCCAGGATCTGGATACCCGAGAATCCGTCGGCATCGGTGATGTGAGCGCGCAGGCGGAAAAAGCCATGGCCAACGTCAAAATGCTGCTGGAGGAGTCCGGCAGCAGCCTCGATCATGTTTGCAAGATCGTCATCTACCTGGTGGACCCGCGCTATCGCGAAGCGGTGTACCAAGTGGTGGGCCGCTGGCTCAAGGGGGTGTACCCGGTGTCCACCGGGCTGGTGGTGTCGGCGCTGGCGCGGCCCGAGTGGCTGGTGGAAATCGACATCACCGCCGTCATCCCGGAGGGATATCAGCCATGACTTTTTCCATCGCGGCCCGTTGCCCGAAGACCGGCATGCTGGGCGTGGCGGCCGCCTCGTCCAGCATCGCCGTGGCTAGCCGCTGCTGCCACGCGCGCGCCGGCGTGGGCGCGGTGATGAGTCAGAACGTCACCAACCCGGCGCTGGGGGCGCTGGCGCTGGACCTGATGGAAGCCGGCCTGCGCGGCGATGCCCTGCTGGTGGCGCTGGCGCGCGAAGAACCCCATTTGGCCTGGCGCCAACTGGTGCTGGTGCCGGCCGAGGGCGACATCGCCACGTATAGCGGCGAGCGCGCACTGGGCCTGTACGCCGCCGCCCAAGGGCGCGATTGCGCCGCCGCCGGCAACATCCTCAATAGCGAATCGATACCGGGGCGCATGGTGTCCGCCTTTGAAAACAGCAGTGGACATCTGGTGGATCGACTGTTGCTTGCCATGCAGGCGGCGGTGGACGCCGGCGGCGAAACCGGCCCCATTCACGCGGCGGGTCTCAAACTGGTGGATGCGCTCAGCTGGCCGGTGGCCGACCTGCGGGTGGACTGGACCGATGGCGCGCCCATCGAGGAACTCAGCCGGCTATGGTGGCGCTATCGCCCGCAGATGCAAGACTACGTCACACGGGCGCAAGCCCCCGACAGTGCGCCGGCTTTCGCCGTGCCCGGCGTGGAGGAGTGAAGCATGGAATCCCTCGCCTTGCTCAACACGCTGGTGGGCTTTGACACCACCAGCCGGTTGAGCAACCAGATGCTGATCCACTTTGTGAAGAACTACCTCGCCGGTTTCGGCGTGGAAAGCCGCATCGTGGACAGCGAAGACGGCAGCAAAGCCAGCCTCTACGCCACCATCGGGCCCACCGACCGTCCCGGCGTCATGCTGGCCGGCCATACCGATGTGGTGCCGGTGGACGGGCAGGATTGGCGCAGCGATCCCTTCAACTTGCATGTGGCCGACGGCAAAGCCTACGGACGCGGCGCCGCCGACATGAAAGGCTTTATCGCCTGCGTGCTGGCGCAAGTGCCGCGCCTGAGCCGCACCGCCTTGCGCACCCCCATCCATCTGGCGCTGAGTTACGACGAGGAAATCGGCTGCATCGGCGTGCGGCGATTGCTGGAAGTGCTGGGCGGCCTGCCGGTGCTGCCGGCCATGGGCATTGTGGGCGAACCCACCAGCATGCGGCTGGCGGCCGCTCACAAGGGCAAGACCGCCTGGCGTGCAACCGTTACCGGCAAACCGGGGCACTCCAGCGACCCGGCCGCCGGCGTCAATGCGGTGGAATGCGCCGCCGAACTGGTGTGCCATATCCGCCGCCTGGCGGCCCAGCGGCGGGAGCAGGGGCCTTTCGATCCGCTGTACAACGTGCCGTACACCACCTTGCATGTGGGCCCGATGCAGGGCGGCAACGCGCTCAACATCATTCCCGGCTACTGCGTGTTTGACTTCGAAATCCGCCATCTGGCCAATGACCCGCCGGACAGTCTGCTGACTGCCATCCGTAGTCATGCTCAGGACATGCTGACCCCGGCCATGCGCGCCGTATCGCCGGAGTGCGGTTTTCATTTTGCCGAGCTGGCCAGCTACCCGGGCTTGCTGACGCCGCCAGACGCCGAAGTCGTGCGCTTTGTGCAAGGCTTGCTGGCGGACGGCAGCCAGCCGGGCAGCATCGCTTTCGGCACGGAGGCCGGGCTTTACAGCGAGCGCTGCGGCATCCCCACGGTGGTATGCGGCCCGGGCGACATCGCCCAGGCGCATCAGGCGGATGAGTGGATAGCGCTGGATCAACTGGCGGCGTGCGACCGTTTTCTCGACAGGCTGTTGGACCGGCTGGTGTAAGTCAGGGCGGATTTCCTCTGCAGACCAGCATTCGACCGGCTTTGGCCGGTCTTTTTTTATGCGGCGCGGGCGCGACGAAGCATGCCGCCGCTTGCTTGGAATTCCGCCACTTGTAAGGTTGGCTATCTGCGCAGGGAGATTGCCTGGCGCGCTGCAATCAGACAGTCAAACTGCCCGTTGCACGCTATCCGGCCTGCCGTGCTTCGCGGTTGCTTGAGGCCACAGCTGACTTTTCTCTGGCGGGTTAATGGTGCGGAGGCGCTTGTTCGTAAAGGTTTTCTAAAGAAGAGTCCCATGTTTTTTCAAGAGTTGCCTATGCTGGTAAAAATACCTAGGAGAAATACATGCTTAGCCAGCGCAACGCCTCCAGCATCGCCATTGCCATTCAGGTATTGATCGCAGCAACGCTCATTGTGCTGGTATACCTCTTCGTTCACATGCGGCAAGCCTCGGCGGAGCTGGACGAGGCGGCCGACAATCGCTATCACTCCTATCTGCTGGCAAGCGAGCTGCGTCAAAGCTCGGATGACCTGACCCGGTTGGGGCGCACTTATGTGGTCACCGGCGACCCTTCATACGAGCAGCAGTACAACGCCATTCTCGATATCCGCAACGGCAAGGCCCCGCGTCCTCAGGAGTACAACCGCATCTACTGGGACTTTGTCGCGGCCGGGCAGGCAAAGCCAAGGCCGGACGGGGAGACGGTGCCGTTGCAAGAGCTGATGAAAAAAAGCGGTTTTACCGATGAAGAGTTCGCCAAGCTGAAAGAAGCGCAAGCCAACTCCGACGGCCTGGTACAAATGGAAGTGCGCGCCATGAACGCCGTGAAAGGCAAGTTTGCCGATGCCCAGGGCAATTACACGGTTGCCGGCCCGGCCGATATGGAGCTGGCGCGCAAGCTGGTGCACAGCAAGGAATACCATCAGTTCAAAGCCCAGATCATGAAGCCTATCGACGACTTCTTCGTGCTTTTGGACAAGCGCACCGCCGAGACGCAGCAAACCGCTCGTCACAGCCTGGGGATGGCCCAGAACATGTTCATGGCAAGCATGGTGGCCCTGATCGCTGAAATCCTGTTGCTGATCTGGGTTGGAAAACAGCAAACCAGAATGCAATTGGGTGGGAGCGTAGGCGATATCGGTCATGTGCTGCAGGAGATCGCGGCCGGCAATCTGGCCATTACCGTGCCCGATGCGCCTGAAGACAGCGCGCTGGCGCACGTCAAGGTCATGCACGCGCGCCTCAAGCAGCTTGTCAGCGAGGTGCGCGACAGCGCCGCGTCGCTGGTGGACAACATCGGCGCCATCAACGATATGACTCAGCACGTGTTTCGCGGCACCGAGCAAGTGAACTCGGCGGTTGGCGGCAACGCAGCCACCGTCGAGCAAATTACCGTCAGCATCAATCACATTGCGGACAACTCGGTGGACGCAGGCAACATCATTCACAAGACGGACGAACTCACCTTGGCGGGCTCCACCGCCGTGGAACAGGTAGCCAGCGAGATAGGCAACTTGTCGCAAACCATGAGCAATCTCGGCAAGACCATGTCCGCGCTGGGCACCAGCTCGCGCGACATCACCGTCACCGTCAATGAGATCAAGGACATTGCCGACCAAACCAATCTGCTGGCCTTGAATGCGGCCATCGAGGCGGCGCGGGCGGGAGAGCAGGGCCGGGGTTTTGCGGTGGTCGCCGATGAAGTGCGCAAGCTGGCTGAGCGTACGGCAACCGCCACGCTGGAAATCACCAAGATGACGCAAGGCATCCAGTCACAAACCATGGGTGCCGAGGACGACATGAGAAAAGCCTGTGAGACGGTAGAGGAAAGCGTCAGGCTGGCAGGGTCCGCGGCGGCAAGCATTGGCGATGTGCGTCAGCAGATGCAGGTGGCGGTTGCCGCGATCAAGGAAATCGGCGCCGCCACCAGAGAGCAGTCCACCGCTGTCAACGGCATGGCCCAGTCCATCGAGCAAATCAGCACCTTGACCAATCAAACCTCCGAGACGGTGAAGGATGCGGCGACGACGGTGGAGCAGCTGAATGATCGGGCGGCAACACTGAATACCTTGGTTCGCCGCTTTCAAACCTGAACCCATGGTTGGCCGAAGGCAATGCAAAAGCCCGCAGACGGTTGTCTTGCGGGCTTTTCTGTTTGCAGGATCAGAGGGCGCCTTCCGCCGCGCTGAGGCAGTGAATGGGTTGGCGCGGAGAGGGCCGGGCAAGTGCGCGGCCAACCCCGGCGCCACTCGTATGGCTGCCGCGCGCAGGCGCGCCCCATGTTGCTGGAGGCGATTCGCTATGGGCGTCGGGAAGCGCCTTCAGCGGCCGCTTTTCAATTGCGTCCACAAGCGGTTTTGCAAGCGCAGGATGTCGTTGGGCAGCGGTTTGAGCAAGAACAGCGTCTGCATCACCTGAGCGGGCGGGTAGATGCCGGGGTCGCGCGCTATCTGAGGGTTTACATACTTTTGCGCGCCGATGTTGGGCGTGGGATAGAACACCTTGTTGGTGATGCCCGCGCTGACCTCCGGGTCCAGGATGTGGTTGATCCACTTCAGGGCGGCGTCCGGATTGGGCGCGTCTTTGGGAATCGCCATCATGTCGATGGATACCGGCGCGCCCTGTTTCGGCAGGCTGTAGGCAATCTGGTAGGGCTTACCGGCGTCGGCGGCGCGGCGCTTGGCGATGCCCACATCGCCGGACCAGCCCACGGCGAAGCAGACGTCGCCGTTGGCCAGGTCATTGATGTAGCCCGAGGAGTTGAACTGGGTGATGTAGGGGCGAATTTTTTTCAGCGTTTCCAGCGCGGCCTGATAGTCGGCCGGGTTGCGGCTGTTGGGGTCGCGGCCCAGATAGTGCAGGGTGATGGCGAAGATGTCCGGCGCCTGATCCAGCACCGACACGCCGCAGCCTTTCAGTTTTGACAGGTACTGGGGGTTGAACAGCAGCTCCCAGCTGTCCAGCGGGGCGTCCTTGCCCAGCACGGTTTTGACCTTGTTCACATTCATGCCCATGCCGTCGGTCAGCCAGGCATAGGGCACGCCGTATTTGTTGCCGGGGTCGGCGGAGGCCGCCAGTTTCATGACTTGCGGGTCCAGGTATTTCAGATTGGGCAGGGCGGCCTTGTTCAGCGGCAGATAGATGCCGGCTTCGGCCTGCCGGCCCAGGTAGTTGGAGGTGGGTACGACGATGTCGTAGCCGGCCTTGCCGGTCAGCAGCTTGGCCTGCAGGGTGTCGTCGCTGTCGTAGACGTCGTATTTCACCTTGATGCCGTACTTCTGGGTGAAGGACGACACGGTGGTTTCGCCGATGTAGTCCGACCAGTTGTACACGCGCAGTTCGGCAGCCTGGGCGCCGAGGCCGCAACACAGTAGCGAGGCGGCCAGCAGGCGGCGGGTATGAAGGGGGCGATGCATGGGATGCTCCTTTTTCAGTGGTGGGAACCGCCGCAGGTCAGGAGGGCCGCGCGGCGGGAAAAACTGAGTCAAAGGGCAGGGACCGGCTGTTATGTTGGCCGAAGCCGTCGAGGGCTTCGGTCCATGTTGCGCGCCGCTCGTCTGGCAGGGCCTGGCGAGGGCGGCAGCGCAGGCGGCGCTTGGGGCCGCTGACAAAACGTCGCAGAAACTCTGAACCCAGGCTTGCCGACGCCGGCGTCGCCCGACGTGCGACAAGGCGGCGCAAGGCAGGAGCAGGGAGGCGGGCGTCAGCGCCGCAGCTGAATCCAGGTGGTTTTCAACTGGGTGAACTTGTCCAGCGCGTGCAGCGACAGGTCGCGGCCAAAGCCGGACTGTTTCATGCCGCCGAAGGGCACCGCCGGGTCCAGCGCGTCCACGGTATTGACCGACACGGTGCCGGCCCGCAGCGCGCGCGCCACGCGGTGGATGCGGTTCACATCGTCGCTCCATACCGAGGCGGCCAGGCCGTACTGGCTGTCGTTGGCCATGGCGATGGCTTCTTCCTCGCTGTCGAAGGGCAGCACGCACAGCACCGGGCCGAAGATTTCCTCGCGCACGATGGTCATGTCCGGCCGCATCTCGCTGAAAATGGTGGGCGGAATGTAGCAGTCGCCGCCGTCGAGTTGCAGGCGTTCGCCGCCGCACAGCAAGCGGCCGCCCTCCGCCTTGCCGGTCTCGATGTAGCGCAGCACGCGCTCGGTCTGGCGGGCGTCCACCAGGCAGCCGGCGCGGCTGTCCGGGTGCAAGGGGTTGCCCGGTTGCCAGGCTGCGGCGGCGCTCAGCAGCTTGTCGAGAAAACGGGGCAGGATGGCGCGCTCAACCAGCAAGCGCGAGTTGGCCGAACACACCTGCCCCTGATTGAAGAAGATGCCGAAGGCGGCGCGTTGCGCGGCCAGCTCCAGATCGCCGCAGTCGGCAAACACCAGATTGGCGCTCTTGCCGCCGCATTCCAGCCACACCTGCTTCATGTTGGATTCGCCGGCATAGCGCAAGAAATGCTTGCCCACCTCGGTGGAGCCGGTAAAGGTAAGGCAATCGATGTCCGGGTGGCGGCCCAAGGCCGCGCCCACTTCCTCGCCGTAGCCCGGCAGCACATTGAACACGCCGTCGGGTAGGCCGGCGGCAGTGGCCAGTTCGGCCAACCTCAGGGCGGACAGGGGCGATTGCTCGGCGGGCTTCAGGATGACGCTATTGCCCGCGGCCAGGGCCGGGGCCAGCTTCCATACCGCCATGTCCAGCGGGAAATTCCACGGCACCACCGCCGCTACCACGCCCACCGGCTCGCGGGTAATCAGCGCCAGCGCGTCTTGCCCGGTGGGGGCTACTTGTTCGTAGAGCTTGTCGATGGCTTCGGCATACCAGCGCAGCACAGCTACCGAGCCGGGCACGTCGATCTGGCTGGCGTCGCTGATCGGCTTGCCCATGTCCAGGCAGTCCAGCAAGGCCAGTTCGTCGGCGTGCTCTTCCATCAGCGACGCCAGCCGCAGCAGCACCGCCTTGCGTTCGCGCGGCGGCAAGCCGGCCCAGTCGCCATTGTTGAAAGCCTGACGGGCGGAACGCGCTGCCAATTCCACCTCCGCCGCGCCGCAGCGGGCCACCTCGGCCAGCACCCGGCCCGTAGCCGGATTGATGGTGGGGAAGGTGCGGCCATCCGCGGCGTCCGCCCGGCGGCCGTGAATGAATGCCTGTCCGCGCGCTTGCAGCGCATCGGCCTTGGCCTGCCAGAATGCGGCGTCCTTGCTGCTCATGTTTTGCTCCCTGTGTGTGGCGTCGCCAGGGGCTGTCTTTACCCCCTGCGGCTTTCAACTGATACTAGGGATGGGCCGCAAGGCGTCATATCACACCAATTGGTTACCCCCATGGCGGCAGGTAACCCCAGCGGGGGAGCAGAGATGTTGATACCGGTGACGGAGCTGGCGTTTCACCAGCGTCTGGGCAGATTGATGGCGGCTTTGCCTGCCGGGGAGTTCTGGCCGGAACTGGCGCGCTTTCTGGGCGAAGCGGCCGCTTTTGATACTTGGGTCGCCATGCTGTTTCACCCGGGGCGCAGCCCCACCGTGCTGGCCGACCGCGCTGTCAATTACACCGCCAAGGATCTGTTTGCCGATTACCGCAAAAGTCTTTATCTGCTGGACCCGTTCTATGTGTTCTGTCAGCAGCCGGCGGCGGCCGGCGTTTATCGGGTGGATGAGGTGGCGCCGGAACACTTTCGCGAAACGGAATACTTCCGCTGCTATTTCTCGCGCAATGTGGTGGAAGACGAGGTGCAACTGTTGGCGCCGCTGGGCAACGGCGATGTGTTGTCCTTTTCCATGGGCAGCCGCAAACGCTTCAGCGCCGAGGAAATCGGCGCCATCTTGCTGTATTTTCCCTGGATCAAGCAGTTGATGACGCTGGCCGCGCCGGCAGCCCGGCCAGACCCGGCCGAGGCGGGCGCCGAGCGCGAGCAGAAAGTGCGCGAACAACTGCGCCTGAAAGGCAGCACCCCGCTGACCGACCGCGAGCTGGACGTGGCGCTGCTCATCCTGGCCGGTCACCCCGCCAAGAATATTGCCCGCCAGCTCAATATCTCGCATGAAACCGTCAAGGCGCACCGGCGCAATCTCTACGCCAAGCTCAATGTCACCGCCCAGGCCGGGCTGTTCTTGCTGATGCTGGAAATCAATCAGGCGGGGTAGTTCATCCGCAAAAAGGGCGAGGCTGCTGGCCCCGTTGTGTGTTAATTCGCACTGGCTTTCTGCACCAGTACCGGCACGATGGTGCTGATGACGCCTTCCAGTTTCAGCGTTTCGCCGGCGAAATACTTTTGCTGGCGCATGCGCGCGATATCGGCGTCGCTGACTGCTGCGTCGCTCTTCTGGCCGCTGAGCGCGCTGCCCAGCGTGACGATGTTTTCCAGTAAGTCCTTGTCGGCGCGGGACAGATCCAGCCGCACCAGATACACATCGTCCACCGTCAGGCCACATTCCGCTTTCACATTGCGCAACTGGCTGCCTTCTTCCACGAAGGGGGTCAGCATCAGCGCGCCGACGCCAGCCAGCTGCTTGGCCGGAATGATCTGGGCTTTGAGCGGCTCCTTGCCTTCGAAATGGTCGCGGAACAGGCGGTCGCGGTCAGTGCTGGCGGGCTGGCTGAAGCTCCAGCCGCTCTTGTCCTGGCGCACGCTGAGCACCGTTTCTTGTTTGCCGCGACTGAAGGTGTGCTGGAAGTTGCCGGCGAGGTCGGCAAGGCAGGCTTTGTCGTCGGCGTGGGCCAGCGCGGAGGCCAGCGCGAGGCCGGCGATGAGCAGGGCGTTTTTCATGATTGGCATTCCTGGTTGGGATGACGATGTATTGAGTCTGCGGCAAGGCGGTGTCAGGGCAAAGCCTGCGCGGTAGTCGGCCTTCGGCCAACCTTGGCTGCGGCGCCTTGCCGTCCTGCGCGTCTGAGGGTCAGGCCTGCGCCTCGGCCGGGCGGCTTGTCTTGGCTTGCGGCGCAGCCTTCTCGGGGCGCGGCAGGTTCTCCAGCAGGCGAAGATTGCGCTCGATCTTGATGGTGATGGAGAGGAAGACAATCAGCAGAAACGCGCCAAACGCGGCGGCAGCGTAATAGAGGCTCATCTGGCTTTCTGCTTTCTCACCCAGATATTTCTGCTGCGCTTCGGCATTCTTGGCCTCCACGGTTTCAATCTGGCCGTTGAAGCGTTCTTTGTAGCCATCCAGCACTTTGTCCACCACCCGGAACGGCTCCTCGGGGGAGGCGGTCTTGAGGACGGCGGGCGAACTCAGCGTTTGTTCCAGCGTCTCGGCCAGGCCTTTGACGTATGCGGCTTCGTAGTGTGGGTCCTTGAGATCGGCGCTTTGCTCTTTCAGCACCGAGACCAGCGGTTCGCGGTCGGCGGAAATCTGGCCATGGGAGGCTTTTTCGCCAAAGCGGATGATGGCGTCCGCGCCGCGGCGGTAGTAGGCCGTCAACGGGTCCGCGCCGGGTTTGCCCTGGGGGGCGGCTTCGTTGTCGGCGGTGGAGGCGGCTGCCGGCGCGGGGCTGGTGGCGAGGGAGATCATTTCCTGCGCGGTGACTTTGGGTTCCACTCGTACCGGGGCAGGCTCGCTCTTCATCAGATGGAGGGCGTCGATGCCAAACCAGACGACGGCCACCAGCATCAGGCCGGCAACGGCCAGCACCACAAAGCGCAGGATGGCGAGATAGGCGTTTTCAAGAATTTGCAGCATGATTATCCAATCAAAAAGTCATTTCACGTGCCGCTTTGCTATGCAAATGGCGTGGACATTTTATTCAGATTGGGTGGCGTGGGGAAGCGACAGCGGCGAGTCAGGTTTTTGCGAAGCGCAGGCGCAGCCAGCCGGGAGAGGTTTCCAAGGTGCGTACTTGCCAGCGCTCGCCAAGCGCGCGGCCAAACAGCGGGTAGTCCAGCCACTCTTTGACTGCGGGCAGGGCGTCCAGCCCTATGGTGGCGATGCCGTCTTCCAGCTTGAGCCAGTCCAGCGGTGCTGCCAGCTGGCGCAGCAAGCGGTCGCCCATGCCGCCGCTGAGCGCGGTCAACACCAAGCCGCCAATGGCCCGGCGCAGCAGGGATGGAGAGGCCGCTTCGCCGTCTACATGGTAGGCAAGACGCAGCTGGCGTTGAGCCCAGTCGGGCGGCAGGAAATCCAGGTGCAGGGTAAGCCGGGCGGCCAGGGGCTGCTTCAGGACGAGGTGCAAGGTGCTGTCGCGGCTGAGCAAGGACAGCGCGGCCACTTCCATGGCCTCGCTGTCCAGCGCCTGTTTGAGTTGGCCGAAGAGCAGGGACTCCGGCAAGGAGATACCGTCGCGATGCAGGTGCGGACGTTGTCGCCAATAGCGAACCAGCCGGCCTGCGGTGTCGCTTCTGGTCATGGCGCTCAGGAGAACAGGGTGCGCGCGCCCTCGTAGCGGGCGGAGAAATAGCTGTTGTCCAGCCGGTCCACGCGTATGGTGCTGTTGGTGCGCGGCGCATGGACGAACTTGCTGTCGCCGATGTAGATGCCCATGTGGGAGAAGGAGCGGTTCATGGTGTTGAAGAACACCAAGTCCCCCACCTGCATCTGACTGTTGCTGACGGGACGGGCCAGACCGGCGATCTGCGCAGCGTTGTGGGGCAACTTCACGCCAACGGCGTTCTGGTAGATATAACTGACCATGCCGCTGCAATCGAGACCGGCCTCCGGGTTGCCGCCGCCGAATTTGTAGTCGAGGTCCAGCAGACCCAAGGTGTACATGAGGATTTCACGGCCCGCGCCGTCAGCCTTCAGCGCGGACAGGGTTTTGTCCTGAGAAGGGCGGGGTTTGGCGGTCTGCGTCGGCTTTTTGGTGGTGCCGCAGGCTGCCAGCAGCAAGGCGGCGGAGGCCATCAGCGCACCGCGCAGCGCGGCGCGGCGGTTCAGCAGGGCAGTTTCGGGCCGTGTCGGTCTCATTTCAGTCGTGACTCCAGTTCTTCCCAGCGCGCCAGTTTTTCCAGCAGCAATTCATCGATGGCCTCGATGCGTTGTTGCCACTGTACGGCTTCTTTGGGGGTGTTGCGGTAGCAGTCCGGGTCCAGCAGTTTCTGGTTGAGTTCGGCCTGCTCGGTTTCCAGCGCCGCGATATCGTCCGGCAGCGCGGCCAATTCCCGCGTTTCATTATAGGAAAGCTTGTTGCGGGCCGGTTTGGGCTTGTCCTGGCGCGCGGCAACCGGCGCGCTGGCGACGGTTTTGGGCGCGTCGGCAGGCTTCATGGCGGCCATGCGCGCCTTGGTGTCCAGCCAGTCCTGATAGCCGCCCGGGTATTCTTCCAGCCTGCCTTCGCCTTCAAAAGCGATGACCTGGGTAACGACGTTGTCGAGGAAGGCCCGGTCGTGGCTGACCAGGAAAACCGTACCCGAATAGTTGGCAATCACCTCTTCCAGAAGTTCCAGGGTGTCGATGTCCAGGTCGTTGGTAGGTTCGTCCAGCACCAGCACGTTGGCGGGGCGGGTGAACAGCCGGGCCAGCAGCAGGCGGTTGCGTTCGCCGCCGGACAGCGAGCGCACCGGGCTGCGGGCGCGCTGCGGCGAAAACAAGAAGTCTTCCAGATAGCTCATCACGTGTTTACGCACGCCGCCGATTTCGACAAAGTCGTTGCCCTGGCTGATGATGTCGGCCACGCTGGTTTCTTCGTCCAGTTGTTCGCGGAACTGGTCGAAGTAGGCGATTTCCAGCTTGGTGCCTTGCTTTACCACGCCGCTGTCGGGCTCCAGCTGACCGAGAATGAGCTTGAGCAGGGTGGTCTTGCCGGCGCCGTTGGGGCCGATCAGGCCGATCTTGTCGCCGCGCAGGATGCGGGTGGTGAAGTCGCGAATCAGCGTCTTGCCGTCATAGCCCTTGCTGACGTGTTCCAGCTCGGCCACCAGTTTGCCGGAGCGTTCGCCCGCATCCAGCTGGAAGTTCACCTGGCCCACGCGTTCGCGGCGGGCGGAGCGTTCGCGGCGGATGGCCTCCAGCCGGCGCACGCGGCCTTCGTTGCGGGTGCGGCGCGCCTCGATGCCTTTGCGAATCCACACTTCTTCCTGCGCGTGGAATTTATCGAAAATGCGGTTTTGCTCTTCTTCAATGGCGATTTCTTCCGCCTTGCGCACCTGATAGGCGGAAAAACTGCCCGGATAGCTGCGCAGCAGGCCGCGATCCAGCTCCACGATGCGGTTGGCGGTGTTGTCGAGAAAGCGCCGGTCGTGGGTGATCAGCAGCACGCTGCCGCTGAAGCTCTTGAGCAGGCCTTCCAGCCATTCGATGGCGGATACGTCCAGATGGTTGGTGGGTTCGTCCAGCAGCAGCACGTCCGGCTTGGCGGCCAGCGCGCGAGCCAGCGCCACGCGTTTTTTCCAGCCGCCGGACAGGTCGGCGATGAGGGTGTCCGGATTCAGCCCCAGATGGGACAGGGTGGTGGTGATCAAGGCATCAAACTGCCAGCCGCCCTGGGCCTCCAGCTGGTGCTGGATGGTTTCCATGCGGGCCAGCAAGTCGTCGGCGTTGGCCGAAGCCTGGGTCAGTTGATGGGTAAGGCGGTGGTAGTCGCTCAGCAGGGCCTTGAGTTCGCCCAGGCCCTCGGCCACAGCGTCGAAGACGGTTTGCCCTTCGGCAAACTCGGGCTCTTGCGGCACATAGGCCACTTTGACGTCGCCCTTGGTGTTGACGCGACCGTCATCCAGCGCCACCGTGCCGGCAATGCTTTTCAGCAGCGAGGACTTGCCCGCGCCGTTGCGGCCGATCAGGCCGACCACTTCGCCTGTGTCCAGCGAAAAATCCACATTGTCCAGCAGGGCGTGGTGACCGAAGGCGAGACAAGCCTTCTCGACGGAAATAAGAGCCATGGCGCATCTTGTAATAATCGGAAACGGTCGCCATTGTAGCATGCACGTGTGCGACGCTTTTCCCGCTGGGGTACAATGCGCGCCAATTCTGCTTTGAAAGGAAAACCATGTATTTCGTTGATCGCGCCGTGGCCGTCGTCAAGCCCAAGCAACCTTTTCTGGACTGGCTGAACGCCGTGCCGGGCAACGAGGACATGGTGGATCTGTCGCTGGACAGCCTGCGCAGCGATTGCACCGTGATCCTGCTGCCGGAATTCAATCAGCCGGAAGAAGCGGTAGCCCATATCGACGAGATCTACGAACAGCTGTTCAAGATGGAAGTGGCCAGCTGGTTTGACGATGAGGCGGTCTGGCCGGCCGACATGTCGCTGAAAACCTTCTGGGAATGGTTCGACGTGGAAATCCACTCCACGGTGATCGACAGCGTGGAAGGCGACATCACCAATATGCCGGCTCACGATCTGTGATCATGGGTTTGAACCGCCAATGAGCGTATCCGGTCGTCGCCTGCCGCCTTTCCGGGTGGTCTTGCGCCCGTCCCGGCTGGGCCCCGCGCTGACTTGGGGCTGCGCCGTCGCTGCTGTCTTGCTTTGCCTGCTGTATTTGCCAGTCGTCCATTGGTGGGCCTGCTTGCCGGCCATGTTGGGGGCGCTGCGCTGCCAGCGCGCGCTACCCCGGGCGGGCAGCCTGCAGGTGGAGCTGGACGGCAGAATGTTTGCCGAAGAGGGCGGCCGGCGGCTGGAGCTGACGCTGTCGCCAGACAGCTTTGTCATGCCCTGGCTGACGGTGGTCAACGCGGTTGCCGATGGTCGGCGTCGCAGTTGGGTCTTGCTGCCGGACAGCGCCAATGCCGACAGCCTGCGCAAACTGCGCGTTTATCTTTCCTGGTTCCACAGCGCGCGCGATCTGCATCGCGATGCGCCCCTAACAGACTCCTGAGCATGCAACGCACCACACTGGACGACTGGCTGCACTGGCTGGAAAACCTGCACTTCACCACTATAGACATGGGCCTGGAGCGCGTCGGCAAAGTGCGCGACGCCATGGCCCTGCGGCCAAGCTTCCCGGTCATCACCGTCGCCGGCACCAACGGCAAGGGCTCGGTCTGCGCCATGCTGTCCACCATGCTGCAGCGCGCTGGGTTCAAGGTGGGCACCTACACCTCGCCGCACATCCTGCGCTACAACGAGCGGGTGGCGATCAACCTCGCCCCGGTGGGCGACGAACGCATTATGCGCAGCTTTGCCGCCATCGACGCCGCGCGCGGCGATGTCTCGCTGACCTATTTTGAGTTTGGCACGCTCGGCGCCATGCACGCTTTCATGGAAGAGCGGGTAGACGTGGCCATCATGGAAGTGGGCTTGGGCGGCCGCCTGGATGCCGTCAACCTGTTTGATCCGGACGTGGCCGTGGTGGTGAGCGTGGATATCGACCACGCCGCCATTCTGGGCGACAACCGAGAAGATATTGGTTTCGAGAAAGCCGGCATCTACCGCGCCGGCAAACCCGCCATCTGCGCCGACCCCAATCCGCCGGCCCGCCTGCTGGCGCATGCAACCGCCATCGGTGCGGAATTGAAGCTGGTGGGACGCGACTACAACTACAGCCGCATGGATAACCAGTGGTCGTTCAGCATGGGCGATTCGCGTCGGCACGCTTTGCCCATGCCGGCCCTGCGTGGCGGCTACCAGTTGGGCAACGCCGCTGCCGCGCTGGCAGCGCTCGAGTGCCTGCGCGAGCGTTTGCCGGTAGGCATCGGCGCGGTGAAACAGGGTTTGGTGGAGGTGGATTGGCCAGGCCGTTTCCAGGTGCTGCCCGGCCGTCCGGTAGTGGTGCTGGACGTGGGACACAACCCGCACGCGGTCAAGGCCATGACGGCCAGCCTGCGCCAGCTGCCGTTTGCCGAAAACCGCATTGCCGTGTTTTCCATGCTGGCGGACAAGGATCTTGAAGCCGTGGTGGAACTGGCGCGTGATGAGTTCGACCAATGGCATGTGGGCGGACTGGACATGCCGCGTGGCCAGAGCGGCGAAGTCATCGCCGAACGTCTCAAGGCGATGGGGCTGCAGCAGGTGCATGCGCACAAAACCATGGCCGACGCATGGCGGTCCGCCTTATCCGCGGCGGGCGAGAATGATAGAATCACTGTTTTCGGGTCGTTTCACACCGTGGCCGAGGTCATGGAAGCCCGACAGCGCAAACATTGAGGACTGAATGGCACTTTCCGCACACGACGAACTGATACTGCTTCGCAAACGGGCGCGCCGCCGGCTGGTGGGCGCCATCGTGCTGGTCAGCGTATCCACCGGCGTGCTGTGGAACGTGGTGGGCCACCTGCCGGATCAGCAAATGAAGCCGGAGTCGGTGGAAATCGTCAGCGAGTCCTCTGGTCCCTTGCCCGATACGGCGTTGCCGCCGGTCGGCAACGCTTCCGCGCCCGCTGCCAAGGCAGGCGCATCCGCGCCCAAGGCGACCGAGGCTTCCGCGCCTGCCGTTGCCGCCGGCACGCAGTTGCCGGCTTCGCTGGCGACGGTTGAGCCGGAAGACAAGCCCAAGCCGGTTGTGGCGGCCCCCGTGGTGGGCGCTGTGGCTGGTGTCGCCGCCGGCGCCGCGGTCGCCCAGACCGTGAAACCGAACAAGCCTGCTGAGCCGCCCGCGGAGCCGGTGAAGAAGCCGGAGCCGAAAAAAACCGCCAGCAAGCCTGCCGAGCACGCGCCCGCGAAGCCCGCCAAAACGGAAAAACCAGCAGTCGCCGAACCGGCCAAACCGCACAAGCAGCCTGATCCGGCCGCCATTCTTGAGGGCCGCTTCGACGGCGCGGACGCCGCGCCGACGCCGAAGAAAAATACGGCGAACAAGCCGGAAAAAGTGGATAATGCCGCCAGCGGCAAACCGGTGATCCAGCTTGCGGCCCTGTCCGATCCGGCCAAGGCCGACGCTTTGAAGGCCAAGCTGTCGTCGATTGGCGTTTCCGCGCACTTCAGCAAGGTGCAAACCAGCAAGGGCGAAGTCACCCGCGTGCGGGTGGGGCCTTTTGCCAGCCGCGCCGAAGCCGAAGCCGCCCTGCAGAAGCTGTCCCATGCCGGCGTGTCGGGCATCATCGTCAACAAATAAGGCCTGAATGACCGCTTTCGACTATATCGTCATCGCGATCATCGCCGGCTCGGTGCTGGTGGCGCTGATCCGTGGGCTGGTGGCCGAGGTGTTGTCGCTTGGCTCCTGGCTGCTGGCTTTCTGGTGCGCCAAAGAGTTCGCGCCCAGCGTGTCGGCCTTCATGCCGGCCTCCGTGCCCTCCGAGGGCTTGAGGTTGGTGGCGTCTTTTGTGGCGCTGTTTTTCCTGGCTTGGCTGGCAACGGCCTTGCTGCGCATTACGCTGACCAGTCTTTTGGACTCGACCGGGCTGGGTGGTGTAAACCGATTTTTGGGCGCCGTGTTCGGTCTGGCCAGAGGGCTGGTACTGGTTACGGCGCTGGTGCTGATTGGCGGGTTGAGCGACCTTCCCCGCCAGCCGATGTGGAGGAATGCGGTATTGGCCGCTCCATTCGAAACACTGGCCTTGTCATTGAGGCCATGGTTGCCGGCCATGATGGCCGATCACCTGAATTACACCGGACAGGCGGAAACAGGCGGAATATCTTGATATCTTCACTTCAAGATTTCCGCCTTTTTTCATGGCTGGACGGTTTGCGTTGAAACCTGGGTAGTTGGGAAGAGAGAGTAGAGCATGTGTGGAATTCTAGGCGTGGTAGGGCAGACCCCCGTCAACCAGTTGCTGTATGACGGCCTGCAGGTACTGCAGCATCGCGGTCAGGATGCCGCCGGTATCGTTACCGCCAGTGGCAAGACCTTTCATATGCACAAGGGCAGCGGCATGGTGCGCGACGTTTTCCGCACCCGAAACATGCGCTCGCTGATGGGCAACGCCGGCATTGCGCATGTGCGTTACCCCACCGCCGGTTCGGCCTCCAGCCTGGCCGAGGCACAGCCTTTCTATGTGAACTCGCCGTTCGGCATCGTACTGGCCCACAACGGCAACCTCACCAACACCGAAGAGTTGAAGGCCGACATGTTCCGTCATGATCTGCGCCACATCAACACCAACTCGGACTCCGAAGTGCTGCTGAACGTGTTCGCCCATGAAATCGCCACTCGGGTAAAAGGCTTCGAGTTGAGCGAGGACGCGGTATTCGGCGCAGTCGAGGCCGTTCATCGCCGCGTGCGCGGCGCCTATGCCGTGGTGGCTCTCATCGCCGGCTACGGTCTGGTGGCTTTCCGCGACCCCAACGGTATTCGTCCTTTGGTGATCGGCACCAGCGAAGCCAGCGGCAAGACCGAATATATGTTTGCTTCCGAGTCGGTGGCGCTCGATTGCTCCGGCTTCTCCATCCTGCGCGACGTGCAGCCGGGCGAGGGCGTGTTTGTCACCTTCGACGGCCAGTTTCATGCACGCAGCTGTTCGGCCAACGCCCGTCACGCGCCTTGCCTGTTTGAATACGTGTACTTTGCCCGTCCTGATTCCGTCATTGACGGCGCATCGGTTTATCAGGCCCGTATCGTGATGGGTGAAAAGCTGGCGGACAAGGTGCGCCGCGTGCTGCCGGCGATCGACATTGACGTCGTGATGCCGATTCCTGACACCAGCCGCCCCAGCGCGCTGCAACTGGCCAATCACCTTGGCCTGCCGTACCGCGAAGGTTTCATCAAGAACCGTTATATCGGTCGCACCTTCATCATGCCGGGCCAGGCCGTGCGCAAGAAGTCCGTGCGGCAGAAACTCAATCCGGTGGCTTGCGAATTCAAGGATCGCAACGTACTGCTGGTGGACGACTCCATAGTGCGCGGCACCACCTCCAAGGAAATCGTGCAGATGGCGCGCGATGCCGGCGCACGCAAGGTGTACTTTGCGTCGGCCGCGCCGGCCGTGCGTTTCCCCAATGTGTACGGCATCGACATGCCGACCCGCGCTGAATTGTTGGCAACCGGTCGCACCGAGGAGGATATCGCGCGTGAAATCGGCGCAGATGCGGTGATCTATCAGGATTTGGACTCGCTGAAAGAAGCGGTGCATTCGGTGAATCCGGAGCTGAATCACTTCGAAACCTCTTGTTTCAACGGCGAATACATCACCGGCGATATTGATGACGCGTATCTGGACGCTATCGAGAATGCCCGTCAGGAAAGCAAGGGCGGCAAGGAAGAGCCCACCAGTTCGCAGATGATCGACCTTAATCTGAATGTGGCCGAGCAGAATCTGATCTGATGTTTCAAGGCTGCCCCGCTGGCGGCTTTTGCAAACAGGAAACCGGCCTTGCGGGCCGGTTTTTTCATATCTTCGGCAAACGTTGCCGGATGTCGCGATGCTTATGACAGACTGTGATTTAAAAAAAGTGCCGCGATCAGGCAATATAGACGGCATTGCCGCAAGCATGCCGCTTGGCGGCCCGCACAATAACGAGAGTCATCATGTCAGTTGAAACCAACATCCCCGAATTGCACCCGGAAACACTGGCCATTCGCGCCGGGCGGGAAACCAGCGAATATCGCGAACACAGCCAGAGTCTGCATCTTACCTCCAGCTTTACTTACGAGTCCGCCGAGCAAGCGGCCGCCATGTTTCTTGGCGAGATCGAAGGCTATACCTACTCCCGTTTCACCAATCCTACGGTCACCGCTTTTCAGCAGCGCCTGGCTGTCATGGAGGGGGCCGAGCGCGCCATTGCCACATCCAGCGGCATGGCCGCCATTCAGGCCACCATGCTCACCTTGCTGAAGGCGGGCGATCATATCGTGTCGTCGCAAAGCCTGTTTGGTTCCACCACCAATCTGTTCTCCGGTTTGCTGGCAAAGTTCGGCGTGGAAACCTCCTTTGTCGACGCTACCGATCTGGCGGCCTGGCAGGCGGCGGTGAAGCCCAATACCAAGGTGTTTTTCCTGGAAACACCCTCCAACCCGCTGACTGAAGTGGCCGATATCGCCGCCGTGGCGGATATCGCCCACGCGCATGGGGCCCTGCTGGTGGTGGACAACTGTTTCTGTTCGCCGGCCTTGCAGCAGCCCATCAAGCTGGGCGCGGACCTCGTGGTGCATTCCGCTACCAAGTACCTGGATGGTCATGGTCGCGTGCTGGGCGGTGCGGTGGTTGGCGGCGATGCGCTGATCGAGCAGGTATACCTGCATGTGCGCACGGCGGGTCCGACGCTGGCCCCGTTCAACGCCTGGGTGTTGCTGTCGGGCCTGGAGACCCTGCATTTGCGCATGGAGAAGCAATCCACCAATGCCTTGGAGTTGGCCAAGTGGCTGGAGGCGCATCCCGCGGTAGAAAAAGTGTTTTACCCCGGGCTGCCCAGCCATCCGCAGCACGAACTGGCCCTGCGTCAGCAAAAGAGCGGCGGCGCGGTGGTGTCTTTCGTCGTGAAGGGCGGTCGCGCGGCGGCCTGGAAGGTGGTGGATGGCGTGCAGGTGATTTCTCGCACAGCCAATCTGGGCGATGTAAAGAGCACCATCACTCACCCGGCTTCCACCACGCATGCCCGCGTTGCGCCGGAAGTGCGGCTGAAAGCGGGCATCGAGGAAGGTCTGATTCGCGTGGCAGTGGGGCTGGAATATGCCGGTGATCTGAAAACCGATCTGGCGCGCGGATTGAGCTGATTTTTCATACCTGCGTTTCAATCAAACGAGCGGCAGTCTACACTAGGACTGCCGCTGTTTTTTTGGCAGGCAAGGGGATCGGTCAGAACAACGCCACGAATTTCTTGACACTGATCAAATTAAAACGTAAGTTTGAAACGCTTGTTCGAAAGCTGAGATGGACAAGGCAAAACACTCTGCAAATACAAAAAAGGCACAGGAGATCATGGAGGCAAGCCGCCCGGATACCGCCACCCGCATTTTGGACGTTTCCGAGCGATTGTTCGTGGAGCACGGCTTTGAGGCCACGTCTCTGCGCATGATTACCCAGCAGGCTGAAGTCAACCTGGCCGCGGTGAATTATCACTTCGGTTCCAAGGATGCGCTGTTCGAGGCCGTGTTCATGAGAAGACTGGCGCCGTTGATCGGTTCCTGTCTGAGTGAACTGGACGAGCTGGAGGCAAAAGAGGAGAAGCTGTCGGTGGAGGGGCTGGTCATGACGTTCATTCGTCCATGTCTGGCCTTGTCCAAGGATCCTGCGAGGGGCGGGGCCCTGTTTGTCAGACTTCTCTCGCGCACACTGGTGGAAAACCACCGGCTGCTGCGCGAAACCATCTCCCAGCAGTACAGCGTGTTTGTGCAGCGCTACACCACCGCTTTTCACCGGGCTTTGCCAGAACTGGAAGCGGAAGAGTTGGCCTGGAGGATGCACTTCGCGTTCAGTGTCATGTTCAACGCCTTTGCCGGCAACGACGTGCTGAAGATTTTCATGCGCAGCCAGATCGTTTCGGCCCGGGACCCGGACATGATTGTGAAACACCTCGTGCCGTTTGTGGTTGCCGGGTTGCTCTCGCCTATCGAAAGCTAAGCAGGGTCAACACGAGGGTAAATCACAATGATAGCTGCTGTTCTTCTGATCGTGCTCGTCGGCGCGCTGGCTTACCACCGCGCGCCGGTGCTGGCATGGACTGTCGTTCTGGCTGCATGGCTTGCCGGCCTGCAGTTTGGTCTGGGTTGCGTCGTTCCCGTGGCGGTATGGGCGGTGTTCGCGGCGCTGGCGCTGGTGTTGAATGTGCCTGTTCTGCGCCGCGGGGTTTTCACCGGTCCGGTCTTCACCATTTTCAAACGCATTACGCCCGCCATGTCGCAAACAGAGCAGGAAGCCATCAATGCCGGCACTGTCTGGTGGGATCGCGATCTGTTTTCCGGCAAGCCTGACTGGAATCGCCTGCTGTCCTTCCCCGACCCCAAGCTGTCGGCTGAAGAGCAGGCTTTCCTGGATGGTCCCACCGAGCAGCTTTGCTCGATGATCGACGACTGGAAGATCACGCACGAACTGAAAGACCTGCCGCCGGAAGTGTGGCAGTTCATCAAGGACAACGGCTTCCTTGGCATGATCGTCAAAAAGAAGTACGGCGGTCTGGAGTTCTCCAACTACGCGCACGCCAAGGTGGTCACCAAGATCGCCACCCGCGGCGGCTCCGCTGCGGTCTCCGTGATGGTGCCGAACTCGCTCGGTCCGGGCGAGTTGCTGCAGCACTACGGCACGGAAGCGCAAAAAGACTACTATCTGCCGCGCCTGGCCAAAGGCTTGGAAGTGCCGTGTTTTGCGTTGACCAGCCCGTACGCCGGCTCAGACGCTGGCAGCATCCCTGACTTCGGCGTGGTGTGCCGCGGTTCCTATACCGACCCGCGCACCGGCCAACACCATGAAAACGTGCTGGGTGTGCGCGTAAGCTGGGAAAAGCGCTGGATCACGCTGGCGCCTGTAGCCACCATTCTCGGTCTGGCCTTCAAGATGTACGACCCGGATCGCCTGCTGGGCGACAAGGAAGACATCGGGATCACTTGTGCGCTGGTACCGACCGAGCACGAAGGCGTCGCCATTGGTCGTCGCCACTTCCCGGGCGGCTCCGCTTTCATGAACGGCCCGACCTGGGGCTCGGAAGTCTTCATTCCGCTCGAATGGATCATCGGTGGTCGCGAGTATGCCGGCCAGGGCTGGCGCATGCTCGTAGAATGCTTGTCTGTGGGGCGTTGTATTTCGCTGCCGGCCATGTCCGTGGCCTGCGGCAAGGTGACCACCTGGACTACTGGCGCTTATGCGCGCATTCGCGACCAGTTCGGTCTGCCTATCGGCAAGTTCGAGGGTGTGGACGAGGCCATGGCGCGCATCGGTGGTTACACCTACCAGATGGAAGCCTCGCAGGATCTGGCATTGACCGGTTTGGACATGGGCGAAAAACCGTCGGTGCTGTCTGCCGTGCTGAAGTATCACAACACCGAGCGCATGCGTAAAACCATCAATGACGCCATGGACATTCACGGCGGCAAGGCCGTGGTGCTTGGCCCGCGCAATTATCTGGCGCGCGCTTATCAGTCCATCCCGATCGGTATTACGGTTGAAGGCGCCAATATCCTGACGCGCTCCATGATCATCTATGGTCAGGGCGCCATCCGTTGTCATCCTTTCGTGCTGCGCGAAATGAAGGCCGCCATGGCCAATGATGGTGCTGAGTTCGATCAGGCCATCACCGGTCACATCAACTTCGTCGTCAGCAATGTATTCCGCGCCCTGTGGCTGGGTTTGACCGGTGCAGCCTTTGCCGGCGCCCCGCGTGGTGGCGAGACCGCTCGCTATTACAAGCAGCTGACCCGTTTCTCCAGTGCTTTCGCCTTGCTGTCCGATATGGCGATGTTCAGCCTGGGGGGCTCGTTGAAGTTCCGCGAAAAACTGTCTGCCCGTCTGGGCGACATGTTGTCCAACCTTTACATCGCCTCGGCCAGCCTCAAGCGTTTCGAGCGTGACGGCGCACCCAAGGAGGATGTGGCTGTGATGCGCTGGGCGGTGGAAGATGCCCTCTATCACCTGCAGCACGCCATGGATGGTTTCTTGGCCAACCTGCCCAGCCGCGGCCTGGCTTGGGTGCTGCGCAAAGTGATCTTCCCGTGGGGTTTGACGCTGAAGCCGGCGTCCGACCGCATCGGCACTAAGGTAGCGCGCGCCATGATGGAGCCGGGCGGCATGCGTGACCGCTTGACGCGCGGCATGTATGTGCCGCAAGACGAGCGCGATGCGGTTGGCGTGCTGGGGCACGCGCTGGATGCGATTTTGGCCACCGAAGGCGTGGAGCAGAAGCTGCGCAAACTGGCGCGAGATGGTCAGTTCGCTGCCATCACCGCGCGCGACAGGTTGGCCGAAGCGCTGTCCAAGGGCTTGATTACCCAGGCGGAATTTGACGCAGTCACCCGCGCCCGCAAGCTGAAGCGCGATGTGATCATGGTGGACGACTTCGACATGAAGCTGGAAAAGCATGATGAGGGTCTGCTGGAACGCTTGATCTTCTAAGATCAATGCGATGAATGTCCGGGTGCCGTTCAGGCATCCGGCGTTCAGACAAGCGGCTTGTGATGAGGCTTTTTGTCTGAACGCATGTTCGAGAGGAGTGCGCACATGAATGCTGGTGAACACAGAATGCCCACCTTGCGAGTGCGGGCCTTGCCTACGGCGACCAATGCTTATGGTCGCGTGCAGGCCGGCTGGTTGATGGGGCAGATCGATCTGGCTGGAAGCCTGGATGCGGAGCGATTGTCGCGCGGACAGGTAACCACCGTGGCGGTCAATGCGTTTCAGTTTGCCGCACCGATCCTGCTGGGCGACGTGGTCAATTTGTATGTGGAAAGACTGCGAGTGGGCCAGAAATCCGTGACGCTGAAGATCGTTGTCGAGGCGGAAAGACTGGCGGGAGAGGTGGTTTTCATCACGGAAGTCATTGCCACTTTTGTGGCTATTGATGATGATGGAAGATCGCGTATTTTAGGCGAAAATTGAAGAATTTCAGATGGTTGTTGCGAAAATGAAGTGTGAAACAACCGTTTGGAACAAGTGCTCGGATTTTAGTGGACAAGCTCTAATTCTCTGGTAGTATCCAAAATGAACCGTATCCGATACGGGTCATATAAAAGCGACTAGGACTACATACAGATATACGCAGAGAGGGATAACATGAAACTCAAGCACCTGAGCTTGTCCGTGATGATCATGGGGAGCGCCGCCGGCCTGTACGCTACCGGCGCGATGGCTTCCGGCTACCACTTCGGTTCCCAGAGCGTTTCCGCGCAGGGCACCGCCTTCGCCAATGGCGCTGAAGCCAATGACGCCAGCACCATCTTCTATAACCCGGCCGGTATGAGCCGCCTGCAAGGCAACAACTTCTCCGGCGGCCTGACCGTGGTGATTCCGGATTCGGAGTACACCGACAAGGGTTCCAAGCATGTCACCGGCGCTGCCACTGGCGGCAATAATGGCGGCAGTTTCGCGCCCTCCAGCGTGGTGGCACCCTCTCTGTATGCTACTCATCAGGTAAACGATAAGGTTACCGTGGGCTTGGGTATTTTCGTACCGTTCGGTGCCAAACTGGACTACGACTCCACCTGGGCCGGCCGCTACGCGCTGCAAAGCATCTCCTTGGAAACGCTGAACTTCAATCCTTCCGTCGCCTTCAAGCTGGATGAGCGGAACTCGGTTGGCGTGGGTGTTTCTGCTCAGTACATGAAAGCCAAACTGTCCAAAGCCGTTGATACGGCGGGTGGTCTGGGCCTGCTGCAGTCCGCAGCTGCTCATGGCAGCGTTGCTGCACAGCAGCAGTTGGCCGCCATGCAGCGTCAATTGCTCGCGCTGGGCATGACGCCGACCCAGATCCAGAACGCCCTGGCTGCGGTGCAAGATGGCAAGGCTTCGCTGGAGGCTGATGGTTGGGGTTACGGTTTCAACTTGGGCTATATGTTCCAGCTGGATGAAAACACCCGCTTCGGCTTGGCGTATCGCTCGAATATCCATCACAAGCTGACCGGCAGTGCTACCTGGGACTTCTCCGGTTCCAGCTATGATCCGCGCGTCGCTGCTCTGGTCGGCGCCGCTTCCGGTCATAAAAATTCTGATGGTTCCGTCACTGTGGATACGCCGGAATCCATTTCGGCCAACGCTTTCCACAAGCTCAACGACAAGATCGACCTGATGGCGGACCTGACCTGGACCCGTCACTCCCGCATGGACAGTATCGACATCAAGTTCGATGGTACGACCGAGGGCGATCTGGTTATCAAGCAGAAATGGCGCGATACCTACAAGCTGTCCCTGGGCATGAACTACCACTACAACGATGCCTTGACACTGCGTACCGGTGTGGCTTACGACCAGTCTCCGGTGGATAACGATAATCTGCGTCATCCGGCTCTGCCTGATAGCGACCGCTACTGGCTGTCCTTTGGCGCCAACTACAAGCTGAACAAGCAGTCCTCCATCGATTTTGCGTACTCCTACGTGTTCTTCAAGAACGCCGATATCAAGTACACCGATGGTTGCAACCCGCTGGCCACCACTTGCACCGGCAATGGTGAAACTACGGTGGGCAGCTACAAGACCAACCTGCAGTTTGTTGGTCTGCAGTACAACTACAGCTTCTAATCCGGTCTGACTGGGCAAGAGGCGTGGTGAAGCCAGCGGCGGCCTAGAGCCGCCGCTGGACTGAAGCAAGACGGGCGAGAGGGGTCCGTCTCATGATTGGTGAGTTTCAACATAACGAGGAAACCATGTCTCAAACCAAGTTCATCGTACGCAAGGTGGCCGTGCTCGGCGCCGGCGTGATGGGTGCCCAGATCGCTGCGCATCTGGTCAACGCCAAGGTGCCGACCGTGCTGTTCGACCTGCCGGCCAAAGAAGGCGACAAGAACGGCATCGTACTGAAAGCCGTTGAAGGCCTGAAAAAACTCAAGCCGTCCCCGTTGTCCAACAAGGACGCCGTCAATTACATCCAGCCCGCCAACTATGAAGATCACCTGCATCTGCTGAAAGATTGCGATCTGGTGATCGAGGCCATTGCCGAGCGCATGGACTGGAAGGCAGACTTGTACCACAAAGTGGCGCCCCATCTGGGCGAACACACCATTTTCGCCACCAACACCTCCGGCCTGTCGATCAACAAGTTGGCCGAAAGCTGCCCGGATAGCGTCCGTCCGCGTTTCTGCGGTGTGCACTTCTTCAATCCGCCGCGCTACATGCATCTGGTGGAAATCATCCCGTGTCTGACTTCCGATGCCGGCATTCTGGATAATCTGGAACGTTTCTTGGTAACCACGCTTGGCAAGGGTGTAGTGCGGGCCAAGGACACCCCCAACTTTGTGGCGAACCGCATTGGCGTTTTCTCCATGCTGGCTACCATCGCCAATGCCGAGAAGTTTGGCATTCGCTTTGATATCGTTGATGACCTGACCGGCCCCCGTCTGGGGCGTCCGAAATCCGCCACCTTCCGCACCGCCGACGTGGTAGGCCTCGACACCTTCGCCCATGTGGTCAAAACCATGGACGACACGCTGCCTGCGGACCCGTGGCACGGCTTGTTCAAGTCGCCGGAGTGGCTGCAGAAGCTGATCGCAGCCGGCGCACTGGGCGCCAAGACCAAGGTGGGTATTTACAAAAAAGAAGGCAAGCAGATGTTTGTCTTCGACCCGGCCAAGGGCGAATACGTAGGGGGCGGTCAGAAGGGCGACGACGGCGTCAAGGAAATCCTCAAGATCGCCAATCCAGCTGAAAAATTCAAAAAACTGCGCGAGAGCGAGCATCCGCAGGCACAGTTCCTCTGGGCTTGCTTCCGCGATGTTTTCCATTACATCGGCTATCACCTTGCCGATATCGCCAACTGCGCTCGTGACGTCGATTTCGCCATTCGCTGGGGCTTCGGCTGGTCGGTAGGACCTTTTGAAACCTGGCAGGCTGCCGGCTGGCAGCAAGTCGCCAAGTGGATCGAGGAAGACATCGAGTCTGGCAAGTCCTTGTCCTCCGCCGAATTGCCGGCGTGGGCGCTGGCTGCTGATCGCGCAGGCGTGCATTTCGCCGAAGGCTCTTACAGCGCCGCCGAGCAGACGCTGATAGGCCGTTCCACTCTGGATGTGTACCAGCGTCAGCTGGCGCCGGCGCGCGTGCTGGGTGAAGCCGCCCAACAGTTGGGTGAAACCGTATTCGAAAATGAAGGCGTACGCGCCTTTACCACCGGCGACGACGTACTGGTGGTGTCCTTCAAGTCCAAGGCGCATGCCATTGGTCCTGATGTGCTGGATGGCGTGAACAAGGCGATTGATATCGCTGAAGATCGCTTCAAGGGCCTGGTGATCTGGCAGACGGAAGAGCCGTTCTCGGTGGGGGCTGATCTGCAGTCTATGCTGCCGGCTTTCATGGCGGGTGACATGGCCTCCATCGATGCCATGGTTCGCCGTTTCCAGGATACCTCCATGCGCCTGCGCTACAGCCAGGTGCCTACCGTTGCCGCTACGCAAGGCTACGTGTTCGGCGGTGGTTGCGAATTTGCCATGCATTGCGACAAGACGGTTGCCGCGCTGGAATCTTACGTTGGCTTGGTGGAAGTGGGCGTGGGCCTGCTGCCGGGCGGCGGTGGCTGCAAGGAGTTTGCGCTGCGCGCCGCTCAGGAGGCTCGCGGCGATGTGCTGGCCGCGCTGAAGGATTACTTCATGGCTATTGCTACCGCCAAGGTGGCCACCAGCGGTCATGAGGCGCAGGAAATCGGCTTCTTCCGCAAGGGTGATCCGGTCGTGTTCAATGCTTACGAACTACTGTACGTCGCCAAGCAGCAAGCTCTGGCGCTGGCCGAGTCGGGCTATCGTCCGCCGCTGCGCATTAAGGGCTTCCCGGTGGCGGGTCGCGCTGGCGCGGCCTCCATCAAGGGCCAGTTGGTGAATATGCTGGAAGGCAATTTCATCTCCAAGCATGACTTCTTCATCGCTTCGCAAATCGCAGACGTGATGACCGGCGGCGATATCGAAGCCGGGACGCTGGTGAATGAGCAGTGGATTCTCGATCTGGAACGCAAGGCCTTCATGACCTTGTTGCAAAACTCCAAGACTCAGGATCGCATCGTCAATATGCTGACGACCGGCAAGCCGCTGCGCAACTAACCCGACAGAATGCAAGACGGGGCGGCGAGGGCTGTGCCCCCGCCCTGGCAAGGAGATTGAAAAATGGTCAAGCAAGTACAAGAAGCCTACATCGTTGCGGTTACCCGCACGCCGGTTGGCAAAGCGCCGCGCGGCATGATGCGCAATGTGCGTCCGGACGACATGCTGGCGCATGTGATCACTGGCGCACTGGCGCAGGTGCCCACTCTCGATCCCAATCTGATTTCCGATTGCGTGGTCGGTTGTGCATTTCCTGAGGCTGAGCAGGGCCTGAACATGGCGCGTATCGGTGTGTTGCTGGCGGGTTTGCCGAACACCGTTGGCGGCATCACCATCAACCGTTACTGCTCTTCGGGCATCAATGCCGTGCAGATGGCCGCCGACCGCATTCGCCTCGGCGAGGCTGATGTCGTCATCGCCGCCGGCGCCGAGTCCATGTCCATGGTGCCGATGATGGGCAATAAGGTTTCCCTCAATCCGGAAATCTTCGCCAAGGATGAGAACTATGCCATCGCTTACGGCATGGGTCTGACGGCTGAAAAAGTGGCCCAGCAGTGGGGCGTTTCCCGCGAAGATCAGGATGCTTTCGCCGTTGAGTCGCATCGCCGCGCTTTTGCCGCTATCGAGTCCGGCGCTTTCAAGAGCGAAATCTCGCCGCTGGAAGTGACCTACCGTACGCCGAATCTGGAAACCGGTGAAGTGATCAGCAAGGTGCGCGTACTGGACACGGATGAAGGTCCGCGTCGCGACACGACGCTGGAAGGTCTGGCCAAACTGAAGACGGTGTTTGACGCCAAGGGTTCGGTAACCGCCGGCAACTCTTCGCAAATGTCCGATGGCGCTGGCGCTGTGATTCTGGTGTCCGAGAAGATCCTGAAGCAGTTCAATCTGGTGCCGCTGGCGCGTTACGTTACCTTCTCCGTGAAGGGTGTGCCGCCGGAAATCATGGGTATTGGTCCGAAAGAAGCCATTCCCGCAGCTTGCCAGCAAGCCGGTATCGCTCAGGGCGACCTCAAGTGGATCGAGTTGAATGAAGCTTTTGCCGCGCAGGCGCTGGCGGTGATTCGCGATCTGGATCTGGATACCAGCAAGATCAACCCGCATGGCGGCGCAATTGCCTTGGGCCACCCGCTGGGCGCAACCGGTGCTATCCGTACTGCAACCCTGGTGCATGGCATGCGCAACAAGGGTGAAAAAGGCTACGGCATGGTGACCATGTGTATCGGTACAGGCATGGGTGCCGCCGGCATTCTGGAAGTGCTGTAATCCGGATTGCCCGTCAGGCATGAAGAAACGCCCGCGAAAGCGGGCGTTTTATTTTCAGTTTGCTGCGCGTCGGCCGAGGGGCTGCTTGGATTGCCTCTGGTCCGGGTCAGTCGATTTTGGATAGCGTTTCGAAATCGCTGTGGCTGCAATCTTCAAACTCTTGCTGCGGGTTTTTCAGACGGATCATGTAGGACTTGCCCTGTGCGGTGAGGATCAGTTCACGTTCCGGGGCGACCAGATCTTTGGCCATCAGGAACCAGCGTTGCGCCTTGCGCGAATTGGGCTGGGTGATGTAAATGGCGGTCTTCGGGCTGTCGTTGCCGTCGCCGGGTTGCGTCAACGACACGCCAACCGGGCTTTGTCCGAGAATTTCGATGCCGACCTTGGTGCCGTTTTGCTGCCGCACCAGGCGACGAACTACGCCGAGCAACAATGGATGGTTTTCGGTTTTGATCAGGATGAGCCGACCAATGGCCAGTTGTTCAACATTCTTGCCGAAATAGGTCATGCCCATGCCGGAGCTGCTGATGTCGTTGACCTTCCACTCTTCGGCGTTTTCGTCGGTAGGTGTGACCTCTTGCACCTTGATGGCAAAAGCGGCGCGTTCAAAGCCGACATGCACGCCGGCAGTGGAGCTGTGCAGCGATCGCTCGGATTTGCGCAAGGACTTGCCGCCGTCGTCAGACCAGCGGATGGCCAGCTTCTCGCAAAGCGCCAACCACTCAGTGCGCTCAAGCTGCGCATCAAGGGCGCGCAGCGAAGCGGGGATGTTGCGATCCAGATCAAACATCAGGTCAGCCAGCCGGCTGGTGATTTCGCTGGTGGACCAGTAACGCATGGTGCGGCCGGCCATGCCGCGCAGCATTGGTTGCGGATGCTCCGGCATGGCCAGGTTGAGCACAAAAACCGGCTCGATGGCAGGCGGCATCTTTTCAAGGCGCACACCCTGACAGAGCAACATCAGCAGCTGGTCCACGGCTACGATTTCACGGTGCAGCATATTGTCCGTCTGTGCCAGGAAAAGCATGCAGCCTTGCAGCAGCAATTGTTCACAGCTTACTTCCACCGTGGAATCCGGATAAAGCATCAGCGGCGTACGGGCAACGCCTGAGTCTTCGGCAAACGTATAAAAGCGATAGCCCTGCTGCCAGACGGATTCTTCTGGTTTGAGGTAACGGAGAGAGTTCCAGGCGATCAGGCGCATCTGGTGATGCAGGCCGCGCGTGGTTATCAGGCGGAGTTCGGTCTCAATGCCGCTGACAGGGGCGCTTTGGTGTAGACGCAGGCAGATCTGGTAGGCGTTGGCCAGCTCATGCCAGAACGCGAGAATGGTCGGCAAATAGCTTTTGCTTCCCGGCGCGGTGCGCAGGAAATCCTGGCACAGTTGCGCATGGATGTTGTGAGCCTTGTCATCGACATAAATCAATGTCTTGACGCGCTCTTTCAACGGAATATCCGTGTCTGCGTTGATCTTGGATACTGCCTTGATGATTTCAACCAGGGCGGTGAAATATTCCGACTGCGGCAGATCCCTCACAAGCATGGTTGCCGACTGGGCAATACCCGATGCTACGGAGTTTTTCGTCAGCAGAGAGCTAACCAGCGATTTGAAATCAAACATTGTGCCGTGCTTTGGGCTTTATCATTGTTGGATGTATGTCACTATATCTTACGTTACCAGCGTGGGTAACGTGAATAGAAAGTTACCGAATTTTACTGAAAATGCATGCCTCGTCGAAAAGATTGTTGAAATTCATTATAAACGCCCTGTTTTCAGCTTGTCTGGCTTCTCCGGTACATGCGGCCGCCATGCAAGCTGCCGCTGGTCTTGCCGATGACGAAGGGGTTGGCGTCGTGCTTGGCGGCGGCGGCGCGCGGGGGTTTGCGCATCTTGGCGTACTCAAGGAACTGGAGCGCCTGCATGTACCCATCCGCTGCATTGCGGGCACCAGCGCGGGGGCCCTGATTGGCGGAATGTATGCTAACGGCTTGCCGCTGGATGAAATGCAAAAAGACTTCCGCGAGGCTGATTGGGGCCAGCTATTGTCGGGTAGGTTGCCGCGCGAGGAGTTGCCTTACGACAAGAAACGGAACGATTACAAAAACTATCTCGACGTGACTTTCGGCCTGCAGGGCGGGCAGCTGCGAGTGCCGCGCAGCGCCATCAATTCGCAGGAAATCGAGATGTTCATTCGCAGGCTGACTCGGGACAGACAGCTGGACTCCTACGATCAGCTGCCGATTCCGTTTCGCGCGCTGGCAACGGATCTGGCCAGCGGCGACGCGGTGGTGTTCGACAAGGGCCCGCTGGCGGTGGCCTTGCGCGCCAGTATGGCCGTGCCTGGCCTGTTTGATCTGGTGGAAACCGATAATCGCCTGCTGGTGGATGGCGGCCTGGCGCGCAACCTCCCGATCCAGGATGTGAGATCCTGCGCCAAGAACCTGATTGTAGTGGACGTGGGAT
Organism: uncultured Aquitalea sp.; assembly: GCF_945957525.1. Taxonomy (GTDB): domain Bacteria; phylum Pseudomonadota; class Gammaproteobacteria; order Burkholderiales; family Chromobacteriaceae; genus Aquitalea. The sequence continues at coordinate 102,682 of NZ_CAMFLA010000006.1, read as the reverse complement.
CGCCGCCTTTGAAGAAAGAGGAGATCAATAGTCTGTTCGATGTCGTGGCTCAAACCAGCAACCTGATGGTAAGCCGCAATGTGGCCGAACAGATGCGTCTGATGCACAAGGGCGATGTGCTGATCAAGCCGGATCTGAACGGTTACACCGCTGCCGATTTTGCCGACAATCAGGCCATTATCGCGCGTGGCGAGGCGGCGGCCGTGGCGCAGTCCAGGGAACTGGCCCGTTTTTCCGTATCGCTGGAGCGTTACGCCTCCTGGCAGGCCAGGCTGGTGCCGCCCTCGAGCCCGGTGGTGGATGAGGTGAAGGTGGCGGACGGCGTTGGCGCGGCGGCTTCGGCCAACGTGCAGGGGGCTGTCAAGGATCTGGATGGTCCGGTGTCCATCGGCAAGGTGCGACAACGTTTGCGCGACATCTTTGCCAGCGGCGATTACGACCGCATTGCCTACGAGGTGGATGAGAAAAGCGGGCGCAACGTGATGACGGTAATGCCGGTGGAGCGCAGCATTGGGTCTTCCACCCTACATATGGGGTTGACCCTGCAGAGCACCACACCGGGTGATTCCAGTTTCGGTTTCCTACTGTCCCACGAGCAGAGTCAGCTGAACCGTGCCGGCGCCTCATGGCGCAATGAGGCGCTGATCGGCAACAACAAACTCTACAAAACCGAACTCTATCAGCCGTTTTCCTTTGGCAGCCCTTTCTTTGCGGCCGCATCGCTGAGCTATCAGGAAAACCCGTTTCCGCTCTACAGCAATCACATCAAGTTTGCCGAAGTCACTAATGAAATCACCATGACCAATGTGGACTTGGGAACCATTCTCGGGCGGTATGGCGAATTCCGGCTGGGCTTGTACGATGCGCGAGTGCACAGTTATCTCAGCATGGGCGATGCTTCGTTGTTGCCGGGTGGCGAGACGGTTAACTATCGCGGTTTGCGCGCGAGACTGGTGATTGACCAGTTCGACAATCCGCGCTGGCCGCGTTCCGGTTATTTCCTTAATACGGAATTCACTGGCAGTCTGCCCTGGATGGGCAGCCACACCGGCAGCACGGATTACAGTGCGGTACTGGAAGGGGCACATACGTTCGGTGATATCACCGTGCGGGCTACCGGTAAGTTGAGCGGCAATCTGGGTCGGGATGTGCAGGATTTCAGACTGGAATCGTTGGGTGGCTTCCTTAATCTCACGGGCTATCAACACGGCGAGTTGCTGGGATCGCGCGCTGCGTTGGGACGCGTGATGGTGTACTGGAGAGCGGCCTCTCTGCCCTCCATTCTCGGTAGTGGCCTGTATGCTGGCGGCTCGGTCGAAATGGGCAAGGTGTGGAGCAATCCTTTCACCGGCGCCAATAGCGCCTGGATACCGGCGGGGTCCTTGTTTGTGGCGGCCGATACGATATTGGGGCCGTTCTTCATTGGCGTTGGCGATGGCAAAAACGGCAAGCTGAGCGGCTATCTGTACTTGGGAACGGACTACTGACAGTCTGCGTCTTGCCTCTGTGCGCGGGCAAAGACAGCGACCAGTCGGGGCGGGTGGCGGGTTGAACCCGCCTTGCGCGGAGGGGGAGCATGAAAAACAAAGACAAATTCTCTGTGCTGATGGTGTGCATGGGCAATATTTGCCGTTCGCCCACGGCCGAGGCGGTCATGCGAAGCCAGTTGCAGGCGGCTGGTCTGTGTGATCGGGTAGAGGTGGATTCTGCCGGCACGCATGCCTACCACGTGGGCGAGGCGCCTGATCCGCGCAGCTGCGCAGCAGCCCGGGCGCGAGGGTACGACCTGTCGGCCTTGCGCGCGCGACAGGTGGTGGCGGCGGACTTTTCCCGGTTTGATCTGTTGTTGGCGGCGGATCGCGACAATATGGCGCAATTGAGAGGCATCTGTCCGGAAAACCAGTCGCACAAGCTGGATTACATCCTGTCTCCGCTCAAGGATCCTTCCAGGCTGGAGGTGCCCGATCCTTACTACGGCGGGGTGGCGGGTTTCGATCGTGTGCTGGACCTGATCGAGCTGGCTTGCGACGGTTGGATTGCCAGCATCAAAGACCGCTTGGCCTGAATTCCGGCAGAGAGGTTGGCCGAAGGCGGTCGCGACCTGTTAAGCTTGCCGGAAATCGCCCGGAACCCATGCAAGGAAGAAAATGGGACAGACACCCCGCCCGCCGTTGCCGCCCATGAATGTGCTGCCCAGTCTCAGTGCGGACGTCATTTTGCCAAAGCAGCAAGGGCGCACGCCGCTTATTCGTCAGACCGTGATTGTGGTGGGCTCTTCCACCGGGGGCACGGAGGCGCTGCGCACCTTGCTAACGGCGCTGCCTCGCACCATGCCGCCTATTCTGGTGGCGCAGCATATGCCGGAGCTGTTCACCAAATCATTTGCGGCCCGGCTGGATTCGCTGTGCCAACTGACTGTGAAAGAGGCGGAGGACAATGAGAAATTGCTGCCCGGGACAGTGTACATCGCGCCTGGGCATTCCCATCTGCTGCTCAAGGGCCTGCCGTCGACAGGCTATGCCGTCAGCCTGAACGGCGGTCAGCCGGTCAATCGCCACAAACCTTCCGTCGATGTGCTGTTCCGGTCAGCGGCTAATCTTGCCGGGCGCAACTGTATCGGCGTCATCCTCACCGGCATGGGGCGGGACGGCGCTTACGGCATGCTGGAATTGAAAGAGGCCGGCGCTTACAACATCGCCCAGGATGAAGCCAGTTGCGTGGTGTTCGGGATGCCCAAGGAAGCCATTGCCTTGGGTGCCGCGCATGAGGTTTTGCCCTTGACCGGCATTGCCCCTCGTTTGATCACCTTGGCGCAGCAGCGCCAGCCCACAGTATGACATCCGCCATGAAGTTACCTGTTCTGGTTGTTGAAGACGACGCCGATTTGCGAGAGGCCATTGTCGACACGCTGTCGCTGGCCGGTTACCCCACCGTTGAAGCCGGCGATGGCTCTGCCGCGCTGCAGCAGCTGAAAAAAGCCCCGGTAGGGCTGATCATCTCGGATGCGCAAATGGCGCCGATGGATGGCTATACGCTATTCGAGGAAGTCAAAATCCGCTATCCGGGTGTGCCTTTCATCCTGATGACCGCCTACGGCATCATCGAGCGCGCCATCGAGTTGTTGCGCGCCGGCGCCACTCACTATCTACTGAAGCCTTTCGAGCCAGGCAGTCTGATTGCCGAAGTGGAGAAGCACATCCTGCGCGTGCCGGAGAGCGACAAAGGCGAAGTGGTGGCGGAGTCCGCCGCAATGCGTCACTTGCTTGCGCTGGCGGGCAGGGTGGCGCAAAGCGATGCCAGCGTGCTGGTGATCGGACCCAGCGGGGCGGGCAAGGAAGTGCTGGCGCGATATATCCACCAGCACTCGCGGCGCGCCGACGGGCCATTTGTTGCCGTCAACTGTGCGGCGATTCCGGATAATCTGCTGGAGTCCACCTTGTTCGGCCATGAAAAAGGCGCTTTCACCGGCGCCGCGCAGGCCTTGCCGGGCAAGTTCGAGCAGGCGCAGGGCGGCACCATCTTGCTGGATGAAGTCACTGAAATGCCCATGCCCTTGCAGGCAAAGTTGTTGCGTGTGTTGCAGGAACGCGAGGTGGAGCGCGTGGGTGGTACGCGTACGATCAAGCTGGATATCCGCGTGCTGGCGACTTCCAATCGGGATGTCCAGACCGAAGTGGAAGCAGGCAGGTTTCGTGAGGACCTGTACTTCCGCTTGAATGTTTTCCCCTTGCGGTTGCCATCGCTGGCTGAGCGCAGGGAAGATATTCTCCCCTTGGCACGGCATGTGCTTAAGAAGTACGCTGAGGCCGCTGCAAGACCTGCGCTTTCCTTGTCGGAAGAGGCGGAGCGTCAATTGACGGCCTATAGTTGGGAAGGTAACATCCGCGAATTGGAAAACGTCATGCAGCGAGCGGTGATTCTTGCCGCCGGGCCGGCAATTCTTGCCGCCGATTTGATGCTGGACGGCGTTTCCAGTCTGGCACAGGTTACCCGAACAGAAACCATGACCCAGACATTCATGCCGGCGGAATCCGACATGAAAACCCTGGAAAAACGTCATATTCTGGAAACACTGGCGGCGGTGGGCAATGTCAAAAAGCTCGCGGCCGAGAAGCTGGGCATCAGCGAACGCACCTTGCGCTACAAATTGCAGCGCTACCGCGAAGAAGATGGCCTGGAAGGGGATCCGGATGGACTTTGACGTACGCAGTACGGAGTAGCCATGTCAGTAAACAATGTTGATCAGATTCTTGGCGAGCTGCGCGCCGCCTCCGCCCTTGCGGCGGGGAAGACGTCCGCGCAGGCTCAGGAAACGCCTCAGGTTGACTTTGCCGATGTTCTCAAGTCCACTATCGAGCAAGTCAATTCTGCGCAGCAGACATCGCGGGAGATGCAGCAGCAGTTCGAGCTGGGCGACGAAGGCGTTAATCTGCAGGACGTGATGGTGTCCTTGCAGAAAGCCAGTTTGTCGTTCCAGACCATGGTCCAGGCGCGAAACAAGCTGGTGACCGCCTATCAGGAAATCATGAATACCCAGGTGTAGACGTGTCGTGAGCAATTGCGCCGACAGCGGTTTTCGCCTGAAACCAAAACCACTGTATGGCAGATCTGGCAGAACAAAACGCTACACCCGCATGGCGAGACCGTCTCAACGAAGCCACTGATCGCTTCAAGACCCTCCCAAACAACCGCAAGATCATCTTCTTGGTCGCGCTGGCCGCCCTTTTCGCCGTTCTTGTCGGCACCGTGGTGCTCAATCGCCAGCCCAATTACAAAATCCTCTTCGCCAATGTGGCCGATCGCGACGGCGGTCAGATCACGGCTTCCCTCCAGCAAATGAACGTGCCCTATCAACTGGGCGACGGCGGTACCATTTCGGTCCCCGCCGACAAGGTGTATGACGTGCGTTTGCGTCTGGCCGCGCAAGGTTTGCCGAAGGCGGGCGGGGTGGGTTTCGAACTGATGGACAACCAGAAGTTCGGCATCAGTCAGTTTGCAGAACAGGTGAATTACCAGCGGGCGATCGAGGGCGAGCTGGCTCGCACCATTGAGGCCATCAGTTCGGTGGAGTCCGCCCGTCTGCATGTGGCCATTCCCAAGCAAAGCGTCTTTGTGCGAGATCAGCAACAGCCAACCGCATCGGTGATGCTGAACCTCATGCGCGGCCGCAACCTGGATCAGGCTCAGGTGGCCGGTATCGTGCACCTTGTATCCAGCGCCATTCCCAATTTGCCCGCGAAGAACGTCACCGTGGTGGATCAGGACGGCAACATGCTGTCCAAAATGTCCGATCAGAACGCCGGGCTGGATCAAACCCAGTTGGGTTATGTGCGCCAGGTGGAAGATGGCTATGTCAAACGCATCGAGGCGATTCTAGAGCCCATCTTCGGGCAGGGAAACATTCGCGCGCAGGTGACTGCGAATCTGGACTTCTCCGAGACCGAGCAGACCTCGGAAAGCTACAAGCCCAACTCCAGCCCGAATCCTTCCGCCACGCGCAGCCAGCAAATTGTCGAGAAGCTGGGCGGCGGGGCGAATCAGGCTACCGGCGTGCCCGGCGCGCTGTCCAACCAACCGCCTTCGGCGGCATCGGCCCCCATCACTTTGCCGCCCGGCGCGGCGCCGGGCACTGCGACGCTGTCTGGGCAGTCGCTTGGCCCCAATGGCGCCACCGAGCGCGACATTACTACCAATTACGAGGTAGACAAGACCATTCAGCACACCAAGTTGCCGCAGGGTGTGGTCAAGCGCCTCTCCGCAGCCGTGGTGGTGAACTATCGTCGCTTGCCGGACAAGAACGGCGAGATGAAGCCCACGCCGCTCACGCCGCAGGAAATTCAGCAGATCAACAGTCTGGTGAAGGAGGCGATGGGCTATAACACGCAGCGAGGAGACTCGCTCAATGTGGTCAATGCCGCCTTTGCCGACAATGCCGTGCCGGTCACCATGCAGGAGCGCGTCACCGATTACGTTACCAGCAACGCATCCAGTCTGATCAAGTATGTGCTGCTGACCATTGCCGTGCTGTATCTGCTGTTTGGCGTGGTGCGCCCGATCGTGCGCGATCTGGTCAAGCCGCAAGAAGGCGGCAGGGGGGCGGACGGCAAGCCCGTTACCGATGCCAGCGGGCGTTTGCTGGCTGTCGCTGGCGACGAGGAGGGCGAGACTATCGGTCCGGACGGCAAGCCGGTGCCTGGCAAACGCACTGCCGCCAGCAATGAGCCTGAGGATCCGAAGGAAGCCCAGATGCGTCAGTACAACCAGAATCTGGAAATCGCTCGCGAGCTTGTGAAGTCCGATCCGCGCATGGCGGCCCAGATCATCAAGGAATGGATCAGTTCCGATGAGTGACAACGGCGTCCGCCGCAGCGCGGTGCTTCTGTTCAGTCTTGGTCAGGCCGAGGCGGTGGAAGTGTTCAAATACCTTGGCCCCAAGGAAGTGCAGAAGATTTCCCTGGAAATGGCTGCCATCAACAATCTGAGCTATGGCGAGATCGACGACATCGTCGGCAAGTTCCGCGAAGAGTGTGCGGCGCGCGCCAGCATCGGCGCTTCCGACGAATACCTGCGCAATGTGTTGATCGAGGCATTGGGCCCGGACAAAGCCGCCAACCTGCTGGACAAGATCATGCAGGGCAACGACCACAGCGGCATCGAGAGCCTCAAGTGGATGGACCCATCTTCGGCGGCCGATCTGATCCGTCACGAGCATCCGCAGATCATCGCCACCATTCTGGTGCATCTGGAACCCGATCTTTCCAGTTCCATCCTGTCTTTCTTCCCCGAGCGTTTGCGCAACGAAGTGCTGATTCGTACCGCCACGCTGGAAGGGGTGCAGCCGCAGGCGCTGCGCGAACTCAATGATGTGCTCACGCAGCTGTTGTCGGGCTCCGATCGCATCAAGAAGAGCGCGTCCGGCGGTGTGGGCATGACGGCGGAAATCCTCAACTTCATGGGCTCCAACGTCGAGGCGTCCGCGCTCAACTACATCCGCGAATACGATCCGGAACTGGCGCAACGCATCCAGGACAAGATGTTTGTCTTCGAGAACATACTGGATATCGACGACCGTTCTATTCAGACCATTCTGCGCGAAGTGCAGTCCGATTCGCTGGTGGTGGCCCTCAAGGGCACCAGCGCGGAGCTCAAGGACAAGATCTTCCGCAATATGTCCCAGCGCGCCGCGGAAATGCTGCGCGACGATCTGGAATCCAAGGGGCCGGTCAAGCTGTCCGAAGTGGAGGCCGAGCAGAAGGAAATCCTCAAGGTCGTGCGCAAACTGGCCGACGACGGTCAGATCGTGCTAGGCAGCAAGGGTGGTGACGAAGGCCTTGTCGACTAATCCCATTATTCCCGGCGAGGAGCTGCAGGGCTGGAGCAGTTGGCAGCCCGGCGAGCTGGGCGGTGACAGCGAAGGCGAAGGGTTCACCGCCACGCAGATTGCCGGCCTGGAAGCCTTGCGCCAGCACTTGGAGAAGGGCGCGCAGCCTGCTGCCACCATGCCGGTCGGCGAGGCTGACCCTGCGGGCGAGCAGCACACAGCCGTCGACGAAACGGCGGTTGGCGAGTCTGTCGGTTACCCCACCGCTGCCGAGCTGGAAGCCATCCACCAAGAGGCCTGGCAAACCGGTTACGACGAAGGCTATCAGGCTGGGTTGGCCGAAGGGGCGTCGACAGGCGCGCAGCAGGCGCGAGACGAAGCACTGGCGCGCTTCACCGAGATCTGGGCACCCTTGCAGGCCTTGTCGGGCGGTTTTGCTCAAGAGCTGGCTCATCTGGAAGAGCAACTATCGGGCGCGGTCCTCAAGCTGGCGCTCAATCTGGCGGAAAAGCTCACGCTTTCGCATATCGACGCCAGTGAACAGGCGTTGACGGCTGTGTTGCAGAAAGTGCTGGGGGATTTGCCTTCGCATCTGTCGCAGGCTCGCCTGCGGGTCAACCCGGCGGATCTGGCGGCCGCGCGCGAGTTTCTCGCGCAGGAAACGCCCGAGACGCAATGGCAGTGGATCGAAGACCCTGCCATTCAGCGCGGCGGCTGCATCATCGATACCGCCTCCCTCAAGCTGGACCTCACGCTGCAGTCCCGCCTGAACGCGCTTTACGAGGCCCTGGGCGCCGCCGACAAGCATGAACCGGATCATTGAGCGGCAACTGGCCTACTTGGCTGCATGCGAGCGTACCGCAGCGGAAACCGCACTCTGGCAGCCGTCCGGGCGCTTGGTGCGGGTAACGGGCATGGTGATGGAAGCTACTGGCATCAAACTGCCCGTGGGCAGCGCCTGCCAGGTGGAACTGCCCGACCAGCATGTGGTGGAGGCGGAAGTCGTGGGCTTTTCCGGCGATCGCGTCTATCTGATGCCGCTGGCCAATGTGCACGGCCTGGTGCCGGGCACACCGGTGCGCCCGCTGGCGGCCATTCATCCGCCCGCCTACGGCAAGACGGGCGTGGTGCCCAAGGTCAACGGCCCTGCGGGCCGGCAGGTGCCGGTGGGCGAAAGCCTGCTGGGCCGCATTCTCGATTCGCTGGGCCGGCCGCTGGACGGCAAGGGCCCGATTCACCCCGAAGCGTATTTCCCGCTTTACAGTCAGCCGATGAACCCGCTGGATCGCTCTCCGGTCAAGGATGTGCTGGATGTGGGCGTGCGCGCAATCAATGGCCTGCTTACCGTGGGGCGGGGGCAGCGCCTGGGCCTGTTTGCCGGCTCTGGCGTCGGCAAATCGGTGCTGCTGGGCATGATGGCGCGTTTTACGCGGGCTGATGTGGTGGTGGTGGGACTGATCGGCGAGCGGGGGCGCGAGGTCAAGGACTTCATCGAAAACATTCTGGGCGATGAGGGCATTGCCCGGTCCGTGGTGGTGGCGGCGCCTGCCGATGTGCCGCCGCTGATGCGTTTGCACGGCGCAGCCTATGCCACGGCGCTGGCTGAATACTTCCGGGCCCAGGGCAAGGATGTGTTGCTGCTGATGGATTCGGTCACCCGCTACGCGATGGCGCAGCGTGAAATCGCCTTGGCCATTGGCGAGCCTCCGGTCACCAAGGGTTACCCGCCTTCCGTGTTTGCGCGCCTGCCGCAACTGATCGAGCGGGCCGGCAATGCGGCGCAGGGTGGCGGTTCCATTACGGGTTTCTACACCGTGCTGTCCGAGGGCGATGACCAGCAGGATCCTATTGCCGATTCGGCGCGGGCCATTCTGGATGGCCACTTTGTGCTGTCGCGCGATTTGGCCGAAGCCGGGCACTACCCCGCCATCGATATCGAGCAGTCCATCAGCCGGGTGATGGTGGATGTGGTGACGCCCGCGCAAATGGACAGGGCGCGCTACTTCAAGCAGTTGTACTCCCGCTACCAGCGCAACCGCGATCTGATCAGCGTTGGCGCTTATGTGCCGGGTTCGGACCCGATCCTGGACGAAGCCATTCGTCGTCAGCTGCCCATGACCAGCTTTCTGACCCAGCCCATGCACGAGTCGCACGACTTTGCCTCCTGCCTGCAACAGCTGGATAGCGTACTGGCCTAAAGGATTAAGCGATGGCGCAAAGCAAGTACGCGCTTCTGATCAGGTTGGCCGAAGAGAAGGAAGAGGCCGCCGCCGAGCGCATGCGACAGGCTCAGGGTGCGCTGGTCAAAGCCATGGGTCGGCAGGAGCAGCTCGACAACTTTCGCGGCGAGTACCGGCAGCGGCTGACCAGCGGCGGCATGCGCGGTATGAGCATCGCTCAGTGGCAGGATTTTCAGAAATTTCTCGCCCGTCTGGACGAGGCGGTAAAAACGCAGGACGGCGAGGTGGAGTTCGCCAAGCAAAGCTTCATTATGGCGCGGCAAGCCTGGCGCGAGGAGCACAAAAAACTCAAGGCCTACCAGAAGCTGATGGAGCGGGAAAACGAGCGGCTGCAGCTGCAGGAATCCCGCCGCCAGCAAAAAATGACCGATGAGTTTGCCACCCGGCGTTTTTGGGACAAAAGCCACGGCGAGGACTAGGCGTTCAGGCAGCACCGGCATGGCGGCATGAAGCAGACAAGGCCCGCGCGATATCGCATCGCGCGGGCCTTGTCTTTGCTATCCGCAGGTGAATGGCGTTCAGCCGGCCAGGGCGTGGGCCGAGCCGCAGACCTCCACCGCCACGCGGCTGCCTACGCGCGGAGCGGTCAGGCTGGGGCTGCGTACCTGCAGGGTGACGCCGGGGTGCTGTCCGGCCGGGCTGTCCGGCAACTGGATGGTGATCAGACAGTCCTGGCCGCCAAAATCGCTGTCCAGCACCAGCCCGCTGGCGGGATGCCCGTCGCCGGCTGCGCTCAGGCGCAACTGGTCGGGGCGCAGCATGATGCTGGTCGGCCCATCTTCGCGGCGCTGATGCAAGGAGAGCTCGCCGAGGCGACAGCTGGCCTTGCCCTGGCGCACGGTGGCTGGCAGCAATACCGCTTCGCCCAGAAACAGCGCGGTATCGGCATCCACCGGATGGCGGTAAAGCTGTTCCGGACTGCCGGCCTGCACCAGACGACCTTGTCGCATCACGGCCAGCTGGGTGGCGAATGACAGCGCTTCGGCCTGATCGTGCGTTACCAGAATGCTGGCGATGCCCGCCTCGCGCAGCACCTCGGCTACGGCCTTGCGCAAGGAGGCTCGCAGGCCGGTATCCAGCGCGGAGAAAGGTTCGTCCAGCAGCATCAGGCGCGGCTGTTGCGCCATGGCGCGCGCCAGCGCAACGCGTTGTTGCTGTCCGCCGGATAGTTCATGCGGCCAGCGCTTCAGCATGGCTGGCTCCAGCGACACCATCGCCAGCAGTTCGTCGATGCGGCGTTGGCGTTCGCGGCGTTCACCGCTGAGGCCAAAACCGATGTTGTCAGCCACGCTCAGGTGCGGAAACAGTGCGCCGTCTTGCGGTACGTAACCGATGCGGCGCAAATGGGCGGGCACGGCTTTGCCGCCTTCTGCTAACGTGGTGCCGTCCAGGCGGATGCTGCCGCTGTCCGGCGTTTCAAAGCCGGCGATCATGCGCAGCAGCGTGGTTTTGCCGGAGCCGGAGGGGCCGACGATCGCGGCGCGGCCACCGGCGGCCAACTCCAGGTCGACAGCGTCAACGGCGCGCACAGCGCCCCAGGATTTGCTCAGGGATTGGATGTGCAAACAAGTCATCTTCCAGCGCTCCGGCGGGATTGTGCGTGCAGCAGCGCGGTCAGCGGCAGCGACAGCAGGATCATGATCAGGGCAAAGGGGGCGGCGGCGGCATAGTCGATCTCGCTGGTCAGCGCCCAGAAGCCGGTGGCCAGCGTGCGGGTGCCGGTGGGCGCCAGCAGCAGGGTGGCGGTCAGCTCGTTGCCGATGGCGAGAAACACCATGGCGTAGCCGGCGGCGGCGGCCGGGGCGCTTAAGCGCAGCGTGGTGCGCCACAGAGCGCGGGCAGGTGGGCAGCCCAGGCTCTGCGCGGCGTTTTCCAGCTCCACCGGCGCTTGCGCGATGCCGGCGCGCAGGCTTACCAGTGCGCGCGGCAGGAACATCATCAAATAGGCCAGCAGAATAGTAGCCAGCGTCTGATACAAAGGCCTTGCCCACTGAATGGCGATGCTGACCAGCGCCAAGGCCACCACGATGCCGGGCAGCGCGCTGGCAACGTAGTTGCCGCTTTCCAGCAGGCGTTGCCATTTGCCCGGGCGGCGCACCGACAGCCAGGCGGCGGGCAGTGCGGCCGCCACGGTAATTAGCGCGCCGGCCCCGGCCAGCAGCAAGGTTTGCCGAAGCGCCGGCCACAGCCACTCATTGCGCCACACCTCAACGCCGCCAGCCAGCAGCCACTTGCCCAGTGTCCACAAGGGAACGCCCAGGCTAAGCGCGGCGGCGACGAGGCATACGCTCAGTCCGCAGAGTGCGCCCACCGGCCCCAGTTGGGTTCGGCTTTGCGCGCGCGCGCTGCCCGCGCCCAGTCGGGCATAGCGCGCCTTGCCGCGCAGGGCGGATTCGCCCAGCAACAGCAACAGGCAGCACAATACCAGCACGCCAGCCAGCATATTGGCCGCAGCGCCGCTGAAACTGGACTGGAACTGATCGAAAATCGCCGTGGTGAAGGTGTCGAAACGGATCATGGCAAACAGCCCGTATTCCGCCAGTAAATGCAGCCCCACCAGCAGCGAGCCGCCGAGAATGGCCAGCTTTAGCTGGGGCAGCACCACCTTGACGAAAACCGCCAGCGGGCGATGGCCCAGCGAAGCGGCTACATCTTCCAGTGCCGGGTCCATGCGGCGCAGCGCGGCGGCTGTCGGCAAGTAAAGGAAGGGCGAGTAGGCGATGACGGACAGCAGCACCGCAGCCCAAAGCCCGTGCAATGATGGTGCGGCGGAAATCCAGGCGTAACTGTGTACGAAGGCTGGAATCGCCAGCGGGGCGACGGCCAGCATGGCCCACCAGCGCCGGCCCGGCAGGTTGCTGCGCTCGGTCAGCCAGGCCGTGCCTACGCCCAGCAGGATGCATAGCGGAAGAGAAATGACCATCAGCTGCATGGTGTTGACCAGCAGCTCCGCCACACGCGGGCGGAAAACCAGCTCCACGATGCTGTCCTTGCCGGCGGCCAGTGTCTCGGCGGCGATGAAGCCCAGCGGCATCAGCGACAGCAGGGAAACGACGGCGGCGAGCAGGCCGGCCCAGAAAACAAGCCCGCGGCTTCGGCCAACCCTGACCAGGGGCAGGGCGGCGGCGGGCTGGCCGGCCAGGCGGCCGGCGGTGCGGGTGGCGGAATCGCTCATCGGTTTACAGCAGGCCCGCCTTGATCATCAGCTCGGTCACCTTGCGGCTGTTCAGGCGTGACGGATCCACCTTGGGAGCATCCAGCTTTGCGATCGGCACCAGCTTGGGGTTCGAGGCGGCGCCTTTGCCAACGGCGTACTCGTACGAGGCACCGGTGCGCAATACGGTCTGGCCGCCCTTGCCGGTAATCCATTTGAGGAATGCCTGGCCTTCTTGCTGATGCTTGCTGGAAGCCAGCACGCCGCCGGCGGAAACGCTGAGGAAGGCGCCCGGGTCTTGTTTGCCGAAGTAATGCAGATTGGTGTTCTTGCTGTTTTCGCCGGTCTTGGCCTGATCTCCGAAGTAGTAATAGTGATAGATCACGCCGCCATCAATCTGGCCGGCGTTGACCGCTTTCATGACGGTGCTGTTGCCCTTGTAGGCCACCGAGTTGGTTTTCATGGCCTTCAGCCATTCCAGTGTCGCGGCTTCGCCCTTCAGCTCCAGCAAGGCGCTGACAATGGCTTGGAAGTCAGCGCCGCTCGGCGAAGCGCCCCAGCGGCCCTTCCATTCCGGCTTGGCCAGGTCGAGCAGGCTGGTCGGCAGTTCCTTGGGAGACAGGCGGCTCTTGCTGTAGACGAAAACGGTAGAGCGGGCGGCGATGCCTACCCATTTGCCGCTGCCCGGACGGAAGGGGCCTTCCACTTGATTCAGCGTGTCGGCCGCCACGGGGGCCAACAGGCCGGCGTTTTCCACCAGCGCCATGGCCGGAGAGTTTTCAGTCAGAAACACATCGGCCGGGGAGTTCTTGCCCTCTTGTACGATCTGGTTGCCCATCTCGCTGTCGCTGCCGTTGCGCAGCGTTACCTTGATGCCGGTTTCCTTGGTGAAGCCGTCTACCCATTCTTTGGCAAGGCTTTCATGCTGGGCGTTGTAGACGACGATATCGGCAAGGGCGGCGCCGCTGGCGGAGAGCAAGGCGGCGACAAGGGTGGCGTGGGCGAGGGAGGACAGTCGGAACGTCATGTTTCTTATTCTCCTGAAACGGAAAGAAATGAGGCGAGGAAAGCGCTGGCGCTTTCTGCTCTGTGCAGGAGGCTCATCTTAACGCAAAGGAGAATGATTCGCATTAATTTTATATGCATGAGTCGTCGATTTTCACTGGCACGGCTATTGCTTTTAAGGTCGGGACTTTCCACGCAGGAACGTGATCATGACAATCACAGTGACACCGGCAGCCGTCGTTAAAACGGCTGCGACGACACAGACCGACGCTACGCAAAACGGCGGCGGCGATCTGTTCGCCAGCTTGCTGGGCATGCAGATCGGCAATCTGGTCAATCTGACGCAGGGCAATGGCGGCAATGCCGGTCAGAACGCTTCGCAAGGCCAGCAGGACAAGGCTGCCAGCAAAGACGATACGACTCCCGCCGCGCCGGTGGATGCCATGGCCGCGCTCTTGCTGCAGTCCTTGCCGGCCACGCCGGTGGCGCCAGTTGCCGTCAAGCCGGCCGGACTTGATACGGCTCAGCAAGTCCAGGCTTCCGTCGATACAGTGAAAAATACCGAATTGGACAGCCTGCTTGCTGCTCAGGTTGATACCAAGAAGCTGGCACACGCCGGGCAAAATTTGCCGCAGGCCGGCGATGCCGCGCAATTCTTGCCGGTGCTGGATCAGGCTGCGGCAGCCAGCGCGCAGGCGGGCCAGACCCAGCAGGCCGCGCAAACCCAGACTGTGCCCACGCTGACCATTCAGCAGCCCGTCACGGATCCGGCCTGGTCCAAGTCGTTGGGCGACCAGATGATGTCCATGGTCAATCTCAAGATGGACAAGGCCACCATCCAGGTGAATCCGCCGCAATTGGGGCCGGTGGAAGTGACTCTGAAAATGAACGGCAATGACCAGGCGCAAGTGATTTTCACCGCCGCGGTGCCGGCAACGCGTGAAATTCTCGAAAACAATATGCCTAAATTGGCCAGCATGATGGCCGCAAACGGCATAGCCCTTGCCGATGCACAGGTTTCCAGCGGACAATCCGGTAATCGGCAACAACAGTTTGCCCAGAGCCAGAACGGCCGCCGCGCATCCGACTCTTCCTCGGAAGAAGATGATACGCTGGCGTCCATCAAGGCCGCGCGAGGGATACTCAGCATCTTTGCCTGATCAGGGTCAACGGGGGATCTATCCAGTTCGTGCGGAAATCTGGAAAATATAATAAAGAAATCGCTTAAGATTTCGGTATAACCCTAACGTACGGATTTTGACCCATGGCGGATGATAAGAAAGCGGACAAGGCAGAAAAGGGCGAAAAAAAGGCGGGCGGCGGCAACAAGCTGATGCTCGTCGTCATTATTCTGCTGGTCCTGGTGTTGGCGGCGGTAGGGGGGCTGGCGGCTTACATGTTCACCAATATGAACAAGCCGCACGGCGACGCCGCGCAAACCGAGCAAGCCAAAGAAAAGCCCAAGAAGAAAAAAGAGGGCCCGCCCATCTTCGAAAAGCTGGAAACCTTTGTAGTGAATCTGGCGGGCGGCGACGGCAGCCTGTTGCAGGTTGACATGCAGGCAGAGCTTTCTGATGAAGAAGCTAAGAAGAAATTCACTGACTACATGCCCAAGATCCGCAGCGCGCTGATCCTGTTGCTGTCGTCCAAGACTTCGGCCGAACTGGCCACGCCGGACGGCAAAGTCAAGCTCAAGGCTCAGGTCAAGCAGATCATCAACGAATCCATGGACGCTGGCGAAGAAGAGCCGGTTGAGAGCGTTCTCTTCACTTCCTTCATCATCCAGAAGTCGTAAGCGGCCATGGGCGACGATATCCTGTCCCAGGAAGAGGTTGACGCCCTACTCAGGGGCGTCACCGGCGAGGACGAAGACGACGACAGCGCGCAGGATGCGCAGGGCATACGCGGCTACGACATCGGCCGTCAGGAGCGCATCGTGCGCGGGCGCATGCCCACGCTCGAAATCATCAATGAGCGCTTCGCCCGCAACCTGCGCATCGGCCTGTTCAACTTCATTCGCCGCAACGCCGAGATTTCCGTCGGCCCGGTCAGGGTTCAGAAGTACAGCGAATTCATTCGCAATCTGGTGGTGCCCACCAACCTCAATCTGGTTCATGTCAAACCGCTGCGCGGCACGGGTCTGCTGATTTTCGATCCCGATCTCGTGTTCCTCATTGTCGACAATCTGTTCGGCAGCGACGGTCGCTACCATGTGCGGGTGGAGGGACGGGACTTCACTCCAACCGAGCAGCGAATCATCCATCGTCTGCTGGAGGTGGTGTTTTCCGAGTGCCAGAAGGCTTGGGAGCCGGTGCACCCGATCGAGTTTGTCTATCTGCGCTCGGAAATGAACACCCAGTTCGCCAATATCGCCACCCCCACCGAAGTGGTGGTGGCGGTGACTTTCCATATCGAACTGGGCGCGGGCGGCGGCGATTTTCACATGTGTTTGCCATACTCGATGGTGGAGCCTATCCGCGACGTGCTGTCCAGCACCATGCAGGCCGACCGCACCGAGGTGGACAACCGCTGGGTCAGCCTGATGACGCATCAGGTGCAGGCGGCGGAAGTGGAGCTGGTGGCCACCTTGGCCGAGACCAAGGTGACGCTGGGCCAGATTCTCAATTTGAAAAGCGGCGACGTGGTGATGCTGGAAATCCCCGAAGCCGTGGTGGCCGACGTGTCTGGCATTCCGGTGTTCGAATGCCATTACGGCACCGTGCAAGGGCGCTATGCGCTCAAAGTGGATAAAGTGCTGGCCGGCGCCAATGAGTTCGCCGAGCTACCCGCGGCAGGAGAGAAAAAACAATGAGCGATCAGCTGGAAGAAGGCCAAGCGGCAGGAGCTGCGGATGAGGAAGTGTCCATGGACGACTGGGCCGCAGCAATGGCGGAGCAAGAGGTCATGGAGGGCGCTCAGGGCGCTGAAGCGGACAGCGTTGCGGCGCAGCCGGCCTCCCATCTCTTTCAGGAGTTGGGCGGCTCCGCCGAGGCAGGCCTGGCGGTGCCCAGCAATCTGGACATGATTCTGGACATCCCGGTGCAGCTGACCGTGGAATTGGGTCGAACCAAGATCGCCATCCGCAACCTGCTGCAGTTGGCGCAAGGTTCGGTGGTGGAGCTTGATGGACTGGCGGGCGAGCCAATGGATGTGCTGGTCAATGGTTGCCTGATCGCCCAGGGCGAGGTGGTGGTGGTGAACGACAAATTTGGTATTCGTCTAACCGACATCATCACGCCGGCCGAGCGTATTCGCCGATTGCAGAAATGAGCGCGCGTTTCCTTCCGGGCAGCCGGGGGCCGACATCGCAGTCGGCGCTGGCTGCCTTGTCGTTTGTCGCATCGCCGCTGGCTATGGCCGCAGGCGCTGTTGATGCGCCCACGCCCTTCAGCAGTCTCTTGCAAGTGATTTTTGGCCTGGGCCTGGTGCTGGCCGCCATTGTCGGCGTGGCCTGGCTGTTTCGTCGTGTTCAGGGCGGCATGCTGGGCGTGGGCAGCCGCATCCGGGTGGTGAGCGGCGCCATGGTGGGGCAGCGCGAAAAGGTGGTGATTATTGAGGTGGAGGGGGAATGGCTGGTGCTGGGCGTGACCAACCATAACGTCAACCTGCTCAGTCGCATGCCGCGCCCCGCCGATGCCGATGCTCGGCCTACCCCGCCGCAGGAGCCGTTTTCCCACTGGCTCAAGCTGGCCATGGACAAGACCCGGCAAAAGAAAAACACCGAGTAGCGCCATCTCATGACATTTTT
This sequence comes from uncultured Aquitalea sp., assembly GCF_945957525.1. Lineage (GTDB taxonomy): Bacteria > Pseudomonadota > Gammaproteobacteria > Burkholderiales > Chromobacteriaceae > Aquitalea. Next base: position 85,214 of record NZ_CAMFLA010000006.1, on the reverse strand, counting down.
CCGCAGACAGATACTGCCTTTCATCCTGTTGCTGGGGCCAACGTTGGCCGAAGCGGCAGGCTTGCCCTTGATGACCAGCACGCCGGGCGCGGGCGGCGGCCAGAATTACTCGCTGTCGCTGCAGATGTTGCTATTCATGACGGCGCTCGGCTTCATCCCGGCCATGTTGCTGATGATGACCTCGTTCACCCGCATCGTGATCGTGCTGTCGCTGCTGCGACAGGCGCTGGGCGTTGCGCAGGCACCGCCCAACCAGGTGATTGTCGGTCTGTCGCTGTTTCTCACCCTGTTTGTGATGGGGCCCACCTTCGATCAGGTGTACAGCAAGGCCTGGGTGCCGTTTTCCGACGACAAGATTTCCATATCGCAGGCGATGGATGAGGGCAGTAAGCCGATGAAGGCTTTCATGCTGACGCAGACGCGCGAGAAGGATCTGGCCTTTTTCATCGAGATTTCGCGCTCGGAGAAGCCGGCCACCAAGGCCGACGTCAGCATGAAGACGCTCATCCCTGCCTATATCATCAGCGAGCTGAAAACGGCTTTCCAGATTGGTTTCATGGTCTTCATTCCCTTCATGATCATTGACCTGGTGGTGGCCAGTATCCTGATGGCGATGGGCATGATGATGGTGTCGCCCGTCACCATTTCCTTGCCGTTCAAACTGATGCTGTTTGTGCTGGTGGACGGCTGGACCTTGCTGATGGGGTCGCTGGTGCAAAGTTTTTACACAGGCTGAGTATGGAGTATCGCGAGCTTGAGCCGGGCATGCTGCCGGCTTGTCATGCGCTGTTGGCCGATAGCGTGGCCGCGCTGCCGGATGAATGTTACCCCCTGTCGGCGCGACTGGCCTGGGCTGGTGTGTGGGACGACGAGTCTCAACGCGCGTGGGAGGCTCGTCTGGCGCAGAGCTGGAGCAGGGCGGCGATGGCGGGCGACGAGTTGCTGGGTTTTGCCTGGCTGACGCGCGATGGCGAACTGGACATGCTTTATGTCGCGCCGCACGCACAGGGCGCAGGCATTGGCCGAGCGCTGATCCAGGCGCTGGAAGTCGAGGCGGCTGGCGCTGGCGTTGCCGGCTTGCATGCCTGGGCCAGTCATGCGGCAAGGCCGGTGCTGGAGCGTCTGGGCTATAGCGTTTTGCGGCCTAATGCCGTGCTGCGCGACGGCGTCACGATAGAGAACTGGCTGATGGCCAAGGGCGGCTGGCAAGAGCCGCCAACGGGAAGGAGCGAAGCATGAGTCCGGAACTCGTCATCAATCTGGTGCAGCAAGCCTTGTACGTGCTGATCATTGTGGCCGCGCCGGTGTTGCTGGTGTCGCTGGTAGTGGGTTTGCTGGTCAGCGTGCTGCAGGCCGCAACCCAGATCAATGAAATGACGTTGACCTTCATCCCCAAGCTGTTGGCCATGTTTCTGGTACTGGTGCTGGCCGGGCCGTGGATGCTGAGCACGCTGATCGATTACACCACCCGCTTGTTCAAGAGCATTCCCGGCATGATTGGTTGAGGCGCGGATGATCAATCTGTCCGACGCCCAGATCAACACTTTCGTCGCGATGTTCGTCTGGCCGTTCGCCCGCATCATCGGCTTGTTCCTGGCTGAGCCCATTTACGCCTATCGCGGCGTGCCGCGCCGGTTCAAAGCGGGTTTCGCGCTGATGCTGACCATGTTGCTGGCGCCCATTCTGCCGCCGCTGCCTTCGGCGCCGCTGGTGTCGGCCGTCGGCATCGCCATCCTGTTTCAGCAGGTGCTGATCGGCCTGGCGATGGGTTTTGTCATGCGCATCGCCATTACCGCGGTGGAAATGGCGGGCTTCATCATGGGTGCGCAGACCGGGCTTGGCTTCGCCATGTTTTTCGATCCGATGCACGCGGCGCAGGTGCCGGTGCTGTCGCAGATGCTCACTATCTTTGTCTTCCTGCTGTTTCTCACTTTCGATGGTCATCAGGTTGTACTCTCGGTGCTGGTGGAAAGCTTCACCACGCTGCCCATCGGCATGAGCATGCCGGCGGATTCCCTGCGCGCGCTGGTGCTGTGGGGCGGCCACATCATCAGCTGGGGCGTCTGGCTGGCCATGCCGGTGATCGCCGCCTTGCTGGTGACCAACCTCGCCATCGGCGTGATGACCCGCGCCGCGCCGCAGTTCAATATCTTCACCTTCGGTTTTCCGCTGACGATGATGATCGGCTTCATCACCATCTATCTGACCTTGCCGATGATGGTGCCGGTGATCGAGCAGATGTATCGCGAGTCGTTCGCCTTCATGTTGTCCATGCTGAAGCTGAAGTAGCTTTCTGCTAGAATCTTCCCAAATTTTTGCGCATACAACCGGCTCTTTTCGGGCCAAGACTGTTATCGAGGGATTTATGGCAGGTCATAGCAAATGGGCTAACATCCAGCATCGCAAGGGTCGCCAGGATGCCAAGCGCGGCAAGATCTTCACCCGTCTGATCAAGGAAATCACCGTTGCCGCCAAGATGGGCGGCGGCGACGTCAACATGAACCCGCGCCTGCGTCTGGCGGTGGACAAGGCCAAGGCCGAGTCCATGCCCAAGGACAATATCGAAAACGCCATCAAGCGCGGCACGGGCCAGCTAGAAGGCGTGGACTACGTGGAATGCCGCTACGAAGGCTACGGCATCGGCGGCGCGGCGGTGATGGTGGACTGCCTGACCGACAACAAAACCCGCACCGTGGCCGATGTGCGCCACGCCTTCTCCAAGTATGGCGGCAACATGGGTACCGACGGTTGCGTGGCCTTCCAGTTCACCCACTGTGGTTACCTGGTGTTTGCGCCGGGTCTGGACGAAGACGCGCTGATGGAAGCCGCGCTGGAATCCGGCGCGGAAGATGTGGTGAGCCATGATGACGGCTCGATGGAAGTGATTACCAGCCCCTACGAATTCACCGATGTGAAAGAAGCGCTGGAAGCCAAGGGTTTCAAGGCCGAGATGGGCGAAGTCACCATGAAGCCGCAGAACGAAACCGAATTGAGCGGCGACGATGCGGCGCGCATGCAAAAGCTGCTGGACGCGCTGGAAGATCTGGACGACGTGCAGGAGGTATACACCTCCGCCGTGATGGACGAGTAAAAGCGCCAAGCCGCTCGCGCTGCCTGTCTGGCGCGGGGTTGCCCGAAGCGAGGGCCTGCCATTGGCAGGCCCTTTTTGTTGCCGCATGTTGCCCGGGCATTGGGCGACGGCGAGGGGCGGTGTAAACTGTCGCCTGTTTTCCTTGGCCGTATCAAGAGCCGCCGACTCAACCTTGCAGATACCCGTTCCCGGGCCCGTCGATAGCACTGCCAGCCCGGCAGGCCGGGCCGTGCGGCGGGGCGGGGCTGTTGGCGGGTCAAAGGCGGCGGTCTTCTGAAAGAGCCTTTCATGCACCAGACTCACGCTGATCGTCGTACCCGCCTGATGGCGCAAATGGGCGAGGGTATCGCCGTGCTGGCCACCGCGCCCGAAGTCATTCGCAACGCGGACAGCCACTACCCCTATCGCCCGGACAGCCATTTTTTCTATCTGTCCGGCTTCACCGAACCCGAGGCCGTGCTGGTGCTGGACGCCGGCAGCGGCCGGTCCATCCTGTTCTGTCGCGCCAAACACCCCGACCGGGAAGTCTGGGATGGCTTCCGTTATGGCCCTGAGGGCGCGCGCGAGCGTTTCGGTTTTGACGAGGCTTGGCCCATCGACGAGCTGGATCAGCGCATGCCGGACATTCTGTCCGGGCAAAAGTCGCTGTGGTGGGGCGTGGGGCGCAACCCCGCGCTCGATCAACGCGCGCACGGCTGGCTGGAAGCTGTCCGCCAGCGCTATCGCACCGGCGAACAGCCGCCCGCTGTCTACCATGATCTGTTTGCTCTGGTGGACGAGATGCGCATGGTGAAGGACGAGAGCGAACGCGCCATCCTGCGCCGCGCGGGGCAGATTTCCGCCGAGGGTCATCTGGCCGCCATGCGCGCCACCCGCCCGGGAATGTATGAATATCAGGTGGAGGCGGAGATTCTGCACGTCTTCATCCGCAACGGCGCGCGCTACCCTTCTTACGAGAGCATCGTGGCCGGCGGCGGCAATGCCTGCACCCTGCATTACGCCGCCAACAACGCCCGGCTGAACAACGGCGATCTACTGCTGATCGACGCCGGTTGCGAGCTGAACGGCTACGCCGGCGACATCACCCGCACCTTTCCGGTAAACGGCAAGTTTTCCGCCGCCCAGCGCGATGTGTACGAGATTGTGCTGGCTGCGGAGTTGGCCGGTATCGACAAGGTACGCCCCGGCGCCCTGTGGAACGAACCGGGCGACGCCGCGCTGCGCGTGCTGGTGCAGGGCATGCTGGATCTCAAACTGTTGAACGGCAGCGTGGACGGCGTGATCGAGTCCGGCTCCTTCCGCCAGTTTTACATGCACGGCATCGGTCACATGATCGGCCTGGATGTGCACGATGTGGGCCAGCGCAAACTGCACGGTGCCTGGCGCGCCTATCAGCCCGGCATGTGCACCACCATCGAGCCGGGCCTGTATATCCGCCCGGCGGACAATGTGCCCGAGGCGCTGCACAACATCGGCATCCGTATCGAGGACGACGTGCTGGTGACCGATACCGGCCACGAGGTGTATACCGAGGCGGTGCCGAAGCGTATCGATGAAATTGAAATTCTGATGCAGGGTATCTGAGCGATGACAGCAAGCTCGAAGCAATCCCGGCGCGACGCCGTGTGCGGTGGCCACGCCGACATCGTGGTAGTGGGCGGCGGCCCGGTGGGCGCGCTGGCGGCCATTCGTTTCGCGCGCGAAGGCCGCAAGGTGCGGTTGGTGGAAGCGCGAGCCAAGGCGGCGCCGCTGAACGACGCGCGCGCGCTGGCCTTGTCCTGGTACAGCCGCGAAGCGCTGGCGGCGGCCGGCGCCTGGCCTGATGACTTGCCCTGCACGCCCATCGACACGGTGCACGTATCACAGCAAGGCGCGATGGGCCGCACCCGCCTCAATCGCGAAGACCTCAAACTGCCTCATCTTGGCGTGGTGGTAGATTATCCGGCGCTGACCCAGGCCATCAATGCCCAGCTGGAAACCGCCGGGGTGGAGGTGCTGTGGCAAACTCGCGTGACGGCAGTGATCAGCCTGTCCGGCTACGCCACGGTAAATGTCAGCGGCCCGGAAGGGGAAGCCGCGCTCACCAGCCGGCTGGTGGTGTTGGCCGAAGGCGGCGCGCTGGCGGACAGCCTGCCCGGCGTGCGTCGTCGCATCCATGACTACCATCAGTGCGCCGTGCTGGCCGAAGTGCGCACGGAAAAAGCGCCTGACGGCGTGGCCTACGAGCGCTTCTCCCGCCAGGGGCCGTTTGCACTCTTGCCGCACGGCGACGACTACATGCTGGTGTGGACTCGCAGCCATGAAGACGCCGACAGGCTGCGCGAGGCGGATGACGATAGCGTGATCAGCGAGCTGCAGGAGGCCTTCGGCCAACGTCAGGGACGCATTCTGTCGGTGGGGCCGCGCGCCACCTTCCCGCTGGCCTTGCGTCAGGTGAATCGCGTCAGCAGTGGAAGGGTGGTGCTGATCGGTAACGCCGCCCAGACCATGCACCCGGTTGCCGCGCAAGGCCTGAATCTTGGCTTGCGCGATGCCATCGGCCTGGCGGATGCCTTGCAGGGTCTGGATGATCCGGGCGATGCGTCCGGTCTGGCTGTGTACGCCGCCGGCCGCCGGCTGGACAGTCACGCGGTAGTGGGCTTTACCCATGGCCTGATCCAGTTGTTCGACGGGCATTCACCGGTGGTCAGCGCCCTGCGCGGCATGGGAATGAGCGTGCTGGACAGCGTGCCGCCGCTACGTCGCGCCTTCGCCCGGCATCTGGTGTTTGGAGTGTGACCGCCGCCATGACGCAACAGGATTTCGACATCATCATCATTGGCGGCGGCCTGGTGGGCGCCAGTCTGGCATTGGCGCTCTCCGACAGCGGCCATCGCATCGCCCTGATGGAGGGCGGAGAACCGGCCTTCGGCCAACTGGAGGAGGGCTGGGATGCGCGTATTTACGCCGTCAGCCCGCGCAATCGCGCATTTTTGCAGCAAATGGGCGCCTGGCCGGACGAGCGGCGCATTGGCGTGATCAGCGCGATGGATGTGGCCGGCGATGCCGGCGGGCGCATCCGCTTTGCCGCCAGCGACGCCGGCGCGGACGCGCTGGCCTATATTGCGGAAAATCGCTGGATGCTTGCCGGCTTGTGGGCCAGATTGGCTGACAGCCCGGTGCGCTGCCTGAGCGGCGTGCGGCCGGACAGCCTGAGCAGCAACGCCGAGCAGGCGCGGCTGGTGCTGGCCAATGGAGACGCGCTGACGGCGAAGCTGGTGGTGGGCGCGGATGGCGCCAACTCCTGGGCGCGGCGTCAGGCCGGTGTGGAGGCCAGCGTCAAAACCTATGACCAGAGCGGCGTGGTGGCCAATTTCGCCTGCGAATTGCCGCATGGCGGGGTGGCGCGCCAGTGGTTTACCGGCGACAGCATTCTTGCCTGGCTCCCCATGGCGGGGAACCGAGTGTCCATGGTGTGGTCAACTTCCGATCCGGACGCCTTGCTGGCGCTGAGCGCGGACGACCTGTGCCTGCGCGTGGCTGCTGCGGGCGGTCATCAATTGGGCGGTTTCGAACTGTTGACGCCGGCGGCGGCTTTTCCTCTGCGGCTGATCCAGCCTGAAAGCGTGGTCAGCCAGCGCCTGGCGCTGGTGGGCGACGCTGCCCATACCGTGCATCCGCTGGCCGGGCAGGGCGTCAATCTGGGCTTTCAGGATGCGGCCACGCTGGCGGCGCTGCTGCGCGAGGCGCGCGATCCGGGAGAATGGCTGCGTTTACGGCGTTACGAGCGACAACGGCGTGAAGCGGTCAAAACCATGCAGTACACTTGCGACAGCCTTTTCCGGTTGTTCCATGAAAAAAACCTGCCGGGCATCGGCTGGTTGCGTAATGCCGGACTGTCTCTCACCGACAGACTGACTCCGATCAAGCGGCAATTTGCCCGCCATGCCATCGGCTTTTAACAAGGATTTCCGATGAAAACCACCATCAAGACTCTGGCGCTGGCCGCCTCCATCCTGCTGGGCGCGGTTGCCTGCACCGCCAACGCTGGCACCTCCGCCACCGAAGAAGTCAAGCAGGCCTTTGCCGGCCGTTTCCCCAACCGCGAAGTGATGAGCGTCAGCGAAACCCCGCTCAAGGGCATCTTTGAGGTGGTGGTAAAGGGCAAGCAGGTGGTCTATGTCGACGAGAAGGTGAATTACATCTTTGTGGGCGACATGATCGATGCCGAGCGCAAGGTCAGTCTGACCGAAGAGAAAATGGCCGATCTCAACAAGGTGGATTTCAGCAAGCTGCCGTTCCAGTACGCCATCAAGGAAGTGCGCGGCAACGGCGCGCGCAAGATGGCGGTGTTTACCGATCCGGATTGCCCGTTCTGCAAGCGTCTTGAACAGGACAGCCTGAAGGGCGTGACCAACGTCACTATTTACACCTTCCTTTACCCGCTGGATGAGCTGCACCCGGACGCCTCCCGCAAGGCGCGCCAGATCTGGTGTTCCAAGGACCGCGCCGCCACCTGGACCGCTTTCATGCGCGATGGCAAGCCGCTCACCGGCAGCGACAAATGCGATACCCCGATTGCCAAGATCCAGGAAATCGGCAGCCAACTGGGCATTACCGGCACGCCGGGCCTGATCTTCGCCAATGGCCGCATGGTGCCGGGCGCTATCGATACTGCGCAGATCGAACAGCTGCTGAATGCCAAGTAAGCCAGACCGGGAGCGCTGATCCTGTCATGAAATGGCCGACAGGATGGACCTGGCTCCCCTCGGAGTGGAAATGGTCCGCGCTGACGGACGCGGACAGGCTGCTGCTGATGCTCAGCCTGTCCGTTCTTTTGCATGCGCCGTTATTCTTCCGGCTGGCGCTAGAGGGCAAACCGAGCGGTACCGGCCATAGCCTGACAGTGTCGCTGCAGAGCGCCGCGCCGGCAAAGCCTGACCGCGTTCAGCCCGACCAGACCAAACCCCTTGCGCCGAAGCAGCCCGAGCCGGTGGCATTGCCACCATCCTCCTTGCCCAAGGCGGCGGTCAACCCCCTGCCTTTGCCTGCTGCGCGAGAGGCGTCGTCTCCCGTCGCCGATGCGCCCAAGCCTGCCTCCGCGCCTTCGGCCAACCTGCCTCCCAGCACCGCTTCCATGCCGCTAAGCGAGCTGGCGGACGGAGAAGGGCCGGAGAACAGCGCCGGCATGCAGTTCGGGCTGGATTTCTATTACGCGGCCAGGCAGCTGGACGTGCTGGCGCTGGAGCAGGCGCCCATCCAGTTGCTCGAACCTTACGGACTCTCGCTGGACGACGTGGACATCACTTTGCGGGTGTACATCAACGAAACCGGCGGCGTGGACGCGGTACAGGTAGCCAGCGCCCGACCCGCAGGCGCCGAGCAGCCCTTGCTGCCCTTTTTCCAGCAGGCGCGTTTCTATCCCGCCATTCGCCAGGGGCGACCTGTGAAAAGCTACAAGGTGATTCATATCGGCCTTGAGCCGGACAGCGAGGCAGACCCGCTGCAGCCGGGACAAATCCCGGCTTCTGCTGGGAAATAGGCCGGATTTCATGCTACATTCAGCAAGCCGGCGCGTAGCTTAGCGCCGGGCCACGACACCGGGCGCGCAGCCCGGACCAAGCATGGCGGAACATACCGCCGATCTGATTACGAGGAAGAACCATGTCCGATCTCAATACCCTGTTCGCTCAGGCGCAGGCCGACGTTACCTCCCTGTCCGAGCGTCCGGACAATCAGTCCCTGCTGCAGCTGTATGCGCTGTACAAGCAAGCCACCGACGGCGATGTCGCCGGCGAACGCCCAGGCATGATGGATTTCATCAATCGCGCCAAATACGACGCTTGGGACAAGCTCAAGGGCATGAGCGGCGACGATGCCAAACAAGGCTATATCGACGTGGTGAAGAAGCTGCTGGAAGCCTGATTCCGCAGTTGCGGCAGGCATGAAAAACCGCTGTCACGGCTTGGCCGGCAGCGGTTTTTTCATGCCTGTGTTTCTTGGGCGCAAGGTCAGAACACAATGCTTCCTTGTCGCCATACCCGTTGCACCAACGGCGCCGACGGATGCGGCTTTACCCGTACCAGGTCGGCCAGCTGGCCTTCTGCGATGCAGCCGCGATCCAGCAAGCCCACCGCTTGGGCCGGATTGGTGCTGACCGTGGCTACGGCGCGCCACAAAGGCCAGCCGGCTTCGCGTTCCAGCAGATAGGCGGCATGCAGAAGACTGGCCGGCACGTAGTCCGATGACAGGATGTCCAGCAGGCCGGCGCGCGCCAGCTCCAGCGCGGCCACATTGCCGGAGTGCGAACCGCCGCGCACCACATTGGGCGCGCCCATCACCGTAGACAGGCCCAGCCGACGGGCTTCGCTTGCCGCTTCGCGCGTGGTGGGGAATTCAGACAACCGCACGCCATCCGCTTGCGCCTCTCGCACGTGCGCGGCGTCGGTATCGTCATGGCTGGCCAGCGCCAGGCCGCGCTCGCGTGCCATGGCCACTACCGCGGCCTTGTGGCCAGCCGCGTACTGCAGCTGGCGCGCCTTGCGCTCGGCCACGGCCTGCAAAAAGGTGTCTTCCGTCCAGCTGACCTTTTTCTTGGCATAGTACTTCTGGTACTGGGCGATGTCGCGATACTGGCGCTGGCCCGGTGTGTGGTCCATCACCGATACCAGCCGTACTGCCGGGTGGTCGATCAGCGGCGTCAACTCCTCCAGCAGGCGTGGAAACGCCAGCTCGCAGCGCAGATGGAACAGGTGATCGGCGCGCAGCGCGCCTTCGCGCATGCCTTGATCAATGGCGGCAAAGGCCGTGTGCAGCGTGTCCAGTCGTACGCTTTCTCCTTCCAGATCGCCCACCGCCAAGGCGTCGAACACCGTGGTGATGCCGGCGGCCACGCACTGCGCGTCATGGGTGACCACGGCCGGCAGTACCGGCCACAGCACGCCATTGCGCGGCATCAGGTGTTTTTCCAGGTTGTCGGTATGGATTTCCACCAGGCCAGGGATGAGGTCGTCGCCGTTGAGATCCACCGTTTCGCAAGCCGGTAGTTCATTTGGCGCGGGCGGCGCGGGAAAAACATGGGCAATGCGGCCTTGCGTGATCAGCAGCGCGCCGCGCTCGATGACGGCATCGGCAAGGATGAGCCGGGCGTTGGTCAGTAGCGTGCTCATGCGGCTTGCTCCGTTGCGCGCGCCAGCGGCACGTCGAAGACGCGGGTGGCGATGGCGTCGCGAGTGGCTTCGTCATGGAAAATGCCCACCAGCGCCGCACCGCGCTGCAGTGCCTCGCGCATCAGCGCCACCACTACGTCGCGATTGCCGGTATCCAGCGAGGCCGTGGGTTCGTCCAGCAGCAGGATGGGGCGCGGGGCGATCATGCCGCGCGCAATGTTGACCCGTTGTTGTTCGCCGCCGGAAAAGGTGGCGGGCGGCAAGCGCCACAGGCGGGGCGCGATATTGAGGCGCGCCAGCCAGGCGGCCGCCTCGTCGCGGGCTTCTGCTTGCGGGCAACCCCACTCCAGCAGTGGTTCGGCCACGATGTCCAGTGCCGGCACGCGCGGGATCACGCGCAGGAACTGGCTGACATAGCCCAGGGTGTGGCGGCGAACATCGGCCACTTCATGCGGCGGCGCGGCGGCCATGTCCACCCAACGGTCCCGATGGCGGATCAGAACGCGCCCGCGCCCGGTCAGGTAGTTGGCGTACAGGGCTTTGAGCAGGGTGCTTTTGCCGGCGCCCGAGGGGCCGGTCAGCGCGACGCATTCGCCTGCGTCCACCGTCAGCGAGACATCATCCAGTACCGGCAGCGCCAGCCCGTCCTGCTGGTGCAGCACGAAGGTTTTGCAAACAGATTGCGCGTCTATCAGTCGGGTCATGGTTCAGGCCTGCAGAATGGAAGACACCAGAAGCTGGGTGTAAGGGTGTTGCGGGTCGTCGAGAATCTGGTCGGTGAGACCGGCCTCCACAACGCGGCCGCCCTGCATCACCAGCGTGCGCTGCGCCAGCAAGCGCGCCACGCCCAGATCATGCGTCACCATGATGACGGCGATGCGATTGTCGTGCACCAGCCGGCGCGTGAGGTCGAGAAAGCGCGCCTGCACCGAGACATCCAGCCCGCCGGTGGGTTCGTCCATGAACACCAGTCGCGGCCGGGTCACCAGGTTGCGGGCGATTTGCAGCCTTTGCTGCATGCCGCCGGAAAAGGCGCAGGGTTTGTCGTCCAGACGGTCCGCGCCGATTTCCACTTTCTCCAGCCAGTCGGCGGCCGCGGCGCGCAGCCGGCCGTAGTGCCGCTCGCCCAGCGCCATCAGCCGCTCGCTGACATTGGCGCCGGCCGACACATTCATGCGCAGCCCGTCGCGGGCGTGCTGGGTGACGTAGCCCCATTCGCTGCGCGCCAGCCGCCTGCGTTCCGCTTCCGCCAGCCGGGTCAGCTCATGGGCGCGTTCGTTCTTGTCGCGGAACACCACGCTGCCGTCATCCGCCGCCAGTTTGCCGGCCAGCGTGGCCAGCAGGGTGGATTTGCCGGAGCCGGATTCGCCGACAATGCACAGCACCTCGCCGGCAAACAGCTCGAAATCGATGTCGAAGCAGCCCTGGCCGTTGCCATAGTCCTTGCGCAGGCCTTGTACGGAAAGGATGGGTGTCATTGCGCGGCCTCCCGCTGTTGCCGGCAGTGGTCCGTGTCCGAGCAGACAAACTGCCGCACGCCGGCGTCGTCGGCGATGATTTCGTCCAGATAGCTGTCGGAGCTGCCGCACAGTGCGCAGGCCTGCGACCAGTGCTGCGCTTCGAAGGGATGGTCCTCGAAGGCGAGGCTTTCCACCTCGGTATACGGCGGGATGGCGTAGAGGCGCTTCTCCCTGCCAGCGCCGAACAGCATCAGCGCCGGGCTGCGGTGCAGCTTGGGATTGTCGAATTTGGGAATGGGAGAAGGGGAGGCTAGATAGCGGCGGTTCACCATTACCGGATAGTCGTAGCTGGTGGCGATGTGGCCGTATCGGGCGATGTCCTCGTACAGCTTGACATGCATGAGTCCGTATTCCTGATGGGCGTGCAGTTTGCGGGTTTCCACCTCGCTGGCTTCCAGCGTGCGCAAAGGCTCGGGTTCCGGTACCTGGAACACCATGATCTGGCCTTCGGCCAACGGTGTTTCCGGGATGCGGTGACGGGTCTGTATCAGCGTGGCGTCGCGGGTGACGGTGGTGGTGGCCACGCCGGCGACGCGGGCGAAAAAGCGGCGGATGTTGACGGCGTTGGTGGTGTCGTCAGCGCCCTGGTCTATCACTTTGAGCACGTCTTCGTGGCCGATCACTGCCGCTGTCAGCTGGATGCCACCGGTGCCCCAGCCGTAAGGCAGCGGCATTTCCCGGCTGCCGAAGGGCACTTGATAGCCGGGCACGGCTACAGCCTTGAGCAGGGCGCGGCGCAGCATGCGTTTGGTGTTTTCGTCGAGAAAACCGAAGTTGTAGCGCCAGCGGTCGTCAAGGTTGGCCGAAGGCGGGGAGAAGGGTTCAGTCATGCGGGGCATCCTGTTGGCGGTCGTGTTCGGCGCGCAGTGTGCGGATCAGTGACAGCTCGGCCTGAAAGTCCACGTAATGCGGCAATTTGAGATGCTGGACGAAGCCGGAGGCTTCCACACTGTCGCTGTGGCAAAGGGCGAACTCGGCCTGCTGGGCCGGCGAGCCGGTGCTTTCGCCCAGCTCCTGCGCCCGCAGGCTGCGATCCACCAGCGCCATCGACATGGCCTTGCGCTCGGATTCGCCGAACACCAGGCCGTAACCCCGGGTGAATTGCGGCGGCGCGTGCGGGCCGCCGGCAAACTGGTTGATCATCTGGCATTCGGTAACCACGATGGCGCCGATGTCGATCTCGAAACCAAGCTCGTCGGGGAGCAGCATCACGCTGATCTCGCCCATGCGGATTTCACCGGCGAAAGGGTGATTCTCCGCGTAGCCGCGCTGGGTGGAGTAAGCCAGGCCCAGCAGCCAGCCTTCGTCGCCGCGCGCCAGATTCTGCAGGCGGGCGGGGCGGTCGGCGGGAAACAGCAGCGGCTCGCGGGTGAGGTCGGCCGGGGCGGGGTCGTCCGGCGGCGGCAGGTCGGCTTCCATCAGGCCTTCTGCCGCCAGCAAGTCCAGCACGCTGGGCAGGCACTCGGGCAGGGGCGCTTCTGCAAGTTCGCAGCGCGGCGTCGCAGCCGGCTCCGCCAGCGAGAAATCCAGCAGACGCTGGGTGTAATCGGCGGTGGGGCCGAGTATCTGCCCGCCGGGCACATCCTTGAAGGTGCCGGACACGCGCCGCGCCACGCGCATGGCGCTGGTGTCCAACGGCAGGCTGGTGGCCAGACGGGGCAGCGTGGTGCGGAAAGCCCGCAGCAGGAACACTGCTTCCATGGCGTCGCCCGCGGCCTGCTTCAGCGCCAGCGCCGCCAGCTCTTCGTCATAGAGCGAGCCTTCCTGCATCACGCGGTGCACGGCCAGCCGCAACTGCTGGCGGATCTGCGCCAGGCTCAGCTCGGGTACGGCCTCGTCGCCGCGCCGACGCGCGGCCAGCAGGTCCCAGGATCGGGCGATGGCGGTTTCTCCGCCTTTGACGGCTACATACATGTCATCCCTCCTTGACCGAGACGCTGCGCGGCAGGCCGGCAATCACGCCGTCCGCCACCAGCAGCGCGTCCACGCCCAGCGGGTAGCGGGCGTGATTGACCTGCCACTGCCGCCAGAAGTCCTTCGGCAAACCTTGTGCGCCAAAGCGCAGCGGCGCGGCGATGCCGGGGCCGGAGGCTTCGACATCGCACTGGTGAAAGGCGCCGGTTTCGATGATCAGCGTGGCGGCGCGGTCCGGGTACTCGGCTTCGCCCGCGGGCAAGGCGTCCAGCGCCGGCAGGGCGCGGCCGGTGGGAATCACGATGAAATCCGCCGCCAGCGGCGAGGCGGCCAGCGTCATGCCGGTGTGAAAGCGCAGCGTGGCCAGCGTGTCGGCCGGCAGGTCCGGCAGCCACACGGCCACGTCCTGATCCGCCAGCGTGTAGAGCAGGGCGACCGTGCCGGCGGCAAGGCCGGGCAAGGCCGGCGGCAGCGTCGGCAGCGCGCGCGGCTGCAAGGGGCGGGACAGCGCCTCCAGCAGCGCGCGGAAATTGCGCTGGGCGTCGTCGACGGGGTGCTTGAATCCGGTATGCAGCATCATTCACCCCGCACCATGGTGAAGAATTCCACTTTGCTGGCGGCGGCCTGACGCGAGGCCAGTTCGCGTCGGGCGCGCAAGGCATCGGCCAGCGGTTCAATGACGGCGGCCATCAGCGCCGGGTGCCGGTCGGGCGCTTGCAGCAGGGCGTCGGCCTGAGCGATGAGCGCGGCGTGCGCCGGGTCGGTGCCGCGCACCCAGCCGTGACCGGTCAGGTCTTGCCAGCGGCAGCTGGCGCGGGTGACGGCTACTTCGCCGAGATTGAAGCGCGCGCCGGCGCCGCCGGTGCGCCCCTCCACCATCACCAGGCCGGTTTGCGGCTGGCGCAGCCATTCCACGTGTTCCGGCGGTGGCAGATGAGGGCTCAGCAACGTCTGCAACGCAGCCGCTTCGCTGTTGGCCAGCACGCCTAGCCAGCGCTGTCTTGTCGGGATATCCATGCTTTGGGTTCGCTCGGTCTTGTTCAAGAAAAATTCATATAAACGTATAGACGACTGCATGATAATGGCCAGCGCAAACGTGAAAACAGCATGTTCCGGTGAAGATTCGATGACCGTTTCGTGTCGGTGATGGACCATTCGGCGGCCGGGAAGGCCGTCCTTGAAAAGGGTGCAGCGATGATAGAAAGAGGCTCAGGCGTGGCCGTGTGGCGGCAGATTGAAAACACGCTGGCGGAAGAGATCGCCGGCGGGCGCTTGCAGGCAGGGGAGAGGCTGCCCACCGAACTGCAGTTGGCCGAACGCTTTGGCGTCAACCGCCACACCATCCGCCGCGCGGTGTCCACGCTGGTGGAGCGCGGCTTGTTGCGGGTGGAGCAGGGGCGCGGCACTTTCGTGCAGGACAACGCCATCGATTACGCCATCAGCAAGCGCACGCGCTTCTCGCAGAACATGGCGCGGCAGAATCTCAGTTCCGATGTGGACATTCTCTCGGTAGACCTGTTGCCCGTCTCTGCCGAGCTGGCTGGCTTGCTGGCGCTGCAGCCGGGCGAGGAGGTGCACCGCATCCGCACCCTTAGCCGGGTAGAGTTGCGGGTAGTGGACTATGCCACCATGTTTTTTCCCGCTGCCCGCTTTCCCGGCCTGCCAGAGGTGTATTACCGCCATCGCTCCGTCACGCGCACGCTGCAGCATTTCGGGGTGCAGGATTACACCCGGCGCTTTACCCGCGTTACCGCCAGACTGCCGGACGCCGAGGTGGTGGATTATCTGGGCATTCCCAAGAACCGGCCGGTGCTGCACGTCAAATCGCTGAATGTCGACCCAGCCGGCGTACCGGTGCAATACGGTGTGACCCATTTCAACGGTGATCTAGTGCAACTGGTGATGGAGGATTGAGAGCATGCGCTACGCCATTTACCATGCGCCGCCGCCCGACAGCGCCTTCTGGCGCGCCGGCAGTGCCTGGCTGGGTCAGGATGCCCACAGCGGCGCACAGGTGGTGCAACCGCTGGTTCCCGGCTGGTCGGCCGAGGCATTCTCCGAGATCACCGCCGTTGCCGCCCGTTATGGCTGGCATGCCACCCTGAAAGCGCCGTTCGCCCTGCGCGACGGCGTGGATGAAAGCCGGTTGCTGACGGCGGTCAGTGCGCTGGCGTCGGGTTTTGCGCCTTTTGCCGTGGATTTGCAGCCCGCCTGGCTGGCAGGCTTCCCCGCGCTGAGAGCGCTGACGCCGCCGCCCGAGTTGGGCGAACTGGCTGCCGCCTGCGTGGTGGGGCTGTCGCCCTTGGCCGCTCCGGCCGACAGCGCGCGCGCCTGGCCGGGGCTGGACGCGCGGCGGCAGGCGCTAGCCCGTCGCTGGGGCTATCCGCATGTGTTCGAGCACTATCGCTTTCACTACACGCTGGCGGCTGGCATGGCGGCGGATCGCCCTGCGGCGCAGGCTTTGCTGGACGCTGCGCGCGCGTGCTTTGCCTCCCACGCCCGGCTGACGGTGGACCGCTTGGCGGTGTTTGCCGAAGATGCCCCCGGCCAACCTTTCCGTTATCTGGCGTCCTGCGCTTTCAGTGGCGAGGTGCAACGCCATGACTGAGCGCAGCGGAAGGCTGTGGCTGGTGATCGGCCCCTCCGGCGCTGGCAAGGACAGCCTCTTGGCATATGCGAGAGAGCGCATGTCGCATCAGGCCGGGCCGGTATTCGCCCACCGTTACATCACCCGGCCGGCGGATGCCGGCGGCGAAAATCACATTGCGCTGAGCGAGGCGGATTTTGCCCGGCGCGAACAGGCCGGTTGCTTTGTCTTGAGCTGGCGTCGCAATGGGCTGGCCTATGGTTTGGGCGCGGAGGTGGGCTTGTGGCTGGAGCGGGGGCTGGACGTGGTGGCCAACGGTTCCCGCGCGGTGTTGCCGCAAGCAGTGGCCTTGTTTCCGCAGCTGCGCCCCTTATGGATCACCGCCAGCCCCGAGGTGCTGGCGACCCGACTGGCGCGGCGCGGCCGGGAGGATGCCGAGGCAATCCGGCGCCGGCTGCTCCAGGCGCAGGCCTATGCGCCGCCGCCGGGCTGTCTGGTGCTGCGCAACGATGGTCCGCTTTCAGAGGCCGGCGATGCGCTGATTACCCTGTTGGCCGAAGGTTGTCTGCCGGCGGAGGCCAACGTTTGGTAACGTTTTGCCCATGTGCGCTTGCGACATTGTTGTGCTTTATTGAGCTTATGAGCCGCTGACAACAGGCCCGTCTGTTGCGCTGTTGCCGGCGACCCGAAAGACGGTGTTTGCGGATGCTGACAGGTGGAGGTCGGATCAAGACAAATCCCATCTGGACTAGTCCATAAACTCGACAGATCGGCAGCTGCTGCCGAGGCCCCGCGTGGCTTCTTCGCAGCTTGTGCCGCCAAGTCTGTTCAAGCCGGGCTGATAACCGGCCGAAAACATATCAGGACGCGTCAGGGGAGAACAATAATGGCTACCACCATCCTGCTGGATCTGATGGGCGGCGTCGCCTTGCTGCTGTGGGGCTTGCACATGGTTCACAGCGGCATCGTGCGCGCCTTTGGCGCTGGTCTGCGGCGCGCCATGAGCGCGGTGTTGCGTACCCGCGCGCATGCTTTTCTCGCTGGCCTCGGCGTCACCGCGCTATTGCAAAGCAGCACTGCCACCGCCCTGATGTTGTCGTCTTTTTCCGCCTCCGGGTTGGTGGATCTCACTCCCGCGCTGGCGGTGATGCTGGGCGCAAATGTCGGCACCACCTTGATTGTGCAGCTGCTGTCATTCGATTCCTCCGCCATTTCACCCTTGCTGCTGGTGGTGGGCGTGGTGGCCTTCAAGCGCAGCCGGCAGTCGCGCGGGCGCGATCTGGGGCGCGTCGCCATCGGCCTTGGCCTGATGCTGCTGTCGCTGCACCTGTTGCTTACCAGCCTGGCACCGGCGGAAAACGCGCCAGTGGTGCGCACCCTGCTGGGCGCGCTGACCGGCGACCCCTTGGTTACCCTGCTGATCGGCGCGCTGATTACCTGGCTGGCCCATTCCAGCGTGGCAACCGTGCTGCTGACAATGTCCTTGGCCGTGTCCGGCTTCATCACGCCGCTGGCGGCTTGTGCGCTGGTGCTAGGGGCCAATCTTGGCAGCGCGCTCAACCCCTTCATTGAAGGGCTGTCCAGCGACAACCCGGCGCATCGCCGTCTGCCGGCAGGCAATCTGCTTACCCGCGTGGTGGGCTGCGCACTGGCCTTGCCCTTGCTGTCGCCGCTGAGTCAGGCCTTGGCGCAGTGGGATGCCGACCCGGCGAGGCTGGCGGCGGATTTCCACACGCTGTTCAATGCGGCGGTGGCGCTGCTGTTCATCCTGCCGCTGCCCTGGGTGAGCCGTTTGTTGACCCGTTGGTTGCCGGAAAAACGCAGCAGCGAAGACCCGGCCGTGCCGCTGTACCTCGACGCCAGCGTAGTGAATACGCCCAGCGTGGCGCTGGCCTGCGCCGCACGTGAAACCCTGCACATGGGCGACATCGTGGAAACCATGATGCGCGAATCCATGCAGGCCATACTCACTAATGACCGCAAGCTGGTGGCCGAAGTGGCGCAGCGCGACAACGCGGTGGACAGCCTGCACGAAGCCATCAAGCTTTACGTGGTGCGACTGACGCGCGACAGCCTGGACGAAGCCGAAGGCCGGCGGGCGATGGAGATCATGGCGCTGGCGATCAACCTGGAACACATCGGCGACATCATCGACAAGAACCTGATGGAGCTGGCGGCCAAGAAGATCAAGCGCCAGCTGCAGTTCTCGCGCGAGGGCGCGCAGGAGCTGGAAGCCTTTCACCGGCTGATCATCGACAACCTCAAGCTGTCGTTCAGCGTGTTTCTGTCCGGCGATGTGAAATCGGCGCGGCAGTTGCTGGATGAGAAAACCCGGGTCCGGGAGCTGGAAATGCGCGCTGCCGAGCAACATTTGCAACGCCTGCGCGAAGGGAGGCTGGAAAGCATTGAAACCAGCTCGCTGCATCTGGACATCCTGCGCGATCTCAAGCGCATACACTCGCATCTTTGCGCGGCGGCTTACCCGGCGCTGGAGGCGGCCGGACAGTTGCAACCCAGCCGGCTGCGCCAGAGCGAAGAGCAAGGTTTGCCGAAAGGGCAAGGGGTGTCGCTGGACGATCCGGCCGCCGGTCATTGCTGACAGGGCGTCATCGTAAAATGAGCAAGGGCCGCTGTAGCGGCCCTTGCTCTTTGGCGACGCGTGCGATCAGGCGGCGCGCTGCGCGGTTTCGCTGTTGGCGAAGTCAGGCGAGGGAATGGCTTCGATGCGGCCCAGCAGGAAGACAAAGGCCGCCACGCCGATCAGCAGCATGATGCCGGCCACCAGAAAAGCGTTGGTGAAGGAGTGGGTGCTGCCGACGATGTAGCCGGTTACGATGGGAGCCACCGCGCCCATCATGTTGTTGGCGAAGTTCATGATGCCACCCACGGTGCCGGTACCGCCTTGCGGGGCAATCAGCGACGGCAAGGACCAGCCCACCGGCGCGGCGGCGGCTAGCCCGCTCAGCGCGATGGTGATCCATACAATCGCCACATAGGGGTCCTGCGTGGTGGTGGCGCCGAATACGGCCAGCCCCATCAGCATGCCCCCCAGCAATACGGCCTTGCGCACGCGGGTTTCATCGTGGCCGCGCGCAATCAGGTGGTCGATCAGCCAGCCGCCGACGATGAGGTCGGACAGCGTGGCGAAAATCCAGGGGATGGCGGCAAAGCCGGCGGATTTGAGAATGCTCATGTGCATGGCCTGCACCAGATAGCCGGGCAGCCAGGTGAGGAAAAGGTAGAACACATAGCCGTAGGCGGCGAAACCCAGCGACAGCCCCCACACTTTGCGCTGGCGCAGCAGGTAGCCCAGCATGCGCAGCGAGCCGCCTTGCGACTGGCCTTCCGGCGTGGCACCGCCATCCAGGATGTAGCGACGCTCTTCTTCGGTCAGTTTCGGGTCTTGGCTCGGGTCGCGGTAAAGCAGCCAGAAAGCGAAGAAGTAGGCAATGCTGAGGCAGGCGGTGACGGCAAAACCCCAGCGCCAGCCCAGATGCACTACCGCCAACGCCACCAGAGGCACGCCGATCACATTCGAGAACTTGGCGGCGGCGTCGAAAATGGCGGTGGCCATGGCGCGTTCGCGACGCGGAAACCAGTAACCGGTGGCCTTGGAGCTGGCCGGGAAACCGGGTGCTTCCGCCACGCCCAGCAGGGCGCGGGCGGCGAAGATGCCGCCGAAGCCGCCGGCAAAAGCGGTAAGCGTGGAGGCGATGCCCCACAGGAAAGCCCCCCAGCGTCCCACTCGCGTCACGCCGAAGCGATCCAGAATCATGCCGGTGGGAATCTGCAGCAAGGCGTAGGTCCAGAAGAAAGCGCTGAACAGCAGGCCGATGTCGCCGCTGCTCAGATGAAATTCCTGCTGCAACTGCGGCGCGGCCACGGACAGGCTGATGCGATCGAAGTAGTTCACCAGGATGCCGACGCCCAGCAAGGCGCCGATGCGCCAGCGACGGCCGGCGCGGGGTGTAGTCGTGGTCATTGGGATTCTCCTCTGTTCTTGCTTTGGCTCAGGATTGCGCAGGCTGGCGGGCAAGGTGGTCCAGCGCGGCGCGGGTCAGGTTTTCCGGGGTGTCCGCCACATCGAGTGCGAGCGCGTTTTCGTCCTCGCCCGGCGGTTCCAGATCGGCGAACTGGCTGTCCAGCAGGCTTTGCGGCATGAAGTGCGCGGTGCGTTCGCGCATGCGCGGGGCGATCAGCTCCGGCGTGCCGGTCAGGTGCACGAACAGCAGCTGCGGGTCGGCTGCGCGCAGGATGTCGCGATAGCGCCGCTTGAGGGCGGAACAGGCCAGTACGCGGCCGCGGCCGTCCGCCAGCCCTTCGGCCAACTGCCCGGCCAGGGTTTCCAGCCAGCCCTGCCGGTGCTGATCGTCCAGTGGAATGCCGGCCGACATCAGGGCGATGTTTTCCTGCGGGTGAAAGCGGTCGCCCTCGATGAAAGGCTGGCCGAGCGCTGCGGCGAGCGCTTGGCCGACGCTGCTTTTGCCGCAGCCGGCCACGCCCATGACGACGATGTTTCTGTTTTTCATGTTAGCGCTAACATTGTTGTGTGACAGTTTGACGAGCGTTGGCAAGTGCCAATGGCTGCAAATGTTAGCGCTAACAATTTTGAGAATGCAATGACGACGCGAGCCGGGCCGCAGTCAGCAGGAAAGGGACGGAATCAGGCGCTTTGACGATGTTGCAGCGCAAAACCCAGATCGATGCGAGATGGGCCGTGGGGTTTGCCATCCAGTCGCGCCAGCAATTGCTGCGCTGCAATACGGCCAATCTCGCGTCGCGGTGTGGCAATTGTGGTCAATGGCGGGCTGGTCCAGGCGGCCGGGGAGAGGTCGTTGAAGCCCGCCACGGCCAGTTGTGCGGGGACGGCGATGTCGCGTTGCTGGCAACGGGCCAGTACGCCGATGGCCAGGTCGTCGTTACAGCAGAACACCGCGTCGCAGTCCGGGTGGGCTGCCAGCAGGCTGTCCAGCATGTCCGCGCCCATCTGCATGGTGGAGGGGCGAGGGTCGAGGATTTCCAGCTCCGGCGCAGCCAGGCCAGCGGCGGCCAGCGTCTGCCGGTAACCGTCCAGCCGTTTCATCACGCGTTCGTCCAGCTGCGCCCCGAAGAAGGCGATGCGGCGCTTGCCGCGAGAGAGCAGATGCCCGGCAATGGCGCGGCCGGCGTCTTCCTGTGAAAAGCCGACACAGGCGCGGCCATCGTCGGCCAGGTCCATCATGTGCACCACTGGCAGGCGATGGCGCTCCACCAGCGCGCGGAAGTCGGCATGCTGGGTCAGCCCGGTGAGAAGCAGCCCGTCCGGGCTGTGCTCCAGATAGGCGCGCAACAGGCGCAGCTCCTGATCGGCATCGTAATGGGTGTTGCCGATCAGCATCTGGTAGCCCGCCGGCTGCAGCACTTCTTCGATGCCGGCCAGGGTGTCGATGAATACGGTATTGCTCAGAGAGGGGATCAGCACCAGCACGGTGTTGGAGCGGGCCGAGGCCAGGTGGCGCGCTGCCCGGTTGGGCACGTAACCCAGTCGGTCCACCGCCGCCAGTACCTTTTCCCGCAAGGCTTCCGACACCTTGTCCGGGGTGCGCAGCACGCGCGACACGGTGATGGCGCTGACGCCGACGGCGTCGCCGACATCATGCAGGGTGACGCCGTTGCCGGCGCGGACGCGGGGTTTTCTGGGCATGTCTGATCCGGATGGCGAAACAAGTCCCGATTGTAGCGCAGGCGGGTCTTCGGCAAACGTCTAGCGGCGACAAACAAGCTTCATGTGCGAGTCACTTGGCTGTAATGCCTCCGCCTTATCGTGACGCTGTCTTGCTATTCCGGCGCCTTGTTGCGTCGCTGAATTGGTCTATACGTCTAAACCTGATGGGGAAGCACTCATGAAAAAGCCGATTGCCGTCGCCGCCGGTCTGTTGCTGGCAGGTCTGTTCGCCTCCGTGGCCCAAGCCGCCACCACGCTGACCGTTTACACCGCGCTGGAAGCGGACCAGGTGAAGGAGTACAAGGAAGCCTTCGAAAAGGCCAATCCGGGCATCGAACTGCGCTTTGTGCGCGAATCCACCGGCGTGATCACCGCCAAGCTGCTGTCCGAGAAGAACAATCCGCAAGCCGACGTGGTGTGGGGTCTGGCCGCCACCAGTCTGATGATCCTCGATCAGCAAGGCATGCTGCAGGCTTACTCCCCGAAAGGCGTGGAAAAGCTGAGCCCGCAATTCGTCGACAAGGCCAAGCCGCCGAAGTGGACCGGCATGGACGTATGGGCCGCCACTATCTGTTTCAACACGGTGGAAGCCGCCAAGAAAAACCTGCCCAAGCCGGAAAGCTGGGCCGATTTGCTCAAGCCGGTTTACAAGGGCCAGATCGTGATGCCGCATCCGGCTTCTTCCGGCACCGGCTATCTGGACGTATCCGCCTGGCTGCAGATGATGGGCGAGAAAAAAGGCTGGGAGTACATGGACAAGCTGCACGACAACATGGCGCAGTATGTTCACTCCGGCTCCAAGCCCTGCAAGATGGCCGCCGCCGGCGAGTATCCGATCGGCATCTCGTTTGAATACCGCGGCGCCGAACTGAAGGGCAAAGGCGCGCCGATCGACCTGATCTATCCGAAGGAAGGCCTGGGTTGGGATCTGGAAGCCACCGCCATCATGAAGGGCAGCAAGAATCTGGAAGCCGCCAAGAAACTGGCTGATTTCTCGGTGAGTCTGCCGGCCATGCAGTTGTACGAGAAGAACTACGCCGTGCTGGCCATGCCGGGCGTAGCCAAGCAGAACGCCTTCATTCCCACGGACTACGCCAAGCGCTTGAGCCACAACAACTTCGCCTGGGCCGCCAAGAACCGCGAAGCCATCCTCAAGGAATGGTCGCGTCGCTTTGAAAGCAAGGCCGCGCCCAATAGCTGATGACGCAATGACCCAGGCCACCCGTCAACAGCGGGTGGCCTTTGCCTTTTTTTGCCTGACAGGGCCGTCGGTGCGCCGGCCGCCTGCAATGGAGTAATGCATGAAACCGGCCGACTATCTGCAACAGTTGTCCGAACACCTGAGCGTGAGCGATCTTTCCCGCCGTTTTGGCGATTTCATCGCGCTGGACCGGGTGTCCCTCAATGTCGCCAAGGGCGAGTTCGTTTGCCTGCTGGGCCCCTCCGGCTGCGGCAAAACCACGCTGCTGCGGCTGATCGCCGGTCTGGACATGCCGGACGGCGGCAGCATCAGCCTGCGCAAGGAAGATATCACCCACGCGCCGCCGGCCAAGCGCGATTACGGCATCGTGTTTCAGAGCTACGCCTTGTTTCCCAATCTCAACGTGCAGGACAACATCGCCTATGGGCTGACCCCGCGCCGCGACAAGGCGCGCCATCAGCAACGCGTGCGCGAGCTGCTGGACATGGTGGGTTTGCCCGGCGCGGAGCGGAAATATCCCTCGCAATTGTCTGGAGGTCAGCAGCAGCGGGTGGCGCTGGCGCGAGCACTGGCCACCTCGCCGGGCCTGCTGTTGCTGGATGAGCCGCTGTCGGCGCTGGACGCACGCGTGCGCGACAAACTGCGCGAAGAATTGAAGGGTCTGCAAAAGCGGCTGGGCGTCACCACGCTGATGGTGACGCATGATCAGGAGGAGGCGCTGGCCATCGCCGACCGCGTGGTGGTGATGAACGCCGGCCGCATCGAGCAAGTGGGTACGCCGGCGGAAATCTACCGCCGGCCGGCCAGCCGTTTCGTTGCAGAATTTGTTGGCGAAGCCAACTGGTTGCAGGCCGAAGTGACCGGCTCCAACACAGTCTGTGTGGGTAGTCACGCGCTAAGGCTGGAGCAGGCCGCGCCGGCGTCGGGCAGGGCCGCCCTGTTCTTGCGGCCGGAAGACATCATCGTCAAGCCGCGCTGGGAAAACGCACCCAACACCGTGCTGGCGCGGGTGGCTGACGTCAGCTTCGGCGGTGCCATGACGCGACTGCGCTTGCAGCCGGAAGGCATGCCGGGTGTCAGCCTGTTGGCCGAAGTATGCCCCTCCATGCTCAATCGCCAGCCGGTAGTACCCGGCGAGGTGGTGCCAGTGGAATTGCCGGCGGATCGCTTGCTGGCCTATCCGGAGGGCGCGGCATGCTGACGCAGGCGCTGAAGAACCGTTTGCCGGGTCGGCAGGTTGCGCACACCCGCGCTGATGCGGAAGGCCGAGTGGCCACTCTGCTGGTGTGGGGGCTGATTACCTTGCTGGCGCTGGCGCTGGGCCTGCCCTTGCTGTTCATCTTCGGCAAGGCGGTGATGAACATGGATGGCCACTGGGTAGGGCTGGCCAACGTGGCTGAGGTGCTGGATTCGCCCGGCCTGATGCGCGCGGCCAGAAACAGTCTGACCCTGTCGCTGACTGTCACCGGACTGGTGGTGCCCCTGGCTTTCGCCTTTGCCTGGGGGCTGACGCGCAGCCGGGTATGGGGGCGGGAGCTGTTTCGCCAGATCGCTTTGTCGCCTTTGCTGGCGCCTTCGCTGATGCCGGCCATTTCGCTGGTATACCTGTTCGGCAATCAGGGGCTGCTCAAGTCCTGGCTGGCGGGCGGCAATGTCTACGGCTTTTGGGGCATGGTGCTGGGCGAGCTGTTCTACACTTTCCCGCATGCCTTGCTCATCATCATTACCGCTTTGTCGGCATCCGACGCCCGCTTGTACGAAGCCGGCCGGGTATTGGGCGCGGGGGCCTTGCGCCGTTTCTTCACCATTACCTTGCCGGGCGTGCGCTACGGGCTGGTGTCGGCGGGTCTGGTGGTGTTTACGCTGGTCATCACTGACTTCGGCGTGCCCAAAGTGGTGGGCGGCGACGTCAATGTGCTGGCGGTGGAAGCTTTCAAGCAGGTGGTGGGGCAGCAGAATTTTCCTCGCGGCGCGGTAGTAGGGTTGATGCTGCTGCTGCCGGCGGTGTTGTCCTTCTTTGTGGAGCGCCGCATGGCCAGGCGTCAGCAGGCGGCGCTGACGGCGCGCGCGGTGCCGTTTGCGCCGGCGCGGTCCTTCGGGCGCGACCTGGCCGTGTTGGCCATGCTGCTGTTGATTTCCGCCTTGTTGCTGCTGCTGCTGGGCGTAGGCGTGGGAGCGTCTTTCATCAAATACTGGCCTTATGATTTGTCCTTCACGCTGTCGCATTACCAGTTTGACAATGTGGACGGCGGCGGCTGGTCGGCCTATTTCAACAGTCTGAAAATGTCGGCTGCGGCCGCGCTGTGCGGCACCATGCTGGTGTTTGTCGGGGCATATTCCTGTGAAAAGCTCAAGGTGGCACCGGTGGGGCGCGCGCTGTTGCGCTTCTTCGCCATGCTGCCGATGGCGGTGCCTGGCTTGGTGCTGGGCTTGGGTTATGTGTTCTTTTTCAATCACCCGGCCAATCCGCTCAACTTCCTCTACGGTAGCCTGACGTTGATGACGGTGTGCACCATCGCCCACTTTTACACCACCGCCCATCTCACGGCCGCGACGGCGCTGAAGCAGCTGGATGGCGAATTCGAGGCGGTGGCCGCTTCCTTGAAAGTGCCGTTCTGGATCACCATGCGGCGAGTAACGCTGCCGGTGTGCTTGCCGGCCTTGCTGGACGTGGCGCGCTTCCTGTTTGTCTCCGCCATGACCACGCTGTCGGCGCTGATCTTCATCATGAGCCCGGAAAACAGCCTGGCCGCCGTGTCCATCATCACCATGGACGACGCCGGCGATACGGCCGCCGCCGCCGCCATGGCCACGCTGATCGTACTGACTTCAGGCGGGGTGTCGCTGCTGGTGTTGGGGCTGGAAAAGCTGCTGGGCCGGCAGAGCCAGCGCTGGCGCGCGCCGCGCTGATGCAACAAGGCCCGGCATGGCCGGGCCTTGTTCATGGCAAGAAACCGTGTCCTTGCTAGTGTGGCGGCGCGGTTTTTTCTTCTTCGTTCGCAGCCGGTTCGGCGCGGGGAGGGAAGAAAAACTGCAGCGGATTGCTGAAAAAGCGGTTCAGCAGCAAGAAGAACAGCGGCAGGATCTGGCCGCCGCCCAGCTTGCGCGACCTCAGCGCCACCCATAGCGCCAGGGTGAAGCTGACCGCCAGGTTGGTCATGCCGATCAGCGCCACGCCGCAGGCGTAGTACAGCAGCTCGCGGCCGGGAATCTGGAAATCCAGCGCCACCGAACCGAAGGCCAGATTGGCCGCCGAGAAGGTAATGTGGCGGATGTCCAGCGGCAGCCCCAGGATGATGCCGATGGTGCCGGTGAGACCCAGGAACAGGCCAAAGTAGAAGTTGCCCGCCAGCGCGCCCAGATTGTGTTCCACGTAATGGCCCAGTTTCCAGGCGAGGCGCTTGCCGATGAGATGACCCAGCAGGCGGTGTTCGGCCAACCTCTCCGGGATGCGGCGGTAAATGGCCTTGTTGTCGTAATAGCCGGCGATGAGGCCGGACAGGAACAGATACACCCCGGCAATGGCGGCGTGGAACAGCGCCAGGCTGCCCAGCGGGTCCAGATCATGCAGCAAGTGTCGCGCCTTGTCGGCGTTGACCACGGGTTGGCCGAAGGCCGCCTGCCAGCCCCAGGCAATCAACCCGGCGGTGGGGATGGCCAGCAGCACATTGCCCAGAATGGCCACAAACTGAGTGCGCATCACTTTCACCACCAGGTCGGCCAGCTCTTCCAGCTGCACCTTGCGGCCTTGGCTGTGCAGGGCGGCGGCGATGCGCGCCGCCGTCATGGCCGGTTGCTTGGTGGCGATTGTGAAGTGCAGCAACTGCACGATGATGAAGCCGATGGCGTAATTGAGGCCAAAAGCCAGACCTTCCCACAGCAAGGGCAGGTGCGCCTGCGCCAGCATCAGCTTGATCAGCGCCATGAAGCCGACGATCAGCCCCGCGCCCATGGCGGCGCGCGCCATGCCGCCCCACTCGCGGCGGCTTTCCGCGATGTAGTGCTCGCCATGACGGCCGGCGTGTTCGGTTACTTGCAGGGCCAGCAGTTCGGTATTGGACTTGAGCACATCGCTGACGCTGTACTTGCGGTTTTCCGAACGGACAAAATCCACCAGCAGCTCGAACAAGGCAGGGTTGTCCGTGGGGTCATGCTCGGGCTCAAGCAGGGTCAGCAGGGCTTGCATGCGATCGATGTTTTGCGAAAGACGCAACGCCTGATAGGTGAGATCGACTGAAATGCCGTTGCGCGAAGCGTTTTTGCGGATGCGGCCGAGGATGTCTTCGCATTGCTCCAGCAGCACCAGCACATGTTTGTCGTCGTGGGTGGGGGCGGTTTCGTCCACCACGGCCCGACGCTGGCTTTCCGCCCAGGCCAGCACCTCCGCATTCAGATGCAGGAAGGGCGACTCGAAACGTTCGATTTCCGGATAGACGCGTACCAGCTCAGGTTCTAGGCCGATGGCGGTGACGCGGGCGCTGAGTATCTGTACCGCCTCCACTATCTGCAGCCGGGTCTGCCGCCAGCCGTCGCGGGCGGTTTCCTCTTGCCAGGCCATGGCGCGCCACAACTCCTGCCATACCTCGTACGGCACGCTTTCCAGCCACTGGTGATCATCCTTGCGGCGGAACAGCCGGCCAAAGCGATCCTGCAAGGAGTTTTCCCGATAGGGCATGGGCAGCAGCCGCTCGCCCAGGCGGCGCGACAGCGTGGAGAAAAAACCGGTGTTGGCCAGAATGCCGGACTCGGTATACAGCGGAATTTGTCGCGTGCCGGTCAGCAAGGTCAGCACGGCGCGACGCAGGGCGGCGCGGTATTCTTCGCGATGCTCCAGCAGCCAGGCAAGCGCGCGCAGATTCATCACGGCCTGTTCGCTGTCTTCGGCGCGGCGCGGGCGGATGGCTTTCACCAGCAGGGCCAGCGCGTCGTCGTTCGGTCCGCTTTCCTGCATCAGCAGGCCGAACGCTTCATCAAGTGCGGGGGTGTTGTGTTTGTTCATCAATAATGGGGTGGTGTGATTCGACGCAGTTGGCGTCTTAGTGTCGATATTGATAATGATTTGCTAATAATTAGGGCTGGCAGGGCTGGTTTCAAGAAAAATGCGGACAGCCTTGGTTTTTTCAGCCTGTCGCGGCATTTTTGCCGGCTGCGGCCCAGGCTGCATTTACAGCTTAATCCAGCATGGCCGCCACTGCCGGATGTTGCAACTTGCGGCGGTTGGCGATGGCGTAATACTGCTCCTCCACGCCGCTGACCGCGCCAAGGGGGAATAGTCCGTTTTCCATGCCTTCCGGTTCCGCGCCGGGATATACCGGCGCGGGGAACAGGGCATGGCCCAGTTTGCCGAAGCTGGCCAAGAGCGCGCCGTCCTGGAACTCGCCCACGATGTCGGGACGGATGCCGTGCTCTTCCATCCAGTGTTCAAGCTGGCCGCGCAGCACGTTTTCGCGGATGGGCAGCAACATCGGCGCGCGATTGAGGCTGTGCGGGAAGCCCTCTGCGTAGCGTTGGTGCAGCACCTGATTGCCGAACACCATCACCGGGCAGCGCACCAGCAGGGTGGACTGCAAAGGCTGGGCGCCGCCGGCGGGGGCGGGACGGTCGGCCAGCACCAGATCGCACTGATGGCGCGCCAGCGCCGCCAGCAACTCGTCAACATCGCCTTCCAGACATTGCAGCCGCACTTTTTGCGGCAGGGACAGCGCCGGCGCCAGCAAGCGGCAGGCGATGTCCTTGGGTAGCACATCGCTGATGCCCACGGTCAGGCGCAGGGTTTGCCCAGGCTCTTCTTCGCGCAAACTGTCTTCCAGCTCTTCTCCCAGCTGGAAGATGCGGTCGGCGTAGGTCAGCGCCAGGCGGCCGGCTTCGGTTAATACCAGCTGCCGGCCTTCCTGCGTGAACAGCGCGCGGCCCATGCTTTGCTCCAGCCGGGAAATCTGGCCGCTGACTGTTTGCGCGGTCATGTCCAGCTGGCGCGCGGCCGCGGTCACGCTGCCGGCGTGGGCGACGGTCCAGAAGTAATGCAGGTGCTTGTAGTTGAGCCTTTGCATGATTATTCGAAAAAATCTGAAGAATCATCCAAGTTTATCTTATTTTTTTCTTAATGTTGGGCGTCTATCATTCCATCGTTGCTGTTCTTGCCCCAAGGGGTTTGTCATGAAAAGAGTCATCCTGCTTATTGCAACCAACATCGCCGTGATGCTGGTGCTGTCCATCGCCGCTCAGGTGCTGGGCCTCAATCGATTTATTACCGGCAACGGCCTGAATCTGGGCGCCTTGCTCGGTTTTGCCGCGCTGATGGGTTTTGGCGGCGCTTTCATCTCGCTGGCCCTGTCCAAAACCATGGCCAAGTGGAGCACCGGCGCACGGGTGATCGACCAGCCCGCCAACGAAACCGAACGCTGGCTGATGTTTACCGTACGCAAGCTGGCCGATCGCGCTGGCCTGCCGATGCCTGAAGTGGCGGTGTACGAGGGCGAGCCCAACGCCTTCGCCACCGGCCCCAGCAGGTCGAATTCGCTGGTGGCGGTGTCTACCGGCCTGTTGGCGTCCATGACCGAAGAAGAAGTGGAAGCCGTGCTGGCGCATGAAGTGGCGCACATCCAGAACGGCGATATGGTGACGCTGACGCTGATCCAGGGCGTGGTGAACACCTTTGTGTTTTTCCTCGCTCGTGTGGTGGGCTATCTGGTGGACAACTTCTTGCGTCGCAACGACGAGCAGTCGTCCAGCGGCACCGGCATCGGTTATTTCATCACCGTGATCGTGTGCGAGATCGTGTTCGGCATTCTGGCGTCCTTCATCGTGATGTACTTCTCCCGCCAGCGCGAATACCGCGCAGACGCCGGCGCAGCCCGCCTGCTTGGCAGCCCGCAACCCATGGTGGCGGCGCTGCGTCGCTTGGGCGGCATGCAAGCGGGCGAACTGCCGCAGAACATGGCGGCCAGCGGGATTGCCGGCGGCGCCGGCCTGATGGCGCTGATGTCCAGCCACCCGTCGTTGGAGTCGCGCATCGCGGCCTTGCAACAGGCGCGCTAAAACGACAAGGTTGGCCGAAGGACTGCCTTCGGGATGAGATTCGATGGAGCAGGCGCCTTGCCTGCTCCTTTTGATTCCGGCGCGCAGCCGGGGAAAGCAAGTCATGGATTGGTTGTATATCGCTTTTGTCGGCTATCCCTTGTGGGTATGGCTGATGTTCGCCGGCATTGTCGGCGCGCTGCTGGCTTTTGATCTGGGTGTGCTGCACAAGGACGACCATGAAATCGGCGTGGCGGAGAGCCTGAAGCTGTCGGCCTTCTACATCGCCATGGGGCTGGCCTTCGGCGGCTGGGTGTGGTGGTACAAGGGCGGCGACGCCGGCATGCAGTACCTCACCGGTTATCTGGTGGAAAAATCGCTGTCCATGGACAACATCTTTGTGATGTCGTTGATTTTCACCGGCATGGCGGTGCCGCGTCAGTATCAGCACCGTGTGCTGTTCTGGGGGATTCTGGGCGTTATCGTCCTGCGCGCACTGATGATAGGCCTGGGTGCGGTGCTGGTAGCCGAGTTCAAGTGGGTACTGGTGATCTTCGGTCTGTTCCTTATTGTGACCGGCGCGAAAATGCTGCTGTCCAAGGAAGAGGCGCATCCCTCGCTGGAGGACAACCGCCTGTACCAGTGGCTGCGCGGGCATCTGCGCTTGACGCCCACGCTGCACGGTTCGCACTTTCTGGTGCGCGGCGAACAGCACGGCCTGAAGAAGGGCTGGTGGGCCACGCCGCTGCTGCTGACGCTGATGTTGGTGGAAAGCGCCGACCTGGTTTTTGCCGTGGATAGCATTCCGGCCATCTTTGCCATCACGCAGGACCCGTTCCTGGTGTACACCTCCAACATCTTCGCCATTCTGGGTCTGCGCGCGCTGTATTTCGCGCTGGCGGCCATGGTGCACCGGTTCGAGTACCTGAAGTACGCGCTGGCGGTGGTGCTGGTATTCATTGGCGTGAAGGTGGGGCTGGTCTACCTGAACGACATCGGTCTGGTGAGTTGGCACATTCCCACCGGTCTGTCGCTGGCGGTCACGCTGGGCCTGTTGTTTGGGGGGGTATTGTTCTCCTTGCACAAGACGCGCAAGGATCCGGCCTGAACAAGGTAACGAAGCCCTCTGCCGGCAGGCGCGAGGCATGAGAACAAGGCCGACCCATCGGGTCGGCCTTGTTGCATCCGGAGCGGCCCCTGCATTAGCATGATGGACTTCGGGAGATGGCATGCCTCCCGTCGTCGCGGCGCAAGGCCCGGCGAGCAACCGCCCCCCGTGGGCTGATGATGCCTGCACATTCCCCGACAAGCTGTTCAGGCCTCGCGCTGGCGCGCGACCTGCTGCGGCGATGACGGGCGGTGCGGGCATGCCGGCGCCGCCTCTCGGGGCCATGACCACATGGCGTTCCAGCAAGGTTGGCCGAAGGCCGCTGCTGCAACGCCGGCACACAAGACGGCGCACATGTTCATCAAGCATCCTCCCGAAACCCTGTTCCTGCCGCAGCGGCTGGCCCGCTGGCTGCTCATTTCCTGCGCGGTGGCCTTGCTGGCCGGCACGGCATCGGCATTCTTCCTGCACGCCCTCGACTGGGCCACCAACACTCGCGACAACCATCGCTGGCTGATCTGGTTGCTGCCCTTGGCCGGTTTTGCCGTGGGCTGGGCTTATCTGCGCTACGGCCAGTCGGTGGAGGCGGGCAACAACCTGCTGATTGATGAAATCCACGATCCCTCGCGCATCATCCCGCTGCGCATGGCCCCCCTGGTGCTGGGCGGTACGGTGATATCGCATCTGTTTGGCGCGTCGGTGGGTCGTGAAGGTACTGCGGTGCAGATGGGCGGGGCGCTGGCCGACCAGTTGACCCGCCTGCTGCGGTTGGCGCCGGGTGAGCGTCGCATCCTGCTGATGGTGGGGGTCAGCGCCGGTTTTTCCTCGGTTTTCGGCACGCCGCTGGCCGGAGCGGTATTTGCGCTGGAAGTGCTCACCATGGGCCGCATGCGTTACGAGGCCTTGTTCCCCTGCCTGGTGGCCGCCATTGTTGCCGACCAGGTGGGCTTGCTGTGGGGTGTGCATCATACCCATTACAGCGTGCCTTTCGTGCCGGGCATGAGCGCCTGGAATCTTGCCGCCACCTTGCTGGCTGGCGTGTTGTTCGGCCTTGTGGGGCGGGTGTTTGCCGAAGCCACGCACCGGCTGGGCGCCTGGGTGAAGCGGCGTGTGGCCTATGCGCCGCTGCGGCCTTTGCTGGGCGGCGTGCTGATTGCCGCCGTGGTGATGGGGCTGGGGGCGGATCGCTACATCGGCCTTGGCATTCCGGTGATCAAAGAGGCGTTTGTACAGCCGGTGGCAGCCTACGATTTCGCCGCCAAGCTGGCCATGACCGTGGGCTCGCTGGCCGCCGGCTTCAAGGGCGGTGAAGTGACGCCGCTGTTTTACATCGGCGCCACGCTGGGCAACGCGCTGGCCCCCTTGCTGCAGCTGCCTTTCCCCTTGCTGGCCGGCTTGGGGTTTGTCGCCGTTTTTGCCGGCGCGGCCAATACGCCCATAGCCTCCACCATAATGGCGATGGAGCTGTTTGGCGGAGAAATCGGCGTTTATGCCGGCTTGGCTTGCGTGGCCAGCTATCTGTTTTCCGGCTACAGCGGCATCTACAAGGCTCAGCGCATCGGCCATGCCAAGCATCGCCAGGCCGTGCCGCCCAAAGGTACGACGGTAGGGCAGGTGGAGGGCTGGCGCAGGGACAATTATTGAAATTGTCTGTCTGTACGGGGCCCGGCGGCTGCCGCGACAATTTCGCACTGAAGATGACGGTACGGGCGGCGTTCGCCTCGTCGTTCATCCGGTTTCGAGGTGCGTCATGCGCAGGTATCTCAATTTCATCGGCAATGAGTTCTTCGAGGGCGGCGACGGGCTGATCGACGTTGGCGATCCCGCCACCGGCAGGCTGACGGCGCAAGTGGCGGCCGCCAGCCGGGACCAAGCCTTGCGCGCCGCTACTATGGCGGCGCAGGCGCAGCAGGCCTGGGCGCAACTGCCAGGCGCGGCGCGCGGCGAAGCACTGCATCGCCTTGCCGACGCGCTAGAGCGCGATGCGCAGCGCATTGGCGAGGCGCTGGCCGCCGAGTCCGGCAAGAGTCTGGCCGATGCGGCGGCGGAGGTGCGTTACGGCGCGGAAATCACCCGTTACCACGCTGAATGGGGCCGCCGCCTGGAGGGCGAGGTGATTCCCAGCGACTCGCCGGATGAAAACCTGATTTTGCTGCGCGCGCCGATAGGCGTGGCAGTGTGCCTGATTCCCTTCAATTTTCCCGTCTACACCCTGTTGCGCAAGATTGCGCCGGCGCTGATTGCCGGCAATGCGGTGGTGGCGCGTCCCAGCAATCACACGCCGTGTTCGGCGCTGGAGCTGGCTGCAACCGTGCAGTCGGCCGGTTTGCCGGCGGGGCTCATCAATATTCTCGCCATGCGGCACGAGACCGCCGCCGCGCTGTGCGAACACCCGCAAGTGGGCATGATCACGCTCACCGGCAGTGTGGAGGCCGGGCGCAAGGTACTGGGGTATGCGCAGGCCAATATCGCCAAAACATCGCTGGAGTTGGGCGGCAAGACCCCGGCCATTGTGGAAGCGGATGCCGACCTGGTGCGCGCGGCCGACGACATTGCCGCCTCGGCGCTGAATCACTGCGGGCAGGTGTGCACATCGGTGGAACGCGTCTATGCCCACGCCAGTGTTTACCAGCCCCTGTCCAGTCTGTTGACCGAGCGCTTTCATGCGCGGCGCTGGGGCAATCGAAGCCGTCACCCCGACGCGATGGGGCCGCTGGCGAGCGAAGCCGCGCGCCAGCGCGTGCACGCCATGGTGGAACGGGCCTTGGCCGAGGGGGCGGTGCTGGCCGCCGGCGGCATCGTGCCGGAAGGCGAAGGCTGGTTTTATCCGCCCACCTTGTTGCTGGAATGCCGGCAAGAGATGGAGATCGTGCGCGAGGAGGTGTTCGGCCCGGTGCTGTGCCTGCTGCGGCACGAGGATGCGGAGCAGGCGTTGGCGCTGGCCAATGACCACCAGTTTGGCTTGTCCTCGGTGCTGTACACCGAGAACTACCGCACAGCGCTGCGCTTCGCCAATCGCATTGAAGCGGGCGAGCTTTACATCAACCGTACCCCGGCCGACCCCTATCAGGGCTATCACGCCGGCTGGAAACGCTCGGGGCTGGGCGGGGACGACGGCAAGCACGGCATGCTGGAGTTCACCCAAACGCGCCTCGTCGTGATGAAACACTGAGCCGCCCGGAGCAAACCATGAAAATCATTTCGCTGGAAACACACGTTGTGGCGGTGCCGCCTCCCCATGTGGGCGGCATGTACTGGATTTTCGTCACCCTCAAGACAGACTGCGGCATTGAGGGTGTGGGCGAGGTGTACGCCGCCACCTTCCACCCGGACGTGATGCTGCCGGCCATTGCCGACGTATACAGCCGCTATCTGGAAGGGCACGATCCGCATCAGGTGGAGCGCTTCTTCCGCGCTTGTTATTCCAGCGGCTTCACCCAGCGGCCGGACCTGACCATGATGGGCATTGCCAGCGGTCTGGAAATGGCGTGCTGGGATATCATCGGCAAGGCCGCCGGCAAGCCGGTGCATCAGCTCTTGGGCGGCAAGGTGAACGAGCGCCTGCGCTCCTACACCTATCTGTATCCGGATGATGGGCAGGGCGGCTACAACTATGACGACCCCGACCTGGCCGCCGAATGCGCGGCGCGCTTCGTCAAGCAGGGCTTCACCGCGCTCAAGTTCGACCCCGCCGGGCCGTACACGGTGTATTCCGGCCATCATCTGTCGCTGGAGCTGATGGACCAGTGCGAAGTGTTCTGTCGCAAAATTCGCGAAGCGGTGGGCAATCAGTGCGATCTCCTGATCGGCACGCACGGGCAGATGACGCCGGCGTCCGCCATCCGTCTGGCCAAACGGCTGGAAAAATACGACCCGCTGTGGTTTGAGGAGCCGGTGCCGCCAGGTCAGCCGGACGCCATGGCGCAAGTGGCGGCCGCCACCAGCATCCCCATTTCCGCCGGTGAGCGGCTGACCACCAAATATGAATTCCTGCCCTTGCTGCAAAAGGGCGCCGCCGCCATCCTGCAAATGAATCTGGGACGCGTGGGCGGCATTCTGGAGGCCAAGAAAATCGCCGGCATGGCGGAGGCCTTCTATGCGCAGATCGCCCCGCATCTCTACAACGGCCCGGTGGGCGCGGCGGCCAGCATCCAGCTGGGGGCGGCAACGCCCAATTTCCTGATTCAGGAAAGCATCATGGACTGGAGCGGGTTTCACTCCGCCGTGCTCAAAACCCCGATACGCTGGGAAGAGGGCTTCATCATTCCTTCGGACGAACCTGGGCTGGGTGTGGAGTTGAACATGGACGTGGTGCGGGCGCACTCGCCTTATCGCGGCGAGCGCTTGCATCTCTTTATGGACCCGGCGCCTTTCGACGTGCGCGCGCAGTCGTCCGAGGCCTGGAAAAACCGCTGGAATCACGGCGAGGTGTTATGAGCGGCTACCACTTCATCATTGTTGGTGCGGGCTCGGCCGGCTGCATTCTGGCCGAGCGCCTGTCTGCCGATGGCCGTTTTCGCGTGCTGCTGCTGGAAGCTGGCGGTCGGGATGATTCTTTCTGGCTGCGGCTGCCTGTGGGCTATGTGAAGAGCTATTACCATCCGGGCCGCAACTGGATGCATTACACCGACCCGGAACCGGCGCTGGGCGGACGGCGCGTTTACGCGCCGCGCGGCAAGGTGGTGGGCGGTTCGGGCGCGATCAACGCCATGATCTGGGTGCGTGGCCAGCCGGCGGATTTTGACGACTGGCGCGCGGCGGGCAACCCCGGCTGGGGCTATCAGGACGTGTTGCCCTACTTCAAGCGGTTGGAGCGGCACCCGGGCGGCGAAACCGCCTGGCGGGGCGGCGCGGGGCGCATCGGCCTGACGCCGATGAAAGACCTGGCCCACCCGGTTTGCCAAAGCTATCTGGACGCTTGCAGGGAGGCCGGCTTGCCGGTCAGCGCGGATTTCAATGGCGCGGCGTTTGAAGGCGCAGGCGTCTATGAGGCCAATATCGAGCGCGGCGAGCGCTGCGCCAGCAATCGCGCTTATCTCGCTCACGCGCTGTCGCGGCCCAATCTCACGCTGGAGACAGGCTGTCTGGTGGAGCGGGTATTGTTTGACGAGCAACGGCGCGCCACCGGGGTGACGGTGATCCAGCAGGGGCAGCGCCGCCATTTCGATGCCGCTTGCGAAGTGATTCTGGCCGCCGGCGCCGTGGGTTCGCCGCGCATCCTGCAACTGTCTGGCGTGGGCAATGCCGAGCGCCTGTTCCAGTTGGGCATCGCCCCGGTAAGGCATCTGCCGGGCGTGGGGCAGGGTTTGCAAGATCATCTGTGCGCGTCTTACTACTTCCAATCGAGGCAGCCCACGCTCAACGACGAGCTGGGCAGTCTGTGGGGCCAGGCCCGCGCGGCGCTCCGTTACGCCTGGAAGCGGCAAGGCCCGCTGGGCTTGAGCGTCAATCAGGCCGGCGGTTTTTTCCGCGCCGGGCCGGACTCGGCGAGGGCTGATCTGCAGCTGTATTTCAATCCGCTGTCTTACACCATTCCGCCCAGTCCGCAGGCCAGACTCAAGCCGGAGCCGTATTCCGGCTTCCTGATGTGTTTCAATCCGTGCCGGCCGGAAAGCCGGGGCGAGGTAGCGCTGAACTCGGCCGACCCGCAGGCCGAGCCGGCCATTCGGCCGAATTATCTGGCCACGGAGCAGGATCGCGCGCTGGCGGTGGCCGGCAGCCGGCTTGTCCGTCGTGTGGCGGCTACCCGCGCCTTGTCTGACATCACTGTGCGTGAGGTCAGCCCCGGCCCCCAGCTGGCGGAGGATGACGCCTCGCTGCTGGCGTTTTTCCGGCAGCAGTCCGGCTCGATTTACCATTTGTGCGGCAGCTGCGGCATGCGGCCCGAGGCGGAAGGCGGCGTCGTGTCGCCGCGCTTGCAGGTTTACGGTGTATCGGGTTTGCGAGTGATCGACGCCTCGGTGTTTCCCAACATCACCTCCGGCAATACCAACGCGCCGGCCATGATGGTGGCGGAGAAGGGGGCGGATATGGTGCTGGAGGATTGGTCGGCAGCATAAACCGCTGACAAAACCCCTGATCCTGCGTTGCGCCTCCTTGTCGTACAAATGGGTACTGCCTGCGTCGGCGCGCCTTGGCTCAGGGTGTTGGCGATGTTTTGCTAGCGGTTCTTAGTGGCAAACGGGCTGGCAAGCAGCCCGTTTCTTGCGCCCGACAACGCTGGTTCAGGGGGTGTTCAGGCCTCCGCCAGAAAGGCCTCCGGCCCGTCCTGCAAGGTTTGCCGAAGGATGGCCAGGCCGTGTTCCAGTTGTGTCAGCGTGCCTGCTCCGCTCAGGCACAGGCGCACGGCATGCGGCGACGGCGTGCGGCCCACCGTGAAGGCGTCGCCGGATTTGATGGCCACTTGGCGGCGTCGGAGCATGGTGCTGAATTCGCTGGTGCGCCACGGAGCCGGCAAGTGCAGCCAGCAGTGCGGGCTGCCCGGGTGGCTGAGCCATTGCTGACCCTCCAGATAAGACGCCGCCAGTTGTCGCCGGTTGGCGATGTCGGCGCGCTGGGCGTCCAGCAATTGTTGCAGTCTGCCGTCTTCCATCCAGCGACAGGCAATCTCCACCGCAATCGGCGTGGCCATCCAGCAATTGGCGCGGATGACCGCCGCCAACTTGCCTGACCACGCGCGAGGCGCTTGCACCACGCCGAAGCGCAGGCCGGGCGAAACGGACTTGGACAGACTGGCGACAAAAAATACCTGCTCCGGCAGCAGCGCGGCCAGTGCGGGCGGCGGCGACGGCAGCAGTACGGCCGGGGTGGCGTCTTCGATGATTTGCAAATGATGGCGGCGGGCAATGTCCACGATGCGCAAGCGCCGTTCCAGACTCATGGTGGCGGTGGTGGGGTTGTGCAGCGTGGGCACGCAAAACAGCAGCCGGCTGTCGAAAGCGCGGCACATTTGCTCTAGTGATTCCGGCACGATGCCTTCCTCGTCCACCTCCACGCACAACAGCTGCAAACGCATCTGCTGCGCCAGCGCCACGATGCCCGGGTAGCTGAGCGCTTCGCACAATACCGTGTCGCCCGGCATGGTGAGGATGCGCAGCAGGCAGGCCAGCGCATGCTGCGCGCCGTTGGTGACCGCCACGCGGTCCGGGCCGCTGGCAATGCCGAACTGGCCCAGCCAGCGCGCGGCGACGGCGCGATGCCAGGGGTGGCCGCATTCGGCCTGGTAATCCAACACCCGCTGGCGGGAGGCGGCGTCCTGGCTGATGTCCAGCAGGGTTTCCGCCAGCGCCAGGTCCTGCCCGATATCCACGATGACATTGCGGCCCAGATCCACCAGCCCGGCTGGGGCGGGTTCGTCCTCGCCTTCCAATGGCCTGTCCGGCAGCGGCGTTTGCCGCGCCAGCACATAGGTGCCGTCGCCGATGCGCGACATGACCCGGCCCTGTTCTTCCAGCCGCGCGTAGGCCCGGCTGACCGTGCCCACCGTTACCTTGAGCGCCGCCGCCAGCGTGCGGTGCGGCGGCAGCTTTTCGCCGATAACGGCCTGTCCGCCGTCAATCACTTCGCAAATGGCGTTGCTGATGGCCTGATAGCGCGGCAACTCGCTCTTGGCGAGGTCGGGCATCCAGCTTTTGATGCGCATCACAAGGTCCATAAGCTTCCTTCGGCAAACGTGGGGCTGGCGTTGCGCATGGCGTGCGCGCGCCGCGGTTCGAGCTGATAGTAGCAGCCTTCCGCATGCGCAATGAATGCATACATTTACTCGGATTGACTGCATTGAAGCCGCTCATTGGCAGCGTTTACTCTGCTTGAAAACCTGGCAAGCAAAAGTTGAAAGCCGGCCCAGCCAAGAACGCTGGCAAACCCCGCAACGCGCCCGCCGAAAACCCGAGGCAAGGCGCGTAAGGCAGGAGCAGGGGTTGTCTGCGGATTCAAGGCCCGGTTTGCCTGCCGCCTTCTTTTTCAAGGCACTCACGGAGAGCGCAACTCATGCATATCGGCGAATCCTTTGTCGGCAGCGGTCCCAACGCCGCCCACATCAATGTATTGATCGGCCCGCGACAGGGGCCGGTGGGGCAGGCGCTGGCCAACAGCCTGGCCGCCCCGCGTCTGGGCTACATCCCCTTCATGACCTGCCTCAAGCCCAATGTGCCGGTGAAACCGGCCACGTTGTTCGTGGCCAAGGCCGACTTGCGCGGCGAAACCCACGAAAACATGACCTGGGGGCCGGCGCAGGCCGGTGTGGCCAAGGGAGTGCAGGAGTGCTTGCTGGAAGGACTGCTGCCGCCGGAAGCGGAAAACGAGTGGGCCGTTGTGGCGGCCGTCTGGGTGAACTGGAGCGCCGACAACGCGCAAGAGGTGTTCGCCAACAACCACCGCGCCACCCGCGAAGCCATTGCCCGCGCCATGCGCAATCTGCCTAGCCTGGCGGAGGCGGCGGAAGCCAGTCGTCAGCCGGCCAATCCTTTCTTTGACAGCGCGGCGTGAGGGCGAGCATGGATTACGTCAATCTGGGCCGCAGCGGCCTGAAAGTATCCCGTCTGTGCATGGGCACCATGTCTTTCGGCAGCTCGCGCTGGCGGCCCTGGGTGCTGGACGAGGCGGAAAGCCGCCCGGTGCTGCACAAGGCGCTGGACATGGGCATCAACTTCTTCGATATGGCGGATTTCTACTCGCTGGGCGCGGGGGAAGAGGTGGTGGGCCGCGCGCTGCTGGAAAAAGCGCCGCGCCAACAACTGGTGCTGGCCAGCAAGGCCTTCTACGCCATGGGGCCGGGGCCCAATGACGCCGGACTGTCGCGCAAACATCTGATGGACGCCATTGACGCCTCGCTGCGCCGCATCGGCACGGATTATCTCGATCTGTACATCGTGCACGGTTTCGACCCGCACACCCCCATCGAAGAAACCATGGAAGCGCTGCACGACATCGTCAAAAGCGGCAAGGCGCGTTATATCGGGGCTTCCACCATGTACGCTTGGCAGTTTGCCCGCATGCAGCATGCGGCCGATCTCAATGGCTGGACCCGCTTTGTTTCCATGCAGTGTCAGCTCAACGCGGCCTACCGCGAAGAAGAGCGGGAGATGATTCCCTATTGCATCGACCAGCAAGTGGCGGTGACGCCGTTCAGCCCGCTGGCGCGCGGCCTGCTTTCCGGCGCTGCCGATTCATTGCGCAACAAGACGGACAACTTCACACAGGAGTTTTACGGCGATGAGGTGTCCTGGTCCATCGGCAAGGCGGTGGAACGTGTAGCGGCAGAACGCGGCGTGTCCCCGGCGCAAGTGGCGCAGGCCTGGGTGCTGGGCCGTCCCGGCGTCACGTCCATGCTGGTGGGCGCGGACGCAACGGCGCAGCTGGAACAGGCTCAAGCCGCCTTGTCGCTGGTTTTGAGCGATGAAGAGCGCTGGGCCATCGATCGCCTGTACACCCCCTGCGACGTGATCAACGACCATAACAACGAGCGGCGCATTCCGCGCACGCCGCGCTGACAGGAGAGGCCAATGCAATTGAACGAACCGCGCCTGCTGCGCCAGCAGGCCCTTATCGACGGTCAGTGGCGGGATGCCGACAATGGCCGCACCCTGGCGGTGGACAACCCGGCCAACGGCGAGCGGCTGGCGCAAGTGCCGGCCATGGGGGCCGAAGAAACCCGTCGCGCCATCGCCGCCGCCGAACGTGCTCAAGTCGATTGGCAGCGTCGCACCGGCAAGGAGCGCGCGCAGGTATTGCGCCGCTGGTACGACGCCCTGATGGCGCATCAGCGCGATCTGGCGGTGATTCTCACTTGCGAGCAAGGCAAGCCGCTGGCCGAGGCCATGGGGGAGATCGCTTACGCCGCCAGCTTTGTCGACTGGTTCGCCGACGAGGCCAAGCGAGTGCATGGCGAGGTGGAAACCACGCCGCAGGCCGACAAACGCGTACTGACGCTCAAGCAGCCCATCGGCGTTGCCGCCGCCATCACCCCGTGGAATTTCCCTGCCGCCATGATCACTCGCAAGGCCGCGCCGGCCTTCGCCGCCGGATGCGGCATGGTGCTGAAGCCGGCCAGCCAGACCCCGCTGACGGCGCTGGCGCTGGCATGGTTGGCCGAAGAGGCGGGTTTGCCGAAGGGCTTGTTCAATGTGCTGACCGGCTCGGCCAGCGTCATCGGCGCCGAGCTCACCGCTAGCCCGGTGGTGCGCAAACTCAGCTTCACCGGCTCTACCGAAGTGGGGCGGCAACTGATGGCGCAGAGCGCGCCTTCCATCAAGAAATTGTCGCTGGAACTGGGCGGCAACGCGCCCTTCATCGTGTTTGACGACGCCGATCTGGACGCCGCCGTGGAAGGGGCTATCCAGTCCAAGTTCCGCAATTCGGGCCAAACCTGCGTCTGCGCCAATCGCCTGTATGTGCATGAGGCGGTGTACGACGCCTTTGCCGAAAAACTGGTGCGTGCGGTAGAGCGGCTCCGCCCCGGCTTCGGGCTGGAGGAGGGAGTGACGCAGGGGCCGCTGATCGACGACAAGGCCGTGGCCAAGGTGGAGCAGCACATTGCCGATGCGGTGGCCAAGGGCGGGCGCGTGCTGACCGGCGGCCAGCGTCACGCGCTGGGCGGCACGTTTTTCCAGCCCACCGTGATTGCCGACGCCAGCGACGCTATGCTGTTTGCCCGCGAGGAAACCTTCGGCCCGGTGGCACCGTTGTTCCGCTTTGCCGACGACAAGGCGGTGATCGCCGCCGCCAACGATACCGAGTTTGGCCTCGCTGGCTATTTCTTCAGCCGCGACATGCAGCGCGTGTGGCGTGTGGCGGAGCAACTGGAGTGCGGCATGGTAGGCATCAACACCGGTCTCATCTCCAACGAAGTGGGGCCTTTCGGCGGGGTCAAACAATCCGGCCTCGGTCGTGAAGGCTCGCGCTACGGCATTGAGGAGTACCTGGAACTGAAGTATTTGTGCTTCGGCGGCCTGTAGGCGGCGCAGCGGCATGCAAGCAGTGCAAGACACCAATAAGAGGAGACAGATCATGCAAGGCAAATCCGCAATCTTCGGCGCAGGCGCGCTGTTGCTGGCGCTCAGCGCCGGCGTCCAGGCCGGCAGCTGGTGTTCGGCCGGCAAACCGGTAAAGCTGGCCGGCATCACATGGGAGTCCGGTCAGTTCTATAGTGCCGTCATCAGCGAAATCATCAAGGACGGCTATGGCTGCAAGGTGGAAACCGTGCCCGGCAGCACGGCAGCCACCGAAACCGCGCTGGTGAACGGCGATCTGCAACTGTGGACCGAGCAATGGAACCGCACCGACGTGATCAAGAAGGGCGTGGAGTCCGGCAAGATCAAGCTGATCGGCGACTTGCTGCAAGGCGGTGCTTACGAAGGTTTTTTTGTGCCGGATTACGTGATTCGCGGCGACGCTCGGCGCGGCATCAAACCGATGGCGCCGGGCTTGCGCACGGTGGCGGATCTGCCCAAGTACAAAGACCTGTTCAAGGATGAGGAAGAGCCCGGCAAGGGTCGCTTCCTCAACTGTCCCACCGGTTGGGATTGCGAGCGCATCAATACGCAAAAGTTGAAAGCCTACAAACTGGACGCGGCTTACACCAACTTCCGCGCCGGCACCGGTTCGGCGCTGGACGCCGCCATCAGCTCCGCCTATGAGCGCGGCAAGCCGGTACTGTTCTATTACTGGGCACCGGCCACGCTGATGGGCAAGTACAAGTTTATCCAGCTGCAGGAGCCGGCCTACAACGCCAAGTGCTGGCCCACTCTGCAGGCCAACAAGGGCGAGGCGCCTTGCCCGTCCGCCACACCCAACACCCAGCTGCAAGTGGGCATCGGCACGGGCTTCATGCAGGCCGAGCCGGGCATCGCCGCTTTCATCGCCAAGGTGAAAGTGACGCCGGAGTTGCTGAATCAGACCATCTCGCAAATGAGCGAACGCAAGATCCCGCCGGAAACCATGGCGCGGGAATTCCTCAAGCAGCACACCGCCATCTGGAAGGCCTGGGTGCCGGCCGATGTGGCGGGCAAAGTGCAGCAGTCGCTCAAGTAAACGCGGCCAACCCTGCCCGGCGCGCATCAAGCCGGGCAGGCGCAATTCCTTGGAAAACACATCATGAGCAACGGTATTTTCATCAGTTTTTCCTTTGCCGACGCCATCAACAACTTTGTCACCTGGGTGGTGCGCGAATATGGCGACCTGTTTCACCAGGTGACGGTGCTGCTGCTGACGTATCTGCTGGTGCCTCTGGAGCAAGGGCTGCTGGCGCTGCCGCCACTGGCGGTGTTGTTTGCGGTGGCTGTCATCGGCTATGCCGGCACGCGCAACCGCACGCTGACACTGACCATGGTGGCCGGGCTGTATCTGATCGGCTGTCTGGGCTTGTGGGACAAGCTGATGCAGACGCTGGCGCTGATGGCGGTGTCCACGCTGTTGACCATTGCCATTGGCGTGCCGCTGGGCATCCTGATGTCGCGCAGCCGGCGCTTGCGCTGGTGCCTGGTGCCGGTGCTGGACGTGATGCAGACCCTGCCCACCTTTGTGTATCTGATTCCGGTGCTGATGCTGTTTGGCCTAGGCAAGGTGCCGGCGGTTTTCGCCACCGTGATTTACGCCTTGCCGCCCTTGGTGCGGCTGACTGATCTGGGCATCCGCCAGGTGGACGGCGACCTGCTGGAGGCGGCGCGCTCATTCGGGACCACGCACTGGCAATTGCTGTTTGGCGTGCAACTGCCGCTGGCGCGGCCCAGCATCATGGCCGGGGTGAACCAGTCCATCATGATGGCGCTGGCCATGGTGGTGATCGCGTCCATGATCGGTTCGCGCGGGCTGGGTGAGGACGTGCTGGCCGGCATCAACAATAT
This sequence comes from uncultured Aquitalea sp., assembly GCF_945957525.1. GTDB lineage: Bacteria > Pseudomonadota > Gammaproteobacteria > Burkholderiales > Chromobacteriaceae > Aquitalea. Next base: position 41,082 of record NZ_CAMFLA010000006.1, on the reverse strand, counting down.
GGACATGGGGCGCGGCATGCAGTCCGGGCTGGCTATCGTGATTCTGGCCATCGTCATCGACCGCATCAGTCAGGCTTACGGGCAGGACGGGCGGCTGAAGAAGAGCTTGCGGCTGAAGAAGACGGCGGGAGCAAAAGCATGAGCAAGATCGAAGTAAAACACGTGTTCAAGGTGTTTGCCGAACAGCCGGCCCAAACGCTGGCGTTGTTGCGTCAGGGCAAGCGCAAGGCAGAGATCCTGGCGCAGACAGGCGTCAACGTCGGCCTGAGCGATGTCAGCCTGCGCATCGAAGAGGGTGAAATCTTCGTCATCATGGGCCTGTCCGGTTCGGGCAAGTCGACGTTGGTGCGGCATTTCAACCGGCTGATCGACCCCAGCGCCGGCGAGATACTGATCGACGGCGAGGACATCCTGCGTTACGACGAGCGGCAGTTGCTGTCGCTGCGTCGGCACAAGATCAGCATGGTGTTTCAGAGCTTCGGCTTGATGCCGCACCAGACCGTGCTGGAAAACGCCGCTTACGCGCTCACCACGCGCGGCGTGGCCAGACAGGCGGCGCAGGAGGCTGCGCGCGGCTGGCTGGCCAAGGTGGGCCTGGCCGGTTACGAGAACAAGTATCCGGATGAGCTGTCGGGCGGCATGCGCCAGCGGGTGGGCCTGGCGCGGGCCTTGGCGGCAGACACCGACATCCTGTTGATGGATGAGGCGTTCAGCGCGCTGGACCCGTTGATCCGCACCGAAATGCAGGATCAGCTGCTGCAATTGCAATCGGGTTTGCGCAAAACCATCGTCTTCATCACCCACGATCTGGACGAGGCGCTGCGCATCGGCAACCGCATTGCTATTCTCAAGGACGGCGAGCTGGTGCAAGTGGGCAGCCCGGACGACATCCTCAACCGCCCGGCCGACCAGTACGTCAGGCGCTTCGTGGAGAAGCGCGCGTCGCAACAAGCAGCCATGCCGTTGCAATAAGGCGACTGTTATCGTAATGGTTGTCGCACGGCCCGCCCCAGGCGGGCCGTGTCGTGTTATGAATGCGGCTTGACGTTATTGGTCTGGCATGACGGATAAAAATGCGCCAGCCTGAGCGTCCGACTTTCCTTCGGCAAACGGGATGGCCATGACAGAACAAACGGGGGCGGCAGAGGCAGACGACTGGGGCAGCCTGCTCAGGGTGGTGGCCAGTCTTTTGCTGGCCTACGCCTTGCTGATGGTGGGCAACGCGCTGAGCAACACCCAGACCTCGCTCAGCCTGCTGGCGCAGGGCGTGCCGGTGGCGGTGGCGGGACTGGTGCAGTCGGCCTATTACGCCGGCTTCTTCCTCGGCGGTTTTTTCTGCAGCGCCATCGTGCACCGCTATGGTCATCACCGCGCCTTCGCCGCGCTGGCGGCGGTAATCTGCATCGTGGTGCTGGGTCAGGCGCTGGTGGCGTCGCCCTTGTTGTGGGCGCTGGTGCGCTTTGTCAACGGCCTGGCCATCGTCGGCATCTTCATGGTGGTGGAAAGCTGGCTCAACGGCAGCGTGGGCAATGCGCGGCGCGGGCAGTTGTTCTCGCTGTACATGATCATCAGCTACATCGGCGCCAGCATGGGGCAATGGCTGCTCAAGCTGCCGCTGTCCCAGCCGGGCTGGCCTTTCATCGTGGTGGCCATGCTGTTTGCCCTGTCCATCATTCCGGTCACGCTTACCAGCCAGCGGCCGATGGCGCTTTTGGCGCAACCGCCCGGCAATGTGGTGGGCCGCGCCTTGCGCACCATGCGTCAGCTGCAGCGGCGCACGCCGCTGGCCCTCTATGGCGCGGTGCTGTCCGGCTGCTTCAACAGCGCGTTTTACAGCATGATGCCGGTGATGCTGAGCGAACTGAATTACATCCCGCACGAAATCGGCGACTTCATGGGCATGGCCTTGCTGGCCGCGCCGGTGCTGCAGTGGCCGATGGGCAAATGGGCAGATCGCAGCGATCGCGCGCGCTTGCTGGCCAAAACCTCGCTGGCGGTGACGGTGGTGTCGCTGTTGCTGACCCGCTTGCTGGATACCGCCTTGCTGCTGCCGCTGGTATTGCTGTACGTCAGCATCGCTTTCACCTTTTACGGCACGCTCAGCGGCATCGCCAACGACGCCATGCCGCCACGCCGGCGCGTGGAGGTAAGCGCCTCCATGTTGATGCTCTACGCACTTGGCGGCACCTTGGGGCCGCTGCTTTGCTCGTCCTTGATGGGCTGGCTGGGCGCGCGGGGATATTTTGTGGTGTCGGTGCTGCTTTCCGGCGGGCTGATGGGCTTGGCCTTGTGGACTTCCCAGTTTCGCCTGCCGCGTCTGCCGTCGTTTTCTTGATGCCGCGCTTGTCGTCTGCACGTCGCGTTTTTACCATGGCGGTCCGCTGTCTTCCTCTACGAAAGGTCGGTTGATGCCAGTCTCCCGTTTGCTGCGTTTTTGTGTGTTGGCTGTGCTGAGTTTGTTGCTGTCGGTCGCGGTGCGCGCCGATCCGGATATCTTGTGGCGCATCGTCAGTCAGCAGTGCGTGCCGCATGAGCGTCAAAACGGCGAGCCTGCGCCCTGCGCCCAAGTGGCGCTGCCGGAAACGCCGGGCGGCGGCTGGATCGTGCTGAAAGATATCAAGGGCTCGCTGCAGTATTTGTTGATTCCCACCGACAAGGTCAGCGGCATCGAAAGCCCGGCTTTGTTGAACCCGGATGCACCCGATTATTGGACCGCCGCCTGGGAGGCTCGCAACTGGATGAGTCGCTTGCGCGGCAGCGCAGTGCCGCGCGAGGCGGTGTCGCTGACGGTCAATTCACAGAGCGGCCGCAGTCAGAATCAGCTGCATATTCATATCTCCTGCATCAAACCCGAGTTGGCCGCCGCACTGACCCGGGCCGAGGCGGCCGTGCCTGTGGGGCAGGGCTGGTTACCCTTGCCCGGTGGACTTAACGGCCACAATTACTACGCGCAACGGTTTGCCGGCGATAGCCTGGTTGGCGTGCGCCCGTTCCAGCGGTTGGCCGAAGGCTTGCCCGGCGCGCTGGAAAGCATGGGCGACTACACGCTGGCGGCAACGGCGGCGCGTTTTGCCGATGGCGTGGAAGGGTTCTGGCTGCTGGCCGACCGGGCTGATCTGCTTTCAGGCGATCACGCTTCCGCCGAGGATGATGTGCAGGATCATGGTTGTGCCATATTGCAGCAGCCAGACACGCAGTGAGACGGAAAATGCTTTTTCATGTAAAGGCATGGTTTTGATTACTGTCATGTAAATTTTACTAAACCACACTTACTTTCAGTAGAAGCCCCTGCTAATCTTCAATGCATTGCAATATGGCGAATGATGTGGGGTAGGCATGACCATTGCCAAAAGACTGACTGTACTGATTCTTGTTGCCGTGGTGTCGCTGGTTTCCTTGACGGCGTATTCCTTGCAGACTGCGAATCGACTGGGTGCGACCATCACCCTGCTATCCGAGCAAAGCGTGGCGGGTTTGCTGGACTTGAATAATTTCACCCGATCGTCATTGATGATGCGCGTAGTGATGTTGCGTTATGTCAATGCCGATCAGCCGGCGGTCAGAACCGGGCTGAAAAACGAGCTTGAGCGTTATTACAAGGACAGCGGCGACGCGCTGGCCAGCTATGGCAAGACACTGTACGACGACAGCGACCGCAAACTGCTGGAGAACGAACAGCGACTGCTGGAGAGCTATCACAGTATGGCTGGCGAGTTCATGCAGTCTGTGGACGCCGGCAGGCTGCCGGAAGCCGTTGCCCTGCGCGATGCCAAGCTGACACCCAAGGGCGAGGAGTTGGCACGCGCCATTAGCGATCATCTTGCCTACAACAAGAGCTGGGCCGATCGGCAGAGCACGGAAAGCGCCAGCCAGATCCGTTACGCATTGGGACTTAGCCTAGGGGCCGGCGCACTGGCGGCTGCCTTGCTGTTGGCGTTTGGACTGGCTACCTGGCGCAGTATCATGCTTCCGTTGCGCGACATGGATGAAACCATCACGCATATCACCAGCCACCTCGATTTCACGCGCCGACTTGATCAATCCGCCAACGATGAGCTTGGCGTTATCGCCCGGGGCTTCAACCGTCTGCAAGAAAGAGTGGCTGGCGCCTTGCAGCAGGTAAGCCGCTCCGCAGAGTCGGTTTCCACCATGGCAGATACGCTGGCGGGCGCGGCCCATCAGGCGGCTGCCGCCTCAGTGCAGGAAAGCGAAGCCGCCGCCAGCATCTCGGCCACAGTGGAGCAGCTCACCGTCAGCATCAACCATGTCGGCGAACGCGCCGAGTCCGCCAACGAGAAAACCGTACAGTCCGGCCAGTTTGCCGAAAAGGGCCAGACCGTTATCGGCCACACGCTGGCGGAAATCCGCCAGATTGCCGGCACAGTGGATGAAGCCGCCGGCACGATGCGTCAGCTGGAAGAAAGCAATCAACTTATCGCCCAGTCCATTGGCAGCATCAAGGATATTGCCGATCAAACCAATCTGCTGGCGCTGAACGCGGCGATTGAAGCGGCGCGGGCCGGGGAGCAGGGGCGGGGCTTTGCGGTGGTGGCCGACGAGGTGCGCAAGTTGGCCGAAAGAACCACCAGCCTCACTGCGGACATCAGCACGGTCATCGCCTCCATTCAGGAAAAATCCCGAGAAACATCGGCTGCCATGCAGGAGAGCGTGACGCTGGTGCAGCAGGGCGTCCAGCATGCCGATGTGGCGTCCGGTGCCATTGCCGACATCGAACAGGCCTCGTCGCTGGCCATGACCCATGTAGGGGAAATCACCAACGCCATCCGCGAACAGGCCATGGCCAGCAATGTGATTGCGCAGCAGGTGGAGCAGATTGCCCAGATGACGGAAGAAACCTCGGTGGTGGCGCAGCAAACCGCCCAGACTGCGGCGGACATGCAAAAGGAGGCGGTCAGCCTGCGCGCTGCAACGGCACAGTTCCGCTTCTGACGCCATGCCGTCGCGGCGCAAGGAGCGGCCAACAAAAAGCTGTCTCATCGCTGAAACAAGGCGCGCCGCCACAGTTGGCACTGGACTACGACAAGGGAACGCAATGCAATAGAGGGCGGATGACCACGGTGGCGACGCTGCGGGGGTATTTCCTTAGGCATGAAGGGGCTTTTTTGCCACGGCTTGCGGTATTTTGATCAAATCGGCTTGTGCTTTCCGTTGGCATGGCTGAGCATTTGTCATTGTCCTGTCACTCAGCCGGATCTGTTTTTTATGTCGATGCAGCATGCCGTGTTGCCAGAAATGTCGTTTAGCGGTGCCTTCGCCACCTGCCGTTTTCTGCCTGCCGGAAAGGGCGACTGGCGCATAGCGGAAGCCAAGGGCAGCCTTGCTGCCTTGTATGGTGTTTCGCCGGAGGAGGTTTGTCGTCAGCCGGAGAGTCTGACGCGCGCCGTGCATCCCGAAGACATGCCGGCGCTGGCGGGGTTGCTGAACCGTTCGCGGATGGAGCGCACCCGCTGGCAATTGGAGCACCGGGTATTGCTGGATGGTCGCGAAGGCTGGCGGCAGATCATGGTGGAGCCGGATGGCGATGAAGCCTGGTTGGCGGTGATGATCGACGTGGGCGATCGTCGCCACTTTCGCGAGCAATGGGCGCTGACCTGGACCCGGCTGGATCGATTGCTAAAGATTGCCGACATGGCCTATTGGGAGTGGGACGCCGCAACCGACAGCATGTTTTACAGTCCGGCTTTTCTCGCCCAGCTGGGTTACCGCCCGGGCGCTTTCGGCGCGGATCACCAAGAATTTCAAAGCCGGGTGCATCCGGATGATCTGGCGGTGTTTCTCGAGTCTGACCAGCGCTTGTTGGAAGATGGGCACGAAGACTCTACTGTGGAATACCGCATGCGCCATCGCGATGGCGAGTGGCGCAGCATGATCAGCCATTCCTGTCTGGTGCGCGATGGGCAGGGCAACCCCATGTTTATGGCCGGCGTGCATACCGATGTGACAGAGGCGCGCCGGCTGGAATCCAGTCTGAAACAGAGCGAAGCCCTGCTGCGCAAGGCGCAAGAGACTGGCCGGATTGGTTGCTACATCACTGACTGCGACAATCTGAGCTGGAAATCCACGCCGGTGCTGAACGAAATTTTCGGCTTGCGCGAAGGCGTACATTTCAGTAATGAAGAGTGGCTGAAGCTGGTGCCGGCCGAGCAGCATGAACCGATGTTGGCCGCCATCAACAGCGGCTTGCTGGAAAACGGCGGCTTCTCCGTGGATTACCAGATTGTGCGGCCGGACAACGGCCAGCGGCGCTGGTTGTCCGAAGTGGGCTCGCTGCAACGCGACGCGGAGGGGGCACCGCGCGAGATTATCGGCACAGTGCAGGACATTACCGAGCGCAAGGAGCGAGAGCAGGCGCTGCATCTGGCGGCGCAAGTATTTGAAAACGGACGCGACGCAGTGATGATCACGGACCCGGATCTGATGATCCTGCGCGTCAATCGGGCCTTTGTCGACATGACCGGCATTGCCGGCGAGCAGTGCTTGGGCTTGCCCTTGCTGGCGCTATACGTGGATTTTGCCGGCGCGCAGAAGCTGGCGCAGATAGAAAAGGCGCTGGCGGCGGAGGGCCACTGGCAGGGCGAACTTTGGGCCCGGCGGCAAGGCGGCGACACGTATACCCAGTGGCTGTCCGTGACCGAGGTGCGCGATGCGGACGGCCATGTGTGCAACTTCATTGCCTCCGCCACCGATGTTTCGGCGCGCAAGGCTGCCGATGAACACATCCGCCGGCTGGCGTATTTCGACGTGCTGACCGCCTTGCCCAACCGCACCCAGTTGATGGAGCGTTCCTTGCTGGCGTTGGAGCGGGCGGGACAGGCCAATGGCGAGTTGGCGGTGCTGTTTCTCGATTTTGATCATTTCAAGACCATCAACGATTCGCTGGGCCATTCCGCAGGCGATCAGCTCATCATCGCGGCAGCCGGTCGCCTTCAGCAGCACATCCGCGGCACCGACATCATTGCCCGGCTGGGCGGCGACGAGTTTGTCATCCTGCTGACGGATTGCGGCCGCGATGGCGCAGGGCGGGTGGCGCAGGAGCTGATTGCCGAATTCGAACAACCCTTCCGCATCCAGAGCCACGATCTGCATATCGGCTGCAGCATCGGTATCAGTCTGTACCCGGGCGATGCCGGCGATTTCGAATCTCTGCTGCGGCATGCTGACGCCGCGCTGTATCAGGCAAAGGACCGGGGGCGCAATCGGCATGCGTTTTTCACCCGCAATATCGGCGACGACGCCGATGAGCGCTTGACCATGGAAAACAGCCTGCGCCGGGCGCTGGCGGAGGCGCAGTTTGAGCTGTACTTCCAGCCGAAGCTGGATCTGGCGCGGCAGCAGGTGACTGGTCTTGAGGCCCTGTTGCGCTGGAATCACCCGCAGCTGGGGCTGGTGGGGCCGGACAAATTCATACCTATTGCCGAGCGCAACGGCTTGATCGTGCAAATCGGCGACTGGGTTTTGATGGAAGCTTGCCGACAGGCGATGCGGCTGCAGGCGGCAGGTTGGCCGAAGCTGCCGGTGGCGGTGAATGTGTCGCCGTTCCAGATTCATCACGGACAACTGTTCGACAGCGTGCTGCGCGCGCTGGATACCACCGGGCTGCCGCCCGAACTGCTTGAGCTGGAGGTGACGGAGGGCCTGCTGGTAGAGGCCAGCGAGTCGTCCCTGGCTTTATTCCACCGCTTGCGCGAGCGCAATGTCACGGTGTCGATAGACGATTTCGGCACCGGCTACTCCAGCCTGGCCTATCTGCGCAAACTGCCCATCGACCGCATCAAGATTGATCGCTCATTCGTCTCCGATATCCAGCCGGCCAGCGATGCGCTGTCGATTGTTGAAGCCATTGTCGGGCTGGGTCACGCGCTGTCGTTGACGGTGGTGGCCGAAGGGGTGGAAACCGGTGAACAGGCGCGTTTGCTTGCCGAAGCGGGGGCGGACCAGGGGCAGGGCTATCTGTTTGCCAGACCTATGCCCGCCGCACAGTGCGAGAACTGGCTCACCCGCTTTCATGCCGGTCTTGAAACCAGCCAAGTCTGATCATCTTGGTAGAAATGGTATCGGTAATTCAGTGTCTTGGAGAACCTGATGGGCGTATGTGTCCGTGTTGTTGCCGAGAAATAATGACGTAGTGGTTTGGACTTTTCCCGGCTTGTCGTTATAGTGCCCGCTCCCGAATCTGGATGAGCGGGCCGGCCGCGCATGGTCGGCTAGATGTTGATGAAAAAGTATCTGGTGTTGATGTGGCTGCCCTTGTTGGCGGCGTGTGACCAGCAGGGCGGCGCGCAAGCCCTGCCAAGAGAAGTGAAGTTGCTGGCCAAAGTGGGGGAGACCCTGCTCAAGCAGGTTCAGCAGGCGGGTAGCGCTGGTGGGGAATCCGCCGGCGCGGTGAGTGGTCAGGTAGCGTTGCCGCCGTTGGTCAGTGGCGTCAAAGCGGTGGGACATCGCGATTTCAACGGCGCCAAGAAAGTGCTGCCCCGGCTATATGCCGGCATGGAGGAAGAGTTTTATTGCGGCTGTCGCTACAGCGGCAAGGCCGTGGACTGGCAGTCTTGCGGTTTTGCGCCGCGCAAGAATGCGGAGCGTGCGTCCCGCATCGAGTGGGAGCACGTGGTGCCGGCCTGGGTGCTGGGCCATCAGCGGCAGTGTTGGCAAGCTGGCGGTCGCAAGCAGTGCGCCGAGTCCGATCCCGTGTTCAAATTGGCGGAGGGCGATCTGAACAATCTGGTGCCGGCGGTGGGCGAGGTAAACGGCGATCGCAGTAATTTCCCCTACAGTGCCTGGAGCAGCAACCCCACGCTGGTCTATGGCCAGTGCCGCACCGTCGTGGATTTCAAGCTCAAGCGCGCCCAACCCCGGCCTGAAGTGCGAGGCGCGGCGGCGCGCATTACCTTGTACATGCACCAGCGCTACGGCTTGCGCATGAGCGGGCAGGATCGCCAGCTGATGTGTGCCTGGGCCCGCCAGCAACCGGTTAACGCATGGGAACGCCAGCGCGATGCGCGCATCGCGAGACTGCAGGGCGAGGGCAATTTTCTGGTGAGTCAGCCGGAGAGGTTGGCCGAAGTCTGCGGTTGAGCGGTCTGTGACGGTGTGCCGATCAGTAGAAAGCAGAAAGCCCGGCGATGCCGGGCTTTCTCTTGTCAGTCGCGCTGGCGAGGGGCTTACTTGGCGTCCTTGCCGGTTTTGGCGTTGGCCGGCGGCGTAGCCGGTTTGGCCGCGGGCTTGGCGACGGTTTGCTTGGTTGCGGGCGCGGTTTTGCTGGCGGCGGCGGTGGTCGGTTTTGTCGGCGCGTTCTGCTTGGCCACCGCGGCCTTGACTGCCGGGGCTTTAGCCGCTGGTGCTTTGGCTACCGGTGCGGCCGGGGTTTTGCTGGCGACAGGGGCTGCCGGTTTGGCTGGTGCCGGCTTTGCTGCAGCCGGTTTTTTGTCGATTGCCGGGGTTTTGGCTGCCGGAGCGGGCTTGGCGGCTGCTTCGGCTTTGCTCTTGGTCTTGTTTTTTTCCGCAGGCGCCTGGGCCGGCTTGCTGTCGGTCTTGGCCGTGTCCACGCGCAGGTCTGGCGCGATTTCGGTCAGCAACTGTTCCAGCAGCTTGCTGCGGGCGGCGATGTGATGGTCGAAACGCCAGTCTTTCAGCAGATCCAGCGCCACATCGAAATAACGCATGTCGATTTCGTACAGCGCGCCAAGATCGAATGAGCGCCCCATTTCCAGCGCGGCGGCCAACTCTTTCAATACGGCAACCTGGTCTGCATCCACGCCTTCTTCAATGAAACGACGGATTTTCTTGGCGGCATTCATTGCTCATCCCTTCTGCTGTCAATGTTCAAACGAAACCTGATTTTTGTCACAAAACCGTCACTTTCCGGATTTGCTTGCAACAATATTGTGCCATGTAAACAAGCTGCAATTATGACGGATATATTACACGTACTGGTTTCGTAACAATTACGGATCAAGCCGGCCAGTCTGTCGGCAGGGCGTGGCTCATCTTGCGCCTCTGCCTGCGGGCTGTCCAATCGCCGTCTCCCCCAGACCGGGGCTTGTCTCATATCGGTCGAAAGAACTACTTCCTCGCGCCAAAGCGGCTAGCCGGCCTAGCCATTTTGTTGTTCGGCAAACCCACGTCCGGCGAATGGGATTCGCTTTGGGCGCGGCGTAAGGTTAGGCCAGTGATAAAAGACCTAGCTCGGGGAGCATGTGATGGCTTCGCAAACCTACAAGCAATACGCAGTGCTGGCGTCCAGCACTTTGTCTTTCACCGTCTGTTTCATGGTCTGGATGATGCTGGGGGTGGTGGGGATACCGCTCAAACAGCAACTGGGCCTGAATGAAACCGAGTTCGGTATTCTGGCGGCCACGCCGGTGTTGTCAGGCTCGCTGGTGCGGGTGCCGTTGGGCATCTGGACCGACAAATTCGGCGGTCGCATCGTGCTGTTCGTGCTGATGCTGTCCACGGTGATTCCGATTTACCTGATGGAGTTCGCCACCCAGTACTGGCAGTTCCTCGTCATCGGCCTGTTCATCGGTCTGGCGGGCGGTTCGTTTTCGGTGGGTACGCCTTATGTGGCGCGCTGGTTTCCGCGCAACAAGCAGGGCCTGGCGATGGGCGTGTTCGGCGCGGGCAATTCCGGTGCGGCGGTCAACAAGTTCGTAGCCCCGGCCATCATGGCCGCGGCCGGCTGGACCATGGTGCCGCAGGTGTACGCCGGCGTGATGCTGGCGACAGCGTTGCTGTTCTGGTTCTTCAGCTACCACGATCCGCGCCACGTAGCGAGCGGTAGCGTGACCTTTGCCGACCAGCTAAAAGTGCTGCGCGATCCGCGCGTATGGCGCTACTCCCAGTATTACTCGGTCGTATTCGGCGGTTATGTCGGCCTGTCGCTGTGGCTCACCAAATACTATGTGGGCGAATATGGTTTTGATCTGAAGACAGCCGCCTTCCTGGCCGCCTGTTTCTCGCTGCCCGGCGGGGTACTGCGCGCCATTGGCGGCTGGATGTCCGACCGTTTCGGCGCTTACAAGACCACCTGGTGGGTGATGTGGGTGCTGTGGGTGTGCTTCTTTGTCCTGTCCTACCCGCAAACCGAGATGGTAGTAACCACCATCAAGGGCCCAATGAGCCTGCATATGGGCTTGAACCATTCGCTGTTCACCCTGGTGCTGTTTGTCGCTGGTATCGCGATGGCCGTGGGCAAGGCGTCGGTTTTCAAGTTCATCTCCAATGATTTTACCGACAACATCGGCGCGGTTTCCGGCGTAGTGGGCCTGGCCGGCGGCTTGGGCGGCTTTCTGCTGCCTATCCTGTTTGGCGCGCTGCTGGACCTTACCGGTGTGCGCAGCAGTGCCTTCATGCTGATGTACGGCACGGTGTGCGTCAGCCTGGTGTGGATGCATTACTCCTTCAAACCGCTGGCGCGCGAAGAGGAAAGCCGCCAGTTGGCCGAAGCTCGCCGCTGATCCAGACAACATTCCATTCATAAACAACGACTCGCAAGCCAGGCGGCGGCAACGCCGTCGCCTACAGGAGATATTCGCCATGGCATCGCTGATAACCCGCTGGGAACCGGAAAACGCCGGTTTCTGGCAGCAGGAAGGCAAGGCTGTCGCTCGCCGCAATCTGTGGATTTCCATCCCCGCGCTCACGCTGGCCTTCATCATGTGGCAGGTGTGGAGCGTGGCCGTGCTCAACATGCCCAACATCGGCTTCAACTACAGCCAGAACCAGCTGTTCTGGCTGGCGGCGCTGCCGGCCTTGTCAGGCGCCACGCTGCGGATTTTTTACTCATTCATGGTGCCGATTTTCGGCGGGCGCAAGTGGACCGCGCTGTCTACCGCCAGCCTGCTGATTCCGGCACTGGGCATCGGTTTTGCGGTGCAGGACCCGAGCACCTCCTACAGCACCATGATGATGTTGGCGCTGCTGTGCGGTTTTGGCGGCGGCAACTTCAGCTCTTCCATGTCCAACATCAGCTTTTTCTTCCCCAAGGCGGAGAAGGGCACGGCGCTGGGCCTGAATGCGGGCTTGGGCAATCTGGGCGTGTCGGTGGTGCAGTTCGTGGTGCCCATCGTCATCACTCTGGGTTTGTTCGGCCAACTGGGCGGCGATCCGCAAACCTGGGTCAAGGGCGCTGTTTCCAAACCGATGTGGCTGCAGAACGCTGGCTTCGTCTGGGTACCGTTCATCATTCTGTCCACGCTGGCCGCCTGGTTCGGCATGAACGATCTGGCCGCCGCCAAAGCTTCTTTCTCTGATCAGGCCATTATCTTCAAGCGCAAGCACAATTGGCTGATGTGCTGGCTGTATGTGGGCACTTTCGGTTCCTTTATCGGTTTTTCCGCTGGCTTTCCCCTGCTGATGAAGGGCCAGTTCCCGGACATGGACCCCACCAAGTATGTCTTCCTCGGCCCTTTGGTTGGCGCCTTGACCCGTCCGGTGGGCGGCTGGCTGGCTGACAAGATCGGCGGCGCCAAGGTGACGCAGGCGGTGTTCGTGCTGATGATCGGCGCGGTGATGGGGGTGCTGGCTTTCCTGCCGCACGGCGGCGTGGGCGGTAGTTTTGGCGGTTTCTTCGCCATGTTCCTCTGTTTGTTTGCCCTGACCGGCATCGGCAACGGTTCTACCTTCATGCAAGTGCCGGCCATTTTCCTTACCCTGCACAAGCGCTGGGCCGGCAACGACGCCAAGGCCCAACAGCAGGCCACGGCGGAAGCCACCAAGGAGGCGGCGGCTGTGTTGGGCTTTTCCGGCGCAATCGGCGCGTATGGCGGTTTCTTTATCCCTAAGAGCTACGGTACTTCCATCAGCATGACCGGCGGGGTGGATGCCGCGCTGTACGCCTTCATCGCCTTCTATGTGACCTGCGTGCTGATCAACTGGTGGTTCTACGCGCGCAAGAACGCTGAAGTACCGTGCTGACGCCAAGCTGAGGTTGGCCGAAGCGCTGCCTTCGGCTGCAAGCGCCGCTGACAACATTGCACAGAAAACCTGAGACAGGGCTGGATCAGGTTTTTTGTTGGCGGATCTGAAGCACAAGGCCGCGACATGCGTCGCGGCCTTGTGCTTTGACATTGCGGCAGACCTAGCCTTCCAGCAGCCGGTAGCCCACGCCGGTTTCGGTGACGATGTAACGCGGCGTGGCCGGGTTGTCTTCCAGTTTTTGCCGCAGATGTCCCATGTACACCCGCAGATACTGATTGTGTTCGGAATAGGATGGTCCCCATACCGCCAGCAAGAGCTCCCGGTGGGTGATCACCTTGCCGGCGTTGCGGATCAGCGTGCCGAGCAGCCGGTATTCGATGGGGGTGAGGTGTACTTCTTCTTCCGCCTTGTACACCAGGCGGTTGACCAGGTCGACGCGGATGTCGCCAAGGCGGAAGGTTTGTTCCGCGGCGGCGCTGCCGCGCTGGCGACGGCGCAGCAGTACGCGGATGCGGGCCAGGCATTCAGCCACGCCGAAAGGCTTGGTGAGGTAGTCGTCCGCGCCGGCGTCCAGCGCTTCCACTTTCTGATGTTCTTGCGTGCGGGCCGACAGCACCAGGATGGGGATGTCGGTCCATTCGCGCAGTTGCTTGATGACCTCGATGCCGCTGGTGTCGGGAAGGCCCAGATCCAGAATCACCATGTCCGGTTTGCGGGTGGCCACGGTAATCAGGCCCTGCTTGCCGGTTTCCGCCTCGTGTACGGTCCAGTCTTCGCTGGCCAGCGCGGAGGCGAGGAAATGCCGGATGGGCTTTTCGTCCTCGATGATGACGAGGTTGACCGGTTGATCGTTCATGCGTCGAATTCCTCTTCTTGCGGCAGGGCGGGGCTGGCGCCGGCCGGCAATGTGAAACTGAACACAGCGCCATGCGGCAAGCGATTGTCGGCGCTGATGACGCCGCCGTGCGCTTCGATGATGCTGCGGCAGATGGCGAGGCCAAGGCCCACGCCCGGCGTGGAAGACTCGCTGTTGCCGCGAGTGAATTTGTCAAACAGCTTTTGACCCTGCATGTCCGGCAGGCCGGGGCCGTCGTCGCTGACGCAAACGACAACCTTGCCGCCGTCGCGTTTGGCTTCTAGCGCGATATGGCTGCCAGCGGGCGTGTATTTGGCTGCGTTTTCCAGCAGGTTGACCAGCACGCGCTCGATCAGCACGGCATCATACTCCAGCACCGGCAGATCGGGCGGCAACCGGATGCTCAGCGCATGGCCGCTCAGGCTGCGGTTGGCGGCGCGCACCGCGCTGCCAACCGCCTCATCCAGCATCTGCCATTCCTTTTGTAGTTTGACGCCTGACTGCAGGCGCGCCATGTCCAGCAGATTGGTGACCAGATTGTTCATGCGCAGCGATTCGTCCTGAATCGAGTTGGCGATGTCCTGGCGCTGCTCCGAGGAGACATTGCCTTCGGCCAACAGGCTGGACAGCCCTACCAGGGTGGTCAGCGGTGTGCGCAGATCATGCGACACCACGGACAACACGCTGTTGCGCAGCCGCTCGGATTCCATCGCCACCAGCGCGTCCTGCGCCACTTCCACGTAATGCACCCGCTCCAGCGCCAGCGCAATCTGGGCGGCGCAGGTTTCCAGCAGCCGCTGCTGCTCGGGCAGAAATACCTTATCCATTTTTTCCGGCAGCACCGCCAGTACCCCGCGTGTGCGCATTGGCGCTTTCAGGGGCAGATAAAGCAAGACGTTGGAGGGCAGGGTTTGCGTACCTAGCCCGGCGGGTTGCTGGTTGTCGTATACCCATTGCGCCACGCCTGTGTCGCTGCCAGCCACAAGCTCGCTGGAGAGCTGCAGGCTGTCCTTGCTGTCGGGGGTGAATACGGCGAGCCTGGCGTTGAACAGGGGTTCCAGCCTGCTGATGGTAGTTTCAATGATTTGCGCGGCGGTGAGCGCGCCGGCCAGTTCTCGCCCCAAGTCATACAGCGCGCGCGTGCGGCGTTCGCGGTAGGTGGCGATGCTGGCCTCAAAGCGCAGGCGGGCGGTGAGCTGACTGATGATCAATGCTACCGCCAGCATGATGCCGAAGGTGAGCAGGTATTGGGTATCGGATACCGAGAGCGACATGCGCGGTGGCACGAAGAAATAATCGAACACAGCTACAGACAGGAACGAGGCCAGCACGCCGGGGCCGCGGCCGAAGCGCACGGCCACCAGCACCACCGCAAGCAGGTAAATCATTACCACGTTGACCAGCGAAAAATACGGGTCCAGCAGGCTGGAAACACCGGTGGCCAGCAGGCAGGACAAGGCCGCGGCAATGTAGCCGTGTTTACGTTGATGCGCGGCTTCGCCGAACAGAAGGCTGTTGAAGGTGTCCGGCGCGCCGCTGTCATGCTGGTTTTCCTCATGCGACACCACGTAGACGTCCACATCGCCGGAGTGGCGGGCGATGTCTTCCAGCAGCGAGCGCCGCCAGATGCGGCTGAGCCGCCCGCGGGTGGAGCGCCCCACCACCAGTTTGGAGACATTGCGGGTGCGGGCGTAGGCCAGCAGGGTGGCGGCCAGATGGGTGCCGCCCAGCACGGTGGTTTCCGCGCCCAACTCTTGCGCCAGCTTCAGGCCTTTCATGATGCGGGCGCGCTGGGCTTCGGACAGTTTTTGCAGCGCCGGGGTTTCGACGAACACGGCAATCCAGTCAGCGTCCAGGCTGTTGGCCAGCCGCTTGCCGGCGCGGATCAGCTTTTCCGTGCCCGGCCCGTCGCCCACGCAAATCAACAGCCGCTCGCGCGCATGCCAGACCGGGCGGATGGACTGGTCGGCGCGGTAGGCGCGCATCTGTGCGTCCACGCGGTCGGCGGTGCGGCGCAGGGCCAGCTCGCGCAAGGCCAGCAGGTTGCCCTTGCGGAAGAAGTTTTTTACCGCCCGTTCGGCCTGATGGGCGATATACACCTTGCCGGCGGCCAGCCGGCTGAGCAGCTCGTCCGGCGGCAAGTCCACCAGCGATACTTCGTCGGCCTGATCGAACACATGATCGGGCAGGGTTTCCCGCACCACGATGCCGGTGATCTGGCCCACCACGTCGTTGAGGCTTTCCAGATGCTGCACATTCAGCGTGGTGTAGACGTCGATGCCGGCGGCCAGCAGCTCTTCCACGTCCTGCCAGCGTTTGACGTGGCGGGAGCCCGGCACGTTGGAGTGGGCGAACTCATCAATCAGGATCAACTCCGGCGCGCGGGCCAGGGCCTGGTCGATATCGAACTCGGCCAGCGAGTGGCCCTTGTACGCCACCTGTTTGCGCGGCAGCAGCTCCAGCCCGTCCAGCTGGGCCTCGGTTTCCTTGCGGCCGTGCGTTTCCACCACGCCCACCAGCACCTTGACGCCTTCTTGCTGCTTGAGGCGGGCGGCGCTAAGCATGGCGTAGGTTTTGCCCACGCCGGCGCAGGCGCCAAAGAAGATTTTCAGTCGGCCGCGTCGCGCGTCGATTTCATCCTGCTTGAGCTCTTCAAGCAGAGCGTCCGGGTCGGGTCGGTTATCGGTCATGGGGGGATTTTCGCAGGGCTGTCATCGGGTGGGCAATCAAGACGATGCCCTGCGCGGCGCAAACCGGGCAGGGCGAGCCTTGACGGAGGCGGTCAGGCTTTCGAGAGCTTGTCCAGATCAAGATTCAGCCGCAGCACATTGACGCGAGCTTGGCCGAAGACGCCGAAGGTTTTGGCGATCACGTGCTGCGCCACCAGCTGGCGCACCTTCTCGGCCGGTAGTTGGCGTGCCTGGGCGATGCGGTCCACCTGATAGTAGGCGGCGGCGGCGGAAATTTCCGGGTCCAGGCCCGATGCCGAGGCCGTTACCAGATCCACAGGCACCGGGCCGGTCTGCGTCGGGTGCGCCTTGCGGATGGTGTCGAGGTTGCCTTTCACCGCGTCCAGTTGGGCCTTGTTGGTGGGGCCGAGGTTGGAGCCGCCGGAGTTGCCGGCGTTATAGCTTTGCGGCGAAGTGGCGGACGGGCGACCCCAGAAGTAATGGTTGCCGGAAAAGGCCTGGCCGATCAGGCTGGAGCCGATCACCTTGCCGTTTTGCTCGATCAGGCTGCCGTTGGCTTGCTGCGGAAAAAGCGCTTGCGCAAGGCCGGTGGTCAGCAGCGGATAGGCCAAGCCGGTAATCAGACTGAGCGCGACAAACAGGGTCAGCGCCGGACGGAAAATGCTTTTCATGATGCTTTCCTTGTAAGGGGCGAACTGGCTCATGCCCAGCCCAGCGCGCCCAGAATCATGTCGATGGCCTTGATGCCGACAAACGGCACCAGCAGACCGCCAAGACCGTAAACCAGCAGATTGCTGCGCAAGAGCTCGGCGGCGCTCTTGGCCTGATACTTAACGCCCTTCAGCGCCAGGGGGATCAGGAACACGATGATCACGGCGTTGAAAATCACTGCCGACAGAATGGCTGAATCGGGGCTGTTGAGGCCCATCACGTTCAGCGCGTTCAGCTGCGGATAAGTGCTGGCGAAAGCCGCCGGGATGATGGCGAAATACTTGGCCACGTCATTGGCGATGGAAAAGGTGGTGAGCGAGCCGCGCGTCATCAACATCTGTTTGCCGATTTCCACGATTTCGATCAGCTTGGTGGGGTTGGAATCCAGATCCACCATGTTGCCGGCCTCTTTTGCCGCCTGCGTGCCGGTATTCATTGCCACGGCCACGTCGGCCTGGGCCAGCGCCGGCGCGTCGTTGGTGCCATCGCCGGTCATAGCCACCAGCTTGCCTTCGCTCTGGTGGCTGCGGATCAGCTTCAGTTTGGCTTCCGGCGTGGCCTCGGCGAGGAAGTCGTCCACCCCGGCCTCGGCGGCGATGGCGGCGGCGGTCAGCGGGTTGTCGCCGGTGATCATGATGGTTTTGATGCCCATCTGGCGCAGTTCGGCAAACCGTTCCTTGATGCCGCCCTTGACGATGTCTTTCAACTCGATCACGCCCAGCGCGCGCTTGCCGTCGCTTACCAGCAAGGGGGTGGAGCCACGGCGGGCCACTTCATCAGTGCTCTTTTGCAAGGCGTCCGGAAACTGGCCGCCCAATTCGCCGATGTGACGGCGGATGGCGTCGATGGCGCCCTTGCGAATCTGGCGGCCGTCGTAGTCGATGCCGCTCATGCGGGTTTGCGCGGTAAAGGGGATGAAGTTGGCTTCATGGCTGGCCAGTTGGCGTTCACGCAGATTGAACTTCTGTTTGGCCAGCACCACGATGGAGCGGCCTTCCGGCGTTTCATCGGCCAGCGACGCCAGTTGCGCGGCGTCGGCCAGCTCCTGCTCGCTGACGCCCGGGGCCGGAATGAAGGCGGAGGCCTGACGATTGCCCAGCGTGATGGTGCCGGTCTTGTCCAGCAGCAGCACATCCACGTCGCCGGCGGCTTCTACCGCGCGACCGGAGGTGGCGATCACGTTGGCGCCCATCATGCGGCTCATGCCGGCCACTCCGATGGCGGACAACAAACCGCCAATGGTGGTGGGGATCAGGCAAACCAGCAGCGCCACCAGCGTAGTGATGCTGATTGGTGTGCCGGCTTTCATGGCGTCCACGTTGAACAGGGAGAAGGGCAGCAGGGTGGCGGTCACTACCAGGAAAACGATGGTCAGCGCCACCAGCAGGATGGTCAGCGCAATTTCATTGGGCGTCTTCTGACGCTTGGCGCCTTCCACCATGGCGATCATGCGGTCGAGAAAGGTTTCGCCCGGGTTGACGCTGATGCGCACCACGATCCAGTCGGACAGCACGCGGGTGCCGCCGGTGACGGAGGAAAAATCCCCGCCGGATTCGCGGATCACCGGGGCCGATTCGCCGGTGATGGCGGACTCATCCACCGAGGCAACGCCTTCAATCACTTCGCCATCCACCGGAATCACATCGCCGGCTTCCACCAGCACCACATCGCCCTTGCGCAGGCTGGTGCCGTCGATGATGGCGATGGCCGAACCTTTTTTGGGGGCGGACAGCTTCTTGGCCACCACATTTTTCTTGGCGGAACGCAGGCTGGCGGCCTGAGCTTTGCTGCGGCCTTCGGCCAACGCTTCGGCAAAGTTGGCGAACAACACGGTGAACCACAGCCACAGGGCAATGCCGAGGATGAAGGCGGAGCTGGCCTCGCCCTTGCCGATCAGGGATTGAACCCACAGCGCGGTGGCGAGGATGCTGCCGATGTACACCACAAACATCACCGGATTGCGCCATTGCACTTTCGGCGACAGCTTGCGGAAGGCGTCGATGGTGGCTGGTTTCACCAGTTTGGGGTCGAACATCGAGCGGCTGGCGCCGCCGGCTTTGCCAGCGGGGGCGGCTTGCATCATTTGATGATTCATATCGTTCATTTTGCTATTCCTTGTCCGGTCCGCTTAGTGGGCCATCACCATTTGCAGGTGTTCCACAATCGGGCCCAAAGCCACGGCCGGCACATAGTTGAGCGCGCCCACCAGCAGCACGGTGCCGATCAGCAGTACAACAAACAGCGGGCCGTGAGTGGGCAGGGTGCCGCTGTTGACGGCAAGGCGCTTCTTGGCGGCCAAAGAGCCTGCGATGGCGAGTATCGGCACAATCATCAGGAAGCGGCCGAAGAACATGCCCACCGCGGTGGCGATGTTGTAGAACATCGTGTTGGCAGACAGACCGGCGAAGGCGCTGCCGTTGTTGTTGGCGGCGGAAGTGAAGGCGTAGAGGATTTCGCTGAAACCGTGCGCGCCCGGATTGGCGATGCCGGCACGGCCAGCCTCGGTGCTGACGGCGATGGCGGTCAGCACCAGCACCAGCGTCGGCGTCACCAGAATGGTGATGGCGGTCATTTTCATTTCCTGGGTTTCAATTTTCTTGCCCAGGTATTCCGGTGTGCGGCCTACCATCAACCCGGCGATGAATACCGCCAGAATCGCGAAGATCAGCATGCCGTACAGGCCGGAGCCCACGCCGCCGAACACCACTTCGCCCAATTGCATCAGGAAGGTGGGCACCAGGCCGCCCAGCGGCGTCAGCGAGTCGTGCATGGCATTGACCGCGCCGCAGGACGCGGAAGTGGTTACCGCAATAAACAGCGAGGTGTCGATAATGCCGAAGCGGCTCTCTTTGCCTTCCATATTGCCGCCCGACTGCAGCGCGCTCACCTGCTGATCCGCGCCCAGCGCAGCCAGTTGCGGGATGCCGTTTTGTTCTGCCGCAGTGACAGAAACAACGGCGGTGGCGAAGAGCAGCGTCATGGCGGCGAGTACGGCCCAGCCCTGGCGACGGTCGCCCACCATGCGGCCAAACACAAAGCACAAGGCTGCCGGAATCAGGAAAATGGCCAGCTCTTGCAGGAAGTTGGTCAGCGGGGTCGGGTTTTCATACGGATGCGCCGAGTTGGCGTTGAAAAAACCGCCGCCGTTGGTGCCCAGCATTTTGATGGCTTCTTGCGAGGCGACCGGGCCCATCGGCAGGACCTGATCCTGCGTGCTGGCGTCCACCATTACCGGCTTGCCGTCCTTGCCCAGCACAGGCGCGCCCTTGCTGTCGGTTTTCGGCTGCTGGAAGTGGTTCGCTTCGATGTTGTGCGCAGTCTGGTAGGGCAGCAGGTTCTGGATCACGCCTTGCTGGGTAAAGGCCAGAGCGAATACCAGCGACAGCGGCAGCAGCACATACAGGGTGACGCGGGTCACATCCACCCAGAAGTTGCCGATGCTGGCCGCCGTATGGCGGGCAAAGCCGCGAATCAACGCCACCACTACGGCAATACCGGTGGCTGCCGACAGGAAGTTTTGTACGGTCAGCCCCAGCATCTGTGTGAGGTAGCTCATGGTGGTTTCGCCGCCATAGCCTTGCCAGTTGGTGTTGGTGACAAAGGATACGGCAGTGTTGAAGGCGGAGTCGGGCGACACGGCGCCCATCGCTTGCGGATTGAAAGGCAAGGCACCTTGCAGGCGTTGTAAGGCATAAACAGCGAAAACGCCGATAACGTTGAACAGGATCAGTGCGAAGGCATAACCCTTCCAGCCCATTTCTTGTTCTTCCCGCACGCCGGCCAGTTTGTACAGCGCGCGTTCAACAGGTTTCAGCCAGAGAACGGCGACGGGATGCTCGCCCTGGATGATGCGGGTCATGTAAGCGCCAAGCGGCCAGGCCAAAGCGATCAGCACGGCCAGGAAAAGCCCCAGTTGGAGCCAGGCAGCGGATGTCATGTCAGAATTTCTCCGGTTTCACGAGGGCGTAGACCAGATAGACCAGCAGGCCTATGGCCAGTACGGCGCTTACGGCGTACATCAGGTTCATGATTGTTTTCCTTCCAGCAGGTGACACGCTTCGATGAAGGCGCAGGTCAAGCCGGCAAAGGCCAGGATCAGGCCAATGAAAATGAGATCCATGGTGGTGTGTTCCTTGGCGGATGTGTGCCATGGAAGAGTAAGGAAACAGGCGTCAAAAACCTGCTAAAAAGCGCGAGGGCGGTGTAAAGAAGATATAAAAACAGAGCGGGGCGAGGGTGCCGGGGCGGTTGATGGCCTGCAGGTGCGGGGCTGTTTTGTCGCGGTGCGAAAGGGCGGCCAAACGGCGGTGGGGGCTTGCACGGGGCGAGGGAGGGCTATCGACCCGCTTTGCGCGCGGTCAGACGCCAGACTGGAAAAAAGAAAAACAAAAGAGAGTGAGGGTGCCTGCGGCGGCACCCTTGTGCAGAGGCGGGTGGGGCGGAAAGGCTAGAACAGATCGTCTTCGCTTCGTTCAGCCAGGAAACGCGCGTCGTCCCTGTCGTGGGCACGTTGCCGGACTTTCTGCTGACGGCAACGCTCGTTATCGCTCAATTGTGGTTTTGCCACTGCGTACAGAAAGCTTTCATGCTGGTCGCGGGCCTGCTTTCTGCGAATGCTTAGAGGAATGCGGGAAATCATCCTTGCTGCCTCCTGAAGTTGCACATGTGCGTGTTGGGGTGCCACCTATTAAAACTTGACTGTATTTCAGGCGTTTGTAAAGCCTTTGCGGCGCGCGCATTCGCAAAATGTTGTGTGTTTGCCGCGACAGTGTGCCCCATAACTTGTTTTTAGCAGATGTCTTGACGCGGTGCGGAATGGAATCGGGTTCGGGCTCTGTTTTAATTCTGAAAGATATAAAGTTGTAATTAAACAGTCTAATTTGTTATATGCCAACTGCAGTAGCATAGCTGCCATATTCAAGTGCGGGAGCAATCATGGAGCTGGGTTACGCGGTAGCCGGACTGGTAGTGGGTTTCATCGTGGGGCTGACCGGCGTGGGCGGCGGCTCGCTGATGACGCCCATCCTGCTATGGTTCGGCATCAATCCCGCCACGGCCGTCGGCACGGACCTCCTCTACGCGGCGCTGACCAAGGCCGGCGGCGTTTTTGTTCATCATCGCCAGAAGCATGTGGACTGGAAGCTCACCGGCTGGCTGGCGGCAGGCAGCGTGCCGGCCTCCCTTGTCACGTTGTATGTGCTATCGCAGCTGCATCTGTCCGGCAATGTGCTGAATGCCATTTTCAAGCTGGTGTTGGGCATTGCCCTGCTGCTGACCGCGTTGTCCATTTTGCTGAAACCCTGGCTGATGAAGGTGATTGGCCGTCGTGTGGGCAATCTCGATCCCAACCCGCAACCACACATCTTGCCCACCATCCTTATCGGCGTGTCGCTGGGCGTGCTGGTTACCCTGAGTTCCATCGGCGCCGGCGCGTTGGGTACGCTGGCACTGTTCCTGCTGTATCCCGCCTTGCCTACCACCCGCTTGGTGGGCACCGAAATCGCCCACGCCGTGCCGCTGACGCTGGTGGCGGGTCTGGGACACGCCAGTCTGGGCAATCTGGATTACATGTTGCTGATCAACTTGCTGGTGGGTTCCTTGCCGGGCATCTGGCTTGGCAGCAAGCTGACGCGCCGTCTGGCCGAAGCCTGGCTGCGTCCGGCGCTGGCGGTCATGCTGGCAGTGGTAGGCGCAAAGCTGGTGTTTTGATTGCAGGGTGCGAGCTTGGCCGAAGCGTGGCCTGCTTGATGCGCCCACGATGAAAAAGGGAGCCGGGAGGCTCCCTTTTTGTTTGGGCGTTTCAGATATCAATCCGCGGCGCGTGGGCTGCGGGTCTTTCGTTGGCGCGGGCTGCGCGGATCAGCCTGTCGCGCGCGGTAGTAGGCTTCTAGCGCTTCTTCTGCGTTCATGATGTGCTGCTTGAGAAAAGCGGCCGCGCTGATGGCGTCCTTTTTCTTGCATAGCGCCAGCAACTCGGTGTGTTCGCGGTGGGCGCGATCGTTGAAGCCGGTGAGCAGGATTTGCATGCGGGTGTAGCGGTCGGTGCGGTTGTGCAGTTGCTCGATCAGCGCCAGCGTTTGCGGGCGGCCCGCCGCGCGGTACAAGGCCAGATGGAAGCTGGCGTTGAGCAGGCCCCACTCGGCCACGTCCTGATTCAGCAGTGCTTGTTCGAAGCGCGCCAGCAGGCCTTCGGCCTCGGCCAGATCGGCGCTGGTTTGACGCGGAATGGCTTCCAGCAGGATGTCGCATTCCAGCAGCACGCGTACGCGCAAGAGTTCGACGATTTCCGGCAGCGACAGCTGGTTCACCACGGCGCCGCGCCGCTCGATGATGCGCACCAAACCTTCGGCTTCCAGTTGGCGCAGGGCCTCGCGGATGGGGACGCGGCTGACGCCCAGCTCGCGCGACAAAGCCTCCTGGCGCAGCTGTTTGCCGTCCTGCCATTCGCCGGAAAGGATGCGCTGGCGCAGTGCGTCGGTGGCGATGCCGGTGAGGGTTTGTTGCGGAGCTTCTTGTGTCTTTTTGCTCATGGATGGGTCTCCTGTCCGCCGTACAGTATCACAGCGGCGCTGTGCGGCGCATGTCCGGCGTTGTCGTGGGCTGCTTGCGCGGCGTTTGGCAGGCGGGGGGCGGGACAGGTTATGATGCAGCACACAATGACGTTAAGGTAAGGAGTGCTGTCGTGGATAAAACCTACCCGGTGATTGATCGCCAGACCATCGCCATGCGTTGGGGCGATATGGATGCCGTTGGCCATCTGAACAACACCTATTATTTCCGCTATCTGGAGCAGATTCGCATCAACTGGCTGGAAAGCATGGGGCATGGCATCAACCCCGACGCTATCGGCCCGGTACTGGCCAGCACCAGTTGCACCTTCCGGCGCGAGCTGACCTACCCGGCCACGGTGGAAATCACTATCGAACTGGAGAAACTGGGGCGCAGCAGCCTGAAGTTGCGCCACCATTTCTATAAGCAGGGCGACTCGGCCACGGTGTACGCCAGCGCCGATGTGACGCTGGTGTGGGTGGATTACCAGGCCGGTCAGTCAGTAGCCATTCCGGACGACATCCGCGCCGCCATCGAAAGCGCGGCGGCCGGGCAGCCGGCCTGAACCGTTCAGCCCAGCTTGCGGCGCATCAGATCGCGCAACAAAAAACGGCTGGGATGAGCGGCGTGCATCAGCGAACGCGGCAGCGGGGCGGGCTCGTTTTCCAATAG
This sequence comes from uncultured Aquitalea sp., assembly GCF_945957525.1. Classification (GTDB taxonomy): domain Bacteria; phylum Pseudomonadota; class Gammaproteobacteria; order Burkholderiales; family Chromobacteriaceae; genus Aquitalea. Next base: position 16,668 of record NZ_CAMFLA010000006.1, on the reverse strand, counting down.
CGCGGCGATGATCTCCCCGGCCAGCGGGGCGGTAATCATGCCGCGCGAACCGTGGGCCACGTTCACATAGCAGTGCGGCAACCAGGGGCTGGCGGCTTCGGGCCGCAAGCTGGCGTCGCGCGCCAGTTCGGCATAGGCGGCGACAAAGCCGTCGCGCTCTGCCAGCGGGCCGATCAGCGGCAGATAGTCGGGGCTGGTGCAGCGGTAGGCCGCGCGCCCGCCGGCCTTCTCTGCTAGCGCTTCACCCAGGGTTTGCCGAAAGGCCGGCACCAGCGCTTCCAGCATGGCGAGGTTCTCTTCGTGCTCCGCCAGCGTGGGGTCCAGATGCTCGCTGTCGAACTTGAAGGTGGCGCCAAAGCAGTGGCTGCCATGGCGCGCTGGCGAAACATAGCCCTCGCCGCACAGCACGGTGCGCAGCGCGGCGCTATCCGTGGTGGCGGGCAGGGTGCTGACCTGACCGCGAATGCGCTTGAGCGGCAGGTGCGCCGCTTGCGGCATGCGGGCGATGTCGGCCGCGCCGGCCAGAATCAGCGTCGAAGCTTCGGCCAACAGTGAGCCGTCGCTAGTCAGTGCCTGCCAGCGCTGATGGCGCTCGTCATAGCGCAGGCTGACAGCTTCGCGGTTGTAGAGTTGGCGGATGGCCGGGTGATCCAGCAGGCATCGCACCAGCGCCGGCGGGTGTAACCAACCGCCTTGCGGGAAGAACAAGCCGCCGCTGGTGAGCGGCAGCCCGGCCAAATCACTGGCTTCGCCTGCGCTCACCGGGCGCAGCATCTCGGCCGGCAGGCCGGCGGCGGCCAGCTTCGCTTGCCGCTTGGCCTCGCCTTCGTTCCAGGCCAGTTGCAGCACGCCGCAATCGTCCCAGTGGTCTTCCTGTTTGGGCAGGCGCGCCCGCAGCAGTCGCAAGGAGTAGGCATAGCCCGCCAGCACCAGCTGCGTCAACGGCGTCATGTGCGCCGACAGTTTGGTGTAGAGCACGCCTTGCGGGTTGCCGGAAGCGGCTTGCGCCGGCCCGGGCTCCTTGTCCAGTACGGTGACGCGCCAGCCGCGGCGGGCCAGGCTGTCGGCGCTGGCCGCGCCAGCAATGCCGGCGCCGATGACCAGCGCGCTGCGTTCGGTCAGGTTGGCCGAAGGCGGCCTGGCGTACCAGGGGGCTTGCCACGCTTGTCCGGCCGGGGTAACCAACTCGCCGCAGCTCATCTCGCGTTTGTGTCCGAAGCCCGGTACTTTGCGCACGGCGAAACCGGCCTGTTTCAGCCCGCGACGGACGAAACCGGCACTGGTGAAAGTGGCGAAGCTGGCCGCGGGCGCGGACAGGCGGGCCATATGGTCAAACAGGCTTTGCTGCCACATGTCCGGGTTTTTGGACGGCGCAAAACCATCCAGAAACCAGGCGTCAACCCGGGCATCCAGTTCCGGCAGGACGTCCAGTACATCGCCTGCCATCAGTGTTAACAGTACCCGACCATCGGCAAAGACGAAGCGATGCCAACCAGGCGGCAATACTGCGTATTGTTTCAGCAGCTCGCCAGCTTCTTCGGCCAACTCCGGCCACAGGGCCAGGGCGCGGGCAAGGTCCGCCGGCGTCAGCGGAAACTTTTCCGCGCTGACAAAGTGCAGCCGGCTGTTGGCGGGCGCGGCGGCGAGAAACAACTGCCAGGCGCAGAGAAAGTTAAGCCCGGTGCCGAAGCCGGTTTCCGCAATGGTGAAGTGGCTGTGGGCGGGCAGGGCGGCGAAACGCTCGGCCAGCCGGTTGTGCTTGAGAAAGACATGGCGGGTTTCATCCAGCCCGCTGGCGCGCGAAAAATAGACATCGCCGAAGTCGGCGGAAACGGGCAGCCCGTCCTGCCATTCCAGGCGGGCGTGGCTGAGTTTGGGGTCTTGCATGATCTGGCCTTGCTTCAAGAATCAAGCGGCAGACTGGCGGCCACGCTGTCCAGCAGGGACGGTGCGAGGCCGGGCAGCGCCAGCTGCTGGGAATGTTGCAGGTGGGTGTAGTGCCGGGTCATGGAGCGGTGATAGAGCGGGTCGTAGTGGCGCACCAGCAACTCTTCCACCAATTGCGCGTGGCGGCCGGCGCGAATCATGCCGAACCAGGCTTCCAGTTGTTCCCGTGAGTGGACGTTGCGCAGAAAGCCTAGCTGTTGCTGCAGCATGTCGCCGTCGCGCAGGTAAAAATCGTAGTCCTCCAGCAGAAAGCGCACCCGCTCCGCCAGCGGCACGTCCACCAACAGACACTCGCTCTCGTGCATGCGGGCAAACAGGCTGTCCGGCAGCGCGATCATGCCTATCTTCTTGCTTTCGGATTCGATATACACCGGCCTTGCGGGGTCCAGCGCCGTGATGGCCTGGCGTAGCTGGGTGTCGAACCATTTCTGGCTGGGCTGTGGCTGATCGGGCAGGCGGCCCAGCACCGAACCGCGATGCGCAGCCATGCCTTCCAGGTCCAACACCTGATGGCCGTTGCGGGCCAGGGCGTGCAGCAGGCGGCTTTTGCCTGAACCGGTGGGGCCGCACAGCACTTTCAGACGCAAGGTGTGCGGCAGGGTGTCCAAATCCTCCAGCACCTGCCGGCGGTAGTTTTTGTAGCCGCCTTCCAGCTGTGCCGTACTCCAGCCTATCTGGCCGAAGATCAGCGCCATCGAGCCGGAGCGTTGGCCGCCGCGCCAGCAATAGATCAGCGGCTTCCAGGACTTGGACCGGTCGTGGAAAGTGCTGTCCAGATGATGGGCGATGTTCCGGGCTACCAATGCCGCGCCCAGTTTGCGCGCTTCAAACGGCGACACCTGCTTGTAGAGCGTGCCGACGCGGATGCGCTCTTCATCATCCAGTACCGGGCAATTGACGGCGCCGGGGATGTGGTCTTCGGCAAACTCGGTGGGTGAGCGCACGTCGATGATGTCATCGAATTCGCTGATCTGGGCAACTTGGGCAAGCTTGAAAAACATGGTGGCGGGCTGACGGATGGCTGCGGAAAGGGGTCTTTCCGCCAAGCCGTGTATTGTAGCCCCATTGCCTGCCAAGCATGAAGACGCGGTTTGGCGCGGCTGAGCTTTGAGCGGCGGACAAACCCCTGATGCTGCGTTGCGGCGCCTTGCCGTACTCAAGTATTGCCTGCCTCAGCCGCGATATTGGTTTTTGTTGGCCGCTTCTAGCCCAGGCTGGGGCGCGCCCGACGGCTGACCGTACATCGCATGCCGGTGTACCATGTGTGGCACACATGGGCGAGGCTGCGGCCTCGCCACGACATCTCATTCAGCCTGAGGGTTTTCAATTGTCAATCAAACTCACTCAGCTTTCCCACGGCGGCGGTTGCGGCTGCAAGATCGCGCCGGCCGTGCTGGAATCCATCTTGTCCACGGCGCGCGAAAAAATGGTGTTCCCGCACTTGATGGTGGGCGCTGAAACCAGCGACGACGCCGCGGTGTACAAGCTCAATGATCAGCAGGCTATTGTCGCGACCACTGATTTCTTCATGCCCATCGTCGACGATGCCTTCGATTTTGGCCGCATCGCCGCCACCAATGCGCTATCGGACATCTACGCCATGGGCGGCACGCCCATCATGGCGCTGGCCATTGTCGGCATGCCGGTGAACGTACTGCCGGTGGAAACCATCCGCGACATCCTGCAAGGCGGCGAATCGGTGTGCCACGCGGCGGGCATTCCCATCGCCGGCGGTCACTCCATCGATTCGCCGGAGCCCATTTACGGTTTGGTGGGCCTGGGCGTGGTGCATCCGGACAAGCTAAAGCGCAACTGCGATGCGCAAGCCGGCGACGTGCTGGTGCTGGGCAAAGGGCTGGGCGTGGGCATTCTGGCGCAGGCCATGAAAAAGGGCGTGCTGGACGACGCGGGCTATCAGGCCCTGATTGCGTCCACCACCAAGCTCAACACCGTGGGCGCGAGGCTGGCCGACTTGCCTGGCGTGCACGCGCTGACGGATGTCACCGGTTTCGGCCTGCTCGGCCATCTGCTGGAGATCAGCAAGGGCGCCAAGCTGGCCGCGCGCATCGATATCGACAAGGTGCCGGTGATTGCCGAGGCGCGGCCTTATGCCGAGCAGGGCTATGGCCCGGGCGCTATCGAGCGCAATCAGGCCAGCTTTGGCCACGCCGTGACGTTTGCCGAAGGCGTGCCCGAGTGGCAGCGCCGCCTGCTGGCGGACCCGCAAACCAGCGGGGGCTTGCTGGTGTCGGTGGCGGCCGAGCACGCGCAAGCCGTACTGGCGGCGTTCCATGCTGAGGGTTTTGATTATGCCGCCATTGTGGGCGGATTGGAGACGGGCGAGCCCGGCATCAGCGTGGGTTGACGGCGCTGCGGCGAGCAGACGACAGGGGGAGGCAAATGCCTTCCCCTTTTTCTTGAGTGAGTCGCCTGAGCAACCCTGTCGCGTTTTCTTGCGTATCCCGGCAAGGCTGGCCGCAATGCGTCCAGTGGGGGTCTATGCTGTGGAAAGAGCGGTCGGGGAGCCAGTTGTGGCAAGCTCGCGACGCGGCTTTCATGTTGAAAGCCAATACGCCGTTTGCATTGACAACATGGCAGCTTGTGCCGCATTTTTCAGGAATCTTTAGAAAAAACGCAGTATCTTAAAGAGATGCTGAAAGACTAATAATGAAGCCTGATAGATCAATCGGGCGGGGAATAGAGGTTGAGACATGAAGCGTGGAATGAGCATCGGATCCAGGCTGGTGTTGTCGCAGATCGTGCTGATGGTGGTGGTGGCAGTGGGGCTGCTGGCCCCTTTGACCTTGCTCACCAGCAAAATAATGCAGGAGCGCACCGAGAAAGTGCAGGCCCAGCTTCTGACACAGTCGATCAACATGATCGATGCCTTCAATGAATCCCTGAAGATTTCTGCCCGCCAGTTTGAAAAAGTGCTGTACGCAGAAATCGGCGGCGCGCTGGTGGTAAATCCGGCGCAGAAAATCGAAGTGGGCGGCGTGCAGACGCCCGCGCTCATTCTGGGCAGCACCCCGCTTAACAACAATAACGACGTTGTCGACCGCTTCTCGGCCAAGACCGGCAATGTGGCCACCCTTTTCGTGCGCGACGGCGACGACTTTGTCCGCGTGTCCACCTCGGTGATCAAGGAAGACGGCTCGCGCGCCATGGGCACCAAGCTGGATCGCAAAAGTCCGGCTTACGCACAGCTGATGGACGGCAACAACTACACCGGCCGCGTTGATTTGTACGGCAAGGACTATGTCACCAGCTACAGCCCGATCAAGGACAGTACCGACAAAGTGATCGGGGCCACCTTTGTCGGCGTCGGCGCGACGGAAGGCGTGGCCGGCCTGCTGGTGCGCCTCTCCAAGGTGAAAATCGGCGAGAGTGGCCATGTCGACATCATTGATGTGGACAAACAATCGAAAAGCTTCGGTCAGTACGTACTGCATCCCAAGCTCTCCAACAAGCCGGTGGCCAAGGATCTGGACAGCGCCGGCCAACCCTACGCCAACGCCATCATGAGCGAAGGCAAGGGGACGGCGACCGTGCGCCTCACCGTGGATGATGTCAGCAGCGAGCATCTGTTGTCATACGCCAGCTACAAGCCCTGGGGCTGGGTGATCGTCAGCAATGAATCCCGTGTGGAGCTGGAAAAAGACAACAAGGTGTTGATGGCCTGGCTGGCCGGCGGCGCGGGCTTGCTGCTGGTAATCCTGGCACTGACGTTGTGGTTGTTTACCCGCCGGCTGGTGGCGCGGCCGGTGAAGCAACTGGTGCAGGAGGTGGGCGCCATTCGCGACAGCCAGGATCTGACTCGCAGGCTGTCTATCAACCGCAAGGACGAAGTCGGACAGGTGGCGGACGCCATGAACAGCCTGCTGGTGAGCTTCCAGCAGGCCCTGACCCGCACCAGTTCGCATGCGCTGGAGTTGGACCACGCCGCGCGCGAGTTGGCGGACAAGGCCAATTCGGCGGCGGTCAGTTCGTCGGCCCAGCGCGATAGTGCGCAAGCCATGTCCGAGCAGACCGGCATGCTGATTTCCGGTGTGCAACAAATCGAGCAGGTGGCCGGCGAAGCCAGCGATGCGGCGCGCACCTCCAGCGAAGCCGCCCAGCAGGGCAGCGAGAGCTTGGTAGCGGCGGTGGATGGCGTCAGCCTGATTTCCGCCACCCTTGGTCGTGCGGCGGACAGCTTGAAAACACTCGAGAGCAGCGCCCAGCAGATTACCGACATCGTCAAAGTGATCCACGACATCGCCGACCAGACCAATCTGCTGGCGCTCAACGCCGCCATTGAAGCGGCTCGCGCTGGCGAAATGGGCAGGGGTTTCGCGGTGGTGGCTGACGAAGTGCGCAAGTTGGCCGAGCGCACCAGCGTTTCCACGCAAGAGATCGGCGACATGATCCGTACCATCCAGAGCGCTACGGGCGATGCGGTGAAGGCCATGCGCGAGTCGGTGGTGCAGGCGTCGGACGGAGCGGCCAATACCAGCAGCGCACGGCAGGCCATCGGCTCGATCGTGCAGGACTCGATGCGCACCATGGAAGTAGTGGAGCGCATCAATCGCGAGCTTTCCCATCAGCGCAACATCGTGCAGCAGATGGCGGAGCGGGTGGACGCGGTGGCGCGCATGGCCGAAACCAGCAATGAGGCGGCCGAGCTGTCGGCGCAGACGGCGGGTCACATGGCCGGGCTGGCGGATTCGCTCAAGGAAGAAGTGCGGGCCTTCCGTACTTGAGTTTGAGCGGGCCATGAAAAAGGCGAGGCGAGAGCCTCGCCTTTTTCATGGCCGGAATAATATCGGCGTCTGATAGTGAATTGATATCAATTATTGATATCGATAAAGTTTGGCAAAAATATTTATCAGTCCCGCTTGCAGTCTGCCGGGCTGACCCTATATCTGCTGATGAAACAAGATTATCCGGCGACGTGGGTCGCCACGGCAACTATCCATTTTCGGCATGAGGCCCGGTAAGAACCGGGCGCGTTTCGGATGACAGGAGTGAAAGCATGCGATTCGACAAACTGACTACCAAATTCCAACAGGCGCTGGGCGATGCGCAAAGCATGGCGCTGGCGGAAGACAACGCCTATATCGAGGCGCAGCATCTGTTGCTGTGCATGGCTGACGATACCGAAAGCGGCATCGGCGGCTTGCTGGCCCGCGCCGGCGTCAACGTGCCCGGCCTGAAGGCCGCGCTCAAGGCGTCCATTCAACGTTTGCCGAAGGTGCAGGGCACCGGCGGCGACATCACCGTATCGCGCGATCTGGGCAATCTGCTGAACGTGACCGACAAGATCGCCACCAAGCAGGGCGATGAGTTCATCTCCAGCGAATCCTTCCTGTCCGCGCTGTCGCAGGACAAGGGCGAGACCGGTCGGCTGCTGAAAGAACACGGCGGCAACCACAACGCCATCCAGGCCGCCATCCAGGCGGTGCGAGGCGGCCAGACCGTGGGCAGTCAGGACGCGGAAAGCCAGCGTGAGGCGCTGAAGAAATACACCACCGATCTGACCGAGCGCGCCCGCAATGGCAAGCTCGATCCGGTCATCGGCCGCGATGATGAGATCCGCCGCGCCATCCAGGTACTGCAACGCCGCACCAAGAACAATCCGGTGCTGATCGGCGAACCGGGTGTGGGCAAGACCGCCATCGTCGAGGGCCTAGCTCAGCGCATCGTCAATGGCGAAGTGCCGGAAAGCCTTAAGAACAAGCGACTGCTGGTGCTGGATCTGGCGGCGCTGATTGCCGGCGCCAAATTCCGTGGCGAGTTCGAGGAACGACTGAAGGCCGTACTCAACGATCTGGCCAAGGACGATGGCCAGACACTGATCTTCATCGATGAAATCCACACGCTGGTGGGCGCGGGCAAGGCCGACGGCGCGATGGACGCGGGCAATATGCTCAAGCCGGCCTTGGCGCGCGGCGAGCTGCATTGCCTTGGCGCCACCACGCTGGACGAGTACCGCAAATACATCGAGAAGGATGCCGCGCTGGAGCGCCGCTTCCAGAAAGTGCTGGTCAGCGAGCCCACGGTGGAGGACACCATCGCCATTCTGCGCGGCTTGCAGGAAAAGTATGAGATTCACCACGGGGTGGATATTACTGATCCGGCCATTGTGGCCGCCGCCGAATTGTCCAACCGCTATATTACCGACCGTTTTCTGCCGGACAAGGCCATCGACCTGATCGACGAGGCCGCCAGCCGCATCAAGATGGAGCTGGATTCCAAGCCGGAATCCATGGACAAGCTGGATCGCCGGCTGATCCAGTTGAAGATCGAACGCGAAGCGGTGAAGAAGGAAAGCGACGAGGCCAGCCAGAAGCGTCTGCAGCTGATTGAGGATGAAATTGCCGCGCTGTCGCGCGAGTATGCCGACCTGGAAGAAATCTGGAAGGCGGAAAAAGCCGCCCAGCAGGGCTCGCAGAGCATCAAGGAAGAGATCGACCGCCTCAAGGTGGACATGGACGAGCTCAAACGCAAGGGCGACTGGCAGAAGCTGGCGGAGCTGCAGTACGGCAAACTGCCGCAGTTGGAGGCGCGCCTGAAAGAGGCCGAGGCCGCCGGCGCCAAAGTGGACAATCAGCCTAACCGATTGCTGCGCACGCAAGTGGGAGCGGAGGAAATCGCCGAGGTGATCAGCCGCGCCACCGGCATTCCGGTGTCCAAGATGCTGACCGGCGAGCGGGAAAAACTGCTGCGCATGGAAGACGTACTGCATCAGCGCGTTATCGGGCAGAATGAAGCCGTGCGCGCCGTGGCGGACGCCATCCGCCGCTCGCGCTCCGGCTTGGCCGATCCGAATCGCCCGTATGGCAGCTTCCTGTTTCTAGGCCCCACCGGCGTGGGCAAGACCGAGTTGTGCAAGACGCTGGCGGGTTTCCTGTTTGACAGCGAGGATCATCTGATCCGCATCGACATGTCGGAATACATGGAGAAGCATTCTGTGGCCCGCCTGATCGGCGCGCCGCCGGGTTATGTCGGTTATGAGGAGGGCGGCTATCTCACTGAGCAGGTGCGCCGCAAGCCTTATAGCGTGATCTTGCTGGACGAAGTGGAAAAAGCGCATCCCGATGTGTTCAACATTCTGCTGCAAGTGCTGGATGATGGCCGCCTGACCGATGGTCAGGGCCGCACGGTAGACTTCAAGAACACCGTGGTGGTGATGACTTCCAATATGGGCAGCCAGCAGATCCAGACCATGGCCACCGACGATTATCAGGTGATCAAGCTGGCGGTGATGGCGGAAGTCAAAACCCATTTCCGGCCGGAGTTCATCAATCGCATCGACGAAGTAGTGGTGTTCCACGCGCTGGGCGAAAAGCACATCCAGTCCATTGCCCGCATTCAGCTCAAGAGCCTGGAAGGGCGGTTGGCCAAGCTGGATCTCAATCTGCAGATCAGCGAGGAAGCGCTGGCCTTGCTGTCCGAGGCGGGCTTCGATCCAGTGTATGGAGCGCGGCCGCTCAAGCGGGCTATCCAGAACGAGCTGGAAAACCCCTTGGCCAAGGCCATTCTGGGCGGCAAATACCCGCCCAAGGCCACCATCATGGTGGATGCGCGGGATGGTCAGCTGGTGTTTGATTGATGACGTAGTTGGCCGAAGGGCGGCCCGTGTTTCAGCGGGCCCCTTTCAACTGCAAAGCGTGCCGCCGGGTGATGTCCGGCGGTTTTCTTTTGCAGCGTCTGCCGCAAAAAAGCCGTTCGCGGCGGTGCGAACGGCTGGATGGCGTGCTGCTGCCAGTATCCGGCGGGGCCTTCAACTGCTGGCAACACCTTGATGTTGCGTTGAGCCTTTCCTCTGCCGGGATACTGATTTTTGTCAGTCGCGCTTAGTCTTGCGGGAAGAACAGGCTGGCCAGCGCCTGGCCTGGTTCAGGCTGGCGCATGAAGGCTTCGCCCACCAGGAAGGTATGTACGTCGTGGCTGCGCATCAGGCGCACATCGTCAGCGCTCAGAATGCCGCTTTCCGTCACCACAATGCGGTCTGCGCCAATTTCGGGCAGCAGCTTGAGGGTGGTGGACAGGCTGACTTCAAAGGTGCGCAGGTTGCGGTTGTTGATGCCGACCAGTTCGGTGTTCAGCTGCAGCGCCTGCTCCAGCTCTGCTCCGTTGTGCACTTCCACCAGCACCGCCATGCCCAGCTCATTGGCCAGTGCTTCAAAGTCGCGCATTTGCGGCAGGGAGAGCGCGGCGGCGATCAGCAGGATGCAGTCCGCGCCCATGGCGCGGGCTTCGTGGATCTGGTACTCGTCCACCATGAAATCCTTGCGCAGGGCAGGCAGATGGCAGGCGGCACGGGCGGCTTCCAGATAAGCGGCGTCGCCCTGGAAATATTGCTTGTCGGTCAGTACAGACAGACAGGCTGCGCCGGCTTTGGCGTAGCTCTCGGCAATCTGGGCCGGCTGGAAATCCGCGCGGATCACCCCTTTGCTGGGGCTGGCTTTCTTGATTTCGGCAATGACGCCGGGCTGCTTCAGCGCATGCTTGGCGCGAATGGCGGCGACAAAGTCACGCCGGTCTTCGCGACGGGCCTCGGCATCGCGACGTACCGCCGCCAGCGGCCGGACGGACAAGGCCTGCGCGATTTCCTGATGCTTGGTGGCGATGATGGTGTTGAGAATGTCGGACATGCGTGAAACCTTGTGTAAAGCGTCGATCGAGACAGCCATCATGCAGAAGCCACGCGGCTTTGGCAATGCCGCACTTGGTCGGCTCAGCGCAGATGAGGAGTGAAGAAGGCCAGCAGCCGCTGCGGCAGCCAGTCGATGTGGCCGGGGAAACGGCCGGAGGCAAAGCCGACGTGGCCCCCTTCTTCGGGGAACTCCAGCGTCACCGCCGGGCCCGCGTCGCGCGCGTCGGGCAGGGCTGCGGCGGGGAGGAAAGGGTCATTGCGCGCGTTGATCACCAGCGTAGGGCAGCAGATGTCAGCCAGGCGGGGTTTGCTGCTGGCGCGTTTCCAGTAGTTCAGTGCGGTGCCGAAGCCGTGCAGCGGCGCGGTGACCAGATCGTCGAACTCGATGAAGGTGCGCGCCTTTCGAACGCGTTGACCGTCGAACAGCCCGGGATGGCGCTGCAGTGTGGCCAGGGCCTTGGGTTTGAGAGTGTTCATGAACATGCGGGTGTACAGCAGTTTGCCCATGCCGCGATCCAACCGCGTGCTGGCGGCCACCAGATCCAGCGGCGCGGAGACGGCGGCGGCGGCGCGGGGCAGGGCGCGTTCGCCCTCATCGGCCAGATAGTTGAGCAACATGCTGCCGCCCAGCGACACGGCGGCGACCGCCATCGTCGGGTAGCGTTGGCTCAGGCCCTGCAATATCCAGCGGACTTCCGCCGCGTCGCCAGCGTGATAGGCGCGCGGCAGGGCATTATCCATGCCGCCGCAGCCGCGAAAATGGGGCACTACGCCATGCCAGCCCCGCTCGGCCACTTGCCGCATCAGGGCGCGCGCGTAATGGCTGTCGCTGCTGCCTTCCAGTCCGTGAAACATCACCACCAGCGGGCTGCCCGGCTGGCCGTCGACAAAATCCAGCGCGATGTCGCCGCCGTCCGGCGTCGGCCAGACTTCACGGCGGTAATCGGGACGGGGCGGGCGCAGCATCAATGCCGGCCAGATGGTCTGGCTATGGCCTTCGGGCAACCATGCGGGAGCGCGATAAGACATGGGCGATCAGGCGGAGGGCGGTTTCTGCGCGGATTTCGGACGGAAGGCCTTGACCACATCCTCTCGGGTTTCGATGTAGGGGCCGCCGATGAGGTCGATGCAGTAGGGCACGGCGGCGAAAATGCCGGCGGCTACCACCTTGCCGTCCTCATCTTTCAGGCCTTCCAGCGTTTCCTTGATGGCCTTGGGCTGGCCGGGCAGGTTGAGGATCAGCGATTGTTTGCGGAGCACCCCCACCTGGCGGGACAGAATGGCTGTAGGTACAAAACGCAGGCTGATCTGGCGCATCTGTTCGCCGAAGCCGGGCATTTCGCGATCGGCTACGGCCAGGGTGGCGTCCGGTGTGACGTCGCGCGGCGCGGGGCCTGTGCCGCCGGTGGTCAGCACCAGCTGGCAGCCTGCTTCATCAACCAGTTCGCACAAGGTGGCTTCAATCACGGCTTGCTCGTCGGCGATAAGGCGGGTTTCCGTACTGAACGGGGTGGCCAGGGCGCCGGCCAGCCAGTCTTGCAGCGCCGGGATGCCCTTGTCTTCATACACGCCCGCGCTGGCGCGGTCGGACACCGATACCAGGCCGATTTTCAGCGTCATGCTTCGTCCTCAGCGCCATCATGCGCCACCGGGCGCGGCTTGCCGGGTTCCGGAATCACTTCCTTGATCAGCTGATACAACAGGCGGAAAGACTTGGGCGGCTTGCTGTCTTGCTGCTCTTTGCGCGCGTTGCGAATCAGCGTGCGCAGCTGTTGCGGGTCCGCCGCAGGGAAATCCTTGATGAAGGCGGCGCTCTGGGCGTCGTCCGCCATCAGGCGCTCGCGCCAGCGCTCAAGCAGGTGCTGCCAGGCGATGTGTTCGGAAGACTCGCCCTTGATCACTTGCAGATACTGGCGGATCGGTTCCGGGTCGACATCGCGCATCAGCTTGCCGATGTATTGCAGCTGGCGGCGCAATGCGCCGTGGGCGGTAAAACGCTTGTAATCCAGAATGGCGGTGAGCAGGTCTTCCGGCAGCTGCATTTTCTTCAGCGTGTCGCGGGACAGCTCCACCAGTTCCTTGCCCAGATCCTGCAAGGCGTCCATGTCGCGCTTGCGCTGGGATTTGCTGACCGGCCCGTCTTGCTGGCCGTCATTGAGGTAATCGGTCATCGTTCAACAGTCTGTGGGGTTTCAAGGCTGGTATGATACCGGAAAAGGGCGCGGCCGACCCGGACTTCCCAAGCCCGGGCGGGCTGTCAGGCCATCATGACCATCGAAAGACACTATGGCAGACAACACCTTCAGTTTCACTACCGGCACGCTGGAAAGCATGGCTTCGCGCGTGCTGGAGCTTGCTCGTCAATACGGCGCCAGCGCAGCGGAAACCGATGTTTCCGAGGGGCTGGGCCAGACGGTTTCCGTTCGCCTGGGCGAAGTGGAAACCATTGAATACAACCAGGACAAGGGCGTTGGCGTCACGGTTTACCTTGGCCGCAAGAAAGGCCATGCCAGCACCTCTGATTTTTCTGATCAGGCATTGCAGGACACCGTCAAGGCGGCGCTGGACATCGCGCGCTATACGGCGGAGGACGACTGCGCTGGTCTGGCCGATCCCCAGCTGCTGGCGACGGATTTCCCCGATCTTGATCTCTTCCATCCCTGGCGGTTGCCAGTGGAGGAGGCCATTGAGATCGCGCGTCGCTGCGAAGAATCGGCGCGCGCCGTGGATGCACGCATCAAGAATTCCGAAGGCGCTTCGGTATCGGCCCAGGCCAGCCAGTTTGTTTACGCCAATTCTGATGGCTTCATGGCGGGTTTCCCGGGCAGCAGGCATAGCGTTTCCGCTGCCGTGGTGGCGGAAGCGGACGGCGCCATGCAGCGCGACTACTGGTACTCCGCGGCACGCCACCCCGGCGATCTGGACGATCCGGTCAAGGTTGGCCGAACGGCGGGCGAGCGCGCCGTGCGTCGCCTGAATGCCCGTCGGGTCAAAACCGGCCAGTACCCGGTGCTGTTTGAGGCGCCGATCGCTTCATCCCTGATCGGTCATTTCGTCTCCGCCATCAGCGGCGGCGCCTTGTATCGCAAGTCGTCCTTCTTGCTGGATGTGCTGGGCAAACCGGTGTTCAACGCCAACATCACCATCGATGAGGATCCTTTCCTGTTGCGGGGTTTTTCCAGCAGCGCTTTCGACAACGAGGGGGTGGAGACCTCCGCCCGCACGCTGGTGGACGCTGGACGGCTGGAAGGTTACATGCTGGCAAGCTACTCCGCGCGCAAGCTCGGCATGGTCAGCACCGGCAATGCCGGCGGACCGCACAATCTGATCGTGCGTTCTACGGGTGAAAGTTTTGACGAACTGCTGAGCCAGATGGGCACCGGGCTCTTGGTGACCGAGCTACTGGGACACGGCATCAACACGGTGACCGGCGATTACTCTCGCGGCGCTGCCGGTTTCTGGGTGGAGAACGGCGTCATTGCCTACCCGGTGGAAGAGATCACCATTGCCGGCAATCTGCGCGATATGTACGCGCAAATGGCGGCGGTGGGCAGCGATGTGCTCAATCGCGGCGGCAAGCTGATGGGTTCGGTGTTGATCGAATCGATGATGGTGGCCGGCGACAGCCAGTAAGAGCGGCTAACAAAAATCAGTTTCACGACTGAGGCAAGGCGCGCCGATGCAGGCAGTACTTGAGTGCGGCCAGTCGGCGCAACGCTGCATCAGGATTTTGTTTGCCACTCCAAGGCCGGGCTGGCGGCGCGGCCTGCCGCAAGCTATGCCTAAAGCAGTCAAGCATCCACAGCGAGGTGCGTATGGCGGGGAGATGCAATGTCGGACTGGTCTTGTCCGGCGGCGGGGCGCGCGCGGCCTATCAGGCCGGCGTGCTGCTGGCCATTTCACGCTTGTTGCCCAATCCGGAAAGCAACCCTTTCCCCATCATCTGCGGCACGTCGGCAGGCGCCATCAATGCGGTGGCGCTGGCGGCCGGCGCCAGCAATTACCGGCAGTCGGTACTGTATCTGGCGCAGATGTGGAAGCAGTTGCATATTGCGGATGTCTACGACGCCAGTTTGGCTTACTTCCTCAAAACCTTTTTCCATTTCGGCGTCTCCATTCTGACCGGTGGGCGAGGCTGGAAAAATCCACGCAGTTTTCTGGATAATTCCGCCTTGCGCGGTTTTCTTTCGCAGGTGATGCAGTTGGAAGGCATCCAGCGTTCCATCGATCAGCAGGCTTTGCGAGCCTTGGCTTTGACCGCCTCCTGTTACACTACTGGCATGTCGGTGACCTTTTTCGAGGGCGAGCCTAGCATTCAGGAATGGGCTCGCCACCAGCGCATGGGCGTGCGCGAGCGCATTAATCTTGATCACCTGATGGCCACCTCGGCCATTCCCCTTATTTTCCCCTCGGCGATGGTGGGGGAGCGCCACTATTGCGATGGGGCTGTGCGGCAGATGGCGCCCCTGTCGCCGGCCCTGCATCTGGGGGCACAAAAGCTTTTCATCGTTGGGCTGGCCAGCCAGCGGCCCGACGGCGTGGAGCGACGCACACAAGGCTTGGAACCAACGCCGGCGCAAATCTTCGGCCATCTGCTCAATAGCGTGTTCATTGACAGCATGTCCATGGACATGGAGCGGCTGCTGCGCGTGAATCATACGGTGTCGCTGTTGAACTGCCATGAGGAGCTGGCCGCGCAAACCAGCTTGCATGAGGTGGATATTTTCATGCTCAATCCCAGCAAGTCGCTGGAAAGCATCGCTTATCAATACGCGCATGAGTTTCCGCCAGTACTGCGCTTCCTGATGAAAGGGGCGGGCGGTACGCGGCAGCGCGGTATGACCCTGGCCACCTATTTATTGTTCGAACCGGGTTATACCCGTGCGCTGATTGCATTGGGCTACAAGGATGCGCTGAATCAAAAAGAAGCTATCATGCGTTTTCTGGAACTTTGAATAAGAACTAAAATCTCAGTTTTCTTTCTCTGAATCGTCCTGAAGGGGCTGCCGTGTTGAGTCGGTTTTCACGTAGACAAATGTTTTTCCTCATTGCCGCCGCTTGTGCCGGCGCCATGGGCTTTGCGTTGTACGCCCAGCATGTGTTGGGGCTGGAGCCCTGCCCCTTGTGCATTTTCCAGCGGGTGGGCGTGATTTCCGTTGGCGTTATTGCCTTGCTGGCGGGCTTGGTCAACCCGGGCAGGGCCGGCACTCGGGTTTGGGGTGTGCTGGGCTTGTTGGCTGGGCTTGGCGGCATCTCGGTGTCCCTGCGTCAACTGTGGCTGCAGAGCCTGCCGGCGGAGCAAGTGCCGGCCTGTGGTCCTGGTCTGGATTACCTGATGGAAACTTCGCCTTTCTGGGATGTGCTGTCCAAAGTGTTCAAGGGAAGCGGCGAGTGCGCAGCGGTGGATTGGACCTTTCTTGGTCAAGCCATGCCCTTTTGGGTGGCGGTGTTTTTCCTGGGCGTGATGGCTATGCTTGTATGGCAAGTGGTGCGAAAAGACTGAATTTGCTTGTTGGAATAAAAAAGGCGGCTTTTGCCGCCTTTTTTCATGTTTTCTGTTTGGGATGCTTGCTGGATGAGGCTTCTGTCTGGCGGTGAGTGCAGATTTTAGGGTGCCTGCGACAACCGTTGGCGTGAGCTTGGCGCGGCGGAGTGCTGCTGATGTCCGGTGCTTGGTCGGCAGGGAAGGTTGGCCGAAGGGCGCGGTGAGAGGCTGAAATGAAAAAAGCAGCCTTAGGCTGCTTTGATCTTGGCGGAGTGGACGGGACTCGAACCCGCGACCCCCGGCGTGACAGGCCGGTATTCTAACCAACTGAACTACCACTCCAACCGTAAAACTGGTGGGCGTTGACGGAGTCGAACCGCCGACATTCTGCTTGTAAGGCAGACGCTCTACCAACTGAGCTAAACGCCCGAAACGGGTACTGCTATATATGTTGGCGGAGTGGACGGGACTCGAACCCGCGACCCCCGGCGTGACAGGCCGGTATTCTAACCAACTGAACTACCACTCCAACCGTAAAACTGGTGGGCGTTGACGGAGTCGAACCGCCGACATTCTGCTTGTAAGGCAGACGCTC